>NZ_JACJOF010000026.1 GCF_014695395.1 Nodosilinea sp. FACHB-131
TGGCCATTCTTGACGGTCCGTTCGGAGGTGCAGTCAGGGCAGGGCAGCATAGGCATCGTTGCGTAGCTTCTTAATCACCCTAACAAATTCATCATTACCTCTAGAGTTCTACCCCTGGGCCGAAGCAGTTTGATAATTGTAAGTCTTACACTATGCAGCATTGATGTATGTCATATTCATTCGCAAACTACGCGACGATGCAGCCGCAATGGGTTTTTCGGGCGTTGCTGAATTAAGGCATGAACCTTAAAGGAATCGGGACATCGTCGGACTTGAGGTAGTGAAGTAACAATCGGACGGAGTAAGCCAGCATGTCTACAGACTTGGAATAGCAAAGCGTTTTGCGATGCAGTCGGGCTAGATAGTGCCGTAATCGGGTGTTTTCTCCTTCTACCCGAGTCATGTAGGACTTGCAGACTCTGGAATAAAGCTGGGATACACCTTCTACCCGTCGGTGACATAAAAGTAGCAATGCCAACTGGCGACCCGCGTCCAGAGGGGCTGAAACGTCTTAGCACTATGGTCATCTAAGACCTAACCAAAATTCCTTTTCTGAAATGGTCAACGGCCGTCCACAGCCAAATCTTGTTTTTTGGGAGCCCACGAAGGTTTCTAACTCTTCGAGTTCGCCGACCTCTGGAATCATTTCAGGGTCGTAGGCATCAGGGAACCATTCGCCTACCTGCTTTACCCAAGTAATCACTGTCGTATGATCCTTATGCAAAGTCCTATTTGACAAAAGTATGGATTTTTTCCAGTTGGTAATGTCAGGTCTGTATAGGAATAACGGATGAGACTTATTTGGTCATAACTTGTTCTCAGTCTACATAATTAGTTTCGTTCATAGATTGGCTTACCCTATCCTCTGGAACTCTTTCATTTGAGAAAATGAAAGTTGACATCGACTACAGTAGTTACATTCCCAAAGGGCTGGAACTTTAAACTTGGCTTCGCAGTTCGGACATTTAGTGAGGAGCTTGAGATTGTGGCGATCGCACTTCCACACAGACTTATACTGCCACTCAATCCGGTGGCAGGGATCCTCCCCATAGCAGGCCCCACATAGCCGAATCGGCGCACACTGCATTCCCTCTCCTTGAGACGGCAGCATCCCCCACAACCGCTCTGTAGAGAGCCCTAGCACCTTCCCTAACGCCTCAAACTGCGCCTGGGTTGGGTAAGGGTTCAAATGAAACTTTTCCCAGCGGGCCACCACTGCTCCAATACTAGCCATCGTCCCTAACCCACCCGGCATCAGATGGTTTTGCCGCCGAAACCGCCCCAAGTAATGGCTCAGGCTCTCCCCCTCCAAGGGCTCTACCTCAAATAACCAGGGTTGAATACCTGCATCCACCATCACTTGTACTCCCTGGCCACCTCTTGCAGCACCGACTTTTCAATCTTTTTTAGCCCCTGGCCCAGGGCACGAATTGCCGACTCCCGCAGTACCTCATCCATCCGGCCAATGTACCCTTCTGTTGCCTCCAGCAAGATTTTCTGCATTGGTTTACCGGTCAAGTTGGACGCCACCGGCAACGCCAGGACTTTTTGCTCCCATAGCTTGACCGCATTAACAAAATCCTCCCCAGAGAGCTTGCCAAAGCGATAGCAAGCCCGAAAACGGTTGTATACCTGCTCGTCGCGCTTGATGACCGCATCCAGTCGATCCGTCCCTACCAGCACCACTGAAATGGCCAGCTTGTCGTAAAAATCCCTCACATCGGCAAAGGTCTCTGGCTTGAGGCGATCTGCTTCATCCATGATGATCATCTCCACCTCACAGCCCTTCAGCACCTCAAAAGCCCGTCCCCGGAAATCTGAGACAGTTCCCTTGGCAACCCGATATTTGAGGAATTCGATGATCTCCTTAAATAGCTCCCTTGATCCGCACTTCTGCGGCGGCTGAATGTATACCACAGGGACAATCGGCTTCTTGCCTGTTTCTTGCCTAGGCTTATGCCGGTAAAAATAGGCTTCACAAGCGCTCGACTTACCCGTTCTAGACTCCCCGACAATCCGGCATGACTGCCTTGCCTTGCGTTTACCATCTAACCAATCGTGTAGCTTGCTTACATGCTCTAGGGGCAAGATGGCTTTTTTCCTTAAACGCGCTATTTCTTCTTGGAGCGAGGCCGCATCTGGCTTAGATTCTCCGAGGGCGTCAGCCCATGCCTTTGCTTGTACCATGCTCACCAAGCTCCACGAATATCATCAAAATCAATCGGCTCAAAGGCATCTAAGTCCAGGGCAACCTCATCCGTAGACTCCTCCTGGTCTAAATCCGTTTCAATCAGTTCTGGCTCAGGAGCTATTGTGGGCTTCGCAAGTACCTGCTCCTCCCGCTGGCGCTGCTTCCGGCTTTTCTTGGCAACCAGCGCATCTCGCTCCACCGTTTCCTGCAAAATTGACTCATTACTGATCGTCTTGCCCTTATCTCGCAAGCTTTTACTGCTTGCCTTAGCCTCTTCGTAAGAAAGCTGCTCAGTCTCCAGTCCCTGAGCATAGGCGCGGGTCAGAAAAACCTCCCCTGCTCCCTCTTTGCGATAAACCCGCACCATGGTGATGTCATTGGGGTCAAACCGAATGGAAGCTACCTCACCGGCATACCCGGCCAAGTTTTCTCCTCGATAGGTCAAATTCTCAAATTGCAGGTGTCCGCCCCGCTGCACCGTGCGACGCCCTTCTTTCATGAGACACACGTCTAGGTGCTTCTCATCAATCACCTCTGGCACCTTCGGAAGCCCTGCCTCCCAGCGCTGAAAGCGGGTTTGGTCACCCATGCGGGCATCGAGGGTTTGATTGTATTGGTCACAAATAAATCGCACGATCAGGTACTCTAAATTTCTCAGAGTGAGGCTGGCCTCTTTCTCGGTGTCTTTGGGGCGCTGCTGAACATTGGACCCGGTGTATCCAGGTAAGGTTGAAAACAACTGGTCATTCAACGTGCGAAAAGGCCGCTCTACAACGCCGCCCTCTGAGGGGCGATCGCGCAAGTGGCAAGCAAATCCCAAATCTGCCCCAATGCGTTGGAGGTGGTTAGAGCGAAAATCTTTACCGCCGTCGGTATAAAAATGGTCGGGCTTGCCAAACGTGCCCCACTCACAGTTGAGTTTGTACTCCGGCCCATACTTTTTAGGCAAAATAGCATGGCGCAGGGCCAGGGCTACTATCTGAGAACTAGGCGCATCAAACCCCAGGTTGATGCCCATAATGCAGCGTGAGTAGGTATCAACAACGGTCGTCAACCAAGGCCGTCCCAGAATCTTACCGTACTGGTCAACCAGCATCACATCGGCACGGGTATAGTCGCACTGCCACACATGGTTGCTGTACTCGATCGAGAGATCTTGACCATCACGAGTTTTAACCGACAGTGTTGATCCCCTCCACCCTGGGCTACGAATGCTTTTAGCCTTTTCCTTCCGCTCAATAATGGGTTTTAGCACCCGTAGCACGGTTTTGTAGCCGGGCGGGTTGTTCTCCCCCACCTCACGCGCTTTAGCCTGCACTCTGACGGCAACTTGCTTCGGCTTCATGCGCTTACTGCTTTTGTTGCCTGCCTCGTAGGTCTTGATAATAAAGTCTTGCCAGAACTCAGAGATTCGATGCTTGCCCTGGTCAGCTCTACCGAAGGTCACAAGGGCTGAAACCCCTTCTACCTCCCACCGCTTAACCAATCGCTGCACAGTGCGAACAGAACACCCCAGCTTGTCAGCCGCTTCCCGCAGCTTTTCGCCATAGGTAGCGCGATCGCATGGCTCTAGCAACGACTGAATCACCTCCAGCTTGCGCTGGGCCTCTTCGTCTAGCTGCTCAACAATCGTGATTCCTCCCGATTGATCAGGGTCTCTCTGAGCAGAAAGCACCTCTTCTATTGGTTGATCCCAATTCTTTTGGGATACATCTAACACCATTCAGCTAGCCCTCTAATCCAAAAAGCCAACTAACCCTCACCCACTTCAATCGTTACGATCAGTGGGATGAGTAGTTCATACGTATTGTACGCCATTTGAGCAGAAAGCGACACTCATTCTGTCACTTACCCAGTTTTAGCTTTGAAGAAAGCCGACAAGCAGTGTGGCACTTTTACGGAAGACGACAGTCAATGTGTTCCTTATTTACAACCTCTGAAGAGAGCAAAAACACCTGGCAAAATACTGGAAACAACTGAAAATAAAGAGATTCAGGCTGGCGACACTAATTTGACCCGATGACAAATAACGTGTCACTGTACATTTTTTTTATGTTGTACAGTGACACGTTATCTGTCGTCGATGACAAATAACGTGTCCTGTACAACCTGCTGTGGTATGGGTAGCTAGTAGTGCTGGCGGGCAGGGTTGGACCTGGCTGAGCCTAGGGATGGCTGAGCCGGAACCGTTATCTGAAGAGGATTCAATGCTCAGAGCGTTGCCCGAGTTCACTCGAAAGCAGATCCAACGAGGTTGTAAAACAACCGCTCAATCGAAGCGGGAGATTGCCCACCAGTTTGGGGCAAGTGAGGCGACGGTCAAACGGCTTGCCTAAGGCATAGCAAAGGACGCTGATGGCTACCTCTTTGAATGACTGCGATCGAGGGCTTTCACCACGTAGTCCGGCAGCGGCTCTGCTGTGGGTGTAGGGCTGTCGGCAAAGGTAATTAGCCTTACGTAGCTAGCCTCGCCATCTTCGCCTTTGCCCATACTGCGGCTGAACCAAATCGCCGCACCAAATTTGGGGTTACTGCCACTGCGGCGGGTGTAATGATGACCCATCCACCAAATGACGGTGGGGCCGTGGTCGTCGTGGGCGACCTCGATCGCCCCGATCGCAGCTACCCAACCATCACGATAGGCATCAAGCGGGCGTTTCCAGTTAGGTGGGTTCGTCGCGGCGATCGCCATCGTGGCGACTTCGATTTGTTTCAGTGCGCGGGCTAGGTCTGCGGTGTTGTCGGTCATGGTTCTGGGTAGGTGTGGTGTTGGTGGGGCCAGCGCAGGCTAGGCCCAGGGCGGTCTAGAGTTCGTCAGTAGATAGGCATTGCAACCTCGGCGTTGAAACCGTCGAGCATAAAATCGTTACTTAGCAGCTTCTCTGCGGCGGTGTAGATCGGCTCATATCTCCACACTGACACCGATATCAGCGAATGTGTGCACAACGGCCAGAGCTACAATTGGCGGTTGGCTGCACTGCCAGATTGCGGGTACAATCGTTTCCTTTGCAGGTTCGGTTTGCGTCCTCTATCAGCGTTTCTGAAGCCCTAGCAGGGATTTGTTATATCTGCCCTTTCTTAGTGGCGAAGGCAGGTGCTTGGCTTTGACCCGTGCGATCGCAACCTGTGCAGCGATCGCAGTCTGGACAACCAGCGTCGTCATGAGGGGCGGCAGCAGCTTGGCGATCAGTGCCTCGGCTAACAGCTCCATTAACGAGAGCCGGTTATCCTTCACCAGCACCGGCGCGGCTACCTGGGGGGTTAGGCTTTGCGGTGAACAGGCGGAGGGCAACGAACAGTCCCTGGCGGAAATTGCCATCACGGCAAGTTTCGCCAAGGGGCTGTTCCAAATCAACAATATTCAGCTGTTTTGGGACCATGTAGGTTTCAAAAACCTATTCAGCAATTTTTGGCCGCTGGATTTCTAGAGGTGTTTAACAGCTTCCGTCTAGGGATAGATAGATTTCTCCTAGAACCAATTAGGCTGACAGCAGTAAAGGACTTTATAAACTGTGAGTGCCTTGGCTTTTCATCAAGATTACTTAGGGATTGAACAGCCTGCTATTGGTCAACTGATTCGAGATCTGCGGCAAACCTTAAAACTGACCCAGGAGAAGTTTGCGGCTCAACTTGGAGTCTCCTTCCCTACCATCAATCGTTGGGAAAACGGACATGCCACTCCTTCTCCTTTAGCACTCAGACAAGTTGAGACCTTGCTAACCCAGTTGACGGAGTCACCTGACGGAGCTTTGCGGGAATGCAGTCAGGCAATCCAAGGAAAATACCTGCCCTTAAGGAAGTCAAAAGCATGAGGGCAGAGCAACACCAGGAGATGCCCGACGAGCCTTTTGAAGGTGGTGAGATAGAAACACTCCTGCGATCGCACGACTGGTCACAAACGCCTTTAGGGGCGGTCGAAACCTGGTCAAACAGCCTGAAAACGGCAGTGCAGAGTCGACTAGCTGAACTCAATCAAGCTCAAGGCCCCGAACCGGTGCAGCAAGCATCGGTTCCATTGCAAAGTGGTTCTCAAACAGCCACCTCACGCCAAGCTGCACAAGCCGATGCATTTCGGGTCACACTCGCCGATGCGCTGTGCCTGCTGACCGATGCCGTTGAGATTCAAGCCACCGCTGCTCGAATCTTGGGCGAATACTTAGGAGCCAGCCGCGTTATCTACGCTGAAGTCTTGCCGGGCGGCAAGGACGTGAGCGTTCATAAAAACTACACGAACGGTGTTGCTGAGCTGATCGGGCAATATCGTCTGGAAGACTTTGGGCGTAATTTGACCGATGACCATCGAGCGGGGCGAACAGCGATCGTTGCCGACGTGGCAAACTCCCTCAACTATACAGACAGTGAAAAGGCCATGTATCGGGCGATCGATATTGCAGCCCATCTCGATGTCCCCCTAATCAAAAAGGATCAATTCGTGGCGCTGCTAGCGGTTCATCAGGCCACCCCTCGGGCATGGGCAGAGCGCGAAGTGCAATGGGTGGAAGAGACAGCAGCGCAAACCTGGGCCGCTGTCGAACGCGCCCGCGCTGAAGCCGCGCTACGTGAATCTGAAGCGAAATATCGCACGGTGTTTGAGTCGATTGACGAAGGCTTTTGCATCATTGAAGTGCTCTTTGACACTGAGACCAAGCCGTTTGATCACCGTATCTTACAAGCGAACCCAGCTTTTGAGCGGCAGTTCGGTGTTGCTAATCTAGCGGACAAAAGAGTAAGTGAACTCGTACCGGGACCGGAACAATATTGGAATGACCTTTACGCCCAAGTCATCCGTACTGGTGAGTCCATCCGCACTGAAGAGCGATCAGATACGCTCGATCGCTGGTTCGATGTTTTGCTGTCGCGGGTCGGCGATGCAGCGCTGCATCAGGTGGCGATTGTGTTTACCGACATTAGCGCTCGCAAACAAGCAGAAGAGTTATTGCGTCAGAGCGAATCGCACCTGCGCCTGATGATTGAAAGTGCCAAAGATTACGCCATCTTCACGCTTGATCTCAATGGCATCGTGACGAAATGGAATGCCGGTGCCGAACGCTTGCTGCAATACTCAGAAGCCGAAATTATTGGTCACAACAGTCGGATTATCTTTACACCAGAAGACAGAAAACAAGGAAAAGCCGAGCGAGAGCTGCAAATTGCTTCAACTCAAGGACGGGCCGAAAATGAACGTTGGCACCTGCGAAAAGATAGCAGTCGCTTTTGGGGCAGTGGCTTGGTAATGCCGTTGCAAGACGAAGCGGGCAACGCGCAGGGATTTGTCAAAATCATGCAGGACAAAACCGCCCAAAGACAAGCCGAAGCAGAACGAGAAGAACTGCTACAGCGCGAACAAGCCGCACGGGAAACGGCGGAACGAGCCAACCAAATCAAAGACGAATTTTTGGCGGTGCTATCCCATGAATTGCGATCGCCCCTGAACCCGATTTTGGGCTGGACAAAACTACTCCGCAGCGGCAAACTTGATGCTGCTCGTCAAATTAATGCCTTAGACACGATCGAGCGTAACGCTAAACTACAGGTCCAACTGATTGAGGATTTGCTCGACATTTCCCGCATCATGCAAGGCAAACTCACGCTAACAGCGACGTCGGTTAGTTTGGCATTTGTGATTGCTGCCGCTAGTGAAACCGTGAAATTGGCGGCAGACGCGAAAAACATTCAAATTACGCTTGATCTTGATCCAGACGTAGCTCCGGTCTCGGGCGATGCTGCCCGACTGCAGCAAATGGTTTGGAACCTGCTCACCAATGCGATCAAGTTCACCGACAATGGCGGACAGGTGACGGTCCAACTGAGGCAAATTGCTACCGGAAGTAGTTCTGGCCATGCGATCGCCCAAATTCGAGTCATCGATACAGGAAAGGGAATCAGTCCGCAATTTCTGCCCCACGTGTTTGAGCATTTCCGGCAAGAAGACGGCTCAACAACTCGCAAATTTGGCGGTCTGGGATTGGGACTCGCGATCGTGCGGCAAATTGTGGAATTGCACGGCGGTAAGGTCAAAGCGGAAAGTAGAGGCGAGCATCAAGGTGCGGCCTTTAGCGTGCAGCTACCTGTCCTGCGACAGGCAACGCCGATTTTTTCTGAGCAAAACCAGCCTCAATCTGGTGCAGAAGCACGTTTAGATAACGTGCAAATTTTGCTCGTCGATGACGATACCGATACTCGTGAGTTTCAGTCTTTTCTGCTAGAGCAGCATGGGGCAACCGTCGTAGCCGTTGCTTCAGGTGTAGAAGCGTTGCAAACTTTGGAGCAGTGGCTTCCCGATATCATAGTCAGCGATATTGGCATGGTAGAAATGGATGGTTACAGGCTAATACAGCAGATTCGCTCTCGCCCACCCGATCAGGGATGTAGAGTGCCAGCGATCGCGCTGACTGCCTATGCCGCCGAAATCGACCAAGAAAAAGCGCTCCAAGCAGGCTTTCAAGCCCATTTAACGAAACCGTTAGAGCCAGAGCGCTTTGTTCGCGAGATTGTAAACCTGCTCAATCCAAGCCGAGTCTAGACACTGTGTCTCACCACAAGTAGTGCCGCTTCTTTGCACTATAGGGACACTAGACGAAAACTTTTTCTAATGACAAGTTATGTAGCTAGTTGAGTGCAGAAGGCGTAAGCGAAAGACTACTGGCGAGAGTTTGGCATCAAGCTAGTTGGAGATAGCTTGTTACTTGGAGGAATAGAGTTGTGTCGTGGAGATCTGTGCAACCATTTCTGCCCGTGACGAAACGTTTAGCTTACGGAACATTCGCTTCAAAGCCTGCTTGACGGAATTCTCGGTAATCCAAAGTTCACTCCCAATCTCTGCATTGGTTCGCCCCAAAGCTACTAAATCAGCAATTTGTAGCTCGCGCGGTGTCAATCGACTGGTGCTAAATGATTGAGGCTGAGGTTGTAAAGCCGCGCTTCGTGTCAGCCGCACACTTGCAGTCCAAGCAGACAGATGCAAACAGACGGCACTCAGATCGGCTAAGTTTTGAGTATCAAAAGCAAGCATTGATTTTTCGCGGGTACACCCCACCGCACCCACCAATTGACCGCGATCGACGATCGGGCCTGCCATCACATGCCAGTGATCTGGACGCGGACAGATTAATTTCCAGGCTTTGGGTGTTGTCACCAATCCTTCGTGAACGGGGGTATGGCGTTCCGCAATGTAACGCGCCACAGGATTATGTTCAAGCGATAGGGCAAGGTTTAGAACGGTTTGAAACTTTTGGTCGGTTAACAGCTGGTCAAAGAAAAATACCCCCGCTCGCTTGGCAACAAAGTACTCTCCAATTTGTGGCGCAAGCTGCGATCGCAGGCCGTCTTCATCCTCTGCTTGCTGAATTCCTTCAAATAAAAGTTTTAGGGAAATGGTCATGGCGGTGAAAAGAGTACTCGATCGAGGACTATGCGAGGTCGGCTGCCACTTCTAGTATAAGGACAGATTTGATTGCAACCGCCACAGCGAGATGAATTCATGACTGATTCAAAGCAACATATCATCGGCTTGGTCTTCTATCCTGGTATGACATCGCTTGATATTGTGGGACCGCATCAAGTTTTTAGTGCCCTTCCGGGTGTCAAACTTCATCGGATCTGGAGAACTTTAGACCCAATCACCACTGATGATGGATTGGTGATTTTGCCGGACACCACCTTTGAGGATTGCCCGCCTTTGGACGTGATTTGTGTCGGGGGTGGCTTAGAACAGCGGGCAGTCGTAGACGATCCAGAAGTGCTGGAGTTTTTCCGAGAACAGAGCAGTAATGCAAAGTTTATAACCTCTGTGTGTGGTGGGTCAGAATTTCTGGCGAAAGCGGGTTTGCTACAAGGTTATCGAGCAGCAACGCATTGGGGAATGCGCGAACATTTGATGTCACTAGGCGTTGAGGTTGGAACTGAGCGCGTCGTTGTCGATCGCAATCGCATTACGGGTGGAGGCGTGACAGCCGGAATTGATTTCGGTTTGACGATCGCGAGTATTCTCTACGGTGAGGAAACCGCCAAGATTGTTCAATTATTACTGGAGTACGATCCCGCCCCTCCATTTGATGTCGGTTCACCTGAAAAGGCGGGTCCTGAATTGGTCAACAAGGCAATACTATTTATGCAACAGATATCGAGTTTGGAACTAGCAAAACAAGTAGGCTGACATGACTCTAGAATCAAAAAAAGCCTACGGATTTTCTGATGCAACTTGGTAAAGCCTAGGTTTTACGCGGTGTTGTAACTAAACCTTAGGAGGAACCTGTGACAATTTCAACTCAAAGAGACGTTCGCGTTACGATCATTTCTAGAATTTGGGCATACGCAACAGCAATGCTCCTGATTTCCATCTTGCTCACCGGTCAAGGACAAGATCAAAAGCTGCTCTTTTTACCATCAACGGTTGTGTTCGGTGTGGTAATTAGCACGATCGTTATATTGAGAAGATTACGTTATGACCAACATGACACTCTATTTCAATCTGAAACCCTGGAGCAGCTTAAGCAGCGCATTGAGAATCTAGAGGCGATCGCCGCAACTGATGATAGGCATTGAGATTGCTCTCCAAATCAACTCGCTCCAATAAGATCTAAGCTCACTGAACAGTTAGGTGAACAGGACGCAGCGTAACAATGTCGTATTCCTGTTTCAAGTTAGCAACACCGAAAACGCTTAAGGGCTAGGAGCCGATGCCTTCAAAGTGCCGAATTTAGGCGACCAAAACTCCCCTTGGCTTTGAAAGAAGGCGACTTCCTTACACTTGCCACGGCGATTCTCAAGGAGCGAGCAGCGCAGCATGACTTTGTTTTGTCCATCCTTGGTGTAGGCATAGCGCTCAAGTAAAGCACCGCATTTTGGGCAGGGATGATCGGTAAACATCTCTGAACTGAGCGCCTGGCGCTGGGCTTGAGGTAGCTCGTAGCGTTTGGCTTGAGCATTCCAAAACATGACTGTGCCACAGCCTAGGCCTGAGCATTTGAGAAAGTGCTTAGCTTTCATCTTCTTAGACCGGGAGGGAAGTTTGGTCATCGCCTCGCCGCAGGTGGGGCATTTGGTTTTGGTCGGTTGCCCATTGGTGGGCTTGGCCTTGGTGGCTGCCGATCGCTCAGAAGACATCGCTCCTGGTGCTGGGGAATGCTCGGCAAAGGTCGGTAGGGAGAGAAGTTGGGATTTCGCTTGGGCGATCGCCGGGGCAAAATAATCCCGATTCCAGTTGAGCAGATAGGCCTGCCACTCCTGGTGCCCGGTGGCGATCGCGTCTAGGGCCGTCTCCATCTGAGCGGTAAACTCTGGCTGAATCAAATCGGGCAAGAGTTTCTCCAAGGCCCCATCAAGCTCCAACCCTAAGGCAGTGGGCTGGAGCTTACCCTGGAGCAGATCCACATATTCTCGCTGCCGCAGGGTTTTGATAGTGGGGGCATAGGTGCTGGGGCGACCGATCCCTTTTTGCTCCATCAGCTTCACTAGCTTGGGCTCGCTGTAGCGGGGCGGCGGCTGAGTCTGCTTGGCATCCGCTTGGGCCTGCTCGAGCTGAAGGGGTTGCCCCTGGGTCAGGGCAGGCAACACTGAATCGGCGCTGAGGTTGTTCCAGTAGCGGGTGTAGCCGGCAAATTCCAGCACCTGGCCGCGAGCTTCCCAGTAGGCGTTGCCTGACTGAGTGACAATGCGCGTTTTGCGCAGGCGCGCTGGGGCACATTGCGAGGCCACCGCCCGATTCCAAATCAGCTCGTAGAGTCGGGCCTGCTCGGCAGAGAGTTCTCGCTGGAGGTGCTGGGGTAGGTGATTGACATCGGTGGGGCGAATCGCTTCGTGGGCTTCTTGAGATCCCTTGATGGCGCGATGCTGGGTGGCTTTGCGAGGCAAGTTAGTGGGGTCGTGCTGCTCCATGTACTGGCGCACCGCGTCACAAAAGGGGGCCGAGAGGGTGATCGAATCGGTGCGCATATAGGTAATGTGGCCCTTTTCGTAGAGCGCTTGGGCCACTTTCATGGTGTGCTCTGGGCTGAAGTGCAATTTGGAGCCAGCCGCCTGCTGCAACGTCGAGGTGACGAAGGGTGGCGGGGGCGATTGGGTGGTCTGCTTGCCTTCGATGTGCAGCACCCGATGGGGATGGGATTGGGCGATCGCCACCAGCTGATCGGCCCGCTCCTGAGAGGTCACCCGCTCAGACTCCTGCTCAGCGCCCTTATCCTCCGCATCTTTGGCCGGTGGCCGCTGTGGCTTAGGACTGCTGCGATAAAAGGCTTTAAACCCTTCGCCGTAGGTCACCCACACACTCCAGTAGTCTTGGGGCACAAAGGCCTGAATGGCTCTCTCCCTGACGCAGAGCAAGTGCAGGGCGGCGCTCTGCACTCGACCCATAGATTTTGCGCCGTTATTGAGGGGCCAGACCACGTGGCGACTGCCCTTGTAGCCCACCAGCTTATCGAGGCAGTCGCGGGCGCGTCCGGCGGCGACCAGGCTCTGGTCAAGGGTGCGGGGCTGGGCGATCGCCGCTCTCACCGCCTGGGAGGTGATTTCGCTATAGACCACCCGCCGAGGATTTTTTAGGTTGAGCGCCTGCTGCAAGTGCCAGCCAATGGTTTCGCCTTCGCGATCGGGGTCAGTGGCAATGTAGACGCAGTCAGCGGCTTTGACCGCCTGACGCAGGTCGGCCAGCACCTTTTGAGCTCGGGCATCGCGAGGCTGGTAGCGGCAGTCGATGCCGCCCGGCCCCAGGTCAAAGCCGAGGGCATCTTCACCGTCATTGGCGAGTTCGCGCACATGGCCCATGCTGGCCTTGATCACCCAGCCCGGACCCAGGATTTGCCCCAGCTTCTTCACCTTGCCAGGGCTTTCGATCAGCAGCAAATTGGCCATGGTTGCCTCGATAGACTATCGAAGGTGTGAATGCACTAGTTTAATAGTACACCTGAACTCAGGAACTTTCACCACCTCGACTCTAACCACCCTAGTACCGCAAGGCAGAAGGCTGTAGGGCTTCGCCCATGCGAAGCAGTCCAAAGCTAGAAGGGAATTCCAGCCCCCGCGGGGAACGGGAGACCCGAGAACGTTTAGAGACAAGAGCTGCTGGGCCTCTGTCAGGTTGTTTTGGGCTAGGGTATCTTCCGCAAGCTGCAGAGCTTGCTCGTCAAGAGCGATGGCTTCTGCTAATGGCCGTTGGGTTTGATACCGGCACCCAAAGTTTTACTGGCGAATGGCGTAGTCCGGATCGAGGCGAATAGCCTCTTGGTAGGCAGCTTCTGCCTCCGTAAGACGCCCTTGGTCAGCCAATGTAAACCCCAAGTTGTAGTAGGCAAGGGCATAGTTTGGATCGAGGCGAATGGCCTCGTGGAAGGCGGCTTCCGCCTCCGTAAAGCGTCCCTGATCAGCCAACGCATTCCCTAAGTTGTTGTGAGTAATGGCATCGTCCGGATTGAGGCGAATGGCCTCGCGGAGAGCGGCTTCCGCCTCCACTAACCGCTCCTGGCTAGCCAACGCAATCCCAAGGTTGTAGTGAGCGAGGGCATTGTCCGGCTCGAGGCCGATAGCCTTGCGGTGGGCGACTTCCGCCTCCGCTAATCGTCCCTGGTCATACAATACAGTCCCTAAGTTGTTGTAGGCACGGGCATAGTCTGGATTAAGGCGAATCGCCTCTTGGAGGGCGGTTTCCGCCTCCGCTAATTGCCCTTGGTCAGCTAACGCAAGCCCCAAGTTGTAGTAGGCAATGGCAAACTCCGGCTCGAGACGAATGGCCTCGCGGTAGGCGGCTTCCGCCTCCGCTAACTGCCCTTGGTCAGCCAACACAGTCCCTAAGCTGTAGTAGGCAATGGCACTATTCGAATCGAGGCGAATGGCCTCGCGGAGGGCGGCTTCTGCCTCCGCTAGTTGCCCCTGGTCAGCCAACGCATTTCCCAATTTGGTGTAGGCAATGGCATTGTCTGGATTGAGGCGGATGACCTCGCGGTAAGCGGCTTCTGCCTCCGCTAACTGCCCCTGGTCAGCCAACGTAATTCCCAGGTTGTAGTAGGCAGTGGCATAGTCGGGATTGAGGCGAGTGGCTTCGCGGAAGGCGGCTTCTGCCTTCGCTAATTGCCCCTGGTTAGCCAACGCATTCCCCAGGTTGTTGTAAGCACTGGCATTGTCCGGATCAAGGCGCAGCACTTGGTGCCAAATTGCTTCAGCCTCAGCAGAGTTGCCAGCCGCCTGAGCAGCGCTGCCCTGGCTGAAAAGAGCTTCAAGGTTTTGGGCTTGAACCAGAGTAGGGGAACCCATTAGGGCCACACAGGCGAAGCCCCCAAGTAGTAAAGATCGCATAGTGTCATCAGCTAAAATCTGGACGACTATAGCCTTTCTCGCTTCAACGGCGAAGTTAGAGAAATTACAAATTCCTCTGTTGTTGTCAGTAGGTTGAAGGCGATCGCATCATTCACCAGCCCAAGCAAATGACCTCCTAGGCGAGTTGGGTGATTATGGCTCGGTGGCGGGACAGTGCAGCGATGGCCAGTTGTGCAGGGGTGAGGGAATTTGCCGCAGTTGGCGTGAGTGCGATCGCCCCATCGAACCGAAGCGCGGAAATTACGCCTGGGGACCAGCCTTCGTACTGACCCACTACATTAGCTGTCTTAGGTAACCTGACGGTGATCCCAGGCGTCGGCGTTACACACCTGCGCTACCCAGTACGCAAGGTGTAGAGTCGGACCCTGAATCTAGGGCTGCGATCGCGTCTGCTAAGGTCAATTGCAGCTCAGGGTTAGAAAGCTCAACAACAGAACACTACAGTCATCAACTCTTAATTTCAGGGGAGAATGCCGTGCTCAATGCGGTTCCACAACCATCTGAAAGGTAACGTTTGTCGTCTCCATCTCTTGTCGTAGCAAGCTAATGAGAGTATTTTTATAAGGTTGTTAGGCTTCAATCAGGCTGAAGACGAAAACTGGCAGAGCCCTCAGGCATCGGTAGAAAGTCTAATCTTTTACTTAGATTACAGGTGTAATAAACTTAACGCCACAGGGACGTGACAGAGCCCCACAGTCATCCATATTGTTGTTATCGTGCAAATAGGCAACGCTAGAAGGTTTGCCGGCCTAGATTAATTTCTTTTGCCATTGTGAATAAGATTTAAACCTTTTTCCTAGTGCCAGTAGTTGTTATTCTCAACATGGCTCGTTCCAGGAGAGAGATTATGTCTAACGTTGGGAGTTTTACCCCCCCTGAAAATCATTTGCTTGCGGTTTTGCCAGCAGAAGTATATGAACGGCTCGCCCCCCATTTAGAACTGGTCTCACTGACAAACTATCAGTCAATTTACGACTTTGATGAACCTATTTCCTCCGTTTACTTTCCGCACGACTCATTGATTTCCTTAGTTACTTCAATGGAAGATGGCTCTACCATTGAGGTTAGCTTAGTAGGGCGGCAAGGAATGGCAGGTATTTTGGCCATTTTGGGCGGTAAGACCAAGTCCCATCGAGCCTACGTGCAGATTCCAGGCCAGGCTATGCGCACGAGTGCCGCAACTTTAAAGGCTGAGTTCGATCGCGGTGGACCGCTACAAACCACTCTGCTGCGCTATTGTCAAGCTCTTTTTAGCCAAGCGGCTCAGTCTATTGCTTGTAACCGATTTCACTCAACTGAGCAGCGACTGGCTCGCTGGCTCTTGCTGGTGCGCGACTGTGTGCAAAGTGATACATTCTTGTTGACTCAAGAGTTTATTGGGGAAATGTTGGGTGTTCCCCGTTCGAGTGTCACGGTAGCCGCCGGCAACCTAAGTCAACCTGGTATAATTCGCTACACCCGCGGTCAGGTCACGATTTTGGATGGTAAAGCTTTAGAAAACTGTTCCTGTGAATGCTATGGGGCCATTCGAAGCGAGTTTACTCAGCTGCTGGGTCCCCTGTAGGTAGAAAATTCCGCCCTATGTTTAAAATTCGACCGACTTGACCGTTTAGGTTGGCTTAGGATGGCTTTGGCTTAGAAAAGCTGGCTGGCTCGTCTAAGTTAGAGTCTCATCGTGGGTGACTATGCAGTCAGAACATCGTCAATGCGGATACGACGACGTAATGAACTGTGCTGACTGGCTAACTCAAGATTATTTGCTGTATTTAGACAGCCCTCAAGCACTGCAAACGGATTTAGACTCAGCCAGTTTGCTAGTAGAAGACTGTCAAAGTAACTACATTAATTTCGATAGTAATCTACCCTCACTAAAGGGCTTGCGGGTTTTGTTAGTTGATGGAGATGTTGATACTCTAGACATCTTTAGCTTTGTGCTGGAAAAAGAAGAAGCAGAGGTCTTCGGAACTACTTCGACCACCGAAGCAATTGATAAAGCAACTACTTGGTACCCAAATATTTTAATCTGTGATATCAGCCTTCCAGGTCAAGATGGCTATGCCCTGGTTCACGAACTAAGAGGTTTGCAGACCAATCCAGACAAATTTCTGTCTGCCATCGCGGTGACAACGCTGCTTAAACAACAGGACTGTCTAAAACTTTTACCACAGAATTTTCAATCGGAAAGTTTTCAGAAGTATCTTCCCAAGCCAACTGATGTTTATGAACTCGTTGCTGCTGTTGCAGAGTTAGCAAGACTGCAAATCTAGACCAATAGAGCTGACTCATTGGTTTAGCTTCCAGACTATACATCCACCACATTGACATTAGAGTTGGTCTTAGCGCGCAATGCATACCACTGCTGCTCCCGGCGTAGCTAACCATGCGCACATAGTTCTATGGCGTCCACTAAATTTTTTCAGGTGAGGGCAGACCACCGCTACGCCTTCTAGAACCTGAGGCTATGAGCTATTGGGCAAAGCAAAATTCCCTAGCCAACTCCCACGGTCCTTTTTGGTAGCGCCACAGCAACAAGCCTTCTCCCCATCCTGTTATAGATTGCCATTGCGCTTCCAGTTCTTCGTACAGCTGGCGGGCTGTTTTAGAGTCCACTTTATTTTGAATGGTGATGTGCGGGCGGTAGCCCTGGCGATCTTGAGGGATGAGCCATGCGTCCCAGGTAGTCGCTAGGGTTTTGTGTACTTGCATCAGCTCAGGAGAATTGACCTTGATGGCAACGCCGTTGCCAAAAAACTGAGGCGAGGGCAAGGAAAAAGAAAAGGGCTCTGACTGAGCGCACAGGGTCTTCAGGCTGTGGCAAATAGCCGACTCTTGCTCCCCCGGTAAATGATGAAACAGAATAACGTGGGCCGGAACGACATTACGCTCTGGGGGAAAGTGCTGCTGGCGTAACGTGTTTGCTCGCTCGAAAGTGGCTTGGTCTAACTTCAGCGTCAAAATCAAAGGAGTAGTCATCAGCAAAGGAATCAGAGGATGTATGGAGGGGTGAGGAGCAATGCTACTTCCCCTCAGGAATGGTTCGGCACAACATGGCTTCGCCTTCATGCTACCCGCAATGATCCGAAGCTTGGTTGAAGGCGTCAGGATAACTGAACAGGCGTTTTGCCTACGCCATGGGTGATCGCTGTCAACTGTTATCTACATCGTTGTGCATGGGTACGCCACGTTAGCGATTGGCGATCGCGACGGCCCGATTCATATAGGTGTCTATGGCGCGGGCAACCTGTTGTTCGATCGCCGTCTTTCGCCACGGCGTCTTGCCGCCGACGGTATTGCTCACAGCGTCCTGACCGGCTGTGGCGTGGGCCATTGTCGCTTAATCGGTTGCATCCCCGGTGACATTGCATAAATAGGTCAATGGTTAAGGTGAAACAGCCTTAACCATTGACCTGTTACTTACTCTACTCAGCGGTTGCTGCGTGCTCTATAAGTTTGGCGACGGCATCTGGATGAGAAACCATCACGACATGGGATGCGCCGCTGACGACCACTGTTTCTTTGGAGTTAGCGCGCTCTGCCATGAACGCGAGGGCGGCTGCCGGGATATTTAAGTCGCGATCGCCATAGATGAACCAGGACGGGATGGACTGCCAGGCCGGTGTACCCGAGGCTTCGTTAAGAGCAGCCTCCGTAATCGGTCGCTGAGTGCTAGCCATTAGCTGTGCCGCTGCGATCGGCACGTCCGCCGCAAACTGGGCGTGGAACTTGTCTTGCTGAATATAGAGATCGTTACCGCCATCCGGTGTGGCAACCGGTGGTGCCAGTGCTGGCCCAAGGGTGCTGCCCGGAAAACGTCCTGAGAGTTCGATGGCCGTCTCACCGGCATCTGGGGCAAAAGCCGCAACATAGACGAGTGCCTTTACGTTCTCATTGCCGACCACGTTGGTGATGACAGCACCGCCATAGGAGTGGCCGACCAACACTGTAGGACCTTCAATGCTTTTGAGAATGCTGGCAACATAGTCTGCATCGCTCTTCACGCTGCGTAGAGGATTAGCTATGGCAACCGTTGGGTAACCTTTCTCGTTGAGCTGGATCAATACGCCATTCCAGCTAGATGACTCAGCGAATGCACCATGAACAAGAACGATGGTGGGTTTGATATCTTGCGAGCTTGTGGTGTTCATGACAGTTCCTGATGAAGTGATTAGAGTGGTTCCTAAAAGCTGGGCCTCAAGTTCTCGATAGGATGAGATGCCGCTACCGAGAACTTGAAAGCATTCATTCGGAGTTCTTCCTTACGCCCGCCTGCGCCTCCTACCGGTAATCAGTAGATTCAGCTAGCGCGCGCCATTGCGCCGTTTCCTGCTCAACGTAAGCGTTTTTCTTAGCAATAGCTTGCAGGGTGTCAGTCCCAAGCGGTAGTCGCAGCGGTGGCGTATCAGCATTGGCAAGCTGAAGCATCGCTTGGGCCAGCTTGATGGGGTCGCCCGGCTGTTGATAGCTCAGTTGGGAGGCGATCTGACGAACTTTACCCACGGTCTCCGCGTAATCGGGAATCTCTGCCGTGCGCTGAAGCGAGCTGCCATCGAGAAAACCGGTCCGGAAGTAGCCCGGCTCGACCACAGTGGCATGGATGCCTAAAGGCGCTAACTCATCATGCAGCGCTTCGGTAATGCCCTCAACCGCGAATTTGGTTGAGGAGTAGACGCCCCACCCCGGAGTGGAGCGATAGCCTCCAATCGACGAAAGGTTAATAATATGTCCCGAGCGGCGCTGACGCATGCTGGGTAATACGGCACGGATCACATTCAGCAGCCCGAAGACATTGGTGCGATAGACCCGCTCAACCTCTTGGGCGCTGGTTTCTTCAATGCCGCCCAGAATGCCGAATCCGGCGTTGTTGACCAACACATCAATCTGCCCAAAGCGCTCGAGCGCTGCTGCAACCGCCCCTTGCACCTGAGCCTCATCGGTAACATCTAGGCTAAGGGTCAACACATTGGGGTTCGACTCGAATTGCTCTAAGTCAGCCTTCTTGCGAGACGTTGCAACCAGTTGGTCGCCTGCGGCCAAAACGGCTTTTGCGATTTCGGCCCCAATTCCACGGGAAGCACCGGTAATGAACCATGTTTTCTGAGTCATCGGTCTATCTCCTTTATTGCCTTATCCTTGCATTGCCTTTCGGGCATGGGTTCATAGTAGGGTTTGGGCCAAAGGTTCTAAATACACAGACCTTGCAGATCATTGCCTAATTTTCTCAAGCAGGAGAACGGTGCTTAGAAGCATCCTCTGTAGCAGGCGCAGCAAGACGATGAGAAAGTTACCTCACGACCTGCCACGCCGCTAAGTGTTTACGAAGACACCGGATGGCAAGTGAATTTTTAAAGCACGAGACTATGATTTTCGCTGCCGTGCACTTGCCGTCTTCGCATCGTGTTCATTGCTTCGACTCCACTCAAGGTTGATGGCACACTACTGAGCAGACAGGGGTGTGCCAACGATCCAAGTGTCGTGCTGGCAGGCAAGCTCTGCCCAGCCTTCGGGTGGCGTTTGACCGATTTGAGGGAAGAATTCATCGATACCACCGGGTACGAAGGTGAAGAGCAACCGAGCCCTTCCGGGTCCAAGATTCACCCAGCCATGCACGGTGTTACGGGGCACCACAACCGAGGTTCCGGGTCCAACCTCAAACTCCTCACCCTCGACGTGAAAGCGAAATCTGCCTTCAAGGATTTCAAAGATCTCTTCCCGATCTTGGTGATAGTGGAGTGGTGGCCCCACGAACGGTGGAACATTCACTTCGATAATGGTGAACGCTCCGTTGACATCTTTACTGTGGACGCGGATCGCCATCTGCTCGCCGGGCACTGTGTCGAACCACTCAAGGTTCTCGCTTTGTCCAACAATTGCAACTTTGCTTTGACTGATGTTCATAATGTTAGTCACGTCCTGCTGCGATAATCTTTTCTGCTAAGCCACCCGGATTAGAAAACATCACCTCGTGGCTACCAGACATTTGTACGAATCGAAATAGTCCCAATCGACTAGACATTCTGGGATGCCAGCTCCACTCACCTTGCGGGAGAGCATTATCCTCCGTACAGTAGAGATAACTTTTAGGAATGGACAGCGAGTAAAACTTCTGCAAGTCCAAATTGTCAATCCACGGTTGATAGGGTTCAGGCGATAGTTGCGCGTAAGTTGATTCAGCCAATTCGAGGTCAGCATCGTTGAGAAATGCTTCTCGCCAAGTCTCAAACGGGATCATAATCGTGTTATCGCCCGATTCTCTCGCTAGCTGATCGCATAATGCTTGAGAACTTGGTGGAATGTTATCTCTGAGGCTCTCACCATCATTCAGAACAAAGGCATTGAAGAAGATCAGCCGTCGAATGCGATTGCTAATTGCTTCGGCAACTTTCGCGATAATTGTGCCGCTGAAACTATGTCCTAATAGGACAATATCCGTTAAGTCTTTATCAACAATGTAATTGACAATCGACTGTGTGCATTGAGCATGGTTGACGTTCTTATTCACGCCCTTACCATGTCCCGCGATCGTAGGGGCAAAAGCTTGATGTCCTTTCGCTTCTAGATGTTTGATCACGGGCTTCCAGGCAGAACCATCGTGCCATAAGCCGTGAATTAAGACAAAAGTTGTCATTGAATGACTCCTTACAACGAGGCATGGAAATTAAGTTTGTGCGTAAGCATTTGCTAGTGTTGCAACATCTTTACTGCGTAGCTGCTGCAACATATGAACAAATCACCTAGGCTCCTAATTTGACTTTGATCAAAAGTTTTTCTGCACTTTGCAAAGTGAGCAGAACTGGGTGACTATGGACAGCAATAGATATAGAACCCAGAGACCCTGTACCACCTGCTGCGCGGGCGGCACAGGGTTTAGAATCTGGTTTTTAATTTGGTCTATCTACGGATGGTCAAGGTTCCAGGAGTTTTGTCAGTCAATCAGGTGAACAGGGTAAAGCGCCTCATCAGTTTCCCGTAAAACCTGTAACCTACCCTGTGATTGATTGGGCCTCGATACCCGTAGTATGCGGAAGCCCAACCTACAGGGGACACAAAGCAAATGCTATAAACTCACTGGAGCAGCAAGTGTCGCTGGGGCAACCGTGGGTTTGATATTCTGGTTGCGATGAAACAGATTGGTGGGGTCATACTGATTCTTGAGCGCGACGAGTCGCTCGTATGTGGCAGTCGGATAGACCTCACGAATCCGCTGCTCACCCTCATTCGCCAGGAAGCCCACATAAGCGCCGTTGGCATAGGGTAAGAGTGCCTGAAAGACTCGCTGGGTGCGGGCATCGAGACTGGCAGCATCAGCAAATAATGGTGCGAAGTGAGTGACCAACACCATGCCTTGTTTATCGCGATGAGCAAAGGCTGTTGCATCGGGCGCAACCCGACTCATCGCACCACCCAAAACCCGTAGAGTGATCAGCGTTTCAGGAGACAGGACAGATTGAGTGGATTCAACTAATGCGTGGATCATCTCATCTGAAAACGTCTCGAAGAATTGCGATCGCGAATGATGCTGAAAGCCAGGGATCTCACCCACCGCTGTGAAGGCAAAAATAGCCGAATAGGGCATGGGGGCAATCAGGTCGGCGATCGGGGTAGCAAGCTGACGCAGCGGAGCTACAACCCGCTCACCCTCGCTGATATCCCCGGTGTAGCAGACCATAATCGCGACAACTGGGGTGCCCTGCTTATTGGGTGGGATGAAGGGGGCAGGCGGTGCCAGCATGACCAGAACTTCAGTGGAAAGTTCGTCTGGTGCTGCCGCTGCTAGACGGGTATACTCTCGCAAGATGCGCTCTGCCTCGGTTGCCTCATAAAAGACGGCACCGCCCAGAACAGTTCCACCGGGATGCAGGTTTACCTCGAAAGCCGTCGCAATACCAAAGTTTCCACCGCCACCGCGCAATCCCCAAAACAGTTCGGGATTCTCGTCAGCGCTGGCACGCAGCAGTTGTCCATCTGCCGTAACCAGTTCCACGGCTTGTAGGCGATCGATCGTTAAACCGTAAGCGCGAACCATCCAACCGATGCCACCGCTGAGCAGCAAGCCACCCACACCCACAGAGGCAACGTCGCCTGCCGTCAATGCTAATCCAAAGGGCTGGAGCTTTTCGGCGACTTCACCCCAGGTCAGACCGGGTTCCAGACGGGCTGTGTGACGTTCTGGGTCAACCGTCATCGCCTTCATGTGGGAAAGATCGATCACCAATCCACCAGTATTGGTGCCATGCCCGGCTGCACTATGTCCGCCGCTCCGCACAGAGAGCGTCATTGCGTACTCACGGGCAACATTGACGGCAGTTTTGACATCTTCTGCATCAGCACAGCGCACGATCGCAGCCGGATAGCCATCAGCGAGACCATTCCAAACTTTTCGTTCTGCTTCATAAGCAGGGTTGCCAGGAAGGATTAGTTCACCTCGAAGCTTTGAGGCAAGTATTGCGATCGCCTCTTCGTAATCATGCCGATCCTCCTTTGGGGATGTCATTTGAACATAAGTCTGTTCATTCTGCTCGTATTGAGCAATGCCTTGATCTTGTAACATCAGTTACTTCCTTTCATTGTTTAGAGACAGTAAGAACACTCCTGTTAATCAACAATCTGTGTTATGAACAGTGATTGATTCATACCAACACCCCGCCCTCACCACCCTTTGTAATGGCGTAGTTAATTACGCCATTAATCAAGCTCAATTGTTCCGTAAAAGACTAGAAGTGCCGAAACAAATCCGCAGTTTCCCTACATCCGAGCCTTAACGGCAATATCTACGCTAAGCTTCGGTATATTGAGATTCGACTCAAAGCGGTGCAAAGTATTCTGTTCGTAGGCAGTCGCCGTTAACCAATTCGCTGCTGCTAAAACGGCGGTTATGATTCCGGCTTCAATTCCACGATAAGCACCTGGAATAAGCCCTGCTTTCTGAGCCATCGGTCGCTCTCCTTTATTGCCTTATCCTTGCATTGCCTTTCGGGCATGGATTCATAGTAAGCTTTGGTGAAAAGGCTCTGAGTACATAAATCTCGCAGA
Source organism: Nodosilinea sp. FACHB-131 (assembly GCF_014695395.1). Classification (GTDB taxonomy): domain Bacteria; phylum Cyanobacteriota; class Cyanobacteriia; order Phormidesmidales; family Phormidesmidaceae; genus Nodosilinea. Next base: position 23,528 of record NZ_JACJOF010000026.1, read on the forward strand.
TCATTGCCTGATTTTCTCAAGCAAGGGAATAGTGCTTAAAATAACCCTATATAATAGGTGCAGCGAAGCGATGAGAGAGATTTAATAATATGCCCCTAAGCGGAGAACTCAGTAGGGTAGATGAATCCCTAACGCATGCGACCACAATTAATGCCTGTCAAGAACTAACGAAACTAGTGGCCCGCCACACGGATGGCAAGGGGAACGGCATCCATTCAACGGCGATCGCTCAGCTAGAATTGATGCGTGAATCTGCGGCTCCTACAACACTCTGCTCGGTGTATGAGCCGACGCTTTGCATTATTCTTCAGGGTAAAAAAGAAACCTTACTGGGTAAGGAAACCTACCACTACGGTGCGGCCCAATACATTGTGGTCACAGTCGATCTGCCGCTCAGTGGAACTATTGTCGAAGCGGCACCGGACAAGCCGTATCTCTGCTTTAAGCTCAGCCTAGACGCGACTCAGCTTTGGGATATTATCGATCAGATCCAGCGCAGTTCGGATAAACAAGAAAGCTCAGTGAGAGGCTTGTTCGTCAGCGATGCCAATGCCCCATTGCTTGACTGTGCCACTCGGCTTACCCGGCTTCTGGATACGCCTGAGGATATTCCATTCCTGGCACCAATGATGATTCGCGAAATTTACTACCGTCTTCTAATGGGCGACCAGAGTGAGGCGGTTTGGCAGATTGCGACCTCCGGTAGCCATATGCAGCGCATTGCAGCGGTAATTAAACAGATCAAAGCTGAGTTCACCAAGTCATTGCGCGTTGATGAGTTGGCCGAGCAAGCGAGTATGTCTTCGGCATCATTTCATCGGCACTTCAAGGCCGTGACTTCGATGAGTCCATTGCAATATCAAAAGCAGTTGAGGTTGTTGGAAGCCCGGCGTTTGATGCTGGCTGAAGACGCGGATGCGACCTACGCGGCGTATCAGGTGGGCTATGAGAGCCCTTCTCAGTTCAGTCGCGAATATTCCCGCATGTTTGGTACCCCGCCAAAAAAGGATATTGAGCGGCTACGAGTGGCTTAAGTATGGCCTGTTCGGCGATCGCACAGCAATGGGCCAGCTGCTGATGGGTTTAAACCTTACAAAGCTGGATGGGTAAGGGGGTAAATGACCAGGCCTAGCAGGGCAGAGACTAGCACAATTAGCGGCTCAGGCAGCTTCTTTTTGAAGGTCAGCAGCAAAGCCAGGGTGACAACAGCCACGATGACTGTAGGAATATCTACCAGCGATCGCTTCCCGAGCACCACTACCGCTCCGGTGATCGCCCCGATCGCCGCCACCGTCACCCCTTCGACAAAGGCTGCTACCCCCGGCTGCTTGCCGTGCTTTTTGAAGTACGGTGCTGGAATAATCGTAAACAGATAGCAGGGCAGAAACGTTGCCAGCGTCGCCACCACTGCCCCGGCCAGCCCCGCCACCAAAAACCCAATAAACCCAACTGTAATCACAATGGGCCCTGGTGTAATCATTGCCACCGCCACGGCATCGACAAATTGTTCAGAATTTAGCCACTGCAACTCATTCACCAGTCCGCCGTAGAGAAAGGGCACGATCGCCAGGCCACTGCCAAACACAAACGCCCCTGCCTTAATAAAGAAGGTGAAGATTTGCCAGAGGATGCCTGGCTCGGTGGCTGGAATAGCCATCAGAGTCGGCAGGAAAGGCACTACAGCAAAACTAGATAGCCGTTTAGGACGCCACTGCTTGGGGGGAGCCTTCACCAACCACACCAGCACTCCCGCCGCCAAAATCAGAGCAATTTTCTCAGACTCGGTGATCACCGTGACCGCCGCCGAGACAATGTAAATCGCCCAAAACAGCCAGTCTTGGCCGATAGTTTTGACCGTGAGCTTATAGCTGCTGTTGGCAATGATGCCGATTACCGCGGCACCGACCGTGTAAAAAATAGCCTGCATCCAGGGCAAGCCACCATACACTGTGTAGGCCCACCCCAGCGCCAGCACCATCAAAAAGGCCGGTAGGGGAAAGATTAGCCCCGTCAGCGTTGCCCCCAGAGTGCCGTAGTGGACATAGCCCATGTAGATCGCTAGCTGCTCGGCCAATGGGCCAGGGGCCAACTGCGCCAGCGATAAACCTTCTTTGTAGTCTGACTCAGAAATCCAGCCGCGCTCCTCTACCAGGTCGCGTTTCATATAGCCCACCAGGGCAATGGGGCCGCCAAAACCCCAGGTGCCCAACTTGAGGAAGTACAGCACTATCTGCCCTAGAGAATAAGGCGGTGACGCTTCGGGTTGGGGTTCTGCTTGCGGATCTAGGGCATCGGCCATGGGTTGATTTTTATGATGACAGAACAGTGCTCTCTGAAACTATTCAGAAAATGGTCAATCAAAACTGTAAGGCTTGTTTCTTTTAAGAGCAACACCTGTTGCATAAAGTTTGGGGTGTCTGACCTAGCTCACTGCTCAGCAGCTTGAGGGGCAGAGGAATCCAGTGGAGTGGCCCGCTCCTGAGCCAGGGTGGCGTACAGCCCTTCAAACAGAGCGATGCCGTGCATCTCTAGGGCAGCATCAGAGAAATTGGCCAGTAGCCAGCCCCGCAGCAGGGCATCGACCCCCGCAGTTTGGGGCTGGCGGTATTGACCATCGCGCAGGTCAATTTCATGCACGATCTGGCCCAGCACCTGTAGAGCTGGATTGTCGTCTAAACCAAAGGCTCTGACCATAACCTCAAAGGTGCACAGATTGCCCTGGTGCTGAAAGTCGCCCTGGCTCATGTCAAAGGTGACTTCGTCGGCTGCCGCCGTTTTGGCATAGCGAATTACGGCGTTGGGATCAATGAAGCGGCGAATCAGCCAGATGCAGGCCAGGCGATCGACGTGGGGCCGGGGCCGAGTCACCCACGATCGCTGCTGATACTGGTCTAGGGCGGCAGGGGCAATGGCGATCGCCCCCGGTGCAGGCGTCAAGGCTTCAACCATCTGGTTGAGGTAGGCCATCACTTGCGCCCCCTCAGGACAGTCAAAAAAGTCGATGCGGCGGATGTCGGCATAGTGTCTATAGAGCTTTTCGAGGCGCTCCTGTAGATCGCCTCGCGCCTCAAGGTCAAGGGAGTTGGCCAGCGCTGTCGCCTGGGCCTCTAGCTCGGCGTAGTCGTCACGCCGAGCGGCGCGAAACCGCTCGACAATCTCAGAGTCGGACAGGCCCTCAAACTGCTCAACCCGCATGATCAGCGCTTCTCCACTGGCTTTTTGCACCTCCTGGGCTAGCCACTGAAACGCTTCGAGGCACTCATCGCGCTCGGGCAGCACCTGAACACTGTTGAAGGCGATCGCACCCAGGCGCTTCAGCCGCCGCCACAGGGTTACCCTCGGGCTCGATGAGGCTTTCGAGGGCAAAGAATAGGAAAAAACCAGCCAACTCACGCCATGACCTCTACTCAAGAGCCAGAGTAACGGATATAGCTATGAGGGGCAACAGGTGTTGCGATGCGCCTGTGAAACTCCGTTTACGCCAAACAGCTTATCTCTGCTACCGCCCCCACTGACGAGGGCATCCTAGGCAAGTAACAGGCAGAAGGCCTGAATCGGTAGATGCACCCTGAGAACTAACCCCCACCAGCACCATTAGCCCGTGGGGGTTTTTGTTTGGTCTCTGCGCAGGCACTACCCCACCTCTATCCCTAGTCCCTTCTGCATGCACGCGATCGCATTGGAGTGATGCAACTATTTGCTTGTCTAATGAATTGGTTAAGCAGTCAGTTGACTGAGCACCTTTCCAATTTGCGAAGAGTTGTCGAGCGTTGTGATGATAGCCGATGTCTCGCCTTTAGACGGTAGGGGCAAGCTGTTCTTAGTAGGGGGCACAAGCTGGTAGAACTTGCTGATTAAGTTGCTGGTCAATTCGCCGGTTAATCAACCAGCTACTCAATGTCATCTAACTCCTCAGGCCCCCAGAAGGTTAACCATTCCTCGTCTGACGGTCCCCAGAACCTCATCCAGTCGGGTTCTATTGCGGGGGCCTGAGGTGAGTTGCCGCTAGGGCGCTGAGCAACGGGCGTAGGTGGCTCAAAGTCAGGGCATCGCTGCTGCTCTGGCCCGGCTGGATGCACCCCACAGACCAGGTAGGGACTGCGCGCGTTAAAACGACAGCTCCGGCATTGCCGCGTAGAGGAGAGGTTGATAGAAACGTTGACCATTGCCGATGCACAGCTGCTGTCTACGCGAGTTGATAAGCCAATTTTAGCCCTTACCTAGTTCAGTACCCATTCCAAGCTGGGCACTAGGGAACTTTTGGGTTCTGTAAGTGACAGGAGTCACAGTTTACCGAAAGGTTGAGGGACTTTGGGTGCAAACCAAGTTTTGATGAATAGAACCAGGAACTCTGTCTACGGTCTTGAGTCTAAGGCATTGTAAGAGAGGCAGCAGCCACTCCTTCTAACACAGTCGGCTTATAACGAACTCTATATAGTGAAACCGCCCCCGGTGCCTTGTGCACTGGGGGTTATTTAATGGGAGCACCCAAAGCACTGGTTCGATTCGGTTGTCCACCGTTAAATTCACGGGCATCGCTCAACTTCTAGTCACGGCTGGCCTGGGGCTGTTGGCAATGCTGGGGCGCTGTCGGGGAGTGACAAACAGGCGCTGCATGGCCTGGGTGCGATCGCTACTGGTTTCTCCCTCCGCCACTGTCCACACCGTGTCGTAGAAGAAGAATGAGACCCCAGCGAAGCCCATACCCCGGGCCGTCTGCACCTGCTGTTGGATCAGCGCCATGGGCACAGGTCGATCCTTCAACCCGCTGAGAATGCCAACGCCGGTGGGAATATGGCGACGAGCCTGCTGAAGGGCGCGATCGCGCAGGGCGTTGCGAAAGCTGGCCAGGTTATCGCGGTAAATCTGAACGACTAGCTCTTCGATGTACCCCTTTTCCCGCCAGCGGGGCCAGTCTTGGAGATGGTGGGTATAGGCAAAGGTGGCCGGGTTAGGTGAAACCGATAGCACCGCGTTGGGTCGTCTTGCTTTGACCGTCCAAAACACCTGCTCGACAAATGCGGTGATTTTGTCGGCCCGCCAGCGGGTCCACTCGGCGTCGTAGGGGTTGGCTGGTGGCGCTTGGCCTCGATGCTCCTGGCGATACAGGTTGATGGTGTAAGGGTCGTAGCCAAAGGCCACCGGCAAGCTGAAGTGATCATCGAGCTGTAGCCCGTCTACCTCATAGTTATCCATCAGCTCGGCAACCAGGTCGAGAATGAACTGTTGCACCTCTGGGTGAAACGGATTGAGCCACACTCGGGGGTGTCTACCCTCCTGCTCTCGGCTGGCTGCGGGCAGAACCCCCTGCTTTTGGGTCAGCCAGTCAGGATGGCGCTGCGCCAAGGGTGAGTCGGTCGGGGCCATGAAGCCAAACTCAAACCAAGGGATCACGCTGAGGCCGAGGTCTTTAGCGGTTTGAGCCACTTCGAGCAGCATGTCGCGATCGCCCTGGGCCGCTTCTAAGGCCTCATTGCGCCCCTGGTTCTCTAAGTCGGGATAGAGACCCTGTTTATAGCCCGTTGCACGTTCTGCCACCTGACTGGGGTAGAGTGTGTAGCCCCAGCTCCACACCGCTGGGTAGACAGTGTTGAAGCGGTTGTTGGCCAGCTGTTGCAGCGAGTCTTTGACCGCTTGCTCTGAAAAGAGCACTTGGCTGTCGACATTGGTCAGCCAGACTCCCCGAATTTCGGCGGGTGCATTGGCAATGGCCTGCGCTGGCAACAACCCGATCGCGCCTTGAGCGATCCCGATCACCAGGGCTGTCAATACAGCGAGACCTAAATAGCAAAACCGTCTCATGGCATTTCCCAAATAGCCCTGCGGGCGTTCTCGAATCTATTACTAAATGCCAGTATTTCGGATCGATTTTCTGAACTCGTCAGCCTGATATTCAACTGGTACACAGGTCTGAGAGATGGTTTAGAAATCGCCTAGGCGCTCCTTGCAGCAGGCGGGTTGAGTAAAGTGCTCCCGCAAGACCAAGTCTGTCAATACACGCTTTGGAGGGCAAGGATATTACTCTAGAGTCGGGAGTATTTATTGTGATGCCCGCCAACGCGCCCAAACTCTGAAGGCGATCGCAAATCTGGCCTTCTTACCCTGCCTTAGTTCAAATCCAAAAACTAACAACCAGCGTCACCTAAAACTGGAATTTCCGTCATTTCTCCGTTCTGCTGAAGTTGCAGGGTGCCTTCTACAGAGACCGACTCAATTTCTCCCGGGTCACCCTGGGTGACATCGACTTGCAGCTCAATGGCGTTATCTGGGCTGGCAAAAGTTTGCGAGGTCTGTTGTCCGTAAAACTCATCACCCGATGCGGCGATGCGACGAAAGCGGATAAACTCGCCATCGAGTTTCATGAGGGCAACGGCATCGGTTGAGGGTTGAGCTAAGCCGTTAAAGAAGAGATACCCCGTTGCGCGCAGGCCATCATCCCGGTGCCATAGCGTCATGCCGCAGCCACCTCCATCTTGAGCAAACAGTTCGTCAAGGGTAAATTGATCAATTACCGGGAGCGTGGGATTAGAGGTAGGGTCGCTCACTGGTGACGATGGGGTTTGGGGCCGGTTGCCTACTGGAGTGCAAGCCACGACCACGGGCGTCAATAGCAGAGCCAGCAGCAGGGATGGTAGTCGTTTCATCACTGGGTTGCCTCACGATAGACAGCGTAACTAGAGACTACTCAGGACTATCACAATTCATCGAGGTTTACAGACTTGTGAGGGCATCTTCTTAAGCTGGAGTTCCTGACGCCCATAAGCTATGTACAAATAGTAGAATTCATAACTCAGAGCTTAGGATAAGGCATCGGGACTTTGATCTAGAACCGCCAGAGCTTCTCGTCTCAGGCGCGTTTGGGCCCGATTTTGCGTAGGGAAACGAGCATAAGGGCGATCGCCAGACAGCTGTAGACCCTAACAACGCACTGTAGGCAACAGATAGCCTTATCGCTGCTCTAGCTCTCTGCAACAGCCTCATTTGCCAACATCGGGTCAGCGGCAAACAACTGCTGCCACCACCGCTGCACCTCTTGCGACGAGGCGTCTAGCAGGGCATTCCCCTGGGCGATCGCCTCCGCGTACTGAGCCTTGGCCTCATCCCCACAGCCGCCCGCCTCCACATGGCGAACAATCGACTGCACAATCGGCAGCGCAATGCCTACCCCAAACAACGCATTGAAGCCGACAACCACCGCAGGAGCCGACAAAACCACCACAATCTCAGGGAACAGCGCCATCACCGCCACCAAAATGAGAAAGAAGATCGGCGTAGCAACGCCCGCACTGACCGCCGCTGCCACAATTTTGTCGCGAAACTCATCTGCGGTAATGTCACCTCGGTAGAGGTCTAGGGTGTAGGCCAGTGCCGTCACCAGCGCTTGAGTTAGCACCGCCGTGCCCGTGGCCGCCAGACCCAGTTGCGCGATCGTTGCTGAGTTTTTGAGCACCGAATCCACGGCGTTATAGAAGCGAATGTAGGTCTGCTCACCCCCAGTCATTGTGGCCGAGCCGCGGCGAATATTGTCTGCGCCCAGCTCCCACACAACATTCTCGGCCCCATTGCTGCCCCCCTTAGCGTGAGCCTGAATGTGGCTGCCATGTTTGTCCGACAAAAAGACCCGAATATCCCACTCGCTGGCCCCAAGTTTAGACGTACCAGGGATTTTATCGAACAGCCCCATCACGTCGGCATCCGATCGCGGCGCATCACTCAACCGGGTGCCCGCCCTTTGCAATCGACGCGCCAAAGCCGGCATTTCCTGGGCCAGCTCTTGAGCGGTGCGGGGCAGAGCTTTGAGGGCATTGGCCGTGACCATGCCAGAGGTGCCTAAAGCTGCGATCGCCCCCTGCCACTCTTCCAGGGCCTTACCCATCGCTTCTAGGCTTTGCTGCGACTGCTTTTGCCCCGTCTCCTGTAGATCACGAAGCGTGGCCAGACTGGTTACGGTCAGCTCTTGAGCAGTTTGCTGAGCACCTTCGCCAGCAATTTTGACATACCCCAGCGCACTGTCTATCCCCTCAGCCCCTTGTTCAACCGTTTTTTGAGCAATCTGCTGGGCCTGTTGCAAGGTCTGCGCACTGGTAGTCGCGAGATCTTCGGTGGCCTGCTGGGCTGCGGCGACGGCTTTATCAATTTGGCCGTTGATGTGCTGGTTGGTTGCCGATGCTGCGTCTGCAAGCTGTTTAGCGCGATCCCAAAGGTTCATCAGGTTATTTCCCCATCCAGAGGGGGCAAAAAATATTGTCAAAACGGGACAGTTCCCTGTTACTAGACTGCCCTTTAAGCGTGCTGGGACGCTGCCATTGTCCAAGCCCTTTGCAGAGTCCTCACAAACAGGGGAAGGGCGCTACTTGGGTGATCATCGGGTTGCGATCGCCTCCACCTCCTCCTCCAACACAACCAGATACCGCTGTGGCGCCGCCATCGACGACCACCCGCCTAAGTTTTGAATCATTTTTAGCCTTATCCAAGCGGGTCGCCCAAGTGCGCCGGTTACTATGGGTGCGGTAGTTCCGCAATCCTGGAGGTCGCACGCCTTTCTCAACGGTGAACGGGCCAGGTCTGCGGTGTTGTCGGTCATGGTTTTGGATAGGTGAAGTGTGCGGTGGGCAGTCAGAGGCCCACTGACCGCTTGTCGGACTAAGAGTTGTCAAAAGGGAGATGTGTTGAAACTTTTTGACCTATATGGTTGTGCCAGAAGAGCACAATGGTAGATATAACGTTTCAGAACATTTTTAGTTCTGAAACTCAGCGTGCTTGTATTGTTCGTCACTTCTTTTAACAAATTACTTAATGCATCATTTTTGCTTTCATGGATTTAAATCCTTCAGTTAGAACCGATGCGCCATTTCCGATTGTGGGGATGGCTGCTTCTGCGGGCGGCCTGGAAGCGTTCATAAACCTGATCTCTAACTTGCCAGCCGACACGGGCATGGCATTTGTGCTGATTCAGCACCTAGCGCCTGACCATGAGAGCCAGCTGGCTGAGATCTTGGGCAGAGTCACCCCAATGGCGGTGCAGCAGGTGCAAGACCAGATGGCGATCGCGCCCAACCAGATTTACGTGATTCCGCCTAACACTCAAATGACGTTGATAGATGGGGCCTTTTGTCTGGCGGCGCGCCAAAAAACTCAGGGCAAATATATGCCGGGGGATGCGTTTTTTGAGTCGTTGGCTGCGGATTGGGGCAATAAAGCGATCGCAGTCGTGCTGTCGGGCATGGATGGCGACGGTTCGCAGGGGTTAAAAGCGATTAGGGTGGCGGGCGGTGTGACCTTTGCCCAGTGCGAAGACAGCGCCAGGTATGACAGTATGCCGAATACGGCGGTTGCTACCGGAGACGTTGATTTTGTGCTGCCGCCCGAGGCGATCGCCGCAGAGTTGGTCAACATCAGCCGCAGCCCGCTGTTGACCGTCTCAGAGCCGCTTCAGGGCGTGAAGGAGCTGCCTCAGGCGGACGATGCCTTGACCACCATTTTTGCGCTGCTGCGAACGATGAAGGGCGTTGACTTCACGTTTTACAAATCTAAGACGATCGATCGCCGCATGCAGCGCCGGATGCTGCTGTATAAACTCGACACCTTGGAAGACTATGCTCAGCACCTGCAAGAGCACCCGGCTGAGGTGCAAGCTCTACATGATGAGATTCTGATCCACGTCACGAGTTTCTTCCGGGACCCGGACACTTTTGAGCAGCTAAAAGCACAGGTTTTTCCAACCATTAGCCAAAACAAAGCCGCAGACACGCCCATTCGAATCTGGGTGGCGGGGTGCTCGACGGGGGAAGAAGTCTACTCGATCGCCATTTGCCTACTAGAGTTTTTTAGCGATCGCGCCACTGTTCCGCCGATTCAGATTTTTGCCACCGACATCAGCGAAGCCGCGATCGCCAAAGCTAGGGCAGGCGTTTACTTAGAAAGCCAAATGGGGGGCGTCTCGCCCGAGCGGCTCAGCCGCTTTTTCTTCCCGGTGGCCGCCGGAGGCTACCAAATTAGCAGCGCTGTCCGAGAACTCTGTGTCTTTGCGCGGCACGATTTAGGCAGCGATCCGCCGTTCTCTAATCTTGACCTGATTAGCTGTCGCAACGTGCTGATTTATTTATCGAGTGCGTTGCAAGAGCGCATCATCGCTATTTTTCACTACAGTCTCAACCTCAACGGCTTTCTCGTGCTGGGCGCGTCTGAAAGCGTCAAAACCGCCTCAGACCTATTTGCGTCGGTTCACGAGGCCGCCAAAATTTATGCGCGCAAGCTGACCTTGACTCGTCCTCTGTTTTCATTCACCACCAGGGTTCACCCCGCTGTCGGTAGCGATCGCCCGCCGCGAGTGATTGAAACCACCAGCAATAATTTTGATGTAGTGCGAGAAGTTGACCAGCTCATCGCCGCTCGCTACGCCCCGGTGTCTGTAATTATCAACGACCAAATGCAGATTCTCCACCTGCGCGGCGACACCGACCCCTATCTGAAGCTACCCACTGGCACCACTGACCTCAACGTGTTGATGATGGCCCGAGAAGGGCTAATACTGCCCCTGCGCACCGCTATCTATCAAGCTCAAACTCAAAACATTGTGGTGCGACAAGAACAGATTCAGCTGGAATCTGGTGAGGACTCAGCGTACCTCAACCTAGAAGTAATTCCATTTCAGCCGACCACTGCATCCACAGTTTATTTTTTGGTGATCTTTGAAGCGGTTTTGCTACCGGTTCTCCCCACCTCAGCGGCGGCTGAGCGTCAGGAACCGGAAGACCTAGAGCGCGAGAACTTGCAGCTTCGTCAAGCTCTGTCTGCTGCAATCCAGCGAGAACTTTCGGCGCAGGCGCATTTGCAGACGGTGATTGAGGAACACAGCCACCTCAACCAAAATCTGCGAGTAGCCAATGAAGAAATCCTGTCGAGCAACGAGGAGTTGCAAAGCACTAACGAAGAGCTTCAAACGGCCAAAGAAGAGATTCAAGCTGCCAATGAAGAACTCTCTACCACCAACGACGAACTTCGCAGCCGCCACCTGCAACAAATTCGAGACAATAGTGATCTCAACAACCTGGTTGACAGCATCAGTGTGCCAATTTTAATTCTCGACAATGAGCTAAAAATTCGCCGGCTTACGACCACAGCGCAGCGTTTGTTCAACTTCATTCCTAGCGATGTCGGCAGACCGTTTAGCGACCTGCGCACCGATTTTGACGTTTCCAGCTTGGAGTCTATGGCGTTAGAGGTGCTAGAGACGCTCAACACCAAAGAACAGGAGATTCAAACCCGCACCGGCCATTGGTATTCCCTGCGGATTCGTCCCTATCGCACGACAGAAAACCTGATTGACGGCGTAACCATAGTTTTTCTCGACATCGACGCGCTCAAACGCCATGCTGCCGTCTTAGAGGCGGCTCGTGACTATGCAGAAGCGATCATCGAGACGGTACCCACCCCCTTAGTTGTGCTAGATGCCGCTCTGCGAGTGGACATGGTCAATCGCGCGTTCCGCGACATGTTTCAGACGTCAGCATCAACGTTTGTGCGCTCGTCCCTGTTTGACCTCAGCAACGGACAGTGGAATAGTCCCCAACTGCGATCGCGCTTAGCAGACGTGCTCAGCCATGACAGTCGGCTGCAAAATTTTGAGATGGACTATTGGTCTGAGCCAACTGGGCAAAAAACGCTGCTGCTCAATGCCTGCAAGCTACAACGTGACGATGAGACGGCGATGGTTTTGCTCGCGATCGAAGACATTACCGAGCGCCAGCGGTTTGAAAGCGAGCGATCCCAACTCCTCGCCCAAGAACAGACCGCCCGTCAGCAGGCCGAAACAGCCAACCTCGCCAAAGATGAGTTCCTCTCCAACCTCTCCCACGAACTCCGCAATCCTCTCAACGCCATACTCGGCTGGGCGCAGCAGCTTCGTGCGCGTGCCCTCGAAGAGACGACTATTATCCGTGCTTTAGAGACGATTGAGCGCAATGCCAGGATGCAATCCCAACTGATTGAGGATATTTTAGATACCTCTCGGATTGTTAACGGCAGGCTCATTCTTCGCCCGGCTCCGCTCGAACTGCGCTCAGTGGTGCAGGCTGCGATCGAGACCGTTCAACTTTCAGCCGACGCCAAACAGATTGAAATTGTGGCTCAGCTCAATGCTGGAACGGTAGTTGGGGATGCCAATCAATTGCAGCAAGTCTTTTGGAATTTGCTGTCAAACGCGATTAAATTTACCCCGCCCAACGGACGCATTGAAATCACCCTAGAGCGGGTGCAGGGGCAGGCTCAAATTCGGGTTACTGACACCGGGCAGGGCATTACAGCCGATTTATTGCCGCATGTTTTTGAGCGCTTCCGTCAGGGTGACTCTAGCACCACCAAAGCAAAGCCCGGTTTGGGCCTAGGGCTCGCGATCGCCCAGCAGCTAGTAGAACTGCACGGCGGTACCCTGCAAGCCACCAGCCCCGGTGAAGGCCAAGGCGCCACGTTCATTGTCAGGTTGCCGCTAGACGGGCGCTCCCAAGCACCGCCATTCACTGATTTAGAGTCGCCTGCATTAGAAGGTTCAAGCGCTCCAGTTGCGTCGGTAGACGGCCTGCAAATTTTGGCAGTAGATGACGAAATTGATACCCTTGAGCTATTCAAATTTGTGCTAGGAAACTATGGGGCTAACGTGGCAACTGTGGCCTCTGCCAGCGAAGCCCTAGCGGCTCTAAGTGATAATTCCAATCGGTACAACGTGCTAATTTGCGATATTGGCATGCCCGAGCAAGACGGCTATTGGTTGATTCAGCAAGTGCGATCGCTGAGTGCAGATGCCGACGGGCAAATTCCAGCCATCGCGCTGACGGCCTATGTGGATGAGGCCGACCGACAACGGGCGATCGCCGCCGGATTTCAGCGTCATCTGGCGAAACCTGTGGACCCAGAGGACCTTATCAGAGCGATCGTGTCGCTCCATAGCAGTTCTAGTGAATCGTGAAAATCTGTAGGGCAGATGCTCTGCCTGCCTCTATTTTCGCCAAACAGCTTACCCCTGCTACCGCCCCCACTGACGAGGGCATCTTAGACAAGTAATAGGCAGAAGTCCTGAATCATAGATACCTCCTGAGAACTAACCCCCACCGGCACCGCTAGCCCGTGGGGGTTTTTGTTTGGTTTCTGCATAGGCACTACCCCACCGTCCATCCCTTAGTTTTTTCTGCCCTCACGCGATCGTGTTGAGACAACACAACTATGCCATCTAGTTCTTTCAGCAGCGTTTCAGCAGTCCCCGTGTCTCCGTCCTCTGAGGCCTGAGCGTAGGCCTCTAGCAAAATGCGAAATTCGTTGTTGATCATTTGCCAATCCTCGTAGTGCTCGTCAGGTCGATTGCTCCGTCTACGGGGTAACACTCGTAGTTATCGAGGAGTCATGACCGAACGGCGGATTTCCTAAGAAGTCCTACTCTTGGTGAAGACTGTGCTGGCAATCGACATTGGCTTGGGTTGGAGGCTTAAACGAAACATTCGCAAAATTAGCTGGTTCTTTCCGAAGTGATGGTTCCTCGTGCTGTAGTTCTCTTTAGCAAAGTTGAAGTTGAGTCACCCTGCCCCCTCGATATAGCTATATCGAGGGGGCAGGGGTTTTTATTGATAATTACTAGGGCAGCTGCCCAGAGGGCGTTAAAGCTTTGCTGGAAGCAGAGCGCGCCAGCTCTTCCTGGAGCAGGTTTTCATAGACACGAGGCAGTCGGGCGGTCATGCTGTTTGACTCGATGCCGTAGCCAAGGCTGGTCCAGGTGCCAGAAAGACGGCGCAGCACCTCATCTAGGCGACCGTCCCGCAGGGCGCTAGGAATATCCAAATTCCAGGCGGAGGTGTCTCTGAGCCAGTGGTAGACCACCAGATCTTGCGATTCGGGGTCAAAGCTGTAGTCGCCCCAGGCGCTAAACCAGCTAGAGGCTTTGGGATGGTACTGCTGGGCTTTTTCTTGCCAGGTGCCGGTCAAAAACTGGTAGCGCCCGGCAGCGGTGGTGCAGTGCCCCTGATTGGGCCCCGCCACAATCTCCACGCAGATGTTGGGATGGCGGCTGAGCTGCTGCACGGTGTTGCCGCCGTAGAGCACGTTGTAGGGCTGATTGGTGTTTGACTCGGCGGCAGAAATCGTGCGCATCAGGGCGCGAACGTAGGGATCGCCCCCGGCCATAGCCAGCGGTTCAGGGTGGCTGACCCACACGGTCTCTTGAATTTGCCGCAGTGAGGGATGGGGCAGCGATCGCACGCCCACAAACCCTGCACCCAGCAGCAGCAGGGCGATAAATAGCGCTCGCCGCTGCTTTGCCTTCTGAATCCGGCGCTGCCGGGCGAGGGTAGGAGAGGGGCTGGAGGGCAGTGAGGTCACAGGCAGCGGCATGATTCAGGAACAGGGGGCTAGATGCACCCAGCGCAGGGAACAGGACAAGCGCCCGCCGCCGCCCTTGAGACAGTGCAAGTCTAGGCCATTGCAATGGTAGCTCATCGGCCCAGAAACCTGAGCCGGGGTGTGGCCCCTAGCGATCTACCGACCCCATGATGATGTCGATACTGCCTAGAATGGCCATAATGTCAGCCACCTTCACCCCTTTCAACAGGTGGGGCAAAATTTGCAGGTTGTTGAAGTCAGCAGCACGAACCTTAAAGCGCCAGGGGAAAATGTTGTCGTTGCCCATGATAAAGACGCCCAGTTCGCCCTTGCCGCTCTCTAGGCGCACATAGTGTTCCCCAGCCGGAATCTTGAAGGTGGGAGCAATCTTTTTGCCAATAAATTGATAGTCAAAATTGTTCCACTCAGATTTCGGGCCTTCGGCCATGCGCTTGGCCTCAAGGTTCTCAAAGGGGCCGCCCGGAATTTGAGCACAGGCCTGCCGCAGGATTTTAACGGACTCCCGCATTTCGCGAATGCGGACCTGGTAGCGGGCCATGCAGTCGCCAGCGGTTTCGTAGTGCACGTCCCAATCAAAGTCGTCATAGCATTCGTAGTGGTCGACCTTGCGAAGATCCCACTTGACGCCAGAGCCGCGCAGCATGGGGCCTGAGAGCCCCCAGGCAATTGCTTCGTCGCGGGTGATGGTGCCAATGCCCTCAATCCGGCGGCGAAAGATGGGGTTGTTGGTGATTAGCTTTTCGTACTCATCGACCTTGGGCAAAAAGTAGTCGCAAAAGTCGAGGCACTTGTCGAGCCAGCCGTAGGGTAGGTCAGCGGCCACGCCACCAATGCGGAAGTAGTTGTTGTTGACCATGCGGTAGCCGGTCGCGGCTTCCCACAGGTCATAGATCATCTCGCGCTCGCGGAAGATGTAGAAGAAAGGGGTCTGAGCGCCGACGTCAGCCAGAAAGGGGCCAAGCCACAGTAGGTGGTTGGCAATGCGGTTAAGCTCCAGCATGATGACGCGAATGTAGCTGGCCCGCTTGGGCACCTCAATGTTGGCCAGCTTTTCAGGGGCGTTGACGGTAATGGCTTCGTTAAACATGCCCGCCGCGTAGTCCCACCGGCTTACGTAGGGCACAAACATTAGGTTGGTGCGGCTTTCAGCGATTTTCTCCATGCCTCGGTGCAGGTAGCCAATCACCGGCTCGCAGTCGATCACGTCTTCGCCGTCGAGGGTGACAATCAACCGCAGCACCCCGTGCATGGAGGGATGGTGGGGCCCCATGTTGAGCACCATGGGTTCGGTCTTGGTTTCAATAATCGACATAGGGGCTACCCAATCGTCAAAATCTAGTTCTGCTGTATCTTTGAGTATCTTAATGGGTATCGCCTCAGTTGGCATACGAAGCAGGGATTGAGATTACTGATGGCAGAGCCAGAGTTTTATCACGTGCCGGTGCTGCCTGAGGCGGTGCTGGAAGGGCTTAACATTCAGCCTGGTGGGCGGTATTTAGATGCGACTGCCGGTGGCGGTGGCCACAGTCGGCTGATACTCGAAGCTGACTCCACCGTGAGGGTGGTGGCTGTGGATCAGGATGCGGCGGCGATCGCGGCTACCCAAGCCAATCTGGCCGAGTTTGGCGACCGAGTTTCGCTGTGGCACGGCAATTTTGCCGACTATACCCCCTCCGGAGACTTATTCAACGGTGTTTTGGCTGATTTGGGAGTGAGCTCGGTGCAGCTCGATGTGGGCGATCGCGGCTTTAGCTTTCGCCAAACCGCCCCCCTCGACATGCGCATGGACCCGCGCCAAGACCTCACCGCCGCCGACATCGTCAACCACTGTGATGAAACCGAGCTGGCGAACTTGATCTATACCTACGGCGAAGAGCGGCTTTCCCGCCGGATTGCCCGCAAAATCGTTGACCAGCGCCCCTGGCAGACCACCACCGATTTGGCTGAAGCGATTTCCTACTGCGTGCCGCGCAGCTATCGCTACGGTCGAATTCATCCGGCTACACGCACCTTTCAGGCGTTGCGAATTGCGGTCAATCAGGAGTTGAAAGTGTTAGAAACGCTGCTGAAAGTTGCCCCTACCTGGCTAACTCTTGGTGGACGGCTGGTGATCATCAGTTTCCACAGTTTGGAAGATCGCCTGGTTAAGCACACCCTAAAAGACTCTCCCGATCTCAAGGTAATCACTAAAAAACCCGTGATCGCCACCGAAACTGAAGTGGGCCAAAATCCTCGCGCCCGCTCGGCCAAGCTGCGAGTGGCCGAACGCGTTGTCGCGCTGTAGCCTAGCGCTCAAAGCTGCGATCGTTACGTTTATTGATGAAGAATTTGCCCTAAACGTAGCTGAGGTAACAATCTCGAAACCTAGGGTAAAGATTAAAATTAATTCGCAAGAAAAAGACTTGCCTCACAGTTGCTTCATATAGGATTAAAAAACAGGAAATAAGTTCCTGCTCAAATTTCAATTCTCCTATAAGAAACCACCATGAACACCCTGAGCGACAAAGGTTACTGCTTTTCTGTACTTCCTGGAACTCGCGATCATCGAGGCTTTTTTGTGCAAGATACGACCTATGAACTAGTTGACGTCAGTGCGGCTGGCTGGGCGCGTATCTGTTTAGACAGCTCCGCTTGCTACTACGTAGACCCCGCTAATATCAAAGCCTTTTGTTAGTTCAAGTGGGTTTAATCAGCTGAATTCTGACCATCGGTAGAGTTTACGCCAGCCAGGTCTGGGCTTTGCCTTTGGTTTGAATTAATTAATGTGTGAGAAATCGTTATTCCACCCATAATTCTTGCGAAAGATCGTTAACCATCATGAACGCTGCCACCCGAGTTTTTTCTGTATACGTGTCAGATTTCGCCATTGAGCTTCGAGACGATGGCAATCAATACTCTGGGGATGGGCGACTGGTTTGTAGACAGCGCAACTACGACAGTCTGTTTAAGTTTGCTAAAAATATGGCCCTCAACCGCGCCGTTCCCCTGCGGGATTACACCCGTTCAGAAGCCCAGTATCAGTACTAGGTAGATGGGCATTGCGCTATCTCGCGCTCCGTTCCCTACCTCGTTAGATGAGGAAATCTATTAGCATTGCAACTCTTAAAACTAAAGGGCTGCAATGCTAGCGGGATGTGTTGAATACCGATGAAAAAAGTATTAGGCTGTTACGCAAACGGCTGGTCTGTAGTGAATAGCCGAAGTTGCTTGTCCACCTAATCTCCCCAACTTAGATAACCTTGAGCCTTCAAGGTTTCCTCGATTTAAGGGGAAGTTTGCTGGCGGAATGGATTACATGGTGGTTCATAGGGCAGAATCATACCCTTGCCGACCCAGCTGGGCCAGGCGAGGTACTCGTCCTAAGCGACCGGTCATCAGCCGTAGAGCCAGACGTTTGAGGGGAGAGACGTAGCTGAGCATCCAAAGCCCACTGCGTCGTAGCACTACTACAGGCAGCAGTCGGTTTGAAAAAATGCGGGTCAGTCCATCGGTGAAACTGAGAATGACCCAGTTTTCTAACCGTCGCCAACGTTCATAGCGGCGCAGCACGGGCAGGCTACCCAGGTCTTGGCCCTGCTGATGGGCAGACGTCAGAACTTCGGCCAGGGCCGCCGCGTCGCGAATCCCCATATTTAGCCCCTGCCCGCCCACGGGGTGGCAACTGTGGGCGGCGTCTCCGACTAGGGCCAAGCGGGGCAAGACGTAGCGATCGCACTGCATCAGCTGCACTGGGAACATTGCTGGCGCGGTCAGTCGCTTGAGTTGCCCCATCTGGCTACCGTAGCGCTGCTGTAGTTCAGCCATAAACTCGGCTTCGGGCAGGTGCAAAATAGCCTCGGCCTCGGCGTGGGGGGCGGTCCACACTACCTGGCAGCGCTGGCCGGGCAGGGGCAGAATGGCAAAGGGGCCGCTGGGCCAAAAGCGTTCGTAGGCGGTGTTTTGGTGGGAGTGCTCAGGTTCTAAAACAGTAGTCACACAGGACTGGCGGTAGCGCCAGCCAAGGCTGCCAATGCCAGCCCGTTGGCGTAGGGAAGAGCCCTTGCCGTCGGCGGCAACAAAAAGGGGCGATCGCACCGTGACATGGCCCTCCGGCGTGCTCACCTCTGCTACGGTGCATTCTCTGTGGTTGTGGGTTGCCCCTAGAGTGGCTGAGCAGAGGTAGTGAATGTTGGGGAAAGTTGCGATCGCGCCCTGGAGCGCCGCCATCAGCACACCGTGCTCGGCACCGTAGTAGACCGCATCGGTACCCAAATCGCTGGGCAAAAACCGCACGACCTTGCCGTAGTCACCATCGGAGAGCTGCACCTGGTCAAAATGACAGATGTGCGGCCCAACCTGAGGCCATAGCCCTAGCCCCTTAAAAATATCTGCTGAGGTTAGCGAGAAGGCGTAGGCCCGCTGCCGCGAAGCCGCCGCTACCGCTGTTTGAGCTTCAATCACAGCAATTTGCATACCGCTGTCGCCCAGGGCCGCCGCCAGCGTCAGTCCCACAATGCCGCCACCGACAATAGCTACATCCACCGTTAGCTCCGATTGTTGAGCACTTAAACTGGGCTGATCGGACGGAGCAGGGGACCCAAATTGTGGGGTGGTGGCAGTCATGGGAGCAGGTTATTTGCCGTTGCTGTAGCTTTATTCTGGCCTGATGTTCTGCAAGAAATCAAGGTAAATCAGTACCTTCAACGGTTCGCGCCCAGGTGTTTCGGCCCGCAGTAGGGCTGATGCAGCTAATCTTCTGGTTCTATGCCCGCTGCCCGGAGCTGAGCCGCCAGACGTTCGGCGCGCTGGTGCTCTTGCTCGGCTCGCTCTTTGCCCCAGGGGAGCATCTCGCCGCGATCGCTCCACCAGCGGAGCCAGTAGCCAGTGCGATTTTCGCGAGTGCCCTGCCAAAGACCTAGGGATAAGCCAATCTCATCAATCCAGAAACGTTGTTGATCGTTGGCTGGACTGAGCTGGTAGTGACCTGACTCGCCCAAACGATAGACCTCTAGCGCCCCCCCTTCGGGTTCGAAGATGATGTAGTGGGATACCTGTAGCACTTGCTCATAGAAGAACCACTTGCCAGGGGGGTAGGTGGGTTTGTTGGAATATTCTCCGCCCTCGGTATCAGAGAGAAATTCCATCACGATGGTGGGGAAGTCGCCTTGTAGTTGAGGGGTGTAGCTGCGCGTCACCTCGTCTCTTGGCACACGAATCTCGGGCACATAACCCCAGTCGGGAGCTTTGACCACAGTTTTGCTGTTGACGGTTGCGCACAGGCCGTAGTTGGTTGTCACTAATGACTGAGCCGGTAAGAGCCCGGCTAACTCCAGGCTTTCGGTCAGGGCGGCGGCAATGGCAGGCTGGTTGATGTTATCCACTGGTTCATCGTCAAGGATGAAGTCGTCGGGTAGTTTCTCCCAGGTCACCCCCCAAGATGATTGGGAAGCTACAACCATAGCTAACCTCGCAAACAGCAGTATATGGCTTGAACCTATAGTTTAGGAGACCTAGGCGGCCATGGGCAGCGATCGCTGCGCCAGCACCTGACGGTAGAACTGCTGAAGCTGACGGGTTGCAGCCGCCCAGCCCCACTGTTCTGCCTCGGCAACGGCATTACGACGCATCAGCTCCCGCTCATCTTTGGCCTCGATTAGACGGCGAGTGGCGTTTATGGCTCCTGCCTCATCGAGCGGGTCGAAGAGAAAGCCATTGACACCATCGGTCACAATGTCGGGAATGCCGCCGGAGTTGGCCGCTACTACCGGGCAGCCGGCCGCCATCGCCTCCAGCAAGACTAAGCCCAGTGTCTCAGTGCGGGAGGGGAACACAAAGGCATCGGCCGATGCGTAGGCAGAGGCCAGATCTTCTCCGCCCAGGTAGCCCACAAAATTGGTGGGAGTCTCGGCAAAGTGGGCCTCTAGCTCGGCGCGGTAGGGGCCATCGCCTACCAAGGCCAAACGGGCCCCGGGGATAGCTTGAAGTACGGGCTTGATGCGATCGATTTCTTTTTCGGCGGAGAGGCGACCGATGTAGAGCAGCAGTGGAGCTTCGGGATGCCCTTGGGAAAGGCGATCGCGCATTTCGGCACTGGCTAGCTCAGGGCGAAACAGCTCGGTATCAACCCCACGCTGCCACACCTCGATATTTTCTACACCATGCTCTGACAACTCAGACTTCATGGCGGTGGAGGTGACTAGGTTGATCTGAGCCTTGTTGTGCATGGCTTTGATTAGCTCCCACATCAGCCCTTCAAGCATGCCTAGGCCATAGTGCTCTAAGTATTTGGGGAGGTGAGTGTGGTAGGACGCCACCAGCGGCAGATCTAAGGTTTTGCTGTAGTAAATGCCCGCCAATCCAAGGACTGCCGGGTTCACAACATGGACTAAGTCAGGCTGAAAGCTCTCTAGCGCTTCACCAATGGACGGGCGCGGCAAAGCCAGCTTTAGCTCTGGGTAAAGCGGCAGCGGAAACCCAGATACGCCATGAATTTTTGCCCCTCGATACTCAGTTAAGCCTCCCTCTGGGGAGAACACTAAAACCTGGTTGCCCTGGCGCTGCAAGTGATCAACGGTGTGCTTAAGACGGGTCACAATGCCGTCTACTTTCGGCAAAAAGGTCTCGGTGAAGAGAGCAATCCGCATAACAATTGAGGGGGCTAAGTGAAGATGATTGAAAATAGAAGAATAAATTTGTAAATAGGCCAAAATCACAGCGTGATTTTGGCCTATTTACTTATTAGTCGCGCCGCCACTGAACCTTGGGCAAAATCTGGTTCTTATCGACGCGGTCTTTGTACTTGACAGCGAAGTTGAGCAGGCTGTCGAGCAGCGAGTCAGACAGCAGGTGAGGCTGGAGGCCCAGCTCTAGCAGGTTGGTGTTCTTAGCGTTGAAGTAATGGTCTTCGGCCTCAACCCGAGGGTTGTCCATATATTGAATATCGACATCGAGACCCAGGGTGGTGCCAGCTTTTTTCACCATCATGGCCAGGTCGCCGACGCTAAACATTTCGGTGAACTGGTTGAAGACACGGAATAGTCCGGGATCGCTGGGGTTGGCGATCGCAATCTCAACGCACCGCACGGTATCGCGAATATCGAGGAAGGCGCGGGTTTGGCCGCCCTTGCCGTAGACGGTCAGGGGGTGACCCACAGCGGCTTGAATACAGAAGCGGTTGAGGGCGGTGCCAAAAATGCCGTCGTAGTCGAGGCGGTTGATCAGCAGCTCGTCCATGCCGGTCTCTTCGGTGAGCACGCCGTATACCACGCCCTGGTTGAGGTCGGTGGCGCGCAGGCCCCACACCTTACAGGCGAAGTGAATGTTGTGGGAGTCGTGCACCTTGCTGAGGTGGTAGAACGAACCCGGCTGTTTGGGGTAGGGGAGGGTATCTTTGCGACCATTGTGCTCAATGGTGATGTAACCCTCTTCGATGTCAATGTTGGGGGTGCCGTACTCGCCCATGGTGCCTAGCTTGACCAGGTGGCACTCAGGGAAATGGTCGCGCAGTACGTAGAGCAGGTTGAGGTTGCCCAGCACGTTGTTGGCCTGGGTTAGCACCGCGTGCTCCCGGTCAATCATCGAGAAGGGAGCCGATCGCTGTTCGCCGAAGTGAACCACCGCGCCGGGCTCAAACTCAAGCATCGTCTCCTCTAGGAAGGAGTAGTCGTTGATATCACCGACGTAGAGGTCGATGTGCTTGCCGGTGAGGTCTTTCCAGCGCTGTAGACGGCTTTGGATGGGGGCAATGGGGGTCAGCGTCTCGATCTGAAGCTGAGCATCCCAGTGGCGACGCACCAAGCTATCAAGAATCCCGACTTCGTAGCCACGATTGGAGAGGTATAGGGCCGTTGCCCACCCGCAATAGCCGTCGCCGCCAATTACAAGGACTTTCATATCAATGCTTCAATCTCTTTGCCGATACCAAGACAATCTACCAGGTTTGGAGGACCTGTAAACCACCGAACGAAAGATTGGGGAACCGGAAAGATTTTTTTACAGAAGCCAAGTCCAGCGTCAGCTTAAGGCCATTCCTAGGGTTTTCGTCTGAGGTTTTGGGGCTGCTTTAATCGATGCGCTTGATTCGACTACAACTGCCCCACAGTTGAGAGATAGTAAGCTAACCTAACTATTAGCTAACCTAACTACTGATAAAGAGCTTGTTTGCTTTTGGTTACCCAAGCCCCTACCTCAATCCAGTGCGCGGCAGACATGATGACGACAATACCGGCGGTAACGCGGTTTTTGCGGGCGGGCATTCGTTGCCACGGCAAACCACAACTGTCGCTGTCACAACTACGGGTGCTGTATTTTTTGCGGCGGCGATCGCAGGCTTCCCTCTCAGAGGTGGCTGACTATTTAGATGTCACCCGGCCTACCATGTCGGCCATGGTGGAGCGCCTAGTGCAGCGGGGGCTGGTCAGCCGAATCAGCGATCCGGTTGAGCGGCGGCGGATCATTCTCACCCTGACTGCCGCAGGCGCAGCGGAGATGGAGCGAGTTTACGACGCAACGTTGCAGACAGTAGCCCGTCGTCTAGAGGGTTTGTCTGTGGCCCAGCTTCAGCAGGTACAGGCGGGGCTGACCATCTTGGGCGACCTATTTGATGAACCCAAAGGGCAGGAATAAGAGAACAAATTTTAAGTGTTGAGTGTTGAGCTTTGAATCAAAGCCCACCTCCTCAACTCGAAACTCAAAACCAAGCACTCAAAACTCTCCCATTCAATGACCTATGGCAATGATTGAAATTCAGGAACTGACCAAACGCTTTGGCACCAAAACAGCCGTCGATGGGTTTAGCCTCACCGTTGAGCCGGGGGAAGTCTTTGGCCTGCTAGGACCAAACGGGGCGGGCAAAAGCACGCTGATTAAAATGCTCACCACCCTGCTGCCTGCTAGCAGTGGACGGGCCACGATCGCCGGATGCGAGGTTGGTCGCCAGTCTGCCGGGGTGCAGCGACGGATTGGCTATGTGCCCCAGGCGCTGTCGGTAGATGGCACCCTGACCGGCTACGAGAACCTGCTGATTTTGGCCAAGCTCTACGGTGTGCCCAGGCGGCAGCGGCTCGATCGCATCCATGCCGCTCTGAACTATGTAGGACTTGATACGGTGGCGAATCGCCTGGTCAATACCTACTCCGGCGGCATGATTCGGCGACTGGAGATGGCCCAGGCCACCCTGCACCGTCCGCCGGTTTTATTCCTCGATGAGCCCACGGTGGGGCTTGACCCAGTGGCCCGTAAAACCATGTGGGACCTGATTTTGCAGCTGCGGCGCGACTACCAGACTACGGTGTTTCTCACTACCCACTTTATGGAAGAGGCAGATGTGCTGTGCGATCGCATCGCCATGCTCTACAACGGCCAACAGGTGGCCATGGGCACCCCAGCAGCGCTCAAAGCCACCGTGCCCCACCCCGAAGCCACCATGGATGATGTCTTCATCCATTACACCCGCAATCTCCTAACCACTGACAACGAAGGAAGCTATCGTGACACGTCAACTACACGACGCACCGCTCAACGACTGGGCTAACCGAGGCCGAGTGACCGCCCCGGTGGAAGATTTTATCGCCAAGGCTCTGGTAGCTGCCGAGCTGGAAGTGCGCAAGCTGCGCCATGACCCCGTTCAACTGTTTACCCGAGCGGTGCAGCCGGTGCTGTGGCTGACCATTTTTGGCCAGGTGTTTACCCAGGTGCGGGGCATCCCCACTGGCAACCTCAGCTACATCGACTTTATGACGCCGGGCATCTTGGCCCAGAGCGTTCTATTTATGTCAATCTTCACCGGGCTGCTGGTGATTTGGGAAAAAGACCTCGGCATTTTGCACAAGCTGATGGTCAGCCCAGCGCCGAAGCCGGCCCTGGTGCTGGGTAAGGCGATCGGGGCGGGGGTGCGGTGCCTATCGCAGCTGCTGATCATCTATATTGTGGCGGCTCTCATGGGCGTGGCCATTAACTGGAGCCCGCTGGCGATGCTGGGTGTGGCCCTGGTGGTGATGCTGGGCGCAGCGCTATTCTCAACCTTCTCGCTAATCGTGGCCTGCTGGGCGCAGACCCACGAGCGAGTGATGGGCGTGGGGCAACTGATGATGATGCCGCTGTTCTTTGCCAGCAACGCGATCTATCCAATCTCGATTATGCCTGCCTGGCTACAGGTGGTGTCGCAACTCAACCCCTTGACCTATATGGTCGATGCCCTGCGCAACCTGATGCTGGTGGAACCGGCGGGCAGCTACAGCCTGGGGCTGAGCGTCTCAATTTTGGTGAGTGTGGCCGCGGTGCTGATCGCCTTTTGCGGTCGTCTGTATCCTCGCCTGGTGCGATAGCCCTTAGGGTCTAGCCCCGACAATCCTAAGCCTTCACGAGTTCATCCGATGCAATATCGAGAGGCTCAATGCAGTCTGGAGAATCATTTTGGGGCTTGTTGACCACCGTCGAAACCGGGTAGCGATCCATTGCTCCATCGTCGTAGGGGCGCAGCATCTCCTGGAGCGCTTGGGGCTGGTAATAGTCAGGGTCGAGCCAGGCAGCGTAGTCTTCGGGGGCCAAAATCACCGGCATGCGATTGTGGATTGGCTCCATCAACTCGTTGGGTGTGGTGGTGAGAATGGTGCAAGTTTGTAGTTCGCCGCCGCTGGCTGGGTCGCTCCAGTGCTCCCACAGCCCGGCAAAGGCAAAGGGCGTGTGCTCCTTTAAAAAGATGTAGTGAGGCTGCTTGGTTTTGCGGCCAGAAATTGTCTCCCACTCATAAAATCCGTCGGCCAAAATCAGGCAGCGCCGACGCTTGAAGGCGGCACGAAAGGACGGCTTTTCGACCACGGTTTCGGCGCGAGCGTTGATCATTCGGCTGCCAATGGCAGGGTCTTTGGCCCAACTAGGCACCAGTCCCCACAGCAAAAAGTCGAAGTGAGGCTTTGGATTTTCGGAGGTAGCCACCACCGTTGCGATGGGCTGAGTAGGGGCAACGTTGTAACGCGGCACGACGGGGGGAGAGGACCGCAGCAAAAAGTCATCAGCTAGGTCATCGCCGGTTTTGTTGAGACTGAACCGTCCACACATTGCCCCGTCTTCCTATTTGCACGCTATCACTATGGTAACAACTGGGTGGGGTCGCCCTGGTCTGCTATTAGGTGGATGGTGTGGGGTTTATTAGGGCATAGGGCAAAACTACCTGATCCCTTACACCCTCACTACAAAACCTTTAAATAGATCGATCAGTTTCTGTTGTGAGAGCACAGCTTGCGCTGTTCAAAAGTCTTAGAAAAGCATTGAGCGCGAAGCAGTTAGAGACATTATTTTTGCTCCAGCGGACTGTGGGCTGACTATTTGCCAACTACAGGAAGACAGACAAACCCAGGAACGAGGGGAGTTGGCCTAGCGCATAGTTTTTGCTCAGCCACTACAAACGGTAGAGATAGCTTTCAGCTTGAACCCTTCTAAAGAGGGAGGGTGCCTCTGAATTCTCGCGGAATTATAAAGATTGTGAGCAATGACACACTTATTAAACTTCTAGTTAGGAAATACATCTAATGACTGATACAACAACCTTAGCAACTAAGCTTGCCGACCTGAAGCTTTTTCAAAATGTCTTGATTGATATTGAGCAAAAGCTAATGACGGCCACCGATGACCACACCATTCGCGAGCGTCTTGAGGGAATGCTGAAGAGCGATCGCGCAAACCTCAGCAATATCGAAGAGGCTGTGACTAAGCTAGGTTCTACAGCAGAGCCACGTGACATCACCCAAAAACATGCTGAGGCCGTCACTAAGATGACGGATAGTTCAGAACTATCTTTATACGACAAGTTTTTTCAGCTTGAATTGCTGAAGCACCAGCAGACGATGAATGGTTTGGTGCTGCACAAAGTCGGTCAAACCCTGAGCGATTCGCTGCAAGATGCCATGGAGCCGCTCAACAAGGTTAACTTTGAAAATCGGGCCCACCAAGAAGTTCTTAAGGGCGTTCTTTACTTTGTTGGCACTCGTGAAATAGCGGGTCAAGAGCCTGATATGGGCCTGTGGGCCAGTGTCGAGCAGGGTGTTGCAGCTCTGAAAGGGGCGATCGGCAGTGCTGTTAGCTAATTTTCTTTCGATGTAAACGTAGCAATAGTAGATGCGATCGCTCAATCCAGCGGCGGCTACAGCAGCTTCTCTATAGCCGTCGCTGGATCGGTAGCGCAATATTCTCTAGGCAGGGGGCTCAATTCATTGGCCCCTTTTTTGTGTGATAGAAACACTACATCCGCAAACGCAGCAGAATCAGCTGGGTAGCGCGATCGCCCTCAAAGTTGTTGTCGCTGACCATCAGCAGGCTCTGGCTACCGTCGGGCAGGCGCGGGCCTAGGGTCATACCTTCCAGGTTATCCACCGCCAGGGGCGTCTCAGCAAAATCGAGCACTAGCTGCTTGCGAATAGGTGAACTGCCCGACACATCCCCGCTCAGGCTAGGAATTGTCGACGTATCAGTCGCACCGCCGGTGGCCAGTTGATAGAGCTTCACCTGCAACCCGCGCAGGCCCGCGGCCCGCTCTATCGCCAGAAAGTGCCCGGCTGGGTCGATCGCCAGCAGGTCGGTGAGGCCATTCACCACCGCGCCAGAGGGTTCTAAATCGAGGGGATAGCGGTGCTCGGCAATCAGCGTATTCTGGTCGTCGCCAATCAGGTAGTGCAAAAAGCGGCTGTTGAGGGGCTGGCTGGGGTCATCGTTATAGTCTTGTACCAGAGCTGACTCAGTGGCAGCAAAGAGGCGAAAGGGCTCAGTCATGCCGGCTCCACTGGGCGACCCGGTGACGGTGAGGGCCTCTAGGCTGAGGTTGTTTTGCACCCCCTGGGTGGGGCGATCGGGGTCGTCGGGCAGGTATCGCTTAGGCAGCGGTAGGGTGGCGATCGCTTGGCCCGTCTCGCGGTCAAACTCGCCGATAAAGGGCGGCACATTCTGCTGAACATCTCCCTCGCTGGCAATGAACAACGTGTCGCGGGGCGATAAAGCGATGCCCTCGGGGTCAAGGCTGCCCTGGGGATAGGGGTTGCCCTCGGCATTGAGCAGCGGGGTAAAGGCTTCGAGGGTGACGGTGTCAAACTTGGGCGGGCCGCTGCGCTTTAGGGTAATGGCGAAGGTATAAAAGCGGGCGGGGCCAGACTGACCACGGTCGTCGGAGAGCACATAGAGCCGATCGCGGGGGCGATCGTAGGCTAGGGCCGACAGCCCACCCACCGTGGTGCCTTCGAACTCCTGGGGCGGCAGGGTATATACATCTAGCAGTTCAACGGTGAGAGGCAAAAACAGCCGGTCTTCAGCCTTAATCTGGGGTATGGCACAACTGGTTAGCACTAGCACTAAGAGGAGGGCGAGCGATCGCCACTGCCAAATTCGCCGTAGCATCTGGTTCATCCACTCTGCCATCAATACCCCCTCACCCATCGCTCAGCACCCTCTAGGATAGGTCAAGGCTGTGTTTACTGAGCTACGGGTAAAATTTAGCCCTAGCGAGCGATCGCGTTGCCGGTAGTTGCCCCTACAGAAGTTCCCATTTCGCAGAACAGCTCAGAAAGCTAATATTCGAGCTTATTGGGCGTTTTCTTCTCGGTCTTCTATTTTCGTTCTTTCGCTCTACCTATTTGAATTACCAAGTAAATTTCAGACCCTGCTCGATCAAAAACTGTTGTAGAGCAGGCATTTGCCCAGTCACTACCACCTGGGCCGGGGTCAGATCAGTGGGCTTGGCGTAGCGTAGCATCCAGCCCGCCGTCGCTCCCGCCGCCCCGCCGATGCTCCATTCGCCGTAGTGCACCCGCGTCACGCCGTTGACGATGTGGCTGGCGGCCACACTCTTACCGCCAATCAGCACATTGTCGACTCCCTGGGGTACCAACGCCTCTAGGGGAACCTGCAACGGCCGCACCACAAATTCTTTAATGCTGGCCCCTGCTGCCTCGTACGAGGGGCGCCAGGATCGGTAGCGGCAGCCGTGGATATCAATATCGTAGTGGGCCAGGGCCACAGCAGTGGCTCTAAAATCACGCCCCCCGGTCATGTCTTCCCGCAGGTCAGCCTCCACCGCCATAAAGCTGTCTTGACCGTAGGCAGGGCGGCCCAAAATGCGGCGACCCTCGCGAATGTAGGGCACTATGCTGAGGCCGGACTGAGTACCTAGGGGTGAATCCTCCCCCCGCAGAAACGTCAGCGATAGCTTGTTGGTGCTCTCATTTTCCAGCAGCCACTCAGCAAACTGGAGCGCATGAACTTCACCATAGTTAAGTGATTCAGTCGATAACCCGCCGAGCCAATCTTGGCGCTGCCCTGACAAGCGAATATCCTCTTCGGTAAACACCAAAGGCGGGTCCATAAAGTGCCAGTCGTTGCCCTTGTTCCAGTTGATTAAGGTAATTTCGCCGGGCTGGGTGCGGTTGACGTTTGAGTCCCCTGCCCGCTGGCTGACAATGCGGCGATAGTTAAACACACTGCCAAAGTCGAAGAATGGAAACCCTTCCAAACTAAACTCTTTGCGATGCTCGGCCTTTGACAGAGCTGGCTCTAGCTTTTGCAGCTCCTTGAGGCTCTCATTTTTGTCGTCAAGGGTAGCTAATACAAAGGGATAGGTGTAAGCCTGGGTACAGTCGGGATTATCCTGCGGCGGCGCGTTGACTTCGCCGGTAAACCCCTGGCCGTCAGAGCCTAGGCGGTGGGGTAGGTTGGCCCAGCCCACCAGCTCGCCGGTATCCGTCGCATCGATCACGATCATGGAGCGATTCGGCGGCGGCTGTAAGCGAATGGGAATTTTGTTGTAGGCTTCATCATCTGACCAGGCATACCACCGCTCTAGCTCCTGGGAGAGCCGCCCCGTCGGCACATAGTTTGGATCGAGAGGAACGCGCCGCACCCCATATACCGCTGTCACATATCGGCCAGAAGCATCAAAGGCAGCTCCTTTAAAGGCGGTAGAGGTGGCCCAGCGACTCTCGGGGGCATGCTGTGCGGCGTCTCGCATCCACATTTCTGCCGCTGTGGCCCCGGCGCGGGGGGTAAAGCACAGTTCACCAACCCAGCAGCTATTGGTTCTCTCGACCGGCAGCTGGGCGGGCATACCCGTCCAATCGGGGAGGTAGACAGGCTGGCGCTTAATCAGATTCTTAAATGCCTCCCAGCTAGGGGAAAAGTTGCGTCGCCACCGCATTGCCCGCGACTCGTCGATCGCCGAGACTCCTTGGGAACTGATCTGCCCACCTAGCCACGGGGTGAGCTCAATCAGGCAGGTGGTGACGCCAGTTTTCATCGCGTGGGAGGCAGCGGCAACCCCACCCAGGGTACCGCCAATAACCACCACTTCGCAGGTCCAAACCTCTTCGGCCAGAGGCAAAGGGTTGAGAGTCGGCCGGCCATTGGCAGTTTGAATCTGGCGAATGCCAGTGGCAACCTCGGCCCGGTTGACAATCTGCCCTACCGGACGCTGGCTAAATTCGAGAGGCTGACGCCAGTATTCGCTGGCACCACGAAAAGCAACCAGCAACAGGGTGCTGCTGATCAGGGCCATCATCATCAACCGAGGTCTGCGGGATCGCCGCCGCTTGCGCTTGGGATGAGAGTTTGATAGCACTGAACGATGGCGAGGGCGCTCTAGCATGGACAAGGGCGGCATACCTAGGGCATTGGTCGTCTGTGAGTGTAGCAACGAAATTGAGAAACGACGCAACCAAAACCCCAGCCCGCCGAATCCTAAATCCGCAATGCCTATAGAGTGTTTGCCGGCGGAGCGACTTCAAATCCTAGAGCCGACTATATGTAGACTCTTTTAGTTCTCGAAGCAACCCAGAAATTTAGGCCATAATGGGCACGATCTCGTGCCCTTGGGCAAATTTGTCTCCAATTAATCTTTCACAATCTATGCAATTTCACCTTCGGCTACGGCGCAACCTGCTGCTTCCTCTGGCATTAACTACCCTGGCGCTAACTTCGCTGCCAGCCAAGGCGCAGACGACAGTTTATTCTCCTATTTCGCTACCGGCATCTCGAGAAGTCAACGATGCCCTGAGCAATAGCGACATCCCGACCGGTACCGGTGGGTTTGCCCGCGACTATACAGTCAATCTGGAGGCGGGGGACCAAGTAGCGGTCGATGTCACCTCTGAAGAGTTTGACACCCTGGTTATTTTGATGAACAAAGACGGCGTCACCGTGGGCGAAAACGATGACGGCCCGGACGGTACCACTAATTCTCTACTGTTTGCCCGCATTGGCGAGTCAGGCACCTACACAGTCCGAGTAAGCGCCTACGCCGGGCAAGGTGCCGGTAATTTTTACCTCAAAGTGGCCCGCCTGCGAGAGGTTCAGTAGAGAAGGGCAGTAATTTTTCCCGATAGCCTTGTCAGGGGTGACATCAGCTTGCTATCTTAATTGAGCGCTGAAATTTGCGCCCCTAGCCGGGATAGCTCAGTTGGTAGAGCAGAGGACTGAAAATCCTCGTGTCGGCGGTTCAAGCCCGCCTCCTGGCATACATTCTAGCCGTTGGCCCATGCAGGGAATGTTAATTTCCCCCAATGGATCCTTAAAAAATAGGCCCCCTCTTATCCGCAGCGTTGGCTAAGGGGGGCTATTGATGGCATCTACGGTGGGAACTTGCTCTCAGGAACTCGCTGCCCGCCTATGATGCCCTTGTCGGTAGGCGGGCAGTGCCAAGGCTGAGTGCAGTCAGCGATCTGGCTGAGCTAACGCCTTTAGCTAAAGCCGCTACGCTGCCCGTTGGGTCTGGCCACCCTGCTGAACTGCGGCAGTACACTTAGCCAATATCATTAGCCACAAGCCAGCATGCTTAAGCCTCAGACAGACAGGAAAAGGTTGTGGTGGTTGGGTTCAACAGCAGTTCTTTTGCTCCTGGTGGGTTTCATCTGGAGAGTTCCTCAGTGGGGTCTTTCCCGATCTATTACTGATGAGAAGGTAAAAGCCGAACTACTAAATGCCAATCGAGACAATGCCCTAAAAGTCATTCAGACCATAGGAGGGCTAGGCTTTATCGGCACAGCCTATCTGGCTTGGAGAAACTTACAGCTTGCTGAGGATAAAAACGTCACAGACCGTTTTAGCAAGGCTGTTGAGATGCTGGCTGATGACAAGCTAGAAGTCAGGCTTGGTGGTATCTACTCCCTTGAACGAATCGCAAGAGACTCTAAAGCAGATCACGCTGTGGTGATGGAAGTCCTAACAGCTTTCGTTAGGGCTAAAAGTACACCTAGGGAAGAAGAACTAACCTTGTCCCAGGACATTCAAAGCACTCTAACCGTCATTGGACGGCGTACACCTATAGAAAACGAACAGCCAATAGACCTTAGAGGAGCTCTCCTCAGCTATGCCGATCTCAACGGAGCTTTCCTCAGCTGGGTCAATCTCAGCTGGGCCAACCTCAGCGGTGCCAAGCTCTTCAATACCAATCTCACCAGTGCCAACCTCGTCGGTGCCAATCTCATTAATGCCAATTTCAGCTTCGCCAATCTCAGCAGTGCCAGCCTTAGCTGGACCAAGCTCAACGGTGCCAGCCTCAGCGGTGCCAATCTCAGCGAGGCCAAGCTCAGCGGTGCCAAGCTCAACGGTGCCAACCTCGTCGGTGCCAATTTCAGCGATGCTGACCTCAGCAGAGCTAACCTCATCGATGCCGACGTCAGAGGAGCTAACCTCACTGATGTCGACCTCAGCGAGGCCGACCTTAGCAATGCCGACCTCAGCGGTGCTAACCTCAGCGGTGCTGACCTCAGCAATGCCGACCTCGAAGGCGTCAGTTTTGACGAGAAAACAATTTGGCCAGATAAAACCGAAGTGGCCAAGGCAACAAATATCCCAACCACGGTCAAAACACGGCTAGGCATCGAGGTCACGCCGCCTGCTGGGCCTGAACACCCTTAATTGCGCCGCTGTCCATCTCATAGTCCAGCGAGGTTAGCTGCTGAGTGAAGCAACTAATCAAAGGCCCTGCCTGTGGTCTGAGCCCCTTCTCTGATGAAGCTTTTGCCGTCTTTGGGATGGTGTCCTCCGCTCACCCTCTGTTTAACGAGAGAATGCGGGTTTTGCCCTTGTGCCAGTTGTGCCATTTAGGCCGCTTTTAGTCCAAGCCCGAAATTGGGGGAATTTCTCCTAATCAAAACTCGGGGATTATGGGCCGCCTGGCGCGGGCGGCATAGTGTTTGTAGATGATGGCGGTGCTCACTCTGGCCAGGTAGCTCACATCCTGCACCGATTGCCGACAACCCGGTGCCGTTTTCTGGGCATCACTTGCCGATACGTCTCCCAAGCGTTGGTGTAGATGACAGCATACTGTCGATAGACATTGGGCAAGGAATCCTAGAGGCGTGGCGCACTCTAGGCAGAGCAGCCTTTGACGCTGAAATCTGTGAGATTATCGGGTCTCAGCGTCAAAGGCCAACCAGAGCCATTGTTTGTGCCTATGTGGTCAAAAGTGACCAAAATTCGTCGTATTGCACGGTTAAAAGGCCTTTTTTTAGTCGTATCAAATTTGTCACTACCTTTAGTGTTTTACCCGTCGCAGTAGTGTCTTGAGCAACCCTGTTTCATCTTTTGCTTCAATTTTGATGACGTTCGCTTTGCTCCAAAGATTTCTTCAATTTGCTCTCACAGTCAATCATGGTACATTTGAACTAAATCTTTCGTAAGAATACGGATGACACCCCTCAACCGAAAACGTTACGAAGGCGTTGAGACGTTGCATGAGTTTGACGGGGAGTTTCTATGCCTGCCCAATGGACAGCAGATCAGGTATTAGCGCTGGCACCTGATGCAGCCTCTGCAAAAAATGGGCGTGGGTTGGCAACCCGTCAGAAGTGGATTGCTCTGGGTCAGCAACAGTCCGTGATTTGGGGTGAGTGTCAGGGAAGTGGCAAGAATCCTTATCAGACGCAGATTGATCTGAGCGAACCGGCGTTTCGTTGTAGCTGCCCTAGCCGCAAATTTCCCTGCAAACATGGGTTGGGACTGTTTTTGTTGCTAGCAGAGCAACCGGGGGAGATGGTTGAGACAGATCCCCCTGCTTGGGTTGCAGAATGGTTAGCCAGCAGGTCGCAGCGGGCGGAGAAGCAAGCAGAGAAGCAGACGAAACGACAGGACCAGACAGCCGATCCGATCGCACAAGCCAAGCGGGTAGCAGAACGGCAGCGTAAGGTGAGTGCAGGCATTCAAGAATTGCGCTTATGGTTAGACGATCGAGTCCGGCAGGGGTTGGCAACGTTGCCGCAGGAGTCTTATCAAATGTGGGATACGATCGCTGCCCGAATGGTTGATGCTCAGGCGCCCGGTCTGGCACGACAGTTACGAGAGCTGGCTGGAATCATCCATACGGGTGCAGATTGGAGCGATCGCGTGCTGGAGCGGTTGGGGCGGCTATATCTGCTGATTGAAGGCTTTGAGCGGATTGAAACCTTGCCAACTGCTGTACAAGCTGACCTGCGGACTCAAATTGGCTGGTCACTGAATCAGGAGGAGGTCTTGACCGGGCAGGCTCATACAGATCTGTGGCTGGTAATTGGGCAACGCACCCAGGAGGAAGAGCGGTTGCGGGTACGGCGAACCTGGCTCTACGGCATTGCCACTCACACCTTTGCCCTCTTGCTGGATTTTGCCCACGGTCATCAACCGTTTGAGCAAAGCCTTTTACCAGGAACCTGTCTGGAAGCGGAGTTGGTGTTTTATCCCAGTGCTTACCCTTTACGTGCCCTGATCAAAACTCGTCAGGAATCAGCTGTCCTCCCAAAACCCCCACCCGGTATTGAGTTGATTGCAGAAGCGGTATGCCCTTCAGGCATTAGCGAAGCGATCGCCACTTACAGTAAGGCATTGGCAAACTGCCCCTGGCTAGAACGATTTCCTCTATTGCTGCAAGATGTGATTCCCCGGCAGGAGGAGAAGGGCTGGCTGCTTCAGGATCAACAGGGTATAGTGTTGCCCCTCTCCCGTCGAATGGAAGCAACTCAAGGATGGCAACTCCTAGCCCTGAGTGGAGGGCATGCCCTTTCGGTGTTTGGTGAGTGGGATGGGGCGTTTTTAACGGTGTTGAGCGTTTGGGTAGAGGATTCTTACTATGGCTTTGGCAACTGATGACCCTTGGCAGACGATCGCCTCCGCTGCTTTGCTAGGCACAGAGCGACAACCGTTTCAACTAGCGAACATCTCCGGTAACTTAGGAAACTGCCTGTCTCAATTAAGCGCTCGTCCCAAAGAATCGGCACTCCTTTCTGCTGCTGGGATTGTGTCCCTACATCAGCGCGTTGGCTGGCTTCCCGAAGTGCGATCGGTGATTGAAGCCGAACCGTGTTCATTTGATGATCTTCCCCAGTGCAGTCCTCGTGCTGCGCGTTGTTTACAGCAAATTCTTGAGGGACAGTTTCCGCAACTGTTGAGCGAGTGGTTAGAGAAAGCTGCGATCGCCAGACAACGTGTGCCTGAGATGCTGCTCCCCTCTCTGCTAGATAAAGGACGACAGCAACGAGAATTGCGAGCAGCTATTCTACCTGTTTTAGGGCAACGGGGACGCTGGCTAGCAGCACAGAATCCTGATTGGAACTATGCAGTGGCTTTAACCACAGAAGCGGACTGGGAAACAGGAACGCCATCAGCCCGATTGCTTTATTTGCAAGATCTGCGATCGCACCATCCTGATCACGCTAGAGAATTGCTGCAATCAACCTGGAAGCAAGAAACAGCCAGCGATCGTGCCAAATTTCTGGAAGCCTTTCGTATTGGATTAAGCATGGCAGATGAGCCATTTTTAGAAAATGGATTGGGCGATCGGAGTAAGGAAGTTCGGCGAGTTGCAGTAGATTTACTTGCGAGTCTGCCCACTTCGCGCCTGCAACACGTAACAGAACACACTTGTCGCTATCTCTCACTTGAGCGTGAGGGACCATCCTTACACGTGCAGCTACCCGATCATTTGGATGAAACGCTGATTCAGCTTGGGTTTGAACTAAAACCATTGTCCTCCATAAATAAGGTGGGCGAAAAAGGTTGGTGGCTTTTGCAAATGCTTGGTGCAACTCCGCTTAGCACTTGGACCGAGCAGTGGCAGATGTCACCACAGCAAATTATCAAGCTAGCCCAATCCCATGAATGGCAGAATGTTTTGCTTGATGGATTTGCATTAGCAGCCAAGCGCCAGGGAAACCATGAATGGTTGGAGGAAGTTATCAGAGTTTGGTTCGCCGGACAAACATCAATCAATAGAGATGTAGTGCTCGTTGACCTTGGTACTGAGGCTTTGGTTGATGCGTTGTCTGGCGATCGACGTAATGCTCTCTTAATCGATCTGTTCCAGATTTTTCACAGAAGAATCAATGATTCATTAACAATTTGGTTGCTTCGCTCCAGTTCCCAACTGTGGAGCGTTGACTTAGCTCGTCTCGTTTTGGATGAATTAGAGGAACATTTGAATCACACCAAAGATTTTTCAAATTCTGATTGGGAACTTAGATCTGCACTCAAAGAATTTGCTCGTTTTATTCCAGTTAGCCTCACTTCAGAAGTTATTCAGTTACGTGAAAGGCTTGCAAATGATTCTCATTGGATAAACAGCATGAACGATCTGATAACGCTACTAGAATTTCGCAATGAGATGGCACAGGCGTTAGGGAAAGATGGGGGATAGGGGATGGGGAATGGGTGACAAGTTTGGGTAATTTTTCTGCATTAATTTCATCAACAACAAAGCATCAACTATGGCAACCACAAAATCTAAAACTCAACACCCCGACTCTCAACCCCCAACCCCCGATCCCCCATCACCCAATTCCTCTCTCCTCCGCGAACACGCCGAACAGCAATTTGCTCACGAACTCGAAGAACTGGCAAAAGCCGATACACGCCAACGCCCGCCAAACTGGAAGCTTTCCCCTTGGGCAGTAGCTATCTACTTACTGGGAGGCAAACTGGACAATGGTTTTGAAGTGTCTCCTAAATACATTGGCAATCGTCGTTTGATGGAAGTTGCGATCGCAACCCTTGCCACCGATCGAGCCTTACTGCTGTATGGCGTTCCAGGTACAGCAAAGTCCTGGGTGTCTGAGCATTTGGCAGCAGCAGTTTCAGGTGATTCCACCATGCTGATTCAAGGAACCGCTGGTACGAGCGAAGAAGCCATTCGTTACGGCTGGAACTATGCTCGACTGCTGGCAGACGGTCCTTCAATGGAGGCGTTAGTTGCCAGCCCCATGATGCGGGCAATGGCAGACGGAAAAATTGCCCGTGTGGAAGAACTGACTCGCATTCCCTCAGATGTGCAAGATACATTGATTACTGTTTTGTCTGAAAAGACATTGCCCGTTCCCGAACTGAATACAGAAGTGCAGGCGACCAAGGGGTTTAGCGTGATTGCCACAGCGAATAATCGCGATCGCGGTGTCAACGAACTCTCTAGCGCCCTCAAACGTCGGTTTAATACGGTGATTCTGCCTGTTCCCAACACGATCGAAGAAGAAGTCAGCATCGTGCAACAGCGAGTGACAAGCCTGGGACGAGCCTTAGAATTGCCTGCCGAAGTGCCAGCTCTAGAGGAAATTCAGCGGGTGGTGACGATCTTTCGAGAATTGCGGGGTGGAGTCACCATTGATGGCAAAACAAAACTCAAATCTCCCACAGGAACGCTCAGCCCAGCAGAAGCAATCTCAGTCGTGAACAGCGGCATGTCCCTCTCGGCTCACTTTGGTGATGGCTCTCTAACGGCTAGTGATCTGATTTCTGGTTTAGTTGGAGCTGTTGTGAAAGACCCTATACAGGATCAGGTCGTCTGGAAGGAGTATCTAGAAACCGTTGTCAAAGAACGGGACGGTTGGAAAGATTTGTATCGCGCTAGCCGTGTGATGCTCTAGGGGCAATCCTCATGTCAATTCACATTTTTGGAATTCGTCATCATGGACCCGGCTCTGCTCGCAGTCTTTGTGAAGCGTTGACGCAACTTCAGCCAGATATTGTACTGGTGGAAGGACCGCCGGATGCTGAGGCAGTTTTACCTCTGCTGATTGATTCTCAGATGCGTCCACCTGTCGCATTGCTGGTTTATTCACCCGAAAACCCTCAGCAGGCAGCGTATTACCCTTTTGCAGTGTTTTCTCCAGAGTGGCAGGCCATTCACTATGGGTTGACTCAGCAGATTCCTGTCCGATTCATGGACTTACCCCAAACTCATCGGTTTGCCATGGGAATGGCAGACAAGGAACAGGAATTCGCGAATCAAGAACAGCCGCCGGAGGATGGAGAGAAAGCTGAAACAGAATCATTAGAAGCACTCCCTCAGCTAACTCCTAATCCCTATGATGATCCCTTGAGCCTGCTTGCCCAAGCAGCAGGATACAGCGACGGTGAACGTTGGTGGGAACATCTAGTCGAACAACGGCAGGATAGCACAGAGTTGTTTGCTGCCATTTTAGAAGCGATGACTGTGCTGCGATCGCATATTGAAACCAACCCCCAATCCCCACTTTCTAACCTCCACTCCCCACTGGAACCGTATCGAGAAGCCTATATGCGGAAGACCATCCGCGAAGCAGAAAAGCAAGGTTTTCAACGAATTGCCGTTGTCTGTGGCGCATGGCACGCGCCTGCTTTAGCAACGATGCCACCTGCCAAAGAAGATGTTGCCCTGCTAAAGGGACTCCCAAAACTTAAGGTTGAAGCGACTTGGGTTCCCTGGACATATGGACGATTGACAATTAGCAGAGGCTACGGAGCAGGCATTGAATCTCCTGGTTGGTATCAGCATCTGTGGGAACAGGGAAAACGGAGCGTTGGCAAAGCCTCTCTTCTGAAGAATTCCACCCAATCATCTCTTGGCACCACCAGTAGTTCGATTCGCTGGATGACGAAAGTTGCTCGACTACTGCGAAAACAAGACCTTGATGCCTCCTCTGCCAGCGTCATTGAAGCGGTTCGATTAGCTGAAACATTAGCAGCATTGCGCGATCGTCCCCTTCCAGGTCTGCCTGAGTTAAATGAAGCCACCCAGACGGTTCTTTGTTTTGGTGATTCACTGCCAATGCAGTTGATTCAGCAGCAGCTCATTGTGGGTGAACGGTTGGGTAAGGTTCCTGCCGAAACCCCAATGATTCCCCTACAACAGGATTTACAGCGACAGCAGAAGCGACTGCGGCTGAAACCAGCAGCAACAGAAACAACTCTAGATCTGGATCTTCGTAAACCTCTAGATTTAGAGCGATCGCACCTGTTACATCGACTCAACCTATTGGAGATCCCTTGGGGGCGGCAACAATCGACAGGTAACACGAAAGGCACCTTCCGCGAATCTTGGCGGCTGCAGTGGCAACCAGAGTTTGCTATTCACCTGATTGAGGCAGGAATCTGGGGCAATACGATTGAGACGGCTGCCATGACTTGGACGTGCGATCGCGCCAATCAAGCCAATCTGCCCAACCTCACTAAGCTGATTGATCAAACCCTGCTGGCAAACCTCCCTCAGGCGGTCGTTCGCCTGATGAAATGTCTAGAATCAGAAGCTGCACTGGCAAGCGATATGGCACATCTGATGAATGCTTTGCCTCCTCTAGTGAACGTGACGCGCTACGGGACAGTGCGCCAGTTTGAAACGACAACAGTGGGGCATGTCGTTAACGGGCTAATCACTCGCATTTGCATTGGTCTACCGATTGCTGCGGCTTCTCTGGATGATGATGCAGCAACTCAAATGCATCAGCAGGTAAACGACGTGAATGGCGCGATCGCGATTCTTCAACAACCTGATGCTTTAGAAATGTGGCAACAGGTTCTCCTTCAACTGGCCGACCAGCAGGGGTTACATGGGCTGGTAGCGGGGCGCTGCTGTCGCCTACTCTTTGAAGCCGGAGTCTTTCAGCCAGAAGATACGGCACGACGACTGGGGTTAGCACTCTCAACGGCCAGCGAACCTGCTCAAGCTGCCGCCTGGATTGAAGGATTTTTAGCAGGCAGTGGGTTATCGCTGCTCCATAACCCAACGCTTTGGCAAGTTTTAGATGACTGGGTGGCTCAGCTATCGAGTGAAACGTTTACTGCAATTTTGCCGCTGTTGCGTCGCACTTTTTCTACCTTCGCTGCCCCTGAACGCCGCCAGATGGGAGAGCGAGTTCGGCAGGGAAATAGTCATACCCCTGTATTCGTCAAAGCGGGTTCGTTTGATAGCGATCGCGCCGATTCCGTCCTCCCACTTGTTGCCCAATTACTTGGTATTGCACCATGACGGACTCTCCCTCAACAGAACGATTGAGACGCTGGCGGCTCATCCTCGGTGGTGGCGCAGCGGATGGCATTTGCAGTTCAACCAACGGTAATGGCATGGAAGGTGACGGCTTTAGTTTGGGAGGGGCAGATCAAGCGATCGATCAGACGTTGAGTGCGCTTTACGATAGCGATCGTCAAGGTGGACTGGGGGCTTCCTCTCCCAAAGTGGCGCGTTGGTTGGGTGACATTCGCACCTACTTTCCCACTTCAGTTGTAAAAGTGATGCAGCAAGATGCCTTGAATCGGCTGAACCTGCGCCAAATGTTATTGGAACCAGAACTGCTGGAGGCAGTAGAACCTGATGTGCATCTGGTCTCTAACCTGTTGTCACTAAGTGGGGTAATGCCTGGTAAGACAAAAGAAACCGCTCGAATTGTGGTCAGACGAGTCGTTGAAGATCTGATCCGCAAACTTGAAAATCCAACTCGGCAGGCAATTTTGGGTAGCCTCAATCGTTCTATCCGCAACCGTCGTCCCCGCCATCACGAAATTGATTGGCATCGGACAATTCGTGCCAATCTGAAACACTATCAGCCTCAATACCGCACCATTATTCCTGAAACTCGGATTGGTTTTGGACGCAAACGTTCTGCCCTGCGAAACATCATTCTCTGCGTGGATCAGAGTGGTTCAATGGCAACCTCCGTCGTTTATGCCGGAATATTTAGTGCTATTTTGGCATCCCTCCCCGCAGTGCAAACCCATATGGTTGTGTTCGATACGGCAGTGGTTGACCTGACCGACTTGCTGCAAGATCCCGTTGAGGTTTTATTTGGAACTCAGCTAGGAGGCGGCACTGACATTAATCAGGCACTCGCTTACTGCCAAAGCCTGATTTGCCAACCACAGGATACTATCCTCGTGTTGATCAGTGACCTATATGAAGGGGGTAATCAGGATGAAATGCGAAAGCGCATCAGTAGCCTCGTTGCTTCAGGAATTCAATTCATCACCCTGCTGGCACTCAATGATGATGGCGCACCCTGCTATGACCATAGCAACACTCAATTCATGGCATCTCTGGGTATCCCTGCATTTGCTTGTACACCCGATCGCTTCCCCGATCTGATGGCAGCCGCCATTAACCGTCAAAACCTCAACCAGTGGTTAGCAGAGCAGACTACTTAGCTTTAGCTCGACTATAATGCTGCTGTCAGTTTGCAGAATAACCGATAGGTTAATCGTGCAGTAGCGATTCCACAGAACCATGGTACCGAGCGCTAGGTAGAGCCGTTGCCTTTGTCAGCGGCTAGGTAAAGCCGTTGCCTTTGTCAGCGATGGAGCGCTGGCACATACAAGCTTTTCACTCGCACTCAGACCTGAAGCTGACGCAACTCTTGGCATCTTGTGTCAGCTCACCCTTTCCCTCTTACAAGGTTTTAAGCTTTTCATCTACTTGTGTCAGGCAGTCAGGGTTGAATAGCTGTATGGTGCCAACTAGGGATTCATGTACGTCTCGGCCTGCACGATCGTCTCCTCGGCATAGCGGTGTTCTTAAGGGCTGGGGTTAGCTGCCAGGGTCTGCTATGTGTACTCGATCGCCCGCGGCATACCGCGGTCGTGTTGTCCTTGAATGCCCCACCAAGATCAAGTAGGTTGAGGCCATGGGCAGCAGGTCAAGC
This sequence comes from Nodosilinea sp. FACHB-131, assembly GCF_014695395.1. Classification (GTDB taxonomy): domain Bacteria; phylum Cyanobacteriota; class Cyanobacteriia; order Phormidesmidales; family Phormidesmidaceae; genus Nodosilinea. The sequence goes on from NZ_JACJOF010000026.1 coordinate 64,774, forward strand.
GATTTTAGGGCCATCCATTCAGCCTGGAGGTAGTCAGCCTGATCATAGGCATCGCTAGAAAGCATCTGGAGCCTGGTTGCTTGGGCCTTGTGGTACGTCTTTAACGATGGCCAGGCATTACCGCTCGTCCAGCGATCGCCAATAAGTTCAAACTGTTCTGCTGCCCGGTTGGCACACTGAGTTAGTAAGGCATCGTAGGTGTAGTAAAAGCGGGAGCGAAGGTGGTCGAGATAAGCCGCAAAGATACGGCTATAGCTGGCCTCCATCTCGCCCCAGACCGCTGGTTGACTGAGGAAACCCTTGTGCACTTTAGCAATACCGCGATAAATGCCGATGGGCACAAGCCCCAACAGCGGCTTGTTGGCTGCTTTAGCCAAGCGATCGCACTCCTGCGCCAGCGGTAGCAGGCGGGCCTCATCCCCGTGCCATTTGGCCTTCAAAAGCACCGATTTGGTCCCCCAAATGTCGATGTGATGGGGGTTTGCTGCTATGCCCCGTTCGTAATAGCCTTGCCAGACCAATAATGCTGGCTCTGTCGAGGGTTCACCGGCTACGCGCTGCATTGCGGTCGCTTGGGCTGGGTTGAGGACTCCCATTTGGGCCAGTTAAATTACAGCCGGGGAGAAGGAGCAAGGTGCCCAAAAGGATGGCTAGCGCTAGAGACCGATGCTGCGTCTTGGATGGAAGGTAGAGATGGCAGCTCTAGCCTAGCCACGCATGCAGGCTGGCACCGTGAGTGATGCTACCGAAGTTGTGAACGATTTTTGGGCACTGTATCGGGTACTGGACTGTCAAAGGTGATCATGTTGATTTACCCCTGACGTTGTTCGATAGGGCAGTGCCGAACAATACGCTTGCACACCGACCGTTTTGAGCTGGTTGGTTGAGATCGAAAGTTTACTAGCGGTGGGTGAAGCAGAACGTTATGTCGCAAGTTGTGAGCGGGAACATAGTTGAGACCCTATCGGTTGTACTCAAGGTTAACCTGCTTGAATTCAGGGTTGGGGTGGTAATTCGAAGAATATCTTTGAAGCAATCGTCCACGCTGAGGAGACGAACAAATGAAAAAATTGTTGTTCAAGAAACTGTTGTTCCCAGCACCAGTCTAGCCATGCGATCGCTACCATGCCTCGATTTTGCTGATGCGTTTAAATGTCAACTTCCAGAGAATCAACCACAAAACATAGAGGTAGTACTAGAGAGGTAATGATGCGTTGTAGTGGTGAATAAAATTCCACAGCAAGCCAATGTGATTGCGCAGACTTTTAGAGAAGGCTAAGCTGCGTCTGACAAAGCGTGAAACCCGCTGTCTGAGAGTATTGTTGAATCGCTCAATGTAACT
>NZ_JACJOF010000027.1 GCF_014695395.1 Nodosilinea sp. FACHB-131
TGGCCATTCTTGACGGTCCGTTCGGAGGTGCAGTCAGGGCAGGGCAGCATAGGCATCGTTGCGTAGCTTCTTAATCACCCTAACAAATTCATCATTACCTCTAGAGTTCTACCCATTGTTGAAAGCGCTGATGGGCGGCTGGTCGAGTAGTCTACTCTCGATACCCACCACTTTAGTGTAGTGATAGAATCACGATCCCAGCGTAAGCCGATCCTACAGGGTGGCTGCGGGGAGCGGGGACTAAAAGAACTGGTAAGCTGTAGCGCCAGTTGTGAGGAGGTTGGGTTGGCTTCTCCCTTTCCTGGTATGGACCCTTACTTAGAGCATCCGGAGATTTGGCCGGGGGTTCACCTGCTGCTGATTGCCGCTTTAGCCGAATCATTAGGCCCGCAGTTGCGACCTAAGTATTCGGTTTCGGTAGAGGTGCGCATGTACGAGACCAGTGGTGATCAGGCGCTGCTGGTGGGCATTCCTGATGTAGCGATTCAGAGGGCTAAGCCGCAGACTGAGGTGGTGCCGACTGCTGTGGCTGTAGCTCCGTCGCCTCAACCAATTCAGGTGAGGGTGCCAATGCCGTTGACGGTGCGGCAGGGGTATTTAGAGGTGCGCGAGGTAACGACTAAAGAGGTAGTGACGGCAATCGAGTTACTGTCGCCAATTAACAAGCGATCGGGCCGAGGGCGGCAAACCTATGAAAGCAAGCGAGAGCAAGTACTTAGCAGCGCAACTCATTTTGTCGAGATTGATTTGCTGCGAGCCCATGAACCGATGGAAGTGTTTGGAATTGAGGGGCAGAGTGATTATCGAATTTTGTTAAGCCGTAGTGAGCAAAGGCCGATCGCAAGTCTCTATGCGTTTAGCGTGCGCCATGCTATTCCAACGTTTTCGCTGCCGTTGCGTGAGGGCGACCTAGAACCTACGGTTGACCTACAGGGGTTGCTGACTGAAATTTACGATAGGTCGGGCTACGACCTGAAGCTAGACTATAGGGTAGAACCCGTGCCACCCCTATCTGAAGCCAATGTAGATTGGTCTCGTAATAGGACGGGAATAAGTCCCTTATAAGTAGTTTCTTGTTCTAGCTTGTCGGCGATCGCGCGCAGGGCTAAGGCTTTGACTTGGGCGACGGCCTGCTGCTGGCTAGCAGCATAGACTAGAGCACCAGGGATCTCTAGAATTTCGGCAATCCAGCGACCTTCTTCTTCTTGCTCAGTTTCTATGGTGAAGTTGGTAGAAATCTAGTTGCTCATGGTGAAGGAATCACCTCAGAGGTTGATTGCACCATTATAGGTTGGGGGCAGCAGCGGGTCTAAAGACTTCAAAGCACTCCGATTTCTTCAAGAAGTCGGGGTGCTTTGGGTCGTAAGCTTAAAGCGTGAGTGCCAGTCGTTAAGCTGCCGTGCGGCGACGGGGACGCTTGCGATCGGATTTTTTCTTGTAGCCGACTGACTGGGCTTCGTGGCTGTCGGGGCCAAATGTACCCCGTACATTGGCTTTCATGGCCATTACGCCATTGTGGAAGTCCCACTCGGCTTGGCGGGCTTCGTCGGCAGCCGCTTTGGCCAGGGCTAGCATTTCGGTTTCTTTTTGCTGCTTGGCCTGCATGGCTTTTAGATTAGCTTGCAGCACCTCGGCGGAAGCTTCTGGGCGACGGGCGGTGTACTCTCGGACGGCGGCAAGCCCTTCGTAGGCTTCGATATCTTGCAGTATGGAGCGGGTTGGTAGACGGCGGCTGGTATCAACAATAGCCATGGTGGTTACCTCATTGTGTTTAGGAGTTTGGTGTTTTTTGAGTTTTTGGCTTTAAGGTCGGATTTTCAGGAATTTTGGGCCGTAGAACTGCAAACTCAGCTCTTTTACCGGTACGGCGTAGTCTTATGAGGTAATGCTGCCCGGTGGGCTTGCGATCGCACCAGAAACAGGAGGTTTTTGCTAAACCTCGGCCAAATGGCGGAGGGAAACTAGCAAACGCAGGGCAGAGAGATTGCTGTAGCCTGTCCGAGAGCTAAGTTGCGGGGTGAAATTGCTAAACAGCTGTGCCACTTTAACGATCAGCGGGCTGTGTTTAACGATCACAAGGCGCTGATCGTTAAACAGCTATGCCAGTTTGCTAAACAGCTGTGCCACTTTAACGATCACAGAGCTGTGTTTAACGATCACAGGGTGCTGATCGTTAAACAGCTGTGCCAATTTGCGTTTAGCGACCGGGTGCCTGTTGTCTTGGCCCAAGACTTTGCAGGGCAACAGCAGGCACTCGGTCTCTTTGGGAGCCGCTACTCAATGAGTAGGGTCTTGGTCATGATCACCATCCATTGGTTGGGGTGGTCGGTTGCTGCGGTACTGCTCGGGGGCACGGGGATGGGGTCGCTCCAGTCGTTGGGGTTGGCGTAGCCGAGGAAATGAAGGATTTTGATGGTGCGATTCTCCGTTCCGGAGACGCTTCGCGAACGATGGCTACCAAACTGCCGTAGAGCAGGTGGCGCACTTTCTCGGGGGTTAGAGACTGAGTTCCTTTGTTTTTGGCCCCAGAGTTGGGTGGCAGCGGTAGGGAGCCGGGTTCTGAGTTGTCGCTGGCGTCTGGTTCGAGATATTCAAACATCGGTTCTGTTTCCTTTTTTGGTTGCGGTGAGCAAGCCCTGCCTCCCGCAAGGGGTGGAAGGGTGAGGAAAACAGAACGCGAAAACCCTAGCCACCCGCAGTTGACGTGCAAACTGGAGTGACTAGGGTACGATCTCCCTAGCCTCGCAATCTGCCCACGAGATTTGCGGGGTTAGCTGTCGGTTGGTGTTGGTAGCACCTTCCGGCAGCGCCAAAGTTTTCGAGTTCTGTGTAACAACCGCTCTGGGCGAACGGCTTAGTGGACTAATGTACTTGTACAAAAGCAACTCGTCAACCGTAGTGAAAAGGCGTGAGGAGAATCGCTTTCCTTATTCGAGCAATTAGGGGGTTGGGGTACTGACATTGGCAGATGCTGAATAAACCCTAAACCGGGGATATTATCCAGCACCTTTGCCGGATAACAACCTCAATCTCCATGCTTAACCCTCAAATCTACTGGATAACATCCCGAAATACCGGACTTATCCGACAGATTTAATGTTTAATTCCTTAAGAACCAGGTGTTGTCCTGCAGATCTAACGGATAATGCCGAGAGTGGAGGGTCTTATCGAGCGGATCTGACACTTGATACATAGTTGGACGGCAAAGGGCGGTAGTTTCGGAAAGACCGTACATTAGTGATCAATGAGGTTGAGAGTCACGATATGGGCTTTTCGAGACAAGAGATTGAAGAAGAGCTTGAGCATAAACGCCAGATTTTGCGTGCATTGATTCGGCGGCGGCGTCCATTAGAGTTACAAGTAGCCCAAAGAGGTCTTAGTACGCCTCCTGAAATATTTACTGAAATTAGCACCTTAAGTGAGCAGATTCATATACAGGAAGATGAGATGGCTCGGCTTGAGACATTGGCAGCCGAGGGTCAAATTTCAATAGTTGAAGCTGAGTATAAAGTAATGGTTGCCAAAGCATGGGATACGCAACGAGGGAAGCCAACACTGACAGGATCTGCTGAACTAGAACTACTACGGCTCAGAATGGGAATAGTTCCTGAAAAGGCATATCAGATTGAAAATGAAATTCGCGTTGGATTAGCAGAGGAGGCATTTTCTAACCTTGATACTGATTTTTTTGAACGACTTCCTGTTAAGCCGGAACCGAAGAGAATTGAAGCCCAAAAAGTATATGAACCTACGTCAGAGTATAATAATTCCGGTCGAGATCAAATTAGCAATATCATTCAGGGTGAGATTCATATAAGCAGCCTTAGCATTTCTCATTCTCGCTTTTTTCCGGGATCAGATGATCCATTTGAAGGCTCTTTACGAGTCATAGGTCGATCTATTCGGCTAGATCACCTAACAGCATTACGTTTATTTCTTGTGGTTTTGCCTCCAATCTATCGCCTCGACATAGAGGAGTTTGGGAAGCAATTAATTCGCGCTAATAGGGTATGGAATTATCAGGCTGATCGAGAAGTATTTGACTATTTCCTTAATAATCTTGCTAGTGAATTAGAAAATCAAGAATCAGTGATTTGCGTGGAGGATGTTTAACATGGACAATCATCGTCAGCATCTTGAGAAATTACGAATTGCTAATCAGCGGCGTCTTCAAACTCTAGAGTTACAGTCTGCTAGTTTTGGCATATCTGTCCCTCCACATGTAGCTACGGAAATTGAAGATATTAGGAATGAGCTTTTTTCGATTGATAAGCAACTTGCTAGTTATAGTGCGCCTGTAAAAATATCTTCTACCCGATCAATTTTTTCAATATTATTTTTATCTTCTGATCCGAAAAATGCTTCTCGATTAAGGTTGGCTGAAGAATTTAGAGAAATTCAAGAGAAGTTACAATTAGCTCAATTGCGAGAGAAATTTGAACTACACGAGCGAGGATCACTTCGCCCTGTAGATATGAGTCAAGCATTACTTGATATAAACCCACAGTTCGTTCATTTTTCGGGTCATGGTACAGCTAACAACGAACTATGTTTCGAGAATCAATTGGGTGAGGTTCATGTTATTAAACCTGATGCTTTGGCAGCATTATTTGAGCAGTTTTCTAATCAAATAGATTGTGTAATTCTAAATGCTTGCTACTCAGAAGAACAGGCGAATTCTATTGCTAAACATATTGATTATGTCATTGGGATGGAGAAAGCGATTGGTGATAAAGCAGCTATTGCTTTCTCTATTGGTTTTTATCAGGCTCTAGGAGCAGGTCGAACGATTAAAGAGGCTTACAAGCTTGGGTGTGTACAAATTAGACTGCAAAATATTGATGAGCATTCAACACCAGTTTTAATAAAAAGAGCGCAAACTTAGTCGTGAGCGCAATCGCAAATCTCCTGTAGGTTGGATTGACGAAGGAAACCCAACAATCTCAGCGACAGGTGCCGGGTTTTCTCTCAAGAGAGACGCTTCACGAACGCTAGCCCAACCCAACCGATTCACCAATTCCACGAAGAGCCAAGTACAGAGGTCTTTTATGAATGTTCCATTTTCAGGTGGCTGTGCTTGCGGTGCCGTGCGCTATGAGTGTCACAGTACGCCTCTGGCAATGCTGAATTGTCATTGCAGTGATTGCCAACTATCCAGCGGAGCACCGTTCGCATCTGGCGTAGTCGTATCAACAAAGTCCATCAAAGTCACCGGCTCGCCAAAAGAATATTCTGTTCGCGCGTCAAGTGGCTCTCAGACAACGCGAAGCTTCTGCTCGAACTGCGGTAGTCCCTTGTTCACAACCGGCGAAGCGATGCCAGATTTCACATCCATACGCTTTACAACGTTTGACGACCAAAGCGATTTTGCCCCTGCGCTAGACATTTGGACATCAAGCGCAGCCTCCTGGGTTTGCCTAAATGAGGACTTGCCACACTTTCCGCAGTCTCCCTCACCGGACACACAATCGTAACTATATATGTTTGGTTAGTCCAATGGTTCGTCATACTCCTAAAGAGGTATTTCTTAGAAAATAAAGAATTCTCCTAGGTCAGAGCCAATTTTTTCAAAAATCTATTAAACTTGCCTCTGAATGTTGAAAAGAAGCTCTGAGGGCAAAAAACCGAGAGATTATCAATTAACGAAGTATCCATATTTCTTCTAAATACTTCTAAATTGTGTCAATTCAAAGATGACGTTGCCTCTAAAATTAAGGAAACAAGTAAATTAGAGCGTCATTTCATGCCAGTTCAACTACTGGTTTTTTGGGCAGGGGTGCATACCTTCCCACGCTATTTATGTCGCTCATGCAATCATGCAAATTATCCTCATCAGTATTGGTACTGCTATTGTTCTGCTGGCATTGGCAGATATTTTTCTGACCGTGTTGCATCCCCGGTCTGACAGTAGTCTCTTGAGTATCCCAGTTGCGAGAGCCGTCTGGTGGCTATTTCTCCGCATTGCTCCGCTCAAGAAACGACGCGATCGCTTCCTGTCCTACGGTGGTCCTACTATCATTGTCACAATTGTTGGCGTATGGGTGCTGCTGCTGCTGGTCGGGTTTGCTCTAATTGTTTGGCCTGCCCTCGGCACCACGATTCAAGTGAAAGAGGGAAAGTCTCCAACAGACTTTTTCGCCGCTGTTTACTATGTAGGCTTTGCTCTAACAACCCTAGGTACAGGAGATTTCACTCCTCAAACGTCATTCCAGCGATTATTGCTTGTTCTGCAAGGCATATTGGGTTACTCAGTGCTGACCCTGACCCTTTCCTACGTCACCTCGATTTATAGCAATCTCACTAGCCGCAAGTCATTTGCCCTCAGTTTGCATCACGGCACCGCTGATACTGCTAACTCCGCAGAACTTTTAGCTCGTTTAGCCGCAGACAACAATATCAATACTCTAAATCAGGATATTTCGGAAACTGCCCAAAATTTGATGCAGCTGCTGGAATCTAATAAATCCTATCCAGTGCTGCTCTACTTCCGCTATCCTCAAGACTACTATGCTCTGCCCCGCATCTTGTATCTCACAATGGATGTGGCAACCCTGGTTGGCAGTGCTTTAGATCAGAAAAAGTACCGCGCTATTATACGTTCAGCAGGTGCGGCAGAACTTTGGTTTGGTAGTAAGCATCTACTGGAAGAAATCTGTCATACCCTCCTACCTCGCGTTCGAGTTCATTCCCAGGAGCTGCAAGAATCTCGATGGCGGAAGCATTACTACCAGGCATTAGAACGTTTGAAAATGGAAGGCATTTCAATCACTGATGATCCGGAAGCAGGCGTTGAATCCTATGTCTCCATGCGTCGTCAATGGGCAGCACATTTAGAGAAATTGACAAAGTATATGGCCTATGAACCTGAGCAAATATTTCCCAATCTGTCGCGCACCATGATGAATGACAATAGTCCTACACTCTTTGACCCAGGAAATTACCCCTTCAAATCCTGACAGAAGGGGCAGTTTAATTCGACTTCCTTCCCTTAGTTCTGATGCTCTCAAAAGCAGAGTTCAAAATCATTGAGCAGACAAAGAAAATGCAAATAAAGGGGCAATCACGAACTCAACTGAGTTGCCACTGCTAAAGTAACAAAACAACTGGATTACCTCCATAGGGCTGCCCCTTTCAAAGCTCCTTATCTTGAGGCTTACACACCTATCTCTGTTCCTCTCGCTATAGTTGCTGCATAGCGGCTGTAGCGAGGACCTCAAAATGACCGATCGCACTCGGCCTGATAACAACGCAACACCGCCCGGCGAAATTCCCGCTGCCACAGAGCACCCTCCTAAAACAGGGGTAGAACTTGTCACCCATTAGGAAAAATTGGGGTCAGTTGGTTCCTGACTTGGATATCACTGACATTCAGGAACATGCACACAGGTTGCGTGATCAGGCTAAAGACCGAAAGCGGGCTAGATATCAAATATATCGAGTTGATCTAACTTCACCATCTTTGACTAGGTTAAAACTTTTTGAATGGCCATCCAAGATGAAAACTCATTAAAAGTTGAAGTTGAATTCGGTACGTCTAGGTTCCGTAGCACTAAGGTTATTTATATCCGGAGCAAATCCTTAATCAGTCCTTAATGACAAGCAGGAACCTTTTAGCTCGTAAAGGAATCAAGATTACCCTGATCATCTTGATGTCAGTGGGACTAACGATTGCCTCTTTGCGCTACAAACAGCCTGCTCATTGTAAAACAATTTGCACAGATGCTCAATCCTGCCAAATTGGGCAGTGCATGTTTGGCGAACAAAAGGCAGGCTTTCCCCTGCCCTTTGTTCAAGATGCAGAAGGCGGTTCACCCACAAGTGGTTGGGGCAGGGTCGGGCCAGAAGATTATTTCTATGCGGATCTTGGGGCATTCGCCCTGAATGTTGCCTTTTACAGTCTTACCCTATGGCTGTTTCAAAGGTTGCTTAAAGGGCTTTTTTCGTCGTTTCAGGCCTAATTCAGCATCAAGGGTGCATTGCTAAATAAGCCTCTTACTCAAACTTCCTATCTCTATCGAGTCACTATGAAATCTAACGTGCTCTGTGCCAAACTTCTCCTCCTGGCCGCCCTGCCCGCTCTTGGGATGCTCACCCCGAAACAAGCGATCGCCCTACCCGCTCCCGATGTGCAAGCCAGACTACTGTCAGACATCGCCTTCCAATATGCAAAGCTGGGTGATTCGCAACAGGCAACCACTATTTCTGAGCAGGCACTAGAGGCCGCAGAGGCAATGGAACCCTGCTTCAAAGCAAATTCTTTGGCAAAGGTGGCAGGTAGCTATTGGCTGAGCGGACAGGAGGCAGAAGGCAAGCGCCGGGTTACAGAGGCCGTTGAAACCGCCCGTGCTCAAGGGGCAACCGGATGTAGCAGCAGTGCCACCTCTCCGACCGAATCGTTAATGAACCGCGCTATAGAATTGTCCGATGAGGGACAGTTTGAGTTAGCGATCGCGCTAGCTAGTGGGATGGGTGACCCAAATGCCCTGTCGGAGATTGCAGCTGATTTGTTGAACGTAGGACAATCTCGGCGAGCGGACGAGCTACTAAAGGAAGCGATCGCCCAAGCGCAAACGATTAAGGAAGCGATGGCCCAAACGCAAAATATTGACAATGCCTATTACCAAACGCAAGTGTTGAATAGGATGGGCATGAATCTGACTCTAGCAGGGCATCCTGAACCGGCAAAGGCGGTACTGGAACAGGCCATTCTGAGTGCGGCAACCATAGATACCGAAGACCCCGAAACGGCTTCGTTACAGGGAAGTGCTCTGCTTTGGACGGCACGACAGTTTACGGAGTTAGGCGCAGATGATCGGGCGATCGCGCTTCTCGATCAAACCGTTCCCAAAATTCGCAACCGTTCCGCAGACCCGTTTCCCCTCGACAAAGTGAGTCAGCTTGTTGAGGCGGCGCTCCTTTACCAGCGGGCAGATTCGAATGATAAAGCCGTGGCGATACTGGCAGAAGCCTATCAGTTTGGGAAAGCCATCGTCCCCGATGCCAGCTACGGGCAAGCCGATGCGGATGCGCTGGGCCGAGTAGCTGTTGGCTATGCCGAAATCGGCGATTTCGAACGAGCCATGCAGATTGTTGAAGAAATTCAACCGACCAGCTATCGACAGGCGGCACTGGGAAATATGGCAAGCGCCTATGCCGCAGCAGGCAATTTAGAGGCGGCAGTCGAACTAGCGCAGTCGGACCCCAACCGTAACGGTGTGATGATCGGCATCGTCAGACACTATTTGCAGGAAAAGCAGCCGGATCAGGCATGGCAGTTTGCCCAAGCACAGCAGGTCAAGGGTATTTTGTCAGAGGTGGCAGTCGGGTATCTCGATGCAGGACAGCCTGAGCAGGCCTTGCAACTCGTTCAAACTGGCAATCTTGAGGGATTTATGCCGGACATCGTGCAGGGCTATGCTGCGTCTGGGCAACCGGAGCAAGCCATGCAGCTGGCTCAGAGTGAAGAAATCCCATGGATGCTGCCTGCAGTGGTGGAGGGATTTGCTCAGCAGGGGCAGTTCGACACTGCTTTGCAAACGGCGCAATCCATTGCTGATCCGATGCATCGAGCACAGGCGTTGATTGCGATCGCTCGTGCATATACTGAGCCGCAGGCTAAGGCACCAGGGCCGCAGTTCGCAATGCAGATACAGGATTGGGTTGTAGGGCTGTTTGGTACCTCCGATCGGGAAAGGGCGGCTGAGGTATTAGTACAGGCCGTGGAAGCAACTCAGTCTATCTCCTCAGCGCAATGAGGGATATGGGAGTTTAGCGTGTGGGCGGCAAGATTGCTCACTCCGCCCACCGCTTAAACTTGCCCTGGCTTAGTCATTAGTAAGTATAGGGAGACGCGATCGCAGGAGCACTGCGCGGTAGAAATTTAGTCGAGAGTGGTGCAATAGAGCATAGCTGTAGGTTGGGTTACTCTGCGAGCAGGCAAAGCCTACATGCGCTCAACCCAACCTACAGACTGAAACATCTCAACTGGGTTATGGCACGCGAGATATTTCAGACGCATCTTTGGATCTATAGCGATCGCAGACTACTCTTCTGTCTCAATGGGCAAGGTCAGGTTGAACTGCTCTCTGGGCGCAGGCTGTTCTTCGCGCAGTTCAATGCGGTTGCCGTCAAACCGTAAGCGGGTTTCTGGCTGAGGCTGTTCTTCGATTTGAAGATTCAGCTGATTCCCGTCAGTCGATAGGCGAGGGCGCAGCTCGGGGTCGCGGTCTCCTCCGAGGTCAAACTCAACTTGATCCCCCAGCTCAATGATTTGGGCCATCGCTGCTGGAGACACGTTTAAAGCTGCCACACCCAAAACGGCGAGGCTGAGCAAAATTTTATTCAGATGATTCATAGCAAAATCTCCTCCGAGTAACATTTTCGTAAATAGTTTGCCAAGAGAAAATCGTTTTGTCTTCCCTCAGAGGGGAAGGATCAATAGGTAATGCTGCCTGCGATCGCCTCGCCTTTGCCCAGACAGCCTATTAGGGGCGTTTGACTTAAATTCTCTCTATCTTTCGGCTGAGTTCCTTGCCTCCAGCGCTCTCGCTATAGTGATGGGTGGCGGCTGTTGAGAAAATCCGACTATGACTGAACGCGATCGACCGATGGCGACGCAACATCGCCCACCGAAACTCATGTAAGGGGCAATCCCTGTTCGAGCAAGGATTATTTTCATAAGCAAATCTGCGCGATTGCTTTGAGGCCAAACGAGACGATGCTTATCCCTACTACAATGCGTTGCTCACTAGTCTCAATAGCTTTTGCAATGCCCTCGAACTCAGTTATCGACACGAGCAGACTCAGTAAACTCCCGCATTCCTCAATTGGTTTCCCCCGCCTACAGCTATCAGCTTGGCGCTACCATTCATCTGAAGTTTTGAAGTGCATCTAGCTCCCCATGAAGCAAGTTTTCTCTAACGAAACGGCGATACAGATTTCGCAGTTTTCACCCACAGATGTCAGCTCCACTGTTGATGTCGCAAACCTCTCTGGACCGCTCCAACGCATCAGCGTCACTATCAATTTAGTTCACACCTACACCAGCGAGCTGCAAATTTCTCTCATCGCCCCCAGCGGAGCCTCTGTCTTGCTGGTCGGCAATGCGGGTGGCAGCGGCGACAACTTTTTTGATACTACCTTTGATGATGGGGCCGCAATACTTATCAGCCAGGGTGCCGCGCCATTTCAGGGGTCATTTCAGCCCCAGCAGCCTTTGTCTACCTTAATAGGCAGTGACCCCAACGGCACCTGGACGCTACAGATTCAAGACCAGACCTTTTTAGACAGAGGATTTCTCAACCACTGGTCTTTGGCGGTGGTGGTTGGTAATCAATCATCGATGCCGCCGACCCCGTCTGATTTTTCCATTCAGCTTCGCTTTTTAGGGGGGCTAACGGCTACCCAACGCGCCGTCTTTGAAGTTGCTGCGGCCCGGTGGTCAGAAATCATTATTGGAGATTTGCCCAGCGCCGTAGTCAACGGAGAAACCATCGACGATGTCTTGATTGAAGCACGCGGATTGTCGCTCGATGGCCCCAACGGGTTGCTGGGCCGGGCCGGGCCGACCCGCCTACGCAGCGGTTCTAGGCTACCCATCACCGGAGTGATGGAGTTTGATATCGGCGATTTAGCTCGCCTAGAGGCAGAGGGGGGTCTGCTCGACGTGATTATTCACGAGATGGGCCATGTGCTTGGGATTGGCACCATTTGGCAAATTCAGAATCTTCTCGTGGGGGCCGGGTCGGCCAACCCGACCTATGTCGGTCAAAACGGAATGCGAGAATTTTCAGCGCTGATCGGGGCCCAGGGGATGACGCCTGTACCGCTGGAGAATACGGGGGGTCAGGGTACCCGAGATGGCCACTGGCGAGAAACCGTGTTTGGCAATGAGCTGATGACGGGCTTTTTGAATGTGGGGCCAAATCCGCTCAGTCGTTTAACGGTGGGTTCGCTAGAAGACCTGGGCTATGCGGTGAACTATACTGCCGCAGATGCTTACACCCTGCCATCGGCGCTGGCCCTGGCGGTGATGGGAGTGCACACGGCGGGTAACTATGGCCGTCGGCAGTGCCGCATGTGCGATGCTGGCATTTTAGGCACTCATACGCTGCCGCAGGTAGAAACCCAATGAGCGCGGTCATTATCACCGCTTCGGGCCACTACCATTTTCACCACGTTGCTGCCGATGGGATGCGGCCTGACAGGGTCACACTTACAACCTCGCTATAGTGAAGGCATGGCTGCTGTGAGGCTTGACAATGACCCAGCTTGATCAAACCGAAGGCCAATCACCTTTCCCTGTTGTCAACAACAGCGATCGCGCCGCTATTGAAGCCGCCGCTGATAACGCATCTGCGATCGGCGGTGGCCTACCGATCATTCAATATTGGGCGCAAAAGACACTGTCGCCCCAGGGGCCGCAGATTTGGCAAACGCTGTTCCACAAAAGCGCCTGTCTATCATGCGCCTGGGGCACGGGCAGGCAAAACGGCGGCTTTATCAACGAGTTAGAAGAACCGCTCCAGCGCTGCATGAAAAGCGTGCAGGCCATTTCGTCGGAGCTGCAACCCGGCCTGAGCGACCATTTCTTTGCTCGCCACACCATCTCAGAACTGCAACAGCTCACCTCCCGCGAGGCCGATCGCCTCGGTCGCTTGAGCTTTCCGGTGATTCATCGGGCCGGGTCTGACCACTATGAACCGATTAGCTGGGAGGAGATCTACCAGCTCACCACCGCTGGTTTTTCGCTGCCGCCAGAGCGGGTGGCCTCTTACAGTTCGGGGCGATCGTCCAACGAGGCCGCCTTTCTGTTGCAGCTGATGGTGCGAGCCTTGGGCTCCAACAACCTGGCCGACTGTTCTGACCTGTGCCACGCCCCCTCAACGGTCAGCTTAAATAAGGTATTTGGCACGAGCACTTCGCTAGTCAGTCTGGAGAGTCTGCGCCAGGCCGACTGTGTGGTGCTGGTGGGGTCGAATGCCCCCGCCAACCACCCCCGGCTAATGAATGAGCTGATTGAACTGCGCGATCGCGGCGGCAAAGTTCTCGTCATTAACCCGGTCAAAGAGGTGGGCCTGGTCAAGTTTGGCTCCCCAGCGCATCCGCTGCGGCTGGTGCAGGGCGAAGAGATTGCCTCGCTATTTTTGCAGCCGATACCGGGCAGCGACCTGGCCCTGTTTGTGGGCATTCAAAAGGTGCTGCTAGAGCGGGGCTGGGTGCAGTTTGACTACCTCAAGGCCCACACCGAGAACTGGCAAGCGGTAATTGAGCAGGTAGCCGCTACCGGGTGGGAAGCGATCGTCGCCACCTGCGGCGTGACGCTGACGGAGATTGTCGCCGCTGCGGAGATGATTCACAGCTGTCAGAATGTGGTCTTCGCCTGGGCCATGGGCATCACTCACCAGGCCAACAGCGTCGACAACATCTTCAGCATCGCCAACACCGCCCTGATGACCGGCAACATCGGCAAGCCCGGTGCGGGCATGATGCCCATTCGCGGCCACTCCAACGTGCAGGGCTTTGGCTCCATGGGGGTGACGGCCCACCTCAAAGACAGCATTCGCGAGGCGCTAGAGAAACTACTGGGCAAATCGCTCAAGCGAGAACCGGGCTACGATGCCCGCGCTTTGATTGAGGCGAGCGATCGCGGCGAAGTCGATACCCTGCTGTGTCTAGGGGGCAACCTCTACGCCGCCAACCCCGATCTGACCCAGGCTAAGCGCGCCCTGGGCAACATTGACACGATCATCTATCTAGCCACCAAGCCCAACCAGGGCCACTTCCACGGGCTGGCGCGGCAAAATACCATCATCGTGCCGGTCTATGCCCGGTTCGAGAACCCCCACAAGACCACCGTCGAGTCGGGCAACAACTTTGTGCGGTTCAACAGCCCCGGTAAAACTCACTTAAAAGAAGCCGACCTGGTGACGGAGATCGACTTTTTGGCGGAGCTGGCCCACCGTCTTCACGGCGACCAACCCATTGACTGGCGACGGCTACACGACACCCGCTATGTGCGCCAGCTCATTGCCCAAACCATTCCCGGCTACGAAAAAATTGGCGAGATTGACGACACCAACGCCGAGTTCACCATTAATGGACGCATCTTTCTAGAGCCAACATTCCCCACACCCTCGGGGAAAGCCGAAATGCAGCCGACGCCGCTGCCTACCCTGACACTGCCTACATTGCAAGACTTTGGCCTGTCTGCTGCCCAGCCCGCTTTGGTGCTGGCTTTGATTACCGGGCGCAGCTACGGCCAGCACAACACCGTGGTTTATAAGGAAGCCGATAAGTATCGGGGCATGCCCCACCGCCACTGCATTCTGATGCACCCCGACGATGCTCAGCGGGCAGGCTTTAGCCAGCACCAGCGGGTGAGCGTGCGGGGGGATGCGGGTCAGCTCGACGGCATTGAAATTATTTTTGGGGAGGTGCGATCGGGCGCAGCGCTGATGTTTTACCCCGAGGCGAATGTGTTGATGAAGGCACGAATTGAGCCAAGGGCTGGGACTCCTGCTTATAAACGGGTGCCTGTGGCGATCTTTGCAGGAGCTGTGTAGAGGAGGTGCGGGCCAAAATCCCAAGCTGAATGGCGCTGGGTGGGTGGTGGGCAGTGCCCACCCTACGTTCTACAGGCGGTCTTTGTTTTTGCTGCGGACGCGATCGTAGAGGCTTTCCATCGCGGCGATAAACGAGTTGTCGCGGCTCCAAAAGGCGGGGAAATCGCCCTGCTTTTTGACTAGAATTGCCGGAATAGCCGACGGCGTGGCCGACTCATTGGTCTGGGGCAGGCGCTTCTCTCCCTGCCAAAACTCCTTTAGACTGGGGGCCGACGCTTCAACGGTCTGGGGCTGGGTGTAGTAGTGCTCTACGGGGTCAGGCGATCGCTGCTGGGCCGAAAGCTCTGCCGAGAGCGCTTTCCCCAGGGGTGATTTGGCCAGTTCGGCTTTGAACTCTTCCCTGGGTAAGCCCCGCAGCTCGAACAACAGGAAGGGATCGCGATCGAGTTCGGCGGCGATCAGGTAATAGACTCCGGCGATGTGTTTGCAGGGGTTGCTGTGGTCGGGGCAGGAGCACTCGGTCTTGAAGTCTTTGTCGCTGGCGGGCAGCAGGTTCAGCCCCAGGGTCTTAAAGCTGTCCTCGATGTTGTAGGGAATTTCGTTGAGCAGCAGCCGGGAGATCAGGCTGGCTTTGGAGGCGATGAGGGCGATCGCAGCCACCCACTTAGCTTTGCTGACCGGTGCAAAGTCGATGATGGTAGTGTACGTCGGTTCTGTCGTTACCCCAAAATAGGGGTTCACGGATCCGCGCACTTTGGCCGTAACCAATCCTCCGTTAATCTCAAAGCTTTTGACTTTGCCGCCGCTGGCGTAGGAGCGCCCCCGCTGCAACCGGCCCGAGTCGGTGAGGCACTCGATCGCAGCGATAAAGTTCTTTCCCCACCAGGTGCGGCTAAAGTTTGCCATCGCTGGCCTCCAGTGCTGGTTTTATTTTAGGTCGAGCCTATGCACAGGGCAAAAAATCAGAATTTAGAGTGGCTTTGAGGCTAAAGGGAAATGTAGCTACCAAACGACTTGGCAGTCGTAACTTTTGAAGATGCTATCACGGCTGACTATCGCCGTAGATTCAACGCGACCTTGGGCAATGAGCAAGCGGTCAAACGGATCTCGATGGTGTTGAGGTAGTTGCTCTAGCGCCAGAATATGAGGCAGAGTGATTGTCAACAACTCCATGCCGTTTGCCTGATGGTGCTCTACGAGATCTAGTAGGGGCATGTTTAGATTGAGTTTGCCAAGCTGCGTTTTGATTTGAATTTCCCACAGCGACACCAGGCTTAACAGCAGTTGTGACTGGCGTATGAGTTGGAGGGTTGCTGGTGGAATCAAATCGGGTTCTCTATCCCACCAGATGAAGGTGTGGGTGTCGAGGAGGAGTTTCATGATTCTCCCAGCCAAAACTCGTCTGGCAGGGGCGCATCAAAATCGTCAGCCATCCAATAGGGAACATCTTTGTGCAGTCCAGGTGTAGGCTCTTTGATAGCTACAGATACCCTCTGCCGAAGGAAGGTGGCAAAGTCTAAAACAGCTTGCTGCTCTGCCGGGTTGAGTGAGCGTACCTGCTCTAGCAAGGCTTGTTCAAGGTTCACAATATCCCTCTGGTATGACGGTGCTGCCTCAATTATGGAAGATGTCCAGGGTATCAATCCATGATGGCGCTTTTGTTGAGGGCGATCAGTTGTTTGAAGGCGTCGTTGTCTAGCTCCGTTAGCCACGATTCGTCGGCACTGACGATCGCCCCCGCCAGCTTTTTCTTATCCTCAATCATCTGATCAATGCGTTCTTCGAGGGTGCCGATGGCGACGAACTTGTGGACGAAGACATTTTTCTTCTGGCCAATGCGGAAGGCACGATCGGTGGCCTGGTTTTCGACAGCAGGGTTCCACCAGCGATCGAAGTGGAAGACGTGGTTGGCCTGGGTGAGGGTGATGCCCACCCCGGCGGCTTTTAAAGACAGCACAAAGATAGCGGGCTCGGTGTCGGGGTCTTGAAATGCAGCAATCATTTGCTCGCGCTTTTTGCGGTTGGTGCCGCCGTGGATGTAGTAGGTGTTGTAGTGGCAGGTGTGGCGCAGGTGGTGTTCTAGAGCGTCGCCAATCTCGCGAAACTGGCTGAAGACCAGGGCGCTTTCGCCTTCGGCCACCACTTCGTCGAGCATGGCAAGCAGGCGGCTAAGTTTGTGCGATCGCTCCGGCGAGAACTCGCTATTGTCCTGCAAAAACTGGCGGGGGTGGTTACAGATTTGCTTTAGCTTGGTCAGGGTGGCGAGAATGAGCCCCTGGCGCTGGATGCCCTCGCTGGTTTCGAGCTGTTCGGTGACGTCCTTGAGCACCGCTTCGTAGAGGGAAGCCTGCTCGGGGGTGAGGTTGCAGAATAGCTTTTGCTCGACCTTGTCGGGCAAGTCTTTGATGATTGACTGGTCGGTTTTGAGCCGCCGCAGAATAAAGGGTTCCACCAGCTTTTTGAGGATGGTGGAGTGGGTGGAGCTGTTTTCTTTTTGGATGGGTAGCTCGAACTGCTTGCGAAACTGGGTCTGGGTACCCAAATAGCCCGGGTTCAGAAAGTTAAAAATCGACCACAGATCCATTAGGCGGTTTTCGACTGGGGTGCCGGTGAGGGCGAGGCGGTGGTTGGCGTTGAGCTTGAGAATGGCCTTGGTCTGGGCGGTTTTGGGGTTTTTGATATTTTGGGCTTCGTCGAGCACAATGCGGTGCCAGGTGACGCCCTCCAGCAGCTTGACGTCTTTGCGGGCCAAGGTGAAGGAGGTAATCACCAGATCGTGTTTGCGGCAGAGGGCTTTGAAGGCTTTGGTGTCTAAGCTGCGATCGCCCCCGTGGTGCACCACCGCCCGCAGGTGCGGCGCGAACTTTTCGATCTCATGAAACCAGTTGCCCACCACAGAAGTTGGCGCAATCAGCAGCGTGGGAGGAATCGGTTGGGACGGTTCCTCTCGCTCTTGAATCAGGCGAGCGATCACTTGAATGGTTTTGCCCAGGCCCATGTCGTCAGCGAGGCAGCCATTTAGGCCCAGGTTTTCGAGGTAGTGTAGCCAAGAGAGGCCGCGCTTTTGGTAGTCGCGAAGATTGCCCTGGAGCTGGTCGGGGTTGGGGGTGAGTTCGAGGCGAGTTTTGTCGCTGAGCTGGGTGAGCATGGTGGCTAGGGCGTCGTCGCGATCGAACTCCACTTCCAGGCTGTCGTCAGTCTCGCCGCTGGTCAGGCGCATAAAGTCGAGCAGGCTCATTTCGGGGTTTTCCGCCTGCTGCTGCTGCCAAAACTCCAGCATTTGCTGCATTTTGTCCTGGTCTAGCTCCATCCACTGGCCGCGAAACTTGACCAGGGGCGACTTGGCGTTGACTAGCTGCTGCCACTCTTGCTCGGTGACGGGCTGGTCGCCGATCGCCAGGTCGTACTGATACTGCACCAGGGTGTCGTAGGAAAAGTAGCCCTTAGATTTATCGCTGCCGCCGAGGGATTTGCCCTTGGCCCGCAGCCGCACCTTGGCCCGCTGGCGACCTTTGGGCGTCCACCAGGCAGGGACGATGACTTTGTAGCCCGCATCTTCTAGCACCCAGGCGGATTCTTTTAGAAAGGTGAAGGCGGTATCGAGATTGAGGTGGATTCCCACAGGCTGGTCCGTCTCTAGCCCGTGCCACAGGTCGGGGTAGATGCGGGCGGCGTAGCCCAGGTTCATGAGCAAATGCTGCTCAAAGTCGTCTCCGAGCTGGGCTCTTACCTGGGCCTGCTGCTTGGGACGCATGCGCCAGTAATCATCCAAAGAGACTTTGAGGGATGGGTCGTCTTTGGGGGCGACTTGAAATTGAAGCTGCCACGGATCTTCTGGCTTGAACGGGTCTTGCAGGTGAAAGTAGAGATAAAAGGTTTGGTCGGTTTGGGTGCGCACGATGCGATCGCGCCATCCCTGCCACTGCTGATACCGCTCCAAATCTATTGCCGATTTACCAGGAGCCTTAACCTGCAAGCAGTCCTGAATCAGCGTATTCTCAACGGTTTTAAGGTAACTCTGGGGGATATTGGTACCCCGCACTAGGTCGGTCACGAAGCACTCAGAAAAGTGGCGGAGTAGAGTTTTGCGATCGTAGAAGGTGGGTGTGGCTGGTGGTTCCCCAAACCCGGCGACGCAGAGCAGGGGCATGTAGTCGACATAGGTTTGCAGATCGTCGTTGTAGCGATCGCCAATAATTTCCCAGCCCGGATAAATCTCAAACCCTGCCTCTGACGTTGCTTTTTGCTTTTTGGTTGCCTTCGCCCCCGCCGCGTTGCGTTGGGTAGATGCTTTGGCAGCCGCAACTTGCCGATACTTCAAAGCTGGGATGTACTGATCGCGCAGGATCACCTGCTTAAAAGCCTGGGTGTAGTGATACCAAAACAGCAGATCGGCCCCCATTTGCACCTCCGCCAGGTTGTAGACGGCGAGAAAGTGCAGATTATTCAGCAGGCCAACTAGGTCGGCGAGCACGGGCTGGTAGCAATCGATCTGCCAGTACTGCCAGTCGAAGCTATCTGGGATGTCTATTTCTAAATAGCGCGATAGCTCCAGGGAGGGAAGCGGCTCACCGTCCACCGTGGGGAGCAGAAAGGTGGGGGGAGTGATGGAATCGGCTAGGGGGCGGCGATCGAGCGACTTTAGCCCCAATTCATCGGTGAGCAGGGGCACCAGGTCAGGTTCGGGCAGGTGAAACGGATGGGCCTGGGGCGACAGCTTGCGGCGACTCTTCTGCCCGGTTTCGACCCACAGGTAAAAAGCTCCCGTCTGCACAAAGTCGGTGGCGGGCTGAGGTATCCAGGTGCCGTGAAGAATTTGCATCATTCCATCCCGACAGTAGTGCGATCGGCCTAGGCCAACCCATTTCAGCCCTGGCAAGGACGATTAACCGTCTCGTTTTAACGAACATGGTAATGCTTACGTTTTACCACGGCAGCCTTAAAAGCGTAGGAGGCCGATTCAATCCATTAAGATCTAACCGCAGATGCTACGGATAGACCTATGCTTACCTTCCTCAATCGATTCAAGCTGCTTTGTTTAGCCTTGTGCTTGGGTGCCCTGACCCTGCTGGCCCGCCCCGCCTTTGCCGATGCGCTCACTGCCCAGGCTGACTTGATTGACAACAGCGGCAACGCCATCGGCACGGTGCAGGTCGAGCAAGGGCACAAAGGGGTATTGGTGAATCTTAAGGCCAAGGATCTGCCCCCTGGTTACCACGGCATGCACTTTCACGCTGTGGGCGACTGTTCGGATCTAGCGGCATTTAAATCGGCGGGTGGGCACGTAAACCCCTTCAACCAGCCCCATGGGTTTCGCAACCCCGATGGCCCCCACGAGGGCAACTTACCTAACCTGGTGGTTGCTGCCGATGGTACCGTTGAAGTCGAGCTGTACAGCGACATCGTTGCCCTAGACTCTGGGGCCGCCAAACTGCTGGATGACGACGGTACAGCGCTGATTATCCACACTGATAAAGATGACCACTATTCGCAACCTATTGGGGGTTCGGGCGATCGCATTGCCTGTGCGGTGATCAAGTAAGCTTTAGCGCGGGTCTGTGGGCTAAAGCGGCAGTGGTGGAGCGATCGCGCTTCGCCGCCAGAGGCCGCCGCGGCCTACAGTCCTTCTACCAGCGTTGACATGCCAATATTGGGGTTTCGGGTTGCGATCGCGCATAACAGTAGTCGCAGTCAACCTTTTGCTTCCCAGCCGCCATCATCTCTACCAACAGTTTCGCCAGAGAGTCAGAAAGGATAGGGAACCGATCAGCGAAACGCCTAGTCTAGGGTGAGAAGATGCAGGCTCAACGGCAATGGCAAATGAAAACCAAGTCACTTTGCTCAGGCAAGGGAGCGAGGTCTGGAATGCCTGGAGAAAAGAGAATCCCAGAATTGAAATATCCCTCTGGTTCGAAGACCTCAGCGATGCCGACCTCAGCGGTGCCGACCTCAGCAACGCCTACTTCAGCAACGCCTACTTCAGCAACGTCAACCTGAGCAACGCTAACCTCAGCAACGCTAACCTCAGCAACGCCAACTTGAGCAACGCCAACTTGAGCAACGCTAACCTCAGCAACACTAACCTCAGCGATGCCGATCTCAACAACGCCAACCTCAACGATGCCGCCCTCAGCTACGCCGCTCTCAATAGGGCCAATCTCAGCCACGCCGTCTTGAGCAACGTCGATCTCAGCTATGCCGATCTCAGCCATGCCAACCTCAGCAACGCTAGCCTCAGCAAAGCCTACTTAATCAACGCCAACCTCACCATGGCCAACCTGAGCAGTGCCGACTTGAATAAAGCTAATCTCAGCAACGCCGACCTCAGCAACGCCAACCTCAATGCATCTCAAATTCTCTATGCCAATCTCACGCAGACGAAACTCACGGGAGCCTGTATAGCCGACTGGCAAATCGGTAGCTCAACTGTTCTTGAGAACGTCAAATGTGATTACATTTTTCGCACCTATGATCAGCAAACTGGGCAATTCTCCAGTCGTCTTCCCATAGACCCTGCAAGCACCTTTGCTCCAGGCGAATTTACTCAGCGATTTCAAATTATTGCCAGTGCGCTAGAAACTATCGACATCACTCTGACAGAGGGTATCGATTGGCAAGCCTTTTTCCAATCCTTCCAAGAGCTGCGAGACAGTCGCTCCGATGAGGACATCTCAATTCAAGGTATGGAGAGCAAGGGAAATGCCTTTGTCGTTCGATTGGAGGTCAGAGCCGAGGCCGATAAAGCGGCTATTGAGACAGACATTAAGCAACGCTATGCCTATCAACTCGCTGCCCTCGAAGCCCAGTATGAGCAAAAACTGCGCTTGCAAGGAGCCCATCTAGAAGACATTAGAGATTTTCTGAGCTTTGAGCGACAAGAACGAACTCGATTATCAAAGGTTGTAGAAACAATGGCTAACGAGCAGAAAGTTCCCAAATATGACATGCGCGGCGCTCAGTTTGCGGGCGGGTTTGCCGAAACTGTTCAAGGTAATAATGTCGGCGGAATCATCAACAACTACGGTCAAAACGCCGATGAGGTTGTTCGACTCATAACGTCTCTTCGTCAACTGTCTGAAGCGTTTCCAGAAGAGCAAAAAGCAGATGTTTTAATGGAGTTGGATGATCTAGAAAGCGATCTCAGTAAGCCAGAACAAGAACCAAAGCGCGTCGGCAAACGACTGCAACGCCTAATCGCGGCAGGGACAGCCGCCGCCACCCTCGCTGGTGGAGCCGCTACCTTTTCTGGCAACGTCAACGAGTTCACAGAGAATGTGTTTGAACTTGGCGAGAGAATTGGTTTGACTAGAGAGGTCATGCAGCCCTAGCGCTATGCACCCTGCGATCGCTCTTTTACCCAATTCCTCACAGCTCGCCGCAGTGCCAACCGGCCCGCCGATCGCTGCGATTCAATCAGCTGAGGCAGGGCTCGAATATTCAGCGTGGGAAACACTCGGCTTTGCTCTGACACCCCGTAGCGATCGCCTTCCAACAGGTAAATCGTTAGCACACCGCTGTCGTAGCACCAGATTTCCGGTACGCCCAGGCGGGCGTAGATGGGGAAGCGATCGAGGGACTTGCTGGTGAGATCGATTTCGAGAGCGAGATCGGGGGGCGGGTCGCGATCTAGATCAAACTCCAGCTTGCCGCGCACCAGTGCCTCGTTTTGAAAGTAAAAGCAGTTGTCGGGTTCGATGCCCGCCTGCTGGGCCTTGCGCCACCAGGTGGTGGAACCGTAGCACTCATAATCTTGCTCTAATACCTCGGCCATGTCCTCAATAGCCGTGCTAATCGTCTGCTTAAAATACTCGTGCTCTGGTAGGGGAGCCATAATTTCTAAAAACCCGTCGTCGTAGGCGATGCGGGTACTGCGGTGATTTCCCAGCTCGGCCAAGATGGCTTCAAACTCGGCCCAACTCACGTCGCGAAGCACCAGACTCTTGCCCAGAGGTACCTCAATTTGGCGTAGCTCAAGGGTGACCATGGGTACTTTCACCAAAGGAAAAGAACAGAATGCTCAGCATCGTTAGCATCCATTACGGCTAGCCTAACCCATGTCATCGGTGCTCAAAGAGTCTGGAGTATATCAAGCCTCCAGATGGTGCAGCGCGGACGCAGCTCACGACTCGGCTTTGGACACGACTGGATATAGCGGTTCTTGTCCATTCAAGCGCCAGAGGCTGATGCAGAGGGCGGTGGCGATCGCCAGCCACACCAGCGACGGCAAAATAATCCACCCCGCTAGGGGCACCACCTGAAAATAACTGATCGTGACCACAGCCACAGAGAGCAATGGCCCCACAATTACCATCGGCACCGCCGCCCCCAGACGGCCTTCCACCGTGAAAATCGTATTCCAGGTGTCGCCCAGACTGAGGTGCACCACATAGAGAATGAGGGGCAAGCACAGGAAGGTTTGCCCCATCGCCGACCACACCAGATAGGCCGAGACCACCCGCAGCACGGCAATACTCATCCACACGATGGGGAAGGCCAACGGCGGCGGTGCCCAGCCGGGACGCTGGAGCGACTGGTAGCGCCCACTATTGCGAGTATTGTCGAGCAGAGAGAAGAAGCGCGATCGCAGCGTCACAAAGGCAAAAAATGCGCAGGCGATCGCAGTTGTTGTCCAGGGCGCTAGAGCACCCAGGTTGAAGTATCCAAAGGCCACATCCATCGCCCACAGGAGCCCGGTCATCACTGCCACCTGAGCGATCGTCGCTCCTAGATAGGTCAGAGTGGCTTTCTTATCCCAACTAGGATTAGCCAAATTGGTCTGGATGGTGGTGTCGCGGGTGGCCTCGTTGACCCCCATCACCCGGTTGACGCCGCTTCTCACAATTTTTTTACTACTCATTTGCCTAAAAAGAGTGGTTTATGAAGATAGCTCTGCTCCCTGCTCCCACAAGGAGAGGGGTTTGGGGTGAGGGAAGCCGAGGATCGCAATACCCATCTCCCGATCCTAACCCCTACAGGCCATCGCTACCGATAGAGTAAAGGAGGTCTATGGGCAACGGGGGCAAGAACAATGGAAAACACAGCACAAAAGCGGGTAGTGGTAGTCGGCGCAGGCTGGGCCGGATTGGGATCCGCCTATCATCTGGCCCGCCAGGGCTATGCCGTGACTCTCCTAGAAGCTGGAGCCTACCCCGGTGGCCTAGTGGCGGGTTGGCAAACACCCCAGGGCCGCGCCGTCGAGGCAGGCATTCACGGATTTTGGTACCCCTATCGCAATATTTTTGCCCTCACCGACCATCTGGGCATTCAGCCCTTTACCGATTGGACGCGATCGGCCCAGTATTCGCCCCACGGCTTAGAGGTCGAGTCGCCGCTATTTCAAGAGCAGCCCTACTTGCCCACACCGCTGGGCACGTTTCTTTATACCGACTTTAAGCGCCTGCCGCTGACCGATCGCCTCTCAGCCCTGCCCCTGCTGCAAGCGCTGATCGATTTCGACAACTCTGATGAGGCCTGGCAAAAGTACGATCGCATCACCGCCCGCGAACTTTTCCGCCAGTACGGCGTGTCGGCCCGGCTCTACCATGAGTCGTTTGAGCCGATGCTGCTGGTGGGCCTGTTCGCCCCTGGAGAGCAGTGCTCGGCGGCGGCGGCCCTGGGCATGCTCTACTACTTCATCCTGGCTCACCAACCCGATTTTGACGTGCGCTGGTGCCGGGGCACGGTGGGGGCGCAGATCTTTCGGCCCTGGACAGAGGCGAGCGAGCGGGCCGGGGGCAAGATTCTCGCCAACCATCGGGTGTCGGATGTGACGGTGGAGAACAACCGGGTGACGGCGGTGGTCTGCGGCGATGAGGTGTTTGAGGCCGATGCGGTGGTGTTTGCCGTCGGCATCAGCGGGCTGAAGAAAATTGTGGAGCAGTCGGCGGGGTTGAGAGCGCGCCCTGAGTTCAACAACATTCGCAACCTGGGAGCGATCGACGTGCTGGCGGCGCGGCTGTGGCTCGATCGCAAAGTCGATATTCCCCTGCCCTCCAACGCCTGCTTTGGCTTTCACCCCACTACGGGATGGACGTTCTTTGACCTCAACGCCATCCACGACGAGTATCGCGACGAACCGGGCACGGTGGTCGAGGCCGACTACTACCACGCCAACCAGCTTCTAGCGCTGGATGACGACCAGGTGCTCAAGCAGGTGCAGCAAGATCTCGCGGGGTGCATTCCCGCCTTTGGCGAGGCTAAGATCATCGATCACAGCGTCGTGCGCATTCCTCAAGGGGTGACGCACTTTGCCCCCGGCAGCTACCGCTACCTGTTGCCCACCACTACTAGCTTCGACAACCTGTTTATGGCGGGCGATTGGATTGTCACCCGCCACGGGTCGTGGTCGCAGGAGAAGGCCTACGTCACCGGGCTAGAGGCGGCGAACCGCGTGATTGCGACCTTGGGCCAGGGCCAACCCGCTAAGATTTTGCCCGTGATTCCCGATGAGCCGCATATTCAGACGCTGCGATCGGTCAATCGCTTCGTGCGGCAGGGGTTGCAGGGGTTGCCCCAGTTTTGGCTGCCCTAGCGCTTGGCGAGTATTGGGCACTACAGCATCTCAAGGCCTAAATACCATTGTCACAGCAGCTTTTGAATGACGCTTCTGGCACCGAATTAGACGAAAATGATGCAGCATCTTTAAAGAGCTTAGATGCACGCTGAATCGCGTTGATTCTGAAGGATTCTTACGTTTGCCACTGTTTTGACCGCAAGCTAGCGAATCGATCCAAATCAACCTACTACGCAGCTAAACCTTTGACCCTACGATGGTTATGCTGGCTTATGCTATCGAATCCTAAAGAAACAGGGGTTCGAAGCTGTCCTTTCATAGACAGATCGATCGCCTGCCACCACAGCAAACTCCAGCATTCTTTACAAAAATTGTTCTGAACTGTAGTAATTTGGCCGCATTTGCATCGGGAATGTACTGACTTAGCCATATCTATTTTCTCAGCATTGCATCAACTTGTTCTTCAATTTTTGCCATAGGCAGCCTTCATTCTGCAGGCCCTACAGGGGTAGTTACAGTCTCTCAAAGGGTAAGTTTGTCATCGCTTTCAACTACTCCTAGAGAACGGTATGAGACTAGAACGGTGTTTTGTGCCGCTGAGAGTTAACAGACAGCATGGTTGTCAGATGAGCATAAATTACCTAGCGATACGACTTTATTAGGAGAGTTACTGATAGTGAAGTGAGAGGTCATCCGAAATACCCATCAATAACCTACTCATAGCGGATGATTGAATCGTCACCCATCACGACCGTTGGCCACAGGAGAAGGCCTATGTGACGAGGTTAGAAGCGGCGAACCAAGTGATTGCGACCTTGGGGCAGGGGCAGCCCGCTAAGATTTTGCCCGTGATTCCCGATGGCCGCAGATTCAGGCGCTGCGATCGGTCAATCGCTCGGTGCGGCAGGGGTTGCAGGGGTTACCGAGCTTTTGGTTGCCGTAGTGTGTGGTGAGCACTGCCCTCCACACCTCCTACTGATAAATCAACGTGCTGCTGGTAACCGTTGTGAATATTGTTGTTTTCCCAAAAAGCAACTTTCGGTTGCTTTTGAAATGGAGCACATCGACGAGGTCGTGCTTTTTATTGTTTAGCTTGCCGACGGTTGAGTTTGACCAAAGTGCTGCGCATGGGAATCAGCAGGAGCAAACTTCCCAGGCTAAATAGAAGTAGGGACAACAGCAGCATGAAAGTACTGCTCCAAAAAGTTGGCCAGCCCTGGGAATAGGTAAAGGCCTCTAGCAGAATGTGGAGTTGCTGAAGACCAAAGGCGATCGCAATACCGCCCAGAAAAAAGCCAGGTAGCCCCAGCACTAGCCAACTGGTGATCACCGTCCACCAGGGAGCGTAGGAGGTTTTTAGGTTTCGACAGATTTCGCCCCTGGCTTCGATAGTGCCCATGGGGTCCATGGCGTTAGGAAGGTTGGGGTTTGGGAACGAGGGACCAGATCGAGCCGGAACATTGACCCCATATTCAATGGGTTTTTGATGGGGAAAGTATTGAGCAAAATCGTCTGCCTCAGGGTCGGGTTGCCGAGGAGTAAATTCAGACATAAATTCAGAGTTTGAGGGACATCTGAGGGATAACTTCACTTTATAAGTCAGCTATTCCGCAATCCATGGAGGGTGTGCTGCCTTCAGACTTCCTAAGCAATGCGCAAGCGCCACACATTCCTGAATGTTGGCCTACTGCCGCGATGAGATCGGAATGGGAACGAGTTGCCCTTCCCACTGCCGCCACTGGGAGTAGCGAAAAATCTTTTTGCGTCGCCGTCGCCGCTGCTTGGGTGGCCCAGTCAAGATGGCTAGACTGTAGGCCACCAGGTAAACCCCAGCCCAAATGCTGTAGGCGTGAACAGAGACACTCAAGGCAGGGCCATCGTAGTAGCGCATGAGCGTGGTAGACAGATCAACAAAGTAGATGCCAAAGATAGCCCAGCGGACGAGTGGAAAGTACTTTCTAGCTAAGGGATATCGCGCCGCGCCGGTAAACATAACCGGATGTTGCAGATACATTAATAAGAAGAACGCCATAGCGAACAGAATACCGATCGCTGCCAAAAGCGTATAGTTTTCTCCTAGAGAATCTAGTGTTATGCCAAGCGCTAACAAGATAGCCGCAGTAACATTGATCATCACTATCCCTTAAACAGTCGCTAGGTTGCTATAGAAAGTTCTCTGGGCGCTAGTGTTCCCTGAACGAGCCAGAGTCTTAGCGAGCTCTCCAATATTTGTAGATTTGCTGCAAAGTCTGCCGAGTTGCCGCGATCGCGGCAATCGGAGCTGTAGGCTTAAAGGTGGGCAGCCCCAGTCGTGGGCAAGGCCCCTAAGTGATTGTCAAGGAGGTGACCTATGCCTGAGTCGGTATTGTGCGGCAACCAACATTTTTTCCGGCAAGGCTAGGCGGCACCTAATATTTGGTCGACCGCATGAAGCCTTGCCCCACGTAGGCTTCATTTGAGGAAAAACCCTTGAACTTAACTGAATTAGGCGGGTGGAGCACCACCTGCGATCGCGCGTTTGCCCCTTGGGCAAAGGCTGGTTTTGAAGCGGGCCGAGTGGCACTGGAACATCGCGGTGCCTACCGGCTCTTAACCCCAGCAGGAGAACTGTCGGCAGAAATCGCTGGGCAGTTTCGTCACCAAACAGCAGACAGCCAATCTTTCCCGGCAGTGGGTGATTGGGTCGTTGTGCAGCGGCAGGATGAGAGCACCCACGCCGTCATTCATGCGGTGCTGCCGCGCCAGAGCGAGTTTGTGCGCAAGGCGGCGGGCGGCAAAACCGAGGGCCAGGTGGTGGCCGCCAATGTCGACACGGTGTTTTTGGTGACTGGTCTCGATGGCGACTTCAACCTGCGCCGCCTTGAGCGCTACCTGGTAGCGGCCTGGGAGAGCAGGGCAGTGCCCGTTGTGGTGCTGAATAAGGCCGATACCTGTGCCGACTTGGATGAGCTGGTGGATCAGGCTGCATCCGTTGCCATTGGCGTGCCGGTTCATGCCGTCAGCGCCGCCACGGGAGTAGGGCTAGAACAGCTTGAACCCTACCTGGAGCCAGGGCAAACCGTGGCGCTGATTGGCTCGTCGGGAGTGGGCAAGTCTACGCTGACAAACCACTTTCTTGGCGTTCCACACCAGGCGACCCAGACCGTACGCGAGGATGACAGTCGCGGACGGCACACCACCACCGGACGTCACCTGCTGCCGTTGCCCTCGGGAGCGCTGCTGATCGACACGCCGGGCATGCGCGAGCTACAGCTCTGGACCACTAGCGAGGGGCTAGAAGCCACCTTTGCCGATATCGAGGAACTGGCGGAAGACTGTCGGTTTCGCGACTGTCGGCACCAGGGGGAGCCGGGCTGTGCGGTGGAGGAGGCCGTCGCAGCGGGAGATCTGAGCGGCGATCGCCTGCACAGCTACCACAAACTCCAGCGCGAGCAGCAGTGGCTCGACCAGCGGCACGATGCCCGCGCTGCCCTCAACAGCAAACGGCGGTGGAAGACGATTCACAAGGCGATGCGAAACCATACAAAAGGGTAGGGATCGTCGACTAACCTGCTGGGCTCGGCTCTATGCCTAAGGGTGTGTGGCCGGATTAACAGCCTCAGTAGATCAAAAACAATCCCTCCTGACGACATCTAGCCCTCTCCCTAAATCCCTCTCCCAGTTTGGGAGAGGGACTTTGAAAGGTTTTCCGGCTCCCCTCTCCTCCCTGGGAGAGGGGCTGGGGGAGAGGGCTAGCAAGGATTTTGCGATCTACTGAGCCTGCAACATAGTTTGGCGCGGCATTGATTTTGTCGTCGGTGCCGCGGGGGTATAGCCTGATGAAGCGCACCGAGCGATCGCTGCTGTATCAGGCCATTTCTCTATGACCAACCAGAACTACATCATCGGGGTTGATATTGGCACCACCAGCACCAAGTCGGTGCTGTTTACCGAAGCGGGGCAGGTGGTGGGCAAGGCGCTGGTGACTTACCCCCTCTACACCCCCAACATAGCCACCGCTGAACAAGACCCCGAAGAAATCTTTGCCGCCGTGGTCAAAACCGTGCGGGGGCTAGTCGATACCTACGCCCTCGACCCAGCGCAGGTGTTGGGGCTGTGCTTTAGCTCGGCTATGCACAGTCTGATCTTGGTCGATGCCGACGACAAGCCTCTCACCCGCAGCATCACCTGGGCCGACAACCGCAGCGCTGGCTGGGAAAAGCGCATCAAGACCGAGATGAATGGCCACGCCGTCTATCGGCGCACAGGCATGCCCCTGCACCCGATGTCGCCCCTGGTCAAACTCACCTGGCTGCGCCACGAGCAGCCCGAATTGTTTCAGCAGGCGGCGCGGTTTATTTCGATTAAAGAATTCGTGTTTTACCGGCTGCTGGGTCGCTACGTGGTTGACCACTCCATTGCTACGGCTATGGGGCTGCTGAATTTAGAGACGCTGGATTGGGACACGGAGGCGTTGACGATCGCCGGGGTCAACCGCTCATCCTTATCCAAACTGGTGCCCACCACCGCCGTGCTCACTGGGCTGAAGCCTGTCATGGCTGGATCCATGGGCCTGCGGGTTGAGACTCCGCTGATCGCTGGGGCCAGCGATGGTGTGCTATCGAATTTGGGGGTGGGGGCAGTCACCCCAGGCCGAGTGGCCGTGACCGTAGGCACCAGCGGCGCGGTGCGGGCCGTGGTTGATCGCCCCATCACCGACCCCCAAGAGCGCCTATTTTGCTACCCCCTCATTGAGCACCGCTGGGTGATTGGCGGCGCGGTGAACAACGGCGGCATTGCCCTGCGCTGGGTGCGCGACCAGCTAGCCGATGCCGAGGTGGCCACCGCCAAACGCTTGGGTCAAGACGTCTATAGTCTGTTGATGACCATGGCAGGGGCCGTGTCCCCCGGTTCAGAGGGGCTGCTGTTTCACCCCTACCTGATGGGCGAGCGATCGCCCCTATGGAATGCCAACGCGCGGGCCTCGTTTTTTGGTCTCAGCGTCAAACACACTAAGTCGCACCTGGTGCGATCGGTGCTGGAGGGCATTGTCTATAACCTCTACCTGGTGCTCAAGGCGCTGGAAGATTTTGCTGGTCCCGCCACCCTGATTCAGGCGACGGGAGGCTTTGCCGAAGCAGCCCTGTGGCGGCAGATGATGGCCGATATCTTTAATCGCGAGGTGACCATTCCTGAGCACTACGAAAGCTCGTGCCTGGGGGCCGTCGTGCTGGGTCTCTATGCCCTGGGCCGAGTGTCTTCGCCAGATGCAGTGACGACGATGATTGGCGAAACCTACCGTCATCAACCGATCCCAGAGAATGTGACGGTTTACCAAAAGGTATTGCCGGTGTTTGAGCACCTAACCGGGGTGTTTGAGCGGGAGTATGATGCGATCGCCGCCCTGCAATCCGTGCTCAGCAACAACGCCTCACCCTAACCCCATGTAGGGTGGGCACCGCCCACCATTCCTCCTGATGGAGCCAGCACCCCTTCATACTGCAACAGATTTACACTTGCTCGGTGTCCAACCAAGCCATTGGTTCTAAAACATTTCCCTTAAACCCATGCGTACTCCCGAACAGTGCCAAAATATGGCCGACATTCGTGCTGAGATCGATCGGCTCGATCGCCAGGTGATTGCCCTCCTGGGCCAGCGCTTTGCCTACGTCAAAGCGGCGTCTAAATTCAAAACCAGCGAGACTGCGGTCAAAGCCCCCGATCGCTTTCAGGCCATGCTTCAGCAGCGCCGGGTGTGGGCCGAGGCAGAAGGGCTGAATGGTGATGCGATCGAAGCTCTCTACCGCGACCTGGTGAACCACTTCATCGCCGAAGAAATGAAGCACTGGCAACAGTCTCAGCCTGAGCAATCCTAAGCCAAACCCCTTCACCCTCACCCTTTCAGAGAATGCAAACCCTGATCCAGTCCGTTCTCGCGCTTCAAGTTGAGACGTACGACAACCCCTACGCTGGCTGGAACTTCAGCCAGCCCACGTCGATGCCCTGCTCGTCGACCCGCGAGTTAGTCGGGGCGTCTGGTTTGGCCTTCCGGCGGCCTAGGGCAAGGGCTACAGCCCACATTTCTCCTGCTGACGGGCGATCGCCCCCTGCAACTGCGGCGTCATGCCCAGTTCTGCCCCATCGTACAGCCGTTGAAACTCACGCTCAAAGTGAGCCGCCACCGTGGCGTTGCGAATCACTAGCAGGTTTTCGTCGTTAGTGGTGTTGGCGGCCTGACTCCAGTTCTGAGAGCCAATCAGCACGATGTTTTGGTCGAGCACCGCAAACTTGTGGTGCAGCTTATCGCTGGGAGGCAATGCCGGTACCCCTACGGTGGTAATAGGATTTGCCCAGGGTACGCTGTTGTCGCGCTTGCAGTTGTGGTCAGGAATGGTGATCCCCAGCATGTCGAGCCCTTCGCTATAGCTGCGGTAGGCAAAGCCAGGGTCAATTAGAGTTTTAATGGGCACTCCTCGATTGGCTACCGACAACAGCTGATCGCTAATCGCCTGCTCAGAAAAGACAAATAGGGCCAGGTGAACGCTCTGGGTTGCTTGGCCCAGGGTTTTGGCAATCAGCCCGTTAACGCTCTGGGCCCAGGGCTGAGTTTTTGAGGTGGGCGAAAACTGCACCTCTAATCCCGAGCCGGGAATCGAGACTAGGGCCGAGCTTCGGTGAGGTTTTTGTAGCCCAAACAGGCTGTTGGGCTGCCCACCTGGGCCATCGCCCCAGAGGTAGCTAAATTCTTGCTGAAACCGCTGGGCTAGGGGCTGACTGTCAATTACGAGAATGCTGTTAGCGTTTCCTCGACTATCTGGATCCGAAAAGCCTCCGTGGGTGCAGCTCAAGGTCCAGTTGGCGGAGCCGGTAACGACGGTGCGACCGTCAATCACCATGAATTTGTGGTGCATCAGGCCGCTGCCCTTGCTGCCGTCGGCCGTGTCGTCAATTAGGGGAATGTTGGCCTGGGCAAGAATGGTGAGCACGTCGCGATCGCTCAACTCCCCATCACTCAGCACCCCGTCCTGGTCAGCGTCGATGAAGGCAGACAGATCGCTAATCTTGTCCTGGGAATGCTCGTCTAGCTCGGCAAAGGCAGCCCCATTGCGCTTGGCTACCGGCGTGCTGTAGGTATTCTCGACAACGACCCTCACCTCTACCCCTGCGGCCTTGCGATCGGCCAGCGCGTGGGCGATCCCCGGCAGCGAGAACTCATGGACAGCTACATCAATGGAGGTTTGAGCGGTAGCGATCGCATCCACAACCACCTGCTCTAAATCATCGCCGTGGCGGGTGATCTGGCGGTAAGGGTCAGTATAGGTCGCCGCCTGGTTGTGATTAAAATAAGCCTGAATATAGGTGTCCTGCGGCAGAGGAGCGAGGGTGGGAAGCGTAGCCTCGCTGCGAAACTGGCTACTGACTCCCACAAACAGCAGAAGCCCAATCCCAAACCCGATCCCCCAACGCACCCAGGGAGATTTTGGTAGTAGATGCACAAGCTTTAAAGCAAATAATTCTGCTTTTAGAAAGCCCAAGGCGAAGAGTTGGCTAACGAGGAAGCTAGAGAAAGGGTTTAAGGTTTAAGGTGTCAGGTTCAAGGTCGTTGCCTCAACTTTGAACCCCAACTTCGATAACCTCTACCCATGTCCTACGACGCTCTGTTTACGAAAATCTCGGACTTAGTCATGTGCCACTCGCCCAGCGGTGTGGAGGACGAAATCAATCAACATTTGATGACCGACTTGGCTGGCTTAGGGGTAGAGCACTGGCGCGATGAGGCCGACAACGTCATTGCCAAAATTCCCGGGCGTGACGACAGCCGGGCCATTGCGATCACCGCCCACAAAGACGAAATCGGCACCCTGGTCAAAAGCATCTACGCCGACGGGCGGGTGTCGGTGCGCAAGCTGGGCGGCTCGTTCCCCTGGGTCTACGGCGAGGGCGTGATGGATTTGCTCGGGGATCAGCACACTATCAGCGGCGTTCTGAGCTTTGGCTCGCGCCACGTTTCCCACGAGTCACCCCAGAAGGCTCAGCAAGAGAACCAGCCAATCACCTGGGAGACCGCCTGGGTCGAGACTAAGCGATCGCCCGAAGAACTCGCTGCCGCTGGCATTCGCCCCGGCACCAGGGTGGTGGTGGGCAAACACCGCAAACGACCCTTTCGCCTAGGCGACTACATCGCCAGCTACACCCTTGACAACAAAGCCTCCCTAGCGATTTTGCTGATGCTGGCCGAGCGTCTGAAGCAACCGCCCGTAACCGTGTATCTGGTCGCGTCTGCTAAGGAAGAAGTGGGGGCGGTTGGCGCTCTATATTTCTCCCAACGCCACCAATTAGGGGCCCTAATTGCCCTAGAAATTTGCCCTCTAGCGGCAGAATATCCCATTCAGCCGGGAGAGGTGCCGGTGGTACTGAGTCAAGATAGCTACGGTCTCTACGACGAAGGGCTGAACGCAGAACTGTGTCGGGCCGCAACCGCCCACGACCTACCGATTCAAATGGCAGTGATCAGTGGTTTTGGCAGCGATGGCTCGATCGCCATGAAGTTTGGCCATGTGTCGCGGGCTGCCTGCCTCAGCTTCCCAACCCACAACACCCACGGCTATGAGATCGCGCATTTAGGAGCGATCGCCCACTGCGCCGACATTCTAGAGCACTACTGTAACGACCTGTGACAGCCACCCGGTTAGCGATGAACCTTTTCTAAAATGAAATCAGCCCGCTCACCCATCAAACCAGTATTGAACTAACCCCCATGGCCAAAACCGTCGCGGATGTAATGACCCCAAACCCGATCTCGGTAGACCCCGACACCGTGCTGAAGGATGCCATTCAGCTGATGGCCGACAACCACGTGGGCGGGCTGCCTGTGATCAATGCAGACGAACATTTAGTGGGCATTTTGTCGGAGTCCGATCTGATGTGGCAAACCACTGGGGTCGACATGCCCGCCTACATCATGCTGCTCGACAGCGTCATCTATCTAAAAAACCCCACCCAATACAACCAGGAACTCCACAAAGCCTTGGGCCAACTGGTCAAAGACGTTATGACCGATCACGTCGTCACCATCGCCCCCGACAAATCTCTCCGCGAAGCTGCTCACCTCATGCACGACAAGCAAGTGCGTCGTCTCCCCGTGGTGAACTCCGACAAGCAGGTGGTCGGCATTCTCACCCGCGGCGACATTGTGCGGGAGATGGCGAATAGCTACGCGTAGAAAGATGAGGCGGTGGGGAAGATGAGGATGTGAGGGAGAGTTCTTAGTTTTGAATGTTGAATTTTGAGTTCTTCCGACAGCACTTCAACTCGAAACTGAAAATTCAAAACTCTCCTACTTCCCTACTCTTCCACCCACCCACTTCAGCACTCCCCCTATCGCCGATCCCCAAAATGGCCGATAGTAGAGGGAGCAGATTTGTATTTATCTCTACAAAAATGGCTATTACCCCAAACTCGGTTCGAGAACTGCTCCACTCCGACGACTACGGGGATCGGCTGCGGGCGGTCAACCAAATGCGCGAATTGGACTCCTCCGATGCCTTTGAGCTAGTGCAACTAGCGGCTAACGACGGCAATGCTCGAGTGCGCTATGCCGCTATTAGCCAGATTGCCAGTTTGGGGCAGCAAGACATAGCCACCGTAGAGCCCTTGCTGCGGCGATCGCTGACCGAAGACCCTGATCCCGACGTGCAAGCGGCGGCAGCCGACACCATTGGTGGGCTCAAGCTCAAAAGTGCCTATCCTGAACTAGCTACGCTTTACCACAGCACCGACGAGTGGCTAGTGAAATTTAGCATAGTCGCGGCCCTGGGTGAGCTGGGTGAGCCCCAGGCCTTCGACCTTCTGCAAGAGGCCCTCAGCTCAGACAACGAGCTGATTGCCACTGCGGCCATCGGTGCTCTGGGCGAACTGGGCGATCGCCGTGCCCTACCCCTGCTACTCAACTACACCACTCATCCTGACTGGCAGGTGCGCCATCGCTTAGTACAGGCTCTGGCTCAGTTTTCTGAGCCCGATGCTACATCGGCGCTGCAACAGCTCACCACCGATACATCTGACATTGTCGCTAGTGCGGCCCAACAGCACCTAGGCCTCTAAAAAACGGCTTTTGCCAGAATAAACTCACGCTTTCAAGTCACTTGATTTGACGCAACCTCTCTGGCAGGTTACGTTTCTATGCCGCGGCGATCGCGTTTGGCATGGATAGAGTTGTGTGTGCCTCGGCCCAGGCAAGCAGGCTCAAATAGGCAGCTCATCGGCATTCTATGCAGGTAAACAGGTGCTGAAATAGCGGTTTGCCCCTAAAAATGCTTTCCGTTGACGAAGCCCTGGCAAAGTTTGCTATAGTGAAATAGTGGCTGTAGTGCTCTACCTAAAACAATTTCACTTTCACAAGCTCCTAAACCAACTACTGTTTTGGTTTAGAGATTTTGAGAAAGTATTGTTAGAGGGTTTGCACAAGTGCCAGCTTTGGGCAAGCCACAAAAAATATAAATATTTTATCGGTTGTTACACATTCGTTTTTATTGATTAATCTCTGAACTCCGAGTCAGAGTCTTCAACCAATATTCAACTCAAGACATTGGAGATGGCCTGAGTGATAGCAACTTCTCCATCTGCACAGCAGAAAAAGTGGGACACCCTGAGTTTTGTCTCTACTCTATATTTGCAGCCAGTTCTAGAACTCTTGCTAAGAGATGTTCCTGCAGCCTGGCAGGCCGAAGTACGCTTAGGCTTGCAAGAAGCCCTTGTCAACGCGGCTAAGCACGGCAATCGCCTTGATCCGGCTAAGTGCATTTCGGTTAAATATACTACATCAGCGTCTCATCTATGGTGGGTGATCACTGACCAGGGAGGTGGGTTTAGCCATCCCTGTAGCTGCGATGAAGCCGTTGATGACAACTGCACCTCTAACCCTGGAGAATGCGGTCGCGGGCTCTATATTCTCTACCAAATCTTTGATCAGGTAACCTGGTACAACGAGGGCCGAGAGCTGCACTTGGGTAAAGTGGTGCGGCAGCCTCGTCGGCTACCGCTCATTCGCTAACTAATTTCGCTAAGCAGCAGTGTTGTGAAAAGCCGATTTGGCTTTGTCAGCTAGGTTGGGGGTGCTAGTCGCCATGCTCGGCTACACGAGTTTTGCGATCGCCGTGGGTAGGGCAGGGGGGCGCTTGCAGACTACGGTTCAACCAGCCGGCCGCCTGCTCAACCCGCACCAGAGCTTCCTCAGAATTTTGCTTGAGCAAAAACACTAGCGCCGCCGCTAGCTGTTCGCCGGCCCGCACTCGGCGATCGCGGCTGAGTCGGTGCCAGTCGGCGGGCTTAACGGCTAGGCGCTCCGCCAGGATTTGAGCCAACTCCAGGTCGGTTAGCTCGGCAGCCGGTTTAGCAGCCCGGGCGATCGCCTGGGGCGTCATTGACGGATCAAACGAAAAAGCCATAGTTACTGAAACCAGTTGGGGTTAACTAGAAGATGTACCCTGCCTCAGCAGTCCTGCTAGGTAGACACCTCTATTTCTCTATTCTGCACAATGAAACCAGGCTACCGACAAAAGCGATATCACAGTCAGCGCGGCACCCTAGGCAGCAGTGCCGACGAAGCGCCCCGCTCTCTTACGGAACTTATGCATCAGCTAGAGGGGCTAGAAGCACGCCTACACCAGCTTAAGGTCGGGGTCTCAAATTTGCTACAGCTTCAGCAGATTCAAGCAGACGGGGCACAGGAGGATGCCCAGCACTCGGCCCAGGAAGTGATGAATTTGCAGGAAGCCGCCGATAGCTTTGAGATGGAGCTGGCCAGTCAAGTTGTGTCGTGGCAGCATCTGCAAGAACCGTTTTGGCAGGCGGTGCGGTTTGGCGGACTGGGGCTTTTGCTGGGCTGGGTTTTAGCCTGGTTTGTCTACGCCCGCTAGACTCAAAAAAAAGTAGGCAGAACTTTTTTAAGTTGCCCAAAAGTAATTCCCCTTCCATGCTAGGATTATAAATCGTGGATGAAGCGGGTCGGTGCCCGAGTGGTTAATGGGGGCGGACTGTAAATCCGCTGGCTACGCCTACGCTGGTTCAAATCCAGCCCGGCCCATCCACGACAACTTGCCCTTATAGCTCAGTGGTAGAGCACTCCCTTGGTAAGGGAGAGGTCACGAGTTCAAATCTCGTTAAGGGCTTCCCAAGATTTTGCCTGGATCAGAGCAGTTTTGCTCTGCAAACTGCCGTCACGAGTTTGGGTCGCCAGTCTTTAATGATTGGATCCCGTTCAACTACCCTCATTTTATTAGGGCAATCATTTACCAGAATAGATGGTTTAGCCAGTGGCGCAGGGGCTGCGGCCCTTGGGGCTCTTGGTAATGGGACGGCAAGAGGGCTTGAAAGGCTTGTTCGAGCTCGGCTAGAGCGGCATCAATGGCAACGCGCTTGGGTCGGGTTTGGTGGGGCACATGCACAGCCGGGCCAAATCGCAGGGTAATTTGTTTGCGAAAGTAGAGAATTTTGGTGCCGATAATCGCCACCGGATAGATCGGTACCCCCGAGCGCATGGCGTAGAGCACGGTGCCGCGCCGCAGAGCATGCATGTGCCCCTCCCGTTCTCCCAAGCGACCTTCGGGAAAGAGCATGACGCCGTCGCCACGGGCCAGTAAAGCCTGCACGGCCTGATCGATTTGCCGCATTTGCTGAATTGAACTGCCGTTGGGCACGTGTTCGCGAATGGCAGCGGCCAGGGGCTTGAGATCATCCTGCCCGTTGTCGGCGGCGGCCATTACAGCCATTTCTTCCTTCCACCAGCGCTCTAAGGGAATCACGCCCCCGGCCCAGCCGATTAGCCAGCGCTTCCAGCGTTTGTTGTAAAGGGTACGGGCATCGCCCAGGATGTAGTAGTAGGGGGTGGGGGGACAAAAGGCCAGCAGCAGGAACGGGTCTAAATGGCTGAGGTGATTGGCGGTCAGCACATTGGGCTCGGTCGGAATATGCTCTGGGTTCTCGATGCGCACCCGAAAGCAGGCTTTGATAAAGCGGCGCATAACCCAGCGGCGAATGCCACCGCTGACGCGCCAATCGGCGGTGCCCTGGGCGATCGCACTCAGCTCGGCCAGGTCGATCGCAATGCACTGGCGCACCGCTGGGTTTTGTGACGTGGCTACCCCCTCCCGCACCCGGACGATGGCCTCTGGTGTCAGGGCAACGGTTAGCTCAGCAGGTTGTAGGGTGTCGGTCATAGTAGCGGTTCAGGTGCATCCTGGCAAAACGTCAGGACAGGATTGCCATGAGTATGGAATGTCGCCGCAGAGGATGGCTAAAGTTCCGATAATTCTTCAAATTTTCCTCAGCGGCCATGGCAGGCTTTGTACTTTTGGCCGCTGCCGCACCAGCAGGGAGCGCTGCGCTTGGGCTCCACCGGAGGCAGAGCATCCCCATCTAGATAAAACCAGCGCTGTTTTTGCCGCACAAAGCGCGATCGCTCATGCACCTGACCAGGTCGAGGGTCTGCGTAGTAGGCAATAAACTCGACAACACCTTTGCTGTCAGCCGCCTGTCCAGCCTCAGTGGCGATCACCCGCAGTCCCAGCCAGGTGGTAGTCGCCACACTCTGCCCAATGGCGGCCCGCTGGCCTCCATACCGCTGGGTCGGGTGGTGGGTAGCAATCAGATAGTCGATATCGCCCTGGTGATAAGCCGTATAGCGCGATCGCATCAGCGCCTCCGCCGTCGGTGCCCCTACCTCACCCCTTAGATAAGGTTGACAGCACCCCCCAAAGCTCTCCCCACTCCCGCAAGGACACCCATCCGTAGCCCCTACCATCATGCGCTAACCCACCCACCCATCCACCCATCTACCCACCCACTCTCCCACATCCCCTACCCCCGCGGCCGCGCCGGCAAAACCAGCGTATCTGTAACAGCCGCCCGCTTGGGCAGGGGCTGATAGCCATTGGCATCGAGTCGCTTGATGCGGTCAAAGAAGGCTTCGTAGAACCGCTCCAGGCAGTCACAGAACCAGGCCTGGTAATCGGGCCAGCGATCGCGATCGTCCAAATTCACCTCGGCTAAGGTGCTGGCCACCATGCAGGCCTGATCGCCGGTGCCGTCCCAGATTAGGGGCAGGCCCATTTCGTCGGCGATGGCCTCGCGCTCCTCGGCCAGCAGGTGAAAGTGGGGCTGGGCGTCAATTCCTGAAAGCAGCAGCTCGGTGTAGAGGCTGCCATGGTCGCGATCGAGAATGGCGTTGAGGCGAAACCCAGCTCGAGCGATGGCGAAGCCCATGGTGGCCTCGGGGGTGGGCGAACCGGGCTTAACCAAACTGCCCTGGCGATCCATGCGATCGCACAATCCGCTCCAAAACTCTAAATTCTGCTGCTGTAGAGGCGTCAGCGGCTCCGGTTCTGGCTCCTTGGGGGGAACGTCCTCAATGTCCTCAGCTTCTGAATCCGCCTCACTATCATCTACCGCTCCGCACACTGGTATAAAGTTGGCGGCCATAGCGGTCTTACCAATCCGCCAAAGCTCCACGGTCAGTCCTAAAAACATGACCTCACTGCTTTGGTCAAGCCAGTCCAAGGTTAGCGCCGCCGCCGCAGAAAAATCGGGGCCGACCCAGATCACCATGGCAGCATTCTCGGCAGCAGCCCAGCCTAGTAGCTGGCCCAGAGCGGGTAAGCCAGGCTCCTCCAAATGAGCTGCCACCAGAACCAGCGCCCCGGTGTCGGTCTCGGTCAGCAGGGCATAGCCCTGCTCAGGAGGGGGACCACTCTCTGGCAAGTCTAAGCTCAGCCCAGCCGCTTCACCCAACAGGTCTAGGGTTTCTGCTTCAGTGAGCCACTGCTGAAAATCGGCCTGGGTCTGCCAATAGTCGGTAGGGTCGAGTTTTTCCAGTCGTCCCAGCTTGGGTTTGGCAGCTCGCTTAGGCACAG
The DNA here is from genome assembly GCF_014695395.1 of Nodosilinea sp. FACHB-131. GTDB lineage: Bacteria > Cyanobacteriota > Cyanobacteriia > Phormidesmidales > Phormidesmidaceae > Nodosilinea. Next base: position 39,966 of record NZ_JACJOF010000027.1, read on the forward strand.
GTGATTCGCTCTGGCAAAGGGCAATTGTTGATCCTATTATGGCGCGCCATCGACCCACAACGATGCCCTATCCTGACAGCGTTTCACCTGAGTTGCAGCCAAATATGAACTCAATTAATAGCTGACTAGCGCCGCCTGCCACAGGGTGTAGCCTCGGGAACTCAGGTGTAGCCCATCGGTGGTCAGGTCTACCCGCAGTAGCCCCTGGCGATCGCTGAAAGTAGTGTACAGATCCACGTAGGTAGCCCCCTGGTGAACCGCCAGGGCTGCCAAGCGTTGGTTGACGCGCTGGATGCGATCGCTCGACACCTCCTGCAGCCGTGTCGGCAGAATGGAATACACCACCAACCGCGACTGGGGATGCTGCTGCTGTAGACGAGTCATCATTCGATAGAGATTATCGACCACCTCAGTCTCAGGCACTCCGGCTTTGAGATCGTTAATGCCTGCCATCAGGTGAATGGTTTGGGGTTGGGTGTCGGCAAAATAGTGCAGCCGCCCCAGCATGTGGGTCGTAGTCTCCCCCGAAATGCTTTGGTTCAGCCACAGTTGGTCAGTGGGCAGCTCGTCTACCGGCAGCCACAGCGCCAGCGAATCGCCCACCATCACGGTTAGTGGAGCCTGCCTCTGGCGGCGGGCCATAGCTGCCGCCTCCGCCGCTAGCAGCGACTGCCAGTCGCTGTGGGTCGGGGAGACAAATGCCCGCTGCCATCGGGTTATATAGCGGTATGGAGCGACCTGGGCATAGAGTTCTCCGGCCTGGAGGGCAGCGGTGCGAAACTGGTACAGCTGCGCACCGGTAACGGGGCGAGCGCTAGGGTCCACCTGGGGAAGGGTAGGACGGCGGCCAGGGGTCATCACCTGCTCGGGACTGGGCCAGCGAGCGGCAGCAGCACTCATTGACCGCGGCTGCACAGGGGCTGCCGTCGCTACACCGCCCCCGTTCATGGGGCAGGCCTCAACATTGTTAGGGCTGGCAGCAGGGGAACACAGGTTTGGGCTAGGCAAGGAGGGTAAAACTGCATTTGCGACATCGCTCCTGTGGAGAGGTGCCTTTTCCTCCCTTTCTAAGGGGAGCGCCCCGCCGCCTAACGCTAACTGGGCCGCTAATAACCAAATATCCATACCTACGTGCCTCAACATCCCAATTCGTTTTCCAGGTCAGCCCGTCGCCTATCAGGATGAAATGGCAGCATTCTCTGGCTACCTACGCAGCAAGGCCAACGGGCAAACCGAAATTCGCTGCGATCGCAGCCCCAGACAGCTGTACTTACCCCTTGACAGAGCTGGAACTGCCTCGTAATAATGAAAGACTGTGTTTATGCGCTCGGATCAGGTTCCTAAGGCTAACGCCTCCCGCAGCGGAGCCCCAGTCCTAGGGTCGTTGGCACCTGTACGGCGGTTATGAGGTAAAAGAATGACGTACGCAATTGTTGAAACCAGTGGAAAGCAGCTGCGGGTAGAGCCGGGTCGCTTCTATGACGTAGACCGCCTAGCCCTAGATATAGATGACCAAGTCACCCTAGAACGGGTGCTGTTTATCAACAACGACGGCGAATCTGTGGTAGGTCAGCCCGTAGTTGAAGGGGCAACCGTAGTGGGCAGCGTAGTCAGCCATCTGCGAGGCCGCAAGGTGATCGTCTATAAGATGCAGCCTAAGAAGAAAACCCGCAAAAAGCAGGGCCACCGCCAAGATCTGACCCGAGTCATGATTAACTCCATTGAGCTGAACGGTAAGGCGATCGCCGGCGAATCTGCCGCCGCTCCTGCCCAGGCGACGGTTGAGGCCGAAGCCGAGAGCTAAGCCTCTCCCACTCACGCTAAATTAAACAGTAGGTAGGTTGAAGGAATACACCCATGGCTCACAAGAAAGGTACAGGTAGTACTCGTAACGGGCGCGACTCAAATTCTAAGCGCCTCGGCGTTAAGCGCTACGGCGGCGAAGCCGTAATCGCTGGCAACATTTTGATTCGTCAGCGGGGTACCAAAATTCACCCTGGCAACAACGTGGGTCGCGGTGGTGACGACACGCTGTTCGCTCTGGTAGACGGTGTTGTTACCTTCGAGCGTCGCGGCAAGAACGGCAAGAAAGTCAGCGTTTATCCTGCTGCTGTAGCTGCCGTATAGCTCTGAGATGATTCAAGACTAGGGAACTGCTGATTCAGCTTAGATAGTTTCCCAAACAAAAAGCTCCTCACTAGAGGAGCTTTTTTGTTGGAGGGATCGTAGAGAAACGGATTTCTTTTAGCTCAATCCGTTCGGGCAGCAGCAGCCCGACGTTTAGCTAATCTAAATAGCCCATCAAAATAGAAGGATGGGGATCCACATCGTCATTGTTGGCAATGGGGCGATCGCCGGGCAGCGTGTGAATATCGGCAATATGCAGAGTGCTCACTGCCACTGGGCGGTGACCCGGCAGAGTGTCAGTAGTGGAAATCTCAAAGGTGTTGGCACCAATGGGGCGAACTCCGGCGCGATCGAGAGTGCCAACGATCTCAAAGGTGTCTAGGGCAATGGGACGGTGGTTGGGCAGAGTGTCGGTTTCGAAAACCCGAGTGTTGTCGGCTAGCACCAGGACATCGCTGTTCTCAGGGCTAGTTTTGACAATGCCGCCGCTGGCAGCAGCAGCACGCTTAGTGCGGCCCCGAGTGGCGCGGGCTGGTTCTTTTTCGGGGGTATCGGCACTACCGTTGCTAGAGTCGTTGGTCGTGGTCATAGGGGTAAGAAGTCCTTATTGCTGCAAACAGCTGCCCATGGGGCAAAATGCTGATTTTGACTATGAGATGTGATTAAAATTTAGAGCCTGCCTCGGCGCACGCTGCCAGTGGGCAACCCCCGCCAGAAACAGAACCGTTAAGCAAATATTATACTTTGATGACTACACCATCGAGTTTACGAAAGATTATTGGCGGCATAAGGGATTTCTAATCAAGGCTGTACGGGGTCCAAGCTAGAGCAGGAATCGTTGGTTTTCTGCCCCAGGGAGACGTTGAGAGCAGAATATTTGTGGTGCGATCGCACTCACAGGGCCGCTCAGCAGCTATTCCATCCCCCTAACGCCATTTAGGGAACAGGGAAAATACCGATCATCCAAATCAATGATCTATAATGATTGAGTAAGCAATATCGTGGGGCTGTAACGGTTTCGACGTTTTGACGAAAGTCACGCTGTGATACAGGCCGAGAGTGAGTCTACTCTCGTAAATCAAGGCTCAAAACAAACGTAAATGCGAACAACATCGTTCCTTTTGCTCGTAAAGCTGCACCTGTTGCCGCTTAACCTAAACCTAGTTTAGTTCTAACTTAGTTAGCGAGCGTTCATAGTTTGACTCCGTTAAGAGCTATGAACAAACCCCAACGGATGCTTCAATGATTCTCCTCTGGTGGATTCATTGACTAAGACTTAGCCAGAGAATCCCGCCGTCCGGGATAAGTGGCGGTTCCGGCCCTGAGGATTAGACGGGCTAAGCCTGTGAATGAGTGGTGTGTTAATACTTAAAGCGGACACGGGTTCGACTCCCGTCAGCTCCATCTTCAAATTCTGTGTTCGATTATTAATTATCTTTCCATCTGAGAGACCCAATGTTGGGTCTCTTTTTTCATCTGCCTATACTGAGGAAGCAGTCCCGGCTGACTGCTGTGTTGCCCTTGAAACAAGACCTTGAGCGAATGCTAGCCAGCTTCGTCACTATTGATCATCCTATTTAGAACAATGCGGTTTCCCATCCTGCCCTATCTTCACCAACCAGTTTTTTGTCGCAACTACAAAACCGTACTTAATCCCTGGCGGTTTTGGTATTTGCACCAAGTGCGCTACCTAGAACGCTGCTGGCTGCGGGAGTATCGGCCTGAGCGACACCCAAGCCCCTAACCCTAAATTCTATTTAGATTTCCTCAGTTGCTAGATATAGCCTGTAGCGCGGTTCAGTCAAGAGAACTAGGCTATTGCAGCGGTCAATCCAGTTGGACACTTTGGCAGGCGAAATCTTCTGGTAGGGGCATTGCACTGCAGTGCCCCTACGTCGAACCGGTTTTGGCCCGATGGACGTTTGCCGTAGGCGATCGCACCTCCAAAGCGCGTTTCTGTAGCTAGGGTTGGCGCTTGGTACCAATCCAATGAGTTCACGGGTCAGATCCTTTAGCTGCCCGTTGCTGCCATGCCCTTGGAACGGCTAGAGCGTTTGGAGGGGCGCAAATACCGTGAGCGCGTCGGGCAGGCACTCAAACAGCATTGGGTTGGCCTCTAAAATCTCACCGTCGATCACCAGTTTTTGCGGCGGGTCGGTGGTTACCTTAATGCGGCGAGCCCGTAGGCAGGTAATGTCGTCCCGTTGGGTTGGGTTACCCCAGGCCGCCGCCGCGACTAGAGACGCCAGGGCATTGATGCCCTGGAGCCGAGTCGTGCTGGTGGCAATCGTAATCTCTAGCAGGCCGTCGTCAGGGATCACCTCCCCTAACCCTTGGGCTAGTACAGAGGTGGGTGGGGCTACGTTGGCGACAGTAATGGCGGTTGTAACCACCGTCGTCACTTCGCCATCAATTTCAAGAGTGGCGGTAAAGGGTTCAGCGGCGGCCAGTTGTCGCACCCCCGAAAGTACGTAGGCCAAGTTACCCAGCTCGTTTTTGAGCTGGCGACTTGCCCCATCGACCATACCGGCCTCAAAGCCCAACCCAGCCAGCAAGATCATAGGAATATCGTTGCAGCGGGCGGCATCAATTATGTGGGTGTTGCCCGCCAAAATCGTCTCGCAGGCAGCGCGCAGGTTGGTGGGGATACCCAAGCCCACCGAAAACGCGTTGGCGGTGCCCCGTGGAATCACACCCAGGGGAATACCTGTCCCGATTGTGGCTCCGGCGACTGCCGACACCGTGCCATCACCACCGGAGGCAATAATCAGGCTGCGGCCCATGTCGTGCTCAGTTTTGGAGCGAATGTGGGCGATCACCTCCTGGGCCTGCTCCGCCGGATCAATCTCAGGCTTAGTCATGATTACGTTGACCAAGATCTGAGGCTCGAGCACCTCTTTAATTAGGGCAAGATCGGTATTGGGGTTGCCTTGACCGGCAACCGGGTTAAAGATCAGGTAGGCAATCTGGCTTTCGGCAATGCCCCGCAGCAGCAGTGTGGCCGACATGGCGTTGAGGGCAGCGGGAATGCCCTGGAGCTGGCAAGCTCGCAGCACCAGCGAAAAACTGGGAAAGGCGAAGGCAAGCGCCTCCGGGTCAGTGAAGAAAATTACCCCTGCCACCTCCCCGGCAAGAATGTGGGCAGCCAGCTCAATATCGCCCCCCTGGTTAGATTCTTTGAGGGCAACTAGCTCTATTTTTTGTAGATCCCAACCCTGCTCAATGCCTCGGGCCATTTCTGCCGGGGCCATAATTTGAAAGTGGGTCAACACCCCCTCATGCTTTGAGAGCCAATCCAGGACGGCGGTAGCCTGAGTGGGATGGGCCAGAATCGCGAGAGTGCTGGGCATAGATGATTCTCAGTAGTCTAATCATGCTAACACCCGCTTTAGCCGGTGAGAAAAGCTCAGTTACTGGTCCCTACTGCGCCGCCGCTGCTAACGGCTAGCTGGCTGACAGCGGTTTGCCAACTGCCAATCAGAGCTGGCGACCACCGCCAGTTGAGGGACAAGGCATTGGGATTAACCATAGTGGAGTCGAGGGCCAGGGTCTGAGCGAAGTAAGATTGGGCCTGCTGTCGGAGCTGGGCCTGCTCTTCAGCGGCAATGGCCAGCTCGCTATTCTTGTGGTAAGCCAGAGCCAGCCCCGCGTAGGCGTTGACCGTTACGGGAACGGCCACCTGGGGATCGTCGGGGTTAATGTCGCGCCGCTGGCGCTGGTCAATGTCGATCGCCCGTTGCCAGGCTGTTGTGGCCTGGTCATAGTCATTTAGAGCCATGTGGGCAAACCCCAACGCCACCCAGGCCTCAAGAAAGTCGGGGCGACCTTCAGTGGCCTGGGTCCAGGCGCGTAGGGCATCGCTGGGGGAGGTATCGGCGACGCTGCTAGCGACCATTTGCTGCCAGGCCAGTCGCCCCCGTACATAGGCAAGGTCTGGGTCGAGCAGCTGTGACCCAGCGATAGCGCTCACCGCTGACTCAGCGGTGGTCAGGTCGTTGCGATCGAGCAGCTGTTCGATCAGGGTGCGGGCGGTGTCGGTACGCCCTAGGGCGATCGCATTTAGGGCACCCGACAACAGCGCCGGGCTGGCAGCAGACGAGATCCCGCCAGCGTCACTGGCCACCGGTACTTCAACCGGGTCGCTCACCGGGGGGCGGTTGACGGTGGTCAGGGTGATGGTGGCCAGCCCCAGCACTGCCCCTAACCCCGCTAGACCCAAGCTACCCCACACCAGCAAATTAGGAGACACCGACCAGCGCCGAGGCAGCGCCCAAGTCATCGGCGGCACAAGTTCGGCAGTTGAAGTAGCGTTTGGGTTTGGGGGCAGGGGGTACAGTGGCGTAGGGCTGGGCTGGGTCTGGGGTAGCAGGCTTTCGTCAGGATCGGCGATCAGAGGGCGATCGGAGCCTGGTCCGCTGCCATTACTTGAGGGTTGGGGCTGAGACAACCGCTGCACCAGATTAGTCACAGCGGTATCGGCAGGCTCGGGCTGCTCTAGATCTTGCAGCCAGTCGTAGAGGGGTGGGGCAGCGCCGTCAGTGGCGACATCCCTAGCCTGCTGAGTAAAAACCTCTGCCGCCAAACTCGAGATTTCGGGGTCGGTGCTGTAGTCAGGCAGCAACAGGGCAGCCTCGGCTAGGTCAGCATCACTAAAGCCACTTTCTGAGGCAGCGGCGCTGTCATGGGCGTAGAGGTAGCCGTCGAAGTCGGGACGCAGGTAGAGTAGCGGCAGCATCCAAAAGGGCTGATCTGATCCGTAGGCCGACATCAGCCCTTGGCGCACCCGACTGAGGCATAGATCGATGGGGTGGCCCTGGTGCAGGTTGCGATAAAGCAGTTGAGTAAAGGTGAGCGCCACATCGTCGGGGATGCGCTCGGCCATGGCAATGACGCCGGGAACTCCCCGATTCACTAGGGCCTGCACCAGGTTTTGGTCACGCCAGCCGGCCTGAGCATCATCTTGGGGAGTGTAGGCCCCGCGGCAGGAGTTAAACACCGCCAGGCGAACGCCGTTGTTGACTAGCAGACCCGCAAGGTCTTCGCCGCTGAGCCTTTCGGTCAGACCGGTCTGACGATTGACTAGAAACAGATCACCGCCAGTATCGCCGGCTTCGCTATGGCCGGCATAATGAAGAATTTGGAACTTGCCCTGCTCCAGGGCCTGGGCCAGCTCAGGCCGTCCCGGCTGTTCTAAAATCGTCAGGTCCAAGGTTAGATAGCCGGGCCGAGTCGCTTGAAGACTATCAATTAGACTTTGCACCTCCTGGCGCAGGGCCAAGCGCTCCTGATCGCTGGGGGCCGAGATAATCACCAGTAGGCGGATAGGATCGCGGGCGGGAGAGAGTGGCACCATGGCCGCCAGATCGCTGACCGTCTGGGCTTGGTAATAACGGCACAGGGTCACGTCGAGACCTGTGGCTAGGGGGCGATCGTCGCCATAAAGCAGTTCCCAAGGTAGGCGCTGCACTCGGCTGTCTTTAAACCCTAAGCGCAGCCGCAGGGGTTGCCGCCGGTTTTGAGCAACCCCTTGGGCAGCGACCCAGCTATCGCGAATGCGCCCTTGAAACAGGCCCTGATAGAGGGTTTGACCAAGCTCAGTCCAAGGGTCGGGGGCAGTAGAGGCTGTGAGCAGGGCCTGTAGGGGATCCTGAAACAAGGCCTCGGCCTGGGCTAGCCAGATTGCTAGGGGCCAAGTGACCTGAGCCTCGGCCAAGGGTACCCCGGGGGCCACATCTTCGGTGCGCAGCAGGTAGGTGTCTGGCCCCAGGGGGGTGATCGAAAGCTGAAATTCCTGGGTCACGGCCTGGGTCACGGGCGGTAGGGGGTGAATTTCTTTCACGGTAGCTCGCTGGGCTGCTCTCGGCGAGAGGGGCGGCGGGGTTGTTAACAAACTCTGGTTAGATCGCCCGTGAGGTATGGGGATGGCGCTATGATGGCTTGTCTTTAATTACAGGGCCTCGGTGACGAATTCCTGGCGTAATTTTGGTGGTTGGGGCAGTGGGTTGAGCCGCCGGTGCTCTCCTAAAGCCGCGATGCTGCGATCGCTCACCCTAGCCACCTACATGGCTTTGCTAGCGGCAGTTCCAGGGCGGGGAGAGATTATCTCCGTGGAGTTGGACGGATTTGAGGTGCCACCCCTGTCCGAGGCTGAACAGACCCGACTCGATGCCCTGCTTGGGGTGCGGCAGATTGAGGTGCTGAGCACCCTCAGCCCTGACGGCTCTACCCTGGTGGTGGCCGTCAGTAGCCGCATTTTTACAGAAGATCGCAGTCTGCACTTCCTCAACTTGCGCACCGGGGCCTTGAGCGACGCTCTCGCCCTGGAGTATGACATGGTCAGTCCCGACCTGCCCCTGCGCTGGATCAGCAACGACACCCTACGGTTTGTGCAGCAGGATCCCTATGGCCCCTGGGAAATTATTAGTGTCAATCGGGTGACGGAGATCGCATCGCGCACCCAGGTTTATCCCACTCAGCCCGAAGAGGGAGAAATCTTGGGCATGGCCCCCGACTTCTCTAAGTTTGCCCTGCGGGTCTATGGCGAAGACGAGGACACCATCTATGTGGTGTTTTTGCCGTCGCTGCGCCGGGTGGAGGTAGCCAAACTGCCCGAGGGGTTACAGATTCAGCCGCTGGCCTGGTCGGAGAGCGGCGATCAGGTGGCCCTAGTGATGTCGTCGGGGGAGGAACGCCGCCTGTACGATCGCACCCCCAACACTCCCAGCTTGGCCAAACCCGTTGTGCAAGATGCCCTGGGTCGCCTAGATCCGGCGGATAACCCCTTTCACCAGCACAGCACCGTGCGGGTGTTTGACTTCACCCAATCTGAACCGCTGCGCCTAGAGCTAACGGCCCCCGCCTACGGTGGCGACCCCTTTGCCGGAGCCAGCCTCAGCCCCGATGGCCAACAGCTGCTGCTCAAGCGCTATCGGCCAAGCGTGGTGGCGGGCCGGGAGCATCCCTCCTACGTGTTTCCTGAGTTGGCCTACTTTGAGGTGTATGACCTGGCGGGAACGGTGGTGGATACGATCGCGGCTGACGCCCTGCGGGGGCCAACGGAGTCGGGAGGGCAGTTTTTGGGCGGCGATCGTCTGCTATTTTGGGGCACCGAGGGCATCAACCGCCACCTGCATGTCTACGACCTAAACCAGCGCACCCTCACTCCCCTGCCGCTGCCACCGGGGTCCGTGGATGCGGCATCGATTGTTGCCAGTGAGAATGGCGACACCGTGGTCTACGGCTTTTCATCGGTGACGCAGCCGCCGGAGTTGTTTGCACTCACGCCTGATGGCGAGTCGGAGCCGCGATCGCTTACCACCATCAACGAGGCCGTTGCTAGCAGCAACCGGGTGCGGATGGATCCGGTAAGCTTTACCACTGCTCAAGGGGATCGTCAAGGCTTTCTGATTCAACCCGCGGGCAGCGCCTTTCCGCCCCAAGGGGTGCCGATCGTAGTGTGGCAACAGGGGGGGCCGGGCTTCTCGATGGCGAATGAGTTTGCCACCGAGGTCGAAATGCCGCTGAATCTGCTGCCCAACTTTGGGCTGGCGGTGCTGGTGGTGCCGCTGTCGGGGCGCGAGGGTTTTGGCCCTGAGTTTTACCGGGCCCTGGCCGACAACCAAAACTTTGGCCAGCTTGACCTCCAAGAGGGGGCCGAGATCGTTCGCCAAATGATCCAGCAGGGGTGGACAACCGCCGACCAGGTGGGGATCACGGGCTGCTCCTACGGAGGCTACTACACAGCCCAGTTCACCAGCCAATACCCACAGTTGGCGGCGGCGGCCAACCCCCAGTGCTCGCTGCTCGACACGCTGACGGAGTGGCAGCTGGGCTATTCGTCGCTGCTGTCGTACCTGGTGGGGCAAACGCCGATGGAAGCTCCTAGCACCTACCTGCAGACGTCGCCGCTTTACAATGCGGCATCGATTCGCACCCCCACGCTGTTGTTCCACGGGGCTGAAGATTTTTTGCAGGTCGATGTAGCTCGCAACTTCCACGATGTGATTGAGCGGGCAGAAGTGCCCGTTACCCTCTATGAGTTTCAGGGGGTAGGGCACAGCCTCTATGGGTCGGGCCATCAACCCCTAGCAGCCCAGCTGCAAATCGAGTTTTTTCGGCAATATTTGGAGCCTTAGGCCAGGATAACTGTACCTAGCCCGCTGTCTCAGTTGCTCACCAACGCCTACTAAGCACTAGAGGGTTGTTTAGGCATTGTCGAGGGGGCGGAGATGTTAAGTGAAGCGTTTCAGCGGGGTTTGAAAGGGGTGGCAGCGGCGGCGGGGTTTGTGTTGATCGGGGCGCTAGTGGCGCTGGTGCTGTCTGAATTTCAGGGGGAGTTTGAGATGGAATTGCAGAATGGGGGAGGCTATATCAGAGTCGTGGGACCGGCCGGGCAGTGTGAGCTGCCAGATGACCTCAGCTCAAGCGATTCGTAGAAGTCCGATGTTCGGACTAGGAGGGCATGGTATCCCGGCTTTACTCAGCCGGGATTTTTTTGGCTCCTCTTCGTTCTTTTGCTGTGGTTGCCGCCATTGGGCGATCGCAGCCGACCAACCTAGTAGACGTTGCGCAAAAAACTGCCGCAGCAGGGCCACGGCAGTCGGGGTTCAAGCGTCCCTCTCACGCAAACGGGAGCTTGGCGGATGGTTGGGCGTTTCTAGGCGGCCAGAGTTTTGCGCTTGAAGGTGTTGAGACCGGCGTATTGAGCTTTGGCACCCAGTTCTTCTTCGATGCGCAGCAGCTGGTTGTACTTCGACAAGCGTTCGCCTCGGCAGGGAGCACCGGACTTGATTTGGCCGGTCATCGCGCCCACCACTAAATCAGCAATGAAGTCGTCGGGGGTTTCGCCAGAGCGGTGGCTGACCATGCAGGTATAGCCTGCATCATGGGACATTTTGATGGCTTCGAGGGTTTCGGTAATTGAGCCGATTTGGTTGACCTTGACCAGGGTCGAGTTGCCAACGCCGTCTTTGATCGCCTGGGCAATAATGGCGGGGTTGGTTACAAAGGCGTCGTCGCCGACCAGCTGAATGCGATCGCCCAGCCGCTGAGTCATGGCCTGCCAACCCGCCCAATCCTGCTCGCCGAGACCATCTTCAATCGACACAATGGGGAACTGGCCAACCCAGCTTTCCCACAGATCGATCATGTCAGCGGTGGACTTGCGGCTGTTGTCGGACTTGTAGAACAGATAGCTGCCGTCCTCTTGGTACAGCTCGCTGACGGCGGGGTCGAGGGCGATCGCAATGTCATCTCCAGGCCGCAGACCGGCTTTCTCAATGCCCTTGAGAATTACCTCGATCGCTTCCACATTGCTCTTGAGGTTGGGGGCAAAGCCGCCCTCGTCACCAATGGCGGTGCTATAGCCCGCCGCCTTCAGCACCGACTTTAAGGCGTGGTAGACCTCGGCCCCGTAGCGCAGCGCCTCAGAAAAGGTCGGCGCACCCACCGGAGCAATCATAAATTCTTGGAAATCGACGCTGTTGTCGGCATGGGCACCGCCATTGATGATGTTGAAGCAGGGCACCGGCAGCAGCACCGAGTCGGGTCCACCCAAATGGACGTAGAGGGGGATATCGGCTGCGATCGAAGCCGCCCGCGCCACTGCCATCGACACGCCCAAAATGGCGTTAGCGCCCAGGGTGCCCTTGTTGTCGGTGCCATCTAGAGCCAGCATTTTGTGATCTACAGCGGCGAGATCCATCGCATCCATGCCGAGAATGGCTGGGGCAATGGTGTCGTTGACGTTGGCTACAGCTTTGAGCACCCCTTTACCACCGTAGACGGCTTTGTCGTCGTCCCGCAGTTCTAGGGCTTCGCGAATACCGGTGGATGCTCCAGAAGGCACACCAGCCCGACCCTTAGCCCCACCTTCTAGCACTACATCGACTTCAACTGTGGGGTTGCCCCGTGAATCTAAAATCTGCCTACCGTGAACCGATGTAATTGCGACCATAACCACTACTCCGTTGGTAATTCCATAGACCGTTGCCACCCCGCCATTGAGGGCGCACGTGCTGAAGCGTTAAATTATCCTGTAGTATCCTACCGGGTGAAAGCCCTCTTCTGACGTCACTTCGACCACCGTTTGGGCAGTCAGCGCGACGAGTCGATTCGTTTCGGCGCAACGGCTTAAAGCCCCACCACACCGATTGGGCGACCTCTACCCACTAGGAACCGTTTCCATAAAAATCACGGCCGACAGTATCTCGATAGCATTGCTAATGCCCCTGCATAGTACTGGCATCAGATTAAGACTTCACGAATGCTTAGAATCCCATAAGCATTCTTCTGCTCAGCAGACGCCTTGGTATTTAAGGAGTTTTTGGGGGATGGCGCTGGCTATCTCGTAGCGTATTGGCCGCCGCTGAGTTCTATCAACTCAGCGGCGGCCGAAACCTATCAGCAGTTTGAAGGCCAAAGAAATGTCGAGTGGCAGAGATTGTTTTAGATTTAGCTAAAGCAATATTAGGAGTAGTCTCTTTCCTCAATGAGATCGCCCTGCTTGTTGTGAATACAGAGTTCTGTCTTTTGGGCTTTAGCTTCTTCCTTAGCTTTCTCTACCACATCTGCTTTTTTACTTCCCTGGGCAATCCGCTTTCGGCCTTGGGTCGCAATCCAGCCCGACTCTTCCGGGTCAGCAAAAACGTGAATGGGCTCTTCATTGCCTTTTTCATCGTCGGCAGCAACGGCCTGACCTGTAGTGCCGCCGGTATTTTTCTTGGCGATTTGCTTATGGCGGCGTTTGGCCCATTTTTCTGATTGGGCGGTGGCGATCGCGATCGCCCGACCTTCTCCATATCCGTCGCCTAATAAAGCATTGGCAATATCAATCGCCTTCCGCCGCACCTCGGCGGTCAGATTCTTCATAGAGGCTGGATAGTCTTCGTAGGTCCAGGGCATCTTTACTGCAAAGTCTGCTAGATTTCACCTGTCTCTAGATTCGCGCCGCTTTTAATAAGCTTCAACTGTCCAAAGAGTGACTTCATCAAATCATCAAGTTAGTAATCTAGTAGCTGTAACTGTCGATGTTTCCAGGAGTCGTTGTAAAGATCGACATAGCGGTGAAAGAGCTGCATAGCTTGGCTCGATCGCCGTTTTTCTGAGGCTTGGCTGAACAGCCGATCATAGTTGCGTCTAGCTAGATGGCTCAGATAGGGCAGGTCCTCTAGAAGAGTAAGGCTAGAAGCCAGAATTAGCATAGCTTTAAGCAATTCCTTAGGCCATGCCAAGTTGCTAAACATTTGAATCGATAGGTGGTGTTCTTCAGCGTTGAGAGGCACCACATTAAAGAGAACGCGAATAAACTTTTGACCGTAAGCTGGTACTTTTAGCTCGATCTGGTGAGGCGAATGAATCGTTAGCTCCACTTCAACAACTGGATTTCGCCACAACCGAAGAACGTTAAAGGGAGAATCCAGCATCGTTTCGAAGCAAATCTTGCCGCCCTCTTCGGTTTTTTGAAAATCGCTGACCTTGACTACCTTTAAATTTCCCAAGCTAAATCGGTGAATGTCTTCCAAATGTTGAACATTGAGCAGGTGGTAAACCTGACATAGGTAGGGAAACGGTAGCCGGTAGGTCTGTTGAGCGATGTAGTCTGAGGCTGGGGCGATCGCAGATTTGATCTGCTTGGCCTCCTCCATAGAGATCATGGCGGGAACATCTTCAGCCAAACCAATGCAAATCCAGCCCAGTAGAATAACTAGCCCTATTAAACAATAGGAAATATTGGTCACATCAAGGACAGGACTGGAAAAGGCGGCCAAACCGCGATCGACTGCTCCATAAACAATCGCCGGAATTGCTAGAAGCCACAAACCATACTTAAAAATATTGCGCTTTAGAGCATCTTCCACAGGAGAAGGGCCCTCACTGATGGATGTCAAGTAAGCCTGTACCTTGTCTGGCCGATACATAAAAATCCCCTTTTACTGGGAACAAGAAAAAATCTTTACTTAACTAGACATTAATTTTTTCTTTGCACTATCAACCTCAACCTCAAGAATGAGATGGTCCGACGATCTATAGATAGGTAGATTCAAAAAATCTTTCGATATACTCCCTGTTCTCAAAACTCAGGAGCAGAAAATTGTGTTCATAGGCACTAATTAAATCAGCGCCTATGAATACACATTTTCAGGATTGAACTCTGAAGGGTGGCGTACTACCACCCGGAGCGTTGGCTCGACAGGTGATGCGATCGCATTCAGCCAAAAATCATTGTTTATAGGAGCGTTGTCACATGCGCAGTGGGCAAAAACTAGCCCCTATACTCTATAGAAATTCAGACATTCACTTCAGCCTGGCGTAGGTTTTCGTGAATCTCCAATTGGCGAGAATTCATTGTTGCTTTGAATAGATCTGTGGACAGCGCTTGCTCCACTGGATACACGCCAGGACGGTTGAGCTTACCCGCTAGCATCAGCTCTGCGATACTGCCTGTGCCTAGGCCAGTAGCGATCGCAGCGCTTTCATGGGCAAAAGTGCTGACATAGTGAGCATCCTGGCCTCCTTGCTGCCCCTTGATGTCACAGCGCATAGCCACCCCAGTACCGCTAAAGCGATCGGTCACACTAGTCATAGAATGACTGACATGGGCTAAAAATTCTACCGTTTGCCGGTTGCGCAGCACCAATGGTGGCACCCAGTTGGCCATTGCCCAAGTAGCGTGATTATAAAAGTCGGGCACTACGCCAAACTTTGTAATGACATTATCTACCGGAAAGGTTTGCTGTAGAGTAATCGACTCGGGCATGTCATACCAGTAGACATTGGCCTTGCCATAGGGAGCCGGGAACTCCAAAGTTTCCCGACCTGAGTAAGGTTTAACCGATTGCCAGATACCGTTCAGCCAGGCCTCGAAGGGGCGTTGCAAACCAATAAAAGTGGTTCGCATCACCGTCACGCCAGCACCACCAGAACCAGCAACGATATAGCTCAGTTGAATCGAGGTCGCTTTGTCTAAGGCTTCGACCCCCTGGCGCACCATGCTGTTTGAGATACCAGGAAATACCCCAGTATTGATGACGGCTGTCACCCCAGCAGCCTCGGCCTCGGCGTGCAGGGCCAGGGCTTTGCGGGTAAAACTGCGTTCATCACTAACGTCGGTGTAGCCGACCCCCTGATCAATACAGGCTTGCAAAACACCAACATCTCGGTAGTGAAAAGGGCCAGCCGAATGGATGACCAAATCTGCCTTAGAGACCGCTGTTTCCACCTCCGGTTGATTCGTCAGGTCCAACAGCTGAAACTGCACTTTGGAACCCAAGCGTTCTAAGGCAGCGGTACCCAGTTGGGGGTTGCGCCCGGTAATTGTCACTTCAGCGTCAGTGTGAGCCAAAATGTCTTTAGCAATACTGCCGCCGATCCGTCCGCAGCCGCCGATAATTAGTACTCGTTGCATAATTTGTGGTTAATATCTGCAATTCGTGGCTACCAAAAGTTTTAGAGGAATGGAAGTTAAAAACTAACTAAGCAAAACTTTTCAACTAGCATCTTTTGATAACTGCGTTAAGGCTGTCCGTGAAATATCGCTATCAATCTATTTTTGCAATAAGGCAGCCTCAAACTCACACTGGCACCATTCCAAGCCTGACCAACTCTAGATTGGTCAGCTCGTGGTTGAACAATATTTAAAAGTTTAAGGTTTCTCAACCTGTTCACCCTCTTACCTGGGAGGGAATAGGTTAGGGGATCAAAGGTATAGCTGCTTGAATACAAAGGTTTCTGAGAGCAGCAATGTTAGCTTAGCTGCTTACGCAAGAGCTCTGTATGGCTGGCTAGCGTCTCGCCACCGGCCTCGGCCAGGGCCTTTACATACTTTATTTTGAACTTGTCTAGGGCGCTGACCAACCTTGATTCAATTTCTTTCCGGGTATTGTATTGACTCAGTTCACTGGCGATCGCCTCTCGCAGATTGTGCTGTAGGCGAGCGGTAATTTCTGCGCCTCTAGCGTCTAGCAAACTCCCCGCAACACTGCGATAAAGGCCCTGGGCTACCGAATGAGACAAGTGCTTAATCATCTGCACAGACACCTGTTCTAAACCCGGTAGATAGTTGAGCTGGGGGTATCCTGGCATCTGCTCCAGGGTTCTGGCAATGCTGTGCTGCACCAGCTCTTCAATGTCGGGTTGAACCTGGGGCAAGATGTTGTCTACCCCAACCTGATAGAGGCGGCTGCTGATCGCCGTGATCTCTTCCTCAGCCACTAGATCAACTGAGTTTTCAGAGTCAGCCACTGGGTCAATTAAGGCGATCCAATTCAGCAGCTCTCCCTGCCGGATCGAATCCTGAAGTTGCTCGATGATCTCAATGCCGGCAATACCGGCGATGTCAGCCCCAACCGTTACGATTACATCCCGCTGCGCCTCAGCCTGCACCGGTTCTAGCGCTAGCAAATCCACTTGATACAAGCGTAGCGCCACCGGCAAAGCTCGCCACCCGCGCCAAAATGGCAGCAGCAAGAACAGGTCATACCATCGCCGTAGGCTAGCCTCTACCCAAGTTAGATCCGGGTTGCGCCGCCGGGTAGCATTGATGCGCGCCAAAATGTCTACCGCGAAAATGAGAACAAACGGCAGATCAATCAGCCAGAAATGGTCTGTTGGTGCACCCCATCGGTTGACGGTGCGGTAATAGTTGCCCCGAAAAAAGGGCTGAATTTGGCGGTCCCAAAACTCAAGCTCCGTTTGCCAACTCGCCTGTTCGAGGTAGTCTGCACTCCAAAATTGGGTGAATGCATCTTGGGCCGAGGACTGGCCTGTGCGCGATCGCAGGGCTTGCTGAATGGCAACCAGGGCAAGGTCACCGTGGGGCTCAGCAAAGGCGCGCTCTGTCGACAGTTGCTGGCTGAGGTTCTGCAAATCCGATAGCGAATCTTGGGTGGGCTGCGATCGTAGCCCAGCCTCCTCAAGCTGGTTTTTGAGTTGTCCAACCTGAGCTGAATAACGCTCGGTTAGAGGATGGGCCTCGATACCTTTAACTGGGTCATAGACCTGCGTAACGGCAGATAAATACTGCCTATAAACCGGCCGCAGATTGAGGTAGGTTATATCGAAAACGACCAGCACCAAATTGACGAGAGCGATGATGGCGATAACACGCTCTAGGTGGGGATAATGGCGTTCAAAGTAAGGCTTAAACTTAACCATGGATGAGCGGCCTAGGAGCACAAGGACTGAGCTACCGGCATTGGACTCAAGTAGAGTAAGTCCGTATAGCCGCTGCCTCAAGCTTTGATTATTGTTCTCTTAGCTAGCTTCGCCATCAATCATCGGTAGTAGTTGCGATCGCTCCCCTTATCAGCACCATCCACCAATCGGTGCCGGTTCTGGCTTCTGGAGCAGAACGTTCAACCAGTTGTCCGCGCGAGTCCATTTGCACCCTGAGGTGGGTGAGTTTACCTCCGGCAACAGGAGCCCGATCCGTAGCCTTCAGCCTCAGGAGACCGAAGCTTCGGCACTGGCCAAACTGCCCTGGCAGCGGGGGCAAAGGCCGAAAAACTCCAGGGTATGGTAGAAAATTTTGAACTCATGGGCCTTGTGCAGCTGCTTCTCCAGCTCGTGGACGGGGCACTGGTCGATGGCGATGGTGTTGCCGCACTGAAGGCAGGTAAGGTGGTGGCGGTCTTCTTGAGGCAGGCTATAGAGCGCTTCCCCCGAGGGCAGGGTGCGCATCTGCACCGCCCCCTCCAGCTTGAGAGCATCAAGCGCTCGGTAAACCGTGGCAAGCCCCGTGGTGTTGCCGTCCTGCCGCATTTCAACATAGAGAGCTTGGGCCGAAATCGGCTTACTCAAACCCTTTAAAACGGTCAAAACTTTCTCTTGGCTGCGGGTGCGTCGTACCATGCTGGCTCACTTGTACTGACTCAATTTTATCAATCGGTTGATACGGTAGGATGAGGGGTACAAACTATTGTGATTTTCCCTGCCACCGGAGTCAGCCTTGCCCCACTACAGCGCTCGCATCTACGTCACCCTGCGCCCCTCCGTACTTGACCCGGCGGGCACAGCGGTGCAGTCCGGGCTAGCCCACATGGGCTACAACAATGTGGGGCCAATTCGCATTGGCAAATACATTGAGCTGACCCTAGAAGCCGATAGCGAAGCCGCCGCCAGTCAGCAGCTCGATCGCATGTGCGCTCAGCTCTTGGCCAACCCGGTGATTGAAAACTATCGCTTTGAGCTGCAAACCCTAGCAACCGCCTAAGTCAGAAAGGTGAGGACGATGAGGTGTTGAGGTAGATAGGGAAGAACATCAACTTCATTCTTCCCCACCCCTCACCTTCCCTACCCCCTCACCTTCCCTACCCCCTCACCTTCCCCACCCCCCACTCCCATGAAATTTGCCGTCATCGTCTTCCCTGGGGCCAACTGCGATCGCGACGTGGCCTACGTCACCCGCGATATTCTTGGACAGCCTACCCGCATGGTTTGGCATGAAGACAGCGACCTGAGCGATGTGGATATCGTGGTGGTGCCCGGAGGCTTTAGCTACGGGGATTATCTGCGGTGTGGAGCGATCGCCCGCTTTTCACCTGCCATGCAGGCTACAGTAGAGCATGCCAAAGCGGGTAAGCCAGTGCTCGGCATCTGCAACGGATTTCAGATTTTGACCGAGGTGGGGCTGCTGCCGGGGGCGCTGGTGCGCAATCGGGACATGCGGTTTATCTGCGATCGCGTGCCCCTCAAAGTCGAGCGCACCAACCTGCTGTGGACGGCGGGCTATACCGCTGGCCAAGTGATTACTCTGCCCATTGCCCACGGTGAGGGCTGTTACTACGCCGACGAAGCGACCCTGGCCGAGCTAGAGGCCAATCAGCAAATTGTGTTTCGCTACAGTGGCCTAGATGGGTCTGTGGATGAGAAATCTAACCACAACGGCTCTCTAGGCAACATTGCGGGTATCTGCAACCGAGCGGGCAACGTGCTGGGCTTGATGCCTCACCCCGAGCGGGCCGCCGATGCGGTGCTGGGCGGGGTAGACGGGCTGCCGCTGTTTGAAAGTTTGGTGCGATCGCTAGTAGCCGCCTAGTACTTCCCTGCTCCTAAAAACCGGCATCTGCGCCCCAGTCTTCTATCGCTTGTCAAAATTGAGTGGGTGGACTACTGAGGTCAGCTTCGTCATTGCTTCAAAAATATCTGCCTTCCAGGACATAAACTTCACCAAAACCCTTGTCACGGTGGTGAACCTGGGTACACTTAACCCTCAAGGAAGCAACCTTGGTCTGGGTATCGTCGTGGGCCAGAGTTGGCAGGTTGTGGGTTGCCGTGACGGTAACCCGTTGCTGTTTTGTTCGATTAAACCCTGAGCCAAAACGGCTTGGGCCTATGGCTGTAGGAGACCCCCATGTCAGACTCTGACGAATGGCTCAGTAGCGCCCTGGCCTACCGCCCTACGGTCTATGAGTATTGCCAGCTAGCTCTGCTCCCCACACTTGATCAGGCGGCCGCAGAGCGCATGGGCGAGATTTTGCAGCAGGCCGAAGCAGAGCCGTTGCTCAACTTTTTGATTGATGAAGCCGATGAGCTAGTGGCGCGCTTGCAGCCCTGTCTCAGCCCTCAGACGCTTCACCAGCAGCAGCGGCGGCTCCAGGGCGCGATCGATGCGCTTTGGGTGAACGAACTGTTAGCCGCCTACGGGCCGTGCTCAAAAACCGGTCTTTAAACGGTTTGTTAAAGCGGGCAGAACAAGCCATTCCAGGACTTTGTGGGCGGAAACTGCTTCACGGTTAAGACACCCATTGCGGGGGATATCTATCTGTGGTTTCTAAGCGTTGGCTAGTGCAGGTATGTCGGCATCGATCGTGCGATCGCGGCGGTTCGGCAGCGGTGCTGGCGGCGTTTCAGCAGCACCAGAGCCCCAATATTCTAGTGGCCGAGAGTGATTGCATGGGCCAGTGTAGCGCTGGGCCGACGGTTAAAGTAATGCCCGGCAATACTTGGTACTGCCGGGTCACCCCTGAGGATGTGTCGAGAATTGTGGAGCAGCATTTGGTGGGAGGAGAGTTGGTGCGCGATCGCCTGCACCCCCGCTTTCATCCCCCAGAAGAGTTCTCAGTTCAAGATTTGTAGGCTGGGCACCGTTACCCACAGTTCTTGAAGCACTTTCCCCTCTATGGAAGCTGCACCGGCACCTTAGGAGAAGAGGCCAACGGCACTCTGGCATATCCACTGTTGCCGCTATCCACCGATTGAGCGGATAGCGGCACTAGGTGCTCTTAATTACTGCTGTATCTGAGCCATCGCCTCTGCGGAGGGCCGCACCACGCGACGAGCTAAACCCAGTTTTTCTAACAACAGAATGGCGTACCAGGTAACATCGACTTCCCACCAGCGCCAGCCAGCCGGGGCCACGTTAGGAAACGCGTGGTGGTTATTGTGCCAGCCTTCGCCGTAGGTGAGCAGCGCCGTCCACCACAGATTGCCCGAGCTGTCTTCAATGTGAAAGCGACGCTTGCCCCACATGTGGGTTGCTGAGTTGATTAGCCAGGTTGAGTGCCATAGAAGTGCAATTCTAAGAAAGCCACCGTAGATTACAAAAGACCAGCCGCCAAAGGCAAAGAGGGCGATCGCAACCGGCACTTGCAGAAATAGAAAGTTGCGATCGAGCCAGCGGTAGTAGGGGTCGCGGGCAATATCCGGGGCATAGCGACGGTAGATCTGGCCGTTAAAGACTGCCGGGTTGCGGTACACCATCCACAACATGTGGCTCCACCAAAACCCACGACTGGCGGCGTAGGGATCCTTTTCAGCATCCTCAGTGTAGAGGTGGTGCTGACGATGCCCTGCCACCCAAAAGATTGGGCCACCCTGGAGCGCCATCGCGCCAATGGTGGCGATCGCATACTCTAACCATTGGGGCACCTGCAAACTGCGGTGGGTGAGCAGTCGGTGATAGCCCAAACAAATGCCGATGCTGCCAAACAGCCAGTGCAGCGCCACCATCACCCCTAGGGCCGACCACGAAAAGAACCACGGGGCCAGCAGGGCAACGCCGTGAATGGTGGCTAAGAAGCCGACTAATGTCCAATCTAAGTCTTTAATTCCCCGTTTCTCTGGGGCCTGTTTCAGTAACGTTGTCATAGCACGTCCTTTTCTTCTTTTAGGGTTTAAACCCTCGAGCAGTTTGTTAACCCGACCGAGGGGAAGTCCTTGCCCGACTCCTTCGCACCCTCTAGGGACTGGCTGGAGTCTTTTGCAAGTGTCGCTTGCAAATTCATCCTAGCAAACTTTTCTGGTAAAATGCAAGTATCGCTTTCTTTTTGCTATGGCAGCTCAACGTCAATCAGCCCGCCAGCGTCTGGTGGATGCGGCATTTCAGCTGTTTTCTAGCCAAGGGGTAGGCACTACTACTACCCGGCAGGTGGCCGATTTAGCGGGTGTTAACGAAGTCACATTGTTTCGCCAGTTTGGTAGCAAGCATGGCTTGCTTGCAGCGGTCATGACTGAGGCTGAGGTGTTGTCTGGCCCAGATTATGGGTTTGACCTAGCGGCTCTAGCCCAAGCCCCCACTGACCAGGCTTTGAGAGATTTTCTGAGCCAGTGTTTGGCTACCCTCGATCAACTCTCCGAGCTGGTACGGTCGGTGATTGGTGAGGCCGGGCAGTTTTCCGCAGACAATAGCCAGGCTATGGGGCGCGGCCTGCAAACCATTCGCGACTTCATCGCTGAATATCTGGAGGCGCATCTGGCCCCAGGGGAAGCCGCTGGCCTGCCCCCTGAGGAAGTGGCAGGGTTGGTAATGGCGCTGCTTCTGGGCTATGCCGCGATCGACGGCACCACCGCAGGCGCTAACGACAGCGTAGAATTTCACAGTTTATGGGCCAGCAGGAGCGCTTTTATTGAGAATGTCGTCAGCTGGCTGCTCAGCCTCCGGCCCCGTGATGAGTCTGGTCTTGCCACAGCCCAGCCTAGCCTTACTCCCCCCAACACAGAGAGCTGGATCGACCTCCCCGCCCCAGTGGTGCACGAGATTATGCAGGTGGCCCGCAAGGCTGGCAACCAGACCCATGCCCTGATCTACGTGCTGCTGGGGGCTGGGGTGGCGGCAGCAGAGGTGCCGCTACTAACCCGCGCTAGCGCCCTTTACGACAGCAGCCAGCACATTTTGCTAGTTGGCCCTCAGCATCGTCAGGTGCCTCTCAACCAGTGGATTATGGGTCGGCGTTACGGCACCTACACCAAAAACCCGCTTACCCGCTGGCTTAAAAGCCGCAGCGACGCGTCATCAGCCATGTTTTTAGGGCCAGACGATCAGCCAATTACGCCCTTGAGGGTGCGGCAACTGTGGGCCGAGGTGACAACCAGCATCATGTCGCCCACCGGCGAATCGCTTGGCGTTGAGCAGGCCCGCGCCACTTGGTGCGTCGAAATGCTGCTAAGAGGGCTAAATCGTCAACAGCTAAGCCTGCTGAGCGGGCTATCGGTCGAGCTGCTCGACCCGTTGGTGCAAAAAGCCCAGGCGCGATCGGCCTTGGCCCAAGCCCTACGCCTCGATCAACAGCCTGGTTCAGCCCCAGCCAATCTCGATCAGCCTAGTGATATCAGCGCTGGTGCCAAAGATTAGAGCTATAGCAAAAGAGCGAAAAGTAGAAGAGTGAAAAGTAGAAGAGTGAAAATGCCCAACAGGCTTGAATTCTGGTATTTGGGGTGGTCCTAA
Source organism: Nodosilinea sp. FACHB-131 (assembly GCF_014695395.1). Lineage (GTDB taxonomy): Bacteria > Cyanobacteriota > Cyanobacteriia > Phormidesmidales > Phormidesmidaceae > Nodosilinea. The sequence goes on from NZ_JACJOF010000027.1 coordinate 62,755, forward strand.
ACTCAGAGCTTCGTCTGCTGTGTGAGCCAAGAACTTTCTGACGCTATGTGATCTAAACGACATCGATCGCTACCCAAACGAATACCGCAGAGAACTCAGGGTAGTAGAGATTGCCGTCGTAACTCTGCCCTTGCTGTAGGGAAACCCGTATGGTTTTGGGTATGAAATAGCACGGAGTAAATCTGTAGTTACGGAGACAATCCTTTGTCGCTACAGGCAGTCGAGCAACCATGGCATTTCCGCAAAGTTTGTCAACGTTTTCTTCAATGAATCAGGTGTTAGAGGCCATTGAAGATCTTTTTGCAGCTGAGTTAGAGCGCACGGGTTCACCTTGGATGAGTAGCCACCGGCTGGGGGAATTGTTTGTGGCAGCCTATGGATTAGACCTGAAGAGACTGATTGAGCAACGAGGCTATGGCAAAGATCTGAGGTATTTTTTGACCAGCAGCAGAAGATTCTCGATTTATAACTATCATCAGCCCGAAAAATATTATCTCGCTCCGCTGAGGCTGGTTGTGCCAAACGTTTTGAAAAGCGGTTGGCTGGCACCGAAGTTACGCCATTGAGTGAATCTTGCTTGAGCAGAGGGCTTTCTAATCCCTACAATCTACGTGAAACCGCATGAACGCCGTCGCTGAGAGCGACGGCGAAGCCTGCTAGGCGTGGTTGTTGGGAGCGGTTATACCAGCGGTAGCCAGGGTAAATCGGTGGGGCCAGGGTCAATGCCAAGCTGACATAGCAGGGTAGTGACTTGGCCACGGTGATGGGTTTGATGGTTAAACAAGTGGGTGACCAGCAGCCAGATGGGCAGCCGACGAACTTGCCGGTCAATGTTGCTGGTGTACTCAAAGGACTGGGCTAGCCAGGCTGGGGTGAAGGTGGCCACCCAGTCTATCAGCGCGGTATCCATCTCAGTGCGAGCCTGGTAGAGTTCGTCGAAGTCGGCGTAGAGGTCTTGGCCCAGGTTGGGGCAGGGCTGGTGGCTAAGGCGGCATACCCAAACGCGATCGCCGTACAGCAAGTGGTTGAGTGTGGCATGGATAGACTTGAAAAACGCGCCCCGGTCGGCCTTGCGATCGCCATCCGAGAGCTGGGCGCAGCAGGCATAAATTTTCCCATTCATCCACTGGTTGTAGCGGACCATGGTGCGGTAGTAGTCGGGATGATTCATGGCTGTGGGTGGAAATTGCTGTTGGGCCAGGGGCCAGGCGGTTCGTCAGGCAGGTCTTCGCCAACGACCTTGGTGTCGTAGCGGGTGAATCCACGCGACTCGTAATTTTTGTAGGCAAAGGGGCCGTCGAGGCTACAGGTATGTACCCATACGCGGCGGGCTCCCCGGCCCCAGGCGCGCTGCGCGCCCACCGTTAGCAGGTGTCCCCCAATGCCCTGGCCAATAAATTGGAGCAGCAGACCAAAACAGGTAATTTCAACATTGCCTTGAGGCTGTTCTTCTAGCTCGATATAGCCCGCTGGGGTACCTGAGATATAAGCCACCCAGGTTTCAACCTGGGGGCGGTTGAGGTAAGTGAGCCAGCGATCGTAGGACCAGGAGAGGCGATCGCACCAGTACCACTGGCCGCCCACGCTGACATAGAGAAATCGGCTCAACTCTGGGCAGGGCACCTCGGCCTGGCGAATCTCCAGATTGGGATGCTCGCTGAGTTTAGGCCGCAGCTGGGCCGGGTCAAGCATTTCCAAATACCAGGTGGTGACATCGATCTGCATCAGTGCAGCAATTCTCCCTTAAAAACGGTAACGGCCTGGCCGCTGAGGCGAATGCGATTCGCGAAGCGATCCGTCCCGGAATCGCTCTCATCCTGCACTTTGACTATGCCGCCCCGAGCCGATGACTGGTGGGCGAGAAAGGTGGTTTTGTCGAGTTTTTCGCGCCAATAGGGGCCGAGGCAGCAGTGGGCCGCCCCGGTGACCGGATCTTCGTTGATGCCGAGGGCGGGGGCAAAAAACCGAGAGACAAAGTCGTAGGGCGCGTCGCCTCGGCTGGTGACAATCACGCCGTGGACCGGAAACTGCCCGAGGGCAACAAAGTCGGGTCGCAGATCGCGTACCGCCGCCGCTGACTCTAGCTCGACCAGATAGCCCAGGGAATTTTCAGCAACGGCTTGGAGGGGTGCGCCTAGCGCCTTTGCCAAACCGTCGGGTTCAGCGATGGGGTGGGACGGGTTAGCCGGAAAATTGAGCTCAATCCAATCGCCGAGGCAGCGGGCCGTGAGCACCCCACTGCGGGTATGGAACGTAGCGAGCTGTTCGTTGCTCAGGTGACCTTCGCTCCACAGCACGTGGCAGGTGGCCAAGGTGGCGTGGCCGCACAGGTCGACCTCGACGGTAGGGGTAAACCAGCGCAGCCGGTAGCCGTCGCCCTCGGGGTAGAAAAAGGCGGTTTCTGAGAGGTTCATCTCTTGGGCCACCTGCTGCATCCAGCGATCGGGGCGGGCCTCGGGTAGGGCGCACACCGCCGCTGGGTTGCCGCCAAAGGCAGCGTCGGTAAAGGCATCAACCTGAGTTAGCGAAATGGTCATTGGGCTCCACCCTTTTCCTTAAAATTTCAGCTAAGTCTAAACGTTTGCCGAATTTGCTCAGCGGTCATAAAGCGGCCATCGGCAGGTGAGTCGTTGGCCATTGCCCCGGCCACTTGGGACAGGGTATTGGGTGTCTTCCTTTGAAAACGCCCCAGGCCAGCATAGCTAACCAGCCCCAGATATTCACGAATGGCCAGCAGCGATCGCTCACGACTAGCCACCCCAATGGGCAGCGGCTCAATGTGAGGGACGACGGCAAACCCCAGCCCCTTAAAGGTTAGCCAGGCCCGCAGCATGTGGGGAGTATCGGTGATTAAAATAACCCGCTTCAACCCCCTAGCGCCAAGGGCGACGGCGGCTGACTCCGCCTCTTGCTTAGTGGTTTTTACGCCAACGGCGCTGAGCATGAGGTTAGGCGACAGGTCGCGCTGATCAAGGGCTTTAAGCACACTGACTCCCTGGGGGAGGCCCATAATTAGGAGATTAGGCGATCGCCCCTCGGCCACCATATCGACCGCTGTATTGTAGCGATCGCCTTGAATGCGGCCGCTCCGGGCCAGCACCACAATGGCATCGGCCGACTCCCCATTGTCTGGGGGCACAAAGCTCGATAGCAGTGCCGTTGCTGGGAGCGAAAACAGCGGCGACATCATAACCCCATAGGCGGCCAGTAGCGCCAAACCCGCCATCGCCATACGCCAACTGGACCCAGGTTCACGGGTGACTAGAACTAGTGTGACAACCACCAGCAAAACCGGGGTAACTTTTTTGGGGCTAAAAAACCAGTAACCCAGCTTCCAGGTCAGTTTTGGCCAACGTCGAGCAAAACCAGTCCGAAGTAGCTCTAGCATGAGTTTCCTAGGCCGTGAGAAAAGCGGGTTTCGAGAAAATTCTCAAGTCCAGCCTACTCATCTGTGCGCTCACGTCAGCACATACCCCGCGCCGTCGAGCAAAGTTTACGGATTTATGTAGTCACCGCAAACCCTGCGGTCTGCCCTAGGCTCCAATCCGGCGGGAAGGTCAGTCGGCTGGCCCGCCCTGTCGGATCGAAGATGTCACCCACTACTGGTAATAGCGCTGGTCAACCCACACCCGCAGCTCTTGCTCAGAGCTGAAGGTACGGCGCTGCTGGTTGACTGGGTCGTAGGCAACAAATAGCGTATTGCCCCGGCGATCGCGCTTCACGGTCACACTTAGGTCTGCGGAACCGCAGAGGTAGGTCAACAGGGCATCGCCCGCCAGACTGAGACGCCGCTTGGCCCCAGCCCAAACCCGAGCAATGGAGTAATCGGACTGAATGGGGCGATCGAGCGGCTCTTGAATTAGCTCAAGCTGAGCGTACAAACTATTCGGTTTCATGGAGCTGTCCTCTTAAAAAGGCGATTGGCCAACGGGAACAGCACGAATCGATTCGGCATAGGTAAAGTTTCTTCGATCTGCCCCTATCGAAACAGAGGCAGTTAGCGTAAATTGTCTTGGTAACAGTTTGGATTTCTATAACTGTTCTGGTCTCCCCACCCCAAAACTGTTCCTACCCTCCCCAAAAATTAACCCGCTATAGAACCTCCCCCTTCGCCATCCTCCCATCTTCCCTACTCCCTCACCCCTCACCCCATGCCCCTCTCCCCCATCACCCTCGCCCCGCACCAAATTCTCTACGAACAGGTGGCCGATCGCCTTCAGCAGCTGATCACCGAAGGCACCCTCAAGCCGGGCGATCGCCTGCCCTCGGTGCGCAAGCTGCGGGCTCAGCTGTCGGTCAGCACTTCCACAGTGATGGAAGCCTACCGCTTGCTGGAAGACCGGGGCATGGTGGTGGTGCGCCCCCAGTCGGGCTACTACGTCAAACAGACAACCCTACAGCTGCCCCAGGAGCCCGCTCCCACCGCGCCTCCCCGGCAGGCCACCGACATTGATATCTCCCTGGCCTTTGAGGTAATTAGCCTGATGCGCGATCCGGGGTTGATTCAGCTAGGGGCAGCGCTACCTGCCCTAGAACACTTGCCCCTGGCTCAGCTCAATCGGCTAATGGGCAAGATACTGCGAGACAACACCAATGCAGCCCACTCCTACGGCACGCCCCTGGGCTGCCCCGAGTTGCGGGCCGAGTTTGCCAAACGCATGCTCGACGCGGGCTGCTCAGTCCACCCCGACCAGATGGTAATTACCAACGGGGCCAACGAGGCGATCTATTTTTGCCTGCAAGCGCTGACCCAGCCCGGTGACACCGTGGCGATCGAGTCGCCTACCTACTTCGCTGTGCTAGAAGCACTAAAATGCCTGGGGCTGAAGGCGCTGACCCTGCCCACCCACCCCCGCGACGGTATTAGCCTGCCTCACCTTGAAGAAGCGCTGCAAACCGGCGATGTCAAGGTGGTGCTGCTGGTATCGAATTTCAGCAATCCCTTAGGTAGCTGTATGGATGACCGTAAGAAAAAGCACCTGGTGGAGCTGCTCAACCAGTACGACACGCCGCTGATCGAGGACGATGTCTACGGCGATCTCTGCTTTGAGGGAACTCGCCCTAAGGCGATCAAAGCCTTTGACACCGACAATCGGGTGCTCTACTGCGCTTCGGTGAGCAAAACCTTATCGCCAGGGCTGCGGATAGGTTGGTGCACCGGGGGCCGTTACCACAGCAAGATTGCCCACATGAAGTCGATTCTCAACCAAAATACGGCGATCGCGCCCCAGCTGACAGTGGCGGCCTTTTTGGCCAACGGCGGCTACGATCGCCACCTGCGCCACCTGCGCCGCGTCTACCAAGACCAAATGGTGCACATCCAGCAGGCTATTCGCGACTACTTCCCCGCTGAAACCTGTGTGACGCGCCCTACCGGCGGCCATGTGCTGTGGCTCGAAATGCCGGCAGGATTTGACTCACTGCGGCTGTATCAGGAGGCGCTAGCCCAGGGAATTGCGATCGCCCCCGGCGTCATGTTCTCGGCCTCGGGGCAGTGCTACGGCAACTGCTTGCGGCTAAATACGGCGGTCTCTTGGTCAGAACAAGTTGAGCAGGCGATGCAAACCCTGGGCCTGTTGGCCAAGAAGCAGCTGGCCGAAAACCTCCTGCGGGACGATGGCCACCGTACGGACAACTTGCTGACCTCTAACGCTGTTTGAGGTTTGAGCTAGGCCTTCAGAACTTTATGCTCAGCGAGAGCACCCTCGGGGGCAATCTTCAAAAGATGAAGGATGCGACGCAGGGGAATGTTGATGCGGCTGCTTCGGTTAGTTAGCTCACGGCCCAGGTTGTAGATCGCCTGCTCGACCAGGTAGTTGTTGAGCATCACCTCAAGCTCTTGCTGGGTTTTGGGCAAAAAGCTATCGCGGGCAGCGGTAGTCAGGTAGGCCTTGACGAAGGTGGTACTGACCCAGCGATACCAAAATTCGGCCCACTGCTCCATTTGATGGTGATGGTCAGGTTGTCCCATGCCGCTTTCGATTTCCTTGTCGAGGGCAACGTTGACGGCATAGTAAAACGATTGCAGCATGCAGGCAACGTCGCGCAGGGGCGATCGCTTCATGCGGCGCTCGTTGAGACTGCGGGCTGGGTCGCCTTCAAAGTCAATGATGTAGAAGTCTTTGCCGGTGTATAGCACCTGCTCCAGGTGATAGTCGCCGTGATAGCGAGTCCGCAGAGCAGTGATTTTGTGGTTCAACACCGACTGAAACTGCTGCAAACAGGCATCGTGCTGCTCTAAGACCAGGGTGGCGAGCGATCGCGTCTCCGGCGGCAGCGTATTTAGGCGATTCTTTAACAGCAAAAAGACCTGACCGGTCAGGTTGCGGCTGTACTGGTAGACCGATCGCTGGTAGAGCGAGGTGAACGGCTCCGGCGTAAAGGCAGGCTGGTCGGCATCCACCGTCAGGGCTAGGTGGAGTTCGGCGGTCCGCTGCCCCAGCAGCTGCATGTTGGCCAGATAGCTATTGATCGCCTTGCAGGCCGGAATTTGAGACTCGACGGAGGGCAGCGGGCAGTAGGGCAGCGGGAAAAAGACCTCGTTTGGGGGCGCATCTGGGGCCACCGGCTCTAGCTCCAGGGGCGACCCCACAGGCATGGGTGCTTCGGCAATATCCGACTGATCCATCACGACGAGGTCGAAGTAGTCGCGCAAATGGTCGAGGGTGTAGTCCCAACCGCTGCGGGTGTCGGGGATGAACTCTTGCAGCAAACCGATGGTGATCGGCTCCGCCGCCGGGCGATGGTAGGTCAGCGTGCCTGCGATCGAAGGAATGTGGGTAAAGTGCTGGTGTTCGTCCAAAAAGCGGCGCACCTCCAGGTCGGGGTGCTGACCCTCCTCAACTTTTTGAAAGAGCTTAAGAATCAGGCGATTTTGGGCGGCGACGCTGCCGGTTTTAGCGTAGGCGATCGACGTGTTGTTGTGGAGGCCTTTCATCAGCGAAGCTTCAAAGGGCAGGCCGTCTCCCATCGGCTCCTCACCCAGGGATGGATTGGGATCACCCTTGCTCAGCTCATCAAATAAGGGCGTGGTAGCCGCCACCAGCTTGCCGGCGGCATTTTCATAGACCCGGTGGTGGGCAATGCCGTCGAGCAGGGCGGTTAGAAACGACTTGTCGGCGATCGCATCGAACAACACCGCCTCCTCATCGCTGCTGGCCAGCTTGAGCCGCGCCACCACCGACTGCGGAGTCTCTTTCAACAGACGGAGCGCCTGCTCCCCTTCGGCCATCGCCAAAAACAACACGTAGGTTTGGGGGCTGCCCTGAATGTAGTCGACCTGTAGCTCCAGCATCTGGGCATGGCTACTCCCGTAGGGAATGGTGATCACTTCGGTAATGCGAGCCGTCTGCACCGTGCGGGTTCTGCCGCCAAACCAGGGATGGCTAGACAAATACTGGGGCAGCAGCATTTCTAAACTCGCCGTAAACCCGCGCGTCTGGGCCGATTGCAGCTGAGAAAACGCCGTGGGCCAGGCCCCAGCCAGCAGCAGCATCGGCAGCTCTACCGTGGGTTTGACCTCAGGTAGGGGCACGACCTGGGGCTTGAGCATAAACCAGTAAACTGCGTAGGCTCCAATGCTCAAGAAATAGGGTGACTCATCGATGGGCGGAAACTCAGTGCGACCAAAGATTTCGATCGGCACCCACCCCTTCAACCCCGGCAGCTCTAGCTCAACGGTCTGCACAAAGCGAGACAGGTTGGCCACCACCAAAATCCGCTCGTCTTCGTAGGTGCGGGTATAGGCCAGCACCTTGCGGTTGTCGGGATGCAGAATTTGAAAATCGCCGCTACCCAGGGCGCGGAAGTGATTGCGCATGGCAATCAGCCGCTTGGTGGCATTGAGCAGCGAGCTGGGGTTGGCCCGCTGGGCTTCCACATTGACCGTGGCGTAGTGGTACTCGGCCTCGACAATCAGGGGCAAAAACAGCCGCTGGGGGCTGGCGCTGCTAAAGCCAGCGTTGCGGTCAAAGTTCCACTGCATGGGGGTGCGCACCCCGTTGCGATCGCCCACATAGACGTTGTCGCCCATGCCAATCTCGTCGCCGTAGTAGAGCACGGGCGTGCCCGGCAGCGACAGCAGCAGGCTATTGAGCAGCTCGATCTGGCGGCGATCGTTGCCCAGCAGCGGGGCCAGCCGTCGCCGAATGCCCAAGTTCACCCGCATTTCGGGATCCTGGGCGTAGACGCGATACATAAAGTCGCGGTCTTCATCGGTGACCATTTCCAGGGTCAGCTCGTCGTGGTTGCGCAGAAATAGGCCCCACTGGCAATTGTCGGGAATGGCGGGCGTCTGCTGCAAAATATCGGCGATCGGGAAGCTGTCCTCCATGCGCAGCGCCATAAACAGGCGCGGCATCAGAGGAAAGTGAAAGTTCATGTGGCACTCGTCACCGTCGCCGTAGTAGGCGGCGGCGTCTTCGGGCCACTGGTTGGCCTCGGCCAGCAGCATGCGGTTGGGGAATTTTTCGTCGACGTGCTTGCGCAGCTTTTTCAGGAAGGCGTGGGTTTCGGGCAAGTTTTCGCAGTTGGTACCTTCGCGTTCGTAGAGGTAGGGCACGGCATCCATGCGCAGCCCGTCAACCCCCATTTCTAGCCAAAAATCCATGACGTCAAAGACGGCCTGCTGCACCGCCGGGTTGTCATAGTTCAAGTCGGGCTGGTGGGAATAGAAGCGGTGCCAGAAGTAAGCGTTGGCCACCGAGTCCCAGGTCCAGTTGGAGGTTTCAAAATCCTGGAAGATAATCCGCGCTTCCTGATATTTTTCGTAGGTATCACTCCAGACGTAAAAATCGCGCTCGGGGCTGCCCTTGGGCGATCGCCGCGCCCGCTGAAACCACGGGTGCTGATCGGAGGTGTGGTTGACAATCAGCTCGATAATGACGCGAATGCCGCGCTGGTGCGCCGCCTGCAAGAGATCCTTGAAGTCGTCTAGGGTGCCGTAGATGGGGTTGACATTTACGTAGTCGGCAATGTCGTAGCCGTCATCGCGCAGCGGCGACGGAAAGAAAGGCAGCAGCCAAATGGCGGTGACACCTAGGTCTTGAAGGTAGTCCAGCTTGCCAGTCAGGCCGCGAAAGTCACCAATGCCGTCGCCATTGCTGTCGGCGAAGGCCCGCACAGGCACTTCGTAAATGATGGCATTCTTAAACCACAGGGGCTCATTCTTCAAGGTCAACCTACCCACCAGCACGTAATGTCCGCCCCCACGGTAGCGGAATTCATACGAAGCGTCATCGGCCCCAGGTAAGAGCGATCGCGCCATCGTTACCCACTACAACGGCGTTGAATCAACCTATTACCGATCACCGAAAGCTTTGCTCCCCAGTGGAATGGGCGGTGCTCACCATTTCCGCTGCGGCCCGTCACGCCGAGCCACGACACGCGCCACAGAATTTACGGAATTCACAAGAGCGCAAATAGAATGCAAAGTCTATGCAGCACTCGGGAACCAACAACCCCCAACCCTTAGGAGGATGCGCTGGGCAGCCATTTTCTCCTACCAATGACAGTGCCGGTGGGGTGAGAACTCGCCCTCAGGCGTCGCTTTTCTGTATTTTAAGACCCTTTCAAATTTCTAACGCATCGCCGAACCCCTATGAGTTTTCAACGTGCCAGTGGCGTTTTACTGCATCCCACCTCGTTTCCCAGCCGCTACGGCATTGGGGATCTGGGGCCAGCCGCCTATACCTTTGTCGACTTTTTGGCGAAGAGTGGCCAAAAGCTGTGGCAAATTTTGCCGCTGGGGCCCACTGGCTACGAGCATTCGCCCTACATCATGAACTTCAGCACCTTTGCCGGCAACCCGCTGCTGATCAATCTAGATCAGCTGGCCGATGAAGGCCTGCTGAAAGAGGACGAACTGGAGCCTCTGACCGATGTCGATCCGGAGAAGGTCGATTTTGAGAAGGTGATTGCCCACAAAACGCAGTTTCTCAAGCTGGCCCACGAGCGCTTTTTGACGACGCGATCGCCCGAGCAGCAGACCAAGTTTGACCAGTTCTGCCAGGAGCAAGCCTCGTGGCTGGATGACTTTGTGCTGTTTATGGCCCTGCTGGAGGCCCACGAGGGCAAAAGCTGGAATTTTTGGGATCCGACGATCGCCCGTCGCGAACCGGAGGCGCTGCAAGCCCAGCGGGAGGCGCTGAAAGATCAGATTCAGTACCACCAGTTTGTGCAGTTCAAATTCTTTGAGCAGTGGCAAAATTTGCGCCGCTACGCCAACGACAAAAACATCCAGATCGTGGGCGATATTTCGATCTACGTGTGCCACAACAGCTCCGACGTTTGGGCCGACCCCGAGCTGTTCAAGCTCGACCCCAACACCTTTGAACCCGCCTTCATCGCTGGCGTGCCGCCCGACTATTTCAGCGAGACGGGCCAGCTCTGGGGCAACCCGGTTTACAACTGGGACAAGGCCGAAAAAACTAATTTTGCCTGGTGGATTAAGCGCTTTCAGGTGACGTTGCAGTACGTCGACATTGTGCGGGTCGACCACTTTCGCGGCTTTGAAGCCTACTGGCAGGTGCCTGCGGGCGAAGAAACCGCTATCAACGGCGAATGGATTGAAGCCCCTGGCGAAAAGTTTTTCACTGCCCTCGGCGAAGCTTTAGGAACGCTGCCGATCATGGCGGAAGACTTAGGCATTATTACGCCCGAAGTTGAGGCACTGCGCGATCGCTTCGACTTTCCCGGCATGCGCATTTTAATGTTTGCCTTTGGCGATGACCCTGACAACGCCTACCTGCCCCACAACTACACCCGCAACACGGTGGTCTACCCCGGCACCCACGACAACGACACGGCGATCGGCTGGTGGCAGCAGGCCAGCGACACCGAGAAACAGTTTGTGGCTCGCTACTCGGGCTACAGTTCGCCGGAGGCGATTGAAGACATCAACTGGCTGCTGATTCGCACGGCGCTGGCTTCGGTGGCCGATCTGGCAATTATTCCGCTGCAAGACCTGCTGGATTTAGACGGGCGATCGCGCATGAACAACCCCAGCCGCAACGACGGCAACTGGCGCTGGCGCTACCGCAGTTCGGCGTTGCTGACCAATGCCTTGAGCGATCGGTTACGCACCTTGACTCAGCTCTACAGTCGCTAGTGTGGCGAAAAACGTTGTGAAGAATGCTGTGAGAATAGATTTCAGCACCATTTTGGATCAAAAACGCGACACGATTATCGAGTTGTGGATTAACGCGGTTTTTGAAGATCAGCAAATTGAAGCTACCAATGAATTAACGTTCAACGCAGTGCGCGACAGTTTGCCCAGAGTGCTCGAATCTCTCGCCGCCATGATGGCTGACGGCGAGCCAGAAAACTTTGAAATTGTTGATGAGGCCAGTCTAGAACATGGTTTAATTCGCGCCGAGCAGGGGTTTGAACCGGCAGAAATTGCCCGCGAATATCGCCTGCTGCGATCGGTGATTTTTTCGGAGCTAGAAGCCGATTTGGTGCAGGCGGAACCCAAGGATGTGCTGTGGGCCATTCGACTGATTGATGCGGTGATCGATGAGGCGATCGCCCGCTGTTTTGACAGCTATACCCAAACCCGTATGGAGGAGCTCGATCAGCTCCGAGCCCAAATGCAGCTCACTAATCAAGAGCTAACGCGTCTGGTGCGGGCTAGCCACGACAACATGTCAAAGCTAACCCACGAACTCAAAACTCCGTTGACCTCAATTATTGGCTATGCCGATTTATTTCTGCGCCAGCAGCAGCAGGCCGAAATCAAAGATTCCTACGCCCATCTAGAAAGCATTGAGCGCGTGTTGCGCAGCGGGCGGCTTTTGCTGCGGTTGATCAACGACACCCTACAACTGCAGAAAGGTGATGGACAGATTAAGCTCAAGCTGGTGACGATCGCTCCCCACGAGCTGATTCAGTCAGTGATCGAAATCATTGAACCGCTAGTGCGCAATAAGGGGTTGGAGCTGCGGGTGGCGTGCGATCGCCTGCCCCCGGCAGTGCAGACCGACCCCCTGCGCCTACAGCAGATTATTACCAATCTACTGAGCAATGCGATTCGCTATACCGAGACTGGATATGTCTCTATTGCAGCCGCAACCCTGGACGATGGTGCAGCCTCCCCAGAGAGAAATCGCCGCTGGTCAGTTACCGTCACCGACAGTGGCGTCGGCATTCCTCAGGTTGAGCAGAAATATATTTTCGAGCCCTATTACCGGGTTAGCCACGGCCCCACCCCTGATGGTGACCAGGGCACAGGCTTAGGCTTAGCGATTGTGGCCCAGCTGGTCAATTTGATGCAGGGCGAGATTTCGGTGTCATCGCAACCGGGTCAAGGTTCCACCTTTACGGTGATTTTACCGATCGAACAGCATGAGCTTGAGCTGGTCTAGCCGCCTCGTCAGTCGCGGGGACGGGGGACTAGCAGCCGGGGCGATCGCGGCGCAGTCAGCAGTTGTCGCCAAATCTGCTCGTAGCGCTGGGCCATGGCTTGAGCCGTAAACTGAGCCACCGCCACCGCTCGACCCCGCTGCCCCAGCCGCTCGCGCAGAGCGGCATCGGCTTTGAGGCGGCGGAGGGCGCTGACTAAACCCATGACACCGTTTTTCTCAATCAGCAGCCCTGTTTCCTGCTCGATTACGGCTTCTGCCACACTGCCTACCCGAGTAGCAATCACGGGTCGGGCCGCCAGCATGGCTTCCACAATTGCCAAGGGAAAGCCCTCCGAGCGCGACGGCAAAACAAAAATGTCGACGTTGGGCAAGTAGGCGCGAGGGTTGTCGACCCAACCCGGCAAAGAAACGCGATCGCCAATGCCCAGATCTTGAGCTAGCTGTTCCAGGGCTGGACGTTCTTCCCCATCGCCCCACACAACCACGTGGGTATCTTCAACCTGAGCGATCGCGCGCAGCAAAATATCGTGGGCCTTCATCGCATCTAGGCGACCCACACTGCCCACCACCAGTCTGGGCTCTTTCAGGACTGGGCCTGGGGCGCGCTCAACGTCGATGTCGGGCACACCATTGGGCACAGACATCACCGTGTTGCGCCCCAGGACATAAAAATCCTCCATGCGCCTGGCCGAGGCTTCACCCACCGCGACATGGGCATCAACCCGCAGCGATAGCGATCGCGTCCGCCACAGCGCGATCGCATCCGTAGTGCGCAGCGGCAGCTGATCGACCCGTACAACTCGCGCTTGGGGCAGAGTCAGGGCCGCCGCCAGTCCCGTGGCCCCAGCCCAGGGCGTACATAGGTTGAGATGCACAATGTCGGGGCGCAGCCGATGCAGGGTAGCGAGATGAGCCGCCATGGAGGGCAACCCCGCCGGCGGTAAAACAATTTTCTCAGCACCGGGCCGCTGGCTGGCGATCGCATCGACCACAGTAGCCGAGAGCCCCAGCACTGTAATGGCAATATCCTTCGACACCGTTGCCACTAAATGACCCAGGCTAAACTCCGCTCCCCCCATCCCAAGGGAATCTGTATAGACCACAACTCGCGGAGCAGGTTGAGAACCACGGCCTGACGAAGGCGCGTTTGCATTGATCATTCGTTCATGGCATCCCTACACCATTTATTCAGCAGCGTTTCGCTGGCTTCGTCTTCCCCACTGAGGCAGAAAGCTCCAGACAGCACAGCAAATATTCCACCGATACATTGTTCCAAGGTGCTCAAGTCTAAAATATTGCAGCTTCTAGACCCTGGCCTAGGGCTCTCAAGCGCCCTCCACAAGTAGGTAGAAACAGATGGCTGGCGAAACCAACCTCACCAGACTGCTATTGTCCATGCAACCGATTCTCCGCGAGGGGGAATATGTGTTTTGTACCCTTCCAGACCCAAGTGGTCACGACCTCGATCCCATTGGATTCTTCAAAGAAGAGGAAGGACTGACGCTGATCTTGTCGCGGTCCCAGGCCGAGGCAGCAGGACTGCCCTACTCAGCCGTCTTTACCATGATCACCCTGTCAGTGCATTCCAGCCTGGAGGCGGTAGGGTTTTTGGCGGCGATCGCCACCCGACTTGCCAGCCACGGGATCAGCGTCAACCCCGTTTCAGCCTTTTACCACGATCACCTGTTTGTGCCCATGGCCCAGGCTGAGACGGCGATCGCCCTGCTCCACAAGCTTGCAGCAGAAAACAGCACCAGCAGTCCTTAAGCACCGACCTGCCGATTCTTGAACAGAAGTGCTAGTCTTATATCAAATAGTTCTAGTTAAAACTATCTAGATTAAAACTATGGCATCCCTACCCAGTCTGTTTGTTTCCCATGGGGCACCCGACCTGCCCCTGCGTGCTGGCCCGACCCAAGACTTTCTGCGATCGCTCTTGCAGACTCTGCCAAAGCCAAAGGCAATCCTGGCGGTCTCGGCTCACTGGCTCACAGCCCAGCCCACGGTCAGCGCCGCCGAGCAGCCCAAGACGATCTACGATTTCGGCGGCTTTTCCCAGGCGCTCTACAAGCTGAACTACCCTGCCCCAGGAAATCCACAGCTGGCAGTGCAGGTGATGTCTAGGCTCACCGAGGCCGGGTTCTCGGCCCGCGTAGATGGCGATCGCGGCTTCGACCACGGCGTTTGGACGCCGCTAATTTTGGCAGCGCCAGAGGCCACCATCCCCGTCGTGCAGCTTTCGCTTCAGCCCCACGAAACGCCGCTGCACCACTACCAACTTGGCAAAGCCCTCGCCCCCCTGCGGAATGAAGGCGTGCTAATTTTTGCCAGCGGTGCCGCCACCCACAACCTGGGGGCCTTCAACGGCAGCTACAATGCCCCACCCCCCGCCTGGGCCGTGGCCTTTGATAACTGGCTGGCCGAGGCTATTACCCAGGCGGGTAGGTCTTCAACCAACGCCGCCAACGACATCCAACGCCTGCTCAACTATCGCCAGCACGCCCCCCACGCCGCCCAAAACCACCCCAGCGAAGAGCACCTGCTGCCCCTGTTCGTCGCCCTCGGTGCCGGTGGCCCCAGCCAGCAAATTCACCACGGCTTCACCTACGGAGCCTTCAGCATGGCTGCCTATCGATTTGATTAGTTTTAAGTTTTGAATTCACTCTCAACTCAAAATTCAAAACTTTCCCCACTCCCCCCATCATCCCCACCTCCCTCATCTTCCCCATCCCCTTCTCATAGGACACCCCCCATGGCCCTCGGCAGACTGATCAACGGCAAATGGTCCACAGAATGGACCGAACGCAGCGAATCCGGCGAATTTCAGCGCATGCCGACCCTGTTTCACGATTGGGTAACGGCGGATGGCTCCAGCGGCTTCAAGGTCGAGCCGGGGCGCTACCACCTGTATGTGTCGCTGGGCTGTCCCTGGGCGCACCGCACTGTGCTGCTGCGATCGCTCAAAGGGCTACAAGGGGCGATCGGTCTCTCCATTGTTGACCCGGTAATCAGCGACCAGGGCTGGAAATTCTCAAAGCGCTTCGGCAGCATTCCCGACAGCCTCTACGGGGCGGAATATCTGTGGCAGCTCTACACCCGGGCCAAGGCCGACTACACCGGCCGCGTCACCGTGCCCGTGCTGTGGGATACGCAGACCCAAACCATTGTCAACAACGAGTCGCGCCAGATCATTCAGATGTTGAACTCTGAGTTCAACGAGTTTGCCGAGTTTCCCCAGCGCAACTTCTACCCCGAGGCGCTGCGGCCCCAGATTGACGCAGCGATGGATGCTATCTATCAGCCAATCAACAATGGCGTCTACCGCAGTGGCTTTGCGGCTTCCCAGGCAGCCTACAATGGTGCGGTGACGGAGCTGTTTGAGGCACTGGATCACTGGGAGGGCGTCCTCGGTCAGCAGCGCTACCTGGTGAGCGACCAGATCACCCTGGCCGATTGGTGCATGTTCACCACCCTGTTTCGCTTTGATTTGGCTTACTACGGGCTGTTCAAAACCAACCTCAAGCGCCTGGTAGACTATCCCAACCTGTGGGGTTACTGCCGCGAGCTGTATCAGCAGCGGGGGGTAGCTGAGTGGTGTAGCGCAGAGCATGTCAAGCAGCTCTACTACGGGGGCCTGCCCGAACTTAACCCCAGCAGCATTGTGCCTGCTGGGCCAGCGATCGACTATGAAGAACCCCACGGGCGAGAGCATCAAGCTAAGTCTTTTCAAAGCATTGCGGCTTAGGTGCCGCTGCTAGTCGCCCAACGTCAGGCGAGCGTTGGTTGCTAGGGACCTGAGGGCAATCAGATCGGGGGTTGCCGGTTTTACCTCGTCCGCTTCTGGCTGGGTCAACCACAGCAGATACTCGATGTTGCCCGCTGGGCCGAGCAGGGGCGACCAAGTGAGCCCCTGGTAAACCCACCCGAGGGACTGAGCCGAGGCCAGCACGCTGGCGATCGCATCCGCCTGATCCCCAGGGTCACGCACGACGCCCTTTTTGCCGACGCGATCGCGCCCTACCTCAAACTGGGGTTTCACCAGCAGCACGACTTCTCGCGGTGGCACCAGCAGCGCCCAAAAGGCGGGCAGCACCTTGGTCAGCGAAATAAATGACACATCCATCACCCCCAAGTCGGGGCGGGGATCATTCTCGCCGTAGAGCTGCTCAGGGGTGAGGTGGCGCAGGTTGGTGCGCTCGCGCAGCACCACGCGCGGGTCCTGACGCAGCGCCCAGGCCACCTGACCATAGCCCACATCGATGCCGTAGACCAGCTCAGCTCCGGCTTGCAGCAGGCAGTCGGTAAAGCCGCCGGTCGAAATTCCTCCATCTAGCGCAATCCGTCCTTTGGGCTCAATCGGGAATTCGCCCAGAGCTTTGGCCAGCTTTTCGCCGCCGCGCGAGACATAGGGCGATCGCGCCTTCACCAGCAGTTCCACATCCTCGGCAAAGGCCGTGCCCGGTTTATCCACCACAGCGTGGTTCACCTGCACCTCCCCCGCGCGAATTAGCCGCTGGGCCTGCTGCCGCGATTCACACAGCCCGCGTTCTACCAGCAGGGCATCTAGACGCTGTTTAGCCATCGGTGCATCCCCTAGGCAGCGGTGCTGGGTTTGAGGCCCCGGCGGCTGGCAATTTGTTCGAGCTGCTGCTTAACCAGATCAAGCCGGGGCTTGGTGCTTTGGCGATCGTACAGTTCGCTAGCTTTCAGTAACGCCTGCACGGCCTGCCCATCGGTGCCCATGTTGGCGTAGGCCAACCCACCGTTGTGGAAGGCTTCGGCACAGTCAGGCTCGGCCACCATCACAGCAGTGAACTGATCAATAGCCACCGGATAGCGGCCCTTAGTAAAGGCCGCACAGCCCGCCTCAAACTGAGTTCTAGCCTCATCACCGATGGGGATGGAAAGCTCTACAATCGGAGCCGGAAACAGGGCGCTGTTGCCCAAGGGGCGACGATAGGCCCACACCATTACCCCCATGCCAAAGCCCAGCACAGCCAGTACCACCGATAGCCAAATCACCAGTTCCACAGGGTTCAATCTCCAATAAGTAGACCCAAAACCGTTTAGACGCCTCTGCTAAAAGCTGCGGTCAACACCGACCATATCACCGACTCGCCGCCTCACCTTGCCGGAAAATCAGCATCTCAAACTGAATAACCTAAAGACATGACCCAGCCATCTGACCCTTAGCCCCACCCTAACTATGCAACATGTTTTAAGGGGAATCGCGATCGCCCTCAGGGGTCGATCAAAGACCATCTCCCTCAACGGCCAAACTTTAACCATTGCCCTGTTGATAGCAGGGGGCATGGCCCTCGCTGGCTGCGAGCAGGCTTCAACTCCTGAGCCGGTTGAACCAGCCCAGGAAACACAATCGGTAACCGACTCGGAGGGTCAGACTGACGCGATCGCAACCATCCAAGCCATTGTCGCCAACCCCGTCTCGGTCACCCTCGGTCAGGGCGAGCCTGAGCCAGCCCAAGTTGACCAGGCCATGGCCTACGGCGACCAGATTCGCACCGCCGATCAGGCCCTGGCCGAGGTGGGCTTAGTCAACGGAGCGATGTTTCGCATTGGCGGCAACGCGGCCCTCACCCTGCAACCCAGCCAACTCCGGCTCGACTCCGGACAGATGATTACCTGGGTCGAAGGCGCACTGGCCGAGCCCATCGAAATCGTTACCCCCGCCGGCATTGCCGGCGTTCGCGGCACCACAGTGTTTGTCAACATCGAAGACGATCCCAATGCCCCGGTCGAGATTTTCTCCTGGGAAGGAGAAGTGGCCTTTCGGCTAGCTGACAGTGAGAACGAGGTGGTTTTAAGCAGTGGCGAGCAGCTGTTTATCTACCCAGGCGAGCGAGATATCGAAGCGCTGAGTCAGCAGGTGCAGCCCCTCGATCGGGCCGTCGCTCAAGAGCGCTTGGAGGGAAGCCCACTGATCAACGGGTTTAGCAGCCCACTACCGACCCGACCTGAGATCGAAGCTACCGTTGATGCTCTGGAATAACCCGTTAAGGTAGAGGGAGTTGATCAAGGCTGCCCTACTAATGACCTTAGATGAGCTACGAACCCACCTTCTGGCCTTGACTCCAGTGGAGAAGGCTGAAGCTGTTCACCTTTTGGTGCAGAGCTTAGGCAATGTTTGGACTGGAATTGAAAAGACCCCAGGAGTTGTAGGCGGTGATGCCTGTCTCGTCGGAACTCGCATTCCAGTTTGGGACTTGGTTCAGTATCGCCGTGTAGGGGCATCGGATGCCAAAATTTTAGAGGCCTATCCCCAGTTGACAGCGACCCATCTGGCCAATGCTTGGGACTATGCCGCAGCGCACACCGACGAAATCGAACAAGCTATTCAACAAAACGAGGCCGCTTGAGGGTGGTTTGTCTCTCCTTGGAATAGCTTTACAACAGCTGTTTGCCAAGCGCTCGAGAATTGTGAGGCGATCGCAGGCCAGCTAGTACGCGTCACTAAGAATCAGGATTGACGCGGGTTAAGGTGTGCAACTGCATACTTATGCTGTCCCGACGATCGCCACCAAAATGTAAGTGTTACCTATCGACAGGCAGCTGTTGATTGAGTTCATCGCCCTATCCATTAAAATCGCGACGGTGTTAGTTGAATTCATTGCCCCATTTATAAGGATCACTTTCGTGATCTAAACGAGAATGAAAGTGTTTATTATGAATGAGCTCCTGTTAATTGAATTCATCCGCCTATCCTTAAGGAACATCCTCTTTTTACTAGAAAACACCGTCATCACTAGCTAAAGTGCTGGCCTTATGCTCCAAAAATGACGGCAAAATTACTGAGCCTTTTGGCCTAGCAAGCACATCTCAACTCCCGCAGAACTATCAGTTTCGGGGCATTGGCCGCTGTGCCATTTTGAAAGGGACAACCCTATGGAGGTGCATCCTATGCCTCGACCTAAAAGAAGCTCACCCGTGCTCGAAAAAGGCAATCGTCGGGCGGCAGCGCTCAAATCGATCAGCCCCGACCTCATTTTGGGCGAAAGACTTACTTTGGAACGTTACCAATTGGAGCTGGATAAGCTGCAATCTCAACTCGATACCTACAACGAATCGCTATCGTTTGTAGATCGCGCCCTTAGCGTAGTGCGCGATACCGAAAAAGAAATTAAAGTGCTTTCAGAACGCATGCTGATTGCTGTGGCAGCCAAGTATGGCAAAGACAGTTACGAATATGAAATGGCCGGCGGCACTCGCAAGAGCGATCGCAAGCGCCCCACCCGCAAGGTAGACAGCGTGGCTTGAGCAGCTTACCCCTCAAACTCCCAGCATCCTCTCAGTAAGTTGAGCTTACCGAGGGGATTTTGCATTCAGCCCACTCACGGGATGGTCTGAGTATCCTGGAGACGCTGCAAATCCTTCAACAAATCAATAAACCCTATACTCGGGTTCAAGCCTCATCAACAATCTTCACACGGACGCGAGGGGCACCTCGAGCTCATCAACTCGCCAAGCTGCGTGGGAGAAGGCTTCGTAGATATCCTCTGGTTTCAAGTAGGGATAGGCTTGGAGAATAGTATCCGTTGAAATAGGTGGGGTTGCGTCACGGCTGACTCTAAAATGGGGCTAACCTTGAGCCATCTGCTTAACCCTCTCTTTCAACGTAGGTTGGGTGAAGTGCCAACGGAACTCAACAAAACTCTGTGACTGTTGGGGTTCACTTCGGTTCACCGAACCTACCTCTGCCCCTTTAAATCTTCCGAGCGCCCTCGGAAACTAACCATGAGTGCATCGCTACTTTTCATTCAAAAACTCAAGCATTCAGACAAATTTCCTGGCTATTTTGTCGCCAGTACCGCCCCCCACAACGTCGAAGACGACCCCCTCGATTACAGCGATTCATCCAGCGTCACTATTCCTGCCAGCCCTGAAGCCCACGTTCAAGAGATGGCCAGCTATCTCAAAGAACACAAAGGCAATGCAGAAATCTTGGTGGTAATCCACGGCTACAACACCAACAAGGACTCCGTCAGAGACTGGTTTGACAGCATTCAAGAACATATTGCCCTCCACTACCAAAGCCGAGCTAAAGGCTTTGTGCTAATCGGCTATCGCTGGCCCTCGGAGCAAATCATCCCCAGCGAGTTATTAAGAGCGGGAGAAAACAAGCTAAATATTTTAGGTAACCAGCTAAAAAACTATAGAAACGCACTGCCTTTTGTGCCGGGTTTGCTTTTCCTAGTGGGCTTCACAGGTTTATTGATTAGCCTTTTATCCTGGTTGTTTGGTCTATTTTCAACTGCTTCTCAAATTCCAGGCACTGTACTTTCTTTGCTGATTGCCGGCCTAGCAACAGCGGTTGCACTATTCTTTTTTGCTCCCATCCTTACCATTATCTTGCTGCGGTTCGTTGTCTACTTTCGAGACAACTATCGAGCCAATAACTTTGGCACTCCAGACTTGGTAGAGCTGCTGCGTCAGATTGACAACACCCTTACCAAAGATGTCCCCGAGCCCGACAAAGACTGGGGCAAAAGCCGCATCAAGCTGTCGTTTATTGGCCACAGCATGGGAGGCTTCGTCGTCACCAATACCGTGCGCATTCTGTCGGATGTGTTCGATTCAAAATCTGTCGGCACCATGAGCACAGCCGACCCTCAGAAGAAACCTTCGCCTGCCGTTGGCAATGTGTATTGTCTCAGCCGCTTGATCCTAGTTTCACCAGATATCCCCGCCGAAACCATTATTTCTGGAAGAGCCAATTTTCTTCAGTCTTCACTGCGTCGGTTTGAAGAGGCCTATCTATTTAGCAATGAAGGCGACATGGCGCTGCGTTTAGCCTCTACAGCGGCCAACTATTTTAGCTATCCTTCTAGAACTAGAGATGGGGGCTATCGCCTCGGCAACGTTACCGTTAGAAGCTCTGGAATCGGGTCAAAAGAAGAGGGCAAAGAACAATCCGAAGACTACGGCATTCTGGCGAGACTTCCCAATGGGCTATTAGTTAAACTACAAGACACCCTGACTAGCCAAGGGCACGTGCAAGGCGCTATCTGTGGCGGACAGCTGGCAAAAGTTGAGGGAGGTGCGATCGCCAACCTTCAGGGTGAGATGCTCACTTATTCTGAGCATGGCGAAACGGCTCCTCTCTACGAAGCGCTTCATGATTTTCTTGAGCCCTATAACCTTCAAGCTAGCAAGATCGACAGCTTGCAGCAGGGGCAGATCGTCAGACTTCCCGGTGGAGAAATTGTTTCACTTCAAAACAAGGCCAAGAGTTACTGGTATTTTGAAGCAATTCAAGAAAATCATCTTTGCCGAGTCCAGGGTGACAAGCTATTTGACTTTGACGACGAGCAGTTTGTCATATTCGAGCGTGGGCATATCGCCAAAATCAAAGGCGAAACTTTAGAAATTCTCGATAAAGCTGAGGGTCAATCTTGGGCCTCAGCCTATGGAGAGCCCCTCAAGGTCAGCGGTAGCCAGCTTGCCGTATTTAGAAACGGAAAGTTTGTCAAATACCAGCACCAAGAAGAGATTGCTGGAGAACCCCTAGCGATCGAGGGCAGGGTCTCGATTACCTGGCGTTTTCCCCTCGACTACCTCTACATCCGTGACAAAACCCCGCTATCTGAGCGGCAAAGAAGCGTTGCTTTAGCACCTGGAGAGACCCCCATCGGTGAACTGTTTAGCTTCTTTGACTGCACAGACTACGTCGAGCCCAACGCAGATAGAAAACTCGTAGGCGTACTCAGCCACGCAAAACGAAAAAAATCTTTGAGCATTGGCGACTACTTTTCGTTGACCAAAGACTACTTTGGCGGACGCATTGATACCCATGGCGGATACTTTAACAACCTCGATCTACAGCGGCCCTACAAACCCGAAGCAATCTCCTCTAAGTTTGTGATCTATGGATTGGCCTGCGTAGGGTTTGAGAAGCTTTTAGATGAACTGAGTGAGCAAAACACTTTCAAGCAAGACTCAAATCTGCTTGCCCTCTACGCCCAGACTTTGAGTGATCTGGCAGAGCAGTGCCCAAGTTCCTCAGCAGAACAGCGCCGGAGAATTGCGCTAACTCAAGTGCTATCTAGCATTTGTCAGCGGAAGCAAATTCAAGTACTGCTATCGAGGAAATGCTACGAGGAAAACGTTTTGGGGCTTGAATGAAAACCAGCAACCCTAGGACGGCTGTATTATAAGTACAGTCACACTTCGTTACATCTCTGACTATGGTCGCTGAACTGGTCTCCCTCTCGCTGGCGTCAATCAAAAAGCACACCTGGACCTGGCGAGGCTACGGCATCGCCTACACTGTCGCAGGCGAAGGAACACCCGTCGTTCTCATCCATGGGTTTGGAGCCTCCCTTGGTCACTGGCGCAAAAATATTCCCGCTTTAGCGGCGGCAGGGCACCGGGTCTATGCGCTCGATCTGCTGGGGTTTGGCGACTCAGATCAGCCTGAGATACCCTACACCCTCGACCTCTGGCAAGACCTGCTGGCCGATTTCTGGGCTGCGTTTATCAACACCCCCGCTGTCTATGTCGGCAACTCCATCGGCGGGCTGCTGACCCTCATGATGCTGGCCAACCACCCCGACAAAGCCCAAGCCGGGGCCGTGCTCAATTGCGCTGGGGGGCTCAACCACCGCCCCGAAGAACTCTACCCGCCGCTAACCTGGATCATGGGAGCCTTTACCTGGCTGGTGAGTTCGCCCCGAGTCGGGCCACTGGTGTTCAATCAGGTGCGTCGCAAGGGTCGCATTCGCAGCTCGCTCAAACAGGTGTACCGCAACCCCGCCGCTGTCACCGATGAGCTGATCGAGATGATCTACACCCCCGCCTGCAAGCCCACAGCGCAGAAGGTGTTTGCCGCCATTGTCACCGCACCGCCAGGGCCAAAGCCCGAGGAACTGCTGCCCAAGATCACCCAACCGCTGCTGGTGCTCTGGGGCGAAAACGATCCCTGGACGCCAATCAAAGGCGCTGAGGTCTACCGCAAACTGGCCGAAGATGTGGCTCGCCCCAGCCTAGTTACTTTCCACGGCATTGCCGACACCGGCCACTGCCCTCACGATGAGCGCCCCGAGGTGGTCAATCCGCTGCTGGTAAATTGGTTGGACACGCTGCCCAAAGCTTAGTTGTAAAGCAAATCGTAGGTTGGGTGAAGCGAAGTGAAACCCAACGACAGACTAGGTTCTGTTGGGTTCTGCTAGCGCGTCACCCAACCTACAATGGCCTGGCTTCAGCCACTTATATTAGGTCAGGGAGATCTCAGGCAGATAGTCTGCCGTCCTGTTTCTGCGTCAAGGAGTTGCAGATAGTGACTTGACAGACAATCGGTCCTGTTCCATCACTATTAGAATTCCATGATCCTCGTAGGTATAGCATGGCCAATTCCCCCTAGAGTAGGTTAAAACCCGATTAATTCTCGCTTGCCGTCGTTTCCTATCGTCACTGTCTATGTCCTCAGCTTCCCTTCAGGAGCGGCTCGATCGCTACTACCAGCAGGTCAAAACCGTGATTTTGTCGCGGCAGCACCCGGTTAGCGGCCTCTTGCCCGCCAGCACGGCAGTGAACGTCCATGGCAACTACACCGATGCCTGGGTGCGCGACAACGTCTACAGCATTCTGGCGGTATGGGGAGTAGGCCTGGCCTACCGCCACCTCGACGACGACCGAGGCCGCACGGTGGAGCTAGAGCAGAGCGTCGTCAAGCTCATGCGCGGCCTCCTCACAGCCATGCTGCGCCAAGCCAAAAAAGTTGAGCACTTTAAAGAACGACAGGATCCGCTTCAGGCGTTACATGCCAAGTACGACACGGGCACTGGGTTACCGGTAGTGGCAGACGACGAGTGGGGTCACCTGCAAATCGACGCCACCTCAGTGTTTTTGCTCATGCTAGCCCAGATGACGGCCTCGGGGCTGCAAATCATCTACACCCAGGATGAAGTCAACTTTGTGCAGAACCTGGTCTACTACATTGGCCGCGCCTACCGTACCCCCGACTACGGCATTTGGGAACGGGGCAACAAAATGAACCACGGCAAGCCCGAGCTTAACGCCAGCTCTGTAGGCATGGCCAAGGCAGCCTTGGAGGCGCTACGGGGATTCAACCTGTTTGGCATGCGCGGGGGGCAGTCCTCAACTATTCACGTGCTTACCGACGAGATTGCCCGCGCCCGCATTACCCTAGAGTCGCTGCTGCCGCGAGAGTCGGGGTCTAAGGAAATTGATGCGGCGCTGCTGAGCGTGGTAGGCTACCCGGCCTTTGCCATCGACGACGAGCAGCTGGCCCAAAAGACTCGGCAAAAAATTATCGACAAGCTGCAAGGTCGCTACGGCTGCAAGAGGTTCTTGCGTGACGGTCACCAGACTGTGATTGAAGACACCAACCGACTGCACTATGAACCGGAAGAACTGCGGCAGTTTGAGCACATCGAGTGCGAGTGGCCGCTGTTTTTTACCTACCTGTGGCTAGACAGTTTGTTTGAGGGCGATCGCGACCAAATCCTCTTCTACCAAGAGCGCCTAGCGGCTCTCACCGTCAATCGCGACGGCCATGGCCTACTGCCCGAGCTGTACTACGTGCCCGAAGAAAACCTGGATGCCGAACGTCAGCAGCCCGGCAGCCAGACCCGTCTACCCAACGAAAATCTGCCCCTGGTTTGGGCCCAAAGCCTCTACCTGCTGGGGCAGCTGCTGCAAGACGGGCTGCTTAAACCCAGCGACATTGACCCCCTAGGGCGGCACCGCGCCCTAGGCGACCACCGCTACCCGGTGGTGCAGGTGGCCTTGCTAGCCGAAGACAAAGCCCTGCAAACAGAGCTTGCCACCTACGGCTTGCCTACCCAAACCCTAGAAGAAATTGACCCGGTGCAGGTGTTTCCAGCCACCGAGCTGTCGGCAACCTACGCTGAAATTGGCAAGAACGACAAGCTAAACCTCAGCGGTCGCCCAGTGCGGCGGCTGCGCAGCTTGACCACCTCGCGCATTTTTCGCATTAAGGGCGAGTCGGTGGTATTTTTGCCGTCGTTTTTAGACCAGCAGCGGTTTTATCTCACCCTCGACTACCACTTTCTAGTAGCCCAAATTCGCAGCGAGCTAGCCTACATCTACGACCACTGGCGCGAGCCAGGTCGGCCTACAGTGACACTGCTGCTGACCCACGCCATGTTTGAGCTGGGCCACAGACCGATCTATGAGTCGCCGCTGATGGCGCTGATGCAGGAGCTGCAGGACGATCGCTGCGATCACGTCCCCGTCAAACTTGGCCCCTTGCACCAGCTGATGATGACCACCAGCCTAGAGCGGGTCGAAAACGTCAACGGCTACCAGCTGGGCAGCACCTCTGTAGGTTATACGCCCCTGTGGACGGCCTATTTGGGCTTTGAGCCCGATCGCGACGGCCCCCTATCGCTGCTTGAAGAATACACCCTAGAGAACGAGACCGACCTCGACAGGCTGCTCACCCAGCTGCGCGAGTCAAACAACATCTACGAGCAACTTGAGCTGCTCAGCACCCTCAAGCATTTGCACGGCAGCGACTTTAACACTGGCTTCGGCGGCCCCAACCACGTGATCACCGTCGAAGACCTGCTAGATGAAGTCTATGCCAAGGCCAGCCAGCTAGAGCAGTGGGGCATCTTGCGCCGAGCGGCCGGGCTGTTAGAGAAGGCCGATATTACCCTGTCCGATGCGGTAACCGAGCTGCTGGTGCGCCAAAAGCAAATCTCCGTGGGCAAGTCCTACAGCGAGGAATCGCTGATCAGTGAACCCATGGGTCACAGCGAGATCGTCGACAAAATCCGCACCTTCTGCGGCGACGACGTGCGCGACCACGTGCTCACCCAGGAGGTGCTGATCGACCTCAGCATTCTGATCAAAGCTGAGCCTTCCCTCTTCAAAGGGCTGATGACCCTGCGGGTAGGCTACCTGCTACTGCTCATTACCAGCGAACTGGCTCGCGAGCGCGGCATTACTCAGGACGAGGCCTACGGTCAACTCATTGACCTCAGCCCCTTTGAGCTTAAGACTCGCCTGCGCCAGGTATTAGCCGGGTTCGACGGGCTCAACCAGGCGATCTTTCGGCGGGAGTCACTGCACGTTAAGCCCCACAACCCCATCAACTGGCAGGTGGTGCCCGACGACATCGAACCAGCGGCCGAAGCAGCCGAAGCGCCTCATCAAGACTGGTGGCGCAAGCGGGTGATTGACGGCGAAATCGCCCGCATTTCGGAGGAGTTTTACACCCAGGTCTGGGAGGTGTTGAAACACTCCAAGGGCATTGTGATCGGCAATAAGTTTGACCGTAAGAACCGGTTGGATAGCGATCGCATCCTCTCCGAAATGACCCCCGGCGAGCAAAACTTTGAACGCCGCATCACCCACCTGCTAAATAAAATTCAGGCTCCCGAATACCGCCACGTCAACCTCGAAGCCCTGCGCGAAATGGGCGAAATCTTCAAGGTCAACCCCGACCTCTACTTTGAAGACCACATCTATCTCGATGTGCTGATTGGCCATGCCGTGCGCCTCGGCTGGCTCGACCACCAGCCCGATCGCATCGCCGCCTACGAGTCTGACAAAGCCGCTGCCTGGCAAGCGTTTTACCAGCTGCCACCCACCCAGTGCGCCACCTACATCGCCATGGCTCTGCAGTTCCTAACTGTGCTAGGCGAAGCCGAAACCGGGGCTGAGGTGTTGGAAGGAGTGGCTTAAAGTTACTCCCTACCCCAGCCCATAGGGTTCTAGCAATAAACTTGGAAACCACCAGAGCTGATCCTAGAGTTCTGGTGTCTTCTTTAAGAGCAAAGCCGTTGAGCGGTTAAGGAAAGAGAATTGTAAAGCCTTCTTGAACGAAGTGCCGATCATGGCTAAGCACTTCTTTGAGGCCCAAGAACTGCATGGTTTGCATGGAGATACAGTCCGTTAAGCTGTAGCCTTTATCCAGGCGCTGCCCATAGAGATATAGCCCTGCCAAAAAGGTATCGCGACTTTGAGGAACAACCTGCACCATTGGACTTTGCAGTAATAGGCTTGCTCGCTGAATCGCTCCTTCCTTAACAAGCGGTTCAAAGCTCGAAAAGAAGTTCAAAAATTCAGTCAATACTTCATCTGTGGTGACTAGCTCTACTGCCCCCAAAGTTTGGTTGAATTGCCTGACCTTTTGATGCCACTGGTCTCTAGGGTTGAGCATCGCAGCCCAATAAAATGTATCGGCGAATAAAGTTCTCATCTAACGTTCTGATTGATCGCTCTTGGGGAAGCCGTAGAGGTAGTGATCCAATTGGGCTGCGCCATCAGTAGGTAGAGTGGCAGCCGTGGTTTCAGGCAATGAGTCGGCAAATTCTTCAAAAGCAGCCCAAATAGGCTTTGGGGGTTCGTCAGTACCGCTAGACTCGCTTACATTGGGCGTCTGTTGCCGCCGGGTTTTGGCGAACAGTAAAAAATCCAGCACTTCTTCCAGGAGGAAGTCTGGAGCACTGTTGATCTCAAGCAGGAGTTGTTCGCGGGCGGTCACCGAGTTTTTCTCCAAGGGCGATAGATTTAAAGATAGCGGATCGACCTAGGTTAAGACTTCTCTACACCTTCGCTGTGCCGCGCCCTGATAGCGTCATGGCAAACCAGGCGGTCAGCAGCGTCAGCGCTCCAGCAATCCAAAACGGAAAGCTGTAGCTGACGCTGACCAGCAGCCCTGCCGTCGCCGGGCCGATCGCATTGGAAATGCTCAGGTACGACGCGTTTAGCCCCATCACTTCCCCTTGTTCGCGCGGGCCGCTGTTGAGCGACAGCAGCGCATCGATCAGCGGCATAGGGAATGAGTTGACGGCGCTGAAGACGACGGCGATCGCCACAAACGCCACAATGTTGGGGAATGCGGGCATCAGCAAAAACAAAATGCCCCGCGCGGCCAACGCCCCCGCCAAAATCTGCACCAGCTGAAACCGCCGCCGCAGCGGCTCCAGGGCAAACACTTGCGTTACAAAACCAATCATCCCTACCGCCGCAAACATGATCGCCAGGTTGCGGGCGTCTTGCCCCAGCACCTTGAGGAAGAAGGGCTGGAAGGCAAAGGTAAAGATCGTAAAGGTGAAACCGCTGAAGAAGGTCAGCCAAAAAATGCGGCCAAAGCGCCTGTCGGTAGCCGACCTGGCCAGGCGACCAAAGCCAAAATCGCGCCAGGAGAATTGAAACCTGCTGGAGCCAGTTGCCAGGGTTTCTGGCAGCAGCACCAGGCAGAGCACGGTGGCAAATAGGGCGATCGCCGCCGAAAACAAAAACCCCATGCCCAGACTGGTAAACCCCGGCAGGGGCGGCACCAGCTGCGCCACGTAGCTCAGCGGTGGCCCTACCACAAACCCCAGCCGAAACACCGCCCCAAAAATACCGTAGGCCCGCGCTCGCTGCTCTGGCGTGGTGATGTCGCTGACGATCGCCTGGGCAATGGAGGTATTGCCGCCAGTGATGCCATCGAGCAGACGCGCCACAAACAGCACCCAGGCCACCGAGGCCAGCCCCGCCATCAGATTCGCCGCCACCGTGCCCAGCAGGCTAACAATTAGCAAGGGCTTGCGGCCCATGCGATCGGACAGCCGTCCTAGAATGGGGGTGGCAATAAACTGTGCCGCCGCGTAGGCCGTAGTCAGCAAACTGGCCTGAAAGTCACTCAGCCCAAACTCCACCGCATAGGGGTAAATGAGCGGAATAATCAACGTGAACCCCACCGCATTGATAAACGCCACCAGCGCGGCAATCCAAAACCGCAGCGGCAGGCGCGAAGGGTCAGCTGAGGCCATAAAATTAGTCCATGAAAAACATTATTTTGGGGGTGGCGATCGCCCTGGGGCTACCGGTAGTGGCCTTAGCAGGCACCTTCGCCTACATCAGTTCGCCAAACTGGAATGAGGGCGACTATGACAACCTGGTCACCTACGAGGCGTATGCCCCCGGTGTCGACAACCCTGAGCAGCTTAGCGTAGTCAGCTACAACATTGGCTATTTGTCTGGGTTGACCAACCAGCAGGCCATAGAGCGAGACAAAGCCCTGTTTGAGGCGAACCAGGCCACGGCGATCGCTGCCCTAAAAACTCTCCAGCCCGATATTCTGGCGCTGCAAGAAATCGACTTCGACGCCTACCGATCGTTCAACCTCAATCAGCAGTACGCGGTTTCGGCGGCGCTGGAGATGGCCTTTGGGGCGATCGCCGTCAACTGGGATAAGCGCTACGTGCCTTTCCCCTACTGGCCGCCTCAGGCTCACTATAAGCAGGTGATCTCGGGGCAGGCCGTGCTCAGCCGCTACCCCATCCGCCGCAACGAACGGTTGGTGCTCGAAAAGGTGCCGACGAACCCGTTTTACTACAACGCACTGTACCTCGATCGCGTCGCCCAGGTCACCGAAATCGACGTATCCGGCCAAACCCTGATCGTGATCAACGCTCACCTCGAAGCGTTTGATGCCCCTACCCGCATCCGCCAAACCGAAGTGGTGCGCGAGCTAGCCGAGGGCTACGCCGAGGACTACCCAGTTCTGCTCTTGGGCGACTTCAACAGCAGCCTCAACCGCGACGAAGGCGACGATCCGCGATCGATTGGCCTCCTGCTCGACTCCCCAGTGCTGGCATCGGCACTGACCACGGCCCCGTCGTCGTTTACCTCTCCCTCTGACCAGCCCCAGTACGTCCTCGACTATATCTTTTACACCCCCGCCACCCTAGAGATGGTGTCCGCCGAAGTCGTGGCCGAGGCGGCCCAGGCATCAGATCACCTGCCCATACAGGCTCAGGTGCGGTTGCGCTGATTTTATAGAAGAGCTTACAAAGGATCCGGTGCTGCCTAGATGAAAGCGATCCTACCCATAGCTTTGCTTGAACCATCTAGCCATAGGTTTCAAAGTTCGATATTGTGGAACAACTGTAGTTTGAGAAGTACCTGCCCTAGGGTGTCAAACCGCAAATCGTATTGTTTCTAGGACTTTAAGCAATGAAACAGCTACAGCAATGGGTATTAGGGCTGCTACTGGTGACGCTGACGGCAGTGGGGCTGATTACGCTGCAACCTCGCGCTACAGCCCAAGATACCCCGGCTCCGGTCACCCTAGAGTCAGCCGGACTCACCTTAGAAGAACTGGGCGAAGGCGTTTACGGGCTAATCGCCAGCGTAGACTTTCCGCCCACCGATCCCGGCATGGCCATCTGTAATGGCGGCATCGTCATCGGCAGCGACGGTGTGCTGGTGGTCGATCCGTTTCAAACGGAGGCTTTGGGTGACCTACTGTTTGAAACAGTGGCTACCCTTACCGATCTGCCGGTGAAATATGTGGTTAACACTCACTATCACGCCGACCACACCGGGGGAAACCCGGCCGCCGCTAGCCGTCAGCTGCCGATTCTCGGGCGTGGCCCCATTCGCGAGTTTATGCTCAGCCGCAACAGCGAGAGCGATTCCAACATCACGCCGCCCGAGGTAATTATCAACGGCTCCTGGGATCTGTGGCTAGGAGAACGCCAGGTGCAAATTCGTGAGTTCGAGGGCCACTCTAGCGGCACCGACCTGGTGGTCTATGTACTCGATGCCAAGGTGCTGATAGCTGGTGACCTAGTGTTTCAGGAGCGAATTCCCTTCGTATCCGACGGCAACATTCGCGATTGGCAAGCGACCATGGCCAGTCTGATCGTTGACTACCCCGCTGCCCTAGTGTTGCCTGGTCACGGCCCGGTCACCGATGTCGCTGGCTTAGAACGCCTCAAGACCTACTTGGCTGATTTGGTTGCCTTGGCAGAGGGTTGGAAAGCAGCAGGTACGCCCCAGGAGGAGGCGATCGCAACACCAGTGCCCGAAAAATACAGCAGTTACCTCTTCCAGGCGTTATACCCCGGCAACCTAGAGGCAGCCTACAACCAGATCACCCTGGGCCAGGACGATGCTGCTTCGATTCAGCAGTACCTGGCAACGCAACCCGAGGCGGTAAAGGCGCTTTAGACACAAAGCACTAGGGAGTCGCCTGAGCGACTCCCACCTGAGCGCACATGTCGGCCAGGGGACAGCGCCCGCATTTAGGCCGATTGCCCGTACAGATGTGCTTGCCAAGGGGCACCAGCAGCTGATTGAGCTCGACCCAGTAGGGTTGCGGCAGTTTGGATTCCAGGGCCGTCATCGTCTTTTCGGGCGACTTGGTTTGCACATAGCCCCAGCGGTTAGTGACCCGGTGCACATGCACATCGACACTGATGCAGGGATAGCCCAGCGCTACCCCCATTGCCAGGTGGGCACACTTCGGCCCCACCCCCTTGAACTGCATCAGCACCTCGGGGTCGGCGGGCAGGTTGCCGCCCAGCTCGGCCAAAATTTGCTGGGAAATCTGATGAATCTGTGGAGCCTTATTCTCTGCGAAGGTAGACCCGTCGATGAGGGTCAAAATCTCTCCTACCTCCAGCTCCACCATTTGCTCTGGCGATCGCGCCCGAGCAAACAGTCGCTGCGCCACCACCACGCTCACCTCGTCGTAGGTGCGAATGGAAATAATGCAGGCGACGAGCTGCTCGTAGAGCGTGTCGAAGCCCTCTTCCGCCAGTTGAAACATGGCGGCTTTAGGAAACGGGGCCACTGCCTCACGCAGCAGCGGGATCGCCCGGTCGATGTCAAATTCCTTGGCAGTCACTAGGCTACAGGTTGCAGGACTAATTGACAGAATCTTAGAGAAACTGCACTTAAGTAAGCTAACTGTGACAGGCTCAAATAGCTAGGGCTCAGGGTCTATGGTTTAAGGTTCAAGTCCAGTCGTGAACCTTGAACCCTGTACCTCGCTAACCCATCACCTTTGGCTTGGCAGACTACTAGCTCATCACCAGAGGAGCCATCAGCTCGGGGTCTTGAAACAGCGGCGTGCTCAGGTAGCGCTCGCCAAAACTGGGCTGAATGATCACAATCAGCTTGCCGTCGTTTTCGGCGCGGCAGCCTACATCCACAGCAGCCTTGACGGCGGCCCCGGTGGAAATGCCCGAGAGCAGACCCTCTTCGCGGGCTAGGCGACGACCGTAGGCGATCGCATCCTCATCGGCCACCTGCACCACCTCGTCGATCAGGCTCACGTTCAACACCTCAGGGACGAAACCGGCCCCAATGCCCTGAATTTTGTGAGAGCCGGGCCGCCCGCCCGACAGCACTGGGCTGTTGATGGGTTCGACGGCGATCGCCTTGAAGCCCGGCTTGCGCTGCTTCAGCACATCGGCTACGCCAGTGATGGTGCCGCCCGTGCCCACCCCGGCCACCAGGATGTCGACCTGGCCATCGGTGTCAGCCCAAATTTCTTCAGCCGTGGTGCGGCGGTGAATGTCTGGGTTGGCCGGGTTGCGAAACTGTTGCAGCATGTAGGCATCGGGCAGGGTGTCGAGAATGTCTTGAGCGCGCTGAATGCAGCCCGACATCCCGGCCACGCCGGGAGTGAGTTCTAGCTCGGCCCCGTAGGCCCGCAGCATGGCTCGTCGCTCGGAGCTCATGGTCTCAGGCATGGTGAGAATTAGGCGGTAGCCCTTCGCCGCCGCCGCCATGGCCAGGGCAATGCCGGTGTTGCCCGAGGTGGGCTCGACCAGGGTAGTTTTACCAGGGGTAATTAGCCCTTCGGCTTCGGCGGCCTCAATCATGTTGATGCCGATGCGGTCTTTGACGGAGGACGAGGGGTTCATGCCCTCAAGTTTGACTACCAGCCGAGCTAGACAGCCGGCCTCTTGGGGAATGCGGTTAAGCTGCACCAGAGGGGTGCGGCCAATGAGTTGGGTCACGTTTTCGGCAATTCGCATGGGCCTGGCCTAGATGTAATACATAATGTCGACTTGCTGTTGGGCGTTGCGCTTTTCGACCATGTCTTGCAAGGTGTATTTGTGCAGCACCCCCTCGGCGGCTTGGCGCACCTCTCCCCACACGCCTTGAATAACCTGCGCTTCTGGCGTGTTAGACACTTGGGTGGGGTCGGCCTGGGGCTCAAACCCTTCTATGCAGCTCACCACATCATAGAGGGTAATCTTCCACGGATCACGGGCCAGCAAATAGCCGCCCCGCGCCCCGCGCTGACTCTTGACCAAGCCCGCCCGGCGCAGGGTAGCCAGCAGCTGCTCTAGATAGCGATCGGGAATATTCTGCTGGCTAGCAATCTGCCGAATTTGCAGCGGCTCGCCGCTGGCATAGTGGGGGCTCAGCTCTAGCAGAGCTAGCAGAGCGTATTCACTTTTAGAAGACAAATCCACAGGGCAGGCGGGGTAAAGAGCGATACGGTCCATTATACTCCGGTTCTCCACTGGGGTTTGCAGGATTATGCGATCGCGAAGAAACTGCTGGATTTGTATTGCGTTTCACTAAACGTCATAGAGCTTCAGGGTAGTGTTCTGGAAGGTGTTCGGGGATACATAGATATAGCGGCGATCGCGTTTATTCCACCAGCAATCGCCCCAGCCTCACCCCTCCCAGTCACGTTTTCAGCACCGCAGGCAAACCTCTGGCAGGCCCTTTTCTATGAGCCCACTGAACCTGGTTGTTGATCAACTCGTTGGCCCTACTGCCTCTACCCAGGCTACTTTAGCCCCTGCCCCAGCGCCCCTAGAAGGCCTAGCCGATTTTCTTGAAATTCTGCAATTTCTGATTCGCGAACCCTCGGTGGTAGGCAGCGAAGACTCATTTTTTCGGGTGCTGCGGCGCGAGCTAGATGAAGTAGGGGCTGAGGTCAGCTATTACCACGGCGTGCTGGTGGCCCAGGGTCGCCGCCCCCACGACTTGATGCTGTCGGCCCACATCGATCGCCACGGCCTACTCTGCACCGGCCCCAACGAATTTCAATATGCTGCCTTTATTGCGGGCAACCAGGGCGAGTTGACGGGCGACTCGGTGTCTGAACAAATGCTGCACACCATTGAGAACCGCTTTCAGGGTCAGCGGGTGCAGGCCCACCTACCCTACACCGGCACCTACATTGGCCAGGGGATCATCACCAACTCCTACATTTGCCCTGAGCGCAAAAACCTGATCTTTGAGGTCGATGGGCTCGACTACCTTCAACCCGGCACCCCAATCTCGTTTTTAGACCGCCTGCAATTTAAAGATGGCTACATTTCGGCCCAGCTCGACAATGTGATTAGCGCCGCCATCATTATCTTTTTGTTTCGCTGTGGGTTTGAGGGCACGGCCCTATTCACTGCCCAGGAAGAGTCGGGCCGCAGCTGGCGCTATGCGCTGTCGTGGTTTCAGCGGCAGCGCCTCTCGACCCAGCGGTTAGTGGCCCTCGACACCAGCCCCTACCACAGCCGCAAGGCCGCCGACCAGCAGCTCGTCACCCTGCGCCGCAAAGACGCCAGCGCCGATTTTGCCCTCGGCATTACCCAGGAGCTGGCCGATCGCTGCGATCAGCTCGACATTGCCTACAGCTACAAAGACGACTACATTGCCGATCAAAACCTGAGTCGCCCCAAGCCCTACTCCCTGGGGCGCACCGAGATGGGTCGCCTCACCGCCGCTACAGAAGGATCAGTGACGGGCACCACGCTGCAAATTCCCACCACCGAGTACCATACCGCGACGGAGACAGCATCGCTGGCCTCGGTAGCGGCAGTAATTCGCCTGTTACAGACCTATCTGGACTGACGCTAGCGACGTAAGAACAATGACGATGGCCTCTCCTCAGCCGACAGCGATGTTCTGTGTGGGTCATCGCAGGATAGGACGTATGGCAAAAGAACGAAAATAGAAGAGCGAAAACTGTCCGATAGGCTTGAACCTTGGCATCTTGGGCTGTTTCAATCTAGACTTCACCTGCTATCGCGCCCCTCTGTAACGCTAATGCGTCACTTAAATATGGCGTTTCCTATCTCTGCAACGTCAATACATTGAGTGGATATGGCATGTCCTGCCTTCGCAACCCAATGCGTCACCTGGATATAGCATGTCCTACCTCTGCAGCGTCAATGCGTCGAGTGGGCATGGTATACCACTGGCTCAAACCGTTAGTGCGCCGGCTGGCTAGGGCATATCATTATGTTGCAACGTCAGTACGTGGGCTGACATTGCTAAAGTCAACCCGCTAATTGGCGGGGTCATCGGTATCGATACCCAGGGAAAGCTGGTAGATCGCTTTCTTGGGTTGTCCGGTGGCTTTGGCGAGCTGGCGGCTGGCATCGGCCCGAGACATGCCCTGACGCAGTAACTCTTCTAGTTCTGCCCTGATGGCCTCATTTGAAAGGACGGGTGCTTCGCGCGGTGCGCCCTGAATCACGACGGTGAACTCGCCTTTGGGCGCTTCAGCCTGGTAATGCTCCAGAGCGCTATCCAAGGTACCACGCCAAAATTCTTCGAATCGTTTGGTCAATTCGCGGCCTAAAGTGACGGGGCGATCGCCTCCCAAAGCAGCCACCAAATCCTCCAGGGTTTTGAGCAGTTTATGGGGTGCTTCATAGAGCACAATGGTGCGGTCTTCGCGAGCGATCGCCTCTAGTCGCGTGGTTCTTTCCTTACCCTTAAGGGGCAAAAAGCCCTCGAAGACGAAGCGATCGCTGGGCAACCCCGCCACGCACAGCGCTGTAATCGCCGCCGTCGGCCCTGGAATTGGCACTACGGGAATGTCCGCTGCAACACAGGCCGCGATCAGTTCATAGCCGGGGTCAGAGATTCCTGGCATCCCCGCATCTGACACTAGGGCTACGGCGTGCTGCCGCGATTGCAGGTGGTGCAGCACCTCGCCGATGCGGCTGTGACGGTTGTGCTCGTGGTAGCTAATCTGCGGTGTAGTGATTTGAAAGTGCTGGAGCAGCTTGCCCGTGTGGCGGGTGTCTTCGGCGGCAATCAGATCGACCGACTGCAACATTCGCACCGCTCGAAAGGTCATATCTTCGAGATTGCCTAAAGGCGTGCCCACCACGTAGAGATGGCCAGGTTTGGGGTCAGAGTCGGGGGCCGGGGGCATGGGCAGAGAGAGTGGGGTCTAAGAGGTTAGTGTAGCGTTGGCGGGTGAGCGGGTCTTGCATTCCCACTAGGGACAAAGGCAAAACACCCACCACCAGAAGACGCTCAAAGTCTCGCCCTTGAGGCAGTCGCCCTACCTTATTCATGGGCCATACTAAACAGCAGTGGTTGAGTCAGTACACAGGAGAGTCGTGATGGGACAACTTAAAACCTGGGCCTTAATACTGGGAGCAGCGGCCCTGACCGTTGGCCTATCTCCTGCCCTGGCGCAGGCTGCAGACCCGTTAGTAGCGGCTGAGGCCGCCCCTGCCGCCGAGGCTCCCCCGGTTTTAGAGACCACTAGCTATGCAGATTTATTCTCCATTGCGTTTCCAGCCGGGTGGCAAGTGAGCGAACAGACCGAGGCTCCCCAGCTCGTGGCCGACAGCGCCGGGGCCAGCGGCAGCCTGCCCGCCATGCGTACTGAGGTCACCTGGCAAGAGGCACCCCCCCGCGAAGTGGTGGGCGAGTCGCTAGAGTCTCTGCGCGCCAATGGCTACACCGTCACCCGCTACGATGCCATCACTATCGACGGGGTTACCGCTGTGCGCCTCTGGATTAGCGGCATTCCTGAAGCGTTACCCAACGCGTTTATCACCTACGTGGGCTACCCCACCGCCACCGCCACTATTACTAGCTACTACGGCGACTCCACCGACAATGTTGACCCGGTGCTGAACGCGATTCACCAGTCTTTTGCGCGATCGCAAGCCACCAGCGCTACGCCTCAAAACAACTGACGGCGGGAGATGGAGGGTGCAGGGTTTTAGGTCTAAGGTGCCACCCCCTGAACCCTAAACCTGAAACCCTAGCCCCTCTCATCACAATGCTTAACGCTAGCAGGGCACGCTAGCCCATACCCTACTTGTGGGGCCTGTTGCCCTGCGATCGCCGCTAGCCGTGCAGTGTTATGCAAATTGATTTTCACCATGGGGTGACCTACGTGTGCGCCCGCTTGGCCGGCTTTGAGCACCTCGAAGCCGACATTGTGGCCCACAGCGCTCAATACGTCGATGACTCCACCCAGGCAGGGCTCATTCGCTTTGACAATGGCGCGATGTTCGATCGCATCAGCTCGGCCCACAAAATGCTCGACTACCGCAACTTCAAGGAGCTGGCCAACTACAAGGTATGGATTCCCTTTCACTTTTTGCCGGGCAACGGCGGTCTGCCGGCTGGGCAAGACCCACCCGGCACCTTTATCGAAAAGCTGATCTGCCGACCCAATAGCCCCGTGGCCCAAACCATGGTGCGCGAATGCATTGAGCAGCGCTACCGCAGCTACGCTTTGCACCGCCTGGGCATTACCATGCACGTGTTTGCCGATACCTGGGCCCACCAGGGCTTTGCCGGGGTCAGCCACGAAATCAATAGCGCCCGCGATCTGGTCGATGGCAACAACAGGCCCGACCAAAGTTTGATGGATCGACTCAAGGGCTTTTTTATTGGCGGAGCACTGCCCCTGGGCCACGGCACGGTGCTGAGCAACCCCGACAAACCCTACCTGCGCTGGGGCTACACCAATGGTCGAGGCGAAAAAATTATGCGCGACAACCCCAAAGACTATTTGGCAGCGGCGAATGAACTCTGCAAAGCCATGCAGCGCTACCGATTGGGGGATGCCGATGCCGATGTGCCGGGGCTATTAACGACCGACAAAGACAAAATCGCGATGCTGTTTGAAACCACCCTGGGGGAGGGCACCTGTCGCCATTACCAGTGGATAGACCACATCGCCCAAGGTTCTTTTAGCTTTGGCCCTGCCCAGGTGAGCTATATCGCCAGCGGCTACGGATCTTGGAAACACAATGCTTTGGGCATCGTCGGTGAGGGCGATGGTCAAAGACCGGCCCTGGGCCATCGCAAAGACGCTCGCCTACCCTACTCTCCCCACTTTTTAACCAGCAACTGGAAGCTCTTCCACGACGCCCTGCGAGCCCATCATTTTTATGTCATCCACGATTTGCTGCCCCAGTACGGGATTTGTGTGGCGTAGGGGCGAGAAGTGAGAGGGTGGGGAAGATGGGGAGGTCAGGGGGTTAGCCGTTAGCAATCATTAGACAGCTGTTGAGGGTTGGAGCTTTTAGTTTTCCTGCAAAAAGGAGCTTAAGACAAGGGGGGCAGGCTATGCTAAACCTTGATTCATCACGCCTACAACAGCTTCCCGTGGTTTCTCCCGTTATCCCTCGACCCGCTCTGGATGTTTCACCGCCGCCGTCCCCGCGCTCTAAGTCAGCGCTGCTGCGCCGGGGGTGGCGGTTGTCGCTGCCGTGGTCTAGCAGCTATGCAGGGCGATCGCTGCTGCTCAAGCATCCTCAGATGTGGGGCTTGGGTATGGGTAGCTTGGCCCTAGGCCTGGTCAACGGTGCCTTGGTGCTCTCGGCAGGGATCGGGCTGGTGGCCTATCAGCAGATCTTGCAGCTCTCGCCGCGCCAGCGTAAGGGGTTGATGCAGCGTCTTCAGCAAGGGCTGCCGCTGCCGGCTACCCCACAGCAGCAGGCGTTGATGTTGGGTTTGGTCACAGGAGTCAGCACCTATACCTTTACTGCTCTGTGGCACAGCACCCACTCGCTGCTGATGGCACTACTGCTCACCGGACAGGGGGCCCTAGCGCTGTTTGCGGTAGGGGCACTACTGCGATCGTCCCGTTCGACAGAGCGCAACGATGACCTGTGGGATGCTGCCCCCATAGCTCAGGTAGAGCACAACCTGGGTCTGCTGAGCCACCCTGACCCGCTGAAGCGGTTGGTGGCGGTGCGACGGCTGGTGCGCCTGGCTCAGGCCGATGAAGAGTATCTGGCGGGGATGTCGGTGCGATCGCACCTACTCGACTGCTTCCAACTGCGGCTGGGCCAAGAGAGTGATGCGATCGTGCGATCGGCTCTAGAAGAGGGGCAGAGCTTGCTGCGATCGGCCAAGCCACTGCCGCCAAGCTCCGCCACTGTCTTCGCTGTAGACTTTGCGCCCGACGCTGCTGAGCTGAAACAGCCAGAATTAGAAACTCAATTTGTTGCAGAACCAGGCATTTCAGAATCCCTCAAGCCTTCGGACTCGGGGCATTTAGAAGCATCCCTTGAGCAGAACAGTTCATACCAGGCCCCAGCATCCTCAACAGAGGCATCTACCACAGAACTAACCCGTTCGCCCTCGCCTGTCTTCAAGGAACGACGAGTCGTGGTCGAATATGAGGAATACCTAGACATTTAACTCCTGGAAACCTAAGCTATGGATCGCTTAATTCCCGGAAATCTGCGCTATGGATCGCTTCACCGTTGAGGTCATTTCCCAGACCCCAAACCCTCAACAGACCATGTATGCCGCCATGCACCAAGACTACGCCGAGGGCTTTGTGGCGCACGATCGCGAGACTTGGCCCAGCGAAGAGCGCTGCGGCGAAATCTTAGTCACTAGCCTGCTCAAGGGTGGGCGTGGCCACTACGGCCCGCTGGAGCATCCCCAGATTGTGTTTAATGTCGGCTGGTTTCCCCACAGCACCATGCAGCAGATTCGTACTCATCGCGTGGGCGTTTCGTTCGATGTGCAGAGTTTTCGATATACCGGCCAGCGCATTTTGGATGTAGTCGATGGCAAACGCGAGGTCGAAGAGGTCTTTTACCTACGGCCCCTAGGCTACTACACCGATCGCCAGGGCAAGAAGTACGAATACACCCCTGAGGCTCGCCAGCAAGATCTCGACTGGTGCCTGGAAGCCAGCCGCCGCTACAAAACCCGCATCGACCAGGGCTTTGCCGAAGAGCATGCCCGAGGGCTAATTCCCTTCGATATTCGTCAGCACTGGGTGATGTCGGCCAACGTGCGATCGGTGATGCACCTGCTCGACCTGCGCTGGAAGGCCGACGCCCAGCTCGAAGCGCAGAAAATGTGTGAAGAAATCTGGCCCCACTTTACGGCCTGGGTACCGGCGATCGCCGCCTGGTACGAAGAGAACCGGCTCAAAAAGGCCCGCCTGGCCCCCTAAAGCAATGAACACAAAAAAGGGGAGACGGTGTCGTCTCCCCTTTTTTGTGTGAGATTTTGGATAGCTGAATAGGAAACTCAGCTACTCGACCCTAGCGGTACCGGAAGTTGCGGTAGACCAGACGAGAGTTGAGGCCGCGACCGCGCAGGAAGCTGACTACAGCACCGGCATCGTTGCGATCGGTACACTCAGCCGCATTGATGAATTGACCCTGGGGCGCATTCTCAAAGCGAGGGTTGATTACGCAGGTCAAACCACCTACACCCTGGCTGCTGCCACTGGGTAGCACCCGGCGCACCTGCTGGAGTTCATTGTCACCACCAAAGACGGCGACCACAAAAGGCGCTAGGCCAGCCCCATCGGGCACGGTGCTACCGCCACCAAAACAAGCGGGGCGATCGGCCTGGGGAATATTAGTCACCAGAGGCGCAGAGTTGATTCTAGGTTCTGACAGTAACACCCCGTTATTGGGGGCAATCACATCCAGCCGTGCCTGTCCATCACCGCTGACTCGAATGAAGTAGCGGGCCGCAGCACCGCCAAAACTTTGACCGCCAAAGTAGTTGACCCAGCATCGGTAGGGGGCAGCCTCAGTGGCTTCTGCGGTGGCAGTCAGACCATTGACCAGCGCCTGACCAGAGACTCTGTTGTAAACATTCATCTTGGTTACGCCGCTGTCGTTAAACACCCGAACCGAGTGATTTTGGGTATCAAAGCCCACAAGCGTGCGGTTGAGCAGGTCGCCCTGCCCAGGGTTAGGGTTAGGGTTAGGGTTGGCTCCGGGAAGGAAAAAGTCTCGAACGCTGGTGCTGTTTTGGCTAAGCAAGATGGAACTGGTGGAAAGATCAACAATTTCGAGGCGGGCCTGGTTGTTACTTAGGTTGCCACTAGCCCGGTAGACAACGTTGCGGCCTGCACGCGAGCCAAAGCTGTCATAGCTTATCCACTCGCTACTAATAATTCCGTCGCGGCGGGTAACGGGAGCATTGAGCTGCTCAGACAGGCGGGTATCACGGTTGTAGACATTCATCCGCAGGGTTTGAGAATTCCTGGGAAAGACGCTAACGGTAAAGGTAGCGGTTTCAAAGTAGAGGGTGGCGTTGCCCGAGGTGTTCGGTTCCTGAGCCATCAATATATCCAATCCGGCCTCGGCAGCGGTGTTGGGCGTCAGCGCTGGGGGCTGAGCTGCACTGTAACCAGGCACCGATAGGCCAGTAACCAGAAAAACCGAGGTAATAAACAGCGCAAGCGACTTAAACAGCCGCTTCGACCAGCGGCTAAGGGGGACAATGGGCCAGACTGGTTTCATGAAAATTAGCTCCCTATACTCCTCACTCGAGAAACCCGTTAGGCGACCAATTCGGGAACGTGCGGGTATAGAACCCCGGTTTCTCTGCAAATACGGCTGTAATTTTAGCTAACTTTCCCTAAAGCGCTCCTTTTTTTTGCTGCCCTTCAAAACGCCGCGGTTCACCATGATCAAACTAAGTCTAAAGTCAATTGCCTCAGCTTAAAAAGAGGTCGCCTCCACCGGAAAACCCGTCTTTTTTCCTACTTCAGCAAGGAGCGTCAACCAGCATTCAGCATTAGGCCTCTATGGTTGTGACCACCGGGAGAACGATCCGCCTCGGTCCGGCCTTACGGAAAGCAACGATATTGCTAGGCCTCCTCTGACCCATGGGCTGACTCGTTGGCCGCCTGATCCAAATACTGCTGTGCCTCCAATGGGCGAGACGTTGGTAAGTACCCCGAACGAATGTGTAGGTCGCGCTGGGGAAACGGCACCTCAATATCGTGGTGGCGTAGGCTAGCCTCGATGACAAAGTACAGGTCGCTTTTGATCACCAGCTGGCGGCTGGGCTGGGCAATCCACACCAGTAGCTCAAAGTTGAGGGCGCTGTCGCCAAAGCCCAGAAAAAATACCTGGGGGGCGGGAGTCGTCAAAATTTCCTGGTTTTTTTGGCAGGCTTCGAGCAGGGCGACCTTGACCTGCTGGGGGTCAGCGCTGTAGGCCACCCCCACCGGCAGACGAATGCGCGATACGGGGTTGCCGTGGCTCCAGTTAATCACTTCCGAGTCTAAAAAACGGGAGTTGGGCACGATGATTGAGACATGGTCGAGGGTGCGAATCTCGGTGCTGCGCGAGCCAATGCGAGCCACGGTGCCTTTGACCTGGCCAAAATCAACGAAGTCACCTACCTGCACCGGGCGCTCAAACACCAGTACGAGACCACTGACAAAGTCTTTAACTAGCCCCTGCAGGCCCAGGCCCACCCCAATCCCCAGACCGCTGGCGATCAGAGCGATGGAGCTGAGATCGATGCCCCAGAGCTGAAGCACGACCACGGTGCCC
Organism: Nodosilinea sp. FACHB-131; assembly: GCF_014695395.1. GTDB lineage: Bacteria > Cyanobacteriota > Cyanobacteriia > Phormidesmidales > Phormidesmidaceae > Nodosilinea. Next base: position 105,404 of record NZ_JACJOF010000027.1, read on the forward strand.
AGCAAAATTAGGGTGTATTTCGAGAGCACTGAGATCGCTTCTTGGGCGGCAAGGCTGATGCCGGTGACCTGCAACACCCGCGATCGCATCAGATTGGTCAAGGTACTGGCAATCACCACTAACGCCAGCAGGGTGGCCATGACCATCAGCAAATCAAACAGCGAGTAAGATCGGCTGCCCAGCAGCACGCTGCGGTCAAACAGGCCCTCCTGCAAACTGCTCGACACTCGGTAGCTCACCCGGCGTGTGAGGGGAAACAGCTTGGCAATGTAGCCTACCGCCGTAAACCACACCGCCCCGCGCACCAAAACCAGCGTCAGCCGAAACAACAGCTTCAGCCCGGTGCTGTGGTGCTCTGAGTCGGTGGGCCAAAAGGATAAACGCTCAAGCAGCGGCTTGAGCCAGCGGTGCCACAGCCATCCCGTCAGGCCATGGAGTAATAAAGCGGCGGCCAGGGCGGCTAGAGCCCTGGTCAGCGCCTGGGTCAAAAAGCCTGATTGGCGTTCGGCGCGAGCCTGCTTGAGGGCGCCAGCCAAGGCGTCGGCCCAGCGATTGGCCTGGATCTGAGGCGTACCGGCTCCGCCCACGGCGGCATCAGCGCTGGTGACTGTCATGATGTAGCGATCGCCCGCAAAAATGATTGGGTTACTCCCTCCTGATTCCCCAGCGCTGCGGGTTTCGGTGCGCACCAGCACTGGGTTGGCGTCTTCTATCAAAGATTCCAGGTTGATCTCAATGGCCAGCGCCCGCTCCACGGCGGTGAGGTCTCCTGCGGCGGGTACCTCAAACAGAAAAAGGCCATCTATAAATACCGGCTCGGTGTCGACGGCCTGAGCCATTCCTGGCCCTGCCATGGCCCCATGTAGCACCAGCGCTAGCACAATTCCCCAGACCAGACGGCCTAGCCAACTCATCGGGTTGATTGCCATTGGCATGCGTCTAGACCCGAAACACCGACACCAGCATAGCGGACGAGGGGGTAGGGAGTGGGAGAGTAGGGAGTGGGAGGGTAGCGCGTGATTGGCTAACTATGGGTTTTCTGGAGAAGCTGACTCTTTGGGGAGGGCCTGATTGAGGGCGCGGCGGGCAATGCGGGTGATGTAGAGGGTTACGGCCACCGTAGCCACTAGGCCCACAGTGCGAATGACCCACTGCACCGTGGCAGCCTCAGGGGGTTGGCTGCTGTCAGTCCCCAGGGTAGCCAGGTTGCCCACCAGCGAGCCCAGGTAGACGTACATCACCGTGCCGGGCAAAATGCCTACCGTACCCACCACATAGTCTTTGAGGGAAATTTGGCTGAGCCCTAGAGAATAGTTGAGCAGGTTGAAGGGAAATACCGGCGACAGCCGCAGCAGCAAGATGATCTTGCGTCCGTCTTTCGCGATCGCATCGTCAATGGCCTGAAAGCGAGGGTTGTTGGCGATTTTGTTAGCGACCCAACCCCGCGCCACGTAACGACCCACCAAAAACGCTGCCGTGGCCCCCAGCATAGCCCCAATAAACACCAGGGCCGCTCCTTTAAGCACCCCAAACACCACGCCGGCCCCCAATGTTACGATTGAGGCGGGCACAAAGGCAACGGTAATCACGATGTAGAGCAGGATGAAGGCTAGGGGTGCGATCGCCCCCAAACCGTCAATCCAGGCAAGCGCCTGCACTAGCTGCTGCTGAAGCGACGCAAAAAACGACGGGTCTGCCCCGGATCCCTGGGCCAGAGTTTGAGCTAAGGCGAGGGCTGCTGGGGCAATCACTAACGCAATACTCAACCAGAACATAAAGCGAAGCACTCTCACTAACAGCGGGCGCGAATTAGGTCTGGAAGACTTGATCTTAAGGGAGATAATGGAACGTTGTGCAACTAGCACCGCCCTGATCGCCGCTCGCCTGCAAGAGAGCAACAGCTGTTCCCCCTTCGAAAGTGACCTGTTAGGACCTAGGGAGTGGAACTCGGCTCTGTGATCTCAAGGAGTTTAAGGCATAAAAAAGGCCCAGCGATCGCTGGGCCAAAGATGAGTCAGGTGCGAACCGCATTGCAAAAATGCATGGTTAGTTCACGTTCATCATGGTTGTGGGGGCGATCGCCGGGGTTAATGAGCGGTTAAGCTAGCCCGAGTCTCTGCTGAGTGACATGGGGCCAACTGTCCAATCGCTCAATAGGTAGGGCATTAAGCCGAGGACTATGGCCTAGGCCTGAGGGGTCTCGGAAGGCAAAACTTCGTGGGTAGAACGTCCTAGCATGTTGGCCCGACGATGCTGCTGCTGCTGACGGGTGCGGGCCAATAGCTGTCGAGCCTGCTCTTGAGTAGATAACATAGCGAACACTCCAAAAAATCTGTATCTAAAGTTACCGAATACAATTTCAAGCATATCTTTTCTTTTGAGAAAAGAGTTAAAGCCATCTGCAGAAAACATCAAACTTTGGAAAATATCTGCCCATCGACAGACCGTCGTGCCTTGTTCTCCCTCAGCCCAGTGCATCCTGGTAGGATCAAGGCCAACGAGGAGCCTCCCTTAGTGAAAGTATAGTGAAACAAGCGCTGAAAATTTCCCGCGTCATGCTGTCGGTATACTACGCCTACATGGTGGAATACCGAGCTGAGCTGGTGTTTTGGGTGCTGTCCGGCACCTTTCCGCTAATTCTCATGGGCCTGTGGGTAGAAGCGGCCCAGGGCAACCAGTTCGACCTCAGTCCGACCGAGCTGGTGCAATATTTCTTGGCGGTGTTCTTGGTGCGACAGTTCACCGTCGTTTGGGTGATCTGGGAATTTGAGCGGGAGGTAGTGGAAGGGCGGCTGTCGCCCTATCTGTTGCAGCCGATAGACCCGGCTTGGCGGCACTTTTTTAGCCACGTGTCAGAACGCTTTGCCCGGCTGCCCTTCGCCTTTTTGCTGGTGGGGCTGTTTTTGCTGCTCTACCCCTATGCCGCCTGGCTGCCCAGTCTGGGCAATCTGCTGCTGGGGCTGCTGGCGATCGCCCTGGCTTTTTGCCTGCGGTTTCTCATGCAGTACACCTTTGCCCTGGCGGCCTTTTGGACGGAACGGGCTAGTGCCCTGGAGCAGTTTTGGTTTTTGCTCTACACATTCCTATCGGGCATGATCGCTCCCCTCTCCCTCTTTCCTGACGCGGTACGAGAGGTGGTGCTATGGACGCCATTTCCTTACTTAATTTATTTTCCGGCCAGTCTGCTGATTAACCGCCCCAACCATGTAGCGCAAGGGTTTGCGGCGATGGTGCTCTGGTCGGCGCTGTTTTGGGGGCTAAACCGCTGGCTGTGGCGGCGGGGACTGAAGCAATATTCTGGCATGGGGGCCTAATGGAGCGCTATTGGAAGGTGCTGCGACTGTTTTGGGGTACGGCGATCGCTGCCGAGCTCGAGTACCGCCTCAACTTTTTGGTCACCGCCCTGATTAGTCTGGGCGGGCTGGTGGGCAGCTTGTTTGGCCTGTTTTTGTTCTATCGTACCGGCTACGAGTTTGCCGGCTGGAGCTGGGAAGCCGCCTTGCTAGTGCTGGGGCTATTTACCGTGCTGCAAGGTTTTGCGGCCACGGTGCTGATTCCCAACCTCAACAAAATCGTCAGCCAGGTGCAGCAGGGCACCCTCGACTTTGTGCTGCTGAAGCCGATTAGCTCGCAGTTTTGGCTTTCGACCCGAGTGATCTCGCCCTGGGGCCTGCCCGACGTGCTGTTTGGCCTAGTGATGATTGGCTACGGCGGCACACGCCTAGGCCTGGGCTGGGCCGATTACGCCCTGGCGACCTTGCCCCTGCTGTTTGGGGCGCTTACTCTCTACAGCCTGTGGTTTATGCTGGGGGCCACCAGCATTTGGTTTGTCAAAATCTACAACGTCACCGAGGTGCTGCGGGGGCTGCTAGAGGCGGGACGGTTCCCGATCGCCGCCTACCCAGTGGCCTACCGAGCATTTTTCACCTTTGTGGTGCCGGTGGCGTTCTTGACGACCGTACCGGCCCAGACCATGCTCAACCAGGGCGGGCGTGGCTGGCTGCTGGCTTCGGCGCTGCTGGCGACGGTGCTGATGGTGGTGGCGAATCGGTTTTGGCGATTTGCCCTGCGGTTTTACACCAGCGCATCAAGCTAGGTCAGCTACAGCCAGCGCCTGATCCAGCCCATGCCTAAAGCTACGGCACCGCCCTGGTCAGCGCTGTGGCGGGCACTTTCAGCAATATATAGGGCTTGTAGCTGAATGGGTCGATGGTGCGACCGCCCGTTGGCCTGCACCAGCCAGCGTTGGTATTGAGCCAGCTCATCACCCTGAAGCAGTAGATCTGGGTGGCGCTGCTGTCGCTCCCATGCCAAGGCTCTGACCAAAAGTTGGGTGTGGGCCTGGTGGTAGTCAGCGGCGTGGTGCAGAGTTTGCAAAAGCTGGCGGCCTCCGTCAGTCTGCGCCAGGGGCACTGACCTGGTCCGCAGGTCGATAGTCTCAAGGGTTTGTAAGGGCTCAGGCAGGTGCTGGGCAGAGACGGTTTCGATCAGCACCGGCACAATGCGTTTGTTCAGGCTGAGGGCAAACAGCAGCCCCTGTAGACAAAAGACATCGGCCAGGGTGTAAGGCGACAGCACCAGCACATAGTTATCGCAAGCCTCGGCCGCCCGAGAGATGATCACTTCGGGGTCGGCGTCAGCAGGCCAGGGGTAGGGGCTTTGCCGGTAGCTAATTTGAGCCTGGGCTAGCAGCTGGCGCAACGCCTCTACCGCCTTGGCCCCACCGGGCCCAGCGATCGCGTCCCCAGGAGCGCGGCAACCATCTTCGACCGCGTAAGCCAAAAATACCTGAGCCGTTGGGTCAGTGGCAGACTGGCCGTGGCCAGCAACATTTGCGTTGTTCAAAAGCTGTACCTATGCTTGCAATGCACTCAAACCCTGTGCCCAGACTGGCCAACGAGCCGTGCGTTGCCTGGGGTTGCTGCTCCAACTGCCCGCGCCTTGAGGATACCCATTTTTTTAAATCGGCTTGCTATCGCTGGATACACCTACTCCCTCAAGCCGCATCCGTTTGCTGACGCAATTAAAGGTAAGGCCAAGGCTGTGACGGCGTCCACCTGTAGGCCAAGCCCTGGCAAGCCCGGCCTCAGGGAGCCAAGGCCACCAGCTCATCCAGCACGTCATCAAAGGCTGGACGAGCCAGCACCTCAGGCCGCATGCAGGCGTGCTGTAGCTGGCGCAGTCGCAGCGCTGGCTTAGAAGCGGCGGGGCAGCGATCGAGCAAATCCTCCAGCAGGCAGCCAAAGGCCCGTACCTCCAAACGCTCTAGGGCCGGAGCGGCCTGCCCCGCCCGGTCGTAGAAGCTAGCCGCCCCAAAGTCGCTCAAGCAGGCGTCTCCCGCCGCATTAACCAGGGTGTTGTGAGGATACAGATCGCCGTGAAGAATGCCCCGTCGATGCAAATGGGCGGCAGCGGCAGCTACCCCAAGCGCAATGCCCACAGCCGCCTCTAGGGAAAAGGTGGCGTCTATGGGGTAGGTGTCACGGGTGCAGCTCTCTAGGCTAGGAGGGGCGCCCATTACCCGGTAGCTAGGGTCAACCAGCGGCAGCACCAGCCCAGGTTTCTGCTCGGGATGCGCGACAATTTGGCCCAGGGGACCAACCAGGTTCGGGTGTGCCCCCGCCGCCATGCAGGCCCGCATTTCGTCTTCGGGCAGGCCGTCACTGGTAATCGCGCCTTTGAATAGCTTGAGGGCAACGGGCATTTCATCCTGACCCTGCCGCCAAGTGCCGCGCGAAATTACACCAGAGGCCCCCTCCCCGAGGATGTCGCCCACCGTCAGATCGTCCCAGGCAATTTGAGGTAGCGGTATGGGCTCGCTGCCCCAACCTTGGCAGAAAGGGTTGCCGGCGTAGGCCAGCCAGCTCAGGCGTGGCAGGGCGAGCAGCTGAGGAGGAAGGACCTCAAGCTGGTTGGCAGCAAGGCGCACTAGCTCCAAATTTTGGCAGTTGGCTAGACTCTCTGGCAGAGCCCGCAGCTGGTTGCCAGCCAGCATCAGCTTTTGCAGCCTGGTGAGCTGGCCAATGGACTCGGGCAGCGACTCGATGCGGTTATCGGTCAAGATCAGCCAGCGGGTGGCTAGGGGTAACGCCCCAGCGGGCACGGTGGTGATTTGGTTGGCCTTAAACCCAATCATCGACAGGTTAGGACAGTGGGCCAGCACCTCGGGCAACACCTCAAAGGCGTTGTTGCTAAAGAAGGCCACCCGCAGGTTGCGCAGCTGAGCAAAGCTGTCGGGCAGGGTGGACAGAGCGTTGTTCGATAGATCCAGGACCTCAAGGCTGTCTGCTAGCTCAAGAATTTCTTCTGGAAAGGTCGTTAGCCCTGCCGCCAGGTTGAGTCGCCGAGTGCCAGGGCGCAAATGCAGCGGTTCGAAACCGACACTGAGGGGGCGCCGCATTTCCAGATTGAGCATGTGTGTAGCCTCGGATCGAGTGTCCACGCCTAATGTGGCATTTCTTCCGAGTTACACGTATGAAAGTTTGGTGTAGTTTATCGCCAAGCTTGGCGATCAGAAGAACCGGGTTGACCCAATCGTGGGGCAGTGCTCTAGCGATCGCGGCTCATTCCCCGCCAGATCAGGTAAACAGCTAACCCAGCGCCCAGGATCAGCAGACTGCCCAAAACTAAAAACAGTAGGCCCAGCCAACGAGCAGTCGCCTGGTCTTGCTCTAGGGATACCAGGTAGGTCTCTTTGGTCTCAGCCCCAATCTTGGCTTCAGCGACTACGGGGCGATCGCCAGCGACGCTCAAGGTGCCCAACACCAGAACTGGATCGTTGACCTCAAGGCCTTCATAACTGCGATTGCTCCCCTCTTGTACCTGAGAAGAGGTCGATTGCAGGCTGTATCCCGCCTCGATCTCCACCTCTTTTCCCGGAATCTGTACCCAGAGCGTGGGGTTGTAGCTGCGCTCGTACTCCCATTTCCACTCGTCGTCGCGGCGCACCCGGTGATACTCGTTGTAGGCCACTAGGGGTGGGCGATCGCTAAAGGAGTTGCGATCGCTCACCTGGCCCTCTAGCAGCACCGGGGCACCCCGTTCATTGAGCGTGGCTGCCGTGGCCACGGGCAGCCGGGCTACCTCCTTAGCATGGTTGGCAACTGCTTGAGGCACCACAGCCCAAAGCACTCCCCCAGCAATTAAAAAGGGAACGCCCACGGCGGTCAAAACCCCCGGCACCAACCAGCGATCCCATTTGCCCATCGCTACCCTACGTTTTTTGTGCTTACTAGGAGCCCCCGACCAAAGCTGGCTTAGCTTTGCAGAGCTTGGGGCTCAGGCACGTCGTCTAGAGCCTCCAAAGCCGCTTTTTCTTTATCTAGCCGTCGCTTGCGGGCATAGAGCTGAATCGTAGCCGCCATAAACACCACCAGCCCCACCATTAACCAAGTGGTCGCCCCCGTGGGGAAGTTGTTCTTAAAGATCACCAGCATGACGATCGCCACCAGCAGCAGAGTGGGAGCTTCGTTGAGCGCCCGCAGCTGTTGCCCCGACCACTTGCATTCGCCCCGGTGCAGTTGGCGCATCAGCCGAGCGCAGTAGTGGTGATAGCCCAGCAGCACCGCCACCAGCCCCAGCTTGGCGTGCATCCAGCCATCTTTGAGGTAGTCAGGCATCTGCACCAGCAACCCAACGGCCATCACCACCGTCACTATCATGCCGGGGTTGGTAATGATGCCGTAGAGGCGCTTTTCCATCACGGTGTACTGGTTCTTGAGAATGCTGCGCGCCGGCTCTGGCTCAGCCTCCGCCTCAACGTGGTAGATAAACAGGCGCACCAGGTAAAACAACCCGGCAAACCACACCACCACACCGACAATGTGAAACGCTTTGAACCAGTAGTAGGCCATAGTTCTTCCTGCCATCCTGCCAAAAGCTCTACCCTGGCGGGATGTTGCAAACCATTAAGTACGCCTTTCATTGTCCTGCAAGGGTTTGCCCTTGAGAAGGCGAGTGCGATGGTTCTTAACGATTCTGGCTTTTAGACTTTGAATTTTAGAGTTTCTACCCATCCACCCATCCACCCACCTACCCATCCACCCACCCGTCCCCACTCCTACAACCGCCGCAACACCTGAGCCAACAGCTCTCCCGGCAGCTTAGAGAGCACCGCCTGCTGACCGGGGATGCCAAAGATCTCAAAGTTGAGGTGAGCGTTGTAGACCAGGGCTGTGATCAGCACCTCCATCTGCTGAGGATTGTCGTGCCAGCCTTGGTAGGTCAGCAGGTATTGGCTGAGGGCCGTTTCTAGATGGCGCTGACGGGCTTCGGCCTGAGTCTCTGGCAGCGCTTGAGCCAGCTGATCGTGAACCACGCCGGCACTGTGACAGGTGGCCCACAGGTCAAACCCTAGGGCAGGGGGGGGCGTTTCTTGCAGGGCAATTTGGGCGGCGGCCAGGGCGGTTTCGTAGGCGGCAACGGCTTGTTGTAGGGTGGCAATGCGGCGATCGCTCCCTAGGGCAGGTCTTTGACCATCGCCGACCACAGCTGCTTGCTGAGCTAGATCCCAATAGGCGGTGCCCAAGTTGTTGGCGGTGGCAGCACAGCCAGCCGGGGAAACGGCCACAGTGCGGTATTTGAGGGCGGCTTCGTAGGCGGCGATCGCCCGTTCGAGCAAAAACACCGGTTGCTGGTGCTGGGCCAAACTCCAGTAGGCAATGCCCAGGTTGTTTTGCACCATGGCATATTCCAGCGGTTCATCCTGGGCAGAGCGGTGAGCTAGAGCTTCGCCGTAGGCAGCGATGGCTTGGGCCAGGTGGTGCTGGGGCTGGTCATACTGGGATAGCCGCCAGTGGATCGCCCCCAGGCTGTTTTGCAAGTTGGCGTAGTCGATGGGCGATCGCGCTGCCGGGCTGTGCACTAGAGCCTGCTGATACGCCGCCACCGCCTTCTCTAGACAATGGGCTGGCTCCTCCAGGTTCGCCAGCAGCCCGTATACGGTGCCCAGGTTACCGTAGATGCGCCCCAGGGTGTCGGCAGGAATCGCTTTAGCACCGCCCTTGAGGGCCTTTTCGTAGGTGCTGGCGCTGCGGCGCAGCCAGGGGGTGGGGTCAGGCGTGCTTTCCTGCTGCCCCTGGAGCCAGTAGAGGCTGGCCAGGTCGTTGAGGGCGTCGCACCAGTCGGTGCTGCCCTGGGGCAAACCGGCAATCGCCAAGTCATACACCGCCGTCGCAAAGTCGAGCACGCTGGCAGTGGGAGCTTCTACCGAGAGGCGATCGCGCCCAATCTGGCCCAGCGCCAGGTACGCTCGCGATAGGGTTAGCGGCCCCGCCTGCTGCTCAACCAACCCCTGAATGTAGCGCCATAGGTTCGTCAGCTCCACATCTTCAGCTAAGTCTGGGGGCAGTTGTAGAGCCCCTGTCGGGCGCGGAGATGTCGGGCTGGGCGAGGCGGGGGTAGGAACCGGCTCAACGGTCGGCAGCACAGGTTCAGCCCGCTGCAGGGCCGCTAAGGTCTCCGCTGCCATTGCCCCCACCGGCGGCATGACGATACTCGAAAATGTGCCTTGATCTATAACGGTGTAGCTCTGGGGGTTTTGCGGCTGGTCACGGCTGCGAGCAGCCTTAGAATCTGAGGCGGGCAGAGGGGGCAGCTCTACGGGCGGCACCGCTGGCGGTGCCGCCCCATCCTTGGGAGTCAGATCCTTGGGAGGCGCAGGCTGCTCGAAGGTCGAGAGATCATCCCGCAGCACCCGCCAGAGATCGGGGGGTTTAGCTGCGGGGCTATTTGGCGCTGGTGGCACCGCTGGCTCAGCCGGAGCTGACGATGGCGCACTGGGTTCGCCCATAAACTCAAATAGGCCGCTGCGCGATCGCCAAAATCCCGGCACCGACTGGCGAATTTTGCCCAGCCAGGGACGCGGCACCCATACCACCAGCCGACAGTCGAGCTGGGTGAGCAGCGCATCAACCCGAATCAGCGAAGCCAAAAACCGATTTTGCACCGTGGGCGACTGGCGGGTGAGCTGATCGATGCCCACAATCTGGAACACGGGTGTAGTCGGCGCGCTGCTTTGGAGCCGGCGCTGCTGCTTCAGCCACAGCAACACCTCGCGCACCAGGTCGGGGCGATCGCCGCTCAGCCGCAGCGTCACCAGCGTAAACTGCCGCGCCCGCACCTCTGCCGCCAAAGGCACCGTCTCAGGCAAGGGGCTAAAGTTGGCCTCCAGGCGCTGAGCCAACTGCTCTTGCAGAGCCATGTCGTCGCACACCGCAATCAGCAGCTGCCGCCGCAGGTTGAGTTGCAGAGCCAGTCGCAGCTCCTGATAGGCTTCCTGGTTGTGCCCTAGGTAGGTTTGAGAATTCAAAGACACAGCAGCGGTCACGGTGGTTAAGATGCAAGCGGCATGATAAAACTAGTTGCTATGAACTAGTGCGATAGCCAGAGACTAGCCCCAGGCGCGATCGCCCCCTTCCATTACACTTCACCCCACGCCAATCGTTTCAGGACGCCACTATCATTTTCAGTCCCAATGAGCGCAACCCAGACCACCTCTCTGGCCCCAAACCTGCTTGAGTTAGACATTTTGGGCCAGCTCAAGGCCGCTGGCGGCACCTGCGATTCCCTCACCGCGCTGCCCGTTGAGAGAAAAAGTTCTGTGCGCCAGCGGGTTAAAGCTTGTCATCAGCTTCGGGCCAGGGGCTGGCTGACCTACGACCACGACATCGCCCAATTTGGCCTCACCCTCACCAGCAAAACCCTGCTCAAGCTCGATCTGTCGGTATGGCCCGTCACCCCCGACGAGCTGCTGATTCTGCGATCGTGCTTGGGCGGCAGAATTCGCCCCGGACAGATTCATCGGCGGGTGTCGGTGGGCGATCGCCAGCGATTGCTAGAGCGGCTGGCAACACAGGGACTGATTGTGGTTTACGAGAGGGCCGTGGTCAACCTACACCTCACCCCTGAGGGCAGCCGCTATTTGAAATGAATTAGGATCAAGCTGGGTTAGTCACTGGCAGGGAGGCTAGCGCCAAAACATAAGCAGCAACCTTACCCTACAGATAGACCCTATGGACAGGGCAAAATTAGCTCAAGGCTCTCTAGCATGACTTTGCCATTAAACTGCAAGCACGTTTTAGCATTGGCCCAAGCCCACCAGGGCGACCTTGAATTGCTTGGAGTTAAATCATTGGAACTGTTTGGCTCGGTAGCCCGTGATGAGGCCAGGCCCCATAGTGATATTGATTTTTTGGTCGATTTCGCCATTGAGCCAACTCTGTTTGATGTATTTCGGGTACAGCATTATCTCGAAGATCTTTTAGGCTGTGACGTAGATATAGGCACTCGGGCAGCACTCAAAGCCCATCTTCGAGAACCCGTCACTAAGGATGCTGTTCGTGTCTTCTAGAGACTGGCTGCTTCGCATTCACGACATCTTGACCGCGATCAGCGCTATTCAAGCACGCACGTCAGCTATCAGCTTTGAAGTGTTTGAAGATGACGAAACTGTCCTCAAGGCGGTGCTCTACGACTTCATCATCATTGGTGAGGCCTCAGCCAATATCCCTGAAGAGATTCAACAGCGCTATTCCGACCTGCCTTGGCGTTTGATGAAGGACATGCGAAACGTAGCTGCCCACGAATATTTTCAGCTAGATATACCCACCATCTGGAGAACGATCCACCGCAGCTTACCGCCCCTAGTCGAGCCTTTACAGTCGATCCTTGAGTACGAGCAGTCACCGTAATCGATTACAAGAACCACTCAATAGTTACACCCTAGGGAAAAGAGACTTTCTTCATCTTCTCTATCCCCCTCATCTCCCTCATCCACCTACCCCCGCCCCACACCCCGCCTTCCACGGTTCGGTATCCCCTCCTTCAGAGAAATGGCTTGAGCAAGCACTATAGATGATATAGCTGTCAAGCCGGAGCAAAGACAATATGGGTAAAGTAGTTGGAATCGACCTAGGCACCACTAACTCTGTGGTTGCCGTTATGGAAGGGGGCAAGCCCACCGTTATCGCTAACGCTGAAGGCTTTCGCACTACCCCCTCGGTCGTCGCCTACGCCAAGAACGGCGATCGCCTGGTTGGCCAAATCGCCAAGCGCCAGGCGGTAATGAATACCGAAAACACCTTTTATTCAGTCAAGCGCTTCATTGGCCGGCGCTACGATGAGGTCAAGACCGAGTCCACCGAAGTCGCCTACAAAGTGCTGAACGTGGGCAACAACGTCAAGATTGACTGCCCCCAAGCGGGTCAGCAGTTCTCGCCTGAAGAAATCTCGGCTCAGATCTTGCGCAAGCTAGCTGACGACGCCGGTAAGTACTTGGGTGAAAAAGTTACCCAGGCCGTGATCACGGTGCCGGCCTACTTCAACGACTCCCAGCGCCAGGCCACCAAAGACGCTGGTAAAATCGCCGGTCTAGAGGTGCTGCGCATCATCAACGAGCCGACTGCCGCTTCGCTGGCCTACGGTCTCGATCGCAAGAGCAACGAAACCATCCTGGTCTTCGACTTGGGCGGTGGTACCTTCGACGTCTCCATTCTCGAAGTGGGTGACGGCGTATTTGAAGTGCTGGCTACCTCGGGCGACACCCACCTGGGCGGCGACGACTTCGACAAGAAGATCGTTGACTACTTGGCGGGCGAGTTTCAAAAGATGGAAGGCATCGAGCTGCGCAAAGACAAGCAGGCCCTGCAGCGCCTGACTGAGGCCGCTGAAAAAGCCAAAATTGAGCTGTCGAGCGTCACCCAGGCCGAAATCAACCTGCCCTTTATCACCGCGACCCAGGATGGCCCCAAGCACCTGGAGATGACCCTCACCCGGGCCAAGTTTGAGGAACTGTGCGCCGATCTGATCGATCGCTGCCGCATCCCCGTCGAGCAGGCCCTCAAGGATGCCAAGATCGCCAAGACCGCCATTGACGAAGTGGTGCTGGTGGGCGGTTCCACCCGTATCCCCGCCATTAAGGACGTGGTCAAGCGCACCCTCGACAAAGAGCCCAACGAAACCGTCAACCCTGACGAGGTTGTAGCTGTAGGTGCCGCTATCCAGGGCGGTGTGTTGGCCGGTGAAGTCAAAGACATTCTGCTGCTCGACGTCACCCCCCTATCTCTGGGTGTGGAGACCCTGGGCGGCGTGATGACCAAACTCATCCCCCGCAACACCACCATCCCCACCAAGAAGTCGGAGGTGTTCTCCACCGCCCAAGACGGGCAGACCAACGTGGAGATCAAGGTGCTCCAGGGCGAGCGCGAAATGGCGAATGACAACAAGAGCCTGGGTACCTTCCAGCTCTCTGGCATTCCCCCCGCGCCCCGCGGCGTGCCCCAGATTGAGGTGATCTTTGACATTGACGCTAACGGCATTCTCAACGTCACCGCCAAAGACAAGGGCACCGGCAAAGAGCAGACCATCACCATCTCGGGTGCCTCAAGGCTGGATGAGTCTGAGATCGAGCGCATGGTGAAGGATGCCGAAGCCAACTCCGCCGCTGACAAAGAGCGTCGCGAGCGCATCGACCTCAAGAACCAGGCTGACTCACTCTCCTACCAGGCTGAGAAGCAGCTGGCTGATATGGGCGATAAAGTGCCCGCTGCCGACAAGGAAAAAGCTGAGGAGCAGATCAAGGCGCTGAGAACCGCCATTGAAGCCGAGGACTTTGACACCATCAAAACCCTCACCGGCGAATTGCAGCAGACCCTCTACGGCATTAGCACCAACCTGTATCAACAGGCCGGTGGCGATGGGGCTGGCGCGGCTCCTAGCGACGCCACTCCTGGCGATAGCTCCGGTGGTGACGATGTCATCGATGCCGAGTTCTCTGAGCCGGGCTCGAACTAATCGGGCACCTTGCCCTAGCCCACAGCCTTGCTTCGGCTAGCTAAAAGGTGGAGAGCGATCGCTCTCCACCTTTTTTTGCGTTGAACCGACATACCCAAAGAGCACTACCCTACAACAGCAGTTCTAAGGAAACTCCAACGCGGCTGTCTTGGCCAAAACGAGAATTTTGCCGCTGAAAATCGGTGCCTAGCCGCAGCTGACGGGTTACGGCATAGCCGATCGCTAAACTCGTAATCCCCACCTCACTCTCACTGCCCGGCGCCACCCATCGCTGACTTAGGGCCAGGTCGGCCCCGCCGCCCCGCGACGGCACCAGCATCAGGCGCAAGCCCACATCTAGCCCATCGGTCTGGTAGGCCGGAGTGCTGAGAGAGCGATAGCCCACCGTGGGCGCAATGTTGAAATAGCCGCCTAGAGGCAGCAGGTAGTACCGAGCTTCGCCCCCGTAAGATTCGCGATCGCCATTCCAGCTGCGGCTGTAGTCAACGCTGGCGGCGAGGCCCGTGCCCGGCACAAAAACGTCTTCTACCGCTACCCCGAAGCCGCCGATCTGCCCCGTAGAGGGAAACTGGGCATAGCCTACCCGCAGCCTGGTGCGAAAGCTGGGCTGGTGGCGAATTTCGTTGGCCACATCGGGCACATCCTCTAGCCAGCGCTGGAGCGTTGGGCTGCCTTCGATCACAGCCGGGTCAAGATCGAGGGTAGGGGCCACTGCCTCAGGCTCGAGGGCTAGCGTCTCTGACGGAGTAGCAGCGCCGACCGTTGGCAGGGTTGTCTCAAAGGAAACCGTGCAAGATTCTACAAATTCGACCGTCTGAGGGCAAAGGGACAAGCCAGACGCCGCCGTATTGTGGGGAGTTTCAGAGCCAAGCGTTGTCGGCTCAATCGCTTCAACGCCATTAGGTCGCACCTCAAGCGCCATGGCGCTCTGTCCAACCCCAAACGCTGCCAGACAGCCCCCAAGTCGCAACAGTTGAATTGTTGATGACACCACTCGGCGGCTCCTAGCTCACATCATGAATCCTATGCATCTTACCGCCTTCGATTAGCAGTGCTGCCACACTGTGGACAGGCAAAAAAAGCGGCCTCACTCAAAGAGCAAAACCGCTGGGGGAAACGAGGATAGCGTTTCGATAAATGGCTAATGCCCTCTAGCGCACCTGGCCGCGTGTCGCCATGGCGTCTATGGGTTTGAGGAAGTAGAGCTGCACCAGTTGCCAGCCGATAGTGGCAATGTGAGGCAGTTGTTGCAGCTTCTTCAGCAGCTTAGGCTGATTCGACTCAGCAATCTTGCTTAGCTTAGAGTTAGCGGCAGCAGCCACATCCAACCGCTTGAAGAAGCTGGGGTGCTCAACATTCAGCGTCACCGGGAACACGCGTCCGGCAGTGCTGTTGGTTTTCTCAATCACCTCAATGTCGTACTCACGGACATTCAACCCGAGGGATTCGTAAAAGCCTCTGGCCCGCAGATCGTTGAGGTACATGGTGGCAAACACCGACAGCAAAAAGAAGCGGCACCACAGCCTAGCCTTCCAGTCGTTGAGAATTTCGGGCTGAGACTTCATCAGGGCCGAGAAGAAATCGCCGTGGCGGTTTTCGTCTTGGCACCAGTTCTCAAAGAATCGGAAGATGGGGTAGATCTCGTTCTCGGGGTGAGATTCGAGGTGGCGGAAGATGGTGATGTAGCGCCAGTAGCCAATCTTCTCTGACAGATAGGTGGCATAGAGGATAAACTTGGGCTTAAAGAAGGTGTAGTCTTTGGTCTTGGTCAAAAAGCCCAGGTCTAGCTGCATGTTGAAGTCAGCCATGGCCTTGTTGAGAAAGCCGGCGTGACGCGCTTCGTCGCGCGATATGAGATCAAAGCACTCAGACAGCAGGGGGTTCTTGCCCTTGAGGCGACGGCTCAGTTCTTTATAGAGTAAAAAGCCTGAGAACTCAGAGGTGCAGGAGCGCTCCAGAAATTCTACAAACACCTGCCGGGTTTCGCCGGTGACGCAGTCCCAAGACTGGTCAAAGACCTCGCTGCGGACGAAGTGATGGCGGTTGTAGTCAGCCCGCAACTCGTCGAGGATGGCGAGCATCTCGTCTTCGTTGATAGAGAGGTCCATGGCGGCCATCTCGTCAAAGTCGGTGGTATAAAACCGAGGGGTGAGAATGGTGTCTTTGGCGGGAGCCTTTACCCCTGGGCGAAGCTCTTGCAATTCGGGCTTTTTAAGGGAATCTACCATGAGTCCTTCGATGGCGCGGTGAACGTGGGCCGGTCTATCTTCCGGCGGGCGATGCTAGGGGAGGCAGTCCTTGCAACTCTGGACGCTCGGACTAATTCACATCCTGAGAACAGAGAAGAGAACAACTGTCCAATGAATCGCTAAATGTCAGTGTATCAGGGCTTTTAGGACAGTCGGCAAGGCTTTAAGTTTTGCAACAAAACCTTTCGGTAAATAACGTCAGCAGAAAAGTCTTTCGTGCAAATTCGTTAAAGGGAGCGGTTTCTGGCGTTGCGTCTGGGCAAGCTGATAGCCAGAGCTGACAGTCATTGACGGAGAGCAGTATGGCGATCGCAGGCATTATCTTCATTATCGCTGGGGCCGTGCTCGGGTGGGTGCAAAAACGCCAGCAGGGCCGCTGTCGCCAGCTCAAACTGGCTCGTGCCTGTCAGGCAACCGACCTAGAGGCCACGGCTACTGCCGTCTCAAAGGAAATTGGCGGCGGCGACTGGCGCGACTATGTGTGGCTATGGGGCACCGTGAAAACGACCACACCCCTCACCTCGGAATTTAAGGCAGTGCCCTGCGTGTGCTACACCAGCACCGTAGTGCGCGAGTACGAAGAAACCGTGCGCCAGAAAGACAGTGACGGCAAAGTCACGACCAGCACTCAGCGGGGCTCAGAAACCATCAGCGAGCACAGTCAGCGCATTCCCTTCGACCTGGTAGATCCATCGGGGCAGGTGCGAGTGGATCCTGAAGATGCCAAGATCGAGCCAGTGGAGGTGCTGGACGAATTTCGACCGGGCAACCCTGCCGGAGGCATGCTCTCCTTTGGCCCGTTTTCGCTGGCGCTGGGGGAAGACAGTATCAGTGGCCCTCGCCGCACCCTGGGCTACCGCTATCGGGAAACCGTTCTGCCGCTCGATCGCCCTCTGCTAGTGGTAGGCATGGCGAGCGATCGCACCGGCACCATCGCCATTGAAAAACCTGCCCAGGATGACCAGCCCTACATCATCACGCTGAAATCCCACGAGGTCATTACTAAGAGCGTTGATCAAAGTGCCAAAATTGCCTTCTGGTCAATGGTGGGGTGCTTTGGGGTAGGGATAGTGCTGCTATTGGCGGCGATCGTGGGGTGAACTTCTTCAAGGGCGTTGATGCGGTACTGCGCTGGGTTGAATAGCTCAGTTGTCTTTGCCGTCAACCAATACCCAACACCGGCAATAAGGGCGCTAGTTCCTAAGAGCGCGTGGCTTAGCGACGCCTGTCCTGAATTGGTTCATCTGCTGGAATGCCTTGTTCCAGCTTGTATTGAGTGATTAGCTGGTTCATTTTGTAGCGCATCTTGAGGTGAGTTTCGACCCCTTCGTAGGTGTAGCGGTCGAAGCCGCCTTGGTCGATCAGCTGCTTGAGATAGCTGACGCGATCGCCCGGATTGGGGTGCGAGGCAAACCAGGTTATACCCTGGTTGCCGTACTCGTCTTCGAGGGTAATCATCAGATTGTGCAGCCCGTCAGCGGCGTAGCGGCTGGTGGCCAGCAGCTTGGTACCCAAAATATCGGACTGGCGCTCCATGTCGCGGGAGTAGCTCGACACCACCAGCCCAGCGGCGATGTTGGCCACCTCAGGAATGGGAATAAACGAGGCCAGGCTGGCGGTGAGGTTGCCCTGGGTCACCATTTGAAAGCTGTGGGAGAGCACCGCGTGGGCCAGTTCATGGCCGACTAATCCTGCCAGTTCGGCTTCGGAGTGGCTTTTGGTAATTGCTCCAGCATTGAGAAAGATCTTGCCGCCGGGCAGGGCAAAGGCGTTGAGGCTGTCATCCATGATCACCTCAAACGTGTAGTCAAACTCGTCGCGTCCGGCTAGGGCGGCCAGCCGCTGGCCCATATCGTTGACGTAGGCGCGAATTTCGGGATCATCGACAATGGGCAGCTGTCGCTTCACCTGCTCAGCCACCTGGTTGCCCAGACCGCTTTCGCCCTGCATGAGCAAAATGCCGGAATTAAGCGCGCTGAACGGCCCCAGCAGCCCCCCGGTGAGAATGTACCCCGCCGCCCCAGTGACAATATTTGATATCAAGTTGCGAGTCAGGGATTGATTCGTCTCGCCGCGAAAGCGATCGAGGTTCTGCCGGGCCAGGGCACCCATAGCTTCGGCTTCGGGGTGCTCGGGGTTGAGAATGGCAAACTGGTTGGCGGTAATGGCCGCTTCAATCCACTGTTCGCGGGCCATCTGCACCTCGGCCTGGGCCTTAAGCAAGTCGGGGTTGTAGGGATAGCGGGCGATCGCCCCATCCAGCACCCGAGCCGCCTCGTCGGCCCGGTCATGCTGCACCAGGTAGCGGGCGTAGAGGGCCTGCCCCGGCAAAAACTCGGGGTAGTTCTCCACCAGTAGCTCTAGGGGCACCAGCACCCGATTAGGGAACTCCGACTCGGCCCCGGCCTGGGCCTCGCGCCAGTAGACCTGCCCGGTGGGCGGTAGCTCAGTGGGGTCGGTGAGGGGGGCGATCGCCAGCTCTGGCCCAGCTTCTGCCAGCCATTCTGGGTCTTTGGCCGCCCGATAGAGGAGTTCAGCATCGTCGCGATTGCCTGCTTGGTAGAGGCGATCGGCCTCGATCAAGATCTCGCTGCGCTTGGCCACCTCTGGCGAAAGGCCAGATAGCAGCAGCGCCCGCCCTACGGTCGAATCGGCATCAATATCTGCGGCTGTCGGAACCACCTCAGAGCCAGTCCCAGGAATTTCAGGAATATCAGGTTCCTTGGGCGGCAGCTTCAGGGTGCCGTCAGGCTGCTCTGGGAAGGGAGTAGGCAGCGTATTTTCGGGCCGCGCGACCGGGTCCACCGACAGCGCATCTTCAGCACTGGCCTGCGCCGTTGCCGTTGGTTCCGCCACCACTCCAGCAGGCTCTGCCGCAAACCCTGGAGATACCCCTAGGCCAAGCCCCTGGCTAAGCAGCACCGCCCCCAAGAAACTGGCCAGTAATGCTGTCACAAACCGCTGCAATCGCCGCATGACATCTCCCTAAAACTGGTTTCTCTACAACGAATGAGGCTATGCTCCCTGGGTGACGGATGGGGCAAGACCCAGACCTGGGTCTGCACGGCGCTATCCCTGAACCTGGGTTCCTGCCGGTAACTTATTTATTCTGGACTCATTCTGATCCAATGCTTTGCCAAGCCAGAATCTGTGCTCCTATAATTTTGTTAAATAAATGTAACGCCGGAAAACGCAACAACGGAGCCCCATGACCTTAGACACGATTAAACCCTGGCTCAACTTTGTTCACCCCATAACCATGTGGCTGCTGCTGGCGATGACCCTCTACGCCCTTTACCTGGGGGTTCAGTCGCGCCGCACCCGCCTAGCTGATGCCGAAACCCGCAAAGAGTTGATCAAAGGTAAATTTGCCCTTAAGCACCACAAGGTCGGCTCTGTATTGCTGGCCTGGATGGTGCTTGGCACCGTGGGTGGCATGGGGGCTACCTACTTAGAAGCCGGCAAGCTGTTTGTGGGGCCTCACCTGCTGGCAGGTCTGGGTATGGCATCCCTGATTGCTGTCTCTGCCGCCCTAGTGCCGTTCATGCAGAAGGGCAGTGAGACGGCTCGGCTCACCCACATCACCCTCAACATGGTGTTAGTGGGGCTGTTTAGCTGGCAAGCTTTTACCGGCATGAAGATTGTGCAACGGCTGCTGACTGACCTTCAGGCCTCGGCTGGATCCTAGTTAGTCGGGCGACCAAAGCAAGTCTTAGGGAATAAATTCTTCAGCGATCGCGGCCCAAAGGGAACTCCTAGGCCGCGATCGCTTTGTGTTGTCGGTTCAAACTATCCCCAGATCTAACCTCCAGGCCTGGCTTTGGCTTGGCCGTTGTGGATGCCGTTCCCCGCTCACCGCCCCCAGTTCGACCAAAAGTGGTGGCCTCGGTAGCTCTCAGGCAAGGGTAAGTTGTGGCTGTGGTGAAAATCTTCCTGCACCTTGCGGGTGAGGCGCTTAGAAACCTGGCGCACGACCTGGTTGAGCAGGCGATCGCCTGAGGACTTGAGCAGCGATCGCGGCACTGAGTTCAGCAGGCGTGGCATGTGAATCTTGACGGCCAGGCTCAGATCCCAATCAACCTGAGTCAGATTGGTGGCGGGAGGGGTGGCTTTGGGGCCATCCTGCAAACGCATCACCGCATGAAAATCGACATCGTAGCCAGGAGGCACGTACCCCGGCACTGGAATCGTATCAATGCGGTAGACCTGATGGTCGAGGGGCGACAGATATAAACCCACCTTAGGCTCTACTTCGTAGCCTAGCACCGAGAAGCGCCCAACCACCAGCCCATAACCATGGTCTGAGATATGTTCTACCTGCATCGGGTGAGCGCAGCGGGTAAACCACCCCCGGTGGCTGTTGAGATAGCGACCGACGGTATCGCTGTCGGCGGCCATATCCATCTTGCCAGCGTAGTGCCCCTCTAACAGCAGCGCGCCGTCTGTAAGGGGTACTGGGTCATGGGCCACTGGGGGTGCTCCATGGTCAGCAACGGCTGGGGGAATTTGCTCGTTGACCATCGCCTCCTCAGCACCAATTTCCTCATCCCCCGGCAAGGGAGAGGCGTTGGGGTTTTGAGCAGATGGCATGAATTCGAGAGTCACTGTCCAACCACTTGCTTAAACAACATCAGACAATGTAATTACGCCGAAGGTTGCGTCTCAGGCTTAATCCATCGTAAGGCTTTAGTATCTCAAGTGTGCCCCTCAGAACTGTCATGCCTATCACGGTTTCATGTAACCCGCCTTAGGGTTGGTTTCTTTTCATATCGCTTTCCGTAAGATCAAGCCAGTTCTATAACTATCGGGGAAGCAGCCGTGAAAGCATTTGTTGCCGGGGCGACTGGGGCCACAGGTTCAAAAATTGTGAACCAGCTCGTGGGTCGCGGCGTGCCCGTGGTGGCCTTTGTGCGCGATGCCGCCGCTGCTCGTGCCAAGCTGCCCATCGAGGTCACGCTGATGGAAGGTAGTGTGACCGATAAAGAGAGCATTCGCAAGGCGATCGCAGGCTGCACCGTATTGCTATCTGCTACCGGCGCTCGCCCCGGCTTTGACCCCACCGGCCCCTACCAGGTTGACTACGAAGGCAACAAAAACCTGATCGATGTGGCCAAAGAAACCGGCATTGAGCACTTTGTGATGGTGTCGTCGCTCTGCGCCTCTCGCTTCTTCCACCCCCTCAATTTGTTCTTTCTCATTCTTTACTGGAAGCATCAGGCTGAGGCCTACCTGCAAGCCAGCGGTCTCACCTACACCATCGTTCGCCCCGGCGGACTGAAGGATGACGATGCTGACACCCGCCCCCTAGTTATGGCCTCGGCAGACACGCTGTCTGAGGGCAGCGTACCTCGGTCAAAGGTAGCTGAGGTCTGTGTAGAAGCACTGTACCAGCCTCAGTCACGCAACAAGATTGTGGAAATTGTTGCCCAAGACAATGCCAATCCTCAGCCCTACGAAGCCATGTTTGCCGGGGTAGCGTAGGCCTGGAGGAATTGGCAAAAGTTCGGGTTTATGAAATTAGGTTATGCGATTGCTCCTAAATTGAAGAAACGAACAATTCGTTTGAGATTTTAGTAGGAGATAGATCCTCAACCATCAACCTACGAGTGCTTCTCCATCTCCACTCTGCAACCGTCCTTGGGATCAAAACCTGACGGTAAGCATCATTCACCCCCTCGGCGCTAACTAGTGATCAAAGCGATCTTGAAGGGTTGGGCGCATAGGCTTGTCTAACCTCATTCAACCTTAACTACGCCCTATCCCTTCTGTGTGTTAGCTCGTCAACTGCAAGCCTTTGCTGTGCAAGCTCTGTTCGATCTGTTGCATATCTTGTAAGCTTTTTCCTGTGACAATGCCGTAGATTTCGGTGTAGATTTTGCCGTACTTCACCTTCTCTAGTGCCGACAAGATGAGAAAATCCTTGCGCTCTAGCTCTGACTTCAGTGTGAGCAAAATTGAATCAAGCGTTCCTTCCATCCGATAATCGCTCGAATATTTTGCGATCGCCTTACCGTGCTTCAGCAATGAATGACGCTGAAGACAAAGCGGCGTGGAGCCATTAATGCGAAAGTTAGCGTCGATCGCGTAAAGTTTTCCATCCCTATCTTCCAGAACATCAAAACCAATAATGCCGAAATATCCTTGCTGATAGGCATACTCTCCGATCGCCGAAATCATTGAGAAGAATTTGCTCATATCATTTGTGTAATCGACTAACCCACCCAAATAATTTCCTTCGGGACTTACTAGCTGCTGTGTCACACCAATTAGAGTAATCTTTCCAGCCTTATTAACGTAAAAATGCACACAATAGTTGCCAACTTCATGCTTAACAAATTCCGAAACAATGATGGTTTTTAATAGATTGATCCTCATATACTTCTTGAGTTCTTCCAAGCAGTAGTTAAGATCGCTGTTGCTGCGAATGATATAAGTACCCTCGCCCGAAAGACCATGCGATGTCTTAATCAGGTAGGGGTACTCTGATGGAAGTTGAATTTGATTTAAATCAACCTGACTTAAATCATAGGTTTGGTAAATTGGGCAGAGCACTCCTAACTTGGCAAGGGTGGCTTTGCTCAACAAACGATAGTGCATATCGGGATTGACGGCATGTTTTTCGGGCAGTAATCGATCGAACGGAAAAAGCGTAATCGCTTGGCTAAGGTGGTTGCTCTGGTTGAAGTCATCTAAATATGTTGAGCAATCCATCATCTCTAGTTGTCGATCGCCAAAGCCAAAATGCTCTTGCCAATACCTCATTAAGAGGTTCTGCGGTGGGCTGATGACTACCCCAGGAAGCGTATCTCCCAGTACAGCTAGATTTTTCCAAGGTTCTTTTTGGCAAATTTTGTCAAATGACGTTTTGGTGGCTTCACTGCTACCATCTTGCAGAAAATACTTCTGGACGTTAGGATAAGCTGCCCACTTTGCAGTTGCAGGATAGTTTAAGATCAGGGCATAGGATTCATTTTCAATATCCTGAGCGAAGAGATCAGAAAAAGAATTGCCTTGGAAGAATTTAAAGTCAGTTTGAGAAAACATGGCAGTTTAAGCGATCGCAAATGATTGTTCCTTTTCGGTAAAAACAGCTGGCTGCTGCAAAGCTTCAGTCATGTAGGCAACTGCCATATTGTCTGAGTTGTATGCCCAACCTATACGTCCCTGGCGATCAAGCAAAATACAGCCTGCCTCGCCTTTTACACGCGCTTTGAGGGTGTTGATCGCGTGTTGGGCTGCTTGGTCTGGATGAGTTTCTTCAGCTAAGGCATCGATTGCCGTCTTGGCAAGTACCACCGGAATAATTGATTCGCCATCCCCAGTAGTTGAGCAAGCTCCCAGTTGATTATCCGCATATAAACCAGAGCCAACTAAAGCAGAATCGCCCACACGTCCTTGGGATTGACCAGTCGTACCACCTGTAGAAGTACCTGCAGCGAGATTGCCACTGCTGTCAAGTGCCACACAGCCCACAGTATTTGGACGATCTAAGACGTTAGCTTCTTCTTTCCATTCCTGATACTGTTCTTCGCTGACCAGCTCGTCTTTATCACACATCTCTAGCCCGTGCTCGAGGGCAAATCGTTCACCACTTTCAGCCACTAGGAACCGAGGCTTGTCTTCCATAATCTTGCGAGCAACAGAGATAGGATGACGAACTCCCTGCACGGCTGCAATGGCTCCCCAAGCTAACGTTGCTCCATCCATCATGGCGGCATCGTCTTCAACTTCGCCTTCACTGTTCATAGTTGAACCGAAGCCGGCATTAAATGTTTGGTCAGACTCTAATACCTGAATGGCAGCTTCAACGGCTGCAGCTGCACTACCGCCACTACGAAGTATATTCCACCCCGCCTCTGCTGCTGCTCGACATCCAGCGTGATTTGCCGCCAGCTTGTCTTCTGAAATAGTTTTAGCTCCACCGTGAACAACGATAACTGGCTTAACCTGATTCATTTTTCCCTACTCATAATCTAGAGGAGAGAATGACCACGACCGCAGTGAAAAAGCAATGACAAAATAATCGGTTTTGACTTGCAATTTGGCAGAGCAAGCGATCGCTCAAACTCTTTGCTTTACAGCATAAAGGTTGCTTTTTCTAGAAGGCTCTATCTCAGGATTAATCGTACAAATGATTAATTGAGATTTCTCAAATAACTTTGACTGAGTTTTCTCACAAAAGCCAAGACCATACACAGCAGCTACGATCCTTCGCTGCTTAAATTATCTGCCGTCAATCACACAAAAGCACGCTCTTCTATTAGGTCGTTCGACCCGAGCGGCGGCCCTACAAAACTCGAAAACTTCGAGGCTGATCAGAGTTTTGCGTAATTGTCATCAGTGGGTAGCTAAATGCCGGTGGTTTTGTGGAGTAGGCTCCTGCCTGTCCTGATGAACAACCAGGAGGCTATCCCACAAAACTACGAACACTCTTGCAGCAACCCTTTAGGCTCAAACCTTCAAGGTTTTGAAGTATCCCTGGGATCTGTAGCCATTCTCAACCTATTTGCTGCTCCATGTCGGCGATCTCCAGGCGGGTTTTGATCACCGTGTCGGGGTTGAGGCTGATAGAATCAATGCCCTGTTCGACCAAGAAACGGGCAAACTCGGGGTAGTCGCTAGGGCCCTGACCACAGATGCCAATCTTGCGGCCATGCTCCTTGGCGGTTTGAATCGCCATCTTCACCATGCGCTTAACCCCGGTGCTGCGCTCGTCGAACAGGTGGGCCACCAGGGCCGAGTCGCGATCGATCCCCAAGGTGAGCTGAGTCAGGTCGTTCGAGCCAATGGAAAAGCCGTCAAACACCTGACTGAACTCGTCAGCCAAGATTACGTTATTGGGCAGTTCGCACATCACGTAGACCTTCAGATCATTTTCGCCACGCACTAGGCCGTGTCGAGCCATTTCCTCAAGCACCCGGCGGCCCTCTTCGGGGGTGCGGCAGAAGGGCACCATCAAAATCACATTGGTGAGACCCATGTCGTCGCGCACGCGCTTGAGGGCCTGGCACTCAAGGGCAAAACCATCGCGGTAGCGCTCGTCGTAGTAGCGAGAGGCACCGCGCCAGCCCAACATCGGGTTTTCTTCGTCAGGTTCGAAGGTGCTGCCACCTAGCAGATGGGCGTACTCGTTGCTCTTAAAGTCGGACAGTCGCACCACCACCGGTTTGGGATAAAAGGCAGCGGCTAAGGTGCCAACACCCTGGGCTAGCTTGTCGGTGAAATA
This sequence comes from Nodosilinea sp. FACHB-131, assembly GCF_014695395.1. GTDB lineage: Bacteria > Cyanobacteriota > Cyanobacteriia > Phormidesmidales > Phormidesmidaceae > Nodosilinea. The sequence continues at coordinate 130,670 of NZ_JACJOF010000027.1, forward strand.
GTCGGGTTTGTGGTCGTAATGGGCCGTCAACTGCTGAATTTCACGCTTTTCAGAGCCGTTGGCGAGGCTGTCAAAGTTGAGCAGGGCCAGGGGGTGCACTTTGATGTGGTTGGCGATGATAAATTCCAGCCGGGCTAGGCCAACACCGTCGTTGGGCAGGGCGGCTAGGGTAAAGGCCTTCTCGGGGTTGCCCACGTTCATCATGATTTTGGTGCGGGTTTCGGGCAGGCTATCGAGCTTGGTAGTTTCGACCCTAAAGGGCAGCTCGCCTCGGTAAATCACCCCTTCTTCGCCCTCGGCGCAGGAGACAGTGACGAAGTCACCCATCTCGAGCATTTGGGTAGCATTGTCGCAGCCGACGATCGCCGGAATACCCAGCTCTCGCGCAATGATCGCGGCGTGGCAGGTGCGCCCGCCCTGGTCCGTGACGATCGCACTGGCCTGCTTCATAATCGGCTCCCAGTCGGGGTCGGTGCGAGCCGTGACCAGCACTTCCCCAGGGCGAAACTCGGCAATCTGGGACACCTCTAAAATTACGCAAGCCTCGCCCTGGCCAATCAGATCGCCCACGGCCCGACCACGGGCCACCGGCTCCACGCCCTCAGGCACGTCAAGAATGTACGATCGCAGCTCATTCTGTGATTTCTGCGACTGCACCGTTTCCGGCCGAGCCTGCACGATAAACAGCTCCCCCGTGTGGCCATCCTTGGCCCACTCAATATCCATGGGGCTGTTGACGCCGCGCAGCTGGGTGTAGTGATCTTCGATGGTGCAGGCCCACTGGGCGAGCTGAAGAATGTCGTCTTCGTCGATGGCAAAACGCTCTTGATCGGCCAGGGGCACCGGCTCGTTTTTGGTGAGCTCGGTGCCGGTGGTGTTATAAACCATGCGCAGGGCTTTGGTGCCCAAGCGCTTGCTGAGAATAGGTTTGTGGCCAGATTTGAGGGTGGGCTTAAATATCACGTACTCGTCGGGGTTGACCGTGCCCTGCACCACATTTTCGCCCAGGCCATAGGCGGCGGTCAGCAGCACCGCATTCTGGAAGCCGGTCTCGGTATCAATGGAGAACATCACCCCTGAGGTGGCCAGATCTGAGCGCACCATGCGCTGAATGCACACCGACAGGGCCACGTCGAAGTGATCGAAGTCTTTGGTGGTGCGGTAGGAGATAGCGCGATCGGTAAACAGCGAGGCGTAGCACTTCTTGCAAGCGATTAGCACTGCCTGGTCACCATAGACGTTGAGGTAGGTCTCTTGCTGGCCCGCAAAGCTGGCGTCGGGCAAATCTTCGGCGGTGGCGCTAGAGCGCACGGCCACGTCAACCTCGGTATAGGCATGGTCTTGCAGACAGGACTCATCACCAAAGCAGAGGCTCTGCCCGGCCTGCTCGCACATCTGGTGGTAAGCCGTGAGAATGGCAGTTTTCAGGTCATCGGGGAAGGTGGCGTTGAGGATGAGCGATCGCGCCTTTCTGCCCCGTCGCCGCAGCTCGCTCACATCGTTCACGTCAAAACCGCCCAGCACCTGGCGCAGTTGGGCATCTAGCCCAGTTCTCTCAATAAAGTAGCGGTAGGCATAGGACGTGGTGGCAAACCCCGTTGGCACTCTCACTCCCTTGGGCGTTAGCTGCTGAATCATTTCTCCGAGGGAAGCATTTTTGCCGCCCACGAGGTGCACATCCTCTAGCCGTACCTGGTCAAGCCAGAGCACTAGTTGCTGATCACGCTGCACCGAAGAACGTTGAACTACAGACGTAGCTACCATGTCGCCACCTCAAAGGAGTACTCGAAGACTGTGCGACCGACAAAACGCTCCACTTATAGATTGTTGAGATTTTTGAGTAGCTGGAGACCGGCGATTTTGCCCAGATCAGGCTTCGCCAACGCGCCGCACATCTCTATGCTAAAAATCTGGGGATCAGCCCACAACCTTATCTAACTTTTCGTGTCTCTAACGCAATAGATGTATACAACCCCGGCCGTAAACCAGGGTCGGGCAGACCGCTGGTACCACTGTTAAAGTTGTTCATACCCCCCGCACAGGTTAACCATGGACAGTCGCGAGCTTGCCCAATTTATCGAAGCCAGAGATGGCATCTCTAAACCCTGGCTGCTAGTGCTGCTGCGCTTGAAAAAGCTGGAGGAGCGCAAAGATACCACTCCCCCTGAACTCTATATGGAAGAACTCCAGGCGCTGCACAAGGAGCTGATGGGCCTAGGAGAGTGGTGGGTTGGCAACGAAGATGAACTTTTTAACCCCTAGGGAGTAGAGAGTTTTGAGTTTTAGGTTTTGAATTATGAGTTGGGGATGAACGTCTTACGGTGAGAACTAAAAATTCAAAACTCAACATCAAAATTCATCAGCCCTCTACGCCTTAGACTGTTAAGAAGCGTTACAAATGATGTCGTGACCAATATTCTCTCCCGTCCGCGCCTGCGTCAGAGCGAGGCTCTGCCCCTACGGACCCTCTGGGTCGATATGCTCACCGTATTTTGGGGTGACTGGCTCGATTTGCGGGTGCGCATTCCCCAGGTGGCAGCATCGGGGCTCGTGTCACCGCTGATCTATATCTTGGCCTTTGGCTTGGGTCTGGGCAGCGCCATTGACCAGGTAACTACTCCCTCAGCGGGCGACAACTACCTAGAGTTTATTTTGCCGGGTATGGTGGCGCTGTCGTCGATGGTGATTAGCTTTGGTGGCACCACGTTTTCGATCTGCGGCGATCGCCTGTTCACCAAGACCTTTGAGGAAATGCTGCTCTACCCGGTGCACCCCCTAGCGCTGCACCTGGGCAAAATGCTGGCAGGCATCGTGCGCGGAATGATGACGGCAGGCTCGGTGATCCTGGTGGCGATTCTCTTCACCGGGCGGTTTTGGAGCTTTGTGAACCCGCTATTTTTGCTGCTGGTAGTGCTTAACTGCGCCGTGTTTGCCGGTTTGGGTGTCATTGTCGGACTTAACGTCAAATCCCTCGAAAGCGTAGGGCTGTTCAACAACTTTTTGATTGTGCCAATGTCGTTTTTGGGCGGCACGTTTTTTGATCCCAGCACTCTGCCCGTGGCGCTGAAGGCGATCGTTTACCTGCTACCGCTGACCTACACAACGATCGGCCTGCGGGCGGCCGCCTACCAACCCCTAGGCGAATTTCCCTGGTACTCGATCCCCATCTTGTTAGCGGTGGCCGGGGTGCTGGCGGCGATCGGAGCGCGTCAGTTCTCAACCCAGCAAGATTAGCTTTTTCCACTAGATAGGTAAGGAATTGTGAGTAGGGTTAAGGTTTGAGGGATAGGGTGCAAGGAGTCATAAACCTCACATCTTAAAGGAGCCCTCATGTATCGCCTTTACGACTATCCTCCCTCGGGCAACGGTTACAAAGTCAGGCTATTGCTGGCCCAACTGGCTGTGCCCTTTGAATACATTGAGCTGGATATTCTCAAGGGCGAAACTCGCACTCCAGAATTCTTAGCCCAAAATCCCAACGGACGCATTCCGGTGCTGGAGATCGAGCCGGGGCGATACCTAGCTGAGTCCAACGCCATTCTGTTTTATCTGGCGCAAGGCACCCCCTTCTGGCCCACCGATCTACTGAGTCAGACCCAGGTCATGGGCTGGTTATTTTTTGAGCAGTATAGCCACGAACCCAACATTGCCACGCCACGGTTTTGGCTCTGCCACGTGCCTAGACTCAATGCCTATCAAGAGACTGCCCTGCCCTACAAGCAAGAGCAGGGCTACCAGGCACTAGCGGTGATGGAGCAGCACCTGGGGCAGCACGCCTTTTTTGTGGGCGAAAGTTACACTATTGCCGACATGGCGCTCTATGCTTACACCCACGTGGCCCATGAAGGCGGCTTTGAGCTAGATCGGTTTCCCCATGTGCGGCGCTGGCTGGCACAAATTGCGGCCCAGCCTAACCACGTGCTCATCACTCAAACGGCATTTGAGTTCTGATCTTTGGCAAGTCGTAGCGCTGCTAGTCGCGAAGGTGAGGGGCCTTCATGAAAGATTTTCTTCTAGTGTTTTGGTCTTCAGCCTCCGGACAAGGGCATCCTCAACATGAAGAAGGTGGTGCATCTTCTTACCTTCAGTGTTGTTTGCCAATGCCGGAAATGCAACGAGCCGACAGACGTACTTCATCCGACGATAATTCAATTCAGCACCCACATACAAAGCGGGCTGAGCCCACATCGACCGCAGAGCTTAGGCAAATTCTAAGCAATGTTCGATCGCAACGGGATGAGGCGAAGAATCAGGTTGTTGACAAAGAGCGACAGCTAGAGGAAAGCCAGACGCTTTATCGGGAGCAAGAGGAAAAGCTGCAATCGACGATTGTTCTCTATCGGGAAACCCAAGAGCAGGCGAGTTCGTATCTGGCGCTTTATACCGACGAGAAAGCCAAGAGCAGCGAGCTTGAGGTCAAATATAACGAAGCTCACCAGGAGTCCCAAAACCACCTAGCGCGCTATAAGCAGATTGAGCAAGAGCTGAAAACAGAGCGGCGCTCCAAGGCGGGCATTAAAGGTTGGGAGACCCGACGCAAGCGGGAAAATGAGCGACTGAAGCAGGAAATTGGCGAAATGGCGATCGTCCTTCGCGAGTCATTGACTAAGAAGGATCAGGCTATTAAGAGCTTGGAGGATGTAGCAACTCGGATGGATCGAATTCAGAAGCTGGTAGATTCAGTCGATAATGAGGCGGCCAACAATCCAGTCGGAATGCTGCAAAAGCTTCAGCGAGTATGGGTTGCGGTCAAGGAAATCCTGGCAGAGTAAGGAACAGGTAATCCATGAGCAACGATTCAGCTTCAATAATTTCGGCTTCACAACCTGCGACTTTGGGCGATCGCCTGCGTAATATTGCCCAGGAGTTACGGCAGGAAACAGATACACAGATTAAAGCTACCTCCCGAATCCTGGGTGCAGCTGCCCAGATAGCTCAGAACCACGATCAGCTAATTAGTGAGGTGGTGGAGATGGTCGAGGAGGATTTAAGTCGAAGGGAGCAGAGCGAGAACCTAACTACATACAAAGTTTCGGATTTAAAGCAGGAATTCAAGACCCTCAAAGCCGCTAAGGATCATTTCGATATCAAAGCAAATAGCTGGGATTCTCTGGCGACAAAACTGAATGAGACAAGCGGAATTCCTAGCAGCAGCGAAACTTGGATTCCGAATACTAACAACAGCCAAGTCTTGGAGCGGCTCGATGCGATCGAGCTGGAAATTAAGTCCCTTCAGGAAAGTATGGAGCAGGTGTTGGGACTGCTGCAGGAGATGACAAAGCAGAGCTAAGCGCCTTGCCTAAGTAATTCCTTGGCGTGATTGGCGCGTAAGGTTATTTATTCAGGCACTTACTTCTCTAGTTACTCTTTGGCTTTTAGGAGTGCTAGCGATCGCGAGAGCCGAGCCTGGGTCTGAATCATCAGCGGCCCACTCAGCCGCAGCCGCGCCAAGATGAGAAATATCAGCCCCAGCAGCAGATCGACCCCAGCCACGGCCCCAACGGCCTGAAGCCAGCTCAGCCCTAAGGACTGGGCAAATACCACGCTGGCGACGATGCCGAGCACAACCGCTGTGGTAACTAGACCAATGCCGATGCCAAGCAGAATAAACCCGCTGAGCAGCCGACGGCTTTCGTAGTTAGCCTCTTGCACAGCCACATCAAGGTGGGTATCGACCAGCACCGTCATCAGACGCAGCAGCCGCCGAAAATAGCTTTCGATTTGGTCAAAGGCAGAGTCAGAGTTAGCCACGCTTGCCCCCCAAGATCAGACCCAGCACAAAGCCAATGCCTAGAGCAATCAGCAGGCTTTGCCCCAGGTTGCCTCGGGCGCGTTTCTCAAGCTCGGGGAGCATTTCGGCCTTCAGCTCTTGAATTAGATTTTCGGTGCGCGATTCGAGGTCATCGAGCAGATTGTCAATGCTAGATTTATCTACTTTCAGGGTCTCAGTAGCCTCTAGGACAGTGGATTTTAAGGCAGACGACACCCCACTGATAACAGCCTTGCGAGAGCCATTGCTCGAGGCCGGTGGCTCAACTTCGATCAGGCTAGCTAGCTCGTCTAGGTGGCGACGGGTGAGGGTTTGGGTGCGGTCAGTTTCGCCACTGATGTATGCCACAGCTAAATCTAGGTCGCCCTCCGTAGCCAGCAGGTTATCTTCAATCAGCTGGGGCCACTCGGCCAAAATGAGCGGCACCATTACCTCAAAGTGGTGCTCAAAAGCCTCTTGGGCAGGGGTTAGAGTGATGTGGCTGGCCATGGCGGCTCCCCTAGCGGTAGTTAATGTTGGGTGGGCTGGCGGTCGGTAATCCAAGGTTTAGTAAACCCGTCGCTGGCGAATCCGACGACGAAAGACTAGATATAGCAGCACACCCACTACCAGCAGTACCAAAATCGGTACCGCGATCGCCAGTACCGAAAGGATAGTCGAGCTGGCCAGCTCAGTCGTCGAAACCGCGATGTTGCCCACCGGGCCACCTGCCGCTGTGGAAGCCAGCCGGGCTAGGCCCGTAAACGCCTGGGTGCTGGTGGCGATACCGCCACCAGCAATCAGAGCCAGGCTCCACTGCAAGAAAGGGTTCATGTCGCCACCTGTGACGGCAGCGGTGAGGACAGTGCCTGCGATCGCCGCTGCTGGCAGCTCCACCGCATCCATCAAATTATCGACTACTGGCACAAAATAGATCAGCACCTCTAGAGCCGTAGCGGCCGCCAAGGCCAGAATTGCTGGGGTGGTAGCCATCCAAGCCATGTTGGGGGACAGGGTCAGATAGCCCTGCTGAGCGGCTACCCCCGCCACCAAAAACGGCACCAAAATTCTAAACCCGGCGGCGGTGCTGAGGCCAATGCCAATGGCAATGTGCAGCAGTACATCCATGTCTCCCCAGGGTTAACGCCAGTAAGCCCAGTGTATGGGGAGATTGCAAGAAATGCGCTGGGTTAGCGCTAACTTTTGAGCGGGCTACTGTCCGACCTGCGGACCGGGTCAATCGTCTCCGACGGGGAGCACAGGCTCAACGGAATCCTGGCCTAGGGAAAACACCTGCCCATCAATAAACAATCGAGTAATGCCTTTCGCCTGGAGATAGGAACTGGTGGTTTGCAGCAGGCTGCCATCGGGCACCTTGACCACCCGCTGGTTGCGGCGCGAAAAGCGCCGGGCCACATTGTGGTTTTCAAACACCGGCAGCGTGCGGGAATCGCCTTCTTCTTCAGGAATTTGGCCCAGTTCCGCGAAGGTGCGCAAGGGCAGCACAACCAGCTCCGACGAGGTGCGCTCCACAACGACGTAGCACAGGGGTGGCAGCGCCGCCGCCGTGAGAGGGAAGATTTCTAGGGTTTCGAGGTTAGCAGCAGCGCCGTTGCCGCTGTCCCAGGGGTAGACGTTATCGTCATCATCGCTGTCATCGTCATCGTCATAGTCGTCGTCAAGGCCAACGGTATCGTCATCCCAGTCGTCGTCTAGGGCCTCGGCAACGTCAAGGACTTCAGCCGGTTCGATTTCGGGGGCGGCGGCTTGAGCCTCAGCTAAGGCAGTCTGAGCCGACTTCAGCACGGGCCGGGCCGGTTTTTCTGGAGCCGGCTCTGGCAGCGAGAGCTGAGCGGGCTCAGGGTCTACGGTGGGCAAAGCTGCCATCGTCTCGGCAGGTGCGTCTACGACCTCGGGCACGTGCTCTGCTGCCGCCCGCGATCGCCGCTTACGCAGAGGCTTAGCCTCGCTGGCAGTCACCTCTTCTGCGATCGGCTCGGCTATGGGCAGGGGTGCGGGCTCAGTCGGCGCCGCCTCGGGCAGCACCTCAGTGGCTCTCTTGCTGCGAGGCTTGGTTTTGGGCTTAGGGGAAGGCTTTGCGTCTACGGCCGCGGGCTCTGCCTCAACTACAGCGGGTTCTGCCTCAACTACAGCAGAAATAGCAGGCTCTGCCTCAACCACAGCAGGAAGAGCGGGCTCTGCTGCGGCCACAGCGGTGTCTACAACGACTGTCTTATCGGTACCCCGCTTCTGCTGAATTAAGATGCTGTACTCGTCTTCAGGCAGACTGGCTTTGAGCAGTCGGCTAATGGTGCTGTTACTTACCCCGTAGCGTTCCGCTAGGGTTGATGTGGTCTCTTGGGGCTGGCGATACAGGCTCAAGATGGAAGTCTTGTCAGCCTCGGTCAGCTTTTTGGGTGCCATGCCATGGGTTCCGTAACAATGCCATCTAACATTCTAGAGCGCCTTACCCCCGCCGCCGCCGCGGACTCCGCCGGGAATTTACAGAAACAGCATTCTCAACTACTGCTCCTAGGCCAAAAAACACTGCCGAAAACGTCCAGAAGACTTCCCACAGACTGCCTTCTACGTAGGTGTCCGTGCTGACGGCGTAGGCAAAAAACATATCGGCGATGTAAAGACAGAAAGCGGCGATCGCAATCAGCTTCCACGACTGGGAGTAGCGCCCGCCCCAAAAAGCCACCAGCAGTGTGCCGGCAATGATCAGCAGCACGATGTCGCCCATCTGATACAACAGGCTCATCACACCCTCCAGCGGTTCGAGTAGGCCGTTGAGCTGGAGCACCCAGCCGGGGGCTGATGAGGCTTCGGCCCCTGGCTCTGGCACCGTCGGGGGCACAACCTCCGGCGTGGCCGGAGGTGCTTCCTGGGCCAAATAGAATGCTGGGGCTGGGGCTGGGGGCACTACTGCCGCTTCCGCCGCCGTCAGGTTGACGAAAATCGTCAGCAAAATGCCGCCCAGCCCAATGCCCACCACGATCAGCCACTGGGAGAATTCCAAGTTTAGGCGTCGGGGCAGCACCGCCTTAAACATGCCTGCGGCTAGAAAAATGTAGCTAAAAATGTAAAAGAAATCGCCTAGGGATACCTCCGGGTCAAGCCCCCAGATGGTGCCCCAGAGAAAGAACAGGATGTTGCCCGCGGTATAGGACATCAGGCCAAGGCCAATCCAGAACCAGACGTTGCGGCCACTCACAATCTGAGTGCTGCGCCAGTTGCGAAAGCACAGTAGCGAGGCGAAGAAAAACGCGCCAATTTCTAGTAGGTTAATGCCCACCAAAAACCAGCTGGGTTGGGCACCATCTTCCCCAGGAGCAGTAAATAGCAGAAAAAACAGTAGGGTAGCCACGCCCCAAGCGATGCAAGCCCCCACCAACAGCGGGGTAGACGAAGAACTAGCAGATGACGGGGTTGATGACTTGCTCAAGGGTTCACTCCTAACGGAACTCAACGGCACCCATGCCGACTAAAACACTGCGGCTGGCCCTAAGGGCAGGTCTTCGCCATCGCAGCGATTGGCTGATCTAGCACAGGGCCTAGCGCAACGCCTGAATTGTACCGACTCACCACTGCCTTGAGCCGTCAGCCTGGCAGAATCGTCCTAATTAGTCGTGCAGAGCAATAATTCTTAAACTCCTGCGAGGTCGCCTGCGCCCAAGCCCGGAGGTGTTGCTCGCCTAGACCCAGTTCTTGCCCCCTGGCGACTGCTGCAACCACCGCCGAAACAGAGCCTGTTCGTTGGCGGTTAAGTCTTCGACTGCCTCTAGGGCGCGATCGGCAAAATTGGCATTGCCAAAATAATCCTTGCCCATCCGGTGGGTTTCTTCCAACAGACGTTGCAGATGGTGATCTTGCCAGGGCGGCAGCTGCGGCATCGCCAGCGGGTCTACGGTCAGCAAATTCTTGACCGCATCGGGAGTCACCGCCTGGGGAAATTTCCAGGCGGCAAACACCTTGCTAATGTCACCCTCAAACTGACGCGCCTGCTTGGCCCCCAGCAGATCTTCCACGTCCATGTACAGCACCTGTAGCATCAGCAGGCAGGCTTTGATGTAGGTGGCCTCTGCTGGCGGGGTGCCCGTATCGGGACCAGCGTCATCAAACTGGTCAAGGCGAATTTTGCCCCAGATGCTGAAGCGATCGGGTTCTTCAAGCAGCACACAGGCTTTACCTCGGTTGTCGGTCAGGTCGCGCCACAGTGCCCTAGCGTCGTCTTCCTGGGCAGCAGTAAACACACTCAGCAACCGAAAGGTTTGCCCCTGGTACGACAAAATTGGAATTTGCTGATCTTTTTGAGGATGGTGCATCGTTTTGATGTCAACATCCTGCCGCTTGAGGATAAACATGTTATGGCCTGCTGACTCCTAACTGAGGTGAGTACCTGCAGTAGGCGGCGGCTGCAACGGTAAACCGCACCCTTATTACTGCGTCATCGTGATGGGATAAAGCCTGGCAACCCCTCGAAAACAGTGACTTCTATAAAGTAAGTGACTTATTTTAGCGGCACTCACCGCCCTGGCAGCATTTGCCGCTGTTTTTTCAATATTCTATTCGTCCTAGTCTGCCCTGAGAGCGACCCACACCCCCTAAAATGTAAAGTGATTACGTTAGGGCCATTAGCTCAGCGGATAGAGCAACCGCCTTCTAAGCGGTCGGTCGCTGGTTCGATCCCAGCATGGCCCGTTATTTGCGACATAAAGGTTTCAGCCCTTAGTGCATAGCTACTATGAGCAGCTTCCTCCCATCGCTGTGCCCAATCTGTCGCCCCCGTCAGCCCTAGGCGTCTAGCACTGGGCAGTGGGGGAGCGAAAAAGCTACTCTGGCTATAGTCCCAAACCCAGCTAGGCAAACCTTTTGGACGACACAGACCTACAGGCCAAACTCAAAAAACTAGAGGCAGAGCTCAATACCGCTGCGCCTCCAACCGCCCGACAATCCACCGGCAAGCCAACTCCAGCATCCCAACCTTGGCTGCAACGGCTAAAGGGCAACGCGCTATTGCCTGTCTATCTAGTGGCCATTCCCTGGGCGCAGGAGATTATTGACCAGGTGGTGTTTGGTGGTCGTTGGAACCTGCCGCTGCACCCCCGCAGTATTGAGGGTATACCGGGCATTTTTTTGTCGGCAATTTCTCACTCGGGGTTTGCCCACTTGATTGGCAACACCGTCGGGTTCCTCATCTTTAGCTGGCTGATCTTGGCCAAAAGCCGTCGCGACTATTGGATTACCCTGCTGGTGGGCTGGCTGGGGGGTGGCGTGGTGGCCTGGCTGCTCGGTCCCAGCAGCGTGCACGGGTTGAGCGGTGTGGTGTACACCCTATTTGGCTATCTGCTCTGCATTGGCTGGCTGGAGCGTCGGGTAGTGCCGCTGCTGATTTCGATGTTTGTGCTGATCAACTACAGCTACTTTATTTTTGGCATGTTTCCGACTCAGCCGATGGTGGCTTGGTGGGGGCACCTGTTTGGCTTTGTGCTGGGGATTGTGGCGGCCTACGGGGTGTATCAGGAGCCGGGGCGGCAGAGGTAGGAGAGTAGGTGGGTGGATGGTGGATGAATAGGTGGGTGGATGGGTGGATGGGTGGATGAGTAGGTGGGTGGATGGGTGGAGTTGATTTAGTTAGTTCCAACCAATCTAGACATTAAGGGGCGAGACAGTTTTGAGTTCGCCGGGCTGTGGAGAAACCCAGGCTTGTAGGGCTGTAATCCGGGGCACGTAGAGGGGATGGCGGGGTTGGCCGGTGCAGTTGCGGCCCAGGCAGCGGCACTGATGGTGAAAGGGGGTTAGTAGGGTGAGAACAGAGCGATCGCGCCCCAGCCAACTCCCCCAATTTCCCCAAGCCAGCAGAATTTGCTCGGCCTGCTGTGCGGCTGTGCTCAGAGCGGCATTGTTCTCAGGACCAATGGGGTCCTCAACTTGGCGCAGTGCCTTGGGGTGGGGGCTGCGGTAGGCGAACAGGTTGACGACGGCGATCGCCCCAAACCCCCAGCCCTGCGCCAAGCCAATGCAGCGACGAATGGTGGGGTCGTCTACGCTACTGTCGGCTTGACTGGGGTTGAGCATGATAATGGCTAGGGTGGGGGCCGCACTCCACCGCCGCCCGAGGCTGTATCGGTAGCAACCTGTGGGGTCAAAGGTGGCAGAACGTTCTATGGCCGACAGCTGCAACATTTGTTTACATTGAGGGGTGGGGCGCGGTGGTTCTGACCAGGTGGCGAAGATCGCTGCTAAGCACCCAGCACTCTACTCGGAGACTGGCAGTTTGACTATTTTCTCAACCTTTACCCCAGCAGTGCGCACCAATTTGACGGTGCTGTTTGCGGCAGGGCTGTGTTTTTGGGCCGGGTTGGCGGGGCTGCTACCGACGCTACCGCTGTTTATTGAAACCCTGGGGGGCAACGGCCAGCAAATTGGTATTGTGATGGCCTCTTTTGCCATTGGCCTGCTGGCGACCCGGCCCTACCTATCGCGGCTGGCCGACGAGCGGGGCCGCAAGGTGGTGCTGCTGGTGGGGTTGAGCGCGATCGCCCTGGCTCCTTTTGGCTACCTGCTAGTGCAGTTTTTGCCCCGTGCGATCGTGCCGCTGTCGCTGGGGGGGTATAGCATCACGCTGGATAGCTCAATTTTAGCGATGATCGGCATTCGTGCTTTCCACGGGTTGAGTATTGCCGCCTTTGTGGTGGCCTACAGTGCCCTGGTGCTGGATCTAGCTCCCCCTGCTAACCGAGGGGAGCTACTTGGCTATATGACCCTGGTCAACCCCATTGGTCTAGCCCTAGGGCCTGCCATTGGTGGCTTTCTCTACGAAGCCACGGGGTTTACCACCGCATTTTTGGTGATGGGGCTGCTGGGCATGGTCGGTCTGGTGCTGGTGGCGCGGCTGCACGAGCCTTACCGACCGCCCAGCACTGTAGAAAATGCTGGCTCAAAGGAATTCTGGGGTCAGCTGTGGACTGGGCGAGTGCGTACCCCGGCGATCATTTTGCTGCTGGTGGGGTTGGCCTTTGGCACCCTGAGCACCTTTGTGCCCCTCTACGTGCGGGAAGCGGGCCTGGCTCTCAATGTGGGACTGATCTACACCGCCTCGGCCCTGGCCAGCTTTATGTCGCGTCTGATTGCCGGTCGAGCCTCCGATCGCTACGGACGGGGGCGATTTATCACCGCTAGTTTGCTGATCTACAGTTTGGGTATGGCTATGTTTTGGCTGGCCCGCAGTGCGCCGATGTTCTTGCTGGCGGGGTTTGTGCAGGGGTTTGCGGGCGGCACCCTGATTCCAATGATTGCGGCACTGATGGGCGATCGCTCTAGCCCCAGCGATCGCGGTCGCACCTTTGGCCTGGCCATGGTCGGTTTTGACGTGGGCATTGCCCTGGCTGGCCCCATCTTTGGCACCATCGCCGATCAGCTCAGCTATCGAGGAATTTTTGGCCTGTCTGGGGTGATGACGATGGTGGGGCTGGTCGTTTTTGCTACCGCCAATAGCAAAGACCTGGCCCATTCCCTCAGGTTTGCCCTGGGGCATGGCCAAGATGTCTACGCCATCGATCTACCCAATCAGAGCCCAAGCAACGTCGGATAGGTCAGTTATTTGTTGAAAACGGGCGAGGAGGGATTCGAACCCCCGACACCGTGGTCCGTAGCCACGTGCTCTAGTCCACTGAGCTACACGCCCTCGTGCAGGCTTTCGATATTAGCATATTCTTTTGCACAGTTTGAACCCATGACAAAAAATCCTTTAGCATCGGCCGCGCTCACCCATCTCGATACCCAGGGACAGGCCCACATGGTGGATGTGGCCGCTAAAGCTCAGACCGTGCGGGAAGCGGTGGCGATCGCCGCCGTTGTCATGCAGCCCGAGACGCTGGCGACCATTGAAGCAGGCAACGCCCCCAAGGGCGACGTGTTGGCCACAGCTCGCATTGCAGGCATTATGGCGGCCAAGCAGACCGCTCACCTCATTCCCCTCTGCCACCCCTTGCCCATTCAAAAGGTGGAGGTGCAAATTACCCCCGATGCAGCGCTGCCTGGCTACCACATTCAGGCGACGGTCAAAATCAAGGCCGAAACTGGGGTTGAAATGGAGGCCCTCACCGCCGCTAGCGTCGCCGCCCTTACTCTCTACGACATGGCCAAAGGGCTAGAAAAATCCATTGAGATCCGCAGCATTCGCCTGCTGAAGAAAACCGGCGGCAAGTCGGGCGACTACAAAGCAGAGGCGTAGTCATTGCTCTGAAAAGAGTCCAGGCCTGGCAGCTTTCCTTTCTAAGGACGCTTCGCGTTGGCGGTTGCAGAGCAAGTGTACAGTCAGCCCATCGGAAAGACAAACGACCCCGCTCAGCCACTGGCCCTCTTAATTCCGCGATCTTATGCGCATTGCCCTACTCACCGACTTTGGACTTCAAGATAGCTACGTAGGCGTCATGAAAGGCGTTATCGCTACGCTAGCCCCTACCGCCCAGCTCATCGACCTGACCCACAACCTGCCGCCGCAAGACCTCTACGCGGCGTGGTTTACTCTGCTCAGCGCCCATCCCTACCTGCCACCGGACACTATTTACCTGGTGGTGGTCGATCCAGGTGTAGGCACCCAGCGGCGGGCGGTGGCGGTGCAGACCTCCCGAGGCACTTTCGTCGGGCCAGACAATGGGGTACTCAGCGGCGTTTGGGAACGTGACAGCCAGGAGAATCAAGGCGTTCTGAACGCGGTAGAGCTGACAAATGTGGCTTATTGGCGATCGCCCAACCCCAGCACCACCTTCCACGGACGCGACATCTTTGCTCCAGTGGCGGCTCACCTGGCCAATGGCGTGTCGATAGCTGACTTGGGAGCCAGAATCGATCCCCAATCCCTCATTAACCTCCCCTTGCAGGCTCCGATCGCCACAGCCACGGGATGGATAGGCGCAGTTCAGTACATCGATCGCTTCGGTAATGCCGCTACAACTATCCCAGCCAGCGCCGTGGCTTCTGGTGACTGGACTGTGACATTAGGGAATCGAACGCTGCCAGGCGGCCAGACCTATGGAAACGTTCTCCCTGGGCAAGGACTGGCGCTGGTGGGCAGCCACGGCTTTGTAGAACTAGCGGTGAACCAGGGCAGTGCCCAACAGCAGTTTGGCCTGGCGGTAGGCGATCGCGTCGAGCTGACCCTGAGCGCTAACCCTGCACAGTGCGACCCTGCATAGCCCCCTGAGCGCCAACCTGGGGCTGGCGATGGGTGGTGGCTACCCAGGCGCGGTAGTCTTCCACCAGCTGTCGCTCAATGCGGTGCTTGATGGTGCCAAGAATGCCGCTCAAAAAGGTTTTGCCGGTGCGATCGAGCACCGAAGCGGGCATAAAGCGAATCGGCGGCGGTAGTTCTAAATGAATTTGTAGGTCGGCCTGGCCCTGGAGTTCAGTATGGGTGGCCTGGCGCCGGGGCGTGAGGGTGCCCTGTAGGGCCATGCCAAAGGAATCATTCACAAAGCTGAGATAGTCAGGGCCTTTGACGCGACAGGCTACAGACTCTAGCCGCAAAGTGCCGTCAGCCAGGCTCCACACCCGCAGATCGGCGGTGGGTTCAATACTGATGCCAAAAAACTGTAGAGGCCGCAGGCTGAGCCGATACACGCCCTCGCCCAGCACCTCAATACGGCGCGGGTCGGTGATCGCCTGCACCAGGCGCTGGGGCTGCCGCAGGTAGTGCTCAATGGGAATCGCCTCATTGGGCACTCGCAGGCGCAGGGTTTGGCTGGCATGGAATTCTTTCATAAATGAAAGCTACCTGAAAACGGGGTACGACCAGGGGCAGATGAAGTTTTGTAACCTCTGTTTAACAATTTAGTATGCCTTTCAGGATTCGTGGTGTTCGTCAGGCACTGTTGGGCACCTTGAGAGACTTTACCTAGAGGCGGATGGGGAGATCCTCCCCGACGAGATTCGGCTCTCCGGCTCGCGAGTTTATCTGAGAAGACGTTACATAGAGTTACTACTCACTCAGGGTCGATTGCACCCAAGGAGACTGCAATGACATTCACCCCTACTCACGTGTTGATTTCGCGCACTAAAGAAACTCCGGTGCAGCTTGTTGCCGGACCTCAGGGCTACTGGCTCTACACCGAAGCCGAAGCGCAGAAAGACACTACCCCCGCCTTTGAAGTCCGCCCCAAGCTGGGTTTCTACTGCCGTGGGCATCAGGTTGTTGGCTTTAGCCTCCAGCCGCTGACGGCTTGGACCACTGCTCATTCCGAGGCCACTCAGTTAGCCAAGTAGCTCAAGATTGAATTCGACCGGCTGATGGGCAGGGATGGACTTGGCTTACCGAAAAAGAGCAAAATCTCTTGCCTGAGGGTTTGACAAAAGGCAAATCAATCTGAGGTGCGATTCCGCTGTCAAATGCGCTCTAAGCACCTACTGGGCTTTTTTCATCCCTTTGAGGTAAGACAACTGCCAGTCATAGCTGGCAGCATTAATCTATGAATACTGTTGATACCGCTTCCCAACTCAGAAATCTAAACCGCATCCGTCGGATCAGCCGATTGATGGATACGGCTTTCAAAATCCCCGTTTTGGGGCTCAAAGTCGGCTGGGACCCAGTGCTTGGACTGATACCTGGGCTAGGCGATTTGATTGCTACCGCAGTATCGGCCTATGTCATTATTTTGGCGGCCCGATTCCGTTTGCCCAAGGCCATTTTGGCGCAGATGGTTCTTAACATCGGCCTGGAGGCTGTAGTGGGAGCTGTTCCGCTGGTAGGGGATTTGTTTGACGCCTTCTATAAGTCGAACGTGCGGAACCTAAAGCTGTTAGAAGCTCACCTGCAATGCGAGTCAACCGCGCTAGAAGAGGCAGACAGCCTCAACTTAAATAGCGTTCAGGATGGTGAGATTTACACGTAATTTGGGGAGAGCGATCGCAGGCTCCATTCGATTGCTCTTTGTTCTTAGCTACCAGTTACCCTACGGGTCTATTTTTGCTTGATCCGGCTGCCTTTTGCAGTGCTTTTTTTGCACACATCAGTTTGCCCCGCGAGAGTAACCGAATTAGTCGCAGTCTCATAAGCTGCCGTTAGACGCTGTAGAAATTAATTCCCTATGCCAATGCCTGTTCCGTCTCGTCCAAGTGGGTTTCGTTTGGGATCTGGCGAGGCCCCTGTACAGGTGGAGGTATTTGTCGATCTGGAATGTCCTTTTTCTAAAAAAGCTTGGCCCACGGTTCTGGCGGTAGCTGATCACTATGAGGGTGACTGCGTTGGCATTACAGCTCACCCAATTGTGCTCTGCGACCATCGCCAGAGCTGGGATTTAACGAAAGCCACAGTGGCGATCGCAGCAGACAACCCGCTGCGGGCTTGGCAGTTTATGGGCCACCTGTACCAGCACCAAACCAATTATGCTTTAGACGCGTTTGACCACAAAACCCGTCAGGACCTGCGACAGTTGATCGAAGACCTAACCGCCAAATTTGACCCAGCCTAGGAAAATAGCACTCTGGCCCAGCAGATTAGCGATGAGAAGGGTTCAGTGGCGAGTCGAGCCAAGGCATCTGTTCGCTACGCAATCAGTCGCGGGGTTTGGTCAACGCCGACTATCTTCATTAATGGCAGCCCGGTGCCCAAGCTGGAGTCAAGCTCCACGCTGAGCGACTGGCAAGCTGTTATAGACCCACTACTGTAGCGATCGCAGCAGGCAGCCGCGATCATGTTCGCCATTGTGAGAACGACCTAGCGGTTCAGCACCACCTGCTGAATCAAATCGGCGAGCTTTGTGGCGCTATCAGCAGTGGCCAATCTCCCTGCTGCTGCGGCCATCGCCTCCAGCCGTTGTGGCTCTGCCAGCAAATCAAGCACCAGGGCCTGAAATTCTGAGGCGACGACCTGGCTTTGGTTCAACATCAGAGCGGCATGGGCATCGACGAAGGCTTTGGCATTGACCGTCTGGTGGTCTTCTGCCGCATAGGGGTAAGGAATCAGAATCGAGGGCGTGCGGGAGATAGCCAGCTCTGTGAGGGTGCCCGCCCCGGAGCGACCGATGGCTAGAGTCGCCCGATGCATGAGGGCAGCCATCGCACTAAAGAAGGGTCGGTGAATATAGTGAGGATGGCTGTAGCTGTCGGCGTCGGGGTCGCTGCTGCCGGTTTGGTGCACAATCCACGCGCCCGCCTCAATCCAGGCCGGGGCAGCGGCCCGCACTAGCTGACTGACAGCGACGGCTCCCTGGCTGCCGCCCACAACCACAATCAGCGGTACTCTATCGGGAATGGCGGGATCGGTAAGAATGGGTGGCGCTGGGGTCAGAAATTCGTCGCGGACAGGCGTGCCTACCACCACGGTTCTGGCTTTAGGTAGGTACTGGCGGGCCGCGTCAAACCCCAGCGCCACGACAGTGCAGCGAGGGCTTAACCAGCGGGTAACTTTGCCGGGTAAAGCATTGGACTCGTGCAGCACAGCGGGCAGACCGAGCGATCGCGCCGCAATAATCGCCGGGGCCGCAATATAGCCTCCAGTGGTAAACACTCCGTCAAAATTTCCCTGTTTGAGCAGTCGCCGCACCTGCACCGTTGCTTGGCCAAATCGTCCCAGCGTTTTCACCGTTCCCAGACCAGGTCGGCCCTGAAACCCGGCCATGCGCACTGTATGTAGCGGAAAGTTTTTGGGCACCAGGGTGGTTTCGAGGCGATCGGGTACCCCTAGCCACTCGATGGTGTAACCTTCCTGGCGCAGGGCTTCGGCGGTGGCGATTGCTGGGAACAGATGCCCACCCGTACCGCTGGCGGCCACCAGCAGCCGGGGAGCTGCCGCTTGGGTAGATGTAGATGACAAGGGAACACCCTCGACGCTAAAAACGCCTCTAGACTATACCAACTCCTGCCCAGAATCTATGCCCTAGATTTTCTGTTCTTTTACCAAAAGCGGATCCAGTTTTACGTAAAACGCGCGGTACCAAGGGGAGCAGCTGGGCTACCGTAGCCGGTTGTAAAGAAACTGATATAAGGTAGACGGAGTATTTTTGGTTAATGGGGCGGTTCAGCGTGGCTAACTCGGCGGTGCGGCAGTGGAGTCTAGGAATCGTGTCGATGGCGGCGGTACTGTGGAGTACTGGAGCCTTTGCTCCGGTTACCCATGCAGACACGACAGGGAACGCACCGGTCTTGGCCCAGGCGGCTCCGGCTGAGGTGCAGCAACTGTTGACCGATCTAGAAACAGCGGCGAGCAGTCGCAACCTCGATGCCGTTATGGCCTTCTACAGCGAAGGCTTTGACAGCGACACCGGCTTTGACTATGCCCAATTGCGCCAAACCCTCGAAACCCTCTGGCAACAATATCCCGACCTCACCTACGACATTGAGCTGCTCAGTTGGCAGGCCGATGGCTCCGGTAGCTACACTCTCGAAACCCGCACCACCGCCACCGGCACTCAAACACGCCCCGATCGCACTCTCACCCTCGCCGCCGATACCACCTCGCGCCAGCGCCTGGAAAACGGCAAGATCGCCTACCAAGAAATTTTGAGCGAGACCAACCGCTTGGTGTCGGGTTCCAACCCACCTACCCTGCAAGTGCAGCTACCCACTACCCTCACCCCAGGCCAATCCTACAGCTTTGACACGATCGTGGTGGAGCCGCTGGAAGGGCGATCGCTGATGGGTGTTGCCGTCGAAGAAGGCGTGACCGCCGAAGACTTTTTTGCGCCACGCCCGGTGGTTTTCGACATTCTCAGCTCTGGTGGGCTTTACAAAGTCGGCACTGCCGCCGCCGAGCCCGACAGTCGCTGGGCCTCGACGGTAGTCATTCGCGAAGACGGCATGGTCGTTGAAACTCGCCGCCTCCGGGTAGAGTAGCGATGGCCAACCACAACTGGCTGGTTGCCGATGACGGCACCTATAGATCCTTCGGCGAGCCCGAAACCATAGAGCCAGGACGTTACTATCGCCTCTACCGATTTCTCACTGAGCTAGAAGACATTCTCGACATCTTCCACGACGACATCAGTCGGCTAGAAGCGATTACCCCTCTAGTGCGCAAGTTGTTGGTCAGCTCTTACTGGCTGCAGATGGAATACAACACTCCCGACCCTATAACGGGCTGGAGCGTCAATTTCCTTTACCGCGAGCACCAGTTCCCCATCACGGTGCAGATGG
The DNA here is from genome assembly GCF_014695395.1 of Nodosilinea sp. FACHB-131. GTDB lineage: Bacteria > Cyanobacteriota > Cyanobacteriia > Phormidesmidales > Phormidesmidaceae > Nodosilinea. The sequence continues at coordinate 150,555 of NZ_JACJOF010000027.1, forward strand.
TGGCCTGGTTGCCGGGGCACACCTCAAGCATTCACAACCACGGAGCTTGGGGAATTGTGGCGCTGTTAGGCGGTCAAGAGCGCAACCGCCTCTGGCGACGCGCCCCCCAACCCAACTTCCCCGACCAGCTAGAGCTAGTCGACGAAATAGTTCTTAACCCTGGCGATGTGGTGGCCCTCACCGCCGACGCCATTCACAGTGTGGAACCCCTGGGTGACGAGCCCACTGTGTCGTTTAACCTCTACGGGGCAACAAGTTTTAGCGATCGCTACGAGTTTGACCTAGAGAATCACACGGCGAAGCCCTTTTAGGAGGTGAGGGGTAGGGCGTGGTACGTCACCCCCTACCCCTCTAACTTTCTCCCCAACGGGATGAAAGATTTGGCAAGTTGGGGTAAACTTCATCAGACCGTCAGGGGAGTGTCAGCTAAAGCGTCTTTTGGCCCTTAGCTACGCCTGTTTGAGCCTCCCACATCGCCCATCAGGCAGCCCGTTTCTCCCTTTGCCACCGCCAGGATAAATCGACCTATGAGCCAGGAAGAATCTCGCAGCACCGCCACATTGCCGCCCGAGGAGCCGACCCCAGTCGATCCAGATACCCTGGTGACCACCTACGCCGACAGCCTGATCACCGAGCTGTTTGACGATGTTGACAAAATTTTAGACGGCGATGAAGACGCCCTGGCATCGGTAGAGGCGGCACCAGAGCCAGCGTCCACGGCGATCGCCCCGTTTGTTGAAACTACTGCCGAGCCCGTGGATCCTCCAGCGGCAGACGCATCCCTGGCTCCCCTGAGCACCGATCTTGACTTCTTCCGCGCCGACAATGCCAACGCTGCCACCCCGGCAGCCCCAACCAAAACCCGTTTTGGCAAACTGTTTGACCGCATGCTGCTGAGCATCACGGCCCTATCGCTGCTGGGCATTGGGGGAGTGCTGTGGTTTAGCCAGCAGGGCAACCGCTTTTCCCTGGGCCGATCGTCTGTCGAAACGGCGGCACAGCAGTCTGACGAAGAATTTTTGGCCTACTTACAGCGATCGCTAGAAGTGATTGCAGGCAAGGTTGAGCGGGGCGAAGTGGGCACCACTACCGTTGTCGGTCAGGCTCCTGGCGCAGTTGCAGTTCCCACGCCGCCCATGCTGCCGCCCCTGGGGGCCGGCGGCACCGTAGGCAGCCTGGGCTCTGGCCCAGTCAATGTCATTGAGCGGGTCTACATTCCCTACCAGACGGCTCAGCAGCCCGCGCCGGGCGCACCTGTGCTGGTGCCTCAACCAGGGGTGCGAGCGCCTTCTCCGGTGTCTCCTGCCGCGCCCGCACAGGCCCCGGTAGCGGCGAACCCGATTCACGCCCTGGTGGGCATTTTAGAACTGGGCGATCGCTCGGCTGCCCTGTTCGAAATCAGCGGCGTTTCCCAGCGGGTCTACATCGGTGAGCGCATTGGCAGCAGCGGCTGGAGCCTGGTGTCGGTCTCTAACGAAGAAGTGGTAATTCGTCGCAACGGCGAAGTGCGATCGATCTTCATCGGTCAGCGCTTCTAGTACCAGTTCAGGCAGACAAATCTGGCGCGTCCCACCTTTTTGGGTACCTATGACCTAGGTCTGATTGCTATTGGGGTTGGGGTCAACCTTCTCCCGCAACGACTCCTGCATAGCGATGACGGCATCACACACCTCAACCTTGGTCTGGCGAGCAGTCTCAGCGGCAGCTTTGAGCAGAGCCGCGATCTCAGTTTCGCGCTGTTGCTTGGCGCCCATGGCTGCACAACTCGCGTCAATGCCTTCAGGAGCTGCAACGGTGCGGTTAAGCAGGGGACCGCTCACGGTGTTGAGGCCGTAGAAGGAGTCGATGTCGGCACTGATGGTTTTGATGGGAAGTCGATGCGAAAAATTAATTTTGTTCATAGTCAGTAGATGCTCACTGATAGGTGTGAGTAAGCCCGTAGGCGTGCTTTAGCGATCGCGATTGCAGATCTGGGGCGATGATCTGGCTGTGCGATCGCGTAGTAGCAGAGAAAACCTTAAACCTGAGGCGACGATGGGGGTTGCACGTCTGGTATGCCTCACCTACAGCAAGTTTGCCCGCCCAAAGCTCCGAACGTTGGCTCAATTACTAAGCTTATGCCCCAGATTCACAAGAATCTATAAAGCAAAGGTGAATAGCCGCGATCGCATCCTATCGCCAAAATTTTTCTCTATGGGGCTCAAAAATTAAAACGACTTTCTAGAAAAAGTCTTTGACCTTGAGATCAATTACAACAATATAATCACCATTCTCAAGCTCGTAGAGCATCTTAACCTTACTGATAGCCTAATCATCAGGCACACGTAACTAGGTGAATTTGAAAGCAGTTAAAGCTCAGCTATAGGCTCTAACAATTAACTATGTTTAGCTTTTTCGTCCTCATCTTTTCTTTGAAAACGTTTTATCAGAATACCTAACAGATTATTTCTTCGGTTCAAGCCTTCTGAGCACTCACAGGGCTTTTGAAATGTACTTTGGCTAATATGATTGACTACGGCCCTGCTCGGATTTTTGCTGGGTTTCTATGCCTACCTAGAGGAGCGCCTGCACCACTAACCCGCTATTCTGAAAGGCAAGGCGTTGCGGCAGGAGTTACACCATGAGCATCTTTGAAGACCTGAGCAAATTTCTTGAAACCCGACTTGATGAATTTCTCAAAGCTAACCCTCATTTAGAGCTATGGGGTTTAGAAGACCAGTTGCGAGGCCAAGAGCAAGACGCCATTCACCTACTAGGCGACCTCAAGCGCCGCGAAAAGCAGCTCGAAGACAGCATTCTCTCCACAGCCCAGGACATTCAGCGCTGGCATAGCCGCATTCAAAACGCCCAAGCCGCTAACCGTCTCGACTTGGTTAAGGCTGCCCAAGAGCGCGAGGCGGCCCTGCTACGTCAGGGCAACCAGTACTGGGGCCAAATGAAAGGTGTTAAAGAGCAGATTGTGCAAACTCGCAACCTGCAAAAAGAAATTCACGATCGCCGTCGCGAACTCAAAGCCAAAATCGCTGAAACCCAGGCTCAACGAACTGCCCAGCGCACCACCACCAGCTGGGACACGGGCTGGGCTAAGCCCCCCTTTGAAGACTTTGGCCGCAACACAATGGATCCGGTTGAAGAATCGTTTCAGCGGTGGGAGACAGAGCAGGAGCTAGAGGAGCTGAAGCGGAATATGGGGAGGTAGTGGGGAAGAGAAGTTTTAAGTTTTGAGTGTTGAGTTTTGAATGGGCTGTGGAGCGGAGAACTTAAAACTCAAAATTAAGCACTCAAAATTTTCTATCTCCCTCGCTCCTTCGCCTGGGGCTTCTTAATTTCAAAGGAAATTGTATCCACCTTGCGGCTGACCTTTGGATCATTCACTGGAGTTGTAATCGTTGGGCTGGGCGGCGTTGGGTTGGGCAAGGGGTGGACCTTGGACTCTGCAGGAGTCAGACCGAGAGTGGGCCAGTTGCGATAGTTGGATGCGATCGCCAGCCCAATGCCCCCCACGATCGTCAGCGGCAGCGATAGCTCAACGTTACTCACCCAGGGCAGGTGGCCAAACCACTGAATTGCTTCAGCCCCAAAAAACAAGATAAAAAAGCAGACTAGCCAGAGCTTCATAGCGTCCCAAAAAAATCTATTGCTCTAGAGATTGCCCTAGAGACTGAGCTGAGCAAATCGTTAGTTGGCCAGCCATGGAACTATTGATAGAGAACTGCGGTTGCCCTGATTATGGCTCAAGGGTGAGATTTTGCTCTCAGCCACCAATCGCTCACAGAATTAGATATCTTTCTTAAGAAACCCGCTCTAAAGCCAGTGGGTCTCCAGAATGGTTCTGGGACAAGGGTTTGGCAGCCTTTGGCTACGGTTCAGACAGGCTCTAAGGTTGGTCAAGCTGGCGGCGATCGCGCCTCAGATTCTCCAACTTTGCTGCGAAGCCGACTTTTCCTTGAGGAAGGGTATGTCAGAATGTAAGCGGTTTTTTGCCAACTCACGCAAGCTCTTGGAGTAGGCAGTCAAGATGGATTCTGTAGACACGCTTTATCAATACGCCTGGCTGATACCGGTGCTGCCGCTCATCGGGGCTGCCATAGTCGGCACCGGGCTAATTTCCTACGGCGAGGCCACCAGCAAGCTGCGGCAGCCGGTGGCGATCTTCATCGTCTCCCTGATTGGGGCGGCGATGGTGCTTTCCTTTGCAATTTTTTGGAGTCAGTGGCAGGGCCACGCTCCCTACCAGGCCATGTTTGAATGGGCCGCGGCGGGTGACTTCCGCATCGAGATGGGCTACACCATCGACCACTTGGTGGCGTTGATGCTGGTGGTGGTCACCACCGTCGCCTTCCTGGTGATGATCTACACCGATGGCTACATGGCTCACGACGCGGGCTATGTGCGCTTCTACGCCTACCTGAGCCTGTTTAGTTCTTCGATGCTGGGCTTGGTGATCAGCCCCAACCTGCTCCAGGTATACGTATTCTGGGAACTGGTGGGCATGTGCTCGTACCTGCTGATTGGCTTTTGGTACGATCGCAAGCCTGCTGCCGACGCCTGTCAAAAGGCCTTCGTCACCAACCGCGTGGGCGACTTTGGCCTGCTGCTGGGCATCTTAGGGCTGTTTTGGGCCACCGGCAGCTTCGACTTCGAAATCATGGGCGAACGACTCACCGACATGGTGAATGTGGGCAGTTTGCCCGCTAGCGTCGCTGCTATCTTCGCCATTCTGGTATTCCTGGGTCCGGTGGCCAAATCGGCCCAGTTCCCCCTCCACGTGTGGCTGCCCGACGCCATGGAAGGCCCCACCCCGATCTCAGCGCTGATTCACGCGGCGACCATGGTGGCGGCTGGGGTGTTCCTGGTAGCCCGCATGTACCCCGTGTTCGAGCATATCCCCACGGTGATGACGGTGATTGCCTACACAGGGGCATTTACCGCCTTCATGGGGGCCACGATCGCCATTACCCAAAACGACATCAAGAAAGGGCTGGCCTTTTCGACCATGTCACAGTTGGGCTACATGGTCATGGCCATGGGCGTTGGCGCCTACAGCGCCGGTCTATTTCACCTGATGACCCACGCCTACTTCAAGGCCATGCTGTTTCTCGGCTCTGGCTCCGTCATCCACGGCATGGAAGCGGTTGTGGGCCACGACCCGGTGCTGGCCCAGGATATGCGCCTGATGGGCGGCCTGCGCAAGTACATGCCCGTCACGGCCATTACTTTCCTAATTGGCACGCTGGCTATCTCCGGCATTCCCCCCTTCGCCGGCTTCTGGTCGAAGGATGAAATTCTCGGGGCAACCTTTGCGGTCAACCCTGCCCTCTGGGCAGTGGGCTGGCTGACGGCGGGCATCACCGCCTTCTACATGTTCCGCATGTACTTCTCCACCTTTGAAGGCAGCTTCCGGGGCAACGACGAAGGCATTCGCCGCGACCTCAAGCGGGCCCAGTTTCAGAAGATGGGCATGTCCCTTGGGCCGGGCGCAATGAACCCCCAGGAGCTAACTCTGGATGCCGAGCACGACGATCACGACGAGCATGGGCACCACGCCCACGAGCCCCACGAGTCGCCGCTGTCGATGATCTTTCCGCTGATGGCGCTGGCCGTACCCTCAGTCTTGGTGGGTCTAGTCGGTACTCCCTTTGCCAACTACTTCGAGGCGTTCATCCATCCCCCTGGGGAAGTCATAGCGGCTGTGGAGACGGCAGAGGCCTTCGACTGGAATGAGTTTGCGCTGATGGCCGGGAGTTCTGTGGCGATCGCCACGGTCGGCATCATCATCTCCGGGCTGATGTATCGCACCAAGGCCATTGATGCGAGAGCGATCGCCGCCAAAATCCCCTTCCTCTACAACCTCTCCCTCAACAAGTGGTACATCGACGACATCTATGAGGTTGTCTTTGTTCAAGGCAGCCGCAAGCTCGCCAAGCAGGTGCTCGAAGTCGATATCCGCATTGTCGATGGCCTCGTTAACCTAGCTGGCCTCGTTACCCTGGTAACGGGCGAAGGGTTGAAGTACTTGGAGAATGGACGGGCTCAGTTCTACGCACTGATCGTATTTGGCGCGGTGCTGGGGCTGGTGCTGCTGTCGGGCGTGACGTAAGGGTGTGAGGGTGGATGGGTGTGAGAGTGGATGAGTAGATGAGTTTGATGCCGCGACACTCTCTAAACTGCTCTACCTATCCATCCCCTTCCCTCGCGCCCCTTCCCATCCATCTCCCTTCTCATCCACTCATCCACTCTTAAGCAGAACGCGACGAGAAACAGCTTTATGGACCTCGCGACTTTTCCCTGGTTGACCACCGTTACGCTGCTGCCACTGGTGGCCTGCATAGCGATACCGTTTTTGCCGGACGACAACGGTAAGACAGTCCGCTGGTATGCCCTATCGGTGGGCCTGATCGACTTTGTGTTGATTGTGGCTGCCTTCTACCTCAACTACGACTTTAGTCAGCCCGGTCTGCAGCTGGTAGAAAGCTACACCTGGGTGCCTCAGCTCGATCTGAAGTGGTCTTTAGGGGTAGACGGTCTGTCAATGCCTCTGGTGCTGCTGACCGGGTTCATCACTACCCTGGCCGCCTTGGCGGCCTGGCCGGTAACTCTTAAGCCCAAGTTCTTTTACTTTCTGCTGCTGGCTATGTACAGCGGCCAGATCGGCGTGTTTGCCGTGCAGGACATGCTGCTGTTCTTTCTCTTCTGGGAGCTAGAGCTAATTCCGGTGTATCTGCTGCTGTCGATCTGGGGCGGCAAGAAGCGGCTCTACGCTGCCACCAAGTTTATTCTCTACACCGCTGGCGGGTCGCTGTTCATTCTGGTGGCGGCGCTGGCGATGGCCTTCTACGGCGACACAATCACCTTTGACATGCGGGCGCTGGCAGAGAAGGTCTATCCGCTGCGGCTCCAGCTCTTCCTCTATGCTGCATTTCTAATTGCCTACGCCGTCAAGCTGCCGATCATTCCGCTGCACACCTGGCTGCCCGACGCCCACGGTGAGGCCACGGCCCCCGTACACATGCTGCTCGCGGGCATTCTGCTAAAGATGGGTGGCTACGCGCTGATTCGCATGAACCTGGGTATGCTGCCCGAGGCCCACACCTACTTCGCGCCGATTCTAGTAATTTTGGGCTGCGTGAATATTATCTACGCGGCGCTGACCTCCTTTGCCCAGCGCAACCTCAAGCGCAAGATCGCCTATTCGTCGATCTCACACATGGGCTTTGTGCTGATTGGCATTGCCTCGTTTACCAACCTGGGGCTGAGCGGCGCGGTGCTGCAAATGGTCTCCCACGGGCTAATCGGGGCCAGTCTGTTCTTTTTGGTGGGGGCCACCTACGATCGCACCCACACCCTAATCCTGGATGAAATGGGCGGCGTCGGCAAAAAGATGCCCAAGATCTTCGCCATGTTCACCACCTGCTCGCTGGCCTCGCTGGCCCTACCGGGCATGAGCGGTTTTGTGGCTGAGTTGATGGTGTTTGTGGGTTTTGCTACCAGCGATGCCTACAGCTTTACCTTTAGGCTGATTACGGTCATCTTTATGGCGATCGGGGTCATTCTCACCCCGATCTATCTGCTGTCGATGCTGCGAGAAATTTTCTACGGCCCAGAGAACAAGGAGCTGATCGAGCACGAGGTGCTAGCCGATGCCGAGCCCCGCGAAGTGTTTATCATCGCCTGCCTGCTGGTGCCGATCATTGGCTTTGGGTTTTATCCCAAAATGCTGACCCAAATCTACGACGCCACTACCCAGAAGCTCACAGCCCGGCTGAGTCAGGTGTTTGTAGCCACCGAAGCCAGTGCCGAAGGACTGGCCCCCGTCGCGGCCCTACCGGTGCTCAAGGCTCCTTCTTTAAGTCAGTAAAACCACCTGTCTACCTGACTCACCTGACATAGACACCCTCAGAGGCTAAGCCTCCGGGGGTGTTTTTAGTTCGTTCTTCCCTTTTCAATCTTCACCCAAACCTTACTGACGGCTAACGCAAGTCAGTACCCCCTCCATCTGCTCAGCGTTGCTACCCATAGCTCGCAGGGTCAGAGATGGCTCAAACCCTGGGTAACAGCGCGTTAGCACCGTGTCGCTGCTGCGGGTCACATACAGCACACTCACTGGGCTGCCGTTTAAAATCGCGGGCACTAGGCGGGGCGCTTGAGCGACGGTAGCCAGCCCGGGAGCCGACCGGCTCAAGCCCACAATGGTCATAGCGGTCACTAGGGCGAGGCCAAGGCAGATACTGATGCCTAAACGGTTACCCAGCGATTGGCGCATTGCGCTCAAAAAACTAGCTAGTGGCGTATTCATAATTAAGATCTCACCAGATATTTGCTCGCAAACCTACCACACAAAACCTCAGACATTCTAGGCTTGAACCCTTGCCTAGATAGCCGTGCAGGGCGGAGCGAAAGTTACACAAGTTTGTCAATGCCTCCAATGCAACGAATGTATCGTCTTAGTCTTAAACGAGGGTTGCCCTGCCCCATCTGAAACAAACAGAACTTGGCATCGATAGGAATTACGATTGAGAGACTTAACCACTCAGCTGAGACAGTTATTGTCACCAGAATTTCTTTAAAGTTGCTCTGCTAAGCCGAACTCAGAGCCTGCTGTAGGGAATACAAATATGTAAGCGATCGACTGTGGAGGTCTGATGCGCAATGGCTGAGGTGGATGACCTAAGACGCTTGGTGCAGCAGCTACAGGCGGAGAACGCTGACCTGCAATGCCAGGTAGCAACTCTGCAGCAGGCAGACCACAACCAGCGCCAGGGTTTGCCACAGGATAGCGACAGTGGCAAATCGCTGCCTATCCTTGGTTGTTTGCAGCCCCAGGGCACTGATCCGTTCCAAGATTTTGTGACCTACGCGCCAATGCTAGCCTGGGTTACCGATGCCCAGGGCACGATGACCTACGCCAACCCGGATTGGCTGGCGATGGTAGATCTGACCGAGCAGGAAGCCGTGGGCCAGTCTGTCGAAACCCTATTTCCTGCCGCTTTGGCTCAAAACTACCTCCAAAACAACAAGTGGGTGCTGGAGCATCAGACAGTTCTAGAAACGATAGAACAAGCCCCCCTACCCGATGGCACCATCCATACCTACCTGGTGCGGAAGTTTCCCATGCAGGCGATCGGGGCCACAAGCACGTTGGTAGGGGGCATTGGGGTCGATATCACCGAGCTAAAACAAACCGAAGCGGCCCTGCGAGATAGCGAAGCCCGCTGGCAGTTTGCCATCGAAGGCTCTGGCGATGGGCTGTGGGACTGGAACACTCAGACCAATGAAATATTTTTCTCCCACCAGTGGAAGGCGATGCTAGGCTATGCCGACGATGAAATTGGCAGCAGCCTGGACGAACGGAATAGCCGCTTGCACCCTGACGACAAAGCCCAGTGCTATGCCGACCTAGAGCGGCACTTTAGCGGTGAAACCCCGATCTACCAAAACGAGCACCGCATGCGCTGCAAAGACGGCAGCTATAGGTGGATCCTCGATCGCGGCAAGGTCATTGAGTGGGATGCTGACGGCAAGCCCCTGCGAGTGATCGGAACGCACAAAGACATCAGCGAGCGTAAACGCGGTGAGGCCGAGCGCAAGCAGGCCGAAATTCACCAGCAGCAGCTAACGATCATTCTGCGCGAGAGTGAGGCCACCAACCGGGCCATCATTGAAGCGATTCCCGACCTGCTCTTGCGCGTGGGGCGCGATGGCACCTGCTTTAGCTTTTTGCCCCCTGCCGATGCGGCGGCAGGTACTTTTTTGCCAGTGCAAAACAATCTATCAGAGGTCTTGCCCCCCAAGTTATTCCATCATCAGCTCCAGCGGGTCGAGCGCGCGCTGAGCACCGGTGAGCTTCAAACTTGGGAACACCAGTTTGAAAAGCATGGCCAGCTCTGCCACGAAGAAGTGCGCTTAGCTCCCTGCGGTACAGACCAGTGCTTAGTGATTGTGCGCGATGTTAGCGATCGCAAGCAGATTGAGCTTCAGCTCCAAGCTACCGCCGAAGAGCTCAATCGCTTCTTCTCAGTTTCCCTTGATCTGCTCTGTATTGGCGACACCAGCGGTTACTTCCACCGTCTCAACGGCCAGTGGGAAAAGACGCTGGGCTATTCAGTGCAGGAAATGCAGGGCACTCGATACATCGACTACGTGCACCCCGAAGATATTGATGCCACCCTGGCAGCGCTCTCGTCGCTAACCCAGCAGCAGGAGGTTTGCAACTTTGTCAATCGCTATCGGTGTGCCGATGGCTCCTATCGGTGGATCGAGTGGCGATCGGTGCCCGTAGGCCATCTGGTTTACGGTGCGGCCCGCGACATCACCGATCGCATCCAGGCTGAACTAGAGCTGCAAAGCACCAAAGACCAGCTAGATCTGGTACTCCAGGCCTCTGCCGAAGGCTACTGGGACTGGAACCTGGTTACCGAAGAAATTTACTTTTCGCCCCAGTGGAAGGCGATGCTGGGCTACGCCAACCACGAGCTAGACAACAGCTTTGCCACCTGGGAAGCCGTCGCTTTTGAGGCGGATCGAGGTACCGCCCTGCAACTGGTTGACGATTACAACAGTGGCCGGGTCGAAGAATTTTCGTTTACTCAGCGGTTCCATCACAAAGATGGCTCCACAGTCCACATTCTCTCTCGCGCTATTCACCAAAAAGATGCCGCCGGACGGGTAATTCGCATGGTGGGCAGTCATTTAGATGTGACCGCTATAGTAGCCATTCAGGCTGCCCTGCAAACCTCAGAAATGCAGCTAGCCAGCGTGCTCAATAGCTCTCTAGACGGCATCATGGCCTTTAAGGCAGTGCGCGATAGATTGGGCACCATTGTTGATTTTGAGTGGCTGCTGAGCAACCCCGCCGCCTGTGAAATGGTGGGCCGCACCGCCGAGTACTTGCTGGGTAAGCGCCTGCTCGATGAGCTACCTGGCAACAAAACCGACGGGTTGTTTGACCTCTATGTGCAGGTTACCGAGTCGGGCAACCCCGTACGGCGTCAGTTTCACTACAGCCATGACGGCTTCGACACCTGGTTTGAGAATATGGCCGTTCAGCTAGGCGATGGCTTTGCCGTCACTTTTAGTGACATTACTCCCCTAAAACGATCAGAGCACGACCTACAGCAGGCGAATCAGCAGCTGGCAAGCCGCGTTGACGAACTCAACCAGCACACCCAGCAGATGCAGCTGTTGAGTGAAATGAGCGACTTTTTGCAGGCATGTCTAACCGTCCAGGATGCTTACCAGTCCTTAGGTGCTCGGGTAGCACCCCTATTTCCAAGCAGCAGTGGCGGCATTTTCATGTTGACCGATGTCGCCGATTATCGCGTTGCGCAGGTTGCCACCTGGGGGCCAAAGCAGGCATCGGCTCCAGAATTTATTCCCCCAGCCTGCCGTGCTTTGTGCCGGGAGCATCTGCACCAGGTTGGCCCCGACTGCTTGAGTTTGGGGTGCGGCCATGCCGAAAGCACCCAGGCCTTGACCACCTTCTGCATTCCGCTGCTGGCCCAGGGCCAAACCCTAGGGCTGCTTTACCTCATCACCCCCAATCCATCTCAGTCAGTGCAGCAGTTGGCTCGCACGGTGACTGAGCGGATTGCTCTAGCGCTGGCCAACCTGCACCTGCGCGAAACCCTTCAGCAGCAGAGCATTCGCGACCCACTGACCGGACTATTTAACCGCCGCTACCTGGAAGAAACTCTGACCCGAGAAGTGCAGCGAGCCCAGCGCCAGTGCCACACAATTGGCGTCATTATGCTCGATATTGACCATTTTAAGCGGTTTAACGATACCTATGGTCACGATGCGGGCGATCGCGTCCTAAAAACCGTTGGGCAGCTCCTGCTCAATAGCGTGCGCGGTTCAGATGTGGCCTGCCGCTATGGTGGCGAAGAAATGCTTTTGATCCTGCCAGAGTCACCTCCGGAGGTCACGCTGGCCAGGGCTGAAGAGATTCGTCAGGCTCTAAGTCTGCTTCAGATCAGCTACAGCGGCCTTACCCTCCATGGGCTGTCGGCTTCGCTGGGGGTGGCTAGCTTTCCTGGCCACGGTCTGCGAGCTGGGGATGTTTTGAAAGCTGCTGACGACGCCCTCTATCAAGCCAAGGCTAAGGGACGTAACCAGGTGGTGGTGGCGACGGTGCCTGCCATAAAAGTGGCTGGGGAGACCCGTGCGCCTCTATCCAGAGATATATCCTGAAAGTACGGGAAGGATAGGTAGATAGTAGGTATCGGGTACTACCTCATGCCGACTCGGTAGTGCGTTTTTACAGAGTATTTAGGGACTATATGGCACAGGCAGCAGTGAAGCGATTGGCATCGGGTTCGTTAGCCCTAGGGGCGCTACTGGCGGGAATTGCGGCGATCGCCCCCGTCCGCTTGACCCCGTTGGGGGCTACCCCAGCACTGGCTCAGTCACCTGTCGATGAAGCCACCACCATTCGGGTATACGATCAGGTCAGCCCAGCTGTGGTGGCTATTGACACCCGCGACGGCGGCGGCAGCGGCAGCATTGTTGACGCCAGCGGGCTAATTCTGACCAACGCCCACGTAGTCGGTACTGAGCGTGTGGTAACGGTGCGACTGTCTGACGGCCGCAGCTTCCAGGGCGATGTCGTGGGCTACGGCCAAGACCGGCTAGATCTGGCGGCGGTGCGCCTGCGGGGCAACCCTACCGGCCTGCCAACGGTGACCCTAGCGCCCCCCAACTCAGTGCGAGTGGGACAGAGCGCCTTTGCGATCGGCAGTCCCTTTGGGTTGCAGGGCACCCTGACCGTGGGTATCGTCAGCCGCATTGATCGCGATCGCAACGTCATTCAAACCGATGCCGCCATTAACCCCGGCAACTCAGGTGGCCCCCTGCTCAACAGCGCTGGGCAGGTGATCGGCGTCAACACCTCAATCTTTACCACCGGCGACAGCGGTGGCAGCGTGGGCATTGGCTTTGCCATCCCCACCGACGCAGTGCAGACGTTTTTGGCCTCGGTGCGATCGGGCACGGCCACAGCCTCAGCCCCCGCCGATCGCACCAGCCGCGAGCCTATCCCCATCGCCCTGGGCGCATCGGTACAGGGCCAGCTCAACGACACCAGCAACGTGCTGCCCGACGGCAGTTTCTACAACCCCTACCGGTTCGAGGGGCAGGCGGGGCAAACCGTCACCATCGCCATGAACAGCCAGGAGGTTGACCCCTACCTGATTTTGCTGGCCTCCGATCGCGACGATTTTTCCGTTCAAGACGATGACAGCGGCGGCGACCTCAGCGCTCGCATCTCGGTGCAGCTGCCCTATACCGGGTCTTACATTATTCTGGCCAACAGCTACGGCCAGGGCGAGGCGGGACGCTACCAGCTTCAGCTCAGCCAAGCGGGCGGCGGTCAGGGTGGCCCTGCCCAGACTGCTCCAAGCGGGGCGCTACTGCGGCAGCAGGGCAATCTTGGGCCGGGCGACGACACCCTACAGGATGGCTCCTACTACCAAGAATTCAGCTTTAGAGGTCGGGCGGGGCAGACAGTGCGCCTGCGGCTAGAGAGCCCTGACTTCGACACCTACATGATTTTGCTCGACGAAGGCCGCAACCGCCTCGCTGAAAACGACGACGCCAACCCCGACAACACCAATTCTGAAATGGCGGTTACATTACCCCGCGACGGTACCTACTCTGTGCTGGTCAACAGCTTCCAGGCAGGCGATCGCGGCCGTTTTCAGCTGACGGTGGAGTAGCGTTCAAATCGGAACTCAAGCTCCGGGATCAAGCCGAATTTGCGGATTGAAGTAAGAGGCTGGCAGGTTTGAACATTCATACCTGTCAGCCTCTTACCCACAACCACGTGCTCCAAATCAACAATCTTTCCTTAACCGAGTTCGGGATAAGCCTGGCATTACAACCGCTGCGTGCCTTTGCTTGGCTAGCGTTGTGGCCCACCCTGCAGGAAGCAAGCTACTCCCTAAATCCCTTTCCCTGAGGGAGAGGGACTTTGAGCGCTTCCGGCTCCCCTCTCCTCGTGGGAGAGGGGCTGGGGGAGAGGGCTGCCGGGAAACATCGCTAACTATGCCTCACCCGAACTGAGGTTCCTTGGGTTGGCCGGCATTTTTTCAGAATAGAACAGTCCATCCTATTGAGACAGCTTTGGCTGAGGCAGTGCCTCTCGCTCTAGCGCGGCACAGTACGATCGCCAGCCGCCGTAGGCCGAAATCTCCCGCTGGCCTTCACAAAGCACGGGTTCACCCAGCACGCCTAGCACTGTTTCGCCAGTAGACAGAGGCACTTTGCCAATACTCAGCCCCGGCGGCTCTTGCAGCAGCACCTGCACCAGCCCATCGGGGGGCACCTGCCACACCTCCAGCACCACAGCGATACCGCCGTCGCTGACTCGCACCATGGCCGGATGCACATCGTTGATCGACCACAGCCGGTAGTGGGGGGTGGTGGCCGCCTCGTAGAGAAATTTGGCCCCAGCGTTGAGCAGGTTGGGGTTAAGCTCCAGCCCTCGCATCAGGGTGCCGTTGACCGCTAATTTGATTCCCTCCGCCATGGTGGCGCACTCCCCCAGTAATAAATATTGTCGATGGACGTTGTGTTGAATTGATTCACTGTAGCCCGCACCGATTCTTCAGATTGGGCTGGAAAGGGTCAGGCTGCCGCGATAGCATAGAATTAACACATGAATTTTTGTAACGCCCTTGGCTTCTGCCCTACAGCCCATCATTGATCCGGCGGTGCCCAGCGACTGGCACGCCCTTGCCCCCCGCTGGCAGGCAGGGCAGCCCACCGTGCAAAAGGGCTTGCCCCACGATCAGCTCGCCCCCGCCTGGCAAATTTTACTGCTGGGAGATGGTTCGCCCACTCGCCACTTGCAGTTGTTGACGCGCGATCGCACCGAAGTCGATGTCATCGACATGACCCCAGTAGGCATGGATCTCGACGGTGCCCCCGACATTATTCGCGTGGTGCCTGGCCCCCGCCTGCGCCGCCAGGTGTGGCTGCGCACCGCCTCGGGTCAGCGCCTCGCCTACGCCGCCTCCTGGTGGGAGGCCAGTCACGTCGATGAATATCTGCAAAATAAGTCACTGCCGATCTGGGCTAGCCTGGCCCGCCTGCGCACCGAGCTCTACCGCGACATCCAGGGCCTCTACTATGGCGACTCACCAGCATTAGAAGAAGCCTTTGGCCAGGCCGGGCCGTTCTGGGGCCGCCACTATCTGTTTTGGCACCGGGGCAAGCCGTTGACGCTGATTTACGAAGTGTTTTCGCCCTATCTAACCCGCTACTTGGGGCCAATGCAGAGCGGGCCAAATCCAGGCCTGTAGGTCTAAGTGAGCAGTTGAAGCAGTGCCGTAGGGTGGGCATTGCCCACCAGTCTTCAACTAGCCTGAGTTCGGGATCGGCAGTCAGCATGACTTTACTACTGAACAGGCAAGTGTTTCGCCTGTGGCTCAGGAATCCGATCAGTACATTGGCACCTAAACCCAACCGATGTTGTCTCAAACCCAGTCACCACCGCCGCCGTTCGACGAGGGCGGCAGGTAATTCGGCATTCCTGGCTCCATGAATGCGTCCTGGTAAGGGCGGGCAGATTCAACCCAAACCTGGGTGCGGAGGGGGCCATAGCGCTGGCGGAGCTGGGCATCGATCTGTTCGCCGATGATTTCTGCCGATTCTACAAACTCGGGATGCAGCACCAGGTGAATTTCAATCCACACCTGACGACCCACCATGCCCCGAGAGCGAATGCGGGTACAGCGGGTGACACCATCTACCTGAGTGACAATGTGGGAGATGGCTTCTGGGGCGATCGCCGTCGGGCGCAGCAGCATCGGCAGCTGTTCGTTGAGCACTCGCCACAGGCTGCGGCCCACCAGGGGCAGCAGCACCAGGGCAAAGACCGGGTCGAGCCAGCGCTGCCCCTGCCAGATAGCCAGCAGCACCCCCACCATGACAATGCTCAGCCAGGCATCGGCTAAAAAGTGGCGCGTGTTGAGCTTGAGGGCCTGGCTGCTGAGGCTGCGGGCCTGGTAGCTGGCGTAGATGCCCAGGACCACATTGAGAATCACCATCGCCGCCGTAAACCGCAGCACGGCTGAGTCAATCGCCACGGGAAATGGGGTTGCCCCTCCAGTGAGGCCACCCAGCACCTGGCGTAGGGCAATTAGCAGCAGACTGACCCCAGTAAACCCCAAAAAAGCACACAAAATCAGGGTGCCTGCTACCTCGGCGCGTCCGTGGCCCCACACCTCGCGGCCCATCTGCCGCTGGGGCGAAGTCACGGCCACCAGGCTAAGCACGGTGCTAAACCCGTCTACCAGGGTGTGCAGCGACTCGGCCAGCAGGGTCAGCGATTGGTTGGCCCACCCACCGATGGCTTGCACCGCCAGCAGCAGCAGGGTTGCCCACAGGGTCGTCAGCAACAGGCGGTAGCTAATCCGGCGTTGGTACTCGCCCTCGTTCATGGGCCGACAAAATTCCACTGGGCTCAAGGTCTGGGCTCAATGGTACTGCAAGGGGCGGTTCCGCAGTCGGTTTGCGATGGCTAGAGCAGTCGCAGCTGCTGGGCGGTTTCTTCAAGCACTAGGCTATCCAAGTCATCTAGGTCGATATCGGCGGTCTCGGGGGGCAGGTCAACCTCAGTTTCGTCGGCGATCAGGGCAGCAGCGGCAGTCATCATGGCCTCGGCCAAGTCGCTGAGGTCGTCGCGGTTAGCCAGGTAGGTGCTCAGGGCCGACAACGGATCCAGGGTGCTGTCGGTACCCAGTTCGGGCAGGCGGCTGCGGTTGGTTTGGGCTTTCAGCTCGGGTTGCAGGGTGTAGGTGTGGGCGGCGGCCAAAACAGCCTCTAGGGCAGACTGATCGACCTGGTCAACCTGGTCGGTGCGCAAGGTGTAGAGGCAGCGCACCACAGCATCGGTAATATCAGCTTTGGCGATCGCCCGCTCCAGCCGAGTCTGGGGATGTTCGGCCTCGGTGAGATTGACCTGAATAGTTTTAAAGGGGCGCACGGGCAGGGGGCAAAACTCGGCCTGGGTGTTTCCCTTACTCACCTGAACCAGTAAATAACCTTTTTCTTCGGCTTCCTCGCTGAAGTCGACCCGCTCAATGCTGCCGGGGTAGATCATCAGGGGCTGTTCGCAGAGCACCTGGTAGCGGTGCACGTGGCCTAGGGCTACATAGTCAAAGCAGGGGCGCGCCAGCATCGCCATGGGAATATTGAAGCCCCGTCCGGTGGCCAAAAATCGCTCGGCCCCATAGGTGGCGGTGTCGACCATGGCATGGGCGAGCAAAATAGCGGGAATAGCGGGGTCGAGACGGCGAATTTCGCCTTCGAGGGCCACCCGCAGGCGATCGAGCAGTAGCTCGTTGACCTGGGCCATAGAGAAGCCCTCGGTTTCGGGGCGGGTCAGCAGGGTCGATTTGGTCAGCCAGGGCAGGGTGACCACCTGCACCGGGCCGTTGCGGGTGTCGATGCGGTGGGTTTCGAGGCGATCGCCCACCACCACATCCGGCACGCCCAGGGTTCTGTAGATCGACAGGCTGGCTCCGCCCAAGCCCTGAGCATGCTGGTCGTGGTTGCCTACCAGCAGTACAGTGGGGATGCCCGCCGCCGACAGCCGACAAAACTGGCGGGCCAGGGCCTGCTGCACTAGCGGCGGCGGCGTGGCGTCGGGAAAGGCATCGCCGCCGAACAGCACCAAATCGACCGGCTCGGCCAAGGCGCGATCGATGCAGCGGGTGAGAGCGGCAATGAAGTCTTCTAGGCGGGTGTTGAGGCCGGTTTCGGGGTTGAGGCGACCATGGGCAAACCCGCTACCCATGTGGATGTCGGAAAGGTGGAGAAGGGTGATCATGGGGCCATGATAGCGGCTAGAAAGGGTTCAAGGTATAGGGTTTCAGGCCATTCTCAAACCTTAAACCCTGAACCTTATACCTTTTCCATCCTCTAGCCGCCCAAAATAAACAGACCCAACATGGTGGCGCTGTTCCAAGCGCTGTGCAGCACCATGGGTGAGATCAGGGTGCGCGATCGCGTATACACAAACCCTAGAATCGCCCCTAGCAGAGTTAGGGGCAGCACCTCCGACAGGCTGAGGTGGGCGGCAGCAAAGATCAGGGCGCTGAGGGCGATCGCCCAGCCCGCCGACACGTAGCGCGTCAGGGAGGGCAGCAAAAAGCCGCGAAACAGAAATTCTTCAAAGATGGGCGCGGCGATCGCCGCCGTCAAAAAGAACACCAGCAGCGCCACGCCGTCCTGCTCCTCCAACACCGTTTGCAGGAGCGGGTTGCTGCCCCCCTGCCCCTGCCAAATCTGTTGGTTGAGCAGGGCCACGCCAAACATTAGCGGCACGGCCACAAAATAGCCCCCCAGTCCCCACAGCAGCCCAGTCCCTGAGGGCTTCAGGCTGAACATCTCCTTCGGCACCGGTCGGTAGGGGCGAATTGACCACCACAGCACTGCTAAAGACCCCGCCGCCATCAGCAGGTAGTACACCAGCGAAAAAATCGCCCGCCCCCGGCTGCTGAAACTGCCGCTGCTGAAGCCTAACCCGCCCAATACCAACGGCAGTAAGATCTGACCCACAAAGAAAAAGCCGACGATCAGCACCTGCCAAACAATTTCGCCCTTCCAGGGAATCTCCCAGCCGCGGTCGGCATTTTGGCGCAGCACCGACTGGCTGCCCCGCAGCACTCGCTGGGCCACCAGCCAAATAATCAGCCCAATGCCTACGATCGCCCCAAAGGTCGGCAAGGCGCCCACCAGAGCTAGCTTGACCAATTTAGCCTGTGCGGCCTCTTGCTCCTGGGTTTGGAGCTGGGCGCGATCGCCCTCGCGACCTTCTACTCCGTAGAGCCGGTCGAGGGCGCGGTACTCAAACCAGCCGTTGAGCGCCTGCTCTAGCCAAGCTTCATCCTCGGGAAGCACGTCACCGTCTTGCCAGAGGCGAATCAAGGTATCAGCGGTGCGCACCACCGGGGCAGGGGCGGTGTCGCTGTCGCGCACCTGTTGCCAACGCTTCAGGGCGGCCTCGGGCTGGCCCTGGTAGGCATCCATCAAGCCCAGTCGCAGGTCGAGGCGATGAATGAGCGCCTGCTGCTGGTCAAGGGCGCTTTGCAGTCGCCGGGCCAAGGGCTTGCCCACGTTAGTGCTATCGGCGAGGGAATCGGTGGGGGCAGTTTGGGATCGCCAGCGATCCATGCCCTCAACGGCTCCCTCCCGCACCTCCTCATACTGCTTTGTGGCGTTGTCTACAGGGTCTTTGCCCAGCAGGCCCTCGCGGATTACCGGCCACTGATCTTCGGGCAACCCCTCTCCCTTCCAGGCACTGCCCTCTAGTAGCAGGTCGGTTTGATACAGCTGGAGCTGGCTTGCCACCTGGGGTTCATTCCAGCTACTCAGCAGCGATTGCACCACTACCAGCCCCACCAGGGCGGTCACAATTATCAGAAAAAGCCGCTTGAGCGAAAGCCAGGGCTGCATTGAGTCGGATTCAGGGGTCATGGGAAGGCGGTTAAAAGGTCTGTAGCGAAAAACGCTACCCTCCCATTATTCCACTGGGTTTGACTTCGGGTTGGGCCTAGGGGAATAGGCGGCTCCGTTAGCGATGGCGGCGACTACTCTTGTGATCGCTTCGGCCAGCCCTGTTTTACCAAAGCCAGCCAAAGCACCAGCACCCCCGCCGCGATTAGCGCCATCCAGCGAATGGCGGGAATATCGCTTTGCCGCACGGCGATCGCTACCAACGCCCAAACAAACACCAGGGTAAAGGCAATGTCGCCGCGCTGATAGATCACCACTTCGGCCACAATGGCGGCCACTACAATCATGGCCACCGTCCAGGTCACCGACGAAATGCCCCAACCGCTCCAGTTTGAAGCGTACAGGGCCGAAGCCACGTTAACGATGGTGGCCACCGCAATCCAACCCAGGTAAAGACTAAAGGGAATGTGCGCCATCCAACGGCGGCGGCGAGAAACACGATGGCCCAACGCTGGTCGCTGACCATCTAGACCAATATTCAGCGTTAGATAAATGCCAATCAGGGGAATCAAAATGCCCAGCATGGCCAGAATAGACCAGCCAAACTGCTGGAGAGAAAACAGCACAATCCAGATCGTCTGGACCACACAAGCCACAATTAACAGCTTATTAACCCGCTGGAGCTGAGGCTCCCGCCGCCGCTCAGGATGAAACTGATAAATCGCGTAGGCAAACAGGCCCAGATAGATAATTCCCCAGATGGCAAAGGCATAGTTGGCAGGAGTAATCAGCACCCCCTCCAAAACCGTGTTGGCGATTTGACCCACGTTTTGCTCCCCAGGCGGGAAGCGGTTGAAGAGGGTGTTAAACACCACCGCAGCTGCGATCGCGATCGCAGTGGCAATAGCCAGACCCGTACCCGAGTTAGCGCGATTGGAGGGAGCATCCATGGGGAAAAGTAGTAATCGTAGCCCCATCCTCCCCCGAGCGGTGCTTAAGCGTCACTACCCGCAGTGAGAGCCAGCGGTTAAACACACCCCCTTGGTCACGGCTTACTCATCCTCAAGCAGGGCTTCAGCAGCGCTGTCAGGGACTTCGGCATCATCCTCGGGCTCTTCGACCACGACAGGGGCACCGTTAATGGCCAGCTTTTCGCGCACCTCAGCCTCCACCTTGGCGGCAAAGTCGGCGTCTTCGATCAGGCGCTGCACGGTGTTGTCGCGGCCCTGGCCGACGTTCTCGCCACCGTAGCTGTACCAGGCACCCTTGCGGACAACCACGCCGGTTTGCTCAGCCAAATCGATCAAGCAGCCCATGGTCGAAATGCCTTGACCAAAGAGAATATCAAACTCGGCAATGCGGAAGGGGGGCGCCACCTTATTTTTAGCTACCTTGACCTTGGCGCGAATGCCGTACTCTTCGGTGCCCTTTTTGAGGGTCTGAATGCGGCGAATGTCGAGCCGCACCGAGGCGTAGAACTTGAGCGCGTTACCGCCCGTGGTGACCTCTGGGTTGCCGTAGGAGATGCCAATTTTCTGCCGCAGCTGGTTTAAGAAGATCACGGTGCACTGCGACTTGCCAATGCTGCCAGTGATCTTCCGCAGCGCCTGACTCATCAGGCGGGCCTGCAAGCCCACGTGGGCATCGCCCATTTCACCCTCAATTTCGGCGCGGGGCACCAGGGCGGCCACCGAGTCAACCACCACCACATCGACAGCGGCGGAGCGCACCAGCTGATCAACTATCTCCAAACCCATTTCGCCCGTGTCGGGCTGAGAGATTAATAGCTCGTCAATGTTGACGCCCAAAGCTTTGGCATAGACCGGGTCGAGGGCATGCTCGGCATCCACAAAGGCCGCTACGCCGCCGTTTTTTTGCACCTCTGCCAAGGCATGGAGAGCCACGGTGGTTTTACCCGAACTCTCGGGACCGTAGATTTCAATCACTCGGCCCTTGGGTAGGCCGCCCCCCAGAGCTAAATCCAGCGTTAGCGCGCCCGTGGGGATGGTTTCGATCGTCATGCGGCTGGCTTCTCCTAGGCGCATGATTGCCCCTTTGCCAAAGTTGCGCTCAATCTGGCTGAGCACCATGGTCAGGGCTTTTTGCTTTTCGGAGCCTGCGTTGTTTTTAGATGCCATAGCTGCCTGGGGGTGAATTGGGTGAGCGGAACGAAGTGAGCCTGAGGCGAGGGCCAGGAAGATGACCTTAGTAAACCCCACTTCAGCCTAGAAGGGTAGTCGCCCCAAGGGGAAAGTTGTAGTGAAATTGGGCCATGACTTTGGCTGCAAGTCCGTTGTCTTCGCTTATTTATTATAGTACACTTGAACCAAATTAGACTGCCTCTGATAGATCAGTCAGCGGTGGGCTGACGTGTGGGTTTTGCTGAGCGGAGCGCACAGATTAGGGTTTTATAGGCGTCGCATGACAGGCTGAAGGGGTCAATACCGATGGATAACAGTCGTTTAATTCATGTTTCGGTATTCCCTGGCTGGGTGGCTGGGGTGACTTATCACCAGGGTTTGGGCTACCGCTGCTGGGTGATTAACCCAGAGATGGCCGTGCTCAATGACGGCGAAACTTACCCTAGCAGCGAGGAGGCGATCGCTGCCGGGCGGCTTTTCATTCACCATTCTCTCGGGGCCGAGCCCGACCGGGGCAGTAGGGGATAATCAGCAGAGCTTCTCGCTTGGCGAGAAGCGACCGCGTTGGAGAACCCCATGGAATATGTTCTGGCCCAGGCGGGGGTGGCAGTATTTGCCATCTCTGGGGTGCTGTCAGCGGCTCGGCAGCGCCTCGACATCTTTAGCATTGTGGTGGTGGGGCTACTAACGGCGATCGGCGGCGGCACCCTACGGGATGTGATTCTCGATGTGCCAGTGTTTTGGCTAGAAGATTTGACGGCTTTTTGGGTGGCCATGGGTGCGTCGTTTGCCACATTTCTAGGCATTCGCTTCATTCTCAAGCTGCCGCTGCGCCTGCTGTCGTATTTAGATGCCATGGGTGTGGCTTTATTTGCGGTGCAGGCGATCGACAAAACCCTAGCATTTGGGCATTCGGCGGTGGTGGCGGTGGTGATGGGGCTGATCACCAGCATTGCCGGGGGAATTATTCGCGACGTGGTGACCCATCGGCCGACGCTGCTGCTGTCGCGGGAACTGTATGCGACCCCCATTGTGCTGGGCGGCATACTCTACGTGGGGCTGCTGCACCTGATGCCTTCGCCCTTCTGCCGATTGATCGCGATGGGGACAATTTTTGGCATCCGCGCGATCGCTATTCGCTGGCAGCTATTTTTGCCCCTGCGGCTCACCCTCAAAATCGATCTCAACAAGGAAAAATCTTAGCCTTTAATGCTGATCTTCTGTAGTCCAGCCACTCAGCATTACCACTTGATAAAATTGGGCAGAAATTTCGGGTACAGAACTGGAAATCAGGGGTTTTCCTGGGCTGGCGATCTGTTTAGACAGCTCTCAACAGATACCATTCACTAAGCTCAGCTCCTGTAAATAGTATTAATTCATAGCCGCTGCGATCGCCTAAACCGCTACGGGCTTGTATGTTTGAAACAGCTATCGATCGGCTTAGGGTGCACAGCAATTTATGAATAAGCAACAATTGTCCTGCGTTTTTTCAGCAATAGTCTTGGCTCCTGCAACACTATTGCTAAGTAACTCAGCGGTTAGTCAGGAGTCTGGGGTCGAAATTGTCAATCAAACCCAAAAGTCGCTGGTTGGACTGTACGCAGTGCCCTCTGGCCAGCTCAATTTTGGCCCCAATCGGCTGAGGGGAGAGGCAGTTGGGCCCAGCGGTTCTTTGTTATTTCAGCGATCGCCAGGCAACTGCGACTACGATTTCCTAAGCGTGTTTAGCGACGGCGAATCCGTAGCTGATTACAATATCAACGTCTGCACCATCGACGGCGGTACCTATACCCTGTTTTCTCCCGAGAGCGAGGGCGGCAAATTAGTCGTGTTTAATGGCACCACGAGTGACCTTCAAGAAATTCTCATTGAGGGCGCCAGCATGAGTCGGCTAGCACCTTCTACCGAGCAAAGCCCAGCGACGCCAGAGGGTCAAGAACCTAATTCTGCAGCCGAGCAAAATTCTGACGGCGGAGATTTACAGGCTGCCCTGTGCGAACAATTTAGCTCGCCAGCTGTGCGCAGGGTCTGCTATGAAGCCCTATACGAAATGGCGCTAATCAACGGCGATGTTGACCCCGAATCAGCGGGCGGTGACAGCCTGAGCGCAGGCAGAAGCACCCGCGTTGAATCATCGAGAGACTGTACCGATGACACCTGCGATGAGCGGTTTCTCAGGCAAGTGGGTCTGCTGGGCAGCTACGTCATTCGACCCCAAACTGAAGCCTGGATTTTGACGGACACGGCTGATCTAAGCTGTGTCGCCATTCAGCGATATGACGTCACCGCCACCTTTGCCAATGGCCAACAGGAAAAGCAGCTGGGCGTCAATTTGTGTGATCAGGACAAAATTGTCTTTGGCCAACCCCAACAGGGCGAGCCGCGCCGCATCACCATTGCCAATGCCACTGACCAAAGCACCACAGACAAAAATTTAGTGCTTCAAGAAATTTACATTGCCTCACCCCAAAGCACCTCCTGGGGCTATAACCGACTGGAATCTCGCGCCATTGCCCCCGGCGAAGCTGATCAAGTCGCCTTTGTAGACACCACTCGCCAGTGCATTCATGATGTTCGTGCCGTATTTATCAACCCAAACCGGGCAGATCACTTAGAGCCGGTTCTGTGGCCCGGCATCAATCTTTGTAGTCTCGTCAACAACACCCTGGTATATGGCATTGAGGGACAGGCCAGCAGAGATGCTAGTCAGCCTGCGATCGCAGCGCCACCTCAAGCCTTGCGCACGGTGAAGCAGCTATCGCGGAGCAAGTCAGAGGTTTGCCTATCGTCGGCAGATAGCCGAGTATGTCAACCCGCACGCCGCCGCAATGCCACTCCTCAGCGGCCCTGGTGGCGAACCTGGCGACGGCCAGCCTGATGCTATTCGTCAGCGCCTGAGAACAGGGGTTCTGGAACGCTCAGTAGTTCACTGATCAATGATTTTTCGTGAATGCTGAGGGTGTAGAGGTCAAGCCGGTTGAGGGGCGGAGCAGAGGCGTGCTGAGTCTGGAGAAAAGGCTCTGCCATAACTTCGGTATTGCCGCATTCGCGATCGCTAAACTGCTGCCGCGATCGCAGCAGATCGAGCCGGTTAGCATCCCCTTTTGCCCCAGTAGCTAAATAGTCATCAATGGCAAAATCGATTAGAAATATAATGGCGATATAGCATCTCGGCTTGCCAAGATCTAGGGCTAGATTTTCCTTCAGTTTTTCTTGATGAGCGGCAGGTAGGCTGCTAACAAATCTATCAATGAGATAAGTTCGTTCTCCATAGGAAAAAGTTTGAGTGAGTTCGGTGAACTCTGGGCTTAAGTTGAGCCCGTTAGATGCTTGGTCAACGGCGTGGCTCAGCAGTTTTTCCTCATCTTCAGATAGCCGAGGGTCTATTGCGGAAGCGCTGAGATCACGTACCCACCGAGAATGCTGTCGAGTCAGTTCTAGAAGGTTTTCCGCATCCTCTGGTCGTTGGGTGGCTATAGTGATCGACTCCTCCCAATGGGCCTTTTGAAAATAAGTGAGCGCCTGCCTGAGGTGAGTTTGGGTTTTTCGAATCGATTGCTTTTGCTCCGCCGTTAAGGCATTGACAGGTGGGCTAGAGCTGATGCTCTGGAAGTCTATTTTAGCCAGTTCTAGCAGCCCATAGTGGGTTTGCTGATCGATGACGACATCGACCACTTCCACTGGGTTGCCGGCTTTATCAAACCCCAAGTTAAATTGAGAGGCAAGCTCCAGATAAAATTCGACTTCGCGAACTTTTTGGTTGTCCATGGGTGCTGCCCAACCGCTTTCTTTAAGGGTATTGATTAGTACCAACCGCGCCATCCCCAGTGCGGAAGAAGGATCGGACAGGGCTAGCCCCTGTTCATAGTAAGTAGCAGCTTCGTCTAAACGGCCCATTTTCTCGGCGACCTGGCCCAGCGCAGAGTAGGCTTCTTTTTTGTTGGGGGCAAAGTCTAAGACTTTTTGGAAGGTTTGAAAGGCGGAGATATTATCACCGCGATCGCGCTCTCCCTGGCCCCAAACGTAGTACAAATTGCCGAGTCGGTATAGGTTTGAGTAGCCCAAAAACGACATTGTTAACAGGCTTGCCGACAGCAGACAGGTTGCTTCGGCATGGTGATAGCTGGGAATATTGACGCTTCGCAAGGCATTTTGCACCACCCGTTGCCCTTTATCAGTAAAGGCTCCGCCAGCGACAAAGGCTAAACCCGCCCCCTGAATAAAACTGCTAAACAACCCCAGCACATCAAAGCCTTGAATTGAAAAGGCTTTCGCAGTGCTAGTTGCAAAGCTGGTCGCAGTGACCAAAAAAACCACAGTTAGACCATTCCAAACCCAGTCAAAGCGGTCTTGGTCGTGCTGTTTGGCAGCCTGAGGAGCAGGGGTTAAAAACCACCACCAAGCTTGGGAATTGGGGTTAATACTCTGCCGAGAACTCTCTAAATCGCCGTGGGCTGCAATCAAGTCTGTCTTACTTTTCAGCCGCTGATCTAGCCTGATTAGCCGGGCATACACTCCCGTGGGCAAAGGGCTGGCGGCAGATTTCTCATCATCTTGGCGAACTTTTTCTACCGCATCCCTTGCCAGCAGGGCGTCCATCACTAGCTGATGCGATACCTCAGTGGTCGCCTCGTCAACAGCCATACCTTCAAGCATGGCAATGGCAGACTCGTAGGCGTCAATCAGCTGCTCTAACGACGGCCGAGGGCGAGGCTGAGGAGGGTCCATTGCAGATACGCTACCTTTTCACCTTAAAAGAGTATCGTATTGGGCCAGTTGGCGCAGTTGAGCGTTAAAAGGGGTTAGTGAATGTTGGGCGATCGCATTCCCTCTAAAAATGCCTTGACGCTCTGCTCGCCGCGCTGGGCGTTGCCGGTGGTCAGAAAGTCGAGGGTGGCCCCTTGAAATAGGTGAAACAGCGATCGCGCCACCGCTTCATTCCCCGTCAGCGCCGTCAGCGCCTCGACCCACTGCTGGGTTTCGCGCTCTAGAAACTGCTGAGTTTCGGTATCGCCTCGCATGGCCCGCAGGTTGAGATCCATTGTCAGCTTCAGCCAGCCCTGCATCTCTGGGGTGGTAAATTGCCGCCACATCGCCAGCAGAGACTCAGCAACGGTATCGGTGTCTGCTACGGCTGTGTTTTGCAGCGACAGCAACTGGGCGCGCAGACGCACCTCTAGCCGAGCGATTACCTGGCGCTCTAGCTCTTGCTTCGAGCCAAAGTGGTAGACCAGCATACGCCCGCTAGTACCGATGCGCTTGGCGATCGCGTTAATGCTAGAGTCCAGCTCGCCCGTCTCAAGGGCCACCTCCAGGCACTTTTCGAGCAGCTCAGCTTTCTTTTGGGGTTCGGTCGGTCGACTCATGTTGACAGTTAACGTAATAGCTATTACATTTACTATTAACGTAATAGCTATTACGTTAACATCGTTTCATAGGTAATCCCCATGAACACAAAAGATCGCTTGAGCCTTGTGTTGGTTGGATTTGGCATTTGGGCTGCGGCTACAGTGGCCTATCGGCAGGTGGGCTCGATTTTCTTTGAGCGCTCGATGATGGAATATTGGCTCAACGTTGCCAGCACGGGCGGGCTATACACGCTGGTCTTTGTCGGGCTGATGCGGTGGCGGCGCATCGAAGCCAGAGACTGGTTACAGGGCGCAGTTTGCATCGCGCTGCCTGGAATGCTAGGAGAAATTCCCATTTTGGCTGGGTTTGCTGGACTGATGAGCAACATGCAGCCTGAAACCGCTGGGCGCTACGCCGCGTTCTTATTTGCTGGGTACTCAATCTTGTTGGGCTTTGCTTGGTTTATGACAGCTCGGGGAATGCGATTCTCCTCCAGAGAGGCTTCGCCAACGCCCTCTAAGGCCGGTTTTTGACCATCGCTTGCCCCCGCACTGTTGCGCTAGACCAACTGCTCGTCTCGGCAGGATGCTGTTTGCCATGCGACCCTTGGTAGGGGCATTGCAGTGTAATGCCCCTACCGCACCCTTCTGTTGAGCAAGTCTCCCCTTTCCATCAGTCCTAACAATTCAATGCCTTACCATCCCATCTCAAATGACCGCCATGCCAACGATAGAATACGTCACTAAAGCGCTGACGACGTGGTCAGTAGGGTTCTTTCCCTACGCAGAAGTTTATGCAGCCGTTGCGGCGGGTATGGCTCTGGGGTTAGACGCGGTTTCAGCGGTATTTTGGGGAGTGCTGGGCAATTTTGCGCCTATTCCACTCCTGCTGTGGGGCTACGATCGCCTCATGCAGATTCCTCAGCTGCGCGCTTGGCTCTTGCGCTTAGAGAAACGCGGCGGGCAGCGAGTTAGAGAGCCTTTTAAGCGCTACGGTGCCTGGTTTCTCATTGCCATGACGCCCCTTTTAGGAAGCTGGACAGTGGCCATTGTTGGCCCACTTACTGGCATTGCACCCCGGCAACTTTTAGTCTTTTCACTCATTGGCATCACGCTGTACGGCGTTGCGACAGCCGTTGCCATCACCACCGGCATGAGCTGGTTCTCTGCCCCTTAATTCTGAGCATCACCCCTAGGGTTTAGCTCCAAAATCGCTGTTTGAGGCTGCCGCTTTTAGCTGGCTCGATTTGTCCTGCAAATTTTTAGATATTTAGGAGATGTGTCATGCAAAATTCTGAACTTTTTCGCAATCCCTTTGCGTGGTATGCCGAGATGCGCCGCGATACGCCGGTTTTTTACGACCCAGAGCACCAAAGTTGGATGGTGTTTCGCTACGACGATGTTAAGCCAGTATTTTCTGACTGGAAAACGTTTTCATCCAAAATTCCGCAGCCGCCGGAGCAAACTGACTTCACTGAAAGCCTAAATTTTACTGACCCGCCGAAGCATAGAACACTGCGATCGCTTGTAGGCCAGGTCTTTACCGCTCGACGAGTAGAGTCCCTAGCTCCCCGCATTGCGCAAATTACCCACGAGTTGATTGACGCGGTTCAGCATCAGGGTGAGATGGATTTTATGCACGGTTTAGCGATTCCGCTGCCGGTGATTGTGATTGCTGAGATTTTGGGCGTGCCGGTGGGCGATCGCGGCGATTTCAAACGCTGGTCAGACGGCATTGTGGTCTACGATCAAGCAGCATTAACCGCTATGGCCGACTACTTTCGGCACCTGCTAGCCGAGCGCCGCCAACATCCAGGCCAAGATTTGATCAGCGATTTAATTGCCGCCCACGAAGCAGGCGAGACCCTCTCAGCCCAAGAACTCGTAGATTTTTGTATCGTGCTGCTCGTGGGCGGCAACGAGACCACGACCAATTTATTGGGTAACGCGGTGCTCTGTTTTAACGACTATCCAGAGGCCTTCATACAGCTCAAGCAAGATCCTCAACTTCTGCCGCTGGCGATCGAAGAAGTCTTACGCTATCGATCGCCAGTGCAGGCTATGGCACGGTTCACTCAGGTTGAGACTCAGCTCCATGGGCAGACCATTCCAGCCGGGAAAATGGTCACCGTTTGGATGGGTGCGGCCAATCGAGACGAGGCCCAGTTTGAGCACGCCGACGCGTTTGTAATCGATCGCGATCCCAACCCTCACCTGGCCTTTGGCAATGGCATTCACTTTTGTTTAGGTGCGCCGTTGGCTAGATTGGAGGCCAAAATTGTTCTAAGCGCAGTGCTAGAACGGCTGCCCAATCTTCGCATTGTGCCTGATAGAGAACTGGAGTTTATTCCCTCCATCGAAGTCCATAGCGTCAAATCTTTGCCAGTGTTGTTTTAATCAAAAACCTAACGATTAGCGACAGAACCGTTCCACTCTTCTATTTAGAGCAAAACTATGGGAATTAATTCCTTCAGGCCGTTTCTGGCCCGACAGTTGGGCGATCCGTCGGGATGGTTTGGGCGGCTCTTGCTGAAGTTTCTCAATCGCCGCAATGCCGCTCTCAACGACTTAGTTCTAGAGACTTTACAGCTTCAGCCGGGCGATCGCATGCTCGAAATCGGGTTCGGCGGCGGCGACCTGATGCACAAACTGGTGGCGACAGGCAAACCGTCGCAGGTGGTGGGGGTAGAGCGATCGCCCGACGCCATGGAGATCTGTAAGCGGCGTTTCCAAACCCTAATTAGCCAGGGCATGGTCGAGCTTCACCAAGCCAGCGCCGAGGCATTACCCTTTGCCGATCAGCAGTTCAGCCAGGTTTGCACCGTCAACACTCTATATTTTTGGGCCAACGCGCCCCAGGTGCTGAGCGAATGTCGGCGCGTACTCAAACCCGGCGGACGCTTGGTGATTGGCTACGCGTCAAAGAATTACTTAGAAGACCAGGGGCTAACCCAGCACGGGTTCACCGCCTATGAGGTCGCCCAAGTCGAAGCTCTTTTGACAACAGCAGAGTTCACCGCCGTCGGCACAGTGGCGAGCCAGGCCAACTCACCCAATAGCGTGTTTTGCACTAGCGGGGTAGCTGCGCTCTAAATATTGAACCAGCCGGTGATTCGCCTGGGCTCCTGAGCCATAATGGGGCCAGCTTTGACTGACTCCCACAATGGCCGACCTCACCCACCGCACCGATTCTCTCGCCTGGCAAATGCGCCAGGGAGGGCAGAACGTGGGGGAATGGTTTGAGTACCAGTTTTCTCAGGTCGATATTGACCAGCCCGAGGTGCCCAATTGGGGCTGGCTCGGCCCGTTGGCCGAGGGGCTATTTTGGCTGGCGATCGCCGCCCTGGCTCTCTGGACAGGCTGGCTGCTCTACCGCGCTATTCTGGCCTACCTCGACTATCGACAGCGGCAGGTTAAATCAAGCGCGACCCAGTTCTCGACCCCCACCGAAGCCGCCCTCAAGCAGGCAGCTCACTGGTGGCGTGAGGCCCAGCGGCTGGCCCAGCAGGGCAACTACGCTGGAGCCTGCCAGGCTCTCTATATGGCGGGTTTAGCGCGGCTCAACGAGACCGAGCGGGTGCTCTACCGCGCCAGCCGCACCGATGGCGAATACCTTGACTGCATCGCTGCTGACCCCAGCCGCCCCTACGAACTGCTGATTCGCACCCACGAGCGCATCACCTACGGCGAAGCCTTGGCAACGGAGGAAACCTACCAGCGCTGCCGCCGCGCCTACCAGGAGATCGCCCAGTCGTGACGCGATCGCTCCCCTTCAACCGCCGCAGGTTAATTTTGGCCTTGCTGGCCCTGGCGCTGCTGCTGAGCCTGATGATCGTCAGCGCCCCTGCCACCAGCCGTTCAGATAGTGGCTCGACCTGGCACCGAGGCCCGGCAGGCTATAGCGCCTGGTACAACTCCCTAGAGCAGCAGGGCATTACCGTGCAGCGCTGGCAGCGCCCAGTGGAGGATTTGATCGAGCAGCTTGGGGAGGCTGAGGAGGCCACCGTCACCCTAATTCAAAATCAGTCGGCCATCCCCGAAACCCTGGTAGCCGTACTGCCGGGGTTTATTGACGAGCCCGGTCTATCGGCCCTGCTGCCCTGGATGCCCGACTGGATAGAAGCCGGTCATCGGCTGGTGGTACTGGGCGTTAAGTTTCCGGCGACAGCTGCCCCATTCTCCCAAACCCTGACCAGCGAAGCCGGCCAGGTCAAAATTGACACTCGCCGTCGCTACAGCCAGGGGCCAAAGCTGGGCGTCGCCCTAGAAGACGAGTATGGGGCAGTGGTCTGGCAGCAGGCCTTTGGGTCGGGCCAGGTGACGATGGTGGCCACGCCCCACCTGGCCGCTAACGCCTACGCCAACCAGCCAGGAAACTTTGCCCTAGCGACAGAGCTGGTAACCAGCGCGGGCGGGCGGGTGTGGGTCGATGAGTACCTGCATGGCTACCGGGATGAGGAGGCGATCGCCTCAGAGGTCGGCCGCGACGACGCTAGCTGGCTCAACTACCTGGCTCGTACCCCCCTGGCCATTGTGGTGCTTCAAGCCCTGGCGGTAACACTGCTAGCGCTGCTGGCCTTTAACCACAGACTGGGTCAGCGGCGAACCCTACTAGCTGCCCCAGTAGACAACAGCCGAGCCTACATTCAGGCGCTGGCTGGGGTGCT
Organism: Nodosilinea sp. FACHB-131; assembly: GCF_014695395.1. Taxonomy (GTDB): domain Bacteria; phylum Cyanobacteriota; class Cyanobacteriia; order Phormidesmidales; family Phormidesmidaceae; genus Nodosilinea. The sequence continues at coordinate 182,169 of NZ_JACJOF010000027.1, forward strand.
GCACAAGGCGGGCAGCCACGACTTTGTGGTGCAGACCCTGAGTCAGGCCGAGCGGCTCCGACTGCAAAAAGCGCTGGGGCTGGGCAATACGCTGCTGCCGGTAGAGCAACTGCAAGCGGCTTGGAATGCCCAAACGAACCTGCCCACCACCGATTTGGCGACGATTCTGAATCCTCCTACCCTCAAGGGCGAAAGTCAGCTGCGCGACTGGCTCAAGCGGGTACAATCCCTTCATTACCCCGGCAACACCACAGGAGACACTAGCGGGCCATGACCGAGCGACAAACTGACCTACAGGCGGCGATCGCACGCATCGGCAAAACCCTCAGCGGCGTGGTGGTAGGGCAAGAACCCCTGGTGCAGGAGCTGTTGGTGGCCCTGCTGGCGGGGGGCCACGTCATTCTTGAAGGAGTGCCCGGCACCGGCAAAACCCTGATGGTGCGCGCCCTGTCGCGGCTGATCCAGGCCGACTTTGGCCGCATCCAGCTCACCCCCGACATTCTGCCGTCGGATATTTCGGGCACCAACGTCTTTGACCTCACCAGCCGCACCTTCACCCTCAAAAAAGGCCCAGTTTTCACCCAAGTCCTTTTGGCGGATGAGATCAACCGCACTCCGCCCAAAACCCAGTCGGCCCTGCTCGAGGCCATGGAAGAACAGCAGGTGACGCTGGATGGCACCAGCCATCCTTTACCCAACCTGTTTTGGGTTGTGGCCACCCAGAACCCGCTGGAGTTTGAGGGCACCTATCCCCTGCCCGAAGCCCAGCTCGATCGCTTTCTCTTTAAGCTCGTGGTCGGCTACCCGGCCCCAGCGGCAGAAAAACAAATGCTGCTCAATGCCCAGGCCGGATTTGAGGCCAAACGGCTGGATATTGGCCAGCTCAAACCAATCGCCGCCGCCAACCACATTCTCGCCGCCCGTCAGGCCGTCAAAGCCGTGACCGTGCAGGAAAACATCATTGACTACCTGCTGGCCCTGGCCCACAAAACCCGCCAGCACGCTGACCTGGAGCTGGGCACCTCCCCTCGCTCCACCGTGCAGTGGCTGGCCGCCAGCAAAGCCCACGCCTGGATCAATGGGCAAGAATTCGTCACACCCGACAATGTCAAGGCTGTGGCCATGCCCTTGCTGCGCCATCGGCTGATCCTTGGGGCCGAGGCCCAATTAGATGGGTTGACCTGCGATCGCGTCATCCAGGGCGTGCTCGACAGCGTAGCGGTACCCCGCTAATGGCGATTATCCCTACCGGACGAACCTATGGACTGTTGCTAGGGAGCGGGCTCGTCGTCACCCTGCTGACCAACTTTTTCGACACCCCCAACCAACTCACCGTTGCCCTCCTGGCCCTGCTGCTGTTCGATTGTGCAGTGCTTGCCGTGATGGTTTGGGATGGGTTGCGAGTCAAAACCCGGCGGGCGACGATCAAGCGAGATCCGCTCCACCGCCTGTCAATCGGACGCGACAATCCCATCTCTTTACATGGGGAATCCTCCACCCCCGTTCGCCTGCGCCTGTTCGACAACTATCCCACCGCCTTTGACGGCACCTCCATGCCCCTAGAGATCTCCCTCAGCGGCAAGGAACCTGAAACCCTCACCTTTACCGTCAACCCAAAGCAGCGGGGCAAATATCCTTGGGGTGACCTCCAGATCCAGCAGCGCAGTCCCTTAGGGCTGGCTTGGGCTGACTGGACAGTACCCGCCGCCGAAACCGTCGCCGTCTACCCCGATCTAATTGGTCTGAATCAGCTCTCCGTCAAGCTCGCCCTCCAGGCTACCGGCACCCTGAAGCAAAAGCGGCGCATGGGCGTAGGCACCGAATTTGCCGAGCTGCGCGAGTACGGCACTGGCGACGACCCCCGCTTCATCGACTGGAAGGCAACCGCCCGCCTCAGCCAGCCTCTAGTGCGAGTGCTGGAACCGGAACGCGAACAAACGTTACTGATCCTTTTAGATCGCGGACGCTTGATGACCGCCCAGGTGCAAGGACTCAACCGCTTCGACTGGGGCATGAATGCGGCGCTGTCGCTGGCTTTGGCGGGGGTGAGCCGGGGCGATCGCGTCGGCTTAGGCGTGTTCGATCGCACTCTCCATACCTGGATTCCTCCCAAGGGAGGGCAGGCCAACTTTCAGCAGATGATCGATCGCCTCACCCCCATCCAGCCCGTGCTCGAAGAATCGGATTATCCGGCTGCCGCCACCCACGCCGCCCAGCAGCAGCACCGCCGCTCCCTGGTGGTGCTGATCACCGACATTGTGGATGAAACCGCCAGCGCCGAACTGCTCTCGGCCCTAGCCCGCCTGCGCCCGCGACACCTGCCCTTCTGTATTACGTTGCGGGATCCAGCGATCGATCGCCAGGCCCAGCAGCCCACCGCCGAAGTCGATGCCGCCTACCAGCGGGCTGTTGCCTTGGATCTGCTCGGTCAGCGCGAGGCCGCCTTTGCTCGCCTGAAACGGCGTGGGGTGCTGGTGCTCGATGCCCCAGCTCACCAAATTTCCGATCCGCTGGTCGAGAGCTATCTGCGCATTAAGAGCCAGGGCAAGCTATAAGACCTATCTAAACTTCCAAAAACTCACGTAGGGCGCACCGACATCTAGCTCAACGCTCTATGACCTGTGGCTCAGTCCCACAGCGTCCGCGATGCTGGTTAGCTGATGCTCCTCTAGTTTGGCCAGCAGTCCTGCCAAGACCCGCCGCACCATCCAAGGACCTTCATAAATCCAGCCGGTGTAAACCTGGAGCAGCGTCGCCCCAGCGATGATTTTCTCCCAGGCATCGGCAGCGGTAAAGATACCCCCTACACCCACAATCGGCAGGGCTCCCCCAGTGCGCTGGTAGATATAGCGAATTACTTCAGTCGATCGCGACCTTAGCGGCGCACCGCTAATCCCCCCCGCCTCATCTACGACAGCGTTGCCAGTCTGTAGCAGAGTTTTGGTTTTGAGGCTCTCCTTTGCGATCGTGGTATTGGTGGCAATAATGCCCGCCAGTTCGTAGGCTTGAGCCAGCTCGATCACAGCGTCAATATCGGGCCAAGCTAAGTCGGGGGCAATTTTGACGAGTAGAGGTTTGCGCCTACTGTTCTCCTCCTGTAGCGCCGCCAAAATGGGGCCGAGCTGGTCAGCCGCCTGTAGCGACCTGAGCCCTGGCGTATTCGGTGACGACACATTCACCACAAAATAGTCGCCGTAGGAGTAGAGCTGCCGAAAACTGAACCGATAGTCTTCAGCAGCATCGGCCAGCTCGGTCACCTTCGACTTGCCCAGGTTGATGCCGATAGGGATCGTAGGCCGCTGGGTGCTCCAGTAGGATTCGAGGCGATCGGCCAAAGCCGATGCTCCCTGATTATTGAAACCCATGCGGTTGAGCACCGCCTCATCCTTGACCAAGCGAAACAGGCGCGGCTGGGGATTGCCCGGCTGAGGATGACGAGTAACGGTACCCAGTTCGGCAAAGCCAAAGCCGAGCTGGGGCCAAGCACGCGCCGCTAAACCATCTTTATCAAAGCCCGCCGCTAGGCCTAGGGGATTGGTAAAACCTAAACCCCAGGGAGTCTGGGCCAGGCGCGGGTCAGTGAGGCAAAACTGCTGCTGTAGCCAGGGTTCAGTCTGGGCTGCGATCGCTCCCCGGTCAGGCTGTCCCAACCAAGCCAGCAAATTCATGGTGCGGTGGTGCAGAAACTCTGGGTCGAGCGTCACCCCGTGAAACAACAGGGGACGCACAAGCTGACGGTAGGGATCTTTCACAAACAGCAGTGGTGTATGCAAATAGAGGGCGGGTAGACTAATATTCTGGCTAGGGGTGAGATCTGGTGATGCCCACAGCCTGCGCATTACAGAGCACGTCAGGAGCACATGGTCAACGGTCTTTGGGTTAGCAGCACCGCGTCGTCTGTGGTTGGCTTTCCCTATTAAAGCAGCCTTGGACGGCCGCTAAGACTAATTGGCAGATCTGGGTGGAGTCTACAGCGATCAAGTCACTGCACTCGGCAGGTTATGGCTCTAGCCAGTATCCTGGCCGAGGGGTAGCCCGGCGACTCGGTTAGCTCCCTGGGTATCTAGGGATTGGCCTGGTGGGCCAGATATCTGTTTCTAACCCCTTTCCTGCAACCGAGGAGATTGTTGACGCCCATGGCGCAATCCCAACCCCACGATTCTTCCTCTGACCGGCACGACCATCAAATTATGGCCCTGTCGCGCATTCTCAAGACGCTACGGGGCAGCACCACCGCCGAAGAAGCGGTAACCCTGGCCCTCGACCATGTGCGCCAGGAGATGGATTTTGAAGTGGCCTGGGTCGGCCTGTACGATCGCATCAACCACCGCCTGGTTACCAAGGGATGCCACAGCCCCCGGCAGGTGCGATTGATTCGCACCATGATCAACCTCACCCCAGGAGATGTGATGGAGCAGGTGGTAGTGCAGCAGCGCCCCCTCATTGTGGCCGACCTGCAAAACGAAATTCGCGCCGGGGAATGGGGCACGATCGCCAAACAGCTGGCCCTGCAAAGCGCCATCATCTTTCCCATCAAGCGTCAGGACGTGTGCTTTGGCCTGCTGGTGCTGGCGTCTTCTGAGTGGGGCAAGAGTGCCTCCCTGGGGGAGCGCTCCTACCTGGCCATTGTCATGGGAGAACTGGCTGAGGCGCTGCACCAGTTTGAGTCTGAGCAGCAGCGGCAGCAGGCCAAGCGCCTTGAGCAACCGCTGCTGGCTCTAATTGGCCGCCTGGGCACCTTGCCCGATATCGATAGCCAGCTCAAGGAGGTAGTGCGCGAAACCCAGCGGTTTGTGGCACCCCAGCGCACCCGCGTTTTTTGGTTTGAACCCAAGGGCAACTACTTTTGGCAGCGCACACCAGGGCTAGCCAACCGCCCTGCATCGGTCGAGGACGAGCGATCGCTGCACATTGCCGTCGATGAGGTGCGCGGTCTCTACCAGGCCCTTTGTAACCAGCAGCTCGTGGTGGTGGGTGAAAGCCGGGGCGCGCTCAAAACCATCATCTCCGATCGCCTAATGCAGCAGCTCAAGGCTGAATCTCTGATGATTGCCCCCATTAGCCGCCAAGGCGACCTGATGGGCTTTGTCTCGGTAGAGGGCACCACCCCTCGCATTTGGAAAGAGCCCGAAAAGCAGTTTTTGATTGGCGCGGCGCAATTGCTCACCGTGGCGCTACCTGCCGCCACCGCCAGAGAAACCGTACGCCAAACTGAGCTCGATCAGCATCTCACCACCGGCGTTATCCAGGGTATCCATGGTGATGTCGATTGGCACCACACCCTACAAACTTGCTTTGAAGTACTGCAAGACCGACTGAGCATTCAGCAATTTTTTGTGCTGCTGTTTAACCCCGATCGCAACGGCTACGATCTCTGCTTTCAAAGCCAGGCTGGCCGGCATCGAGGGGTGCCGATGCTGTGGCCCTGCCTCGACGATATCGACTGGCAAATGCTCGAGCGCAGCCCCTCAGCTATTACCATTGACAACCTCTCCCACGATCTCAAGCTCATGGCCTGGCGACCTTCCCTGCTAGAGCTGGGTGCCCAGGCGGTGCTGGTGGGCAATGTGGCCCCCGGCAACGCCCCCGAGGGCATGGTGCTGATCTGCGACACCATGAGCCGCCAGTGGACTACTACTGAGCAGTCCCTGTTTGAGGCCGTAGCCCGACAGATTGGCGTGATTTTGCACCAGTGGCAGCTCCAGCGCCAGCTCGACCAGCAGCAGCATATCTACGAATCAATTCAGTGGGGCTTGCAGGCGCTGCACAAAGGGCTACACCCCGACCAGCTTGAGCAAACTACCCTCCAGCACGTCATGCAGTTGCTGCACGGGTCGGCAGTGCTGCTGCTCAGCTGGCAGCCCGGTAGCCTCACCGCTACCGTCACTCAATTTGTCAGTCAAGATACCAGCGTCAGCATTAAGAGCAACCATCCAATTCCGGTGGGGTCCGATGCCGTGATCAATTGGGCGCTCCAAACCGACGGCATGCTGCCCCTGACGGTCAATGAGTTGCCCACCGAAACAACCGACTGGTTCATCGCGCCCTTGGGCAGCCGCCTGCTCATTACCGCCTTAAGAACAGCTCCATCCCATGTGGTTACCGGCGTAGTAGTCGCTGTATCACCCGCCCACCGGCAGTGGGCTAACCACCACCTCACTATCTTTAAGCTGCTCACCAGTCAGCTAGCCTGGTCGCGACGGCACTTGGCCCTGACGGCAATGCTGACTCAGCAGCGCCAGGATCTCGAAAATCTCAACTGGTACAAACACCACCGCCTGGAGGATCTCTACCGAGTGCTAGGGCAGACGACCCAAAATCTTGCCCAGCTTCAGGTTAAGGACACGGCGATCGCAGGTGAGCTTCAGCTGCTCCACGATCAGCTGGCCGCCGTGATGGAAAACGCTGAAACTCTTTTACTAGGTGAACGCTGGCAGCTACACCAGCAGCACCAGACCATGCCATTAATCAGTTTGCTCAACCGCCTGATTGAGCGGGTCAACCCGATTTTGGAGGCCCGTCAGCTTTGGTCTAAGGTGCACAACGAGAGCAACGTCGTGCTGGGCGGCGACATGCTCAAGCTAGAGCTGATTCTCTACGAGGTCATGGCGGCGGCATGCAACCGCTCTCCGGTGGGAGGCCGCATTGACCTCTGGTGCCGAGTGCTCAACCTTGACTGGGTCGAGCTGTCGGTAACCGACGACGGTCAGTGCTCACCGCACCTGCTCGAAGAACTTAACCAGCTCAATCCTGCCGACGTGCTGGCCCCCTCGGCTCTAGATGGTCCACCGGGGCTGCATCTGGCCATTTGCAAACTGCTGATTACTCAGCTGGGGGGCGAAATCAGCTTTTCGATCCTTGACGATGGCCGCACCCACAGCCGGTTGCTGCTGCCCCTCGCCGCCTACCATGAGCTGCATACAGCCAAGCCACAGCTCAATTCGGTCATGCCTACCGAAGCCAGCTCCACGAGCCCAACCTGATCTAATTTGGCAAAATTGGGTGCTTAATGATACCCATTAAAGCAATATCCTTCCTTGTCCTTAAAAGCGAAGGATTCACGGCCGATGGCGCTAATACCTATGCGTGTATCAGAGGTCTAGACAAACCGATCGCCAAGAATGCCTGAGGCTTTAAAGCTAAGGGGGTCAAGGATAGGGCATATCCTTGACCCCCTTAAACCCTATACCTTCAACCCTCAGTTCTGCACAGTGTCGGCGATAGGGCTCACAGCTACCTGTGCACCATGGCTCTGTAACATGGGGGTCTGAATCACCGCGTTGTTAGCAATGGTAAACAAAGGGTTCGACAAAATACCCGCTAGAGACGTGGCCACTACCGCCAAAATCAAACTCACCTGCATGGGACGCAGACCAGGCAGATCCCAGCGAATAGCGGGGTAGTTCTTCACCGCATCAGACATTTCCTGGGGTTCTTTAACCACCATCATCTTGATGACGCGGATGTAGTAGTAGATGGAGATTACGCTGGTCACCAAACCTACCAGCACCAGACCGTAGGCACCAGCCTGCCAACCCGCCCAAAAGATGTAGATTTTGCCAAAGAATCCAGCCATGGGTGGAATGCCCCCCAGGGAGAGAAGGCAAATGCTGAGCCCCAGAGTGAGCAGGGGATCTTTTTGGTATAGGCCACCGTACTCACTGATTTGGTCAGTGCCCGTGCGCAGCGAGAACAAGATCACGCAGGTGAAGCCGCCCAGGTTCATGAACAGGTAGACCAGCAGGTAGTAGAGCATGCTGGCGTAGCCGGCGTCGGTGTCTACCACCAGACCAATCATCAAAAATCCGGCCTGGCCGATGGAGGAGTAGGCCAGCAGGCGCTTCATGCTGGTTTGAGCCAGGGCCACCACGTTGCCCAGCACCATGCTGAGAATTGCCAGGGCGGTGAAGACAAAGTGCCACTGCTCCGACACCAGCGGAAAGGCAGTAACCAGCAGACGAATGGCGAGGGCGAAGCCAGCGGTCTTGGAACCCACCGACAGAAAAGCTACCACTGGGGTTGGAGAGCCTTCGTAAACGTCGGGAGTCCACTGGTGGAAGGGAACGGCGGCGATTTTAAAGGCAATACCAGCAATCACGAACACCAGAGCAACCACTAGGCCAATGGGGGCCTGAGTGCCATCACCGACGATGTTAGTGGCGATCGCATCCAACCGAGTCTCGCCCCCCGAAAGACCGTACAGCAGAGACGAACCGTAGAGGAAGATGGCTGAACTCGCCGCCCCAATCAACAGGTACTTGAGCGCCGCCTCATTGGAGCGGGGATCGCGCTTCATGTAGCCGGTCAGCAGGTATGACGAAATACTGAGGGTCTCAAGGGCGACAAAAATCATCACCAGCTCGCTGGCTCCCGAGAGAAACATGCCCCCCAAGGTGGCGGTGAGCAAAATCACCAGAAATTCGGCCAGGGAGGTACCCGACTGCTCGACGTAGCGAATGGCCATGGGCACCGTCACTACCGCTGAGAGGGCGATAATGCCGCGGAACACAATGCTCAAATCGTCGGCGTTAAAAGCCCCTAAGAAGCCCACAGGGTTGGCCATCGACCACTGCACCACGAGGGCGGCGGTGGCCCCCAGCCCTCCGGCCATGGCCGCGTAGGGAGTCCAGGAGGAAGAGGAGCGACCCTGGATCAGATCGCCGACCAAAATCACCAAGATCGTGACTAGCAGAACGGCCTCTGGCCAGATAGTGCCAGCGTTGAGCTGTGCCCCGAGGTTGACGAGATCCATGGCTTTTTCCCGCAAGATTATTTTTTACCGTACCAGGTCACCTGTACAGTGACCAGGGGCTAAGACTCAATGATCATCCTCAGGTTGACGATCACCCGTTGCCCCAATTCCACTCAACGTGCGAGGGAATTGATGGCATGCCCTGGGCCGATGGTAACGCGATCGCCGCCCCTCGACCAGAGAACTTTTCCTGCGCCCTATCCTAAGCTTCAAAATTGAGTAGGGCTGGACGATAGCTAAGGGAATGATCTATTTATGTAGCTTATGGTTGATTCGCTCAACCCTAAGTCCTGCTGAAGGCTGCCAATGATTAAGTTTTCATGGCTAAAGACCCCAGCAGTTCGGTAGGTGTGCAGTACAGTGTTGATCATCTGGCCACCACACCTGCGCCGCAAACTATTTAAATAGGTTTGCCAAAACCCGCTATAAAGCTGTAGGTTACCGAGCCCGCCCGCGATTGCTAACGATTATCACCGAAGCGCCAGCAGACCTATGTCAACCCTTGTCATTGTCGAGTCACCCACCAAGGCTAAAACGATTCGCAACTACCTGCCGTCGGGGTACCGGGTTGAGGCGTCTATGGGGCACGTGCGCGACCTGCCGCGATCGGCCAGCGAGATTCCTGCTAACGTCAAGGGCGAGAAGTGGGCTCAGCTAGGAGTTAATCCAGAGGATGATTTCGCGCCGCTGTACATCGTGCCCAGCGACAAGAAAAAGGTGGTTAAAACCCTCAAAGACGCCCTCAAACAGGCCGACGAACTGCTGCTGGCCACTGACGAAGACCGCGAGGGCGAAAGCATTAGCTGGCACCTGCTCCAGGTGCTAAACCCCAAGGTGCCAACCCGGCGCATGGTGTTCCACGAAATTACCCAAGAGGCGATTCAGGCCTCCCTTAACAACTGCCGCGACATCGACAGCCAGCTGGTCCATGCCCAGGAGACCCGCCGCATCCTCGATCGCCTAGTGGGCTACACCCTCTCGCCCCTGCTGTGGAAGAAGATTGCTGGCGGTCTGTCCGCTGGTCGGGTGCAGTCGGTGGCGGTCAAGGTAGTGGTCAAGCGCGAGCAAGAACGCCGCGCTTTCCGCCGAGGCTCCTACTGGGATCTCAAGGCCAGCCTGCTCAAGGATAAGAACGCCTTTGAGGCCAAGCTTTACTCCCTCGGCGGCACCCGCCTAGCCAACGGCAGCGACTTTGACGAAGCCACCGGTCGCGTAGCCGAAGGCCGCGACGTGGTGCTGCTCGACGAAACCCAGGCCCGTGAGCTGCAAACTCGCCTCCAGTCGGGTCTATGGACCGTCAGCAACCTGGAAGAGCGGCCCAACAACCGCAAACCCGCCCCACCGTTTACCACCTCGACCCTCCAGCAGGAGGCCAACCGCAAGCTCAGGCTCTCGGCTCGCGACACCATGCGAGTGGCCCAAAACCTCTACGAGCAGGGCTACATCACCTACATGCGTACTGACTCGGTGCACCTGTCGGAGCAGGCGATCGCCGCCGCCCGCGCCTGTGTCACCACCAAGTACGGCACCGACTACCTCAGTCCTAAACCTCGCCAGTACGCCACCAAATCAAAGGGTGCCCAGGAGGCCCACGAGGCCATTCGCCCTGCTGGCAGCACCTTTAGAACTCCTAAGGAAACGGGGTTAACTGGGCGCGAAGCCTCCCTCTACGACCTGATCTGGAAGCGCACTGTGGCCAGTCAGATGGCCGAGGCCCGTCAAACCAACATCACCGCCTCCATTGAGGTCGAAAACGCTATCTTCCGCGCCACGGGCAAGCGCATCGACTTTCCCGGCTTCTTTCGAGCCTATGTGGAGGGTTCTGACGACCCCGATGCGGCGATCGAAGACCAAGAGGTGCTGCTGCCTGCCCTAGCCACGGGCGATGCCCTCAGCTGTACGGATTTGGAGGCGATCGGCCACGAAACCCAGCCCCCGGCTCGCTACACCGAGGCCACCCTGGTTAAAGTGCTTGAAAGTGAGGGCATTGGCCGCCCCAGTACCTACGCCACCGTGATCAGCACGATCATCGATCGCGGCTACGTCAACCTGGTCAATAACAGCCTGATCCCCACCTTCACGGCCTTTGCGGTGACCGAGCTGCTAGAGCAAAACTTCCCCGACCTGGTGGATGTGCACTTTACCGCCCGCATGGAGCAGACCCTCGACGACATTTCCACGGGCGAAGTCGAATGGCTACCCTACCTCAAGGCGTTTTACTCCGGGGACCAGGGCCTAGAAACTCTGGTGCAGGAGCGCGAAACTCAGATCGACCCTACCGCCGCCCGCACGGTGCTGCTTGACGATCTCGATGCCAAAATCCGCATCGGTCGCTATGGCCCCTACGTCGAAATTGGCACTGGCGAGGAGTCGGTAAAGGCCTCCATTCCCGCTGATGTGCCCCCCGCTGACCTTGATGGCGAGCAGATTGAGCGCATTATCAAGCAGAAGGTCGAAGGCCCTGACAAAGTAGGTTTGCACCCCGATACTGGGGAGCCGATCTTTCTACGCATTGGCCCCTACGGCCCCTATGTACAGCTCGGCGAACCCAGCGACGACAACCCCAACCCCAAACGGGCCTCGCTGCCCAAGGGTACCCAGCTTGAGGCTGTCACCCTGGAGATGGCGGTGGGGCTGCTACAGCTTCCCCGTAACCTGGGTGCCCATCCAGAAACGGGCAAGTCCATTAAGGCCGGACAGGGCCGCTTTGGCCCCTACATTGTCCACGACCAGGGCAAAGAGGGCCGTGACTATCGTTCCCTCAAGGGCGACGACGACGTGCTCACCGTCACCCTTGAGCGCGCTCTGGAACTGCTGGCTCAGCCCAAGGCTGGGCGCGGCCGCAAGAAGGTCGATCCACTCAAAGAGCTGGGTGCCCACCCCGATGACAATGAGCAGGTAGCGGTGTTTAACGGCCCCTACGGCCTTTACGTTAAACACGGCAAGGTCAATGCTTCGGTGCCCGAAGGGGTCGAGGTCGAGGCCGTCACCCTAGAGGAGGCTCTCAGCTGGATCAACGCTAAGGCATCGACCAAAAAGGGCAAGGGGGGCAAGGGCAAAGCAGCCACCTCGCGCACCACCAAGACAGCGGCAGCCAGCAAAGCTAGCGGGGCGAAGAAAACGACCAAAGCCACTACCGCCAAGTCGTCTACGGATACCAAGGCTACTGGCACGAAAAAGTCCGCGGCCTCAAAAACCACTAAGACGACAACCCGGCGATCGCCCACCAAGTCTGCGTCTAAAAAAGCCGACTCAGCTCCTGAAGCCGACGCTTAACTATGGCAACTAACAAAACCGGCAGAGATTTAATCAATCTCTGCCGGTTTTGTTGGTGATGGTGCCAGCTTTAAGGATGAACTCAACGCTTCAGGCTACGCTGGCAAGCGTTAGTAAACCACTCCCCGGTAGCGGCGCACGGTACTACCATCAGCCAGTTTCTCATCGATAACCGAGGGCTTGGGCAGTGCGCTCGACTTAACGGCGGGCGGGGGTGCAAACGACTCTTTGGCAGCCTTGCGAGATAACCCATTGCCTAGGGCGCGGAGACCAGAGGTGACCCAATCGACATCGTTTAGAAGATCGGGGGTCGCAGACGGGCTTGCTGGGCCGCTGGACGCATTTGGAGACGGCTTAGCACCAGTCAGGGCAAGCCCTGTACCTTTAGCCTGAGCACGCGCTGGACGACTGGCGAGAGTCCCGGTGGCTTGGGTAGTACCCAACTGACGACGAATATTGAGCAGCACCGTGAGCAGCGCCTTCTCGTTGAGAAAGGGGTAGTCAAGGCTGGTCAAAATGCGTTTGACATTGTTAGTGGCACCGCTCATTAAGGTGTCACGGTCAAAGCCGCAGAGAAAGTCGGTTGCTCCCTGCTGCTTGGCCCAGCGCCGCTCGGTATCGGAAATGTGAAGCTCACGACACCGGGTCAGAAAAATCTGCATAGTGGGGAAGGTGGCGCGGCACCAGCGGCAAAACTCGTAGGGGTTGAGCTCCGCTGCTTCGGTATCCAACACAATGACATCGGGCAAAGTCAGCCCGGCGCTGGCAATTTGGCTGATGCAGTCGGCTAGGTCACCCTTAGCGGGTTCTAGAATGACGGCCAGCTTTTGGGACTTTAGCAGCGCCTGCCACATGAGCCCCTGCAAGCGGTTCGATTGAACAATAAAGGCCAGCTTCTGTGGTGCATCCACGGTGTGTAAAATCCCCTAAACGTGTGTCCAAAAATTAATTTCTAAAGTCTTGACTATGTTTGCCTCGGTTCAGGCCAAGCGCCAAATATCAAGCCAAAAAAGCCCTATTCTTGCCACCTCAGGCCGTGTCTAGCTGGGGCAAGCTAGCTAAAGCTGAATGTCAAAATCGGTTTGCTGGGGCTCTAGAGTCAACACCCTGGCGATTCGCGAAGCGATTCCTGGTGGAATCGCAGCCCCAAACGGAGTTCAGGTGGCGTAATCAGGACTATTCAATAAATGTACGGGCGGCTTGTCTCTCAAAAAAGACAACCGTGCTACATAATCAAAAGATTTGTGGAAAACGAGGCTCAACCGGCCATAGTCTTCAGCAAACAGACCACACCTAGCGCAGGTTAAGCGTAACGCTGCTTGGCGGGCTCGAGCCGTTCGCCCTGGCGAGCGGCCATGTTTAGGCCCAAAACGGCATCGGGTCGATAGGCGCAAACAAAGGTTTCAAACTGGTCGACTAGCGTTGGGTCGCGCCAGCCCCGCTCTACTTCCTGGCGCATGATCTGGAGCGATTCTTCTATAGAGAAGGCGGGTTTGTAGGGGCGATCGTGGGTGAGCGCGTCAAAAATGTCGATCAGCTGAAAAATCTGGGCCAGTCGTGGAATAGCCGCCCCAGCCAAACCATCGGGGTAGCCGCTGCCGTTCCACCGCTCGTGGTGGTGACGAATGATTGGCAGTACTCCCTGCATGGTGCGTAAAGGACAGCAGATGGTCTCGCCGATGGCGACATGCTGCTCCATGATGGTGCGCTCGGCCACGCTGAGAGGGCCAGTTTTGAGCAGCACAGCATCGGGGATGCCCACCTTACCAATGTCGTGCAGGTAGCCCGCCCAAGCGAGATCGCGAATGTGGCTTGGGCAAAGCCCTAGGTATTCGCCAAAGGCACGCCCGAGGCTGACCAAGCGATCGCAGTGATCCCCCGTGTTTGGATCGCGGCTCTCGATGGTGCGGGCGATGGAGAACAACACCTTTTCGGCATGGTCGAGATCTTCATTGAGGCGCTTTTGGTGAATCAGCGACTTGACTCGGGCCGAAAGTTCGAGCTGGTCGAAGGGCTTAGTTAAAAAGTCGTCGCCCCCCGCTTCGATGCCTTGCAGCCGGGCTTCGCGATCGCCCAAGGCCGTGACAAACACCACCGGAATCAGCCGCGTGTTGTCGTTCTCTTTAAGCTGGCGACACACCTCAAACCCGTCTAGGCCGGGCATCATCACGTCCAGTAAGATCAAGTCAGGCTGGTGCTGCAAGACTCGGCTCAGGGCGCTCTGCCCGCAGCTTGCCTGCTCCACCTGATAGCCATCGATTGACAACAGCGCTACGGCAGCCATGCGGCTGGGGGCGTGGTCGTCGACCACAAGCACACGGGGTGGTAGAGGGTTTCGGTAGGGCACAGCAAAAACCTTAAGAATGGCAACAACCGATCAACAAAGCTAACTACAGCCTATCGGGGAGATAGTTTTTTTTCATACGGGGGCAGCCACCGCTTGCGCCAGCGCGACGTTGGTACTAAGTTTGACGCAGCCTGATCCTGCTGGCGGCGCTGCCGAATGGCTTCAGCGCTGGCGCTCAGGGTAGGGTCGCGGTAGGGGACTGCGGCCCGAGTCAGCAAATGCTCCTGTTCTTGCAGCGACAGCGGCATTAGGCCCTCAGGGTTTACCTGAGCCAGAGTACCCGGCCAGCGGCGGCCAACAGCATTCACCGGCCCAATAGAGAGCCCCGCCAGCTGAAAGGCCACCCGCACCGCAGCAGCGGCGGAATAGGTGACCAGGCGACCCTGGGGGTGCAGACAGGCTGCTACCCGCTCAATAAACTCCACCGTCCACAACTCAGGACAGTGGGGCGGCGAAAACGGGTCAAAGAAAATCACGTCAGCTTTAAACCCCGACGAGGCGATCGCTTGAATGCGCTGGCGGGCGTCGCCCCACATTAGGGTGGCATCGAGCCCAGGACGGGTCGATTGGCCAGTAGCGGCCAGTTCCCGCAGGCAGGTTTGCACGGTTGTGGGCCACCCATGAATCAACCCGGCCTCTACAGCCTGGCGGGGTACGCGAGCATCGAGCTCTAGGGCCACCAACCGCACCTGGCAGGCAGAGTTGACCTGGGCAACAGTGGATAGAGCAGCGGCGGTGTTGTAGCCCAGCCCGTAGCAGACATCCAATATGGTCAGGGTAGGGGCCAAGGCCAGTCTGGCCAGGTCGGTGGCATCTACATAGGTGGTTTTGGCCTCGGTGTAGGCTCCTTCGCGGCTGTGAAACCACTCGCCAAAATCTTCTGAAAACAGCGTCATCGAACCATCGGCGGTGGGTTCTAGAACCAGGGCTCCAGTGGGGAGTGACATGGGCTATTACGCAGGAACTATGGAGAAATGATAGGGCTGACAGGCTCTCAGACAGACTTGGGAGTAAGTTACGGGGCTATTCTGCAAGCGTTAATTTCGTTCCGGCAGCGCCCAGGTTGCTAGCTAGGCTGGAACCAAGGCGACGAGAGAATAAATGTTGATTGGCTTAATTCTAGGGTACTCAAAATTTACCCTCCCCCATTGTCAATGGTTACCGATCGCAATTAAAGCGATAAGGGATTTTGACCCCAAGCCTCGCGGTTTTAAGCGAGAATACCTATAGTTAAGAAACGTTTTAGTTGCTAAACCCCTGGCTTGTATTCCGGGTTGGCAGCACCTAAATTTTGCAGGAGGTTCTCCATGGTTGTAGCGGCACCAGCGCAGAAGCGTCTCACAGTTCAAGTCGAAGGGGTGGCTGACGACACCACCACCATTCGCTCGCTAGACTGGGATCGCGATCGCTTCGACATTGAGTTTGGTCTGCAAAACGGCACCACCTACAACTCCTTCATTATTCGCGGCGAGAAAGTCGCCCTGGTCGATACCTCCCACGCTAAGTTTCGCGAGCTCTATCTCAAAACGCTAACTGGCGAAATCGACCCCAAAACTATCGATTACCTAATCATCAGCCACACCGAGCCCGACCACAGTGGCCTGGTGCGCGACGTGCTGGAGCTGGCTCCCCAGGCGGTGGTGGTAGGGGCTAAGGTGGCGATCGCCTTTCTTGAAGACCTGGTGCACCGCCCCTTTGAGCGCCTCGTGGTGAAAAACGGCGACACGTTAGAGCTGGGCAACGGCCACACCCTAGAGTTTATCAGCGCCCCTAACTTGCACTGGCCCGACACCATCTTTACCTACGACCACAAAACCGGCGTGCTGTTTACCTGCGACGCCTTTGGCATGCACTTTTGCAGCGATGCCCCCTATGACGAAAACCTAGAGCTGGTTTCCCCCGATTTTCGCTTTTACTACGAGTGCCTGATGGCCCCCAACGCCAGGTCAGTGCTCGGGGCCATGAAGCGCATGGAAGCCCTACCGCCGGTGAAGATGGTGGCCACAGGACACGGCCCCTTACTGCGCTACAACGTGGCGGAGCTGACCGGCCGCTACCAGCGCTGGAGCCAGGAGAAGACCAAGGCCGAAGACCTGGTGGCGGTGTTCTACGTGTCGGATTACGGGTACAGCGATCGCCTCTCCCAATCCATTGCCCGCGGCATTACCAAAACCGGCGTCGCCGTCGAAATGATGGATATGCGCTCCGCCGACCCTCAGGAGGTCACAGAATTAGTGGGTCGGGCCAAGGGATTAGTCGTCGGCATGCCCCCCGCCTCCGGGGTCGGAGCCAGCGAAACCCAGACCACCCTCGGTACCATTCTGGCGGCGGTGCACGGCAAGCAAACCATTGGGTTATATGAGTCCTACGGCGGCGACGATGAGCCGATCGACCCCCTGGCCAATAAGTTTCAGGATCTAGAGCTGATCCAATCGTTTGTGCCGATTCGCATCAAAGACACCCCCACCGAGGGCACCTATCAGTTCTGCGAAGAGGCCGGTACTGACCTGGGTCAGGGCCTCGCCCAGGCGGGCAAGCTGAAGAAGCTCAAATCCCTCGATGTCGACCTGGAGAAAGCGCTGGGCCGCATCAGCAGCGGGCTGTATATCATCACCGCCAAAAAGGGTCAGGTTTCCAGCGCCATGCTGGCCTCCTGGGTGGCCCAGGTTAGCTTTCAGCCTCTGGGCTTTTCGGTGGCTGTGGCGAAAGACCGTGCCATTGAGTCCCTGATGCAGGTGGGTGATACCTTTGTGCTCAACATTCTCGAAGAGGGCAAGCACCTGGGCCTGATGAAGCATTTCCTCAAGCGGTTTGCCCCCGGTGCCGATCGCTTTGCCGGAGTGCGCACCCGCCCCGCCAACAACGGCTCGCCCCTGCTGGCCGACGCCCTGGCCTACGTGGAGTGCGAAGTCACCAGCCGCATGGAGGTGAGCGACCACTGGATTGTCTACTGCACGGTGCAGGACGGCAAGGTGTCTGACCCCGATGGCCAGACCGCTATCCACCACCGCAAGGTTGGAAACTACTACTAAGCCGAGCTGGTAGGGGCCAGGACAGGCAGAATGCCTATCCCACAAGAGCTGGAAGATATTCAAACTTTTGTGGGATAGCCATCCCGGCTGTCTACCGTCATGGGCAGCACCAGCAGTAGGGTGGGCACTGCCCACCACCAGTTGCGCCATAAAAAGCAAAGCTCTCCCAATGGTCTGGAAGGTGAATTACAGGACTTTGTATTGCTTGGCAACAACTTAAGGTGGGCAGTGCCCACCCTACGGTTCTGGTTCTGGCGGTTAGATTCCCCAGAAAGGGCAGCCAGGGAAAATCAACAATGCTGTAGGGTAGGTAAGCGCGCCTGCCCAGCTAAAGTTTGGGTCAATGCCGTTAGCGCCAACGCATTTTACGAGTATTTAGAGCTTGCCCCTTCCTTCCTTTGCCGCTATTACCACTACCCCAGCAGGGTTAAAAGTTCTGCTGCCGTTGGCGTCTGCTCTCCCGGCTACAGTTTGGGTTCCCTCCGATTTGGCTACTGAAGCTGAATCCTATGGCTTAGCGGTTCAGGTCTATGATGGCCCGCTCAAAGCCGCGATCGCAGCCCTCTGGCCCACCCAGGACGGACTCATCTTTGCCCTAGCGACTGGGGCGGTAGTACGCCTGATTGCTCCCTTGCTGGCCGACAAAACCACCGACCCTGCGGTGGTGGTAGTGGCTGAAACGGGCGTCCAGGTGATTAGTCTCTGCGGCGGCCACCAGGGCGGCGCGGATGCTCTGACCCATCGGATCGCCCTGCTGCTGGGGGTAGAGCCCGTGATTACTGGATCCGCTTCGACCCACGGGCTGCCGGGGGTGGATGTGCTGGGAGTGCCTTTTGGTTGGAGCAAGGGCAGCGGCGACTGGACGGGGGTGAGTGCCGCTCTGGCCCACAGCAAAACCGTCGAGGTGCTGCAAGACTGCGGCACCACCCTCTGGCAAGACCACCTGCCTCCGACCCATCCCTTTGTCTTTGAGTCGGTCCGCAACCCGGCTGCTCGGCTGTGGATCAGTCCAATTCAGCGACAGTTTGCTCCCGAAAGCGATTTTCCTAAAGCCCAGTGGCACCCAAGAGTGCTGTGGGTGGGGATCGGCTGCGAACGAGGTACACCCCAGGCGGTGATTGAGGCAGCGATCGCACGGGTTTGCCGAGCCGGGCACTTTGCCTGGGGAGCGATCGCCGGCCTCGCCAGCCTCGACCTCAAAGCTGACGAAGTGGGGTTAGTAGCCCTCTGCCAAGACCATCATTGGCCCCTGCGCTGCTTTACCGCGGAAGAACTGAAAACCATCCCCGTCCCCAACCCGTCCACAGTGGTGGAAGCGGCGGTACAGACTCCCAGCGTGGCGGAGGCCGCCGCGATGTTGGCGGCGGGGGGCGATCTGCGGGTGACCAAGCAGGTGGTACGGGTGGAGGGGCAGCCGGGGGCGGTGACGGTGGCGATCGCCCAAGCCGAGCGAGAATATATCCCCCGCGCTGGGCATCTAGCGCTGGTGGGCACCGGTCCTGGTGATTTGAATCAGATTACGCCTGCGGCTAAGGGGGCGATCGCTAAAGCCGACGTGGTCATCGGCTACGGCCTCTATATTGACCAAATTCGCCCTCTTTGTCGGCCTGGTCAGATTGTTGAACCCTGGCCCATCACCCAAGAGCGCCAGCGGGCCGATCGCGCCATTGATCTGGCCCGTTGGGGCCTGAGTGTAGCCGTGGTGTCCTCCGGTGACTGCGGCATCTACGGCATGGCCGGGCTGGTGCTAGAGCAGCTCCAGGGCACCGGCTGGGATGGCGAAACGCCCTCAGTGGAGGTGTTTCCCGGCATTTCAGCCCTCCAATCTGCCGCGGCTCGGGTAGGAGCACCGCTGATGCACGACTTCTGCGCCATTAGCCTCAGCGACCTGCTCACCCCCTGGCCGGTGATTGTCAAGCGGCTAGAGGCAGCGGCCCAGGCCGACTTTGTGGTGGCGCTCTACAACCCCAAGTCAAAAACCCGCACCGAGCAGATCGCGGCCGCCCACAGCATCTTTATGGCCTACCGATCGCCGAATACGCCGGTAGCAGTAGTGAAGTCGGTCTACCGCCCCGACGAGATGATTCACCGCACGACGTTGGCCAACTTGCTAGAGGCCCCCATCGACATGCTGACGGTAGTGCTGATCGGCAACCAGAGCACCCAGCGCCACGGCCCCTGGCTGATTACGCCCCGTGGCTACAACGGCAATTTATAAAAAATGAAGACAGAAGCGCGAAGAATGAAAAATTATCCTCGCTAGCTGAAACCTTGGCGAGTTGGGTGGTCTTAACCGAGACTTCACCGGCTAACAGAGCAGGCCGTTTGGCACAAATGCCGCATCGTTAGAGTACCCGCAGAGGTGAGGCTGCCCAAGCCAGTCTGTGATTAGTATTGGGAAGGGTGCCGATAGTCCCTTCACTTCCACCGAGGAGGTTGACGATGCCGTCTGAGGATCTGACCTCTGCTTCCCGTGACCCCGAGGTGACCGCAACGCTGATCAGCGGTCTCAGCGCCTATGGGCGACTCTATGGCTTGCCCAATTCACCCGAGCAGGTTCAGGGTCTGCTCGGCACCCTGTTACGGCTATATCTGCCCGAAGAGTCCGCCGCTCTGATTGACGCCATAGCTCAACGGGTGCTCGATGGGCTCACCGCTGACGATCTCAAAAATGCCATTGTCGATCGCGCTACCAGTGCTTTAGCGAAAGAAACCTACCGCTGGCAGCAGCATCTGGAGCAAGAGGCTCAGAATGTTCTCGCGGCCTACGTGCAGCGCTATAGGCCCAATCTCACCCCAGACAGGTTAAGGACGATAGTCACCTCGGTCATGCCGCTGCTGAGCAGAGCGATCGCTGACCATCGGCCCCTAACTCGTTCAGAAGCCCTGGGCCTGATCAGCCAGATTGTGCAGTCCTTTGATGTCGATGGTGCGATCGCCGCCGCTGTCGATCCCGCCTACTTGGCGATCGCTCAAACCCTAGCCACCGCCCTAGCTCAGCAACCCATGGCCGAGGCGGTAGGTGAAACCGTTAGCGCTTACGTCAAAAGCCACGCCCCGACCTTAATCAATGTCGGGGCCGATCTGATTGCTCTAGCTCTGAGTGCGGTGCTGAAAAATCAGGTTGATTTCAACATTGACACCCAGCTCAGCGTCATCGATGAAAAACTGCTGATTGAGCAGGTCAGTTTTCAGCTGAATATTTTGCAGCAGTCGCCGCCGCCCTCGAAGGCCGCCTGGGCGATCGCAGACCAGGTGAACGCCGCCGTCGAGCAGTACCGGCAAGACCGCCAACACGAGGGCAGCGTCGATGTCACCGTGGGCCTAGTCAGTGAGGATGGCCTCTCTATTTCCAGTCCGCTGACCTCCACCCGCCAACCGGGCGATCGCCACCCCACCGACTCATCGGCTTTAGAATAATTTGGCGTCTGTCCGCAGTGCCCCTAGGCTGTGCCATAGCTCCCCACTGTGCAGCCAACCCACATAGCCTGAGTACAGGCAGTCATTCTCAGCAGAGGCCAAAAACACGTGGTGAATGCCAAAGGGGCTGAGCCAGAGGCGAATACTGGTGCCGTCGGCGAAGGTGTGCCAGGGAGTAGCCCGGGCAAAGTCGCGTCGGTGGGCATCGGTCATACCGGGTATCTGACGCAGCTGCTCCACCAGGGAATGGGGGAATAGCGGATCACTCAGGCTGTCACCCTTCCAAAACTGTTGAATCTGCGCCACCACGCGTGGGTGACAGCGCAGGGCCGCGTGGCTAATACCCCCCAGACAAACAAATTGGCCGTTGGGCACCCGTGTACTCTCAACCGTGATGGTGCCATCGCTGCCCCTATCCACATCGCCTGCGATCGATAGGGTGGTGATGGCGGCAGCGAGTCGGGCGGCTAGGGGGCGGCGATCGCGCCCCAGGTCAGCGGCAATGCCAACTCCCATCTTCAGCGGATCCAGAATGCGGCCCAGGTCTGCCCCGCCCACCGGAGAGCCCACCAGCGTCAAAAACTCTACCCTGGGCCACCAGTCGGGATGGCGATTGAGCACCTCCAACCAAATCAAGCCCCCCATTGAGTGACCCACAATTCGTACCGGCAGGCTGGGCTGACGCGCCAGGGTCGCCGTAGCTAGCGCATCGACCTCATCCACCAGCGGGGCAATCCGCAGCCAGGTCATGGCGTAGTTGAGGCAGGGAGCTACAATTTGCGCGCGATCGCCCGCTAGCTGCTCCGCCAGGGTCATCATTGACTGATTAGTGTCGGCCCAGCCGTGCTGGGCAAAGAGAATGTAGTCTCCGGACATGGACGGTTCTAGGCAACTTCTTTCCGAGCGGCTGCGGCTGCCCCTAGCAGCGAAGCCCCGCTAAACAATAGGCTAACGCCAACATAAAAGCCAATTAGCCAAAGCGAGCTAAACGGCCAGCGATTGATGACCAAAATCCCTAGAATCAGCGTGATGATGCCATTGATAGCCACAAACCACGACATGGTGCGCCCAGCTCGGTAGGTAAACGCCATCACGATGGTAAAAATGCCTTCGGCAATAAACAATAGGCCAAAAGCCAGTGTTAGCGCCGCCGTCGCTTTCGCTAAATTAAACAAAATATAGAGCCCCGCCACCACATAGAGCAGGCCCGCCCCCAAGCTTAACCCTAGCGCCCTGACCGCTCGCGCCTGAAACGCTTGCACAACCTGCAAAATTCCGCTGACTACGGCTATCCACCCAATAGCGGAGGTAAAAATAGCGGAGGCGATCGCCGGCATTAAAACTGCCAAAATACCTAAAACAATCAGACCTACGCTGAGGGCCATGACCCAGCTCGTTGCTGTTTTAATCTCAGTACTCGGTTGAGTGTCCATAGTCATAACAGCGCCTCGTTGAATAGGATCTGCTGGTTAAAAAGGTTGACCGTACTCTAGTTGAACACCCGCATTTCGCACCGTCCGCATTCCTCACCGCATAGATTCCACGACGACTAGGTTGCCGGTTCAGCAACCTTATACCCTACTTCTGCGGCGCACCGCTATCTCTCGCTAGACCAGACTTTAACCTCCCATGTCAGCCCGTTCATCTAATCTATGACCTACCCTCGCAACTTAGTAACCGCCGATTGGCTAGCCCAGCACCTGGATGACCCCAAAGTTGTGGTCGCCGACTGTCGCTTTGCCCTAGCCCATGCCGAGCAGGGGCAGCAGCAGTATGCCGCTGGCCACATTCCTAACGCCTGGTACCTAGACCTCAATCGAGACCTATCCAGTCCGGTGCAGCGCCACGGGGGTCGCCACCCGCTGCCAGATTGGGATAATTTCAGCCAGCGGCTCACAACGATGGGGGTAGAGTCTGACGGCCCAGAGCCTACCCTCGTCGTCGCCTACGACGATAGCCGTTTTGCCTTTGCTTCGCGCCTCTGGTGGCTGCTGCGCTACCTGGGCCACGACAATGTAGCCGTGCTCGATGGCGGCTGGTCAGGCTGGGTCGAAGGCGGCTATCCCACCAGTACCGAGATCCCTGCATCTCGACTGGGCAACTTTGTGCCCGCGCCGCGTCAAGATTGGGTTGTGGATGTAGAGACGGTGCGCGATCGCCCGGAGGGAACGCTGCTGATCGATTCGCGATCGCCCGACCGCTATCGGGGCGAGGTCGAACCCATCGACCCAGTAGCAGGCAGCATTCCCGGCGCTGTGAACTACTTCTGGCAAGATGTTTCTGCCGAGAACGGCCAAATGAAACCCGCCGATGAGCTCAGCCAACACTGGGCCAGCTTGAACGATGCCAATGAGGTGATCGTCTACTGCGGCTCAGGGGTAACGGCCTGCGTCAATCTGCTAGCTCAAACCGTGGCGGGCCGACCCATGGCTAAGCTCTACCCTGGCGGCTGGAGCGACTGGTGCTCCTATCTCTAGAGACTGGGTGCGGCTGAGGGCGGGGCTTTTTAGTCCTGCTGGAGGGGGATTGCCGGGGTGGCATCTTCCTCAGAGGCAGCCTCCGTAGAGATACTGCTCTGGGCCTCTAATTCAGCAACGGTAGGCATTTTGCCATTGCCTAAATGAGCTGATTCAATACTGGCGCTCTCTGCGACGCGCTTCGAGAAGCCCCAAGCAAACACGAGGGCAATCACCAGCACCATCGTCCACTCTGGGGGCACTAGATTGTCGTCAATCACCCGCACCAGCAGACGAACACCCACAAATCCCACGGTGATAAAGCCGGCGTCTTCTAAGTGCTCAAACTCATCCAGCCAGCGGATAAACAGCCCCGCCATGAACCGCAGGGTGATGATGCCAATGGTGCCGCCCAGCAAAATCACCAGTACGTCCTTAGAGAGGGCTAGGGCGGTGGTGACGCTATCTAGCGAAAAAGCCAGATCGGTGAAGGCAATGACTGGAATCGCCTGCAAAACGGTGGCAAATCTCGGGGCGTGGTGCTGGGCTGCGTCGTCGCTGGCAGCGGTGAAGTGCTTATACACCAGCCACAGCAGGTAGGCCGCTCCCATCACTTCAAACTGCCAGAACTGAAGCACCCAGCCCGCTGTCAAAATTAGCCCGACCCGCAGAACAAAGGCGATCAGCAACCCAAAGTTGAGCGCCCGGCGCTGCATAGCTTCGCTCTCTAGGCCTTGGGCGATCGCGGCCAGGGCGATCGCATTGTCGGCCGACAGCACCGCCTCCAGGGCAATGAGCACCGGCAGCAACAGTAGGGTATCGACCCCAAAGTTATTAGAGATATCGAGTAATCGGTCTAGCATTAGCTCAGTTCAGCCGCCTAGAGTAGCAATCAAAATAGTTCAGGGTAAAGGCACCGGCTGATTAGCCTGCCCGACCCACGGTCGCACGCCATTGGGGGAGTTCCCTCGCCGCCCTCAAGCAGGCCAGCGTCACAATGGCTTCAGTCTAACGTGCCCTACTTCCTTAGAATAGTACGGTTACCATCCACCCGCAGGGGAGACCGCCCGAGTGCTAAGTTCACTGCTGACGCAATTTCGCCAACAGTATCCCCAGGGCAGCCTGACGTCGGATTTGCTCACTATCCACGACGGACTGTATGTAGTGCGGGTCTGCGCTGGAGTAGACAATCTGATTCTGGCCAGCGGGCTAGGGGCAAATACTGCCCTAGAGATGGCTGAAGATATAGCCACCACCCGTGCCCTAGAGCGCCTGAGCTTGACGGGTGAACTGCCCAGCCTGCCCCTCCCCATCGAAGTCGATAGGGTTGAGCCTCCTGAGGCAGCGATCGCCAAGCCCAGCCCAGGCTTAGCCAACCTGGAGGCGATCGCCCCTCCCAACCAACCCAAGGGAGAGCCCTTGCCAACGACTCATCCAGAACTCGCCCCACCGCCGCTCAGTCTGGTTCCCCCCGTTTTAGACCAGGGAAATATCTTAGAGCAACCGGCTGCCGAGCTGCCCTTAGCGGTCGTGGCGGCTCCAACCCTGCCCCCACCAGTCGCCCCATTTCAGGTAGATCTGCCCGCTACCATCGAGGCCCCGGCTGACGAGTTGGTGGATCTAGGCGTAGAACCGGCAGCGGTCGATTTATCGGACATCATTGCCCAAACCGATGTAGAACTTCAGCGGTTGGGCTGGGGGGTTGCCCAGGGGCGTGAGTTTTTGAAGAAAACCTACGGCAAGCTATCGCGTCACGACCTCACCGACGAAGAACTGCTGGAGTTCTTGCTGTTCTTAGAAACCCAATCCCCACGTGGCAACACTTAACCCCCAAGGCATCAAGCCCCAGGGGTTAGAGAGATTTACATCGCTGTCAGCGGGCGGGAACCGACGGAGGTGCGATCAATCACCTGATCGATGAGACCGTACTCCACCGCTTCTTGAGGGCTCATAAAGAAGTCGCGCTCGGTGTCTTGGGCAATTTTATCGATTGACTGACCGGTGTTTTTGGCGATCGCATCGTTCAGCTGCTTCTTCAGGTAGAGAATCTCTTTCGCCTGAATCTCAATATCAGTAGCCTGACCCTGGGCACCGCCTAAGGGTTGGTGAATCATAATCCGGGAGTTGGGCAGACTCATGCGCTTGCCCTTTTCGCCTGCGGTAAGCAAAAACGCCCCCATACTGGCCGCCAGCCCCACGCAAATGGTGCAGATCTGAGGCCGAATGTGGTTCATGGTGTCATAGATGCCCAAGCCCGCCGATACAGACCCACCGGGGGAGTTGATATAGAGATAAATATCTTTGTCGGGGTCTTCGGCTTCAAGAAACAGCATCTGGGCCACAATCAGGTTGGCCGAATCGGCCGTGACCTCTTGACCCAGAAAAATAATACGCTCCCGCAAAAGTCGGGAATAAATGTCAAACGCGCGCTCGCCACGCCCGGATTGCTCAATAACGGTTGGGATCATCGTGATAAGCCACTTTGTACGGGTTTATTTGATTTTAGCGAGTTGTGTTCCCCAGGGGGGCGGCAGATTGGAGGGATAGCCGAATCAGGGTTTGTTATCCTGACAACCATATCCCTTTCCAGGCGCAGCCATGGCCGTTAGCGTTGATCGAATTTTGCGGTGGAAGCAGACAGGCGCACCAGCTCAACCCATTACCGTGCTAACCGCCTGGGATGTGATGTCGGGACAAATTGTTGACCAGGCCGGGGCCGACATTGTGCTGGTAGGCGATTCGTTGGCGATGGTCGCCCTAGGCTACGACACCACCCTGCCGCTGACCACTGAGGACATGCTGATCTGCGCCAAGGCGGTGCGGCGGGGGGTCAAAAATGCACTGCTGGTAGTCGATCTACCCTTTCTGAGCTATCAGACCAGCGTTGAGGACGCCGTTCGCGCCTCAGGGCAGATGCTGAAGGAAGCCGGAGCCCAGGCAGTAAAGCTAGAGGGCGGCCACGCTGGTGTAGTTGAGACCGTGCGCCGACTGGTGCAGTGGGGCATTCCGGTGATGGGCCACGTGGGGCTGACGCCCCAGTCGATCAACCAGTTTGGCGGTTTTCGCAAGCAGGGCAAAACTGAGGCCGAGGCCGATCGCATTCTTTCCGAAGCCAAAGCCCTAGAGCAGGCCGGAGCGTTTTCCATCGTTTTAGAGCATATTCCTACCGAACTAGCCCGCGATATTACTAAGGCGCTGCGCATTCCTACCATTGGCATTGGCGCTGGGGTGCACTGCGACGGCCAGGTGCTGGTCACTGCCGACGTCCTCGGGCTGTCAGCCTGGCAGCCGCCCTTTGCAAAAGTCTACGCCAACCTCAGGCAGCAGGCCGTTGAAGCCGCCCAGCAGTTTTGTACCGAGGTGCGATCGGGGCAGTACCCCGCATGAGCGATCGCGGCAATACTCTGCATGAAGTATCTGGGTAGTACCTTATATAGAGTATCGAGACAGTCCGCCAGGTGAAATTCCGTTAAGCTATAAACGCTAGCAACTGGCACAGAGACGATTTATTACGGTTGATACCCTCGCTATGACCACAACTCTTCAATTTAAGTACGACGTCAAGGATATTTCCCTGGCAACCCAGGGTAAACAGCGGATTGAGTGGGCTGGGCGTGAGATGCCCGTGCTCCGTCAGATTCAAGACCGCTTTGCCAAGGAAAAGCCCTTGGCGGGCATTCGCATTTCGGCCTGCTGCCACGTCACTACTGAGACAGCTCATTTGGCGATCGCCCTCAAGAATGGCGGCGCTGACGCCGTGCTCATTGCTAGCAACCCCCTCTCGACTCAAGATGACGTTGCGGCTAGCCTAGTGGCCGACTACGGCATTCCCGTGTTTGCTCTACGCGGCGAAGACAACGCCACCTACCACCGCCACGTGCAAACCGCCCTTGACCACCGCCCCAACATCATCATTGATGATGGTAGTGACGTAGTCGCTACCCTGGTGCAAACCCGCCAAGAACAGCTCGCCGACATCATTGGCACTACCGAAGAGACCACTACCGGCATTGTCCGCCTGCGGGCTATGTTCAACGACGGGGTGCTCAGCTTCCCCGCTATGAACGTCAATGACGCCGACACCAAACACTTCTTCGACAACCGTTACGGCACGGGTCAATCGACCTTAGACGGCATTATTCGCGCTACCAACGTACTGCTGGCGGGCAAAACTGTTGTTGTGGCCGGCTACGGCTGGTGCGGCAAAGGTACTGCTATGCGAGCCAAGGGCATGGGGGCGAACGTCATCGTCACCGAAATTGATCCAGTGCGCGCCATTGAGGCAGTTATGGACGGCTTTCGGGTGATGCCTATGGCTGAGGCTGCTACCGTAGGCGACCTATTTATTACCGTCACTGGCAACAAGCATGTCATTCGTCGCGAGCATTTTGAGGCGATGAAAGATGGCGCCATGGTGTGCAACTCTGGCCACTTCGACATCGAAATTGACCTCGAATCGCTGGGTGCGATGGCCAGCGAAGTCAAGCAGGTGCGCAATTTTACCCAACAGTACATGCTCACCAGCGGCAAGTCGGTGATTGTGCTAGGTGAAGGCCGCCTGGTTAATCTGGCCGCCGCCGAAGGCCACCCCAGCGCCGTTATGGACATGAGCTTTGCCAACCAGGCCATGGCCTGTGAGTACCTGGTGAAGAACCGGGGTTCCCTCGAACCCGGTCTGCACTCCATCCCCGTTGAGGTAGATAAGGAGATTGCTCGCCTGAAGCTGG
The DNA here is from genome assembly GCF_014695395.1 of Nodosilinea sp. FACHB-131. Classification (GTDB taxonomy): domain Bacteria; phylum Cyanobacteriota; class Cyanobacteriia; order Phormidesmidales; family Phormidesmidaceae; genus Nodosilinea. The sequence continues at coordinate 210,179 of NZ_JACJOF010000027.1, forward strand.
TCGCCATGGGTATCGAAGTCGATAGCCTGACCCCTGAGCAAGAGATCTACATCAATTCTTGGACTGTTGGCACCTAATACGAAATCCGTCTTGAGAGACCCCGGTTCAAAATAGGGCTCTCGTAGGGCATTGCAGTGCAATGCCCCTACAAACCGGGTGTAACTAAATGGGATTTGGTATAAACCATTGTCTTCCCCAGCTAAAGCCCCAGGACGCTCGCAGCATCCTGGGGCTTTTCCATTAAATAACCCCCGATGCCGGGGCACCAGGGGCTGCTTAGAATAGGGAGTTAGTTATATGTGCGAAGCTCGTCTTATCTGTACTTAGAATGCCTCAAGGGCACGGCTGAGTCATCCCTTGCACCCGCATCTTTATCCCAAGTTGGTCAAGGGGGAGCAGCCCTCAAGAGTTTTGCGAACTGTGACGCCTGTCACTTACAAAGCTCCGCAAGCCAGTGTTGCTAGGGTCGACTGGCTGTGGGTCTATCCCAACAGCTAAGCAAACGGGGAAACATTCAGGATGAAGCCCGGCAGCACAGATTCTCCAGAAAGCTGAGTAGGCAGCGATCGCACCTCCACCTCCTGCCCAGGCCGATAAACCTCCGCCTGTTGGTCCTGAGGATTAATCAGCCAGCTCAAACGAACACCGCTGGCCACGTATTCCTGCATCTTCTCGCGCAGAGTCGTCAGGTTATCGGTGCTCGAGCGCACTTCCATCACAAAATCAGGCGCAATGGGGGGAAATCTGCGCCGCTGCTCTGGGGTTAGCGCCTCCCAGCGGGATAGTTCTACCCAGGCGGCATCGGGCGATGGCCCTTCGGGCCGGTCCTTGACCATCGCTTGCTGCCAATCGGCAGTTGGAAAAACTGTCGAGGAGCTAAACACCTTACCAAGTTGGGTTTGCTTATTCCAAAGATACAGTTCACCGCCAACCTCCATTTCTTGATTGTCGCTCTCACCGCCAACAGGGGGCATAACGATCAACACTCCTTGGGCATTTTGCTCGATCGCCATCTCCGGGTTGTGGATACAGAGTTGGTAGAACTGCTCATCGGTGAAGTGAACAGCCTCGAGGTTAAGTTCAAGGGGCAAATCCAGGGTGGTCATAGGATGCTCCGAGAGATGTGGGCGATCTCTAACTGACGGCGGTGTCTTCTATGGTAGCGACTCGTCTAGTTTGTAGAAATCGTCAAAAACCGTTGCAGACGAACAACTCCACAGAGTGAACTGTCTAAACTATTCACTAACTTGCATCACCAGTACTGACTCTGAACGTGATCTATCACCGATTTCAGCCCAGTCTTACCGGCTTTTCCCTCACTTGTGGCTACCTAATGGGGCAGCGGATTTCCTTTGCTCCGCTGTTGCTCTGATCTATACCAGGGCAATTTCTGGCTAACTAGGATTGCCGCCAGCGGTGAAGCGAGTTGCCGATAAACTTCGTTTTTATCACCCGTTTAACCATGAGCTATAGCTTTGACATAGTGGGCATTGCCCCGGTACTGCAATTTTTTAATCACCAGCAGCAGGCAGAGGCGCGGCGCGATCGCAGCCAGGCCTTTCTCGGCAGCTATTGCTGCACCCTCGATGCCTTTATCAGCGCCACCGAGGCCGTGCACCGCAAGCCTGATTGGGATTGGGATGCGATCGTCAGCACCATCGTCACCTTCTGGCTGAACCAAGAACAGGACGTGCGCCACTGGAGACAGCAGTTTGCCGCCGCCCAGGGCGACCAAAACCTGATTGTGGCCCGCGTGGTCAACTACGACAGTCTGCGCCACGAGTTTGAGACCCTCTTCGAAGACTAAGCGCAGGGCTAAGATGCGAAGAACATGCCAGAATAAAGGCTGAATTCAACATCCAGCATTCGATAGGTTCCGTTGATCAGGCTTCTGGCTAAAATTCGCGATATCTTCCTGCACTGGTGGGGCGACTTCACCCTCCAAACCCGGCTAATGGCCGGGGCAACACTGGTAGTGTCGATGATCACGAGCGCCCTTACCTTTTGGGCTGTCAACACCATCCAGATGGATGCCCGACTCAACGACACCCGGTTTGCCCGAGACTTAGGGCTGCTGCTAGCCGCCAACGTCGCCCCCCTGGTCAACGAAGCCGATCGCACCGAGCTAGCCCGCTTCTCCTACAGCTTTTACCAAAGCACCTCTAGCGTGCGCTATATGCTTTACGCCGACGAAAACGGCGATATTTTCTTCGGCATCCCCTTTTCTGAAGCAGCGGTCCAAAACTCCCTCACGCTGCGACGACGCATGCAGCTGCCCGAGGGCTATGCCCAAAACACCGATCGCCCCCTGGTGCGCCAGCACCTTACCCCAGCAGGTGAAGTCACCGACGTCTTTGTGCCCCTCAACTACAACGGCATTCACCTGGGCGTTTTGGCTATGGGCATCAACCCTAACCCCACGGTGGTGGCCTCCTCACACCTGACGCGAGATGTCACCATTGCGGTGTTTGTCTCCATCTGGGTCATGGTAATTTTGGGAGCCGTGTTCAACGCGCTCACGATTACTCAGCCGATCAAAGAACTCTCATTAGGGGTTAAGAACATCGCCGACGGCAACTTTAGGCAGCGCATCGACCTGCCCCTGGGGGGTGAACTCGGTGAGCTGATCTACAGCTTTAACGACATGGCCGAGCGCCTAGAAAGCTACGAAGAGCAAAACATCGAAGAGCTCACCGCCGAAAAAGCCAAGCTTGAAACCCTGGTTTCTACTATCGCCGACGGCGCCATTCTGCTCGACAGCGATATGCACGCCGTACTGGTTAACCCCACCGCTCGCCGCATTTTTGGCTGGGATGACCAGATTTTGGACGGGAAAAATATTCTGGAACACTTTCCCAATGCGGTGCGGGTGCAGCTCACCCGACCCTTATTTCAGGCCGTCAAGGGCGACTCAGAGGCGATGGAATTTCGGGTACCGATCACTGAGCCCAGCCACCGCACCCTGAGGATCTTGCTCAATACCGTACTCGACCAGGCCAAAGAGAACGTCAAAGGTCTGGCCATCACCGTGCAGGACATCACCCGTGAGGTGGCCCTTAACGAAGCCAAGGCCCAGTTTATCAGCAATGTCTCCCACGAGCTGCGCACGCCGCTGTTTAACATCAAGTCGTTCATTGAAACTCTGCACGAGTACGGCGAAGACCTCAGCGACGGCGAACGCAAGGAATTTCTCGAAACCGCCAACCATGAAACCGATCGCCTCACTCGCCTGGTCAACGACGTGCTCGACCTGTCGCGTCTCGAGTCGAGTCGCCAATACCAGCTCGAAGCCGTCGACATCATTCAGCCGATTGAGCAAACCCTGCGCACCCACCGCCTCAACGCCCGTGACAAGCGAATCGAGCTATTACAGGACGTAGAGCCCAATCTGCCCCCCGTGATCGGCAACTACGACCTGCTATTGCAAGTGTTTAGCAACCTGGTGGGCAACGCGCTGAAGTTTACCGAATCTGGCGGCCAGGTGATGCTACGGGCCCACCAGATTGTGCCCCCCGGAGACGACCCCAACGAGGGCGGCTACATTCGCATTGAGATCTCTGACACCGGCATCGGCATTGCCCCCGAAGACCAGCAGGCCATTTTCGATCGCTTCTTCCGGGTCGAAAACCGCGTCCACACTCTGGAAGGCACCGGTTTGGGCCTCTCCATTGTCAAAAACATCATCGAAAAGCACAGCAGTCAGGTGCATCTGGTCAGCGAAGTGGGCATTGGCACTACCTTCTGGTTTGATGTGGCCGCTTACCAACCCGAGGCGATCGCAATACTAGCCAAAGACAGCACCCACAGTGATGGGGGTAAAGATCTGGCGATCGCCGCTGTCAGCCCTGGAACTCCCAGTGCCTCATCGACTGCTCCCCAAGCCGACCAAAACTAGCCTTCTTCCCCATCCGCTATTGCCTCGGCCTATACCTCAGCTCTGCTCGGTAGCCAGGGTTGCAGCTGCTCAAACAGGTGTTGAACCAACGCCAAATCTTTTACACCGGGATGCTGTTCTACCCCACTGGAAAGGTCAATGCCGTCGGGTCTCAGCGTTGACAGCGCCGTAGATATATTCTCGGGGGTGAGCCCTCCAGCCAGCATCCATGGGCAGGTTGGCCTAAACGACACTAAAGCATCCCAATCCAACGTTAACCCTGTGCCTCCGAGCTGTTGAGGGTGGTAGGCGTCGAGCAGCAGAGCATCGACGTAGGGAGCGTAGGTTTCAGCCCGTACCAGGTCTGTAGCAGTGCGTATACGAATAGCTTTGATCAGGAAGACGCCGGGTAGCTCAGCCAGGAGCTGCTGGCACTGCTCCAGGGTTTCTTGACCGTGGAGCTGAATATGGCTGAGGTTGGCCCGGCGGACAGCGGCGGACATCTCCACTAGCGGGGCATCGGCAAAGACTCCCACGGTTTTGGTCACCACTCCAGCCGCGTCTAGGGCCTGGGTGATTTCGGCGATCGCAGCGGGGGCTAGGTAGCGGGGCGACTGGGGCACACAAATAAAGCCCAGGTGGGTAGCACCGTGGCGGGCGATCGCGATCGCCTGCTCCGCCTGAGTAATGCCACAAATCTTGACCCGCATGTTAACTCTGTTGAACATTCCGTTAGGTGGGTGTCGCCGGATTTTTATAATCCAACAAGGTTGAATGCCTAAATTAAGCGCGTGGCGATCGCCTGAGATTCTGTTTCTTTAAGACTCGATTTAATTCTCAAGACCCAATTTCAATTCTCAAGACCTAATTTTAGACCTCTAGCGGAGAAATAACATTGCTGTTTTCTACCCTGCTTGCTGCCTACACTGTGCCCACCACCCCTGAGTGGTCGTATAAAGTGGCGCTAATTATGATTACCTGCAACCTGTTTGTACTGGCCATTGGCAAGTACGCCATTCGCAAGCCTGGGGCCGGGCCAGCCCTACCCGTGGGCCTGCCCATGCTGTTTGAAGGTTTTGGTCTGCCCGAGCTGCTGGCGATCGCTAGCTTTGGCCACATTCTTGGCGCTGGCATGATTTTGGGCTTGGGCAACGCCGGGCTGCTCTAGCCTCACCAACGCCTAGGCCCAACGACATTGTGGGGCGATTGATAGAATAGAGCCAGACCCCAGACCCAAGTGCCCTAGTTCTGCTAGCCATTACCGGGTCTGGGTTGGTATTTGACAGCATTCATAGGAGCTAGGCAATGCAATCCAACTGGCGCGTTGGGGCCATTTTAGGAATTCCCCTATTTGTCGATAGCTCCTGGTTCATTATTTTGCTGCTGGTGACCGTGTCCTACGGGTTGGAGCCCAGCTGGCACTCGGCCTGGGGCAACCTGGCCTGGGTGATGGGCTTTGGTCTGGCGCTGCTGCTGTTTGCGTCGGTGCTGCTGCACGAGCTGGGCCACAGCCTTGCCGCTAAGGGTCAGGGCATCGCGGTCAACTCGATCACCCTGTTTTTGTTTGGCGGCATTGCCTCCATCGACAAAGAATCGAAAACGCCAGAGGATGCGCTTAAGGTGGCGATCGCCGGCCCGTTGGTCAGCTTTGGTCTATTCCTGCTGCTCACCGCCATCTCCCAGATTCCCTCGCTACCGACTCCGGTGGGCGTGATCACCGGCAGCGTGGCTCAGATCAACCTAGTGCTGACGCTGTTCAACATGATTCCCGGCCTACCCCTCGACGGCGGCCAGGTGCTCAAGGCCCTGGTGTGGAAGGTCACCAACAGCCGCATCAAGGGCATTCGCTGGGCGGCGCGCTCCGGTCAGCTCTTGGGCTGGCTGGCGATCGCCTTTGGCCTGGTCATGGCGTTGTTCTATCAGGCATTCTCTGGCTTTTGGATTGCCGCGATCGGCTGGTTTGCTCTGCGCAATGCCGCCGCCTACAACCAGGTCACCAATCTACAAGAGGCCATGTTGGCCCTTACCGCCGCCGACGCTATGGCCCGCGATTTCAAAGTCGTAGATGCAGCCATGTCGCTGCGACAGTTTGCTGACACCTACCTCCTCGAAGAGAATCGCCCTCCAGCTTACTTTGCGGCCTCGGAGGGGCGCTATCGGGGCTTGGTCACGGTTGAAGATATGCGGGCGATCGAGCGCAGCCAGTGGGAAACCCTGCCACTTAGCCACATCGCCAAGCCCCTGTTGACGATTCCATCGGTGCGCGAGGGCACACCGCTAACCGAAGCCATCGACCAGCTTGAAGACTTACAGCTGCCTCGGCTCACGGTGCTCACCCCCGCCGATGCCGTAGCCGGCACGATCGATCGCGGCGATGTGGTGCGTGCAATCGCCGATCGCCTCGGCCTGCGGGTCTCCCCCGCCATGATTCAGCGCATCAAAGAAGACGGGCAGTATCCCCCAGGATTACAGCTGTCCTCGATCGCAAAATCAGTGATTGAAGAGGCGCGGGCGTAGGGCTGCAAGGTACAAGGTATAGGGAGTAAGGCTTAGGACTGTTCTTTTACCCTATACCTCATACCCTATACCCTGCTAGCTCATACCAAATTCGGAGACTAGCGCTTCGTCGGAATCGTCGGCGATGGTGGCCACAATGGTCATCAAGCGAGAGATTTCGGCGGGGGAAATGTCCTTCAGAATGCGGCTTGAAATCACCAGCACCTGATCGCCCGAGATGCCAAAGCGAGCTTCGAGGGTTTCGTTGCAGTTCTTCTCAAGCAGCCGCTTCATCAGACGGGGCTCATCTTTAGCGGGCAGCATGAGTACAGGGGACCACACGGTTAGCGTATCGGTCTCAGTCTCACCCGTCAGCTGCGCGTACACATCGACACTGCCGTACTTAAATCGCCACAGGTGGCCCTCATCGGTTTGGCTAACCATAGCTCCATCTCCTTGATCCAAAGAAGCAATCACTGCCTCAATGGTGTCCACATAGGACACAATATCTAACCCATCCTCAGGCGGGGTGGAATAGGGTAGATCCATATCTATTGCGTCTTCAGCCATAACAGACCCTTGGTAGCTATTGATCAACAAATCAATTGTGCGGCCGATCTGCGGTGGTGGGCATAGTGCCTCAACCGTCGAAGCGACCGGCGGTCAACAACCGCCAAAACGTCGCGACGATGGTCAGAGACTGGCCCGAGGCCATCGCTGCGCCTCCCCAACTGTAGCCCCTTGCGCTATGTCTGACTATCCCCCGATCGGCTTTCTTGCGGCTTAACAGCGGCTAGAGGCCAATAGGCAGATTATTTGAGCAAATCGGCCTCGCCAGTTTGAGTTGCCCGTCACCCCACTGCTGGAGTGATGTTAAATAATCGTGGCTGCTCAATGCGTTGTCCAGAAGCTGGAGATTTACAGCGATCGCCAGGTCGGCTGAGACATTCTGCATAATCCCTTGAGGGGAGCGCTATCGGCTAGTGCGCTGCCCCAGTTTTTGCCCGTGGTGGTGACTCTAGTCCTAAGCGCCGTGGCCAACGCTATACTCAATTCACCCCGCCGTTTCAACTTCCTGGAACTGATCCTCTAGGGTATCAAAGCTGTAGTCGCGCACCTTGGGCATCTCGGCCGGTACCTCAAACCCCGTAACGGTGCAGGCCTGGCGGCGCTCGGGCCGCGACGAGTAGCGGCAGAGGTGTTCAATAAAGTGAAACACTACTTTGGGGTCAGACCACTTCATCTCGGCCCGCTGCTTGAGAATAATCAGCGCCTCTTTGTCGCTCATCGAGCTACGCCAGCCTTTGCGCTGGCGGCACGACACCCAGGCGTTGAGCACCTGAAAAATGCGGGCTAGATGATTGTGGGGAATGGCCCGCAGGTGGTACTCATCGAGAACGTCGGCGACCTCCTGAAGGCCAGCATCCCTGGCTAGCTGAGCGCTGGCGTCAAACAGCACCTCCATTTGGGCAATGGCCTCACGATGGTCTCGGTACTCCTGTATGAGGTTGTGGTCTTCGAGGTAAATAGCCCCCAGATTTTTGAAGTGGGCGGCCAGAAAGAGGGTCTTTTTGTCGCGATCGCCCAGGCCGGCAATGGTGCCGTAGGCGAGGCACAGATCTGCCAAAAAAATAGATTCTTCAAACAGCAGAGGTTGCCTGCGCTTGAGCAGACTGCGCAGCAGTTTAATAAAGCTGTGGAAGCTAGGGTAGCTCATGGGTCAATGGTTCCCTGAAACAGTTGGCGGCAAACAGAAAGTTCACCACTAGATGAAGTGTTGTGGATTACGCAGACCAACCGTGGACGAGCGATCGGTTACACGGTAGCACCGCTAACCCGATCGATCTGGCTACATCTGGCCTACACCCAATCTCTATTGCCGAATCAGCAGAGCCAGGGCGATATTTTCAGGGAACACCCCAAGTCTAGGTCAAAAGTATGGTGCGGTAACGCAGTTTGTCAGGCCGATAGACCACTCACGCTGCCCGTTAGTTCTTAGGGAACCAGCAAATTCAATGAAGTCAACCAGTCGGCCAAACCGTTCAAAATCAGCTGCACCCCAATGGCCATAACAAACAGGCCCAACAGACGACTCATGGCTTGAATACCGCTGGCCCCCAAGGCTTTTAGCAGCAGCGTAGACGATCGCAGCGACAGAAAAATGACGACGCCGATCAGCCCGATCGCGACGGCGATCGCCAGCATATTCATGGCGGTGGGCACGGATAGATCGCCACCCGCTTGGGCGGCCAGGCCCAGAGTGACGGCGATCGCCCCCGGCCCTCCCAGCAGCGGGATGGTCATTGGCATGAACGAAATATCTTTGTGTTCGCCAACGCGATAGGCCGCATCCTGATTGTCTACTTCGTTGAGCTTGGGGTCAGAGTTCATCGCCTTCCAGGCCGCGTGGAACACCACAATGCCTCCAGCGATGCGCACCACAGCCAGGGAGACACCAAAAAACCGCAGCACACTCCCCCCCACCAGCAGCGTACCGATCAGCAGCAGCACAACATTGCAGGCAATATTTAAAGCGTAGCGATTACGCAGCGCGGCGGGCACCCCGGTGGTCAGCACCAAAAAGATCGGCACCGACCCGATCGGATCTACGACTGGAAATAGGGCCGCAATGCTGCCCACGACAAAATCAATAAAGATGCGCACCGCTGTTTCGCCTGAGAAAACCTGGTTTTACTCTACGGTTATTTTTTTTCTCGTAGCGGTGGCTGGGCTACAGATGAGCAGACTATTTCCAGGCGCGGTTTTCTAAATCTCTTACCTGACGCTCTAGGCGATCGAGCCGGCCGCGCAGCTCGTCCATTTCAGCCTGACGGGGTACGCCCAGGTCTTGCAGCGTATTGCGAAACAGCCGCTGAAACTGCTCTTCGAGCGCGCCGTTGCCCTCGTTGAGCTGGGCCATCACCTCATCCATCAGAGTGCGAGCCTGCTCGGGGTTAAACTTGCCCTCGCGCACCCACTCCTCGCTGACCTGCTTGACCCGCTCAGCGACTAGAGAGGTGGTGCCCACGCCAATCATCAGCAACTGGCGTAAAAGGTTATTGGTATCCATTAAAATCTCCTTGCTATTTGCGGGGCGCGATCGATGGAGGTATCAGGCGATCGATTCAGGAATTTGGGCATTCAGAGCCATGCCTTAACCCTTTGACCTCAAACCCAATTAGCCCCCCATTCATTCTGTCAAAGATTTGGTTGGCCCCTGGGTAATGAAAGCCGAACTCAACCTGCCGGATGCCCTCAGCTTCCCGACAGTTCATCGACTTTGGCCCGCACCGCCTGAATGTCTTGCCACATGAGCCACTTGGGACTGCCTTTATCGCGCGATGGGTTGCGCAGTAGGTAGGCCGGGTGGAAAATCGGCATACACAAACGGCCTTCCCACTCCATCCACTGGCCGCGCACTTTGCTGATGCCCGACTTCACCCCTAGGAGTGCCTTTAGAGCGGTCGCACCGGTAAGAAGAATGATTTTAGGATCCACCATGCGAATTTGCTCTAGCAGGTAGCCCTTGCAGGCCGCTACCTCAGCTGTGGTGGGCACGCGGTTCTCGGGCGGGCGACACTTGACGATGTTGCAAATGTACACATCAGTGTCCGTGTTGAACCGCACTGACTCAAGAATTTTCTCTAGTAGCTGGCCCGACTTGCCCACAAAGGGTACACCCTGCTCGTCCTCCTGCTGACCAGGGCCTTCGCCAATGATCAGCACCGGAGCGGTAGGGCTACCCCGACTGACCACCACATTGGTGCGCGTTTCCGACAGGTCGCAGCGTAGACAGCCCCGACAGTGGGTACCCAGAGTCTCCAGGTCGGGGTAAATGCCGGGGGGAATGGGCACCGATCCGCTAGTGGGAATGGCGTCAAAATCTACAGTGCTGGGGTCTGCGATCGCGCCTTCGGTAGCGCCACTGTCAGCATTAAATAAGCTAAATTGCTCGTCGGCCATCGATTCTTGGGGGCAACATTATCCGCTTGGCATTTATTGTAAAGGGTCTCGGCCTGCCTTGCCTGGGCTATTGCTCAGCGGTGCCCCAGGCAAGGCGTTGTATAGTAGAAAGCTAGTTAAATTATGTTTGTTGTCCAGGAGCCTCAGCCTTGACTTTCTCCGCCGAAGATTTTGCCAAAGCCCTTGAGGCCCACGACTACGACTTTCAGGTGGGTAGCACCGTGCGGGGCACCGTCATCTCCTTTGCTCCCGATGGGGCCACGGTGGATATTGGCGGCAAGTCAGCGGCCTTTTTGCCCATTCGCGAAGCGGCGGTGCGGGCCATCACCTCCTTTGAGGGCGTGCTTGAACCGGGGGGTGAATACTCGTTTCAGGTAATTCGCGACCAGGATGCCGACGGTCAGGTGCTGCTATCGATCCGCAAGCTCCAGCTCAAGCAGCTGTGGAATAAGCTAGCCCAGCAGGCCGAAGAGAACGCTGTGATGGATGTCAAAGTCACCGGCTTCAACAAGGGCGGCGTGACAGTCGATGTGGAGGGTTTGCGGGGATTTGTGCCGCGATCGCACCTGGGACGCACCTACGAGAATCTGGAGGATGCGGTGGGCCAGCGCCTCACCGTAGGCTTCTTGGAGGTCAACCCCGCCGCCAACAAGCTGGTGATGTCGGCTCGCACCGCCGCCCGCAGCCAGGTGATGAGCACCCTAGCCCTAGGGCAACTTGTCGAGGGTACCGTGGCCAGCCTCAAGCCCTTCGGCGCTTTTGTGGAGTTTGACGGCATTAGCGGCCTGCTGCACATCAAGCAAATCAGCAAAAATTATGTCGAGTCGCTGCCCACAGTGCTGCAGGTGGGTCAGTCGATCAAAGCGGTGGTGGTTGGCCTCGACCCTGAACGCAACCGCATTTCCCTCTCGACCAAGGTGCTGGAAAAATATCCCGGCGAGATCATCAAAGAATCTGAAGCCGTGTTTGAAGACGCTGAGAACCGTCTGGGCGACGTCAGCCGCATGCTGAACGACAGCGAGGCCTAGGCACTATGGGCACCGTATGGGAACTCGACTTTTACTCCCGGCCCGTGCTGGATGAAAATGGCAAAAAACTCTGGGAAGTGCTGCTCTGTGAAGGGTTGGTAGGCGCCGGAGCCAAGGCCGATCAACTCTTTCGCTACAGCAAGTTTTTGCCCAGCAGCGACGTCAACTCGATTGTTCTGAAGGGGGCGATCGAGGAGGCGATCGCCGAGGCCACCAGCCAGGGCATTGCGCCCCCCAGCCGCATTCGGTACTTTCGCTACCAAATGCAAAACATGATTTTGCGAGCCTGTGAAGACGCAAGCATTCCGGCTCGGCCCAGCCGTCGCACGGTGGCGTTGCAGAGGTGGTTGAGCGATCGCAACCAAACTGTGTATCCCCAGATGGAAGGCTATACCAGCGCTCCTTCGCCTTCGGTAGCAGCGCCGCCCCCCAGCCCCCAGGCTCTGCCCGATGCCCTACTGGGGCAGCAGTGGACCTTTGTCACCCTTGAGGCCGCCGCCTTTGCCGATCTGCCCGACTGGGAGATTGGCTTTGGGGAATCCTTTCCTCTAGATATGGCGAATCTAGACCCCAGCACCCCAATCCCTGGCCTGCTGATTTTCTCCCCCCGCGCCACCGCCCTGGCCGCCTGGATGTCGGGCCTAGAGCTAGCTTACTGGCGCATAGAATCCAGCAAAGCTCCCCAAATTATCCTAGAAACCGGAGCCTTCGATAGCTGGGTCTTGGCGGGTCTGCCTGGCCCTAAGCTGCTGGCCGAGGCCCAGGCGTTTGAAGCCGCCAAGGCCAAAGCTAATCAGGTGCATTTCATTGGCATCCAAGACAGCCGCGAAAGCGAATCTTTTGCTGGGTTTTGGCTGCTGCAAGAGCTGCTTTTGGGGTGACGAGATGGCCTCTCCTCCAACTATTTCTCGCTAGCCAGATTCCAGAGTTCCTAATGAACCTTGGAATCTAGTCCCCCGATGCCCAGGCAGGACTACCGATGCCCGATCGCAAGCAGCAACCCATAGTTCAATCCCTCGCCCAATGGCCTCACTGGCGCAACCTAGGCATTTACGTCCTGCTGCTGCTCATTGCCCTGGTGATGGTGTTTCCGCTGCTGTGGCTGCTCAGCACCTCATTTAAAGGAGCAGCAGAGAACCTGCTAGCAACTCCGCCTCAACTTCTGCCCCAGCAGCCGACCCTAGCCAATTACCGACAGGTATGGCAGTCAAACCCCTTTGGCCAATATTTTTTCAACAGCAGCGTAGTGGCGGTGCTGACGGTGGCGGCAAACCTGCTGCTGTGCTCGCTAGCGGCCTATCCTCTAGCGCGGCTGTCATTTCTGGGCCGCGACACTTTGCTGGCGCTAATTGTGGCCACCATCATGATTCCATTTCAGGTGGTGATGATACCGCTGTATATTTTGGCTGTTAATTTGGGCCTACGGAACACCTATCTAGGGCTGGTGCTGCCCTACCTAGCCTCGGCCTTTGGCATCTTTCTCATGCGCCAGGCGTTTCAGGGCGTGCCCAAGGAGCTAGAAGAAGCTGCCCGCATGGATGGCTGCTCTGACCTCGGCATCTGGTGGAATGTAATGCTGCCCGCCACTCGCCCTGCCCTAGTAACGCTAGGAATCTTTGTATTCATTGGCACCTGGAGCGAGTTTCTCTGGCCCCTGATTTTGCTCGATCGCCCCGAGCGCTACACTCTGCCCCTAGGCGTTGCCCGGCTGGCGGGCAGCTTCTCCCTTGACTGGCGGCTGATTGCGGCTGGGTCTATTTTGTCGGTGCTGCCCGCCATCGTGGTGTTTGTGCTGCTACAGCGCTACATTGTGCCCACAGAGACAGGGAGCGGGGTCAAGGGATAGATGGGACGCCCCTTGGTATACAGAGTTACAGCTTTATTGGTTCCTTAGATTCATCACTTAAATTGGTGCGGGTGATTTAGTCGCCATCGCTTCATCAGGGCCGTTGCCTAGGGGCTGCGGTCCCCTTTTCCCAGTGAGACTCTACAAACTATGAAACTTAAAACCCTGGCTATTGCCCTGCTCTCCAGCGCTGCTGCCGTTGGCCTCTCAATTTCTACGGCCTTTGCCCAAGTTGCCGAGGTCAATATTGACAGTCTCAACGTGCGCTCTGGCCCCGGCCTCAACCACGGCGTTCGCGGCACCATACCCAGAGGTGCCCAGGCTAAGATTATTCAAACCCAGGGGGATTGGCTCTATGTTGTTACCGGCCCGATTGAGGGTTGGGTTTACGCCCCCTACGTCACTGTTTTAGATCAGCCAGGGCCAGGGGTTGACGCGCCGACAACCACCGTCATGGTCTGCAACGGCACGAATCGCACGACAGCCCGCGTGTACCGCCAAAATGGCGAACTCAAGCTGCGAGTGCACGATCGCCTCGACAATATTACCTGGCTCGATGTCCCCGCCCGCATAGAAACTGGCTCTGGGCCCACGACCTACATCAACATTCGCGGTGAGCAAACGACTCGGGTGTTGCAGAGCCAAAGCTCGCCGGCCAACTGCTCGATTCAAACCACCAACCGCCCCATAGAGGCTGGAGTGGTGACCGAAATAGAGCAGCCCTAGCAGCGCTGAGGCTCAAGTCTAGTTTGAGCCGCTAAAACCCTACGGCACTACCGCTTTAGCAACCTTTAAAAACTTGCTGCGCTTGAATGAGATTGAAGTTAAGCTCTGCACAAACACATATTGCCTGGGTGCAAGGTTCGAATATTTGAACCTCGCACCCAGGCAATTTAAACAGCCTATTTAGGAGTTTCGGCCCAGCTAGATTTTGGGCAAAAGGATTGGCCCAGACTGAAAACCTCCCGCTCTATTTGCCGCCTGTGACTTTTTCGACCAGGCCTTTAGCATCTTCAACCAAGCTCTTCTGGTCAGGATTTTCCTGACGGTACTGCTTTAGATTTTTCTCGTAGACTTTTTGCATGCCGTTGGGGTTATCAATGACCTCGACGGCCTCCTCATAGGCCTGATCTCGGGGTTCTTCAGTCATCTTTTGGTCTACCGGCGGGGTCGCAGTGCCCTTGCTGTTAGCAGCGAAAGCAGGCTGAGTCGCCAAAGTTAGCCAGCTCATTAGGCCAACTAGGCAAACCAGGGCGATCGCACGAAAGCGGCGGCTAACAACTTCTTTAGAGAGTGTGATAAGGCGTTGCATAAAGTTTTTAAGTTCCTTAGTATAAATGTGAGAAATTCCGGTTCTGCCAGAAAGCGACGGACTAAAGCCGCTGATAACCCAGAACAGATTGAACTGTATAGTACGAGACCTAATGCTAGTGCCTCTCTACCCCCAGACACATTCTATGGGCTGAGTTTTAGCAGCCCGTAAGACTGATGGAAGGATAAAGAGTTTAGGGTTTCAAGCCGCTGTCTAACACAGGCTTTGAAATTGTGAGAAACCTATGGCCCGGTTTTTGCCGAGACACCCCAGCATTTACGTTGGGGGAGCGACTGCTGTAGGATGGTTGCCTATGTAAAATTTCGGCTAGGTTCAGGCATTAGCGCTAGGTTCTTAGCGCGCTCTAGGGCTCGGGCTACCGGAATGCTTGGTGTGTTGCGCCGGTGCCATGATTCCCCAATCCCAGTTGCAAAAGCTTGAGTCTTGCCCCAGCGGCCCATTGCAGATTGAACCCTCACCAGCTCTAGCTGGGGATGATGGGGTTGCGCTACAAACCCTAACCCTGTCCCTAGCCATACCCACCTACAACGAAGGCCAGAACATTGGCCCACTGGTGGAGCGCCTGGTTGCCCTACTCGACAGCACGATTCCCCAGGACTATGAGCTGATTGTGGTTGACGACAACAGCCCCGACCTCACTTGGAACAGAGCTCTAGAATTACAGACAACCTACCCCCAGGTGCGAGTGCTGCGGCGGCAGGAGGAGCGAGGCCTATCTTCGGCGGTGATTCGCGGCTGGCAGATCGCCCGAGGGCGCATTTTAGGCGTTATTGACGCCGATTTGCAGCATCCCCCAGAGGTGCTGCTCGGGCTGTTGAAGGCGATTCAGCAAGGAGCTGATTTGGCGGTGGGCAGTCGCCACGTCGAGGGCGGCGGTGTCAGCGAGTGGAGCCTGGCGCGGCGAGTGCTGTCGCGGGGGGCGCAGACGGTGGGTCTGCTGCTGCTGCCTCGGGTAGTGGGTCGAGTGAGCGACCCCATGAGCGGCTACTTTATGGTGCAGCGGGAGACGATCGCCGGCCCTCTGCTCAACCCCAAGGGCTACAAAATTTTGCTCGAGGTGCTGGGGCGCGGCACCATTGATACCATCGCCGAGGTGGGCTACGTCTTTCAAGAGCGGCAGGAGGGAGCGAGCAAGGTCACCTGGCGACAGTACATCGACTACATTCACCACCTGCTGCGGCTGCGGCTGGGGGGGCGACTGTCACAACTGCACCAGCACTTCCCCATGAAGCGATTTGTGCGCTTTGGGGTGGTAGGGCTCAGCGGCGTGGTAGTGGATATGGTCATTCTCTACCTGTTGCACAGCACCCTAGGGCTACCTCTAACCCGCAGCAAAATTGGGGCGTCTGAAGTAGCGATTATCAACAACTTTATTTGGAATGACGCCTGGACCTTTGCCGACATCAGCATGTTGCAACAGGGTTGGTCGGCTCGGCTAAAGCGGTTTCTTAAGTTCAACCTGGTATGTCTGGCGGGGCTGGTACTCAACGTGCTGGTGCTCAACGTGATCTACAACCTGGTGTTTGACCAGCGCTGGCCCTACCTGGCAAACTTGGTGGCGATCGCGATCGTCACTTTCTGGAACTTCTGGCTCAACCTCAAGCTGAGCTGGCGCGTAACACAGGTGAAATAGAGGGTTTAGGGTTTGAGGTATAAGGTCTCAGGCCAACCCCTTAAACCCTATACCTGAGACCTTATACCTGCCTTCCTCAACGGCAATCGAGGGTAGCAAACACCTGGTCGGCGGTAGTTTGGGGCGCATCGCCGTGGGTCAGCACCCATACAAAACGGGCGTCGTTGTTGTGCTCGACAAAGGTCAGCAGACTGGCGGCATTATAGGTGGTAGGGCCGTCTTCAAAGCTGCCTGTCTGGATCACAACGGATACGGGCTGATCGCAGAGGGTACGCTCTTCAACCCGCTGCTCAGTGAGTTGATAATTGCCTTCGGTAGTAATGCTGTTTTGAAACTCTTCAACGAAGCTTTGCTGAGCGTTGCTCCCCTTGAGATAGCTGGGCAACTGGCCCATGGTCAGCAGCACCGACGGGGGCGAGTCGGTGTTTGCTACCTGAACCATCTGCATGCCCAACATGCCCATATTCAAAATAGTTTGAGTCTCACCGGGAATGGTGTAGGTAAACAGCTCTTGGTTTTCGGCTGAGCCCTGGTCGGGGCCAGCGGAAAACTGCGTGGTGCCGCCAATGACCAACGCCGTGACCAGCCCGGCCAGCACCGGCACCCCAAAGCAGCCGACACAGCCCAGCGCTACCCACTTAACCGCGTTGCTTCCATCTGAAGGGGTTGGGGGTTCGGAGTTAGCCTGGGTCATTAGTTAACCGTTATACAGAGTGTGGTGTTGCCTTAGATTGCCCCGTTTTGGGTCGCTGCCGCCAATGGTGAATCTTTGCGATCGCCCCCTCGCACAGCTAACCCTGCCTTGGCGCTATCAAGTCTGAGGGCGAAGGGCCGAGCGGGCGATAAAACGGCATAGCCAACGGAGGTTTTTGAGCAAAAAAGGCCCGGCTTGACCAAAAATGTACCTTTAGCGACTTAAAAAATCCGTCGCAAGAGTGTTTATAATGCTCAATGCTGAAAAATACTCTTTCAATAGGTAGTTTTGCTATGGCTTTTTCTCGTCTACCCGGTGCTAAATTGTCGGTCTCTGCCTGGGGTCGCTTGGGTGCAGTGGCAGCACTCTGCCTCGTTGGTGCTGTAGGCTGTACCACCCCTGTAGAAGTTATGGATCCCAACGAAGAAGCTCCCTCTACCGAGGAACCCACGACTGAAGAGCCTGGAGCTACGATTGATGTATTCTTTGGCGATATCGCAAGCCCTGAGGGCGGCACCGTAAAGCAGCTCCGGCTACCCGGCCCCGAGACCGCCGTTATGGTGGCCTGTGACCAGGAAGGCTTCGTCCCCTTCGCCTACAGCGACGCGGGCCTAGACTGGGTTGGCTGCCAAGTGCCCAACCCCGGTGACGCCGTCGGCCCCGAGTCGGCGCTGACCGAGCCCGAGCTATCTGACGTACCCAGCCCCGTCGGCGGCACCGTCTCCATGGTGACCATCCCTGGCCCCCAGAGCGCTGTTTCGGTGCTCTGCGAAACCGGTACCCCCTTTGTCTATGAAGACCAGGGCACCTGGGTTGGTTGCCAGGGCAGCTAGTCCTATCGATGGGTAAAAGCCTTTAGATCAATTAGGCCCCAGACTCCTCCAACAGGGGAAAAGTCTGGGGCCTATTTTTTGGAAGTTGAGCCCTGCCTCAAAGCGGGCCTATAGGGGCAAACGGTTGTTTGCCCAGCGAGGTTATTGCCCAATCAGGGCGAACGGTGTTCGCCCATACATTGGACAGAATCTGCGGTTACGCCCCGACCGCTTCCTTCGCCGCGTACAGCACCTCGGCGGTGATGCTGGCGACTCCCTGCTCACGAGCGAACTTCTCAGTGTTGCGCTTCACCTTGCCGCGCACAAAGCCGGGGATCTTTTGCAGCTCGGCCAGGCCGTCGGCGCTCCAGCCTAACCCAGCCTCGACAGCGGCATCGGCGCTCATGGTTTTGGTGAGAATTTCTTTGGTATCGTGGCCGCCAAAGAACTCCAGCAGGTGGTCCTCCATACCCAAGGTAAAGGAGTTGTAGACCAGGTCAACGATCTGGTTGGCCCCCTCATAGCCCATGAACGGTCGATAGCCCACTGGGAAGTTTTGAATGTGAATGGGGGCAGCAATCACGCCGCAGGGGATGTCGAGCCGCTTGCCCACGTGGCGCTCCATCTGGGTGCCGAAAATAGCGGCGGGTTCGAGTTGGGCAATGCGATCGCCAATTTCCCCATTGTCCTCACTGACCAGAATCTCGTCGCAGTACTCGCCCACCTCAGCGGCAAACCACTCGGCGTCGTACTTACAGTAAGTGCCCGCCAGCACCACATGGATGCCCATTTCGCGGGCGAGAATCTTGACCATGGCGGCGGCGTGGGTGCTGTCGCCAAACACCACGGCTTTTTTGCCAGTTAGGTTCTGACAGTCGATCGATCGCGAGAACCAGGCCGCCTGCGACACAAACCGGGTCTGCTCGTCGATGAAGGCGTCGTAATTTACATCGGCCCCCTGATCGTTCAGCACCGTTTGAATGGCGCGAATGCAGCGAGCGGTTTCGACAATGCCCATGGGGGTGATGTCGACGTAGGGCATACCCAGCTCTTCTTTGAGGTATTCTGCCGTCAGCGGCCCCACTTCGCGGTAGGGCACGAGGTTAAACCAGGCGCGACCCATGTCTTTGATCTGGGTTACCAGTGCGCCCTCGGGCATCACCAGATTCACCTCAATGCCGAGTTGAGCCATCAAGGTGCGTAGCTCACGGCAGTCGTGGTTGTTGTGGAAGCCTAGGGTGGTCATGCCAATGATATTCACCGAAGGCTTCTCGGTTTTGCCCTCGGGAAGGGTGCCCTGCTTGCGGGCTTTAGCCAGGTAAAACTGCACGATCTGCTGGAGGGTGCGATCGGCGGCTTGCAGCTCGTTGACTCGATAGTGGTTGACATCGGCCAGCAGCACGTCGCCCTGGGAGTCAAGGCTGGCGCGCTGCACAAAGTTGGCCAGATCCTCTTGCAGAATACTGGAGGTGCAGGTGGGGGTGAGTACGATTAAATCGGGCTGCTCTTCTTTGTCTTTGCGGACGATATTATCGACCACCTTTTCTTGGGAGCCGCGCGCGAGGACGTTGCGATCGACAATGCTGGCGGTAACGGGGGTGAAGTCGCGCTCCCGCTCTAGCATCGATCGCATGACATTAAAATAGTCATCCCCCAGCGGCGCGTGCATAATCGCGTGCACGTTCTTAAACGAGCTCGCAATGCGCAGGGTGCCAATGTGCGCCGGGCCGGCATACATCCAGTAGGCCAGTTTCATCGGGTGAGTCTCCTTGGTGGCGGTGGTCAGCGTGAGTTTGCCGAAACACCCTGAGCCGCGCAGCCCTGGTAGACCCAACGGTTTTGATTGTCGCGAAGATATAGCGGTGATGGGAGCCTCTGAGAGAATTCTTTACTTCAGCTCCGAGATGGCGAGTGTATGGCCAATGACTGGCCCCCAGAGGGCCAAGGATTCCGCCTGTCAAAGTGGCCTAACTCAATCAACTGCTGTAACAGTCATGGACGGCTCTCGATACTGCTGCACCCTGGGGCGTTTCAAAAAGTGTCTCCACCGTAGATGCCGTAGCGGAAGACTCGCCTAGGGTTGACGTAGCTATTCACACCGTTAAGGAGTAAGCCGATGAATTCTGTGCAGCCGCCATCCAGTCATAGTCAAGCCTGGGTCGTGCAAACTTGGCTGGCCTTTTTGCTGTCGGTAGGCAGCCTATCGCTGGGCATCTTTTACCTGCCGGTCGATGGCTGGGTAAAAGGCTACATGGGCATGGGCACCCTGTTTGCCCTGGGATCTACCGCCAGCCTTTCTAAAACGGTGCGCGACCTGCACGAAGCTAGGCAGGTCACCGCCCGCATTGACGAAGCCAAGGTTGAAAAACTTTTGGCTGAGCATCACCCGCTGCGGTAGCGCAATTAATTGCCACAGGCAGCGAAGTAAAACCCCAGCAAAACCTCTCTGGCATACCACCGCTTAAAAGAAACTGATCGCACAAATGCGATGTAAGACAACACTAAAGCCCCAAAGAACAACGCCACCTGCTCAAAAGATGCCGCTCCGACGCGAAAAATATTGACCCAAAACACTCCGCCTAGGATCAGCAGCCCAAACGAGATGTTGCGGTACATGATATGGGTAGCCTGGTACAGATCTGCGGTAACCAGAGAGGGCCTGTTATTTTCTTTTAGATACGAGCAAACCCTCGAATAGAGATGGTTCATCGTTTTTGGCATGCCAACTTTATCGTGCAGCAGCAGCACTAAGCGATTCTCAAAATCGAGGGTTTTGGGATCAGTGTCTTTGGCCAGCCCTTGCAGCCACTCGCCTCTGTTGAGCAGAATTTCAGCTGGGAAATAATCGAAGTCTCGCTTCGACAGACTACACAGGGCCAAAAAAAACTTCCAGGTCACGCCCTGCGCTAAGCCTCCTAAGAGGTAGCTAGCAAACGCCAACGCAATCACCACCTGCAGGGAGAACTTGGTTAAGATCAAACCGATAAAAGCTTGCAGGCTAATGGCCGGGTTGTAGAGCAAGAAGATCGCCAATATGAGGGGCACACCCCCAAGAATGGCAGCGAAAAACTCGTAGGGCCCCAGCGCAAATTTGAATAGATCCATAACCCCAGGATGGCTAAATCAACGGCAAACAAGTTTAGAAAAAACCCTCAAAGGCCGCCAGTGCCTCATCTTCAAGCACAGGACCAATCACTTCAACTGAGCGCTTGCCGTGCTTAAGTACCTCGCGGCTACTTAAATGCAGCTGAAAAGGAGACTCGCCCTGGAAGTTGTAGAGGCGATCGCTGCCCAGCGCATAGATCAGCCGCCCCACCCCACTCCAAAAAATCGCCCCAGAGCACATGGGGCAGGGTTCGGTGCTGGCGTAGAGGGTGCAGTCTTTGAGGGTATCTAGGCTCAACCCTTTATCCATTTGGCGCAGCAGCACAGTTTCGGCGTGGCCGGTGCAGTCTTGCTCGGTGATCTGGTTATTTTCGGCTTCGGCCAGCACCTGGCCTGAGGCATCGGCCAGCACGGCACCAAAGGGGCGATTGCCGGCCTGACGGGCGCTGTGGGACAGAGCGATCGCTCGCCGCGCATGGTTCAAATCTTGCTCACTCACATCGCTCATCCGCCGCCCTCCGATTGCTTGTTTACCCATCATCCCACTAGACCTGGGGCTACTTAGGGAAGCCGTTGGGAATCTCAAAGCGATCGCCCGTGCGGCAGTATTCATAGCCCGCCATGCGCCCGATCGCCCCTACTTTATCAACATCAATGCGGTTGTTCTCGCCCAGCACATCGTCACGCACAAACAGGTGCACCACCTGGCCAATCACAATGTGAAACTCACCCACCGGCACAATTTGCAGGGTGCGGCACTCAAAGGCCACGGGCGACTCTCCCACGCGGGGCGGTTTGATCACTCGGCTAGGGGCAGGCGACAGGTTCACATAGTCAAATTCCGACTTGCCATAGGGTAACGGCTCGGCACATTCCGCCACCTGGTGAGCGTAGGACTCAACCGCCAGGTTGATCACGTATTCACCAGTGCCGCCTTCGCTGGGGGGGCGCACGTTGCGTAGGGTATCTTTTTCGCTGCCGTCGGGCTTGAGGCTGATGCTAAACATCAGCGCCAGAGGCTTGTGGCCCGCCGCGTTGAAGTAGGAGAAGGGGGCCAAGTTGGCCACGCCCTCAGGCGACAGGCTGGAGACAAAGGCGATCGGACGGGGCACGACGCTGCCAATCAGCAGCTTGTAGCGAGTTGAGGGGTCTAGCAGTTCGGGGTCAATTTCCATGAGGGTCGGGGTGCAACAAAGGCGATCGCAGGCATTCTGCCACGTTTCGCCCGCTGTAGCTGCGCCCTACGTAGCTAACCCCGACCTATCCACCATGAATCTGGCTGTTCTAGCCAAACAACCCCACCGCTATCAAAGGCCACTAGGCAACGCTATCAGTGCCCCGGCGAGTAGCCGCTTACGAACTGCGCTGTTCGACCTGCAAGACCAGGATATGGACATCAGCAGGCTCTTTGACCGGTGTTTCTGGAGGAGTTACCGTAGGCCAAACTGTCTTTAACTCTTGCAAACTTTTGGCGATCGCAGTGTGGTCCTCAGCGCGGGTCTCTTCCATCTCCTGGGCAATGGTTTGGTACAGCTGGTCGGCATAGACAACGAACCCGCGCGAGTCTTGATACTCAACTGCTTCCACGATTTTGCCATCCACCACGGCAGCCTCATATTCTTCAGCGGCGGTTTTGAGAACCTGGGTGATGACTCCCAGCACAAAGTCAGGGGATTGGCGCTGGTCAGCGGGTAAGGCCTCGATCGCACCATCAATCGCTGCAGTCGATTCGTCGAACTCGGTTTTGAGCTGATCGCTCTCAGGGGCAGACTTGGTCAAATCAAGCAGCTCATTGAGCTGGTCTTTAAACGGCGGCACATTGCGCTCGGCGAGCTGAGCCTCGACCCCACCGTACAGTTCTTCAACCGGGTGGCCAATATGGGGTTCAGCTTCCTCATAGTTACCGGCGGCGATCAGCTCTTCTGCCACCATCAGGTGACCTTTCATCAGCGCCAGGCTGGTCATATAGTCGGCATCAGGATTGCTAGTGGCTCCAGCTTCACCGCCCTCGCCACCTTCACCGCCCTCGCCACCTTCGCCGCCCTCGCCGCCGCCATGGGCCGCATCTGCGGTGGGAGAGGGTTCGGTACTGGCTTCACCACCTTCAGGTGTTGGCCCGCCACAAGCTCCTAACGTCGCCGCTAAACCAACCGCCAGGAACAGCTCTACAGGCTTGAGTTGCTTTGCCATATCAGTGTCAATTGAGAATAAATTGCGTTTAGTCTTATCTCTATGAGCCTAGGGCTATCTGAGATCGCATGTCAATAAGATCCGAAGCGGCGGCGGCGAGCGAGGCTTGAAACCTAGGCCGGCAAGACATCAAACAGCCCCATGCAGCCGTGCTCTGCGATCGCATCCTGGTGGGGATGAAACATATATTGACCGGGATAGGGGTAGGCAAACTCCAGAATGTGGCGCTCAGCGGTGCCCATGGTGATCACGTCAGAATCGCCGGTTGAGGTGAGGGTGCGCCCCGTCGGAAAAATTTGAAACAGGTTGGCATGGATGTGGAAGGTCACCGCTACGTCAAACTCAATCATATTGAGCAAATATAGCCGCACCCGCTGGTTTTGGTAGATGGGAATTGGGTGATCGCGGTAGTAGTTAGGAACGCCGTTAAAGGCATACAGCTCGTTGTGCTCATTGTTGTCGATGTCAAAGCCGCCCATCACCAGCACCATCTCGTCCGCAGGTGGACGACCCTCAGGCGGATCCACAATAAACAGGCCGTAGAGCCCCTTACTGATGTGACGCGTCACCGGAGCGACATGGCAATGGTAGGGATGCACGCCAAACGGCCCCGCCTCAAACTCGTACACCATCGTTTGACCGTGGCGAATCGGCTGGACCCCATCCATCTCAGCGGGGTGAATGCCGTGGAAGTGCATGCTGTGAGAATGCCCGTCCTGGTTGTGGAAGACAATTCGCACCCGCTCCCCGGCTTTGGCTCGCAAGGTGGGACCCGGCACTCTGCCGTTGAGGTTCCAACTCATGAAGGTAATGGCACTGTTGAGCTGGAGGGGTGAGCTGTTAGCCGTCACCTCAAACTCGCGCACAGGGCGGCCGTTTTCTGACTTGAGGGTGCCGTAGTCAAAGTCTCGCAGCAGGGTCATGGGGTCAAAGCTATTGTCGGTCGGCGGCGCATAGCCCTCGGGCAATGAGGGAATGCGCGCGGCTTGCGTTCCGAAAGGGTGGCCGGAGGTCAATCGCCCCGCCCAAGTTGACCCCGCTACTGCCGCCGTCGCGACGGCCCCAACGCCCCCAGCCCCCCAGCCCAGAAACTGACGCCGCGACCAGGCCGTCGGAAATTTTGCGAAGGGTTGTTTAGCCATGCCAAAGAGAAAACCATCTTCTTGAGAATAGTTCTTAATGGCTAGAGTTGTCAGTTTCATGGGGGCTTGAGCCCTGGCTCGTTGGCGACAGCAATTGTCAACAGGCTGTGCTGCCTTGGGCGCGATCGGTACCGCTAGCGAACCACAAACTCGCTTAACGTCCAGGCGGTTTGGGGCAAAGACGGCGCGATCGCAGTACAGCAACACCGTAGACTGCGTCAGTCGCCAGCAGAACTAATAAAGCCGAGTTAACGCTGGGTTGCACTTCATTAGCTTTAATTCAGTGTTATTCGACTACGAATGCCTTATATATAGTCGTTGCAGTAGTACCACCATCAACGCGATTAGAAAGGTAATAGGAAGAGCGACTTTAAGACCTTCTATCACTGAAGTATAAAGGCGAGGAGATGGGAGACAAGCATACACATCTGTAACCAGATCGCCGCAGACTAGAAACCGCAGAACCCTATTCCTCAGAAAAAAGCTAAACAATGAGAAGATGGCAACACTAATCCAACCGGCCTTTTGTGACAATAAAATATTGCCCAGATATCGCTTCAGCTTCTGCAAAGAGTTTGCACCAGACGAAGTTTGTCTAGTTATTGATTCATGCTGAGCAGCTACACTTTTTTGTTCATACCACTGGGCAAGGTTTTGCCCCGCCAGCCCGCCAGCCCAGCCAGCAATAATAGACGCTATTACAGAGCCAAAGCCAATTGTCACGGCTGAACTAGGCGTCATTCCTTGCGATGAAAAATACCAAGGTCCAAAAACAGCAGCCCCGCCCCCAGCTATTAAAGCACCCATAACTTTGGCGATGAGGTGATAGAGCCAAACTGACCGTAGTGGGTAAAGAAACAGGCACGCTATAGCACTCAACAGTAGCCCATTAATCAACCCTAGTCCTAAGCCCAAGCCAGCACCGACTATTCCTGTCAAGATCAAGAGAAGTGGAAGTGGGAAAAAGCCAAAAAGGGCGCCCAGTATTGCCCCTGACATCAGCCCTATCACAGTGCTTCGTAGGGTAATGTGCCATGCCAGTTGTCGCTTTGAGATTGAGCGTTGACCTTTTGGGCCTGGTGTATCGTTGAGAGCCATTGCTTTGTTCTCAAGAGTTGCCTTCGACGCATCACACAAAGTGATGACACACCCTGCTGACCATAGCAAAATTGTACTCTTCCAAGACTTTAACCATGTACTGTTGTACTCTCAGCACGCTTCTAGCAAAATATTGCTGCGAGGAATGATTCTGGTGGAGAAGAAAAAGGCAGTAGCCTCTTAATTCCCTGATCGTCCTACCTTGTGTCTGAGTTTGCGCCCCTAGTGGCAGTAGTCGTTAACCGGCTGCGCAGCTTGGACTGCGATCGGTGACCACTGACGAATCACGAACTCGCTCAAGCCCACATTGTCTGGGCGGGTTGGGTCAAGCGTAGCCCAGTCGGCGCGATCGCCCCAATCATACGTATAGCCCAGCTGAGTCCACGGATAGGGCAGGGCATTGGGAGGTTCTGCACCATTGATTGCGATCGGCTGCCCCTGATATTGATAGCGCTGATCGTACTGGGCATAAAACCAGTGCTGATAGGCGATCGGCACCGAGACGAATTCATTGGCGGTGCGAAAGCGCAGTTCAGCCTCATGGTCAGTAATTTCAGGGTCGGGGCTAGGGCGAAAGAGAAACTGTGGATCGACCCAGATCTCAACCACCTGACGATTGGCAGCCTGGGCAGCAGGTTCAGGCGGCAAACCGAGCACCTGGCCAAGGCGTGCCGCCAAAGGAACCTCGGCGGTTGGAGTATAGGTTTTGCAGAAGCGTTGCAGGTCGGGGACGGCTGTAACCCAGACATCGCGAGTGACGATCAGTTGATGCCCCACATTTTGGGTGTAGCCTACCCAATCGGCCCAGGTCGCGACTAGAACTTGGCCCTGCTCATTCCAGGTTAGAGCGCTGTTTTGGCGCGTAATGGCGGTTAGGTCTCTAAAGACCTCGTTGGGTTCTGGCGTTTTGGCATCTTCAACGGCATCCCAATAGGCCGGTGGTGATGCGATCGGCTCCACTTGAGCGCGCCCTGGGTTAAAGCTCGCCCCACCGGCTTCAACCAGGCCTAATAATATGACGCCAATAGAAACCCGCACCGTTTTCCCAGGGTTGACGACCATGCAAGACACCATAGGTATGCTCTAGCGACAGAATTCTGTCGTGTCTAGAATACCCGGTTGCGATCGCAGGCTGAGCGGCAAATACCACTGCTCTTTGGGCTAATTATTCGCTTGCCACCAAGCCCGCAAATCTTGTACAGCGGCAATTTCATCATCCTTAGCAGTGCTTAAAAACTTGTAGAGCCGTTCCTTAGACACCTGGGGAAACGTTGGGCTTAGCTCCACCTCACTGTAAACACCGTCTTGCAGCACATACACTCGCCAAACCGTGCCGTTAAAGCGCCAAAACTCTGGCACCCCTAGGCCGGCATAGAACTGATTTTTGGCGATATCAGTGTGGGTAATGTCTACTTCGACTACAAGATCAGGCGGTGGGTCTTCGCCAAACACCACATTGCGACCCTTCACCAGGGGTTGATTTTGAATGTAGTAGGCGTTGTCAGGCTCGGCCCCTTTTCTAAGACCAGGATAGTTCATTGTGGTTGACCCCATGGTCTTGATCCGCAGCCCCATGAGTTCCACTAGGGTCAAAATAAACCGTTCAATCAGCCGCCCCGAAAACTCATGATCTTCTAACGGCACGGTGATTTCTAAAACTCCGTCGTCGTAAGTGAGCCGCGACCCGCGCGATTGGGGCAGCGCCTCTAAAATTTGCAAGTATCCTTGCCAAGACACGCCACGCAGCAGCACCCGCTGTTCACCCACCGGGAGCAGGTCAGACTTGGGTTCTGGCGCAGCAATAACCATGGCATCAAGCAACGCTTTACGTAGCATTTTAATTTGTCAAAGCCCAGAACCTCATTTTTAAAGAAATCAGGGTTCTGTGAGAGAGGCTAAAGCGGGCGATAGACGCGGTAGTTGATGTTGGGGAAAATGTTGTCGACCACCTCGATCTTCTCTAGCCAGCCGGAGTCGATTTTTTCGCGCAGAATGTCATCCCACAGCTTCTGGAAGCGCATCAGGTGCGACCTGGTTCGCCGCACCGCATAGGGCACCATCGTTCCCGTACGCATAATGAAAGCCCAGTCAGACGACTGCGCCAGCAGCAGTTCCCGCGCCGCCTGGTTAAGGGCGCGCCACTCCAGCTCGTCGGCGGGTTCGCGCTTGGCCAGGTCGATCATGCGCTCGGCGGCCTTGTGCAGATGGGGGTAAATCCAGGAGTTGGTTTCGTTCAGCCAGTATTCGTGGAAGCCCTTGTAGCCCCAGCTCGACTGGGAGGGACGACACACCTGCTGGGTGGGGTGACCTTCGAGGTAGTCGGCCAGGTGGGTCATTTCGTAGGTGCTTTGGTCAAACCAGCTCTTGCGGAACAGGTAGTCGAGGAACCAGGGACCTTCGTACCACCAGTGGCCAAACAGCTCGGCGTCGTAGGGCGAAACAATGATCGGCGGGCGCTGCATTAGGCCGTGGAGGTGGCCAATCTGCTGCTCGCGGTTGTACATGAAATTGGCGGCGTGCTCGGCGGCTTTTTCTTTGGCCCAGTAGGGGTCGTAGAGCTGCTTGTCGGAGAGGCCCAGGCCCTTGCCGGTAATTTTGTGATATTTGATGCCCACATTCTTGCGCTGGCCGTTGGGCATGATGTAGGGCTTGATGTATTCGTATTCGGCATCCCAGCCCAGGTCGCGGTAAAACTCGCGATACTCAGGCGCACCGGGATAGCCCACCTGGGACGACCACACCTGCTGCGATGACTCGTGATCGCGGCCAAAGGCGGCCACACCACTCTCGGTAAAGATGGGGGCGTAGCTGCCAAACCGAGGCCGGGGTCGAGCGTAGAGAATGCCGTGGCCATCGGTGAGGAAGTAGCGCAGACCCGCGTCGGCCACCATGCGCTCGAGGCCTTCGTAATAGGCGCACTCAGGCAGCCAAATGCCCTTGGGGGGTTGGCCGAAGGTGTCTTCGTAGTGCTCGGCGGCAACCTGAATTTGCGCCCACACCGCTTCGGGATACATCTTCATCAGCGGCAGGTAGCCGTGGGTAGCCCCGCAGGTGATGATATCGAGGTTGTTGCTGTCTTGGTACTGCTTAAAAGCAGTGACCAGGTCACCGCTGTAGCTCTCCCACACGTTGCGGACGTGGTTAAACTCTTTGGCGTAGTTTTCAGCTAAATATTGCAGGTGGCCGTTGTGGACGTGGCGCTCGACCTCTAGCTCGGTGAGTTCTTCGAGCATGGCCAGGTGGGCGTCGAAGCGCTCTTGCAGCAGCGGATCGCGCAGCATGGAGACCAGGGGCGGCGTCATGCTCATGGTGAGCTTGAAGTCGATGCCGTCGCGCTTGAGCCCCTCAAACATGGTGAGCAGGGGCACGTAGGTCTCGATAATCGCCTCGTAGAGCCACTCTTCTTCTAAAACGTAGTCACTCTCGGGGTGACGCACGTAGGGCAGATGGGCGTGGAGTACAAGCGCGAGATATCCGGTAGCCATAGGGTGCCGTTGAAGAAGTTAACTGAAAGCCGAGCTGTGGGGAGGGTAACCGCCGTGACCAAATTTTAAGGCAAAAGGTAAACGCTAACGGCTGGCTGGGCTGCATCCACCATTTGGGGACACTTGAGGGCGTTGTTTGTAGGCGATCGCAGAGCCGGGACTGGTATGCCATGAAACGGTGACTCCAAACAGTTCAGGGAGAACCCTCTGGGGAAAAGGCTGAGGAAATAGGGAAGAGATTGGGCGTAGAGCGGTTTGTGGCAGGAGCCTATAAAGTATTAACCCGAGCCCCTCAACAAATCCAGCAAACACGATCTATGGGAAAAGTCTCTAGTTGGCTACTCTGCACGGCTTTGGTTCTGGCGAGCTGCCAGCGGGAGGCGGCGGTGCCGTGGCAGCCGACGACGCTTTCCCCAGAAGCGCTGGACAATTTGGCGTTACCAACGTTCTTGGTGGATGGGGCGACAGCGGCTCGCTACAGGCAGGAGGGGCTAGCCTTTCGGCAGCAGGGAGATATGGAACGGGCGATCGCCACCCTCAAGATCGCCGCCGCCCTCGACCCCCGCAACCCCGAAGGCCAGGTCTTGCTGGGCTGGACTCAGCACCTCGCCGGGTTCGCGGCTCCTGCCGTTGATGCACTGCAAACCGCCCTGAGCTATAGCCCAGAGCACATCCCCGCCCTCAATGCCCTGGGCATTGTCTATCTGGTAGATGGGCAGCTAGAGGCAGCGGTGGAGACCCACACCCGCGCTGCCGAACTGGAGCCCGGCAACGAAATTGCCCATTACAACCTGAGCCTGGCCTACCAGCGGCTGGGGCAGGGGGAGCAGGCGATCACTGCCGCCCAAACCGCTACCGAGCTGGAGCCGGACAACCCCCATCCCTGGGTAGCGCTGGCGCTAGCTTATTGGTCAGCCGGGAACAATACCGAGGCGATCGCCAATTACCGTCAGGCGCTTTCGCTCGACAATCGCTACACAGGCCGAGCTTATTTAGACCACTTAGAACAGGCTGGGTTCAGCCAGGAGCAGATTGAAATGACCAATGCAATTCGTCAGGCGGCAGGGCTATAGAGGTGTCAGGTATAAGGTGTAGGGTTTAAGGAGCGCCTTAGACCCTATACCCTGCACCCTATACCCTTGCCCCCCCATGCTGCCGTGGTATTGCTTCTCAAGCCCGGCCTCTGCCCTTAGATAGGGATGTCCCCATCCGCCCTGTGCGACGCTTCTGTAAGTAACCCCGGTGCCCCTATGACCGCTGCGACTCTGCCTGAGCTATCAACCCAAAACGTACTTCATGCTCGCGCCCGCCTGGGGGAGGGCCCTCTGTGGGATGGCGATAAGCAAGTGCTCTACTGGGTCGATATTCTCAACCACCGCGTCCATGTATTTGAGCCCAGCAGCGGCGACGACTGCCACTGGGATGTGGGCGATGTGGGCAGCGCCATAGCTCTGATGGCGGGCGAAAAGCTTCTGGTAGCCATGGGCGATCGCATCACCAGCCTCGATCTCACCTCAGGAAAGGTCGAAACGCTCCACACCTTTGAATTTGACGCCCCCGGCACCCGCTTTAACGACGGCAAGTGTGACCCCCAGGGCCGCTTCTGGATTGGCTCTATGAGCCCAGACCACCCTGGCCATGCAGCCCTCTACCGCTACGACCCCGACGGCTCGGTGCGCACCATGGAAACAGAGCTGACGATCTCCAACGGGCTGGGCTGGAGTCCCGACGGCCACACCTTTTATTTAACTGACTCACCCCAGCGCAAAATTTTTGCCTACCGGTTTGATGGGGCAACGGGGGAAATCAGCGATCGCACCGTTGCCATCGACCTGGGCGACGAAGACGAAGGTGTAGAGCCCGACGGCCTGGCGCTCGACAGCGACGGCAATATCTGGACGGCTCTGTGGAATGGTGGCTGCGTGGCCTGCTTTAGCCCCTCTGGGGAATCCCTGGGTCGGGTGAAACTGCCCGTGCAGCGCCCCACTTGCCCCACCTTTGGCGGCCCGAACCTATCGATGCTTTACGTCACCACCGCCTCCGTGGGGCTGAGCCAAAAGGAGATTCAGCAGGGGTTTTATTCGGGGGATTTGTTTGCGATCGCAGCCCCCGTGCCCGGTCTGCCCACCAACCCCTTTGGGGCTTAAACCCCTCACTGGCTTGACCTCACATCAGCGGTCGCCCAATCAACCCACTACTCTATTACTCGACCACGCGCCTGCGGGTATAGCGGTTAATCCCACGTTCGATATAGGCACTGGCTTGTAGATCGGCTTTAGCATCACTTGCAGCCGTATCTAAATTATGACCATGTCATCTTCCACCGATCGCAATTCAGAATATCTCAATGGACCCCAGCCCACCGGGCTCGATCGCATCTTCCGCGATCGCGAAGGCAACCTGGTGATCGCTCAGCCGCCAAACTTGCCCGTTCTGGTAGCGGGAACGGCGACGGTTCTCCAAGCGGTTCTTCCCGAGGGCCCACTGCAAACCACCGTCGAGCTAGTGGCCTTTGGCACCTGGTTCACCTGGGCCTGGCTAGAACTGTTCACTGGGGTCAACTACTTCCGCCAGTCCCTCGGACTAATCACGCTCGTCGGCCTAATTGCCCTCAAGCTCAACCTGAGCTAGAGATCACAACTTAGTGGGGTTTAGGGTCTAAGGTTCAAGGCAAACCGTGAACCCTAGACCCCAAACCCTTGAGCCTAACTGTCTCCCGTCACAATCAGCTCGGTCAAGTACTAGCCTAAGAGCGGTCAGCGATCGCCTCTGCACCGGCAGGCTCTTCTTTCTGCTGCCGCATCAGATCGACTCCGCGCGAGGTGCCCAGGCGAGTTGCCCCTGCTTGCACTAGGGCCACCGCCTGGGCGGCCGTGCCAATGCCGCCCGAGGCTTTAATGCCCACTCGGCCCTGGGTCAGCTCCCACAATTGGCGCACGACTTCGACGGTAGCGCCCCCCTGCCAACCGGTGCTGGTCTTTAGGAATGAAACTCCGGCATCCATGCAAACTTCAGCGGCCAGAGCAATCTCTGACGGGGTGAGCACGGCGGTTTCGAGAATGGCTTTGACCAGCAGACCGGTCTCTTCACAAATGGTGGCAATCTCTCGGTGAATGGCATCGGTATTGCCCGTTTTGAGCCACCCCAGATTGATGACAACATCGAGCTCGTCGGCCCCCCGCTCAGCCGCTTCTTGAGCCTCGTAAAGCTTAGTGCCTGAGGTCGTCGCCCCAGTGGGAAAGCCAATCACTGTACAGACTTTGACTTTAGTGTTGTGCAAGAGATCGACGGCCTGGGGCACATGACAGGGGGCAATGCAAACCGAGGCAAACCCGTAGCGATCGCCCTCGGCACACCATTGGGCCACCTGTTCAGCCGTAGCCGTAGGGCTGAGCAAAGAGTGATCGATATAGGGGGCTAGATCTACCCCGTCATCTGCCGTTGGTCGTCGGGCCATGGGTCTAACTGCCTCTAGGTGCCAAAAATTGGTTGGGCTGACGATGGATGCGGCTTTAGCAATGGGCAACTGGTCGCCCGTTTGAGCTATAGTGCTGCGATCGCATCTCACTATATAGCTTTCTAGCCGCAAAACAGGGCTCAATAGCCCGCTTACGCCACTCTATTTTAAGAAATATATCGCGGATATCCGCAATCTCACGCAGCCTGCGGCGGAGCAGAATCAGCCTTTTCTTTGCATAGCTTAATACTGTTGACAAATAGACCCAGCTTAGACAGCACTAACGGGGGAACAGCTTCTAGTTCAAAACAGAGTTATCTGAGAGAACGCAACTTTTGTCTACAAATACATCTATAAGTACAAGATCAGTTGCACAATCCCGAAATAAACAATTTAGGGGTTTCTAAAGTGCAATCGCTTAAACATTAGCTTTAGCATTGCTCTACTGATATTAACAGTCCCAATGTTGTTTAAGTCAGTTACAACACTTTATTTATGTGGGTGAGTTGCTAACACCGCCTTTAAGCAATAAGGGTGTTCCCCATCTCAAAAAATACCCGCCAAAGTTGTGATTAAAGTTCAAACAAACGGTCATGTTTTGAACTCTCTACAAAATCTCTAAGTTTCAAAATCTTAGGTATTCACGCCATGTTGACTCCTAGGGCTCAAGCGATAAAACAAGGATGTTGAAACAAAGCCCTACTTTAAGGATTCGCCAAATGAGTCTTGAGCCCAATGAGTTTATGTCTAAGATGGTGTCGCGCATTGGCCTCACTGCCGACGACCGTAAAGTACTTCAATCCACAGCCGATTGGGGTTTAGAAATCGCCCCAGAAATGGCCGACTACTTCTATGAATATCTAGGTCGCGATGCCGAGATGAGCGCCATTCTCAACGAATCTGAGGGCCGAATTCACCGGCTGCGCGAAACCTTTGTGGACTGGTTCCATGAAATGTTCACCGGCATGGATAACTGGGGCGACGCCTACGCCGAGCGGCGCTGGCGCATTGGTCTAATTCACGTGCGTATCGGCATCGGCCCCCAGCACGTGGTGCCCGCCATGGCTGTGGTTGTACATGAGGCCGGCAAGCGCGCCCAGACCGACGGGAAAAACGACCAGCTGCGCGATGCCCTAGCCAAAATTTGCATGGTCGATCTGGCCTTTATTGAGCAAGCCTATATCGAAGTTTCTTCGGCAGCGGTGCTGAAAGAAACAGGCTGGTCTGAGGGTCTCTTTAGACGGCTAGTCAAAACCGGTGCCACGGCAATGTAACAGCCAATCACACGCTTTTTCTGTTGATCTCACTTCAGCTTTATTACCCTCATTTTCCTTAACCAAAGAGAGAACTAACCATGGCGATTAGCACCGAAAAACTCACCAACATTTTGCAAAGCTTTGTCACCTCTACCACCGACATTCAAGGGGCGGCAGTGGTCACCCCCGACGGTCTGCCTTTGGCGGCCAGCCTGCCCGGCGGCATGGACGAAGAGCGGGTTTCCGCCATGTCGGCCGCCATGCTGTCCCTAGGCGATCGCATCGGCAGCGAGCTAGCTCGGGGCGGCATCGATCGCATTTTTGTTGAGGGCGACAAAGGCTACGGCATTCTCACTAGCTGCGGCGAAGATGCCGTGTTCCTGGTACTGGCCGACAAAGCGGCTAAGCAGGGCCTGCTGATGCTCGAAATCAAGCGCACCCTCAGCGAGCTAAAAGCCGTTTTGATGTAACCGCTCATCCCCCAGGCAGGATGAACCATGGGGATAAGACGCTGTGCTTGTATAGCGATGCCCATGATGGTGAGATACATCTTCAGGAATCCCCCCTTTTCCCTTAAGAAGGGGGGTACAGAGCGAATCTTTGACTGCAAGAGCTGAGGAAGCTGGTCTACTCAAGGATGTTCCTCACCGGCCAGGGAAATGCCCGATCTTCCCTAGGCAAAAGCGCTGCACTTCATCAATTTTAGGGTCTGTCCCCACGACAGTTAACCTTGTTCTTCATTGCCTCCGCCCACCCATGGAAATCATGCGTTTAGTGGTCACCGGCCCTGTGGGGGCTGGCAAGTCCACCTTTATTCGATCCGTCAGCGAAATTGAGGTGGTAGACACTGACCGCCGCGCTACCGACGACGCCCTGCTGATCAAAAAGCGGACTACCGTCGCCTTCGACTTTGGTCGCCTCCAGTTTGGCCCCGACATGGCCCTACATCTCTATGGCACCCCAGGCCAGTCGCGCTTCGACTTCATGTGGGACATTCTGATTCAAAAAGCTCACGCCTACATTTTGCTAGTAGCGGCCCATCGGCCCCACGAGTTTCGCGAGGCTCGCCGCATCATGACGTTCATGAAGCAGCGATCGCCCTCACCCATGATCATCGGTCTCACCCACACCGACTGCTCCGGCGCCTGGGATGCCGCCAACATTGCCCTAGCCCTTGGCTACCCCGACCCCACTCGCCGCCCGCCCATCGTTGCCGTCAACGCCAACGAAACCGCATCGGTAGCTCAGGCGGTCATTTCCCTGGTGCAGTTTACCTGGGCGGGCAGCTTAGCCCCTACAACTTAGCGGCCTGCCAATGCAACGCCACTGAAATTCAGTTAAAAACATGCGGGATTTACGGATGCGGCGTTGAAGCTAGCGGTACAAAACCGTCAACTCCCCAGCCCAACTCCATATCCACTCCCCCCGATTCCTCCGTCTAACCCACTCACTCGCCCGCAGAAAGGGATAACACCCATGACTGTCACTGGATACCTCGCCGATTTCTCTTTGCCCGAACTGTTTCAGCTAGTAGAACAGGGCAATAAAACCGGCCTGTTAACGATCTGCACCCTCACCGACCCCACCACTATCGCTCGCCACAACCACCACATCTGGCTGAGCCAGGGGCAAATTGTTGCCGCTGGCAACAGCCTCGACCAGCAGGGCCTGATGCGGCTGATTGCCCAGCGAGGCTGGATGGGCGATCGCGCCGTCTCGCGGCTGGCCCAAACCTGCCAGATTCACACACCCCTAGGCCTGTGCCTCAAGAATCAGGGCGTGCTCACCGCCGAACAGCTCAAGCTGCTGTTTTATACCCAGGTGATGCGGCAGGTGTGCGCCCTGTTTGCCCTCCCCGACGGCTGGTTTCAGTTTGACCCTAAAGCCCCACTGCCCGTCTCCGAAATGACCGGGCTGATCGCTACTGCCACCGATGTCACCCTGTCCGGGCTGCGCGCCCTCAAAGACTGGAACGCCCTCGATGAAAAACTGCCCGACCCTTCCTCAGCCTTGATCAGCGTGGTCGAGAGCAAGCCCAGCCTGCGCCTCAACCCCAACGAATGGCAGGTGTGGGAGTTTACCAACGGCACCATGGCCATCAAGGATATTGCCCAGCAGCTTAACCTACCCGTGGCCAAGGCCCAGCAGATTGCCTTTCGTCTGATTGTCACTGGCCTGGCTGAAGAGATGCCGATGGTAGCCGCCCCACCCCCCGCCGCCTTCGAACTCGCTGCTCCTACCCCACTAGAGCAGGGGTTTGCCACCACCGTCACGGCCGACGCAGCGGGTGCCGCCCCGGTCAGCCAGTCTTTTCTGCAAAACCTCGTTGGATTTCTCAAAGGCAAGGTGTAGCCATGACCCACGATGCCCTGCGACTCCTCCAAGGCTTTCTCGGCCTGCTCAAGCTGGCCGACCTGCTGACTAGCCCCCCGGGCCTAGCCGTCACACTCTGGTTCTGGCTCCATCACACCCTGCCCTATGACACCGCTTTGGGTCTATGGCTGGCTACCCTCATACCGTTGCTGATGGCGAGCCATGAAACAGCGAAAGACAAGTTTTGAATTTTGAATTTTAAGTTTTGAATTCCCAGTTCAACACCTCAACTCAAAACTGAGAACTCAAAACCTCCCCATCTCCCCCATTCCCTAATTTCCCCCCAACCCGCCATGGAAAGCAGCACTCTCCAGCCCTTCACCTGGGACGACTCCCTCAGCACTGGCGTACCGATGATCGACGCCCACCACAAAGAGCTGATTGCCGCCGTCAATGATTTAGGTCTGGCGATCGCCCACCACAAAGGCAGCACCGCCATTAAAAAGCTTTTCGCCTTTCTTAAGTTCTACGCCGAATGGCACTTTGAGCATGAGGAAGCCTGTGCCGCCAAGCACAAGTGCCCCATTGCCGAAGTCAACCAGCAGGCCCACGCCACCTTCATTGAAACCTTTGGCCACCTGCACGATCGCTACAAAGCTAGCGACGCCAGCGAGGCGGTAGCCATAGAAATCTATCAGCAGTTGGCCGACTGGCTGACCAGCCACATTCTTAAAATCGACACCCATATTGGCTGCTGTATTCGCAGTGCGACCCAAGGCGCATAAGCCTGGCGCTGCTGAATTGAGAAACGCATCTGTAGACGCAATAGCCCCTGGTCGCCCTTCAAAATTTCCCAATGCTGGGAAATTTTGAAGGGCGACGAGAGCATTGGGGCAAATCATCCCTGCGTTAAGTAACGCCCATCAGGGGCAGGGAGGACTGCCCGAACTACCGGCGGTGGCCCCAGCGTTGTTGATCTGAGTAAAGGTACCGTTATTCAACTGATTCAGCTGAGCTAAATCGACTACTTGCAGAGTACTGCCCGCCCCAACAAACAGGTTGGCATCGAAATTTGTAGTAGCAATACTTTGGTTGTTGTTGATTTGGGCACAGAAGGATTGGGCCGATTCATTGCCGAGTTCTACGGCCTGATTGCCCGACCCCTGAATCTGGTTGCTCACCACGCGGAGCGTCGAGAAACGACTGGTGCCACCGGCAAAGCCAAAGATGCCGTTATTGCCAACCGTCTGGGTTTGGTTGTTGACGAGAGCAGCCTGGTCGATGGTGCCACCATCGGTAGCAAAAAGGCTCAGGCCGTTTTGGGCAACTTGGCTGACTCGGTTACTATCAGCGGTGACGGTGGCAAGCTGTCCTCCCGTGGCGGCAAAGGCAACAATGCCGTCTGCGCCAATGGTGTCGAGGGTGTTGTCGCTAATTTGCGTGGCTGCGATCTGCCCCTGGTTGAGCGCCAAAACCTGAATGCCCGCTCGGTCAATGGATTGGAGTTGGTTGCCGGCAATAGTGGTCTGGCTGATTTGGCTTTGGCCCTCGGCCAGCACAAAGATGCCATCGTCGGCGATCGCCTGGAGCTGGTTACCGCTAATGCGAGCTGTACCCAGCTGGCTTTGATCGCTGGCGATCAGCTCAATGCCAGTGGCACCTATCCCCGTTAGCCGGTTGCCCTCTACAGTTGCGGTCTCTATGCGGCTGTCCTGAGCGGTCAGAATAAGAATGCCACTGCTGGCGATCGCGGCTCCCTCACTGCCTATCCCCGTGTTGGTTACCGCTAAGGATTGGATCTGGCTACCATTACTGGCCAGCACCAGCACTCCATTTTGACTAGCTTGCTGAATGTTCCCACTATCGAGGGTAACGGTGGCGATCTGGCCGCCGTTGTTCGCCAGCACGAGCACCCCATTCTCGCCAGCGCTGCCCACCTGGGGGGCGCTTAGCGTGGCGGTGGCAATTTGGGAGCCGCTATCGGCAATCAGCACCAGGCCATTGGCATCGGCCCGGCCCACAGTGAAGTCATTGACCGTCACCGTCGCCAGGCTAGAGCCGTTCTGGCCCAAAACCAGCAGGCCGTTGGCCCCGGCCGACTGAATCGTAACGGTGTTTAGGGTGGTATTGGCCAGAGCACTACTGGTGTCGGCCAGCACCAGCACCCCGTTGCTGCCCACCTGGCCCAGGTTGCTTTGGCTGAGCGTGAGGGGACCTAAGCGACTGCCCCCAAAGGCCAACACGGCCACCCCATTCTCGGCGGCAGCCGCCACCTGAAGTTGAGTTAGGTCAAGGGGGCCAAGGTCACTGCCATTTTCGGCCAGTACCAGCACCCCATTGCCATGACTTTGCTCTACGGCGACGTCGGCGATGGTAACGTCGCCGATAGCGCCACCGTCGCTCGCCAGTAGCAGCAGGCCGTTGGTGCCGGTAGTGCCGAGGTCGAGCTGCTGAAGCGTTAGGCTATCAATTTGGCCACCGTCATTGGCCAAGACCAGTACGCCGTTTTCCCCAGCGGTGGCAATCTGGGTTTGATTGATCGCCACAGTCCCCAAGCGGCTGTTGTCAGCTAGCACGGCTAGGCCGTTTTCGCCGCTGCTGCCAATGCGGTTTTGGCTGAGTTGCAGACTGCTGATCTGGCTGCTGTCAGCGGCCCTCACCAACAAACCGTCGCCCGTTGCCTGATGAATGTCGTTGTTGCTCAGGTCAGCGGTGTTTACTGTTTGGCCCGAGAGATTGAGCAAGATCCCGCTTTGGCTGGCGTCCTGAATCTGATTGCGGCGAACGATCACATTTCCGCTGACATCATTCAGCAAAATGCCGTTGCGCGCCGCCAGAATCTGGTTATCTAGAATCGTCACCGACCGCACCCCAAGGGCCTGGATCCCATCCTGACCGGGTTCTGGGGCGACGGCAAATCCCGACAGCAGGCTGTCATGCCCCATAGTCACGGTGCCGGGTACGTGGGGCAGCAGGCCGCTGCCCGACCCTGGCAGGACCAAATTGCCCACCTGGGTACGCAAGGGCTGAAGCGGGCCGGGAGACAAGACCTGCACCCCGGTGGGAATGGTGAAACCGCCGGCCAAATTGCCCGGCTGAACGTAGACGCGATCGCCACTGCTGGCTACACCCAGTGCCGGATCGATCGCGCCATAGGGAGCGGCGGCGGTGCCATCGCCAGCGGCACTGGAGCCCGGCTGCACATGGTAAAACCGATAGGCCTGGTTGGTATCAGGGTCGAGCGCTGCCTGAACCTGGGCTTCGGCACCCAAGGTAATGCCCATGGTGCGCTGAATTGGCTGCCCCAGCGCCAGTCCTGTCGCCGCTGTTTGGGGACCAGACCCGCCCCAGCTAAAGCCCGTTTGCAGCAGCACATTGGCTCCAAAATAGGCGTCGTACTGCATGCCCAGCCGCAGATTTAGCCCCGGGGTAGGGCTGGCGGCCAGCCAGGCTCGTCCGCCTAAGAAACCTGGTTGGTCAGGAGGGCTGTAGTAGTAGAGCCCCCCGTAGGCATTGAGCGTACCCAGGGATCCCAAGGTGGCGATCGCCCCGCCCACGCTCACATCCCCACCGGCCATGGCGACTTGCCGAGTCGTGGGCAGCAGCAGCTGATTGCCCTCAAAAAATGGCGCGCTGAGCAAAGTGGTGGTGCTGCTGCGATCGCCCAGCGGCCAATAGACATTGCCCCGCAGCTCCCATCCATTGCGGACATGTTCTAGGCCGGCCCCCGCTTGGTAAAACGTTCCTCCCCCATGGGCCTGGGTATCGACGCCGATGTATCCTCCGGTCAGACTGGCGCGATCGCCGCTCAGGGTGCGGTAGCCCAGCAGCAGATTGCTGCCCAAAAATCCGGCTGTATCGAGCCGCGCTCGGCCCTGCAAGAACCAAATCTGCTGCCCCGGCACTTGCCCCAGGGGCAAAAATCCTTCCAGACTGCCAAAATCCTGGCTTCCCCCGGCAGTCTCAAAGCTAACGCCCACCCAGGGCTGCACTGCCAGCGCCTCTGCCGACGGTGCCTCTGGTTCTGCCCAAGCCGGGCCGGCCACCAGGCAGGCAACAGCGGCCAACCCCCCCGCCCAGCGCTGCCGTTTTTTGCGGCCAAAACGATTCCCAATCGAATTTAGTCTCAGCCCCGGCGTTGCGCTGTGCATCTGTTTTAGCGTCATCTTCTCGCGTGTGCTCTCTTATCTATCCCCTATCTACGGGGGATAAAGACGATCGCCCGTCCTGGCACATTAAAGAGATGACAAACCTTGCCTCAGTTTTGTAGGCTTTCTCTGAGGACGCAGGAGCAATGAATCGCCGGGGGAGCCTAGAGCGCAGCTATTGCATTACTGAGTCGCCGTTGTTCAAACGTTTGCTTTCGCTGAACTGAGTTTGATCAAATAGATGCACCGTGCGAATGGGGTAGGGAATTGCAATGCCTGCCTCGTCGCAGGCGGCCTTGAGAGCGATCGCCACCCGCGATTTAACCCGGCGCACCTCACCGATTTGAGGCGTCGTCCAGTAGCGCAGCTTAAAGTCAATAGAACTCTCGCCAAAGCCCACCACATCGACCTCAGGCTCTGGGGCGCTGAGCACGCCATCGGTACGGCTGAGGGTCTCCAAAAAAGTCTGCTTAGCCAGGGGCAACGGGGTCGTGTAGTCAACCCCAATATCCAGGTCGGTGCGACGGCTGCGAAAGGCGGTCAGCACCCGCACCGGATTGGTAAACACCATAGCGTTAGGAATTTCTACCAGCTCTCCGTTGTAGGTGCGCAGCTGGGTCGAGCGAATTTTAATTGACTCTACCGTGCCCTCATAGTCGCCCATTACCACCTGATCGCCCAGGCGAAAGGGCTCTTCTACCAGCAGCAAAACTCCAGCCAAAAAGTTCTTAAAGATGTCTTGAAAGGCAAAGCCAATGGCTACCGAGCCCAACCCCAATAGGCCAATAACGTCGCCCAATCGCAGATCCGGAAAGGCAATCACCGCTGCAATAATGATCCCTACTGCCCAGGTGCCAATGCGGGTGACCTGCACGGCCAGCAGTTGCAGCGATCGGTTAGGCACAAGGCGCTTAGTGATTTTGCCCACCATCTTCTGGGTCACCTTGGCGGCGTACCCCGTTAGCAACACCAGCACCAGCGCGATCGCGATCCCCGGCAAGAGCTGAATAAACTGCCCTACCAAATCAAGCAAGCTGGTCTGAATGCGCTCAAGTAGAAGGTTCATAGGCAACGAAAGTCAATCACGACGGGCTTTTCGCAGCCTATCACTGCGGGGTGCGATCGTCATCTGCCCCAGTGGGCTTGCCTATTGGGTGGGTAGCGGTTGAGCTGACCTAGAATGCACACCCTAAAAATTGCTCGTACCCACGCTTAAATTGCTGCTTGCCATCCTGCTCAACGATGCTGCCGTGGGCCATAATCACTCGATCAAAATCCCACCTGAGAACTTGTTCTGCTGAGGCTTTAACCCTGTCTTTTTCTGTAGTTGCCAGGCGTTCTAACAGCGATGGACTGAGGC
The DNA here is from genome assembly GCF_014695395.1 of Nodosilinea sp. FACHB-131. Classification (GTDB taxonomy): domain Bacteria; phylum Cyanobacteriota; class Cyanobacteriia; order Phormidesmidales; family Phormidesmidaceae; genus Nodosilinea. The sequence goes on from NZ_JACJOF010000027.1 coordinate 251,412, forward strand.
TTCTGTAGCCGCCGCCAACTCTCGTTACTAGCTGTGTCATCCACGGAAAGCTCTCATCAAAGCAGAAAGCCGTATCCGTCAATATCAGCGTCCGGCTGGCGACATGAAAAAACACCCACTCATCTAACGGATCTGGGCCGCTTGGGCCAAGGGTTCTAAAGCCATCGAAGAACAGGCGCTCAACTCCAGCCCACGGACTGTCTGAACTACCTTCTATAACTCGGTCGATCACCAACTCTGGCCGCTTTGCCTTTAACCCCGCCGTGGCCCAGAACGTTGCCGTTGGGTATGCCGCCTTGAACTCTGCGGCAAAGAGGTAGTGATACAGGTTAGGCGCAATGATATGCGTGACGGTGCCCAACTCATTCAGCTCGCCTACCAATTCATCACTTACCTGAATTGGTGAAATAACGACTAGCTCGTTGCTAGCCAAGCGAATCACTGTCATGCGGGTGCCTATACTCAGCCCAAAATACCGCAAGGGCTGCTCGGTCACCCAAAGATCTCGATCAATCGCTCTGAGCATCATTTATCCCTGAAGAGAACTCCGCACCCACCTCTAGAATGGATCGCAAGAGCAAATCTGAGCCAGCGATCGCACTCTTGCCTGTTCAATATTTTGGCTAGTAATGATAGCGACAGGAAATAATGGTCAAATACTGGTCGTCTACCGCGTAGACCAGGCGGTGGGTATCGTCAATGCGGCGTGACCAGAAGCCCGATAGGTTTTCCTTCAAAGGTTCGGGTTTGCCCATGCCTTCAAAGGGAAGGCGCTTGGTCGCCTGAATCAGTGAATTAATTCGTTTGAGGGCCTTTCTATCCTGAGTTTGCCAATAGAGATAATCTTTGCACGCGGCATCTGTCCATGCCAGCTTGCGCTCACCCATCGAGCAGGTCTCTTTCGGTAGTTTGACCTTGACGGTACTGAGCGATCGACTCCTCTAAATGAGCCACATTGGCGGGAGATTTAAGCAAATAGACAGTCTCTAGCAAGCTGTTGAAGTAATCAAGCGACATCACGACAGCATCCCCAGCATCGCGTCGGGTAATGACGGTGTAGTCGGCGTCGTTGGTCACTTGATCCAGAATAGCTTTCAGCTTGTTTCTGGCTTCGCTAAAGGTGACGACTCGCATGTGAAAAACCTGTGCAATCAATTGTACAAGTTTAGCGCGATCACCCTGGTGAAAGACATTACTTTAGTGCTGGTGGTGGGTAGTGCTCACCCTACACCCATCCACCTACCTACTCATCTACCCATCCACTCCTTACGGTAACCAGGGATATTGCCGAAAATCGGGCTCTCGCTTCTCCAGAAACGCTTGCCTACCCTCAGAGCCTTCTTCGGTCATGTAGTAGAGCAAAGTAGCATTCCCTGCTAGCTCTTGCAGCCCTGCTTGACCATCGCAGTCGGCGTTGAAGGCCGCTTTGAGGCAGCGAATGGCGATCGGGCTTTTTTGCAGAATTTCCTGGGCCCATTGCACCCCTTCGGCTTCGAGCTGCTCCACTGGCACCACGCAGTTCACCATGCCCATATCGAGAGCTTCCTGGGCACTGTATTGGCGGCAGAGATACCAGATTTCGCGGGCCTTTTTTTGCCCGACCATGCGAGACAGGTAGCTGGCTCCGAAACCGCCGTCAAAACTGCCCACTTTAGGGCCAGTTTGACCAAAAATGGCGTTATCGGCAGCAATAGTGAGGTCGCACACCACATGCAGCACATGGCCACCGCCGATCGCATAGCCCGCTACCAGGGCAATCACCACCTTGGGCATCGAGCGAATTAACCGCTGCAAGTCGAGCACATTGAGCCGGGGCACGCCGTCGTCACCAACATAGCCGCCGTGGCCACGCACACTCTGGTCGCCGCCAGAGCAAAAGGCGTATTTGCCGTCGGTGTGGGGGCCAGCTCCGGTCAGCAGCACCACACCAATGCGGCTGTCTTCGCGGGCGTTGGAGAAAGCCTCGTACAGTTCAACAATGGTTTTAGGACGAAAGGCATTGCGTTTGTGGGGCCGGTTGATGGTGATTTTGGCGATGCCATCGGCCTTTTGGTAAACGATGTCTTCGTAGGGCTTAACGTCTTGCCAGGCAACCTGCATAGGGGGCGAGTCCAGATAACACTGGTTTCTAGCGTCTCACATTGGGGTAAGGCTATGCGATCGCCCTTGGAGCGACTCATCAGAGGCTCAATTTGGCTTCCCCCTACCTCTTCTTGAATGACATCCTTGGGCCAATGAAGGCGGTTTTCAGCAGAGCGAGGCCGAGGTGAGCGTGAGAAAGCGGCTTCATAGAGATTGACTTTAGCCCAAAAGCTTCAGCTACCTATTAATGGAATTCCTTCTCAAGCCAGAGGACAGCCTCGGCGAGACGCCGTACGCTGAAACCCGATATTTGAAGAAAAATTAGAGGAGACTCTATGGGATTGGGCCTACTTGTGAACGGTCGATGGCAGAAAGACCGTAGCCAAGAAGACGATAAAGGCCGCTTTGTGCGTCCCGAAACCGACTTTCACCATTTCACTAGAGCTGATGGCAGCAGCGAATTTAAGCCAGAGGCCGATCGCTACCACCTCTACGTCTCGCTGGCCTGCCCCTGGGCGCACCGCACGCTGATCATGCGCGAGCTGAAGGGGTTGACTGACGCCATTTCGGTATCGGTAGTGGATCCTTACATGGGCGACGAAGGCTGGGCCTTTAGCGACTATCCCGGTGCAATTCCCGACTCAGTGAACGGCGTACAGTATTTGCGGGAGATTTACGTCAAGGCCAAGTCCGATATTTCTGGCCGGGTGACAGTGCCCATTCTGTGGGATAAGCAGACCAACACTATTGTGAACAACGAGTCGCGAGAGATCATTCGCATGCTCGACACGGAGTGGAATGAGGTAGCTACCAACGCCATTGACCTCTACCCCGCCAACCTGCAAGACAAAATCGACAGCGCCATCGATGCCATTTATCAGCCTATCAACAATGGCGTGTACCGGGCCGGGTTTGCCACCAAGCAGTCTGCCTACGAAGAGGCGGTGACCGAACTGTTCGACGCCCTCGATCATTGGGAAGGCGTGCTCGATCGCCAGCGCTACCTGTGCGGCGATCGCCTCACCGAGGCCGATATCTGCATGTTCACCACTCTCTATCGCTTCGATGCGGTCTACTACGTGCACTTTAAGTGCAACCTGCGGCGCATTGTCGATTACCCCAACCTCTGGGGCTACCTGCGCGACCTGTACCAACAGCCCGCCTTCAGAAACACCTGCAATCTAGACCACATCAAGCGCCATTACTACATGAGCCACCCTGGGGTGAACCCGCACCAGATTGTGCCTCTAGGACCGGTGATCGACTTTGAGGAAAAGAGCGATCGCGCTAAACGGTTTAGCCTGACCGCCGGTAGCGCTCGGTAGGAATTTTCAGCTGCAAAAATGCCTTGCTGATGCTGGGCAAAGAGTTTAGCCTGTGCGAGACGTGACTAAAACGGTGATAACGATGGATTTAATGGGTATAGTCAACCAGGCGATCGCCTCCTCCGATACTGAAGCTAACGGTAGCCTGATCGGCTCACTGCTGGGGAACCTCAACAACGCCCCGGTGGACAACAACAAGATCGGCGGTATCGCCAGCAGCCTCCAGGGCGTGCTGCAGGATAAGGGCCGAGGCAATCCGGGAGGTCTAATGGGGACGCTGCAAACCGTCGCGGCGACGGGTGCCGTAGAGCGGTTGCTGGCCAACGATCAGATTAGCGCGATCGCCCAGCGAGTCGGAGCCGACCCAGCCATGGTCAGAAGCGTGACCCCGCTGATTGCTCAGTTCTTAGTCAAAGGGTCGAATGGCCAGGGCGGCGGGCTGCTGCAAAAGGTGCTCTCGGGCGAGGTTGACCTGGGTCAAATGGCCGGGCTGATCGGCATGGCCAACAAGTTCTTGTAAGGGCGAGACATCTGAGTTAAGAGGTCTTGGCTGAGAAACCGGGTGTCTGGACATGTGCCAGTGTTAGTGGCATATGCAGTGGACGCCCGGCTCCTTTTGAGGTGCCATCACGGTGTCAAGGTTTGCTGTAGGCGATCGCGCAGAGCCACCAAGATTGACAGATCAGCATCAACGCTCGAGCGCCCGTCGTACTGAAACGGGTCATCCAGATCGCGAATCAGCAGCAGTAGGTAGGTAAACGCAGTAAACAGCAGGCACGACACCACCAGGGTTTCGCTAAAGCTGGTGGCTCCAATCAGCAGCAGGGCGCACAAGACCCCCGCCAAAAACAGTTCTAGCAGCACGTAGGCCGGCCCTACAAAATCGGTATCGCGATTGATGCCAATGTAGGCCAGCAGCAGGCGAATTTTGGCCTGTTCAGCCTGGGTACGGCTGATGATGGGGCCGCTGGTGTAGGGCAACATCCCCGCCAGGGAGACGTTGAGCTGGTCGAGGGCTGGGGCGATCGCCTCCTGGGGTTTTTCTCGCTCTAGCCAGTCGAGGGTGGCCTGCAAAATAGCCACCAGATTTTGAGTTAGGGGGTTGGGGTCATACTCTCCATTGGCCTTAGCCACCAGCAAGTTGCTGTCTTGAATAGCCTCAATGGCATTGGCCACTTGCACCGGCATATCGGCACTGGCCTTAAAGTCGCTCAGGGTGCCGTTGAGCACAAAGGCAATCACAAAGGTCGCCGCCCCAAATAGCGATCCGGTGAGGGGATCAAAGGCCCAGGGCTCCCAACCCAGGCGGTGTACGGCCACCTTAGCCAACCCATACAGGCCAGTCAGCGGCAGCACCGTCAGCAATATTCGCCACTTTGTTGGCAACACCATGGTTGCAATCGCTCCTGGAGCAGCCCTCTACACAACCCTCAACCCATAGCTTGGGCTGTCGTTATGGTAAGCGCTGGGCTGAGACATGGCCTACCCGGCGAATTATGCAAATCCTACATGTTGTTCATGCGATAAGAGGATGGCTTGCTACAAAGCGTAACTAAAAATACAAAACACGTTGCAAAGTTTGAATAATTTAAGCTCAAATACCGCAGTGCAAAGCCACAGAAATGCTGGATTTTTACTCGGTATTTTAATCAATAAAAAATCGTGGAGCTACGGCTTTGTAAATTTCAAGCACTGCTTTGCTGAAACGGTTTGAACCCGACAGAAAATCTCCTCCCCTTGCAGCGTTCCACCCAGAGCCTTGCTGCTCTGGAGGCGAATCTTAGCTCAAAGTCTCCTAATCAATTACCTATCTCCTGTTTGTTCTGCCAACTTTGCCACAATTTGTTTAGACAATTTCTGATTCTATGGAAGGCTAAACACGGGCATCTGTGAGCAGCAATTTAGGTTGAGACTCAGGTTTCCTCGGGGATGACTACAACGGTGAGACGCCGCTGCCCGATTATTTTTTCAATTCACCGCATTGCCTAACGTTGGAGTGAGCGCAATATGACTCGACTAAATCGCCGTAGATTTTTGATGACTGCCGGCACCGCAGCAGCCGGTACTGTGCTGCTCCACGCTTGCAGTCAGGGCGAATCTGACTCAGCTTCATCAGATACCCCGACCGCGGCGCCGGTCAACTCGGCCGAGGCCCCAGAAACAACTACCGCTAAGCTGGGCTTTATTGCGCTAACCGACTCTGCTCCATTGATCATCGCCAAGGTCAAAGGTTTCTTTGACAAGTACGGCATGACCGACGTATCGGTTGAGAAGCAAGCTTCCTGGGGCACCACCCGCGACAACCTGGTGCTGGGCTCTAGTGGCGGCGGCATTGATGGGGCGCACATTCTCACCCCCATGCCCTACCTAATTTCTGAGGGCATCGTCACCGATGGCAAAAAGGTGCCAATGTACATCCTGGCCCGTCTTAACACCAACGGCCAGGGGATTTCGCTCTCCAACGACTACCTCGATCTCAAGGTCACCAAAGACAGCACACCGCTGAAAGAAGCGTTTGCCAAGCGCAAAGCCGAAGGCAAAGAACTCAAGGCCGCAGTGACCTTCCCCGGTGGCACCCACGACCTCTGGATGCGCTACTGGCTAGCGGCTGGCGGCATCGACCCCGACCAAGATATCTCGACCATTGTGGTGCCCCCGCCCCAGATGGTGGCCAACATTAAAGTGGGCAATATGGATGCCTTCTGCGTAGGCGAGCCCTGGCCGCTGCAATTGGTGAACCAGAAAATTGGCTACAACGCTCTCACCACAGGCGAACTGTGGAAAGACCACCCCGAGAAAGCTCTAGGTATGCGGGCCGACTGGGTCGATGCCAACCCCAAAGCTGCCAAAGCGCTGCTGATGGGAGCACTAGAGGGTGCTATGTGGTGCGATCAGCCTGAGAACAAGGAGGAAATGTGCAAGATTCTCTCTGAACGCGCCTGGTTTAATGTGCCCGTTACAGACATTATTGATCGCTCCCAAGGGAAGTTCGACTTTGGTACAGACCGCGTCGAAGAGCTGCCCGACCTGATGCAGAAATATTGGGCTGACAATGCCTCATACCCCTTCAAGAGCCACGACCTGTGGTTCTTAACGGAGAATATCCGCTGGGGTAAGCTGCCCGCTGACACCGACACCAAGGCGTGGGTTGATGCGGTCAACCGCGAAGACCTCTGGCGCGAAGCGGCTACTGCCCTAGGCCAAGAAGCCATGATTCCCAAGAGCACCTCTCGTGGAGTCGAGACCTTCTTTGACGGCATTACCTTCGACCCCGAAGATCCCCAGGCCTACCTCGACAGCCTGAAGATCAAGCGGGTGTAAACGCTTCCCGTAGGGTGGGCACTGCCCACCATCCCCCTCACCCCAACCCCTCTCCCACCGGGAGAGGGGCAGCGGAGAGGCCCTTTATCTTTCCTGCCTTGCCTGTTTGATTACGCTGTTCCTTCGCACAAGCCCTGGAGACTTAACAACGATGACGGCACCCCTCGATATTCGCCCGGCGCGATCGCGCTTTAACCTGCAAAAGTTCGCCAATTCGTCTCTGGATGCGCTCAAGGGACTGGTTCCCCCAGCGGTGGCAATTCTGATTTTCTTAGTCATCTGGCAGGTGCTCACCATGGGGCCTGATGCCAACCTGCCCACCCCAGTGCGCACGGTGCAAGAAACCTGGGAACTGATCATCAACCCCTTCTTTAACTACGGTGGCACCGACAAGGGTCTGTTTTGGCAGGTGTGGACCAGTCTGCAACGGGTAGCCCTAGGCTTTACCCTGGCTGCTGTTGTGGGTATCGCCCTGGGCATTTTGGTGGGTACCAGCTCGTTGATGTATAGCGCCCTCGACCCGCTGTTTCAAATTCTGCGGACCGTGCCGCCCCTGGCCTGGCTGCCCATTTCGCTGGCGGCGTTTCAGCAAGCAAATCCTTCCGCTATTTTCGTGATCTTTATTACGGCAATCTGGCCCATTATCATCAACACCACCGAGGGCGTACGCCAGATTCCCCAGGACTACAACAATGTGGCGCGGGTGCTCCAGCTGTCTAAGTCCGAGTATTTCTTCAAAATCTTGTTTCCGGCTACCGTGCCATACATTTTCACTGGCTTGCGGATTGGCATTGGCCTCTCATGGCTAGCGATCGTGGCGGCAGAAATGCTGATTGGCGGCGTGGGCATCGGCTTCTTCATTTGGGATGCCTGGAACAGCTCTCGCATCAGCGACATTATCATCGCCATCCTTTACGTGGGTATCGTCGGTCTGCTGCTCGATCGCCTGATCGTATTCATTGGCGGTCTGGTACTGCCCGAAGAGCAAAAGCAGTAGGGCACTGCCCACGATTTCCCTGCGCGGCCCAAAGGCCAAATCGCCAACGCCTTAAGGGACGCGCTGACCTAAACCTGTGATTCTGTCAAAGGTGTGTGGTGGGCAATGCCCACCCTAACCTTCTCCGATTCTGCGCCAAACTTTCTGACTCGCCCGCTCGAATTGCACCTTCATTCCCTGCGCACCATGGCTGTTTTTGTTGAAGTTGACCACATCGATCGCGTCTTTAAGCTGCCCGATGGCGGTGAGTATATTGCCCTCAAAAACATTGACTTGCAAATCCACAAAGGGGAATTTGTCTCCCTGGTGGGTCACTCGGGCTGCGGCAAATCGACCCTGCTCAACATTCTCTCGGGCCTCGACCTTCCCAGCGCAGGCGGCATTGTGCTGGAAGGTCGGCAGGTCACAGAACCTGGCCCCGATCGCATGGTGGTGTTTCAAAACTACTCGCTGCTGCCCTGGCTGACGGTGCGCGAAAACATTGCCCTGGCGGTGAACCGGGTAATGAAGAAGCATCCCCAGGCGGTGCGCGATCGCATGATCGACCACCACATCGAGATGGTGGGGCTGCAAAAGGCTGCCGACAAACGCCCCGGCCAAATCTCGGGCGGCATGAAGCAGCGGGTGGCGATCGCCCGCGCCCTGGCCATTCGCCCCAAACTGCTGCTGCTCGACGAGCCCTTTGGCGCCCTCGATGCCCTGACTCGCGGCGGGCTGCAAGAACAGCTGATGAAGATCTGCCAGGAAAACGAAGTCACCTGCGTTATGGTCACCCACGATGTGGATGAGGCGCTGCTGCTGAGCGATCGCATCGTGCTGATGACCAACGGCCCCGAGGCCCACGTCGGCCAGATTGTCGATGTGCCCTTCCCTCGGCCCCGCGAGCGCATGGAGGTGGTCAAGCACCCCAACTATTACAGCCTGCGCAACGAGATCGTCTACTTCCTCAACCAGCAGAAGCGGGCCAAGCTGCACAAGGCCAAGCCCGTGGTGGCCATGGCCGCCAACGGCCTGGAGAAGGTGAATCTGGAGCTGGGCTTTATTCCCCTAGTAGATTGCGCGCCCCTGGTAGTGGCTAAAGAAAAGGGCCTATTTGAAGCCCACGGCCTGAGCCAGGTGACGCTGAACCGGGAGCCCAGCTGGAATGCGATCGCCGACGGCGTGGCGACCGGTCGCCTCGACGCCGCCATGATGGTGGCGGGCATGCCCCTAGGCATGACTCTGGGCTACGGCAACCAGCGGCCTCGGCCCATGGTTAGCGCCCTCACCCTCAGCCGCAACGGCAACGCCATTACCTTTAGCAAGCGCCTGTTTGATGCAGGGGTGCGCACCCTGGGCGACTTTAAAGCGGCGATCGATCGTCGCCCCGATCAGGTGCACACCCTGGCGGCGGTACACCCTACCTCCATGCACAATCTGCTGCTGCGCTACTGGCTAGCCTCCGGCGGCATCGACCCCGATCGCGACGTCAGCGTCACGGTGATTCCTCCAGCGCAGATGGTCTCGACCCTGAAGGCGGGCACCATCGATGGCTACTGCGTCGGCGAACCCTGGAATGCTCGCGCCGTCAGCGAAGGGTCGGGTGTAGTGATGGCAACCGACAACGACATCTGGCCCGGCCACCTAGAGAAAGTGCTCGGCGTCACCGAAGCCTGGGCCGAACAGTATCCCAAGACCCACTTGGCTCTGGTCAAAGCGCTGCTCGAAGCCTGCGAATACTGCGACGATCGCCGCAACCGCGAAGAAATAGTCGATCTGCTTTGCAAGCCCGAATACGTTGGGGCCGACGAAGCCCACATTCGCCAAGGCTTTTTAGACCCCTACAATCGCGGCGACGGCAGCCAGCCCGAGCACGTGCTCAACTACATTCAGTTCTTTACCGGCAAAGCCAACTACCCTGATGTCTCTGAGGCGGTGTGGATGATGACCCAGATGGCCCGCTGGGGCATCACGCCCTTCCCTCGCAACTGGCTGGCCGTGGCCGAGCGGGTGAAGCGGGCCGACATCTTTGGCCAGGCAGCCCGCGAGATGGGGCTGGTGGATACGGGGCGCGATCGCCATCCCATCCACCTGTTTGACGGCCTTGTCTTCGACCCCGACGAGCCGCTGAAATACCTCGATCAGTTCGCCATCAAGCGCGATCTGCGCATCGAAGAAGTGCCTATGGATGAGCTAACGATAGCCTAACTCTTGCTGCCTACGGCCAACCCAGCTGACCAGTTAGCAGCGCTAAGTCCCTGTTGCCATCGCTTCCTCCTTTCCTCACCCACTACTCCCCAGACCATGCAAGTGCTAAACTCCCCTACTCAAACCTCTCCCAGCTACGCCACTCAGGAACCGTTCCTGATTTTCGACAACCTTTCTAAGGTCTATCCCACTCCCACCGGCGATTTTGTCGTGCTCGATGGCATCGACCTGGCCATCAACGAAGGCGAGTTTGTCTGCGTCATTGGCCACTCGGGCTGCGGCAAATCGACCCTGCTGGATATGGTGGCCGGGTTTCGCCAGCCCACCAACGGCGAAGTGCGTCTACAAACCCAGGCAATTCAAGCCCCCGGCCCCGATCGCATGGTGGTGTTCCAAAACTACTCCCTGCTGCCCTGGCTCACCGCCTACGAAAACATCTACCTGGGCGTGAAGTCGGTGTTCCCTGGCAAATCTGAGGCGATTAAAAAGCGCATCGTCATGGAGCACTTGGAAATGGTGGGCCTGGCCGATGTGGCCAACAAAAAGCCCAGTGCCCTCTCCGGCGGCATGAAGCAGCGGGTCTGCATTGCTCGTGCCCTGGCCCTGCGCCCCAAGGTGTTGATTCTCGACGAACCCTTTGGTGCGCTGGATCCGATCACGCGGGAAGAGCTGCAAGAGGAGCTGCTGACCATCTGGCGCGACCACCAGATCACGGTGCTGATGATCACCCACGACATTGACGAAGCGCTGTTTTTGAGCGATCGCGTCGTGATGATGACCAACGGCCCCGCCGCCAAAATTGGCGAGATCATGCTGGTGCCTTTTGCCCGCCCCCGCGAGCGCGCCCGCATGATGGAAGACCCCAAATTCTACGAGCTGCGCAACGAAGCTCTAGATTTCCTCTACCACCGCCACGCCCACGCTGACGACTAGGGCAAAGTCCTATTTGGTCACTCTAATTTCTCTGACCTGAATTATTCGAGCCAACCATGGCAAGACGGGTCAGAGGCCCATCCCAAAAGGGGGCATTCAAAGTTTAGGAGGGGTTCTGAATGGATTCTTGGTGGACAGCCGGGACGGCTATCCACCAAAAAGCTGCTACTGCGATCGCAGCTCAGCTTGATACGGTTCCAAAGCTCTATCTAGCGCTGGCAAGAACGTCGGCGAGGTAAACAGCGGCTCAAAAAACTGCACCACAGGAATGTTCTCCACCCGAGGCAAAAAGTCCGAGGGATTAGGCCCATCAATGTGGCGGCTGAGCACCCCAAAGCCCAGGCGCTGGCTGCGGGGCTGCCAGCTAGGCGCCGTGCGCTGAAGCCAGTCGGTAAAATCTGTGGCCGTCTCCATGCTGGTTACGAGTTGGGCAATAATTTGGGGCTCTGGCAGAGCCTGGGCCAGGTCATCAATGTCTTCGGGCTGACTGACCCAGGCTCTTTCCAGCAGCGCTTGGCGCTGAGCGGGGGTTTGCCAGGCGAGAATTGCGTACTTGGCCGGGGTTTCGGGCCAGGGGCTGACGTCCACAGTTTGTCCTTCAGCTAGGCTCAAAAAGCCCTGTTGGAGGTCGCCGCCGTTGGTCTGCCAGTCTTCGGTTGCCCCGGCCAAGTCGCCGCGCCACCAGCGCAGACTGCCCCGGCCCTGGTGCAAAAAGCCGCTCAAAGTGGGTTCTTTGGCCTGCTGGATCAGTTCGTCGTAGCGCTGTTCAACCTGGTCGAGCACGGCTGAGTAGACATCGGCAAATCCCTCCACTCGCCACAGGGGGCTAGTTATCAGGGCGGGATGGCGGATGGCCTCCAGGGCAAAGGCTTCGGTGGCGCAGTCGCGGTTGCCAGTTTGCAGGCAAGCAAATCCCAGGCCGAAAAACACGCCCATCTTGGCAGGCACCAGGGCGATCGCCTCCCGAAACGATGCCTCAGCCTCATCGAACTGGCCCTTTTCAACCTGAAGCCATCCCAAGTTCGAGTGGCCAAACTCCTGATAGGGCACCGTCTGGTTGCCGGCTTTAAACCAGGCGATCGCGTCGTCGAGCAGCACCTGGCGCAGGGGTGGGTTAGCGGCCGATTGCAGGGCAAACTCGCCCAGGTGATAGCCCAGCTGATAGGGGTAGTAGGGCTCCCAGGGGGCCAGATTGTGGGCCTGCTCAAGCTGGTTGGCAAAGCGATCGATGTCGGCGGGCTCGGCGGTGAGCGCCGAAAAGCCACTGCTGGCGGTGCCCCAGGCGCGGTGGGTGGGCACCAGCCAGAAGGTCATGGCCAGCGTCAGGCCCAGGCCCACCCCGGCCAGCCAGCGGTGACGACGGGGCGGCGCAGCAATGTCCTCAGTTGTGGAAACGGGGTTAAAGGCGCGAGCCAGCACGGCCAGGTAGAGGGCGAGGGTGCCTGCGATCGCCGGAATGTCCAACTGGTAGTCGGTCAGGCTGATCAGCCCAAAAGCAAACAGTCCCGCCAGCAGGCTCCACACCAGTACTGGGGGCAGCCGACTGGGGGTGTCCTGCGCCCCTTGCCGCATCCACCGTACCGTCAGCAGCACCAGCACCAGCACCAATGCCAGCGCTACAGCGATGCCCCAAAGGCCCAGCTCACCCCACAGCTGCGCCGGGGTGCTGTGCAGCTGAAACTGTAGCTCGGCATCACGCCCGGCCCAGTGGGGGCGATATTTCTGGTAGACCAGCGGCACGCTGCCCGGCCCCACCCCAGTAAAGGGACGGCTCAGGCCCATGCGCCATCCCGTAGCGTTGGTCACCGCTCGGTAAGACAGTTCTCCTCCGGCAAAGTTGCCCTGGGCCACGCTGCCTAGCACCTGCCGCAGCCGGGGGTTAGCGAAAATTCCCAATACTCCTAACCCCAGGGCGGTGCCACCGATCGCCAGAGCCAGGGGCCGAGGAAATCGGTTGTAGAGCAGGGAAATGCCCACCGCGATCAATCCAGTCACCATCAGCGCCAGCCAGCCGCCGCGCGAGCTAGTGGTGTAGAGGTTGAGCAAGCCGAGCACCATACCCACCAGCCATAGCCAGCGTCGCCAGCCCCGATCGCTCCAAGCCAGCCCTGCCAATAATGGCAGCACCAGCACTAAATAGCCCGCCACGTAGTTTTGGTGGCCAATGGGCTGCCAGTTGCGCAGGCTGGTGAGGCCAAAGTTAAAAGCTTGGTTGACGCCGTAACCCTGAAGCGTTGCCAACCGGGCCAGCTCAGGCTGATAGATCTGCGTGGTCCACAACACCAGACTGAGCAGGATAAAGGCCAGACCCAGGTAGCCCTGAAACCGCAGCAGGGTGTAGAAACGCTGGGAATGGCGAAGCCAGCTGCCCAGAGCGTAGAGGGTGGCGATCGCCCCCATCGCGGCCCACCCATACCACCGCGCCTGGGCCGGAAATTCTGCCCCCAGCGTAGAGACTACCAGCCCAACTACGGCCAGCAGGGCTACCCAGTCAAACCCATTCCCAAGTTTTTTGAAAGGGCGGTGCCACAGTTGCCACAGCAGCCAGAGCATGGGTAGAGTCAGCCCTACCTGCCACAAAAATACCCAGGGCCAAGCCACTATCAGGGTGCTGCTGCCCGGTAGCAGGGTGAAAACGGTGTAGAACGCCCCTATGAGCAGGGCTGATAGAGCGCCATCGCTGGGGTCTTGGGCAGCGGGCTTGGGTTTCGGGAGGGCATCCTCAGTCATGGCTTGGGTAGATGGGTAGGGGGTAGATGGGTAAGGGGTGGATGGGTAAGGGGTGGATGGGTAGGGGGTGAGCAGGCGGTGCCCTGACCCCGTTTGCAAGCGCTTAGCTTTCCTAGAGAAATAGGGATGGGGGCGGCTAGAATGGCAGGCTGTTCGTCAAACTAATCTAAACTCGCGAGGCGAAAGTGGTTGTGGGTAGGGTGGGGTAGCTTCAGGGCCTCGGTGCGCAGGGCTTCGATGCGGCGATCGAGGGGCAGAAACTCCCGCGGCCAGGGGGGGAAGAGGTTGAGCTTAGCTACCAGGGTATAGCGCTGGAGGTTTTGCGGCGCCAGCATGAGGGTAATTTGTTTGGCCTGGTAGTTGCGGTAGGCAAAGGTGAGCGACCCTCGATAGCCCTCCTCTGGGTTGGTGACGATGGCAGTTAACCACAGGCGCAGAGGTTGAGTGCTCAAGCTTTCTTCAATCAACAGAGCGTCTACATCGGGTGGGCCATCCTGAGGCTGAGTTAGAGGAGTGAGGGGGTAGGTGTTTGGGTCAAGCCAGGCGGCGAGCAGCCTCAGCTCGGGGCTCTGCTGCCCTAGGCGCAGTTGGTTCGCGATCGCCTCTAGGGCAGCATCAGGATCAGAGTCGGCCAGCAGCAACCCCGAAACCACAGGCCGCAGCAGGTTGGGATCGACCTCAATCAGGGGTTGCTCGGTCCACCAGGCGAGCAGGGCACGGGTTTCGTAAAGGGTGGCAAAGCCGGGAGCACCAGGAGCGACAACCGCGAGTAGGGCATCGTACTCAGCTAGGGTAGCCTGCACAACGGAGGCATAGATTGCCTGATAGGGCGCGGCCTTCCACTGGGGATAGGTCAGCGCAGCGGGGTTGACCAGGGCTTCTAAGGTGAAGGCAGCAATGGCACCTGCTTCGTTCCCCGTCTTCAGCAGCAGATCGCCCAGCAGCCAGTATCCGTAGTGGCGGTGACGCGGCATGAGCTGCACGGCGCGGGCGGCATAGGACAGGGCGGTAGCGGGGTCAGTAGTTTGGTGTAAAACGGCCAGATTGTGGTTAAACCAGGCATCGTTGGGAGCGGCCTGCTGGGCTTGGTGAGAGTAGTCAAGCAGCAGCGATCGCACGTTATCTTCAGCGTCAGAGCTGCTCAACACCTGATCTAGACCCCATAGCGCCTCACTGGCCACCGCCGAGGCGGTCGGATCCCAAGGGCTGAGGCGGTAGGCCTTGTACCAGCGCGTGTCAGCCAGGTTGAGCCGCTGGTTGTAGAAGGCTCTGTCGGCCAGGGCACTGTAGGCCACGGTGAGTGTAAAGGGTAGCCATAGGGTCAACAGCAGCCCCAGCCACAAAGCAACCGCCAGACGCGATCGCCGTCTGGCATCCTGCCCCAAAGGTGTAGCTGTGGGTAGATAGCGAGCGCCCAACGCCAGCAGCACCACCACAATTCCCAGCAGCACGCCCGCGATCGGGATATTCTCCAGTTGGTAGTCGGTCAGACTAGAGACTCCGTAGGCTAGCAGGCTGCCGCCAATGCCCCCCAGCAGCGCCCGATCCGCGGGCTCAAGCGGCTGCCGCCAAAGCCCGATCCACAAGCGCAGAACAAGCACAATACCGACTAGAAATAGTCCCAACCCGACCAACCCTAGCTCTCCCGCAATCTGTACCGGAGTGTTGTGGAGCTGCTGAATGTGTTCCAAGCCCGCCCCGGTTTCGATCGGGCGATAGAGGTTTGACACTCGACTCATGACGCCGGGGCCAACCCCAAACAAGGGGCGATCGCGCAGAATATTGCCGCCTAATCGCAGCATAAACCAGCGATCGAGGGTGGGGCCGTCGGTAATACCGCCCGCGCTAAACCAGGCGCGAATGCGGGGATTGCTAGCTAGGGCCAACCCCAGCGCCACCGCCCCCCCTAACCCGGCCAAACCCCAGCGCCAGCGCTGGGAGGGTTTGAGGTCTCTAAAGCGGCTCAGCCAAGTGACCAGCAGCCACACCACTAGACCTAACGCTGCCCCCCGCGACCCGCTGACGTATGACGCCACCAGTATCAGCCCAGCGGAAGCTATCCAAATTCTTCGCAGCCAACCCGTTGTGGCCACTGCCGCCGCCACCGCCAGAGGCAGCATCAGCACAAAATAGCCTCCCACAAAGTTGTGGTGCCCCAGAGGCTGATGGTTACGCAGCGCCGTCAGAAAACTATCTGCCGCCCACATAGTTCCATCGGGTCGCCACAAAACCAGGCTCACCACTGCGGCCCCGGTTGCCACCACGACTAGCCCCCACCACAGCCGTAAGCGGCTCAGCCAGCTACGGTCAACCACATTGCGGTAGAAGTACAGCACCGCTATGTAGGTCACCACCAGGCTGACATTCCAAAACGCCACGCGGGGAAAGGGCGATACCAGGGCCGACAGCCCCAAGATGATGCCCGTGCCCAGCGCCACCCAATCTAGTCCATAACCCAAGGCGTAAAATGCCCGTTCCGGTTCTGAACCCGATGCTCGTTCTGCCTCAGTTCTCCAAGGCTCTGGGCAACGCAGCCGCCGCCACAGCCCTACTAGCAGCGCCACGCCGCCTGCCTGCCACAGCAAGATCCAAGCCCAGCCCACCATGCGGTAGTAGCTCAGGGGCAGCCAGCTAAAGATCAGTAGCACCAGTCCTCCAGCCAGCCAAAAGCCGGGCTTTTGGCTGGCCCAGCCCCGACGATGGCTAACTCCCGAGTCCATCGCATCGCCAGAATCCGGTGCCCCTGACGTTGGGGATGAACCAGCGGTCAATAGGCCCCCTTCCCCCAAAGCACAATGCCCAGGGTGGCGGTGAGAATCTCTAAATCGAGGTTTAGCGACCAGTTGTCGATGTAGTGCAGGTCGAGGCGGGCCACATCATCAAAGGTGTCGATGTCAGAACGGCCCGAAATCTGCCATAGCCCCGTCACTCCCGGCAACACCTGGTGACGAATGTTGTGCCAGCCGTCGAACTTGGCCACATCGCGCACCGGCAGCGGACGCGGTCCTACCAGGCTCATCTGGCCGCAGAGCACATTAAACAATTGGGGCAGCTCATCGAGACTGGTGCGGCGCAGCAAGCGACCCACCCGAGTAATGCGCGGGTCGTGCTTAACCTTAAAGAGCACCCCATCTGCCGACTCGTTGTGCTGCTCTAGCCCGGCCTGGAGCCGAGGGGCATCGACCACCATAGTGCGAAATTTCCACACCTGGAAGATGTTGCCGTGCAGGCCTACCCGCTCCTGGCGAAAGAATATCGGCCCGGCTGAGTCGAGGCGAATGGCTAGAGCAATGCCCAGCAGCACTGGCCCTAAAGCGATCACACCCAGGCCCGCTCCCAGATAGTCCATCCAACGCTTGAGGCGGTAGTCCCAGCCACCCATCAGGGGAGCATCGAGGCGTAGGGTGGGCAGGCCCGCTACGGTTTCGGGGGTGCCCCGGCGGTAGAGCATATCCCGACTGGTGGGGAGCAGCTGCATGGCGATGCCCGCCCGCCGCAGCTTCCAGTACAGCTCAGAGGCCAGGTCGGCAGAGGGAATGCTCTCAGCCAGCACCAGGGTGGCCCCGGAAGCCACAATTGCCTGGTAGGTGGTGGCCGAGTTGGCAGTAGTGGCCAGGGCTGCCCCAATTACCGGCACTTGGGCTCGCTGAGAGAGCACATCAGCTAGGCGCTTGAGGCGAGGGGCTGGAGCAATCAAAAAGACTGAGGCGGGCACCTTGGCCCTAGTGAGAGGGCGCAGCAGCAGCGTTGCCACTAGCCGTAGTGCTACCACCAGCCCTACCCCGCTGAGCCAGGCCGAGAAAAACAGCGATCGCGGCAAATCCAGCTTGGGGTCATAGAAGTACATCACCACCAGCGCACCCAGGTACACCAGACTGAGCAGCTTGCCCGCCCGCAGGTGCTTTTGCGCCTGGGATTTAGTGTCGTAGAGCCCGCCGTAGGCAAACAGCCCCACAGCGCAGGCCACCAGCACCCAAAATGGGCTGGGCAGCCCCAACCACACCCACCACACCAGCTGGGGCGGAATGGGCGAGAAAAATTGGTTGAGCGATCGCGCAATGTGCCACGACAGCCCCAGAGCAAGAATATCCGTAGCCAGCAGCACTAGCGCCCGCCGCCCCGAGCCAGCAAAGGCATCGCGTAGCTGAAATCTAAGCCCTCGGGGGGCGCGAATATCTTGGCGGTGGCGGGGCCGCTGTTGCATCACGGCGGGTACGGCACGGTGACATTGAATAACGGGGGCCATAGCAGGGGGCAGACGCATAGGGATGAGGTTGCCCTAGTATTCCGCAATTGTGCTGAGAATCCATCATTCGAGAATGGGTTTGAGGTGCCAGGTACAGGGTTTAAGGGACACAGCAGCCGTAAACCCTAAACCTTAAACCCTGTACCCGTTTCCCTGCCCCGCGCTCCCCACAGCCGATATCTAACCACCTGCGCTCCAAACAGCAGCACAAACATAGGGTTATTGACGAGATAGCGCTGCCACAGACGGCGCGGTTCCTGGCCAAAGCGGTAGAGCCACTCTAGCCCCAGGCGCATCATCCATCGAGGTGCCTGGGAGACATCGCCGCTAAAGAAGCTAAAAGCCGCGCCGACGCCGATCATCACGGCGTTGACCTGGCCCTGGTGGCGGTGCATCCACTGCTCTTGCTTAGGGCAGCCCAGGCCGACAAACACCACTCTCGCCCCCGACTGGTTGATGCGCGCCACATCGGCAGCGGCTTCTTCGGTCGAGAGCGGGCGAAAGGGTGGAGCATAGGTGCCCGCAATCGGCAGACCAGGGAATTGTTGCTGGAGGTAAACTGCCATCTTCTCCAGCATCGGGACGGTGCCACCGTAAAGGTAGATCGGCAGGCCCAGCTGGGCGGCGCGATCGCACCAGGCCAGCATCAAATCAGGCCCGTAAACGCGGCTCTGGCCAGGTGTCCCGAGCAGCCGCAGCCCCATCACCAGGGGCATGCCGTCGGACGTGACCAGGGCGGCGTCTTCGAGAATGCTTTGGTACTGCGAGTTCCAGTAGGCAGTCATCACCACATGGACGTTAGCGGCGACCACGTAGCACGATCGCTCGGTGGTAGCCCAGGTTTGAATGCGATCGCAGGCATCCTCGTAGCTGGTGGCATCCACCCGAGTTTTAAGAATGCGCCTGGCTTGAAGCACTGGCTCTGTCATGTTAATGACCCTTGCATAGCACCTATTCTATCGGGGTCTGAGGTCTGGCTCCCTTGGCCTCACGCTTGTCTTTCACGTAAATGCCGTTCTGGCGGCGCTGGAGATCAAATAAGTCGGTGGCGTCTACTAGAGTGCTGAGCTTGGCGTAGCCATAGTTGCGCGGGTCAAAAGAAGCTTGGTTAGAGACATGTATTCCAACTACAGCCAGGTTTGACCAGCCGTCCTCATCTTGGGCAGTGGTGACGGCGCGGCGCAGCAGACTGACCAGCTTGGTATCCTGCCGCAGTTCCTTAGTGGTTTTCTTAACGCTTTCGACAGGTTTAGTAGAGCCAGCATCGGACTCTTGACCTAGGTTTTCTAAGTAGAGAAAGGTTGAGCAGGCGTAGACAAAGGGTTTAGGAGTTTTCTTTTCGCCGAACCCATAAACCCTTAAGCCATCGGTCAGAATCCGCATCACCAGCGGAGTGAAGTCGCAGTCGCTGGTGACTATGGCAAAGGCGTCGAGGTTGCGGGTATAGAGCAGATCCATCGCGTCGATGATCAGCGCTGCATCGGTGGCGTTTTTGCCTTTGGTAAGGTCAAACTGCTGTACCGGGCGAATGGCAAACTCGTGAAGGTTGTCTTCCCAAGATTTGAGAGCGGGGTTTTTCCAGTTGCCGTAGGCGCGGCGGGTGTTGGCGACACCATACTTAGCGATCTCTGCCAAAATTGCCTCAATTTTCGCCGCTGGTGCGTTGTCAGCATCAATCAACAGGGCAATTTTGGCTTCCGACGACAGCATGGCTAATTGAACCCCATGACTATTGAATAGATGAACAGGACTAATTTTTGAGGTTGTTTATCACTTTTGGAATAAGATTTTTTAGCTGAGGAATGTCTATCTGAACTGCTTGCCAAATGATTTCGACGTCTGTATTAAAGTAATCATGAATTAGCTTGTCTCGCATACCTGCTATGTCACGCTAGGGAATTTCAGGATGATCTTGTCTGATTTCATCAGGTATGCGCTTGACGGCTTCGCCAATAACTTCAATGGCCCTAGAAACTGCAAAGAATTTCTCTGTGTTCTGAGAAAAGGCTGCAAAATCAATGCCTGTTGTAAATTGTTCGATCGCAGCGATCGCATCCAAAATATCCTGTAAGTAATCCTCAACTTGGCGTTTGCTCACACGTAGATCACCTCTGCCAATATGCGTTCCCCCAATCGAGGCTTGAGCCCACGCTTATGCACTAGGTCAACCTTGATGCCTAAATTGTCGCTGAGATAGTTCTCTAAATTGATAAATTTCAGCAGGCTAGGAACCTCAGAGAACTCTACCAGAACATCCACATCGCTGGTTTCTGTTTGCTCCTGCCGAACGTAGGAGCCAAAGACTCCCAATTCACTAATCATGTAACGTTCTTGTAGCAATGGCTTGTGTAGCACGAGCCAGCGCTGAATATCTTCGAGAGTTTTCATGGGTACTCTACGACCTGTTCAATAGGCTAAGCATAGCGATTTTCGAACGAGGGCATTCCCCTAATCTCTGCGGGGGGCGAGGCCGAGCTGGCCCTGAAACTCCATGTGGTTGGGGGTGAGGGCGGTGGTAGCGCTGAGGCTGCGCAGGCTGCCGAGGTAGGGTTTGGCGACATCGAAGCTGGGGTCGTCGTGGAAGCCAAACACCTCATAGGCCAGGGCTAGGGTAGCGCCCACATTCAGATAAAAGTAGCCATTGTTGGGAGTGGGGAATGTCGCCGTCGCCTCATCAAATAAGAAAAAGTCGGCGAGGGGGTCGTGGGGTGAGGGGGCCAAAACACTGGCCATGGGTACTGCGCCAGAGGTAATAGCCAGGGTATCGTCGGTGACCCAGCCGTGGCTGCCCACGCTAAGGTCGGGCACGTAGTCCCCGCTCAAGCTAGAAAACAGCTCCCAGCTGGTGGCGGGCTGCTGATTGACGATTCTAGGGTTGACGGCCAAGCCAACGTTGGGCAGCAAGTCATCCACTGCGGCCAGGGTGCGGTCGGCGGTGGGGCGATCGCTGGTTTGCAACAGCAGCCCTAGCCCCGCGTACTGCAAGGGGCCACCCTCAGTGGGAAAGGCAGCGATCGCATATTCCCCGTCCATCCAGCCAAAGACATCGTCGTCGAGATCGAGCCCGGTGAAGAGGGTGAACCCAGCGCGTACCGTAGCTAGCCCATCGCGGGTAAAGTCGCTGGCCTGGTCTAAAATGCTGGCCACAGTGCGCCAAAAGCCCGCGATGTTGCGGCCACTCATGACCACAAAAGTCGAGGCAGGCAGTAGCTCTAGGGGGCTGTCGGCGTTGGCCACGGTGGGAGTAAGGCCAAAGGTAAAGGGCACCGCATCGTAGTAGTAGCGGCCTCGAAACTGCATACCGGTTGCCATGGGGTACACCAGAGCCTCTAGAGTGCCGCCAAAGTTGAGCGATCGCAGGGTTTGCAACGTCTCATCATCTAGGCTGGTAGGGGGCGTGGGGAAAGGCAGCGGCAGCTCGGCGGCGGGGAGGGTGGTTGCCGAGAGGTCGTAGTTCAGCAACTCAAGGGCGTTGCCGTAGACAGCAAAGAGAGCTTGGGTGCGCTGGCGATTGGTTAGGGTGCGCTGAAATTCTCGGCTATCAGCAAGGGACTGGGCTTCACTCTGGCGCAGGCGCAGGTATTGCTCAATGGCGGCGGGGTCTTCTGCCGTAACTAGGGCGTCGG
Organism: Nodosilinea sp. FACHB-131; assembly: GCF_014695395.1. Taxonomy (GTDB): domain Bacteria; phylum Cyanobacteriota; class Cyanobacteriia; order Phormidesmidales; family Phormidesmidaceae; genus Nodosilinea. The sequence goes on from NZ_JACJOF010000027.1 coordinate 272,859, forward strand.
GCAAAAAAGCTACGGCTAGGCCGCTAGGGCCCAACTCTGGCATAGGCACCGGCACCTCAACTTCAAGTTCCCCCTCTTCGTGGAAAGGTTTGACGGTGAGGGGAAGCCCTATGGCTCCGTTGAAACGTAAAATTTGCGTTTGGGTGGGGTGGGCCTTCAGGGGCGCAATCTCGGCGCCTTCAGATTCAAAGCTGCTCTCATCGATAACTTCTGGTTCCGCCTCATCGTCCCAAGTACAGGCACCAGTATCGACATCGGCGGAGTCACAGGCTTCTGGAATGGCTGGCTCAGACCAATCTTCAAACTCGGGGGCGGGCCAAAAGTAGATCTCAGTGCCTAAAGCAGAGGTGAGCTCCGGGGCATCCCCCTGCAGCTCAAATAAGGTATCGCGAAAGGTGGTAAAGGCCTCAGCGTTAGCGATCGGGGCTACCATAATCGAGGCCTCAGCAATGGTTGCTGTCTCCCCGGGCTGCACCGGCAGCAGAGCCACCACGGCCGTGTCGCCGATCCACGGGGCTACCTCGCTGGCAAAGTCAATCCCATAGGGCAGGTAGGGCAACCCCGGTAGGGCTGGGGTCAGCCCCTGTTCCTCGTCCAACAGCTTAAAGAGTTGGTACTGACTAAGCTGACCCCAGGTGTCAGTAGTGGTATCAATCAGCATCACCAAAGCGGTGTTGGTGGGCAGGTGGTGCCAGCTTTCGGTTTCGGCGGCACGGGTGGCTAGTGGCGCAACGGTACTCATGGCTAGTGTTGAGCCAACCAAACCCAAGGTCAGCCGTTGCCCCACAGGCAAAATCCTTGACCATTGCGCCCACTTGTTCCAACCCAGCCCTCGGTTCCCAATGCCCATAGCTACGCAGCGCTCCAAACAACCCTTTCTATCAAACCCGAGGAGAAGAGCGATGTCTGTAAACTATGGCGGTTTATTTACGTTGCAGGCGCAGTTTCAACCACATCCACGGGTGTTTGGCCTACCGCGTAGGCCCGCAAGGCGTTGATGATGTGGATATTGGCTTTGGGGAAGGGAAATTCTTCAATGGCGTCGAGGGTGACCCAGCGCACCTCGTCGCACTCGATGGGCTGGGGGTCACCGCTCAGATGGGTGCAGTGGTGCACGTTGAGGGTCACTTTGAAGTGCGAATAGGCGTGGGTGACGGTGCAGAGGCGATCGCCCACCGCAATCTCAATCCCCAGTTCTTCTTGAATTTCCCGCGCAATGCAGGCCTCAATTGTCTCGCCGGGCTCGATTTTGCCGCCGGGAAACTCCCACAGCCCGCCCAGTAGCCCTTCTTGCTTGCGGCGATCGATCAGAATTTGGTCTTGCCCATTCCAAATCACAGCGACGCCAATTTGCTTGTGGGGCAGGGGACCTTTGGTTTCTGACATGGGCAGCTCCGATTGAATATTGCGATTATAGGCTTGGCAGTGGGCCTGCCAGGGGCAGCGATCGCACTGAGGATTGCGCCGCGTACAGAGAGTTGCACCCAGATCCATCAACGCCTGGTTAAAGTCACGTGGGTTCTGAGGATCAAGCAGATGCTCCGAAAGCACCCACAGATCCTTCAGCGCCTTGGCTGGGGGCACCGGCAGCGCCACCAGCCGGGCCAGCACCCGTTTCACATTGCCGTCGAGAATGGCGTGGGGCAGATTAAATGCTGAGCTGAGAACGCCCCCCGCCGTAGTTTTGCCAATACCAGGGAGCGTGGTAATGGTGTCAAAATCTTGGGGAATTTTACCCCTGTGCTCCGCCGCAATGCGCTGAGCGGCCTGGTGCAGGTTGCGGGCGCGGGCGTAGTAGCCCAACCCTTCCCAGGCTTTGAGCACCGTTTGCTGATCGGCGGCGGCCAGCGCCTCCACGGTGGGGAACTGCTCTAGCCAGCGCTGGTAGTAGGGTAGCACCGTCTTCACCTGGGTCTGCTGGAGCATGATCTCCGAGATCCAAATGGCGTAGGGGTTGTCGATATTACGCCAGGGCAGGGTGCGGCCACAGTCGCCATACCAGGCCAGCAGCTCCGCTCGCAACGCCTCAACAGGAAAATCCGGCCAGGGCAGAGTCGCCAGGGCCGGATTGGGGGAAAGAGGGTTTAGAACCCTCCTTTTGCTCGTTGTGTAAGAACCCTCAGTATCGCGCGCGGTAGAACGGCGATGGCCAAAGGAGGAATCGAAACTTGGCTGATCCGCTAGGACGGGTGGTTGACTAGGGCTCACTCAATCTCAGGGGCAGATTCGGCCGACATCAGCGAGTCCTCGAAGGCCATGCGCTGTTCGGCACCCCGCAGAAAATACCCGCTCATCATAGCAGAGGCCAGCAGACGACCCAGGCTTTCGCGGTTAGTGGTGATTTCTACATCGAAGTGCTGAGAAGGCAGCCCACCGAGCAGGCCGATAATGTTGTGTTCCATCATCTGCTGCACTTCGGTAGAAGCAGGATTGGAGAGCTGGGCAATCGTCTCAGGGCTCATGCCATGGACGTACTGCATGAGGGAGTTGGGATGCTCAGAGGAGTTTTTGAAGCCGTTGAAAAGGTCTTGGGCTTTACCGGAAGAATTGCTCACAGGAGATACCTCGCTTGGCTAGCAGTGTGCGTGCGGCCTGGGTTTATCGAATTGAGCTGGATAGGGTTATTGTTCCCCATTGGGATTAGAACCCTAACGTTTTGTTGTCTAGATCACTGTTGACTATCTACATGGAGTCGCTCAGTCATTCCTGAAACCCATGTAACTAAGTTAACAGGCTAGGTTTTGTTGCTGGGTAGGCAGAACCGTACCACTAGTGGAGAGGTTTTGCCCTGAAACGGCCATGGGATGTTTCTCCATAGATAGATGTCTGGGTCAACCCTAGGGTTCAAGCTGAAGCAAGACTTTCCACGGGTATTCCATCTAACTGAGAATCCTAGCCCAGGTTACTGAGACCAACCGTTCAGTAGAGCATGGTTTGGGATGAGGCTAGAGTCGGAATACTCTCAGGAAGGTTTTAGACACGTTAAGGTAGTCATCATTTTGTGGCGAGTGCTATCTGTCACAATTGCCAGCAATATCCCCCAAAATCCCCAAAATGACGCTTTCTTCACCCCTTGCACCACCTCAAGACGTCTCAGCCGCCACTGATCTAGTTGCTCAATATTGGGCTGTGCGCCGCCTCAGCGAGACCCTCTGTGAACCGCTCGAGATTGAAGACTATGGCGTACAGAGCATAGCCGATGTCAGCCCTCCAAAGTGGCATCTAGCCCACACCAGCTGGTTTTTTGAGACCTTTCTGCTGCGCCCCCACCTCGCAGGCTACCGAGAATTTCACCCTGGCTACGGCTACTTGTTTAACTCCTACTATGAGGCGATAGGCGATCGCCACCCTCGACCCCAGCGCGGTCTGCTATCGCGCCCCACGGTAAAAGAGGTCTACGAGTATCGCGCCCATGTGGATGCAGCGATGGAAAGGCTGCTATGCAGTCGCGCCGACCATCCCGCCGTGGCAGAACTCACCACCCTTGGCCTGCACCATGAGCAGCAGCACCAGGAACTCCTGCTCACCGATCTCAAATACAACCTAGCGATCAACCCCCTACGCCCCACCTACCGCTCAGATGTCGCTTTGGGACAAGCTGACTCCTCACCACCGCTGGCGTTCGTAGATTTTCCCGGCGGCCTCTATGACCTTGGCCATCAAGTTTCTGGGTTTGCCTTTGACAACGAAAGCCCAGCCCATCGGGTCTATCTCCAAGATTTTGCTTTAGCCAACCGCCTCGTCACCAACGGCGAATATTTAGAATTTATTGCTGACAAAGGCTACCAGACCGCTGCCCACTGGCTAGCTGAGGGCTGGGCCATGGTGCAGAGCGAAGGCTGGCAAGCGCCTTTGTACTGGGAGCAGCGCGACGGGGAATGGTGGGTGTTTACGCTGGGCGGCATGCAGCCCGTGAACCCAGCGGCACCGGTATGCCACCTCAGCTACTTCGAGGCCGATGCCTTTGCCCAGTGGCGCGGCGATCGCCTCCCCACCGAAGCCGAATGGGAAGTGGCCGCCGCCCAGATGCCCGTACAAGGCAATCTCCTCGCCGCTAACCATCTGCACCCACAACCCGCATCTGCATCTCACAACCTTCAGCAGCTCTACGGCGATGTCTGGGAATGGACCCAGAGCGCCTACCTGCCCTACCCCGGCTTTCGCCCCGCCCCCGGCGCCGTGGGAGAATACAACGGCAAGTTCATGTGCAACCAAATGGTGCTGCGCGGCGGCTCCTGCGTCACTCCGCCCGGCCACATTCGCCCCAGCTACCGCAATTTCTTTCCGCCCAGTGCTCGGTGGCAGTTTAGCGGCCTACGGCTAGCGAAGGGGGTAGATGGGTAAATGGGTGGATGGGTGGATGGGTTAAATTTCAAGCCAGTACCCTCCCACTCATCCACCCTCCCTCCCACTCATCCACCCTCCTACCCATCCACCCTCCTACCCATCCACTCCCCCATCCCCCCATGCCCCCTACCTTCCAAACCAAGCCCTCTCCCGTCAAGCTCTACGACTTTCACCCCCCTGTGGAAGACTTTCGCAGCGCAGTGCTGCGGGGTCTGAGTCAGCCGCAAAAGACGCTGTCTCCTAAGTTTCTCTATGACAAGCGGGGGTCAGAGTTATTTGACGCCATTTGTCAGCTGCCAGAGTATTACCTGACCCGCACCGAAATGCAAATTCTGCGGGACAATGCCGAGGATATTGCAGCGGCATTGGATCGTCGTGCTCTCGTCGAATTGGGCAGTGGCAGCAGCCAAAAAATTCGCATTTTGCTGAAGGCAGCGCCCCAGGTGACGACCTACGTGGGGGTCGATATCTCGCGGCAGCATCTGCAAGAGGCCTGCGCGGCACTGATGGGAGATTTTGAGGGATTGGATGCGATCGCCGTCTGTGCCGACTACACTCAACCTCTGCCTATCGCTGCCATCCCTGAGCTACAGAACCGTCCCACCATCGGCTTTTTTCCCGGCTCTTCCATTGGCAATTTGGAGCCGACCGAGGTGATCACTTTCCTCAAAACCGTGGCGGTGCTGGGTGACTTGATTGTTGGCGTAGATCTAAAGAAATCCGCCGCCATTCTCGAACCCGCCTACGACGATGCTCAAGGGGTTTCGGCAGCCTTCGCTCTGAATGTACTGGAAAGGATCAACCGAGAACTGGGGGCCGATTTTGACCTGGCCCAGTTTGGATATCGGGCGCACTACAACGAGGCCCAAGGACGGATTGAGATGGCGATCGCCAGCCTCTGCGACCAAACCGTGCGCCTAGGCGATGCCGAAATTTCCTTCCAACCGGGCGAAACCCTGCGCACTGAGCACTCCTATAAGTACACGGTGGATGAGTTCCAGCTTTTGGCGATGGAAGCGGGTTTTCAGCCGGTACAGGTGTGGATGGATGAGCATCAGCTCTTTAGCCTCCACCACCTCAAGCAGATGTAGGACTATCTTCTGTAGAAAAAGCTTTTCTACAGGCAGCGATGCGTTGCGAAGCTGTAACCCATTTGCGCTGGCTGCAAACGCCAGTGGTAGGATGCTATCAAGCTAGGGGTGTCCGAGCAATTCGGACTGAGATCATACCCTCAGAACCTGACCTGGTTGATACCAGCGGAGGAAAGCGTTGCTTGAGGTCACGTACCGAAACGACGAGCCTATAGGCGTTCTAGAAACAGTTCTAGAACGATTAGTGCAGTATCAGCACAAAACTGATGCTCGCTAGCTGTAGCTCTATAGCGTTCGATTTTACCCGTCCTCACCTGCTCAACGACCCGCCCAGGAACGCCCTCTAGCGCCACACCGTTGTTTGTGAGGTGCGTTTTTATGACCCTTGGTGCGACAGCGATCGCTGTGATATTGATTACGGCGGCTAGCTTTACCCTGCTTGGGTTGCTACAGGCTAGCCGTCACACCATTAGCCTCGAAGATTACATGGTGAGCCGCAACAGTGTGGGCACCGGCATGGCTCTAGCGACCATTGTGGCCTCGGCCATGGGCGCTTGGATTTTGTTTAGCCCGCCCGAGGTGGGAGCCACCAGCGGCATCGCCGGAATTATCGGCTACTGCGTTGGCCAGGCTACCCCGGCGGCGCTGTTTGCTTTTATGGGTACCCGTATGCGGTTTCTCATGCCCAAGGGCCACTCGCTAAATGAGTATGTGCTGCACCGCTTTGGCAATGCCATGTATCGGCTGACGCTGGCGATTGTGGTGTTTTACATGTTTGTGTACCTGGCGGCCGAGCTGACGGCAGTTGCCAAAGCCGTTGAACTCATGGCCGGGGTGCCCCTCTGGCTCACTGCTCTGCTAGTGATCACTGCCGTGTTTATCTACACCCTAGTGGGTGGCCTGGAGGCAACAATTTTTACTGACGCCATTCAGTTTGCGGTGATTGTGCCGCTGCTGCTGCTGAGCTTTGGCATTGCGGTGTTTGCCCTAGGCGGCTGGGGAAATGCGATCGCCCCCGTGACCCAAGCTGCACCCGAATTGCTGACGTTAGCGAATGGCCCTGGCATCAAGTTTGGGGCTACTCTATTTATTGCGGTGATTGCCGCCGAAATGTTTAATCAGACCAACTGGCAGCGCATCTACGCCTGCAAGACGGATCAGGTGGTGCGGCGATCGTTTTTAGGCTCCTTCCTAGTGATTCTGCCCATGCTGTTCATTTCTGGGCTGCTAGGCATTTTGGCTATGCACTTTGGCTTCAACGACGATCGCGCCTTTTTCTCCCTCATTCAAGCGTTAGAACTGCCGGGTTGGGTGAGCATTGCGGTGCTGGTGCTGGTGCTGGCCTTGGTAATGAGCAGCCTGGATTCTTTGCTGAACGGTATCGCCAGCGTGTTTACGCCCGAGCTGCTGCGCTTTTTCCCCAGTCAATCTACCCATGGCATTTTGCGGCTGAGTCGGGTGCTGACGGTCGCCGTGGGCATTCCCGCAATTCTGATTGCGTCACGGGGTTACAACGTGCTGTACCTATTTTTGCTGGCCGATCTGGTCTGTGCCGGAGCGCTGTTTCCAGTGCTGTTTGGCCTCTACTCCAGAAGACTGACGGGCACGATGGCGTTCTGGAGTGCGGTGGCGGCGATCGCAACCGGTGCTCTGTTCTTCCCCCGGCCCGACTTTAGCCCCTGGAATGGTCTGCCCTTTGCAGGCGATCTGCTGGTTAGCTTTGCAGCACCGATTGTGGTCTCGACGCTGATTTGCCTAGCCTGGATCCAACTCAAAGCTCAGGGTGGCAAAACGAAAGTGTTTGACTTCGACATTATCAGCCGCGATATCCGCGCCTACGGGGAAAGCGACACGCTGCAGGCCGATGGTTTGAACGATACACAACGCCAAGCGAATGACCCGCTGCTATAGGTTTTCAGACCAAATCCCGAATGAATACCCCCAATCAGACCAAATCCCGAATGAATACCCCAACATGTAGTAGGGGCGTAGCATGCTACGCCCCTACGGGGTTCTTAGTTTTGTATCGTTAGCTGATGGCAGGGATATTAGACAACTACTGGGTAGAAGGAGCGGTTTCTTCGGGATGGCTAGGATGCCAGACGAAGGCGAAATAAGCTGCGATCGCCCCTGTTACAGCATTGAACCAAACGTTGTTGCCAAAGATGGGCATGATGCCGAAGAGGGTATTTGAGAGCGGTATCAACCCCATGATGGCAAGCAGCAAATAGCTAATGGCAAAGAATCGATTGTACCTAAATGCCCCTTCTTTACCTGTAGCCGAAAACAGACCAAAGCCGCCAATGGCCAGGTGAACCATATTGTGAAGCAGGTTAGTCGGAAAGAGCCCAAACAAATAGCCAAAACCTCTTAGGTAAGCAGCTATGTAAGTAGGCCCACCGCTAACTGGAATTGCGCTTGTGTCTACCGGTACACTAGCTCCCATTCCTGCGCCAGGCAGGTTGATGAGAGCAGGAATGAAACCAGCAATTCCTAAAAAGGTAAAGATGATTCCCAGTGCTAATGCACATTTTTGTTCACTGTTCATGTTGTTCATTTTAAGATACTCCGTGCGACGAAATTTTTCGACAAAACTTTCCGTAAGAACAGCAATGTCTATTACTAGTAAATAAAAGCGGTAGCTATACTGCTCCCAACTATCTAGACTGTGGAACTCGATTGGTTACTGCTTGTAGTAGCTAGCTTTTCTATCCTTCTTGCGCTCTATGCTCAAAGAAGCTTCATGGTCTCAGCTGATAGCGTCGCCGCTTTTATAGAAAAAATCGGCGGTAACACTAAGTGCATCCTAATAGCTACGCGATGCCCCTTCCTCTGACTGAAGAACTAAGTTAGTTAGCGCTTTACCTGTCAGTAGGAGTATTTATGGCTAACAGTTTTTGTCTGCGTCCTGCGTGCTGACTGTAGGGCGTCGGTACGCTCTGTGAGGAACCGTAACTAATTCGCGCTTCCCCATAGATATCAGTGGTACGATGCCAGCAAGCTAGGGGTGTCCGATCGCATCGGACTGAGATCATACCCTCAGAACCTGACCTGGTTAATACCAGCGGAGGAAAGCGTTGCTTGAGGTTATCAACCGAAACGACGGGTTAAATCGATGTTTTGGCGCTATGCCAGGGTATTGGGTGAAGATTCAGCAAACTGCTGAGCTTTGCCCGCGATTGCTCCACTCTTTTCGGCTTTACCCATCCTCCCTTGTCCGACGTGATCCACCAGGTCAGACCTCTAGCGCCACATCAGAGGTAAACCATGAGAACTGAATGGATCGCCAAGCGTCAGGGCCACACCAACGTGTCGCAGATGCACTACGCCCGCCAGGGCATCATCACCGAAGAGATGGACTACGTGGCACGGCGGGAGAACCTGCCCGCCGACCTGATCCGCGATGAGGTAGCGCGGGGTCGCATGATCATCCCCGCCAATATCAACCACCCGAACCTGGAGCCGATGGCGATTGGCATCGCCTCGAAGTGTAAGGTCAATGCCAACATCGGCGCGTCACCCAACTCATCAGATATCAACGAAGAAGTGGCCAAGTTGCACCTGGCCGTGAAGTACGGTGCCGACACCCTGATGGATTTGTCGACTGGGGGCGGCGATCTCGACGCCATTCGCACCGCCATCATTAATGCCTCGACCATCCCCATCGGCACAGTGCCGGTATATCAAGCGTTGGAAAGCGTTCACGGCAACATTGAAAACCTTACCGCTGATGACTTTCTGCACATTATTGAAAAGCACGCTCAGCAGGGGGTTGATTACCAGACCATTCACGCCGGAATTTTGATTGAGCACTTGCCTTTAGTGCGCGATCGCATTACCGGCATCGTCTCGCGCGGCGGCGGCATTCTCGCCCGCTGGATGCTGCACCACCACAAGCAAAACCCCCTCTACACCCACTTCAACGACATCATTGAAATCTTCAAGCGCTACGACGTGTCCTTTAGTTTGGGCGATTCTCTTCGCCCCGGCTGCCTGCACGACGCCACCGATGCCGCCCAAATGGCCGAACTCAAAACCCTGGGCCAGCTCACCCGCCAAGCCTGGGAGCACGACGTGCAGGTGATGGTCGAAGGCCCTGGCCACGTGCCGATGGATCAGATCGACTACAACGTCAAAAAGCAGATGGAGGAATGCGCCGAAGCGCCCTTCTACGTGCTCGGGCCACTGGTGACAGATATTGCAGCGGGCTACGACCACATCAGCTCCGCCATTGGCGCAGCGCTGGCAGGCTGGAGTGGGGCGGCCATGCTCTGCTATGTGACGCCGAAGGAGCACCTGGGTCTGCCCAATGCCGAAGACGTGCGGGCGGGGCTAATTGCCTACAAGATTGCGGCCCATGCGGCGGATATTGCTAGGCATCGGCCAGGGGCACGCGATCGCGACGATGCCATGTCCCACGCCCGCTACAACTTCGACTGGAACAAACAGTTCGAGCTGTCGCTGGATCCCGAGCGCGCTAAGGAATACCACGATGAAACTCTGCCCGCCGATATCTACAAAACTGCCGAGTTTTGCTCCATGTGCGGCCCTAAATTCTGCCCCATGCAGACCAAGGTCGATGCCGACGCCCTGACCGAGCTAGAGAAGTTTTTGGCCAAGGAGAAGGCCGCAGTATAGATCTGCGATTTGGGAAAGCCAGATTTATAATCAGGTACCCCGTAGGGGCGTAGTATGCTACGCCCCTACCCCTGGCACAAAAGATGCCGTTAAGGTAAGGGCGCAGTCTCTACGCCCGATGCGGAAAAATCGTGGGCTAAAACAGCGCTTATGATGCTTAGTGAGTAGTCATCACGGCATCGCTATGACCGAATCGGGGATTCTAAAGAACTACATCAATGGCCAGTGGGTACCGTCTGTGGCGGGGGATGTGCTCGCGGTAAACAACCCGGCCACGGGTGAAGTGCTCGGCCAGGTGCCTGTTTCTCCAAAGGATGAGGTCGACCAAGCTGCCCGTGCTGCAGCGAAAGCTTTTGAGGAGTGGCGACGAGTGCCGCCTCCCCAGCGAGTGCAACCCCTGTTTAAGCTGAAAGACTTGCTGGAAACCTACTTGGACGAGCTAGCCCAGATCATCACCCAGGAGTGCGGCAAAACCCTGGCCGAGTCGCAAGGAGAGCTGCAGCGGGCGATCGAGAACGTGGAGGTGGCCTGCGGCATCCCGATGATGATGCAGGGCACGGTGCTGGAGGATGTTGCCAGCGGCATCGATGAGTTTATGATTCGGCAACCGTTGGGGGTGGCGGCAGCGATCGCCCCCTTTAATTTCCCCGCCATGATTCCCTTCTGGTTCATGCCCTACGCCCTGGCCTGCGGCAACACCTACATCGTCAAACCCTCTGAAAAAGTACCCCTGACCATGCAGCGCATCTTCGAGCTGCTAGATCAGGCTGGCTTTCCCCCCGGCGTGGTGAACCTGGTGAATGGGGCCAAAGAAACGGTGGATGCGATTCTGAAACATCCCGCCATTCGCGCCATTAGCTTTGTCGGATCCTCCCCGGTCGCCAAATACATCTACGCTCAAGCGGCGGCCTACGGCAAGCGGGTGCAGTGCCAGGGCGGGGCCAAAAACCCGGTGATTGTGCTACCCGATGCCGATCGCGACATGACCACGCGCATTGTCGCCGATAGCGCCTTTGGCTGTGCCGGGCAGCGCTGCCTGGCCGCATCCCTGGCGGTGACGGTGGGGGACGCGACCGAGTGGTTCGCCGATGCGATCGCCCACACCGCCGCCACCCGCACAGTTGGCAATGGCCTCGACCCCGAGGTGCAGATGGGGCCGGTAATTACGGCCCAGAGCCAGCAGCGCATCGAGAGCCTGATTCAAGCCGGGGCAGAGGAGGGGGCGACCGTTTTAGTCGATGGTCGCAATGCCCAAATCCCCGATTTGGAGGCAGGCCACTTCGTCAAACCTACGGTGTTGCAGGGCGTGCCCCCTACCGGAGAAATCGCCCATACGGAAATCTTCGGCCCGGTGCTGGGGCTGGTGTCGGTGGGAACGATCGAGGATGCAATCGCCCTGGTCAACCAGAGCCCCTGGGGCAACATGGCCTGCCTGTTCACCAACAGCGGTGCCGCCGCCCGCAAATTCCGCTACGAGGCCACCGCTGGCAACATCGGCATCAATATCGGCGTGGCGGCACCGATGGCCTTTTTTCCCTTTAGTGGCTGGAAAGACAGCTTCTTTGGCGATCTCCACGGCCAGGGGGCGCACGCGGTGGAATTTTTTACGCAAACCAAGGTAGTGGTTGAGCGCTGGCCAAAGGAGTGGAGTCGGCAGTTTTAAAATCGGCGATCGCCTTATTAGTCGCTCACATTGCCCTCGAAACAGTCACTATGGCATAGGCAGTGATGCGAAGGTGACTAGGCATCTATGGAGGTTTTGATTTCGGCGATGCTGCCCATTGCCCTGGTGGCGCTGGTGGGGTTTGGAGTGGGGCGCAGCTTTGAGCTAGACATGCAAACTCTGGCGCGGATAAATATCTATGCCCTGCTGCCGGCGCTGGTGCTGACCAGCTTGGCCCAGACCACTTTAGCGCTGGGGAATGCGATCGCGATCGTCGCCAGCTTCTTGCTCAACACTGTAGTGCTGTACCTGCTGGCGGTGGCGCTGAGCGGTCGCCTCGGCTTCTCGATGGATGAGCAAAAGAGTCTGATTGCCATCGTGCTGTTCTCAAACGTGGGCAACCTGGGGCTGCCCTTCATTCTGTTTGCCCTTGGCGAGGCCGGGCTAGAGCGGGCGGTGGTGTACCTGGTGGGCTCTAGCGTGATGATTGCCAGCGTGTTCCCCATTGTGCTGAAGCAGGCCGGGCTGAAGGTGGGGCTCAATGTAACGCTGCGACTGCCGGTGTTTTGGGCTGCTTTGGCGGGTATGGGTCTCCAGGCTACGCAGGAAGCGTTTCCGCTGCCGCTGGAGCGGGGCATAGCGCTACTGGGGGAGGGTGCAATTCCGGTGGCGCTACTGACGCTGGGGGTGCAGCTAGCGCGAACAGAGCTGGTGTTTGGCCGCTATGAATTGATCGGCTCGGTACTGCGGCTAGGAGTAGCACCCCTGCTGGCCTACGGCATTGGCACGGCACTGGGCTTGCAGGGGTTAGACCGCCAAGTGCTGGTGCTACAGGCGGCGATGCCGGTCGCGGTGAATTCGCTAATTTGGGTGACGGAGCTGGGCGGCGATCGCACGCGCGTAGCCCGCACCATTCTGCTCTCAACTTTTCTCAGCGTGATTACCCTGCCGGTGGTACTGTGGCTCAGCAGCCGGTAGGGCGATTTTGGATTTTAGATTTTGGATGTTTTTTCGCCATGGCACCTAGCGATGCAGCAAAAACCCTCAATAGCGAGCTGTTGCCGCCCAGCTCTGAGCTGCGGCAGGCGGTGGCGGTAGTGTGCGATCGCGATCCTACCTTTCAGCGCATTGAGGCTGAAGCTGGCCCCCTCACCGTTCGCATCTGGGCGGCGGGGTTTCCATCGCTGGTGCGCGTTATTATGGGGCAGCAGCTGTCGTTGAGGGCTGCCCAGGCGATCTTTCAGCGGCTAGTGGCGACCATAGAGCTGACCCCTGAGGCGATCGCCGCCACTCCAGACAGCACCCTCAAACAGGTGGGGCTAAGCCAGGCTAAAATCGCCACCTGTCAACGGCTTTCGGCCACCATTTTATCGGGTCAGCTCAGCCTAGAAACCCTCGCTACCTTGCCTGACGCAGAGGCGATCGAACAGCTGACCCAGATCAAGGGCATTGGGGTTTGGACAGCGGAAGTCTACCTGCTGTTTTGCCTCCAGCGGTTGAGCAGTTTTCCCGCCTCAGATTTGGCCATTCAAATTAGCTATCAGCGGCTAAAAAATCTAGAGCAACGACCCACCCGCAAAGACCTATTGGTCTCTACAGCGACTCTCGATCCCTACCGGGGCGCGGTTGCCTACCTGCTCTGGCACTACTACCGCCATCTAGCTCAGAAGTGACTGACAACTGGGGCAAATGCCATACACCGTAAACTGGCAGTTCAGCAGCGAGAACCCGTGGGAGGCACTCTCATTGCTGCCCACCTGGGTCATTTTGGCGTCTTCGAACTCTTTCACATCGCCGCAGTGAACGCACACCAGATGGTGGTGCTGATTCATAAAGGGAGTATTGAGTTCGTAATACTTTCTGCCCTCGGCTAGCTCTAGCTCTTGCAGCAGCCCTAGCCTGACCATGACGTGCAGCGCTCTATAGATGGTAGAAAAACTGATTTTTTCTCCCTGATCTAGCAACTGTTGATGAATTTCTTCAGCATTAAGATGATGACCTAGAGCTGCCGACTGAAACAAGTCCAGTATTTTTTGCCGCTGGTTAGTGAACCGAAACCCCTCTTTATTAAGAACAGTTTTGAGTAGTTCGGGCTCCTGGTTTAAACTAGGCAGAGCGGGATCTTGTTCCATCGTCCTGTCATCACAATTGAAGAAAGCAGTTAGGTTGGCCATATAAATTAGAGCGTTGACATCTAACGAAGGGCATAACTAAAGCAGGGTTTTGGGCGATCGCCCTGGGCTGATTAAATTAGGCGTTCTTATTGAAAGTGGCTTTCAGCAAGGGGTTTGAGCCTATCGCCAATCAGTTTCGATACAAAGAATTAAACCTATTGAAAATCATTTTCGCTATCCATATTGACGGTTGAATTCTGCATTTCTCCATACTTTTTTAGGTAAACAAAGTTATTAGCAGGATTTAAAAAAATGAGCTAGGCTCAGTAAGCAACCCTGAAAGGCTAGGGCTGCTTTCACTGCTGAAAAAGGGGGATGCTTATGCCTATTACTGAAACTCTGCTGCAAACCTATGGCGAGGTTGCAAACAACCCAGTTCTGCTCGAGAAGTCGGTTACAGAGCCGGTGGTGGATGGACTGGCGACGCTCTACGCCAGCTTTACAGCCCTGTCGTTGCAGTACCAGAAGCACCACTTTGTTGTGGAAGGTTCTGAGTACTACATGCTCCACAACTATTTTGAGGAGAGCTACGAAGCGGCCCAAGGCCACGCTCACGAAGTTGGTGAGCGCCTGCACGGGCTGGGAGGCATTCCTCCTCTGAGCTTCGGCAAGCTGGCTGAGCTGTGCTGCTTCGACATGGAAAACGACGACACCTACCGCTGCCGCATCATGATCGACCACGATCTGAAAGCTGAGCAGGCCTTGATTGAACTGATTCGTCGGCTGGCTGCCCAAGCTGAAAGTTTGGGCGATCGCGCTACTCGCTACCTCTACGAGCAAATTTTGCTGAAGACCGAGGAGCGGGCTTACCATCTAGAGCACTTCCTCACTCCAGACAGCCTCAAGCTGGGCTGGTAGTTGCTGAGAAGAGCCCTCTGCAAACCCTGCTGCTCATTAACTGAGGGCAGGGTTATTTTGCTGTAGTTGTCCTCCAGCTGACGATCGCCCACGCTCACCACCTACGCATCGAGATAAACCTTCCAGATAATCCAGCTTGAAAGCCCCACAAAGGTCACGAGCACCAGCCCATGCTCCTACCGCTGGGGGTCGAAGTCCTAAGCGGTCAACGTTTTGCATCTAGCTGCGCTAGAGCTTCGGCGGGGTTGACTCTGTGCAGCATTCGGCCATTGGGCAGGCGCAGGTTTGGGCCTTGCTTGCAGGCTTTCATGCAGCCAGTTTCCCTAATAGCAACATGGGCCAAAGCTGGATCGCGATCTACGGCCTCTTGCAGGGCGCTATGGACTTGACGAGCTCCCTGCTTGTAGCATTTGCCCTTAGTGCAGACCTCGATGCACATGCGTTTTTGCGAGGTCTGAGCCGGCTTTGGAACAGGGGCAAGGTCGCCCCACTGCTGACGCAGCATCTCCGCCTCGCACTGGGGCAGAGGCAAAACATTGATCGCCCGCCAGCGATCGTCTTCGGGATAGGCCCAGACCTGGACGAAGTCACCCGGTGCTAGCTCTCGCACCAGCATGGGGCGCAAATATTTCGGCAGCTTAACGGTGAACTTGGCCTCACCCGCTTGTAGCAGCAGTCCCTTAATCTTGCCTTTGTCGGAGCGATAGACCCCGCTGTACTGACCCTTGAGCACTTGGCCAGTGGGCATTGCGGTTCCAACCTCTAGGGTGGCGGACTCGTGGAGACTCATGTCAAGCTCCTTTGCTGCCAGCAGCGCTTGAGATGGTCAGCGAGAAATAGCTTGGGCTGGATGGCAGCTTGTACCACGCTCCACACCAGCAGGGCGTCGGCGGGGGTGTGGATGGCAACGGTGAGGGAGCGATCGCCACCACAGGTGCACACCATGTGCAACTCTTGCAGGCGGCGGTAGACGTTCCAGCGGGTTACCCGGTCTAAATCAACCACGGTTTGAGCGGGGGCAGTATTTTGTAGGTCTTGCCCTGACCCTAAATAATCTGACTCTAAAACGTGCATATTAACTCGACTGAATCTCCATAGTGATGACCGCTAGGGGTCAGAACTTATTGAAACTAACTCTGAACTAAACGCTAAGGTGTTGGGCTCAGCCGAGGCTTGAAAAAGCTGGATCCCTTTCCCAGAAAGCATTAAGGCATTTTTCTAAGAATTACTGGACGCGATACCCTGGGGACATCGGTTGCTTTGCTATTGACTATCGTTGTTACTAAGATACCCAAACCTCGGGATTAATGCAACAGATTTTCAATAAGGACGTTCTATTCGCAGCAAGCCTTGCGTACCGGCGCTGGGGTTCGGTGGATTAAATTAGCCTCAGCGCTTTATAGGCGGCGGATTGGCCTGCTTGAGGCAATTGCCCACCCAGATCGCCACCCCACTGCGTTATCCCCCCGCCATTCTGTTGCGTCGCTCTAGGGATCCCAAATCGAAGAAGTTAGTACAGCTTTATGTCACCCTTGTGGCTGTGAGGATGAGCCTAGCGATCGCGTCCGCCCTACGAGTTCAACTTCGTCCTGTTGCGACCGGCCTGCGGTCTCTAACAGAACTCACACCTCATAAATATAGAAATCCCCAGCTCTTCTCTTTTTTGAGAAGGGCCGGGGATGAGGGTGAATGCGGCAAACGCGGAGGCAGTCTTACCTTGTTGGGCCACTAGCGCTTTAAAGCAGGAATCGAAATCGCATGCATGTTTTGTTTTACCCGTCGGTGCCACCCCTGCAGACCAAGGCGACGTGAGAAATACTCAGCTGCTGACAGACGTAGGCCAAAAAAGCCAATGCGTTGCCGCCACATAAATGCCTTCTCCACCAGCTTAAACCGCTTCAGATCTAGAGAGCTAACCGTCAACCTGGGCAGTTCGCTCAGTCTATAGCCTCTATCAATGAGCAAATCTGAAATGTTGGCTTCTGCTACTTGTATTTCCCAAGGAGAGAGATGCGATCGCCATAGACCACTGAACTTTGGATCTGGCCGAGTGAAGTAGCTTCCTGCTTTACTGAAGTTCAGCATTTGAGCATCGTAGTCAACACCTAAGAACTGACAAACTTCTGTCAGTGTACCTACCGTGTCATTGACCATATTCTCATAGGTAATTTCTAGATACTGCCCCTCAGGAAGATGCTGGGCCAACCGCTCCCAATCCTGCTCTGCCTCACGCCATTTTTGAGCGGCGAACCAAGGATTTTCAAACAAATGCATCTCCTTCATCCAGGAGTAGGCAACGTCCCGCCCATCTCGCACCATGTGAATAAAACGTGCATCTGGCCAAAGCTTTAAAAGCCGAATGAAATCAAAATGGCTGATCGCACCCACTGCCAGTTTATTGCTGCAATCCTGCTGTTGGCAAAGAAAATCGTTTACCAACTCATAGAAATCTAGACCAGGGTCAATAGTAAAGTCGCAGCAAGATTGAAAAACAAAATCGGATTCTAGCCATTGGCGGTATGTTGCAACATCAGGTACATCGCCATCATCAGACACCAGTTCGGTGATGTAACCCACTTCATCAACACAAGATAGCTGAGGGTGGTAGTCCAGCATGAGACGCAGGTGGGTAGAACCAGACCGCCCTGAGCAACAAATAAAGAAGGGAGATTTGACGAGTGGGCGCTGAGTGTTGCGCTCACGGGTTAACGTGTTGACGGCCGAAGTCGCAGTAAGGCGGGGCGATGCACCTTGCTTCACCATGTCTATAAATCCTTAAGTTGGGGGCAACACTTAATAGCAATGGCGATAGATAACCTATGCAAAAGTAGGTCAAAGGTTATCTAAAGGTAAACTTATACTTAAGACATGGTAGGTAAGGTTAACTAGAGATTAATTGAAGTTTTAATGAAGCTCAATAAATTTCTTATGAAGCTAGTGGTTCGGAAAGCTGCTTCTATCCCGTCATCTACCTTTAGGAATAGGTGCTAGAAAGACGCAAAATCAAGGGTCAGAAGCCTTGAAGTAGCGCCAAAAAACTTACAAACCCTGACAAAGTAACCATCGGGGGGAATATTGACATTTAGCAAGAGATCATATAAAGAGCGTGCTCTTGTTAGACAGGCCTCTCACGAGCTTAAACAGGGGAAAAGCTGCTGAACTGCCTAGGAAGTGGTGAGGAAGTAGGGATAGAACTCTGGAAAGGTTAAGAAGCAGGGAGCTCTGCTCAGTGGCACAGTCTTATGAGGCGATCGCAGTATGTTCTTTCGCCACAATATTAGAAGCAGCAAAATGAGGCTGTCATTTCTTAGTGATCGAACAAACTACGATCGTTGTTCACAGCATTTGTCTGACCAACGGCCACGCAACCAGATCACGCGCTCTACTCAACACAGCTTGTAAGAATATGTAATTTTTGCAGTCGTTGCTCATTCAACAGATCACGCAATTTGTTGGCCCTTTAAATCCACAAGAATCGCGATGGGGCAGCTATATTTCAGAATGCTCAGCCTCGACTGTATCAGTCAGTATATTTGAGCAAAGCTAAGCGTAATTACGCTTAGCTTTGTTGTTGAATACTCACTACAGCAAGATGCTTTAGAGTTGGACTTAAGGGTTCTATTCCTGTACAGCAAAAAGCTGAGCTTCTCCTTGAATATCCCTTTTCAGAAGAGATTTTAAGCTTGAATATATCCCTTTGAAGGGGATAGGTCACCTAAGCACGACAGATGCCTTTGCAAACAGCCTCTTAGCTTGATAGAGAACCAGTTTGCCAGCATCAACACCAGCGGTTCTAGCTCGCTCAAGAGAACCCACTAGCCACAATATATCTTTTCTTGTAGATGTGCTTGATTTAGCAGAAATTCTTGGCGTCAAAAAACCCTAGGCTTTGTGATATTTCGCAAACTTCTTAAGGCATTGATCTGATTATTTTCTTAAGGGACTAGTCAACACCCCATGGCTCATCGCAGAATAGCTAGGCACGGTCTATAGCTATGCCTGTTTGAGTTCCTTCCTGTTGCTCGATAAATCAATGACCCTATCTCAACCGCCCCAAGCTCAAGGTCTTTACCATCCACAGTACGAACACGATGCCTGTGGCGTTGGCTTCATCGTCCATATGAAGGGCGCTCAGTCACACACTATTGTGCAGCAGGGGCTGACAATTCTGGTCAACCTGGCTCACCGGGGCGCGGTAGGGGCTGAGGCCAACACCGGCGACGGGGCAGGCATTTTGCTGCAAATGCCCCACAAATTTATGGCCAAGGTGGCAGCGGCAGAGGGCATTACCCTACCGGGGCCAGAGCACTACGGCGTGGGCTTCTTCTTTTCGTCGCCCACCCCGGCAGACCGTGAGCAGGGTCGTCGCGTTTTTGAGCAAATTGCCGCAGAAGAGGGGCAACAGGTGCTGGGCTGGCGCGATGTGCCCACCGACAACGCCTCTCTGGGAGAGACGGCCAAGGCCAGCGAGCCGTTTATGCAGCAGGTGTTTATTCAGCGTTCTGGCGATTTGGCCGACGACCAGGCCTTTGAGCGCAAGCTATACATCATTCGCAAGCGCACCCACTCCGCCATTCACCCCGCCGACCCCTACTGGTACGCCACCAGCCTGTCGTGCCGCACGGTGGTCTATAAGGGCATGCTGACGCCAGAGCAGGTGGGGCTGTACTTCCCCGACCTGGCCGATGAGGCAATGGAAAGCGCGCTGGCCCTAGTGCACTCGCGCTTTAGCACTAATACCTTCCCCAGCTGGGAGCGGGCGCACCCCTATCGCTATGTGGCCCACAACGGCGAAATCAACACCCTACGCGGCAACATCAACTGGATGTATGCCCGCCAGTCGATGTTTGAGGCTGAGCTATTTGGCGGTGATCTCGATCGCGCCAAGCCACTGATCAACAAAGAAGGTAGCGACTCTGGCATCTTCGACAACACCCTGGAGCTGATGACGCTGGCCGGGCGATCGCTTCCCCACGCCATGATGATGATGGTGCCTGAACCCTGGACGGCCCATGAGTCGATGAGCGCCGAGAAAAAAGCCTTCTACGAATACCACGCCTGCCTGATGGAGCCCTGGGATGGCCCGGCGGCGATCGCCTTCACCGACGGCACCATGATGGGTGCGGTGCTCGATCGCAACGGCCTGCGCCCTTCCCGCTACACGGTCACCAAGGATGACCTGGTGATTATGGCCTCGGAAGCCGGAGTGCTACCCATCGAACCCGAGCGGGTCGCCTACAAGGGTCGCCTGGAGCCGGGCCGCATGTTTTTGGTGAACATGGAAGAGGGCCGCATCGTCTCTGACGAAGAGATCAAGCACCAAATCGCCGCTGAGCAACCCTACCGCGAATGGCTCGATCAGCACTTGGTGAAATTGGCAGATCTGCCGGAGTCCACAAACCCCGCAGGGTTAAACGGCAATGGCACAAATCCCGTAGGGGCGCAGCCTGCTGCGCCCCTACCCACCCCTGTGCCCCTATCGATCGCCCAAACTGCCTTTGGCTATACCTTTGAGGAGCTGCGCCTGCTGCTTAAGCCCATGGCCGAAAGCGGTGTGGAAGCTGTCGGTGCCATGGGTACTGACACGCCGCTACCCGTGCTGTCGAATAAGCCTCGGCTGCTGTACGACTACTTCCACCAGCTGTTTGCCCAGGTGACGAACCCGCCCATCGACTCCATTCGCGAGGCGATCATCACCTCTGCAGACACCACCATCGGCAGCGAGCGCAATTTGCTCCAGCCCGAGCCGGAGAGCTGTCGGCTGATTAACCTCAAAACGCCGATCATCACCAATGCGGAGCTGACCAAGCTGAAGAATGCTGAGGCTAGCGGATTTCCTTCGACGACGCTGCCCATTGTGTTCAAGGCAGCTGAGGGTGAAGCGGGGCTAGAGGCGGCGCTGAACGGGATCTTTGCGGCGGCGGATGAGGCGATCGCCCAGGGCACCAGCCTGATTATTTTGAGCGATCGCACCCTTGACGCCGACCACGCCCCCATTCCCGCGCTGCTGGCTGTCGCTGGCCTGCACCACCACCTGATTCGCAACGGCAGCCGCACCCGCGTCGGTCTGGTTCTAGAGTCGGGCGAACCGCGCGAAGTGCACCACTTCGCCACCCTGATCGGCTACGGCTGCGGCGCAATCAACCCCTACCTGGTGTTTGACACCATCGAGGGCATGATCAGCGATCAGCTGCTGCCGCCGATGGAGTTCGACAAAGCCTGCCAAAACTTTATCAAGGCCGTCACCAAGGGGGTGATCAAAATCGCCTCTAAAATTGGCATCTCCACCATTCAGAGCTATCGCGGTGCGCAGATCTTTGAAGCCTTGGGCCTCAACCACACCGTTGTTGACCAGTACTTTACCTGGACGGCCTCCCGCATTCAGGGTGTCGGGCTAGACGTATTAGCTGAAGAAGCCCTCAAGCGCCACCGCCACGCCTTCCCCGATCGCCCTACCGAGCACATTACTCTGGATGCGGGCGGCGATTACCAGTGGCGCAAAGAGGGAGAAGCCCACCTGTTTAGCCCCGAAATCATTCACTCACTGCAAAAAGCGGTGAGAACGGGCGATTACGAGGCCTATAAGCGCTACGCCGCCTTGGTGAACGAGCAAGAGAAACAGATGTTCCGCCTGCGCGACCTGCTTCAGTTCAAGCAGCGAGAGCCGATTCCCCTGGACGAGGTGGAGCCTGTCGAGGCCATCACCCGGCGGTTTAAGACCGGGGCGATGAGCTATGGGTCGATTTCTAAGGAGGCCCACGAGGCGTTGGCGATCGCCATGAACCGCCTGGGCGGCAAATCTAACACGGGCGAAGGCGGCGAAGACCCCGATCGCTATACCTGGACGAATGAAAAAGGCGACTCCAAAAACAGCGCCATCAAGCAGGTAGCCTCTGGCCGCTTCGGCGTCACCAGCCTCTATCTGTCTCAAGCTCAAGAGATCCAGATCAAAATGGCTCAGGGGGCCAAGCCTGGCGAAGGTGGTCAGCTACCGGGCCGCAAGGTCTACCCCTGGATTGCCAAGGTGCGCCACTCTACCCCCGGCGTGGGCCTGATTTCGCCGCCGCCCCACCACGATATCTACTCCATTGAAGATCTGGCCGAGCTGATCCACGACCTCAAGAACGCCAACCGCGATGCCCGCGTCAACGTCAAACTGGTGTCCGAAGTTGGGGTCGGCACCATCGCCGCTGGGGTGGCCAAAGCCCACGCCGATGTGATTCTCATCGCGGGGTTCGATGGCGGCACTGGGGCCTCACCCCAAACCTCCATCAAGCACGCCGGTCTACCCTGGGAATTGGGGTTAGCGGAAACCCACCAAACCCTAGTGTTGAACAACCTGCGCAGTCGGGTCGTCGTCGAAACCGACGGCCAAATGAAAACCGGGCGCGATGTCGTCGTCGCCGCTCTGCTGGGGGCCGAAGAGTTTGGCTTTGCCACCGCTCCCCTGATCTCCCTGGGCTGCATCATGATGCGGGTTTGCCACCTGAACACCTGCCCCGTGGGTGTCGCCACCCAAGATCCTGAGCTGCGCAAGCACTTCATGGGCGACCCCGACCACGTGGTCAACTTCATGCGGTTCATCGCCCAGGATATGCGCGAGCTGATGGCCCAACTGGGCTTCCGCACCCTGGATGAGATGGTAGGTCGCACCGATGTGCTGGAGCCAAAGGCCGCGATCGCCCACTGGAAAGCTAAGGGCCTCGACCTCTCCCCCATCCTGCACCAGCCGGAGGTTGGCCCCGAAGTCGGGCGCTACTGCCAGATGGCCCAAGACCACGGCCTGGAGAAATCGCTGGATATGACCACGTTGCTGGAGCTGTGCGAACCTGCGATCGCGCGGGGCGAAAAGGTCAGCGCCACCCTGCCAATCCAAAACGTCAACCGCGTCGTCGGCACCATTCTCGGCAACGAGATCACCAAACGCCACTGGGAGGGATTGCCGGAAGACACCGTTCACCTCCACTTCCAGGGCAGCGCTGGGCAGAGCTTTGGGGCCTTTGTGCCCAAGGGCGTCACCCTAGAGTTGGAAGGCGAAGCCAACGACTACCTGGGCAAAGGCCTCAGCGGCGGCAAGCTAATTGTCTACCCGCCCAAGCAGTCGACCTTTGTGCCCGCTGAAAACATCATCACTGGCAACGTCGCCTTCTACGGCGCGACCAGTGGCGAAGCCTACATTCGGGGGCTAGCGGGTGAGCGCTTCTGTGTGCGCAACTCGGGTGTGACCGCAGTAGTAGAAGGCGTCGGCGACCACGCTTGCGAATATATGACCGGCGGCAAGGCGATCGTGCTGGGGCTAACCGGGCGCAACTTTGCCGCCGGCATGAGCGGCGGCATCGCCTACGTGCTCGACGAAGCTGGCGATTTTGCCACTCGTTGTAACACCGAAATGGTGGATCTGGAGCAGCTCACTGACCCCGAAGAAATTCGCGACCTGCAAGAGCTGATTCAGCGTCATGTCGATTACACCCAGAGCAAGCGGGGGCTGAGCCTGCTCGAAGACTGGGATAACGCGATCACCAAGTTTGTGAAGGTGATGCCCCGCGACTACAAGCGGGTGCTGCAACACATTCAAAAAGCCCTGGCAGATGGCCTCACCGGCGACGATGCCCTAACGGCAGCGTTTGAAGAAAACGCCCGCGACGTTGCCCGCATCGGCGGAAGTTAGCGGTTGGGTATGAATTGTAGGGTGAGGTGCTACTGCTTAACTGCCTAATTTTTGGTGGGCGGTGCCCACCCTACGATCGCGAAATCCCCGTAGGGTGGGCAATGCCCACCTATCAACCAATCTAATGACAGCCCAACTGAATGCTACTCATGGAGACAAAGACTATTCAAATTCGAGTTAGAGCGTAGGTTGGGTGGAACAGAGTGGAACCCAACGAAAACTTCGGCAATGTTGGGTTCCACTGACGCTTCACCCAACCTACGCAATCTGTAAAGAGGCAAAGGTCGATAGACCCTGCCTAATTACTCCAAAGAAACTTTTTTGGTAGGCATGCAAGCATTGCCCATCCTACCTGTCTCCCCATCAACACACTTTGCAGGACAAACACCATGGGAAAACCGACTGGCTTTATGGAATACCTGCGGGAAGTGGCGCAAGAAGTTGCCCCCGCCGATCGCATTCGCAACTGGGACGAGTTCCACCTCCACATGCCGGAGGAAAACCTCCGCACTCAGGGCGCTCGCTGCATGGATTGCGGTACCCCCTTCTGCCACACGGGCATGACCATCAGCGGTATGGCCAGCGGTTGCCCCGTCAACAACCTGATTCCAGAATGGAACGACCTGGTCTATCGGGGCCTGTGGGAAGAAGCCCTGGAGCGGCTGCACAAGACCAACAACTTCCCCGAGTTCACCGGGCGCGTTTGCCCTGCTCCCTGCGAGGGTTCCTGCGTGCTGGGCATCACCAACCCCCCGGTGACGATCAAAAATATTGAGTATTCCATCGCCGAAAAGGGTTGGGAGTCGGGCTGGATTACTCCCACGCCACCGCAGCAGCGCACGGGTAAGAAAGTCGCGGTGATTGGCTCTGGCCCCGCTGGACTGGCCGCCGCTGCCCAGCTCAACTCAGCGGGCCACTGGGTCACCGTGTACGAGCGGGCCGATCGCCCCGGCGGCCTGCTGATGTACGGCATTCCCAACATGAAGCTCGATAAGCAGCAGGTAGTGCAGCGTCGGCTAGACGTGCTGGAGGCTGAGGGCGTCACCTTTGTCTGCAACACCGAAGTCGGCAAAGACATTTCGGCTGACAATCTGCTCAATGAGTTCGACTCTGTAGTGCTCTGCACCGGTTCCACTAAGCCCCGTGACCTGCCCATCGAAGGGCGCGAGCTGAAGGGCATTCACTTTGCGATGGAATTTCTCACGGCCAATACGCGATCGCTGCTGGATGGCTACCCCGGCAACGACTACATCTCGGCGGCGGGCAAAGATGTAGTGATTATCGGTGGCGGCGACACGGGCACCGACTGCGTGGGTACCTCCATTCGCCACGGGTGCAATAGCGTCACCCAGGTGGAAATCATGCCCCAGCCGCCCGAAACCCGCTCGGCGGGCAACCCCTGGCCGGAGTGGCCCAAGGTCTACAAGATGGACTATGGCCAGGAGGAAGCCGCTGCGATGTTTGGTGACGACCCCCGCGCCTACCTGACTACCGCCACCAAGTTTGAGGGCGATGAGCAGGGCAACGTGAAAGCTGTCCACACAGTGCAGATTCAGTGGGGCAAAGACGAAAATGGTCGGTTTGTGCCTCAGAACGTGCCCGGCACCGAGAAGGTTGTCCCTGCGCATCTGGTGCTGCTGGCGATGGGCTTCCTTGGTCCGGAGCAGCCCTTGATCGATGCTTTGGGCCTAGAAAAAGATGGCCGCAGCAACGTGAAGGCTGAGCATGAGCAGTACACCACTTCAATTCCGGGGGTGTTTGCCGCTGGGGATTGTCGTCGGGGCCAGAGCCTAGTGGTGTGGGCGATCAATGAAGGGCGTGGGGCGGCGCGGGAGTGCGATCGCTACCTGATGGGCACCACCGAACTGCCCTAACCTGAGCCGCCTATGCAGTTTGAGTGGGATGACCGAAAGAATGAGACCAACATCGGCAAGCATGGCTTCGACTTCGCAGACGCGTATCGAATCTTTGACTTGCCGTTGCTGATCGATCTAGATGAGCGTGATGATTATGGTGAAGACCGATGGATGGGTATCGGGTTGCTGAATGGTCGCATTATCGTGATCATATTTACAGAGCCAGAAGCAAATATCATTCGCGTCATTTCTTTAAGAAAGGCACTCTCGCATGAACGAAAGCGCTATGAACAATACATCCAAGACCGATTGGGCCAGAATTGACGCAATGACCGATGAGGATATTGACACTTCTGACATTCCGCCGCTTGATGAGGCTTTCTTTGCAAAAGCAAAGCTACGAATGCCTCATCAATCATCGGCTTCTATAGTCACTGTGCCCATTGATGCCGAAACCTTGAACTGGTTTCAGTCTCAAGGGGAAGGCGCAGAGCAACATATGGCAGCAGCTCTCAGAATCTATGCCGAATCCCAAAAGCAAGCTGCTCTGCTGCATAGGCCAACCTAAGCACAGCCGAAACTAATCAAGAAACGCTGTTGCAGCTATCTTAGCCGAACAGCGTTTCTTTGCATGAATACGCTGCCTCAGTCAATGGATTTGTTCTGTTGCATTGAGCGCATAATCACTTGAGGATTGCGTACCCTTTAACGCTTGGCGTTATGAACCTATTGCTCTACTGGTAAAAGCTTCAACGGTGTGAGATGCACAATCCGCAGGGATTGATAAAGCATTGTGCCCGGGATATGAACGATCTCTGTTGGTGGCTGAGGATCTTTGGGCCTGTAGGAACGATCGCGTTAGCCGGATGAATGATTGCGACGACTGGCCGAACCCTCCAAGGTGGCTGATGAAGCTAACAGGGATGGCGATGGTTGTAGCAAGGGGCTAATAAGGGCGATCGCAAGTCTGGATGAATGTTTAACCAAGGCTAAATAAACTTTTATCTAGCGAAATATGTTGAATAGCTCACCGCTAAATAGCGGTGATATTTTGAATAGATAACAGGTGGTGCTTACTAATCAATTGATATCGCTTCGTGTAAAGAGAACGCTCTCTTTACAACGATTTATTAGTTCAGCTTTACTAGCCCAACAAGAGATTGAGCAAATCACAGCTTCAGATAGAACATTTGAACTTCCATGAAAACCTTTTTAGGTTGTTGCAGTAGAGCAGAATCTAGGGAAAGCTAATAGTGCCTACCAGAATATAGGTAGCTATACGCAGTTTTACCTTCAAATCTAAAGCGAATTTGCTATGCCATCTAATCAGCTTAATTCACTTATTCAAAACGAGGCCAGTCGCCTCGCCGAGCATTACAAGATTGACTCCGAAGCACTTCTTGAATTTGCTCAATTTGTTATTGTCAATTATAAGAAGAAAGATAAAGCAGTTAAGAAAGTAACAAAGAAGATCAAGCCATTGTCAATGGCTGACCTTAAAAAGGCTGTTTACAGCTATTTTGAGGTCAAGGATACGACTGAGTTGAAGAAATCCGGCTCTTTCAAGATGGCCACAGACGGCATGGAGCCAATGAACTTAGGCCTGAAAGATTCTTGGGAAGTTCTATACCGAAAGTTTATTGGCGTTCTTCCTGGAGAAGATCAGGAAGAGGGCTACGGCTGCATCAACGGAATTGATATCTTCAAATACTTCTTGCCTTGGCGAGTATTTGACCTCAATCCGAAGTCGGCTTCGAAAGAAGATATCAAAAAGGCTTATCACGCTTTAAGTAAAACGTATCATCCAGACACTTCGGGCACGGGCGATACCAAAGTTTTTGACCGCATCAACACCATGTACCAAAGCATTGGTGCGGAGGCTTAGAAATGGCAAAGGACACTTCGAGTTTCACCATCAAGGAGAAAGACCTAGCAGATGCCTTAGGGATTTCTGTTAGTAAATTAGATAAAATCATAGCCTTCTTTGAGTCTGATCCCAATGATGAGTGGGATTTAAGAGAGAACGATCACTATATCTACTTAAACAAAAAGCTTCAAGAACGAATCTTTGCGGAGCACGGGGCCTTTGCGATCGCAAAGTATATGGACTCAGTAGAGCCGAAGAGCCTCTGGGACAATATTGTTGAATTCATAACCAAGCATAAGGAAAAACTCCGAAATGCTTTCGTTCGCCGCAAAATCCATGAGAACTGTAGTTCTCTAAGTCCTAGAAATAATAGATACTTTCTGTCCAAGAAGGATGCGGTTAACATCTTCTGCACGAGCTACGCTCGTCTTAACCGTGCCTTTGATTCAATTCAACGCTCTGAAAGGCCGCTTGTTAAATTTGAAGATTTCGACGACTTTGATGGAGTTAGATACTATTCCTTATCTGGCTTTGATCGGTTAAGCCGGGAACTAGCTCAGTCATTGACTATGAAAGACCGTAGGGAATGGTGTAAAGCCGTTGAGGTAGTAGGGAAAAAGACACTTAATTTAATCATCGACGCCGAGACGGCTCGGCAAAAAGAGATTACTAAAGCCAAAGCGGCTGCCAAAAAGCGAGATAAAGAAACTTGCCAAATTACTCGCAGTAAATACGGTAAGTCCAATAAATTTAATCTCGCTGCTCATCATATCTACTCCGACAGAGACTATCCAGACCTAGCTGCCTGCATAGATAACCTTATGACCCTTAACGAGGAAGTCCATAAGGAGTTTCATAGCTGGAATGGCGGCACTCAGAAAAGCTGTACGGCTGATGAGATGATCAATTTCCTGATGGAGCGATATCCCGACGCTGAAGAAGCCTTGTTAAAGCTTTACAAGGTCAAAACTTTGTTTGGTCAGCACAGTCCAAAATCTGCATTAGGTTATAAGTCTTTTCCGCCTGCGGCTTGATAGTAACTATGGGCTTTACGCCCTACTCCACTAGTGACATAAGTAAGCAATTGGGATGTGGGTCGTAGGAAACTGCGATCGCTACCTCACAGGCACCATTGAACTGCCTCAAGCTCACCAACTCGGAAACCGGGTTCCAACTAAGCTTTAATAGCTAAATTAGCTTTTAGAGTTTAGAGCAAGGAACCCGGTTTTACTGTCGAGTCCAAAATGCCCCTGCCTCATTTCCAAAACCCAGCCTTGCTTCGGCAAGCGCTCACCCACAGCAGCTACGCCAACGAACACCCTAACGAAGGCCCCGACTACGATCGCCTAGAGTTTTTGGGCAACGGCATTCTTGAAGTTGTGGTGCGCGATTTAATCTTTGCTCGCTATCCTCACCTAGCCGTGGGGGAAATGTCGCAGCGGTGCGAGCATTGCCCGTACAGTGCAACTTCAGTGTCGCGAATAACTCTGCCGGTTTGGGCAGATTCGACTGCTCAGGTACTTTCCTCAGTAAAACGGTCTTGGAAGCAGCAAAGCCGATCTGCTGCTTGCCGTAGCGGCGACAGTGCTTAAGTGTTGATATGTCGGAACTCAAGGGTGCGAATCTATAACTGGACTAGTTTAGGGTGCAGGACGGCAGCGGATATTGATGCAATTGTACTATTGCCCCACGAAAGGATCTGAGTTACTTTTTATACAAGCTCGGTATTAGTCATGAGCTGTTATCAACATTAACTAGGCCTACATAGATATCGCACAGAGCGCATAGCTATGGGGTTAGCGGGTAAAAGTCGGTTGGCAGTATAGCCATACGCCCTTTGCGATTGCTATGTAGATCTAGTTACTGTGAATCGTTTGGTGGTAAGTGCGCTGCTGAGGTGTACCATCACTAAGTGAATCCAGTAGCTGAATAATAGTTTGTTTTCTAATTAATCCGAGCCGTTGTTTTTTGGTCAATTACATGGCTCAAAGAAATTTAGGCTCTGAAAAATTGCAACGACCTACTGTAGCCGTTTTTGCTGATGGTCAAAACGTTTGTTTAAAGAAATATGGTTCGACAATCATCGATTTTGTTAATAGCTTAGGTGACATACCCTTTTTGTATGCTTATCACCACTGGCGTGCAATCCCAAAAGAAACAGAGCATAAATTGCAGTTACAAGGTTGGCAATGTGTTGATGTCGCTGTTAAAACAAGAAACGAACTTGACAACCGTTTAATGAGCGACTTTGCTCGGTTAAGTATCCATTGGATGCCTGATATTCTTGTTTTGGTAACAGGAGATAAAGATTTTTCACCTCTTATCAGAGCTTGTCAGATGTCAGAGCGTAGAGTCATTGTTATAGGCCGACATAATAATGTGAGTCAGCGATTGCAAAAGTTAAATCCAAAAGATATCTTCTTCGTAGAAGATTTGCAAAAATTCAGCAAGGAAGCCGCATAGCACTCTCGGCTCCTAAAGCTTCAGGAAGTCTTTTTAAGAAGGCTTCCTGAAAAGCTCTCTCGCAGTAGTTTATCAACTCTAATGCCCCTGCCTAACTTCCAAAATTCAGCATTATTACAGCAGGCTGTTACCCACAGCACCTACGCCTATGAACATCCTGAAGAAGGATTCGATTATGAGCGCCTGGAGTTTTTGGGTGATAGCATTATTGAACTAGTAGTTCGAGACTTACTCTTCACTCGTTATCCCACAATGACTGAGGGAGAAATGTCAAAACGGGGCGATCGCTTAGTTGGAAAGTTCTTTTTGGCATCCCTATCAGTACAGCTAGGCATCCCACCAATGCTTCGTTTAGGGACTGGCGCACAGCATGAGCGAGATAATCCCAGTGTTCAAGCTGATGCGTTTGAGGCCATGATTGGTGCTTATCGATTAGATGCCGGTCTAGATGCTGCATACAAGTATGTAGCATCCATCTTCAAACCCTTAGTCGATATGGCGTTAGACTTTCGAGCTACAGATCCGGTTAGTGAGTTTCAAGAGTATGTGCAAGCTCATATTGGGAGTTCAAGCCTGCCAGAATATCGGTTGCAAAAAGCATTTGGCCCCGATCACGCAAAAGAATTTGCTGTTGAGGTTTACGTAGGCGAAATTAGCTACGGCATTGGCCAAGGGCGGAGCAAAAAAGAAGCACGTAAAAATGCAGCTATTGACGCCTTGAGGAGGCTAAAACGATGAAGGCAGCAATTTTGGGCTGTGGGTATGTCGGCAAGGCCGTAGCGCACCTGTGGAAATCCCAAGGAATTCATATAACAGCCACGACCACCAGCTCTGATCGAGTGAGTGATTTGCAGACAGTAGCCGATGCTGTGCAGGTGGTCAGTGGGTCAGATGCAGACGGCATTGTCGCCCTCCTGCAAGACCAAGACACACTGCTCATCTGCGTAGGGGCCGGTCGCCAAGCGAACTACGAAGACGTTTACTTAAAGACAGCTCAAACAGTCGTGGGCGCTCTCGAGCAGTCCCCCAACATGAAGCAAATTATTTTCACCAGCAGCTATTCCGTGTATGGCAACTACGACGGGGCTTGGGTGAGAGAAGACGACCCAGTCAAACCCGCCACCGACAACGCCCGCACTATGGCCGAGACCGAGCAAACGCTGCTAGGAGCAGCTACACCCGATCGCAACGTCTGTATCTTCCGCCTCGGCGGCATCTATGGCCCAGGGCGAGAGCTGTCCAAAATCTACAGCCGCGCCGCTGGCACCACCCGCCCCGGCTCTGGCCACGAAGGCAGCAACTGGATTCATTTAGATGACATCGTCGGGGCGATCGCCCATGCCCAAACTCACTCCCTTAGCGGCCTCTACAACCTGGTGCAAGACGAAATCCCCACCGTGCGCGAGCTGATCGATCGCGTCTGCCAAGCCAACCAGCTAGAGCCCGTACAGTGGGATCCATCACAACCCAGTGCCCGCCCCTACAACGTGCGCGTGTCGAACCAAAAACTCAAGGCAGCAGGCTACACCTTCCGCCACAGCACCTTTGAAGGCATTTAGGAAGCCTAATTCTGCCCCACAAACTCAATGCTGGCCAGATGCAGCTTGCCCTGGGGAACCTGATCAAACACCAGCTCTACACTCGTCAACGCCGCCAGATCTACGCCTGAAAACTGCCCTAGGGGAATGCGCAGGGCGCTGGGATAGAGGGGTGCCGTGTTGCCGTGGGTAGAGTCAGCCTCAAACTGCCTCAAAGCAGGCACAGTAGAGAGAATTTCAACTCGCGCCGCGCTCCCCTGGCGATCGCGCAGCACCACCGCAAACACCGGCTGCCCCTGGGGTATCGACCAAGATGGATCAGGGGCGAGACGCAGTTCAAGGCTGGTAAAGTTGCTGATGTTGACGCCCTCTAGAGGTACTTGCAGCGATTCTGTAGCGGCCTCCCACCCCAGGGTAAGCAGGGTGGGAAAGTGGGGGTAGGGCCGTGAGGTCTGTTGGCAATCGGTCAGCGGCTCACAGAAGGTTGCCTTTAGCCCAGCAGTGAGAATAGATACCGGAGCCTTCTCGGCCTCAAACACGGTGTAGCGCTGGGCATTGGGAGACACGAGAGCAGTGAGTACCGACTGACCAAACAGCTCCACTGGGGCCACTCGATCAGGAGCCATGCCCACCTCAGCCACGTCCACCTCCCCAGAGGCAGGCCAGACGGTGCGCAAAAACGCTTGGGTGTACTGAGCAAGAAAGTTTTCTTGGGCCACCCGCGACAGGCGGTCGCGCGATCGCTGCGGGTTGCACAACGGCCCATTGTTGGGCCTGCGGTAGTAGTCATCCTCCGCCACAGCAGCGTTGAAATAGTTGTGGTTGGCCCCCGTCAGCAGTAGCCCCACAACCGGCGTTGTGCGGGGCTGCTGCCGGGCCATTTCGACGTAGTAGAGGCTGCTGAGGTCAAAAATGTCGCGATCGCACCCCCCAGCGATCACCGCTGTCGGCACATCTGGTAGCTGATAGGCATCGGGGCGTTGGGCCATGGGGTAGCTGCGCGTAGGGCTAATCAGCACCAAGGCCGACGGGCTCAGGCCAGAGACGGTTCTGCCTTGCAGGGCGCTGAGGGCCGCTGCGCCACCGCCCATAGAGTGACCCACCATCGCCAGACGAGTCGAGTCAACCCGCCCAGTCAGAGAAATTCCAAAGCCGGCATCATCCCCTTGGTGGGCCTGGGCCAAGCGGGTTAGGTGGGCGTCAATAATTTGGCCGCTGCGCTGGTCAGCAAAGTCGTTGCGGGTGTCAGCGGTGGCCCCGTAGGTTTCGCTAAAGGCCGCATTTAGATTAGGAATCAGCACACCGTAGCCGGCCTCAGCTAAAGACTGGGCCAGGTAGGCAAAGCCCAGATCAAAGCGAGGTTCAGGAGCACAGGGCCACTGGCTAGTAGCCTCGGGCTGAAAATGACACCCAGCATGGCGACCGTGGAGCACCACAACCCAGGGAATGGTGGAATCACCGGGAGGCAGGGCGATCGCCCCGGTCAGCGCCAGCGGCATGATGCCAACCTCCGTGCCACTCTGGGCCAGATTGGCCATGCCTAAATCGTAGGATCTCACCAAGGGAAAATTTGCCAGATCGGGGGTAAGAGCCGTCTCTGGCGGAGGCAAAAGCGCCAGGCCTGCTACCGGAATCCCTCCCAAGCTCAGCACCAGCGTGAGCATTGCTAGACCTAAAAACCTTCTAACATCTCTAATTCCCCCGCGTAGGGGCGCAGCATGCTGCGCCCCTACAGCACGTGAGGTGTCAATCGAAGCTATTGCAGCGCGATTTGGCAAAGGATACCGAGATCGCAAAACGGCTCTACGACGAGTTTTTTGCCATCGCAGAGCCATCCAAACTTGCAAAACGCGACCTGGCCTAGTAGCCGTAGCTCCAACGGGCTCGGTAACCCCGCACGTCGATGTGGGTAAACACCGAAGAGCTGGCCAAGCCGCCCCGGCTGCCCCACCAGCCGTTGAGCCTCGCATACACGTCATAGCACCGCACGCCGGGCACCACAAAGTCCACCGCATCGCCTGATAGGTGACGCGACATCGAGGCTCCGCCGACCGCCGCATTGGTAGCCGGGTCACGATACCAGGAATTAATTTTTAGTGGCTTATCGCCGTACATCTTGCGAATTTCTTCCATGGCATCGGCCACTTTCAAAATGTTGTAGATGACGCCAGCGTTGGCGGGGCGACGATAGGCCCCCGTAGAGCGGTTGACGTGCAGAGCCTCGCCCCAGGTAAAGTTGCCCCGCACCCCGTAGCGATTTTTAGGCTGAATCGGGTCGTTGGAGTAGTAGGTGCCCGTAAACCCAGGGAAGCTCATTGCCACGCCCCGATCGGCTGGGTTAGTGGGCTGCCCTGGCCCTTGGTCACTGGGACGGTTGCCAAGCTCGGTGCCCGAAATTTGAATATCAGGCACATAGGCATGCCAAGACGTACGGTTTTGGGGGCCAAGAAAGGCCCCTTGCAGGGCCACCCGCACATGGTTGCTCTCAGGCTGAGCGTAGGAGTTCAACAAGAACACCGTGCCCTTCTTCACCAGCACTTTATCGGCATCAGAGAGCTGGCTAGCTTGCACTGGCCGAGCCTTAAAGATGGTGTCGCCTGTAACCTCCAAGGTCTGACGGTTGCCGTCTACCTTGGTGTCGAGGCTGTAGACATACCACTTGGTGTTGACTTCGGCCCCCGCGATCGCATCGGCAAGTTCAATCTCGTAGTGGTCACCCGCTGCTGGCTTAAAAGCTAGCAGATTCACCTGAGTGCCATTTTTAACAAACAACTTCTGCGACTCGCTCAGCTGCGACGAAATTTTAGGCTCAGTCTTGAAGAGGGTATCGCTGATCACCCGCAGCCGAACGCCGGTCAGCACATCAATGTCTGGGGTGTAGACATACCAGCTGCGATTGGTTTTGTCGCCCAGGGTAGGTTCAAGCAGCTGCACCTGCCAGTGGTTTTTGCCCACATCGATGTAGTACTGAATGTCCAAGGTCGTACCATTGGTCACCAGCACCTTTTCAGCGTCGGTAAGCTCGCCGGCCAGCTTGGGCTGTAGCTTGAAGTAGGTCGTGCTTTTGACTCGCAGCGTCAGGCTCTTAGCGGGCTCAGGAGCGGGTTCTCCTCCCGAACCAGGATCGACAGGCGAGGTGCCGCCGTCTGTAGGGGGTGGAGTTTCGCCTTCGGGCGGTGGGGTTTGACCCCCTGAAGACCCAGCCTGCTCTGGTTCTGGCCCGCCAGTCCCTACCGACACCGTCATGGCTAGGGGCGAATCCGCTCGCAAAAACCAGTCCCGCATGCCCTCCACATTTAGCACCCGTTCGTTAGGGTTGGCGGCAGAGGGGCGCTTCTGAATGCGGGAGATCCACTGGTTTCCCTGCATCAGGTAAAAAGCTTCATCGGTTTCCTTAACCCAGGTACCCATGGTTGAACTCCCGTAGACACAGTGCAGTGCTGGCCCATGCAGAGATGGCCACCTAGCTATGAATATTAGAATCTAAAAGCCGTTGTGGCGCAGTTTTGCCGCTAATCCGCTAGGTTTGTTACCCAAAGCCGTTACCAACGGCACGCTAGGGGAAGAGGATCCCAAAATGTGGGCACTCAGGTCAGTGCGCCCAGCTTCCAGAAACCCCAGGGAGGACAGGTCTGGAGTAGCGTTGCCCTTCAAGTGACCCCAGCTTTGGTAGATCAGCGGCAGAGCGCTGCTGCCAATCAGCAGGGCGATCGCCAAACTCAAGGCCCCATCCACCCAAAACCAGTGGAACAGGGCCATACACAGCGCCCCCACAATCACCCCTACCGAACTCACCAGGTCAGCGACTACGTGCAAAAACGCCCCGCGCCGATTTAGCGACTCGTTACCCTGGCCGTGCAGCAGCCACACCCCAAACCCGTTAATGCCCAAGCCCACCAGCGCCGTTCCCAGCATTGGCCCACTGACCAGGGCCACAGGTGGCGCACTTAGGTGCTGCCAGGCTTCTAGGGAGATCAACCCTGCCATGGCCAACAGCCCCAGGCCATTGACCAGAGCCGCGATCGCCTCCAAACGAGGCTGCCCCGGTCGAGGGCGGGCCAGCGTCAGACGCGTCAGCCAGCTCGCCGACAGCGCCAGGGCGATCGCCCCCACATCAGTCAGCATGTGCCCCGCGTCTGACTGAAGCGCTAGGCTGTGGCTCTGACTACCCACCAGCCATTCCACCACCGCGAACCCCAGCACTACGCTAAGGAATAGGCCCAACCGCTGGCGATCAACATCATTTAGGCCACAGCGGCAGGCAAAAGGCGACGTTGGGTGAACCGAACAAACCATAGGTAAACCGCAAATCTAGGCAATTTTTCTAGCATCTTGGCATGCTTCCAGCATTGTGGGCGCATCAATAGACACTTTCCCCACTCCCCTAGCCTACCCCTCACTCCCGGCCCACTCACCCTCGACTCCCCCAAATCCATCGCCGGCTTCACCTTCAGGTACAGAAAGTCTTCCGCCGATCGCGCCTGGTTGACCATAACGCTATACGAGCCGTCCATAGAAAACAGCAGAAGGCAGCAAAGCCGTTCCTCAGGCAGCCTAGACTAGGTTCGGGATAGCTTACCGTTGAATCTAGCCGATGACCGTTCTCAAACTACTGCTTGTGCGTCACGGCCAGTCGGTAGGCAACACCGAGGGCCGAATGGAAGGATGCAGCTCTACCGGGCTAACCCCTCTAGGCATGGAGCAGTCGCGACGGCTGGGCCAACATCTGGCTACTACCGACTGGCACCCTACCCACATCTATTGCAGCCCCTTGACACGCTCTACCGCCACCCTGGCAGCAATAGTCAAAGGCTTGGGAGAAAAGACTTTTCAAGCGGTTGATGAGCCGAGAGCAGCCCCACACGCCGCTACCACGGAACCGCCGAAGGCTGTGACTATGGCCTCTGGTCAGACGGTGCCCGTGACCCTGCTAGACGACCTCAAAGAATACGACGCCGGCATTTTTACCGGCCTGACCTGGGCCGAAGCTTGCGATCGCTACCCCGACCTCTGCCACCAGCTCGAAACTAACCTCGACTGGCAGCCTATTCCTCAGGCCGAAACCCTGGAGCAGGGCCACAACCGAGCCCAGCGAGTGGTGGGTAGACTGCTCGAACGTCACCGCAATGGCGATCGCGTTCTCGTCATTGGTCACCACTGGATTTTGCAGCACGCAATCGCCTGCCTGATGGGCTGCGATCGCGCCTGGGGTCTGCCCATGGCCAACACCGCCCTGTTTGAGTTTTGGCTCGATCGCGATCGCTGGCTCCAACCCGGCCCCAACCGTCTTAATAGCGAACTGTGGCGCATCAAACGCTTCAACGCCACCACCCATCTACACCGTCCGCGCGAATGTTAACCTCGCTCACCTGTCTGCTCCGCACCCCCCTTGACCGCCGTGCCGATATACATCACCCGCATATCCCCATCAAAGCGCGCCTCAAACTTGCCTGTCGTCTGATATAGCCGATAGGCCGCCATCGCTTCCCTCACCGTGCTGCCAAACAGATTGAAGCCATCCATCTTCACCGCTTCAAAGCCCGCCTGACTCAGCATGGCGCGCAGCTCATCGGGGGTGATGAACTTCTCCCAGTCGTGAATACCTACCGGAATCTGGCGCAGGATATTTTCTAGCAGCCAGATCATGACTAAACGCGATCGCGCCGTGCGGTTGATCGTGTCAAAGCAAAACAACCCACCAGGTCTCAGCACCCGGCTGATTTCCTGCACTGATTTCAGGGGGT
This sequence comes from Nodosilinea sp. FACHB-131, assembly GCF_014695395.1. GTDB lineage: Bacteria > Cyanobacteriota > Cyanobacteriia > Phormidesmidales > Phormidesmidaceae > Nodosilinea. The sequence goes on from NZ_JACJOF010000027.1 coordinate 309,766, forward strand.
CGGCCACGTGCTCGAGCACATCCACACAGACCACCACATCAAAGGCAGCTGCCTCAAAGGGCAACGCCTCTGCCACGCCCCAGCGGTAGGTAATCGGCCAGCCCTCCGCTTCGGCATGGGCCTGAGCGGCCGCAATACAGCGGGCTGACTGGTCTAGCCCCCACACTTGAGCCTGTTGGTGAGCCAAAAACTCGCAGGTAAAGCCCCCGCCACAGCCCACATCTAGCACCCTCAGTCCTTTCCAGTGGGGTATGACCCGATCAAAATATTTGAACCTTAGCGGGTTCAAGCGGTTGAGCGGCGCAATGGTGGCAGTTTCGTCCCACCAGCGGGCAGCCTGCTGATCGTAAAAAGCGAGGTTGTTGCGCCGTCGTCCCAAATTCTTTCCTAGAAACTTCGCTCCCGGCATACAAAAGCCCCATCCAATATAGACAGTTCTAGAACTGAATCTGAGCATCCAAAATAAATGCATCTGTCAGCTGGGACACCCCGGCCGAGCTAGCCGGTTGCAGCCGCAGACGCTGACGCACTACGCAACTCACCAAATCATCCACCGCGCTGCTGCCCGTGCCCTGCAGCAGCCGAACATTGGAAATTTCGCCGCTGGGCTCTACCCGAATCTGCATTTGCACCGAGGCAGCCGGGACTCCTACCAGCAGCGCATCTAAGTTGGCAAACCCACAGCTCGAGGCCAAAGGCTGCATGGCAATAGCGCTGGTGTTCAACAGCTGCGGAGCCGTTTCTGGAATATCCCTGCCATTGGGGTCAAGGCGAATTCCTATGGGCACCACTTGTCCGCCCTGCCCCTCAGCCCCGCCTCCACCCGGTGCGGCATTCCCTGGTGCTTCGCCGCCGTCAGCACCTCCAGGGAACGGATTGTTGCCCCCCGGCTGGCCCCCTGCCCCCGGTGGTCGACTGACCGCTGGCACTGGTGCCCCTGGAGGCTCCGGACGGGGGGGAGGTGGAGCCACTGGCGGCCCCGACGTCACTGGAGCCGGGGTAGGCGGAGGGGCCGGGGCAACCGGGGGGCTATCCACTGGGGAGGTCGCTGGCTGAGGCGGCGAGGAAACAGGCGGTGCTACCGACGGGGGAAGGGGGGTAACAGATGGAGCCTCTGCTGCTGCTGGAGCGGTTTGAGCCGCTAGGGGCGCAGCAGCATCTGCCTCGACTGTGGCCGCAGTCGAGGTATCGTCGCCAACTGATGCCCCTGGGGCTGCACTGGACAGTCCAGGGGCCGCCTGGTCGGCAGAGAGATTCACTAGCTGAATGGGTAACGGAGTCATCTCACCCTCAGGCTGGGCTGGGGTTTGAATAGACAGGGTGCGCACCATGCCCAAGGCCAGGCCGTGGGTTAGCACTGAGGCCACAGCGGCCACTGGCCACAGCAGCTTGGGGTCGCGGTGGCGAGCAAAGGTCGTCAGAAACGGAGAGTTGGCCATAGCTAGCGATGCCCTCGCTAGGGCAGACCAAAGACAGTATCAGCGTTGTCGAGCTGTAAATAAAACGATTCTCTAGATCGTACCCCTTGGGCAGGGGGAGAAGGGTATATTGACTGCTAAGGCGATGGCCAAACGTCCGGTTAAGTGCTGGGCACTCGCTCCGCGAACGGCAGCGCTGGCAATAGTTGTGTTTGCCGCAGAGACTCATGGTACAGGCCGACCCAAATATTTCTCCCCTTTCGGCCTCGGCAGCATCCCAGCCGCATGTTCGCACGGCCAATTTGCGCGATCTCGATCGCCTTACCGATGTGCTCACCACCAGCTTTTACGATCGCGACGGCTGGCGGCTGTGGGTCTATCCCTTCATTCGGCTCGGCATTTACGAAGATTTGAAGCAGCGGCTCAAGGCCCAATCGCCTCGCTACGCCTGTCTGGCTGCCGTCGCCGCCCCCACCGCAGGGTCTACTGCAACCTATGGAGAGACCATCGCCGGTACTGTGGAAGCCTCGCTACGCCAGCCCTGGCCCTGGCAGGGCGATCGCCACGTCTATATTTCAAATTTGGCTGTAGATCAAACCTTTAGGCGCCAGGGCATTGCCATTGCCCTGCTGCGATCGTGCGAACAGGTAGCGCAACGATGGGGCATCCGTGAGCTACAACTCCACGTCATGGAAGACAACTTAGCGGCCCGAGCGCTTTACCGCAAGGCAGGATTTTCAGTCGTGCAGACCGAGGACTCACCAGCCTCGTGGCTAGGGCTACAGGCCCGTCGGCTCATGATGCACAAAACCCTACAGCCGCCGCCTCAGCCAACCAAGCCCTAGTCCGGCCGGACAACTTCACAGAAACATCAAGCTACAAGCAGAGAAATTTATCCCTACTTCAGCGTAGCTAAACACTTCACCGAGGGCCTGGTAGACGTTTACCCTAGAATGAAGGCCTGGGAACCTCGGTAACCAGAGCACCCAAAACTGACCCAGACTGTAGCTAATTGAGCTGTTGTCGCTACTATGTGACGGGGATGATCTCCAACTTTGAGCAGAATATTCCAGGGCCAGGTTACGGGAGTTCTCTGCACTCCCCTGGATTTTCTGCGGCATCTCGGTCTATGCGTCCCTACGCCGTTAGCTCAGTGAGTAGCCTGTCAAACCCATTTTTTGAGTCTGGCCTGCTGCTGCCAGAAGACGATGACATTCTGGCTAGAATTCGCGGTGGCGAACTGTGGGTTGTCAACAGCCGCCGTCGCAACGGTTTGATTATCCACAAAGAGTTTTACACCGAGTTTGCCGGTCCTGGTGCCGCTGTAGGCGGTGGCCTGGACGCCGACTGCCGGGCTGTGATTCCCCTGGGCAGCCTGTCACTCATTTCTCCCGAGTCAGCCGAGGCCCAGCAAAAAGCCCTCAAAATTCGCTTACAGTGGGTGCGGCTCACCCAAAACTTTACCGATAAGCCGGTGCCCATCGATCGCGCCCAGCTTATCCTCGAACAGTTCAAGAGCTACTTTGACCAGAGCATTGTCGACAACGTGCCCGACGAGGCCTTTGCCCTGCTCGTAGGCGTGCTCCCCTATACTGTCCGCCGCGCTAGAGCCCTGGTGTAGGGGCAGATGGCATTCGCGCGATCGCACTGAGAGTAACAGACAGGATTTTGGCGAAGCACCCTACAGCTGCCGCATGTGGGCTAAGGTTCGCTGATTCTCCGCCGGAGTGCCGATGGTAATTCTCAAGCCGCCACCTGTGTGGCGCACCAGCGTTCCCTGCCTGCGCAGACAGTTGAACCAGCGCTCTAGCTCTGCGCTTGGAGATTGACCAGAGGACACTGGCAGTCGCCCGTAGAGAAAGTTGGCGTCGCTGGGCCAGAGCCGCAGGGGGGTGTGCTGGGCGATCGCATCGGCCAGTTCCCGCCGCTGCTGCTGAATCTCGGGCACCACCGCCAACAACTCCTGCCTGTGGGCGAGGGCCAGCTGAGCCGCCGCCTGGGTGAGGCTGGGCAAGTTGTAGGGCAGGCGCACCTTTTCGAGCGCCTGAGTCAACTCTGCATTCGCCACGGTATAGCCCACCCGATAAGCCGCTAGGCGAAAGGCTTTCGAAAACGTCCGCATCACCACCCAGTTGGGTCGAGTCAGCACCTCCGCCACGGTGGTCTGCTGGCTGAATTCAAAATAGGCCTCGTCCACCACGACCAGAATCTCGGGAGGCAGAGATTTGAGCCAGTCCAATTCGGCAGCGGTGAGGGCATTGCCCGTGGGGGAGTTGGGGTGCACCACAAACACCACTCGCACCGGGGCTTCCTGGGGTTGGTCAATCGCCTGCTGCGCTGCGGCCAGATCGAGCTCAAAGGTAGCTTCACTGCGGCCTACTGACACCACCGGAATGCCCAGGGTGCGAGCGAGAATGCCGTACATCGAAAAGGTGGGGTTGGCTACCAGGACCGAGCCTTCACCGCCGACGCAGGTGGCGATCAGCAGCGAGCGAATCAGTTCGTCAGAGCCATTGCCGACGGAGATATGGTCGGCGTTAATGGCGGTTCCGCTGGCAGATTCGGTGACGTACTGGGCGATCGCGCTCTTCAGTGCCCCATGTCCACCGTCGGGATAGCGGTTGGCGGCGACGTCGTGGTGCAGTTGCCAGGCCAGCTTTTCTTTGAGCGCCTCGGGCAGATCGTAGGGGCACTCGTTGGTGTCAAGAATGTCGAAATTAGCGGGGGATGGGTCGTCTGCTGACTCAACGTGAGGGGTGTAGGCCGTCAGTTGAACCACCGCCGATCGCAAAAAGGGCAAAGCCATGGAGAACGCAAGTGCAGTAACCCCCCCATTATTGCAGAGCCGGTGGGACGGCTAGGAAGATGGGCATTAGCGGTATACTTTTGCCAACCTGGCTCCCCTAGTGGCGTTTCGTCGGCTGCTTTTGATCCAGGGGAGTACACTGAGAGGGATAGGCACTTAGCCTATAACCGCTGCAAAATCAAGGCCAGAACCGCAGACCACCATGCTAGACGCACTGATCATCTTTTCATTTATCCTGGCCGGGGCGGGCATTGGGTTCTACAGCATTGATCTGCTGCCCCAGCCGATTTTGCAGCAGGTCACCAACATTGAGGCGCTGGGTGCAGTGACCGCCGTGTTCGGCGGGTTGATTGGCACGGGCTTGGGCCTGGTCATGCAGACCAGCTACCGCCGCCTAGAAAGCCAGGTTAAAGAACTGCCGCCCGATCGCATTCTCACCCGCGCCGTGGGTTTGGTGCTGGGCCTGCTGATCGCCAACCTGATGCTGGCGCCGCTGTTTTTGCTGCCCATTCCCTCGGAGTTTGGCTTTATTAAGCCGATGACGGCAGTGTTAGGCAGCGTGCTGTTTGCGGTATCGGGGATGAACCTGGCCGACACCCATGGGCGATCGCTGCTGCGCCTGATCAGCCCCAGCACGCTGGAATCAACCCTGGTGGCCGAGGGCACCCTCAAGCCCAGCAAGACCAAGGTGCTCGACACCAGCTGCATTATCGATGGCCGCATTGAAGGGCTAATGGATACCGGCTTTTTGGAGGGGCAGCTGCTGGTGCCCCAGTTTGTGCTGCAAGAGCTTCAGAACGTGGCCGATGCTAGCAATGACCAAAAGCGCGATCGCGGCAGACGTGGCCTCGATGTACTCAACCGCATTCGCGAGTCTTACCCCAACCGCCTGCTGATCAATTCCGTCGACTACGATGACATCCCCACCGTGGATGCCAAGCTGGTAAAGCTGGCCCAGGAACTCAACGCCATGCTGCTCACCAACGACTACAACCTCAACAAAGTCGCCAGCTTTCAAGATGTTGAAGTCCTCAACATCAATGACTTGGCCCAGGCTATTCGCCCCGCCTACTTGCCCGGTGACGACATTGACCTGAAGATTCTCAAAGAGGGCAAAGAGCCCTCCCAGGGCGTAGGCTACCTCAACGACGGCACCATGGTGGTGGTTGAAGAAGGCCGCGACTACATCGGCGAAGAGCTAGAGGTAGTGGTGACCGGGTCACTGCAAACCTCCGCTGGACGCATGATCTTTGCCCGCCCCAAGACCTCTATAGTGGCCTCCTAGGCCGGACTGCAATAGGGTACGATCAGCATCGGCTTTTCATTACCGTTGCCATGACCGCCCGCATTGAGCTAACCGACGCTGCCCCGCACCAAACCCTGACTCTTGAGTTCCCTGCCGACGGGGTGGCGCTGCGAGGCCGGGTGCGAGTGCCGGGGGATAAGTCGATTTCCCACCGATCGCTAATGCTGGGAGCGATCGCCCAGGGCGAGACCCGCATTCAAGGCCTGCTGCTAGGGGAAGACCCGCGTAGCACCGCCGCCTGCTTTCAAGCCATGGGCGTTACCATGTCATCGCTTGAAGACGAATGGGTAACGGTGCAGGGAGTGGGCCTGGGCAATTTACGGGAACCGGCAGACGTGCTCAACGCCGGAAATTCAGGCACCACTCTGCGGCTGATGCTGGGGCTGCTGGCGTCACACCCCGCTCGCTACTTTGCGGTGACAGGCGACGGTTCGCTGCGATCGCGCCCCATGGATCGCGTCATCAAACCCCTGAGCCTGATGGGCGCAGAGATTTGGGGCCGACAGAACAATCGCCTTGCCCCCCTAGCAGTGCGGGGGCAATCTCTCAAGCCAATTCACTACCACTCCCCCGTCGCCTCCGCCCAAATCAAGTCCTGCATTTTGCTGGCCGGGCTGATGACCGAGGGCAGCACCACCGTCACCGAACCCAGCCTGTCGCGCGACCACAGCGAGCGGATGCTGCGAGCTTTTGGGGCCAATATTTCGGTAGACCCCGACACCTGTAGCGTCACCGTACGCGGACCGGCCACCCTCACCGGGCAGACCGTGGTAGTACCCGGCGACATTAGCTCGGCCGCTTTTTGGCTGGTAGCCGGAGCCATTACCCCCGGCTCCGATCTAGTCGTTGAGAATGTGGGCATCAACCCCACCCGCACCGGCATTCTCGACGCGCTAGAGGCGATGGAAGCCGACATTACCTTAGAAAATCCGCGTGAGGTCACCGGAGAACCCGTGGCTGACCTGCGGGTACGCCACAGCCACCTCAAGGCCACCACCTTCAGCGGTGATCTAATTCCCCGCATGATCGACGAGGTGCCGATTTTGGCGGTGGCGGCTCTGTTTGCCAAGGGCACCACCACCATTACTGATGCCGCCGAGCTGCGGGTCAAAGAGTGCGATCGCATCGCGGTCATGGCCAGCCAGCTCGCTCAGATCGGTGCCCGCATCGAAGAACACCCCGACGGCCTCACCATCCACGGCGGCACCCCCCTCACGGGGGCCAGCGTGGATAGTTATACTGATCATCGAGTGGCCATGAGCCTGGCGATCGCCGCCCTACGAGCCAAAGGCTCAATGCAGATCCAGCGGGCCGAAGCAGCAGCGATTTCCTACCCGAGCTTTACCGCTACCTTAGCTGAGCTTTGCGGATTGAGCGTAGGTTGAGTTAAGTTCGTGCCCAAACCATGACTTAGACCGTCACCCTGGGCACACTCTAAGCAAGCCCAAGAGGCAATTTTAGGGCTTGACGTTCCAGCAACCGATGTGGCAACCGTTGAAAAACTTTGTCAATAGCCTGACCACCTACATGGCCCTCAGCCCCGACATGGTCGCCCGACAACGGGTGAACCAGTGGCTGCGATCGCGCCCGTGCCTCACCTGCGACGAGTGGTACCGCTACCATTGGACCCCGCCGGCAGTGCGCCGACCGCTGCCCAAACCGCTGATTGACTTTACTTACCAGCAGCTCACCGACTACTCCGGCCTCGAGATCGGTCGCGTCAAGCCCAGCGATCACCTGGTTGACGATTTGTCGTTTCCAGCGGTGTGCTGGTTTGACTGGAGCCTCACCCTCTGTGAAGATTTCTACGAAACCTTTGGCCTTGATATCAGCGAGCACTTCGACGAAACTCAGCTGTTCACCTGCGCTGATTTAGTGAACTTTTTAGAGCAGCAGTTGGAGAGTCGCAATGAAGAGATGAGGGAGATAGGGGGATAAGGGAGATGAGGGAGTGTTTGGGATGCTGCCTTTTACCTTGGCTCTCTCCCTCTATCTTTCCCATCTCCCCACCTTCCCCATCTCCTGCTCGCCCCAGCAGAGGTTTGAATTAAAGTGAAAGGGTAGCCTACAACGCGCCGTCGAGATAGGCGTAAGGATTCCCCATGAGCTTGAAAGACCGCATCAGCGACGACATCAAAACCGCCATGAAGGCCAAAGAAAAGGTGCGCCTAGAGACGGTTCGCAGCATTAAAAAAGTGATTCTCGAAAAAGAGTCTTTGGTGCGCCCCAGCGGACAAGATGAGCTTACCGCCGACCAAGAACTAGAGGTGCTGACCCAGCTGGCCAAACAGCGCAAAGACTCAATCGAGCAGTACCAAAAAGCCGGGCGCGACGAGCTGGCTGCCCAGGAAGCTGAAGAACTAGCCATTATTGAAGAATATCTGCCCCAGCAGCTCAGCGATGCCGAAGTCGAAGCCGTCATTGACGATCTGATCGCCCAGACCGGGGCCTCGTTGCCCAAAGATATGGGTAAAGTGATGGGGCCAGCCATGCAGCAGCTCAAAGGCCGCGCCGATGGTGGGAAGGTGCAGGCTTTGGTCAAGGCCAAACTAGCGGGCTAGAACCGAATTTAAGCCTTTTCATACTCAATCCGTTGGGGCAAATGGCGATCGCTCCCACAAGATCTAGCCATCGCTAGACCGGTTAAAACACTCTGCACAGCCTTTTGGGGTGATGTCTATACAGTAGGCTGTTGGTTCTGGCTTTGCAGCTTGTAGCGCAGCTCGGTGAGATAGTCGTCGTCACCAATCAGGTGCTCGTTGTAGTTGCGCTGCCACACCGACTGCCCCAACTGGTTAAGCCGCAGATTGATGCGCTTGGCCGCTACCGCTTTAAAGCTAGCAATAAATGACGACAGCAGCCAGGGCTTTTGGCCTTCATCAATGCCGGTTAGCCCGGCGCCAACTGTAGCTGGCACCTGTAAAAAGACAATGCTTTGCAGGCTAGTAGGGGTAATTGTCCAAACATCGAGGTCGATGCCTTTGCGATTGGCGGCAGAGCGGACCCACTCGTCAGCCACGATCAAGCCGCAGTCGTTGAGACACAGCTGGCCCTGCCTGTAGTCGCCTAGTAGCGGCTGCTGCTGAAAGGTCGAAAGCCTGATCAGGTAGGGCTTAGGCGCAGCGGAATGAGTCAAGATATTTGCCCTCGAAGCAACTATGGCGTAGGCGTTATTGCGTAGACTCATGAGCGCCAAACCATGAAAGCACCAGTACCCTAAGTCTTCCCAACCGACTCGGGCCAGTATCAAGGTTGGGGATGAAGTTACGGTGTTGTTGCGGCTGTTCTACAGGCCATCGCTTAAAGCTTGAATGAGCTTGTCTAAATAGCTGTTGATGAGCTGGGCTGACGCCTCCGGTAAGGCAGCCAACACTTGAGCTTGCAAGCTGCGGTAGGCGGCGATCGCAGAGTCCTGTTTATGCAGGGCGCGGGTAATGTTCTGCATCCACATCACATACTCTTCCATAAAGCCGTCCGGGTCATCGAGCAGAACGGCTTTAGCAATGCACTCTAGGGTATAGAGCATGTCGCGCTGACACTTGGCTCCGTGGACCTGCACCACCTCGCGATAGGAACCCACCATGAGCTGGCGCAGGGCGTTGAGTACCAGGGTTTTACCGTCTGCTCTCAGGCGGGTATAGGTCTTAAAACGTGTATCAAAGGACGCCACAAACTGGGCTAGGGGCCGTAGTTCTAAATCGCTGAGGTAGCGACCGTCAGACTCCCGAATGGAGTTGAGCAGAGTGTGGTTCATAGCCGGGGAAAGTGCATTGACCCAAACAAATATCGCCCTAAGTTGCACCTGGAGTTGCAAAAGGTAATAATTGGAAACGCTTAGAGAAAGCAGGCTGTGCTGACATCAATTGTTCTTTTCAGGCGGATCTGGCTGGTTAATAATGTCGTTGATGACGTTATCAACTGCCACGGTGAGGCGGTAGGGAATGACATTTTCTGATTGAGATACCACCACAATCTCGTAATAACCCGACTGGGGCAGCTCTCCAGCCCAGGTGTTTTGCTCGGCATCGGCCAGAATGTGGGGCAGCTCGTCGGTGGGCACCGGCACGTAGAGCGAGAGGCGGGTGCTCTCCGGGGGGGCTTGCAGATTTAGACGCAGCAGCTGCTGAGCGGTGAGATTGACAACATAGATCTGGCCATGGCCAGGGTTGAGGTTGCCTTCCTGCTGCTGGTTGAAGGTGCCTTGCGCAAAGGTAACTTCGGTCAGGTTTTCGCCATTTTCCATGGCGTTGACTTGGTCTTGGGCCAGAGCAAACCAAATTTGGTCGACGGCAGTTTCGACAAAACCCTCTCTTGCCCGCCCTGGAAACAGCTGGCTGAACCGGGCATCAGCCAAATCGTAGAGGGCGTTGCTGCTGACGTAGAGGGCGTTGACCTGGCGCTTCCAGCGATCGCTGTCGGTGGGGTTATAGCGGCCTAGCTTGCTGCGGGCGTCAGTACTGAGGTTGGCTTCGATCAGGTCTAGATTGTCGGCAGCGATCGCATCCCACGCCGCCCGCAAAGGCTCATCCTGGGGCTGATCGGTGAGCTGAGTACCCTGGCGATCGGGGTTTTGCTCATAAAATAGCTGGTCGGTCAGGCTGGTGACGTAGGACCAGTCAACGCTGAGCGTGACGGCGCGATCGCGCAGGGCCTGTTTGCGCTCGCGCTCAGCCTCACTGAGGTTGGGATTGCTGACATCACTGCCGCCGGGCGAAACAACGTCAGAGCCATCCCCCCCCAACTGGCTCAGGGGGTCTAGCCACCACCATAGCCCTCCGGCGACTCCCACCATAACCAGCAACCCAGCCAGGGCAGGCCAACACCCCGACGATGTTTTTTGCACCGGCACTGCCCGAGGCGGCGGGGCCACGGTAGCCGTGGGATCGTAGGCCATGGGTGGTGCGTAGGGAGCCGCCGGAGCGATCGCCACCGTAGGCGCTGGCCTCGGCGGTTCAGGCTGGGGCGGTGGCACCGTGGGCTGCATGCGAATGGGCATGGGCTGCGACCAGGATGCCGAGAGCGCGTCGGGGTGGGCCAGGTTAAGGGCAGCCATCGCCTGTCCAGCAGACTGGTAGCGATCGCCTGGATCGTGAGCCACCAGCTGAGTCAACACCTGGCTCAGGGTAGCCGATAGCTCAACCTGCTCTGGCCAAATCCAGCGATCTCGGCGGTCGTCATAGAGGGCGTTGGGGTCTTTGCCCGTCAGCAGCACCAGGGTCGTCATGCCCAGAGCGTAGAGGTCGGTGGCCGGGCTCACCTGGCCCGACTCAAGCTGTTCTTCGGGGGCATAGCCCACGGTGCCCAGGCGGGTGATCGTGCCATCGGCCGCCTGGTAGGGCTGGGCTACCCCGAGCTGATAGCGCACATTCACCACCAGCTGCTTCACGCCGCCAAAGTCGATCAGCACCGGGCGACCGTCGGCATTGCGCTGAATTAAGTTGTCGGGTGAAATATTGCGATGAACAATGCCGATGCTGTGCAGGTATTGCAGCAGCGGCAGCGTTTGCATGAGAAACTGCACCCCTTCCGCTTCGCTAAAGCTCTCGCCGACGGCACGACGGCGATCGAGCAGTTCCTGGTAGGTCGGGCCTTCGACGTAGTCTTGGACCAAAAACAGCCTTCCCTGATCCCGCAGCAGCTCACGAAACCGAGGCACTTGGGGATGGTTGATCTGATAGAGAATGCTGGCCTCGCGTTCAAACAGAGTTTGGGCTTTATCCAAAGCCAGCTTGCCTGGTACCTGGGGGTTAAACTCCTTCAGCACGCAGAGTTCTTGAAATCGGTGGGTGTCTTCGGCCAGATAAGTATCGCCAAAGCTGCCCCGACTGAGCTGCCGCAGCACCCGGTAGTGGCCTCCGAGCAATCGTTCTCCCTGTCCTGCTTCAGCCATAGGTGCGTACTGCTGAATCCAGCTATCTAGTGTTGCGTTCGATGCATTTGTCACAGATTAGCGCAAACCCGTGCTGTTTCTGTGAACGGCTCAAGCGGGCCACCCCCGGTATAGTTGGGCAAAGAAACAGCCCAGGTCTCAATACAAAAAGACCCCTGAGTTAGCTATCCTCAGGGGTCCGAATCAGGGTGCATCTACCGCTCCAATCTCCTAGAGCGATCGCTAAATTCCGGTGAAATACCTAGAGTTCACGGTTACTTGAAACAAAGTGGCTATGATCCAGTGGCTATGTGAATTGTTGACGTTTGCCCTATGGTTAGCCCTGTGACCTCCTCTAAAATTCAAGATTTTCCTACCGATGCTCCCGCTGCAGGGGCGACCCTGGCGCCGGGGGTGTATATCGTTGGGGCGGGGCCAGGCGACCCGGAGCTATTGACCATTAAGGCCCAGCGGCTGCTGAGTCAGGCCGATGTGATTCTCTACGCCAACTCTCTGGTACCTCAGCAAATTTTGGCCTGGACCCGCCCTGACGCCGAGCGCATCGGCACTGCCACCATGACCCTGGAGGGTATTTTGCCGCTGATGGTGGAGCGAGTGCGGGCCGGAAAATCGGTAATTCGCCTGCAATCGGGTGATCCTAGCCTCTACAGCGCCATTCACGAGCAAATTCAGGCGCTGGCGGCAGCCGAGGTACCCTTTGAGGTGGTACCGGGCATTAGCGCTTACCAGGCGGCGGCGGCGAAGCTCAATGCCGAACTGACGATTCCGGGTCTGGTGCAGTCGATCATTCTCACCCGCATCAGCGGGCGCACTCAGGTACCAGAAGCAGAAGATTTAGCCTCCCTAGCGGCCCACAAGACCAGCTTGTGCCTTTACTTGAGCGCCCGCCACGTGGAAGAATCCCAAGCACAACTTTTGCAGCACTACGAGCCGGATACTCCAGTGGCAATCTGCTTTCGCATCGGCTGGCCCGATGAGCAGCTCTTAGTGGTGCCCCTGTCGGAGATGGCCAAAACCACCCGCGAAAGAGACCTGATTCGCACCACGTTGTACATCATTAGCCCAGCGCTGCGAGGGCAGAAGGTCAGGTCTCAGCTCTACAACCCCAACCATACCCACCTGTTCCGACCGCGTCATGGCTCAGTCACCCCTTCCGACTCCAGTCAAGACGCGGTTGCGACCTAGCCTTGACCGGGGGAGGTTCTGGGCTTAGAGTGTTGGCATCAAAAATTATGCCTCTAGGGTTCCGGTTTGGTTGCCAAGCTAAGCGGCTGGTCCGAGAGAGGCGGGTTGGTAATCGCCAACTACACGGCGGGATAAAAGCCCGGGAGATTGATAGGGAGCAGTGAGATCTAGCTGCTGCTTAAATCTCCTGGGCTTTTTGCTCACTTCCCAAACCTGCGATTTATTTGGCTCAATGCAACCCTGTGAGGCTTTCCGATGACTACCGACCCATCCAATGACCCTGTATTTCAAAGCCCGAACGGCAGCTCGACCGAGGCCCAGCGCGCCTTAGAAATGGAAGCTCGCCTACCCATGACCGGCTGGCAGCAGGAAGTTTCTCAGGGCCTAGAGTATGGCCTAGAGGCAGCGGCGAGCATTCGCGATCGCACCATTCCCACCTTCTCTCGCGGCGAGCTGCCCCACTACGCGGGCATCAACACATTTTTGAAGGCACCCTACATAGAAGATGTGCGCCGGGTTGGGGAATTCGACGTGGCGATCGTCGGCATTCCTCACGACTCGGGCACCACCTACCGTCCTGGCACCCGCTTTGGCCCCCAGGGCATTCGTCGCATTTCAGCCCTCTACACACCCTACAACTTTGAGATGGGGATTGACCTGCGCGAGAGCATTACCCTCTGCGACGTGGGCGATGTGTTCACCATTCCGGCCAACAACGAAAAGTCCTTCGACCAGATCTCCAAAGGCGTGGCCCACGTGTTTGCCTCGGGCGCGTTCCCAATTTTGCTGGGGGGCGACCACTCCATTGGCTTCCCTACGGTGCGGGGCATCTGCCGCCACCTGGGCGACAAGAAAGTCGGCATCATCCACTTCGATCGCCACGTTGACACCCAGGAGACTGACCTGGATGAGCGCATGCATACCTGCCCCTGGTTCCACGCCACCAATATGGCCAATGCCCCAGCCAAAAACCTGGTGCAGATGGGCATCGGCGGCTGGCAGGTGCCCCGCCAGGGGGTGAAGGTGTGTCGCGAGCGAGCTACCAACATTCTCACCGTTACCGACATTACCGAAATGGGCCTCGACGCCGCTGCCGATTTTGCGATCGCCTGCGCCACCGACGGCACCGACTGCGTCTGGATTAGCTTCGACATCGACTGCATCGACGCGGGCTTTGTACCCGGCACCGGCTGGCCCGAACCCGGCGGCCTGCTGCCCCGCGAAGCCCTCTACCTGCTCAAGCGCATCGTGCAAGAAACCACCGTCTGCGGCATTGAAGTAGTGGAAGTTTCGCCCCCCTACGATGTCAGCGACATGACGGCGCTGATGGCCACCCGCGTGATTTGCGACACCATGGCCCATCTGGTGAAGTCGGGCCAGCTACCCCGCCGCGAGAAGCCCAGCTACATCCACGAAGAGGCGAATATGAGTGTGGACGAGCCGTGGCAGTAGGAAGAAAAGATGAGGCGATAGGGGGATGAGGTGATGGGGAAGATCGTGGCCCTAGCCCTCCCCCTTATCGTCCTCATCTCCCTCACCTTCTTTATCCCCCCTGTTCCCCGCTATGCACGAAACCGACATGACCAAGGCTCTGATTCTCACCGTGCGCAACTGGTGGGAATCGCAGCCCGATCGCCCCAACATCACCAAAATTCATCTGATGGTGGGGCAGTTTACCTGTGTGGAACCGGCGGGGTTGCAGTTTGCCTTTGAAGTGCAGACTCGCCAAACGTTTCTTGAAAATGCTGCCCTGGTGATTCAAGACGTGCCGCTGGTTGCGTTTTGCCACCCCTGCCAGCAGGAGTATCAACCCGAGATTGGGCGGCAATATGCTTGCCCCACCTGCCAAGCCCCAATGGATGACATTCGCTCGGGGCGGGAGTTGAAGATCGATCGCATTGAGTACGATGGCGCAGAGGTGGGCCACCTCACTCCCGACCCTGCCACCCGATAACCCCAAGGAGATCTCTAATGCACCAGACTTTTGACGTCGCCCTGGGTATCGATCTGCTTCACGTCAACCAGGCCGGGGCCGACCACAACCGTGCCCACTTCGACGGCTGGGGCATCACCTGCATGAACATCATGAGCAGCCCAGGGGCAGGGAAGACGGCACTGCTGGAACGCACGCTGGCGGGGCTGCACCAAGAGCTAGCGATCGCCGTCATCGAAGGCGATATGACCACCGAACTCGACGCCGATCGCCTGCGCCAGTACGAGGTGCCGGTGATCGCAATCAACACGGGGCGATCGTGCCACCTGGATGCCAAGATGGTCGCCGGTGGCATCCACACCCTAGAGCATCAGTACGACCCGCATGCCCTCGATCTGGTGCTGGTCGAAAACGTGGGCAACCTGGTCTGCCCCGCCGAATTTGAGGTGGGCGAACACGCTAAAGTCGCCCTGCTGAGCATCACTGAGGGAGAAGACAAGCCGCTTAAGTATCCGATCATGTTTCAAGAGGCCGACTGCCTGCTGATCACCAAGGTAGATTTGGCTCCCTACCTAGACGTGAACATCGAGCAAATCGCGGCCAACGTGCGGCAGATGAACCCCCACTGCACGATCATTTCGGTTTCGGCGAAAACTGGCGAAGGACTAGAGGAATGGTTTGGTTGGGTGCGATCGCGCGTTCAAGCATCACCTCTAACCAAGACCCATACCCACGCCTAGGCTACATCGCGGCGCGGCTGCACGCCGTTGTTTGTGCTCCCCAACTTTCAGCAGAGGGAGAGATTTGGCAAGTCGCTAGGATGGCCCCAGCAAGCGCCGCATGGCACCGCCAACCACCCGCTTCATCTGCTGCTTGCGCCGCCAGCGCTGAAATTCCTTGCGGTAGCCATATTCATTGGGGCGATAGATGCGCCAGGCATCCCAGCTGAGCTTTAGACCCCAGGGTGCCACCGTGAGGTACAGCAAAGCCTTCACCAGCCCGCCCCAGAACCCAACGCCGCCCGTCAGCACCAAAAACAGCAGCAAAAAACCGCCATAGATAGCGAATTGAGACAGCCCATGGTGAAACCGCTGCTGTCGCTGGCTATCGAACAGCCTTTGGTCGGCAACTTCGTACTTTTGCACATCCCACTCGCGCTCGGCGGCGGCTAGAGTGTCGGCGGAAATGCCCAGTTCATCGGCAATTTCTAATAGCTGGGCACGGGAAAGCTCACCTGACTCGGTTTGGCGGGCGATCGCGATACTCAAGATTTGCTGAGCATCCTCAGCCGGGTATAAGAACTCACCATTGTTGGTGTAAGCATCTGTTGCCAAATCTGCCATCGTCGCCCTCTGAGCCGAGATTCTCTCTTTTCTTATAAACAAAATCTAAACGTTTGCGGGGGCGGTTGGGGTACGGGAAACCTATTGTCACAGACTTGAGCGATCGCAAGCTGCTGGTGCAAGCCAGCAACCTTGAACCAGGGTTAACGGCCGGATAGCTTGATTTGATAGGGTTGGAGATCTCAGCCTTGGGCCAAGCATGCGGACCGGTCAACCAGCATCAGCGGTCCATCAGCTACCTGTCGTTGAGGAGAACGCTCATGCTATCAAAATTGTTGGGAGTCACGGTCGGGCTTTGGACTGCCACTGCCTGGTCTGGGGCGGCGATCGCCACCCCCCTCGATCTCAATCGCCCTGAGGACGCGCTTCAGGTATTTCGCAAATTGCTTTGCTCGGTGGAAGACGGCAAAACCGTGTATTTTGTCTGGCAGGGTAAGGTTTTTAGCCGCCGGCCCGGAGAAGCCGATCGCCATTTGTTCAATGTGCAAGGTGTGAGTACCCGTGCCTGCACATCACTGACGTCTGAAACCGGTACTGCCGGATTTCGACAAGTCACCCGAGAGGTGATGATCTACTTGACCCTGACACGAACGCCCTGCTAAACACTTGGGAAAATCCCTGGACTAGAGAAACCACGACCGTACACCCAGTAGCCAACGATCCTGTCAATTCCTCCCCGTTTTGGGCCGACACCACTGGGCAACGCCTTCAGTTCCAAAACTTTGGCGATACAGACCTCCTCTTTTTTACGGTGACGTTGCCGTTGTTCTACGCTGATCCGTTAGGGGGAGATTATCAAGACTATGTTGGTGGCCATTACCATGCGATGGAAATGTTCACCTTTTCGGCGCGGCGATCGCACCTACTGGCCTCAGCGGATCAGGACATAGACGATATAGCCGTCAGCTGGAGCCGTATATCTCCCTGGCTACCCTGGATGAAGATGGGAGGGCAACCCGGCGAACTCGTGGTCCATGTGGCCGGCACTCGCGTAGGGTCGTGGCAGCAATTGCCCGAACCCCTGCGGAGCCAGATTGCGGATAACTTTGCTCTATATCAAACCCCGCCTCCCCTGAACGACAATCGCCCAAACGAAACCACCTGGACTAACTTCCGCGATTTTTTAGATGGCGCAGAACATCAGCCTTAAGCCGAGCGCTGCGCTGCCTAGAAATGTCACCTACCAAATTCGAATCGCACATCCCCGATTCCCCACAGCCCAAACCGTGGGGCTTAGGCATAGCCGAGCCAGAGGCTCTGTGGCATTCGCCCTGTTCGATCGGGTGTAACCAAGAAGGATTGGTATTAGATTTGGCAAGCAGCCTTAGATTTTGGGAATGCTAGCGATTGGATACGCATCTTAACCATCGGAGTGTGCACTATGACTCAACTGGTCCCCATCCGCTTAGAGGATGGCACCGAGATCTATATGGAGGCCACCGACGACGTGGTTGCTCCTGACTCGGCCCCGATCCCCGACTCCTCTGGCGAAACCTTCCGCACCGCCAAGGGATGGAACAGCGCCAACTCAGCTGTTCAAGTTCAGGCAGCTCAGAGCTTTAAGGCCATTGAAGGCACCATTCGCACCTATACCAGCCACACCATGAGTGCCTTCAAAGACATGGCCACCGCTAATGTCGAAAAAGTCACCCTAGAGTTTGGCCTCAAGGTCGGCGGAGAGGCAGGCGTTCCCTATGTTACTAAAGGCACCGCAGAGAGCAACTTGAAAATTACAGTAGAGTGCTCGTTCAACTAAGCAGCCCCTAGGACTAGAAATCATCGTCACCCAGCCGGGTTTCGGCCAAAATAGCTAGCTTTTGTTGGCTACCCTGGCAGAAACCCGCTTTTTGTTGTGCCAATTCTGGGCCGATGTATAATGATCTGATGTATAGATCCTAGAAATCACGGGTTTTTTCTGCATCTTGTTTACTGTTAATGGGATGCAGCAGGCCGCAGGTCTCAGGATATCTGACAATTCCCACAGCAGGTCGGTTACTAGACCGCTCTTGGGAAACCTACCGCTGCGTTACCCTTCTTCTAGGCTGGGTTTGATCGTCTTTAAGACCGTTCCTGAAAATCCTAACTAACACTACCACCACAAGGGAATGAGATCTTGCAGGGATTGACGAGGGAAAAACCTATCTTAATCACCTGTTGCGCTGCCGGTGGTGCACTGTTTATTCTGACGCTGCTGGTCAAAACCGGCACGGGAACAACGCCGTCGCTGCCGCCACCTCCTCCCAGTGCAGAAAGTCTGAACGTTCAGACCGTGCCGGTGCCATCGCCACCCACTGCTGGCCAAGATTTACAGCAAGACCGCTTTGAGCGCGATCTGAACCGGCAGCAAGATCTGGTGAACAGCCTACAAGACGAGCTGCGCGCCCAGGAGAATCTGGCCGATGACCTCAAAGCTCAGCTCGAGCGGCAGCAG
Source organism: Nodosilinea sp. FACHB-131 (assembly GCF_014695395.1). GTDB lineage: Bacteria > Cyanobacteriota > Cyanobacteriia > Phormidesmidales > Phormidesmidaceae > Nodosilinea. The sequence goes on from NZ_JACJOF010000027.1 coordinate 328,078, forward strand.
GCTGAAACGGAAGCGGTGATGGAGCAACTCGACACCTACCAGACGGCGGTGGAGGAGATGACCTCTCAGCAAGTGCGACTGATTGAGTCGATACCGCGCAGCAACGAGACTCAGACCATGCTGCTGTGGGGCATTTTGGGTCTGTTTATGCTGCTGGTCTTGGGGGGTGGCACGGCCTTTGCAGTTATTGCTCTGTGGCTGATGCACATTCAGCGGCGCACCTATCAGCCGCCACCTCAGCCGATGATGTATCCGGTGCGCATGCCGCCCAGCCCTTACTTTTATTACGAAAAGCAGCCCCTGCCGCCGCCAGCTCAGCCACAGCCCTACATCCAGTACGACGTTAGACCCTATGAATAGGGTTATACCCCTATGATGGCTCAAGGATACAGAGGGTTGAAGGTTCCCGGTGTAAGGTTTAAGGGGTAGTACAATGCCCTGGCCCTTTGCTGATGTCATCTAACCCCTAACGACAATGGCTATGACCCTTACCCAGGTTTGGGGTGCCTTTTTAATCTTTGTGCTGTCTCCGGTAGTAGGCGGGTTGCCCCTGACAGGGTGGTCAACTCGGCTGCTCTCGGGGAAACGGCTGCGGCGAGTGGGCACGGGCAATGTCGGGGTGTCGGCTGCTTTCTACCACGGTGGCAAAGTGGCGGGCATTGTGGCGGTCTTACTAGAGGCGGCCAAGGGCATTGGGGTAGTGCTACTGGCGCGGCACTACTTTCCGGCAGACCCAGTGTGGGAAATTATTGCTCTGATTGGGCTGGTGATGGGCCGCTACTGGTTTGCTAAGGGAGCGGGTACCACCAACGTGGTGTGGGGCATTGCGGCGTACGACTGGCCGACAGCGCTGCTGACGTTTATGCTCAGCGGGTTAGGGTTTACCATCTTTCGCGAGCGGCGTCAGGGTCGGCTGCTGTCGCTGGTGTTGCTGCCGCTGATCACCGCTCTGCGCCACTCAGATGGAGAGCTGGTGCTGGCGATGTCTTGCCTCAGCGGGCTGATCGCCTGGATTTATCAAAAGCTACCTGACGATCTCGATTTGCCTGACGATCAAGGACGATTGGAGTCTCGCACCATGTTTCGGTTTTTTCGCGGCGATCGCGCCCTTGTTGCCCTCGATCGCCCCCTTGACCCCACCAAGTTTGGCCACAAAGCGGCCACCCTGGGCCAGCTAACAGCCTGGGGCTACCCGGTGCCGCGTGGCTATGTGCTGCCCGCCGGAGATGACCCAACCGCCCTGCTGGCGATCGCCGAGCCCTCCCCCACCCAGCCCCTCGCCGTCCGCTCCTCGGCCCAGGACGAAGATACGGGCACCGCCTCAGCGGCGGGAGTGTATCAGTCATTTCTGAACATCACTAGTCAGGAGGCCCTAGCGGCGGCGATCGTGCGAGTGTTCTCGTCCTATAGCACACCTCAAGCCAAGGCCTATCGGCAGAGCAAGGGTTTACCCGAGCAGGGGCTGGCGGTGATTGTGCAGCAGCAGGTGCAGGGGCAGTTTTCGGGGGTGGCCTTTAGCCGTGACCCGATTGCCCGCTGCGGCGATGCGGTGGTGATCGAAGCGTTACCTGGCGGGGCCGACCAGGTGGTAGGGGGCCAGGTAACACCCGAGCAGTATCGGGTGCTGGTGCAGCCCGACGATGTGCCTCCCCTAGCGGCGATCGCCGAAGCCGATTGGCAACTCTCCGACGCGCTGACACTGACGGTAGAGGGCGAGGGCCAGACCCCCTCGCGGCTGCTTCAGCAGGTGGCCTACTTAGCTCGCCACCTCGAGAGCCGCTACCAGGGCGTTCCCCAAGACATTGAGTGGAGCTTTGACGGCAACACCCTATGGCTGTTGCAGAGCCGCCCCATCACCACGCTGCAACCGCTGTGGACGCGCAAGATTGCCGCCGAGGTGATCCCCGGCACGATTCGCCCGCTGACCTGGTCGATCAATCGGCCTTTGACCTGCGGCGTGTGGGGCGAGATTTTTACGGTGGTGCTGGGCGATCGCGCCCGTGGGCTCGACTTTGAAGCCACCGCTACGCTGCACCATGCCCACGCCTACTTCAACGCCACCCTGCTGGGGGACATCTTCCGCCGCATGGGCCTGCCCGCCGAAAGCCTGGAGTTTTTGACCCGCGGGGCTAAGTTTAGTCGCCCTCCCCTGGGCTCCACGCTGCGGAATCTGCCCGGTCTGGTACGCCTGCTGCGTCGTGAACTCAAGCTGGAGCAGCAGTTTACCCAGGAGAATCGCGATCGCTTTGAGCCCGCCCTGCAGGCCTTGGCCAATACCCCCAGGGATGCCCTCACGCCCCAGGAATTGCTCGACCGAGTAGACACGATTCTCGAGCTGCTGAAGCGAGTCACTTACTACAACATCCTTGGCCCGCTGAGCTTTGCCCTGCGCCGCGCCCTGCTTAAGGTGCCGGAAGAAAGCCTTAACCCGATGCAAAATGACGAGATTGCGGCCTTGGAGGCGTTGCGGGCGATCGCCCAAGACATTCGCCAGACGCTCTCGAAGCCCGAGCTGGCCCGCATCACCGACAGCTCGTCGTTGATGACGGCCCTGGCCGAAAGCACCGACGGCGAATCGTTGCTCAAGGCTATGGGACAGTTTATTGAGCAATATGGCTACCTCAGCCCCGTGGGCACTGACATTGCCGTAGCCACCTGGCAAGAAAGCCCTGGCCCAGTACGCGAACTGCTAGCCCAGTTTGTGCAGCAGCCACCACCCCCAAAAACTGCCGCCGCACAAGGTAAAGCCACTACAGTGCAGCGTCGCCTCGATCTCAAGGGACAGGTGAATACTATCTACAACCGGCTGCTAGCCGAGCTGCGCTGGAGCGTTTTAGCCCTGGCAACCCAGTGGCAAACGCAAGGGCATTTGCAGGAACGGGATGACATCTTTTTGCTCACCCTGGAAGAAATCCAGGCGTTGGTGGGGAATAGGATGCCCGACTGGCGCGCGGTGCAGGAGCGGATTGGCGATCGCAAAGCCCAGTACGAGCGAGACAAGAAGATGCCCGCCGTTCCCTACCTCGTGTTTGGCAACGAGCCCCCCAGCCGCCAGCTTCCCCTCATGCCAACGGCTACCGTGCAGCAAAAGCTCACTGGCATTGGCGCCAGTGCCGGCACCGTTGCGGGTCCAGTGCTGGTAGTGACGCAGCTTGAAGCCGTAGCTGCTGCCAATGGCCCCTTCATTCTGGTGGTGCCCTACACCGATGCCGGTTGGGCGCCCCTGCTGGCCCGCGCCCAGGGCCTGATTGCCGAAGTGGGCGGTCGTCTCTCCCACGGAGCGATCATTGCCCGCGAGTACGGCATCCCCGCCGTAATGGATGTGACCAACGCCACTCAGCGGCTACACACCGGCCAATGGGTACGGGTAAATGGCGAAACCGGCGTTGTAGAGGTGCTAGAACCGCCCGCGAACAGTCTGGCCTTGGGAGCGGGTAGCGAATAGAGCAATAGGTTGAGCCCAGCTCTGCATTCTACAACCCCGATTTAACCCGAGGCAGCTCTGTAGGTGCAAATGGCGTTTGGCCTGCCTAATCAGGACCGGCTCCACAGAGTTGGCCCAAGCTTGGCCTGTAGAGTCACACCCCATCAACCCCTTCAGATCTCCAAAGGGAAAAGCTTGGCAAATTAGTACAATTGCACTATTATTATGAATGCAATTGTACTGTTGCAGGCTCCAGCAACTCGGTTTTGCAGCTATGGATAGTCGCTTTGACAGGGCGCGAGCCTTGGGTTGGATTGTTGCGCTTAGCGTTGGCATTGGCACGATGACAGAACTCACTCAATCAACTCCCCAAGTGGTTGCCGAAGAGCAGATCGCCGCTAACCCCTGGTTGGGGTCATCGTTCCCCCTAGAAAATTTTTCGCGCTACACGTCACCCTTTGGCTACCGACAACATCCCATGGGGGGCAACCGCTTTCACTACGGGCTAGACTTGGCCGCCCCCATGGGCAGCTATATTCGCAGCTGGTGGGAGGGCAAAGTAGTTGAGGTGCACGACCACACCGCCTGCGGCACCGCCGCCATTATTCAATCCGGCTCGTGGACCCACGTCTACTGTCATATGCAGGGCAGCATTGTAATCGAGAAAGAAGGCGGCCGGGTATTGGTCGATCGCGACGGTGGCATTGAGATTCGCCAGGGGCAAATGGTGACCGCAGGCCAACGCATTGGTCGCGTGGGCATGACCGGCAGCACCACTGGCCCACACCTACACTGGGGACTCAAGTATGACGGGGCGTGGGTCGATCCGGCCCTGGTACTCAAGGCAGCTTTCGACTATCAGCAGGCCTCACAGACGGCGCAGGCTGTAGATTAATCCCTGGCAAACCTGGGTGAGAAAATCTAGATCTAGCGTCTCCAGGGTGTCGGTAGGCTGGTGGTAGTGGGGGTTGCGCAGGTATGCAGTGTCGGTCACCAGAATGGCCGGGTAGCCCAAATCCCAAAAGGGGACATGGTCGCTGCGACGGGTGTCGGGCACAGCCTTTCCCTGGTTCACAACGGGTAGCCACTGGCTACGCACCCCAGCAGCACGAAACCCCCACCACAGCCCTGCCATAGTCGGAATGCTCTGCCAGGGACCAATCAGGGCGACGTAGTTGCCCTGGTTAGGGTAGATGCGCTCTAACCCGGGTGGGTACTTCTGGGAGTGGGGCTGGTGACAGCAGTAGCCCAGCATTTCCAGGGAGAGCATAAGCCCCAGATCCTCACCTCGCTGGTGTAGATCTCTGGCGTAGTGGTCGCTACCGACGAAGCCCAGTTCTTCTAGGTCAAAGGCGACCAGGCGTAGGGGAGATTTGCCGGGCTGCTCGGCGAAGGCGCGGGCTAGCTCCAGCAGCACCGCAACGCCGGTGGCATTGTCATCGGCTCCAGGGGAACCGGGCACTGAGTCGTAGTGGGCCCCCACTAGAATAGGCGGACGATGGGAATCTCGCCCCGGCAGGTTCAGGATCCAGTTGGTGTGCTGTTGACCGCGATGCTCGAAGCTGTGAGCAGCAACTTGGCCCCAGCGGGAGAACTCCTGCTGGATGTATTGCTGCACAAAGAAGTGGTTGGCAGAGGCAAAGTAGGGGCTGCGATCGCCCACCACCTGCTCCAAATGAGCCACTAGCCGAGATTTGAGGACAGTATCGCGCAAGGGTTTCACCTAGGCAGGCTTTTGCAGTCCCTTTGTGATGTTGGCCAAATTCTTGCGGGGCAGCAGCCGGGTCACCAGCGAAATCATTTTGTTACTCGTACCGTGGACAGCAATGCGCTGGCCTTTTTCCATGGCTGTATAGGCGTAGTCAGCAACTGTCGCCGAAGTGGGTAGGGTTTTGCTGGCAAACAGCTTGGCGTCTTTAATCTCAGCTCGAGTTTGGAACTCTGATTGAGTGGGGCCAGGGCAGAGGCTGGTAGCAGTGACGCCGGTACCCTCAAGTTCAGTGGCGATCGCATCGGTAAAGGACAGCACGTAAGCCTTGCTGGCATAGTACACCGCCATATAAGGCCCCGGCAAAAACGCTGCCGTAGAAGCCACATTGAGAATCCGGCCCTGACTTTGGGCAATCATGGCGGGCAGATAGAGTCGAGTCAGGTGGGTTAGCGCCACAATATTGAGCTGAAGCATGGCGTTTTGCTTCTCCCAATCGGCCTCTGCGAAGGCGGCCACCGACCCAAACCCAGCATTGTTGACCAGAGCGTAGGGCGTAATGCCCTTGAACTGAGTCCATTCATAGAACTGGTAGCGGGTGTTGGTATCGGTGAGGTCGCCCCGATAGGTGAGCACCAGCACGCCGTGGGCCGACTGTAGCTCATCCTTAAGCGCTAGCAGAGGTTCTTCTCGGCGAGCAACCAGCACCAAGTCGTGGCCGTGGGCGGCACATACCTTCGCCAGCTCATAGCCAATGCCGCTAGAAGCCCCGGTGATCAGAATTGGCTTGGCCATGTTTGCCCTCAACAGAGTTAGCTAGAGAGAATCAGCTTGATCCTAGCGAATTGCAGCGGGGGTCGCCTGCCCACGCCGCGACTGAATCTCCAGGTACACCAGCAGGGCGTTGACGTCGGCAGGGTTGACGCCGCCAATGCGCGAGGCCTGGCCAATGGTCAGCGGTTTGACCTGGTTCAGCTTTTCGCGGGCTTCTTTTGAGAGGGTGTCGATCGCCATATAGTCGAGGGTTTCAGGCAGCTTGCGATTGGTGCTCTTGGCCACCTGGTCGATCTGGTTCTGCTGCCGCTGAATGTAGCCCGAATACTTAATATCGATCTCGGCCCCCTCTTTTTCTTCACGAATCAGCGCTGGATTGCCGAGGCCGTAACGGTCTAGGTCGCCGTAGTGCAGACCCGGACGGCGCAGCAAATCGGACAGGGTAATCGAGCCTTTGATCCGCTGATCGGTATCCGCCGCAATCTGCTGGCCTAGCTCATCGTGCTCTTTGACCCGGGTTTCGTGCAGGCGTTCTTTTTCGGCAGCAATGTTGGCGCACTTGCGGGTGAAGACGTCCCAGCGGCGATCGTCAATTAGCCCAATCTCGCGGCCCAGGGGGGTCAGGCGCTGGTCGGCGTTGTCCGATCGCAGCAGCAGCCGATATTCTGAGCGCGAAGTCAGCATGCGGTAGGGTTCCCGCAGATCCTTGGTGCACAGATCATCAAGCAGGGTGCCAATGTAGCTCTGCTCGCGGGAGAACACCAGCATCTCCTGACCGCGCACCAGCCGGGCAGCGTTGACCCCAGCCACAAAGCCTTGGGCAGCAGCCTCCTCATAGCCAGTGGTGCCATTCACCTGGCCCGCGCAAAATAGCCCCTCAACCCGCTTGGTCATCATGGTGGGGTAGCACTGGGTGGCGGGCAGGTAGTCGTACTCCACAGCGTAGGCAGGGCGTAGCATGGCGCATTGCTCTAGCCCTGGCAGCGTCCGCAGCATGGCCAGTTGCAGGCTCTCGGGTAGGCCGGTCGAAAAGCCCTGCACATAGATCTCAGGAATGTCGCGCCCCTCGGGCTCCAGAAAGATTTGGTGGCTCTCTTTGTCGGCGAAGCGCACGATTTTATCTTCAATGCTGGGGCAGTAGCGAGGGCCTTTCGAATCGACCCAGCCGCCGTAAATTGGCGACAGGTGCAGGTTTTCTTGGATGAGTCGGTGGGTGGCGGCGGTGGTGCGGGTGAGGTGGCAGGGCATTTGTTCACGCTCAACCCAGGCCTCGGGGTCAAAGCTAAACCAGCGGATGTCATCATCGCCGGGCTGGGGTTCGAGCACATCGAAGTTGATGGAACGGCGATCAACCCGCGCCGGAGTGCCGGTTTTGAGTCGCCCGGTTTCAAACCCGAGACGGCTGAGGGTGTCGGTCAGTCCGGTGGCGGCAAACTCTCCGGCTCGGCCCGCCGCCATCGATTTATCGCCAATCCAGATAGTGCCGCCCAGAAATGTTCCGGTCGTCAAAATAACGGCCTTGCATTTGAAGGCGACACCAAAGTAGGTCTCAACCCCCACTACTTCGTCGTTGGGGCCGAGCACCAGATCCGTCACCATGCCCTCGCGAATCACCAGGTTCTCCTGGTTTTCGACGATAGTTTTCATCACGGCGGCGTATTCGCGCTTGTCGGTCTGCGCCCGCAAAGCCCACACTGCTGGCCCGCGAGAATTGTTGAGCACGCGCTTTTGCAGGTAGGTGCGATCGGCCATTTTGCCAATTTCGCCCCCCAATGCATCGACTTCGTGGGTGAGCTGCGATTTTGCCGGGCCGCCCACAGCGGGGTTGCAGGGCTGCCAGGCAATTTTGTCGAGATTGAGGGTAATCATCAGGGTACGACAGCCTAGACGCGCCGAGGCCAGGGCCGCCTCACAGCCCGAGTGGCCGGCACCAACGACAACCACATCGTATTCATCGAGAAAGTCAGCAGCACCTGAAGCGATCATGCAATCTGGACACAATAGTACTCACGGACTTCTAGTTTAGCGGGTTGCCGGTGGGTCTCTAGCCAGCGGGTCTTTGAATTTATGTCAGGTCTGAGAGGATGTTCTTAATAGCAGCAACCAAGTCATCTATTTCTGACTCCAGGGTGAGGTAGTGGGTGCAGGCGCGGACGCAGTTAGGCGCTTGCAGGGTACGCAAAAACACGCTTTGGGTTTCTAGCTCATCCACCAGTCGCTTGTGCCAGGTTGGGGAAGGTTCGCCGTTCTCCAAAACCCAGAAGGAAACCAGACCTGAGTCGGGCGGGGTCTGCCGCACCAGCCGAATGTAGGGCAGCTCTTGCAGCTGCGACCACAGCCGCTGGCTGAGTTCCACCAGGCGCTGGTAGCACTGAGCCGCAGTGCCCCACTCAGATTGATGGGCGATCGCCGTCCGCAACCCCGCCAGCAGCGGATAGTTTGAGGTCGCTACCTCGTAGCGCTGACCGTTAGGCTTCCAGCCGGTGGGGTTGGCGGCAGCATCGGTGGTAATGCCGCGCCAGCCAATGAAGGTGGGAGCAATCTGGGCCATGGCCTCAGGGCGCGTATAGAGCCCGCCCAGCCCGGCGGGGCCGCACCACCACTTGTGACCAGTAAAGGCGTAAAAATCGACTCCAAGCGCGGGCAGATCCAGCGGCAAAGCACCGACCGACTGGGCGGCATCCACCAGCACTAGCACCGGGTTGGGGCGATCGTGACACACCCCGACAATGCCTTCTAGGGGCAGCACCTGGCCGGTATTCCACAAAATGTGGCTGATCACCAGCAGCCGGGTGTTGGGTTGCAGGTGATTAGCCACGACTGCGGCTGGATCACCGCCATTCATGGTTTCGAATAGGGGGCAAAGGCTGTAGGTGACGTCGAAGCGGCGGCAAATTTCCTGCACGGCGGCGATTACGCCGGGGTGCTCGCAGTCTGACAGCAATATGTGATCCCCAACCTTCCAAGCAATGCCCCATAGGGGAATGTTGCAGCCGACGGTGACATCTTCGGTGAGAGTAATGGTGTCGGCGGTGGTGCCGAGTTCAGCGGCGATTGCCGCCCGGGTTTGGGCCGCCTCGGCCATCACCCACTGGTTGGTTGCCCCCGAAAAGGGCCCCATTTCCTGCATGCGGTGGTAGGCCTGAAAAATGGCGTTTAGGGTAGCCTGGGCCATCGGCCCCTGCCCGCCATAGTTAAAGTACTGCTTACCCCTCAGGGCCGGAAACTGCTGGCGGTGAAGAGCCAGGCGATCGAGCACAGCGGCAGAAGAATCCATCACGGTTAGGGGATTAAGGGCATCTTTTCAACCCTATATCACCCAGCCCAACCCTGGGGCAGCTTTAGCCCATTCGCAAGCGACCTAAACCGTGCCTCGCTTCCCCGGAAGCTGCCATAGGGTATAACATGCTTAGAATAAGAAAATAAAAACCGTGGGATTGATTCCCAACCCAGTGGTCAGCTATGGGAAGTGATTGGCAGCAGCAGTGGAGCGATGATACCCAGCAATGGTTGTCGCAGCACTGTGGCGTGGCCATGCCCGTCGGCACTCTAAGCGCTGCTACAGCTTCGATGCATCCGCAACAGCAGCCTTTTTCTTTGTTCTCTAGCACCTGCCCCACAACTCGTTTTGTCTGCTAGTCACCCCCTGCCACCGCGTTCCAGTTCAGGGGGTGGCCCGCAAAGCCCCCTGAGCTTTCCAGCTGAAACGACAACGCCTAAACCTCTAATTAAATGGCTCACCGACGATGTGCTGTTTCACTACCAGCGCTGTAGTCGACGGGCCTTTTTAGATCTGTATGGCGATCGCACCCAGCAGGCGTCCCCCTCTGACTACCTGCTCAAGCTGCGCCAAGATAGCTTCTCCCACCGTGAGCGAGTGCTCGAAGATTACTATCCCCTCTACCGGCCCGAGTTTCCATCGGGCGACTGGGCCGCTGGGGCAAGAGCTACTTTAGCCCTGATGGCTGAGGGGGTTGAGGCCATTCGCCAAGGGGTATTGGCAACCCCCTCGGCGGTAGATGGGGTGCAGTTAGTGAGCCAGCCCGACCTGCTGATCAAGCGGCCCGGCTGGTCATGCTGGGGCGATTGGGTCTACATACCTGTAGATATCAAGTTGGGCAAAAAGCCGAAGCTCGACTATCAGGTGGTCGCGGCCTACCATGCCTACGTGCTCTCGCGGGTACAGGGGGTGTGGCCTGACACCAGTTGCCTATCCCTGCGCGGTGGGCAAACCTACCACATCGACTTGGCGCGGCTGGTACCCAAGCTGCAAATGGTGCTCAACGACTGCCTTAGGGAACTGCGCAGTACCGCTACGCCTGAGCTGTTTATTTCCCACAGCCGCTGCGATCTCTGCCACTGGTTTAACCATTGCTACACCGAGGCCAGAGCAACCCGCCACCTATCGCTGCTGCCAGGGGTTACCCCTGCCCGCTACGAATTGCTGAAGCAGCATCACCTCACCACCGTTGCCGCCCTGGCCCTGGCCAGTCCTGCCCACCTTGCTCCCCTGCCCGGCTTTGGCGAACAAGTGGCCGAAAAGCTGGTTCACCAGGCTCAGGCCCTAATCGACAACCGCGCTATTCCGCGCAGCGCTCCCCACGCTCCCCATGGGTTCCCGCTGTGGCCCGAAGATTTACCCGAGGGCGAAGTCGAGCTGTACTTTGATATCGAGGCCGCCCCCGATCAGAACCTCATCTATCTTCACGGGGTATTGGTAGTTAACCACCGCACTGGTGAGACTAACTTCCACGCCCTGCTGGCCGAAAACCACCACCAGGAGCGCCGCGCCTGGAACGATTTTCTCGATTTGGTGCACACCTATCCCTACGCGCCGATCTACCACTTCTGCCCCTACGAGGCCCAGGCGGTTCGCAAGCTGGGGCAGCTCTACGGCACACCCCACCGCCGCATTGAGGCGCTACTCGATCGCTTCTTTGATATCCACAAGTGCATCACCGATGGCGTCACTTTGCCCATCGAAAGCTACGCCCTCAAGCACATTGCCCGCTGGATGGGCTTTGACTGGCGCGACGAGGGAGCCAACGGAGCCCAGTCAATCTGCTGGTACAACGCCTGGGCTGAAACCGGCGATCGCACCTACTTAGATGCCATCCTGCGCTACAACGAAGACGACTGCCGGGCCACTTACCACATCAAAGACTGGCTAGTTAAGTTTGCTGAACCCTACTGGGATCAGCTCTACCAAAGCATTGGCTAAGCAGTCTGTCTTCTAGTGCCTAGGAGACAACTACGCTATGGCGGCCAAAAATCTCGGCTAGCCCCGCTACAGCACTCTCCACGTCGCCCTTGACCGACTGGCGCAGCTTGGTATACGACGATCGCACCATCCCGTTGTCGGTCTTGGCAATGCGGCGATCGGTCACGCCTAAGATGACATCGGCAGCTCGCACCTGGTTCTGAGTCAGATAGGCCACTGGGTCGCCCGCCTGCTCGCCCTCAGCCCACAGGGGTTCTAGGGAGGTCACCACCTCGGGCAACATCCGCTCAATGGCTCCAGGAATGTAGCCTGAGTTCATCCCCTTGATGACTCCGTAGGTGGTTTTTAAGGCCATACCGCCAAAGCCACCCTTAGACGCCACCTGGCCATCAATTAGGGAGGCACAGTCAGCCACTACCTGAGCCTTCACAGCTTTGTCACTTAAAATATCGCTTAACCCCATAGCGCTAAAAATCTCAGTAAAAGGTTTTGTACTGGTCTCAATCTTCTATAGCCCTAAGGCTAGATCAGCATTCCCTGGGTAAGATTCGAGATTGCTTAACACATCGATAAACTTTGTAGGGCAGCCCTTGTCGCAGACCCGCTGGATCAGTAGCGTCATTTTAGGCGGAAGCCATCTAACCGAGAGCCGCTAGATCAACCACCCAAGTCTGCCCATCTAAGGAGACGCGATCGCCTGTGATCAGCTTGCGTCCCCGCCGAGTTTCGACCTCACCGTTGACGCTCACCTCGCCATCTTGAATTATTAGCTTGGCCTGTCCCCCCGTAGAGACCGCCTGCATTTGCTTCAAGAACTGGTCAAGTTTGATGTAATCCATACTGGGCATAGGGCGATTAGAAGAATGGCGTGAAAGAGCAATAGAAAGTCTTCAACTCTAGAGTCTAAGCCGCCCCTTACACTCAAGTAAGAGTGTTTATATCACTGCTGTCAGTGAAGGGGCTCGAAGTTGACCAATCACCAACTCCTACAAGAACTTAGACAGAAGCAACAGCAGCTTGAGCAGTTTCGCCGCGCCGCCAGCGCGTCGCTCCAAACGCTGTTAGACCAGTATGACTGGGGGGTTATTACTGGCGCCGGGCACGGGGGCTTGCCCTTGCTCACCCTGCGGTTTGACCATCGCATTGCCCTCGACGACCCCTGTTTACTGGCCTTGGCAGAAGAGGCAGAGCAAACTTGGGGACCTATAGACTTTGCCCTATTCTCCGGTGAATCTCAAGATCCTGTGCGAGTGCTGAGCCGCACGCTGCTCGATCGGCGCTGGCGCTGGCGGCAGTCCAGTCACTAGCCTTTGTCCTGCCTAGCTACTTGTACCCTCAGCTATAAGGTCTCAATAGCTCAGCTTTAATGCGTTCACAGGCACCTCATCCCACGACTCGACGGTGCGTATTTGGGCGACCCAGCCAGCGGCTCGTTGCTCGTCGGATAGGTTGTCTAAGAATGATTGGTAGCAGTCCTGGGCCTGAGCTTCGTCGCTACAGGCAATGCACGAGTAAATGATCCCTGACGGATCAATCTGTTCGTTGACCCAAATCATGCGCGGTTGTGCCTCTAGACGTCTCTTAGCCGACTCTAGCACTTGGAACCTCTGTTTTTGAGGTAGACCTTAGGAAGCCGCCACCTGAGGAGCACCGACGCTAACTACGGTTTGGCGCAGCTCTGCGATCGCCTGCAACTGGTAATCGTTAACCTCCTGAAGTTTAGTCACCGCCCCAGTTAGGTTCTCCAAAGACTGTCTCAGCCCGTTGACGCTTTCCTGCGCCGGGTTGAGCAGTTCTTCGCAAACCGCTAGCTTGCCCATCAAGCCTGCTAGATCTTGCTGCTGCCGCCGCAGATCTGCCTCAAAGGCTTCTACCTCAGTGCGGCGGGTTGCCAAGGCCGCCTCAGCAGCTTCAATCTCCTTCTTAAGCTGACTAATGCCATCCTGCAGCTTCTTCACCTCAGTCTCTAGAGCCTGAATCGTATCCGTCGTGTGCTGACGCTGAGTATCAATGGTGTTGAGCAAAGGCTCTAAATCGACAGCGCTAACCGGCGTTTCCTCCACCGTTAGGCCCTGGCGGCGCCGCAGCACCGCCTGATGCTGACTTAATACTTCCTCACGCTCTAGCAGATTGCGCCGCTGGCCCACTAGGGTCTCGTTGAGCATTTGGTAGCGGTCTTGCTCCTCTTCAATCTCGGTTTCTAGCTGAAGGCGCTCAAACTCGCTGGCCTGCTCAATCTTGAGCTTGATCTCATCAATGGCCTGCTGCTCTAGGTTCAGCTCCTCTTCCTGGTCAGAGACAAAGCGAGACATCTTCTCCAGATCTTTTTCCAGATCGCCCACCATGGTTTGGAGGTGGTCTAAATCCATAGCCTCCAAGGCCGCTACATCGACCTTTTTGCTCAGCCGCACCTTGTCAGTAGTGTTGAGCAGGTCGTAGATTTTCTGGTGCAGGTTCGCCTGGGCTTGCAGGGTATCCGTTAGGGTCTGAATCTGCTCCTGGTGGGTTTTAACCAGCTGCTGACGCAGCTTTAGATCTTCGCGTTTGGCCACCAGCGCGGTTTCAGCCTGACGCCAGTCGACCCAGCGCTGATTGAGCTGGCTAGCCTGCTGGTCTAACTCCTGCTGGCGCTGTTCTAAGCCCTGGCGCTGGTCTTCGAGAGCTTGTCGGTAGTCGCCCAGCAGTCCCTGATGGTAGTTCAGTCCATCGGTGGCATGGGTGAGCGGATCCCGCAGTGCTTCAACGGGCATCACAGCTTCGGTAAGACGGTTAAGGGCACCCTGCAGGTTGGCCACCTGGTCTGGGTCAAGGCCAGCGGCTCCACTACCTTCAGCCCGCTGCTCTTCTAGGCGGCGCATTTCACCGTTGAGGTGGGCCCAAGCCCCTTCAAGATCCTGATTCTTTCGGGTGAGTTCTTCCTGTTGTTGCTCAAGGCTTTGACGCAGCTGATCTAGCTCTTGGCGCTGGGCATCCAGCTGCTCCAGATCGGCTTCGGCCTGCTCGACCTGCTCCTGGCGGGTCTCTAGCTCTAGCTCACGGCGGTTAAGCTCCTGGCTTTGGAAGGTAAGCGACTGCTTCCACTGCTCAATTTCTTCCTCCTGGGTCTTAGACTTTTTGCTCAGGTTAGAGAAATTTTGCAGAATGGTGGTCAGCGATCGCCCCGCCTCATAGTGACGCTGAATTTGGCGGTTATTGCTGACCTCCACCATTACCAAGGCACCGGCGTTGTAGGAGGCGTCGTCGGGGGCCACTAGGGTCTCGTCCCCGGTCACGGCACTCCAGCTATTCTCGCTGCGCTGACAGGCAAGTAGCTTAAACTCAGGCTTGCCGCTGCCAATAAACCCGGTCTTTTTCTGGACTTCTGCTAGGTACAGCACGCTGGTGGTCCTCGTGGCTTAGAACGTTGACGTTAAGGAAATAAATCTGACGCAGTAATTTTAAAGACCTTGCACCGTTGGTTGAACGGGGCTGCTTGTTTAGGTAGACGATTGGGTGGCTGCGTAAATGTGTCCTGATACACTATTTAGCTAGCTCTAGATTAGCTCAGAGCCTCGATTCCCAGGCATCCTATCTACCACCTAAGCTACCGTCTATCCTAGTTGTAATTTGGCTTACCCATAAACCCTATCGCAAACCCTTTGAGTCAGGGTAAAGTTCAAGCTCCTGCAGCCGAAAGATCGCGACGCACCAAAGCAGCGACAACGTAACTGCTCTGGGCCGCATCAACCCTTGACTAACGGCTAGAGCTATTTTACCCATTCATGGGATCCTACCGCTGGTGCCAAAGCTAATGGGAATCTTAGCTAATTTTGGTCTGGTAGAACCGGTACATGGGGTAAGCGATCGCAGCCGAGCAGCCTCTCCAGCAGGAAGCACACGTTTAGAGTTCCCAAAAATCTTCCTACCGAGCAGAGCACGTGACCTGAACGCGCAGCATCTCCAACGAAGCGCCGTATACTGGGAACATGCCGGAGAGGACCGGTTCCCAGCTCCTTTTATCCTGAGCTAACGCGATTGCCCTCCTAGATCTAAACACTTCAGCACAGCGGCACAGCCCTCTAGCAGGGTAATCGTTATGGCAAGAGAATCAAAGGGTACGATTGGGTTTCTAGTCAGGGCATGCTGAACTCAGTTCCCGACCTTTCCTGGCCTGGCCGATCAGGTGCTGTTCCCATCTTGGGTTGCCTCATGCAGGGTTATTTGTCAGAAATCGATATTCGCAGCATTCTACAGCTCATTGAGCTGGGGCAGCGCACCGGCGAACTGTACCTAGAAAGCTACGGCAGCACTAACAACCAGTCCTCCAATCAATCCTTTGATGGGGGGCTCACAGCGGCTGATTCTCGCTCCTGGATTGTTTTTTTAGCCAACGGGCAGCTCGTTTACGCCGGCACCACCGACAACAAGCTCGATCGCCTGCGTGACCATCTGCACCGCTACGGCATTGACCAGTCGCTGCCAGACCCCAGCACTACTGCCGCGATCGCAGCCTTCAACTCCCTCGAGTACGGCACCCTGTGGGCTTTACTCGAACAGCACTTAATCACCCCCGATCAGGGCCGCACCATTCTGAGCCACATGGTGCACGAAACCCTCTTTGACCTGCTGAGCCTCCACCATGGAGCCTTTGTGTTCCAGCTCAGCTCAGCCCTCAGTCCCCAGCTGATGACCCACGCCATCAGCGACCTAGTCGCAGGCATCACTCAGCAAATCCAAACCTGGCATCAGCTGCACCCCCATCTGCAATCGCCCGATCAGTGCCCGATTCTACTGGCACCCGAAGCCTTTCAGGCCAGCGTGTCCAACCAAGTCTATCGGCGCATGGTTACCTGGATGGATGGCAAAACTTCCATTCGCCGCATTGCCCGCTACCTCAGTCGCGATTTGCTCAGCGTCGCTCGCAGCCTAGTCCCCGCCCTGCAACAGGGACAAATTAGCCTAGTCTACGGCCCTACTGAGGCCAACCTAGCCCCCATCAATCAACGGCCTGGGCCCGACCGCCTACCCCGTATCGTCTGCGTCGACGACAGCACCACCGTTCGCCAGGCCGTAGAGCGTATTCTGGCTGGGCAAGGCTATGAAGCCACCTCCATCGGCAACCCCCTCAAAGCCCTGGGCCTGCTGTTTCAGCTGCAGCCCAACCTAATTCTTTGCGACATTACTATGCCCGAGCTCGATGGGTACGAGCTATGCGCCATGCTGAGACACTCCAGCGCCTTCCGCCAAACCCCTATCGTCATGCTTACCGGCAAAGATGGCTTTTTAGACCGCGTTAAAGCCAGAATGGTCGGCGCAACCGACTACCTGACCAAGCCCTTTGGCCCTGGCGAGCTGCTAGCACTGGTGGAAAAGTACGCTGGCCCCGGCGACCTCAACCGGCCCCGTCCCGACACCCTGCTAGCCGAAGCCATTGAAGACGAATTCGACATCGACTTTAGCAAGGCCCCTATGCCCAAGTAACATTCCTTAGCCTAACAAAGGGTTTTTAGATCAATTTCAATAAGATTCGCCATAATCTAAACAACCCGGTTGATTAATTTATCTAAACCGACAGCATAGCCTGCGTTTGAGGGTACGTTAGAGTCACAGGTTTGAAGTCCTTAGAGGCTGCTTTAAGCGTGGTCAGTCTGTGACTTAAGCCTTGACCAGCGGTAGCACAGCGTCACTGACGGTTTACGTCTGGCCATTTAGCTGGCCTTTTTTGAATCAACCTATGAGTACAGTTCTGGTGGTAGAAGATAGTATTCCTCAACGGGAAATGATTACCGAGCTACTACGGGGTATCGGCCTCAGCGTTACCGTAGCTAGCGATGGCATGGAAGCCCTCGAGCAAATTCAGAGCCACCGCCCAGACATGGTTGTGCTCGATATTGTCATGCCTCGCATGAACGGCTACGAGCTCTGTCGGCGCATCAAAGCCGATCCCTCTACCCAAAACTTGCCGGTGGTGATGTGCTCCTCTAAGGGTGAAGAATTCGATCGCTACTGGGGCATGAAACAGGGGGCAGACGCTTACATTGCCAAGCCGTTTCAACCTACCGAACTGGTTGGCACAGTCAAGCAGCTGCTCAGGGGATAGAACTCAAGCGTGACGCAACAGAGGATAACGTAACAACAAGCTTATGGTAGGCAATCCTGATTTTCTCACCCAGACTGGGCAAGACCAAGATCCAGAGCTGCAAGAGCTGGAAACGCCTGATGGCGAGCTATTTTTGCGCTTCTTTGTCACTCCCGAAGATGAATTTGCGCTACCTGCCACCGGCATTCGTCGCATTATCGAGCAGCCCCCCGATCGCATCACTCCCATACCCAACGTATCGCACCTGCTGCTGGGTACCCTCAACGAGCAGGGACGGGTGGTATGGGTAGCTGATTTGGGTCAGTTTCTCGGGTATTCATCGGTGCTCAACACCGATCGTCCAGAGATTTCGGTCATCGCCATTGAAGATCAGGGAACTATGTTAGGCTTGGCCGTTAATCGAATTGTGGGCACCCGCTGGCTCAACCCTGACAAGACCCGGGTGTCAGACAATAGCCCCGACACGATGGCTCCATTTTTGCGCGGTGAATGGGTCATTGACGCTGAGGAAAACAAAACCCTCAGGCTGCTTGACCACGTTGCTGTTATTCGTTCAGCTCGCTGGGCTACCTAGGCTTAGCCCCATCCTTAACCCCCTTAGGACATTTGCACCGGCAGGAGAAGACCATGGCTTCAGGCATCGATTACTCTCAAGCCTATCAAAAAGCAGAACGAGCCTACGTACAGGGCAACTACTCGGAGGCTGCAGCAGTTATCGATCAGCTGGCCGACGATTACCCCGAAGACCCCAGCGTGCTGCTATTGCGAGGCCATATCTACTGCTACGGCCTACAGCGGTACGATGTAGCTGCGGCCCAGTATAGTGCTGTGCTCGATCTCACCTCAGAGCCCGAATACGTCGACTATGCCAGCAACGGTCTCGACTATGCCAGTCAGTTTGCTGCGGAGGCATCCTCCGGAACGGCGATAGACTACGAAACCGATGCCGGAGATACTTTCTTCGACGCTGATGCTTCAATATCGATGGGTTTGGAGAGCGGCGTCAGAGCCACCAGCGCCCCCGGTCTGTCAGATAGCCATTTCGACCTCGGCGACTTTAGCCTTGAGGACGATATGCCTAGCTCGATCGCCAGTGTCGGGTTTAGCGATACCGCTCTAGCCGATTCCTTTGCGGCCGATCCGTTTGCCACTGACAACCCCTTTGCCACCGATCCTGATGACAGGGCTAACCTTAGTTTTGGCGCTGACTCCGGCAGCGGCTGGGCTGAGGGCCAGGAGAGCCTAGACGATATCACCTTTGATGACGATGCCTCCTTTGATTCCCTTGAAGTAGGCAATGCCGACGACCCCTTTGGTGGGGCCACCGAGGCTCAGAGGGGTGATCTTTACAGCGACATGGAGTTGGCCTCCCATAGCTTTGACCAGAGCTGGCCTCCCGCTGACGACGGCGGCGACGACATGACGGTGTTTGCCCCTGAGCCCGACCTCCTGATCGACGACCTCGACACCGCTGGCGATAGCTCCGATCTTGATTACAACGCCTACGCCGACAATGGATACATGCCCGACTTAGACGACAGCACCCAACCCAGCAGCAACGTTGACTTTTTAGACGAATTTAGCGACTTTGACGATCTGGGTAACTTACCCGACTTTGAGCTATCAGACAGCTCCGCTGGGTTTACCACACCCTCAGTAGGCACCTCCGGTTTGACTTCAACGGACGACAGCGGCTTTACCGGGGGCACTTCCGCCTTTGATCTTAGCGATATGAACGATCAGGCGGTGATCAGCGACGATGATATTTTTAGCATTGCGGGTGCCAGTGATAGCCTGCCCGTGTTTACCCAAACCGATAGCCATGATGTGGAAGCGGTAACCACTGAGCAAGATTGGCTGGGCTTTTTAGACAATGCTCCTCTGCCGACTAAAGAGCTGATCGTTGCCATTGCTGCTGGTGTTGCCTCGGCCTTGGCGGTAGGCGTGATTAACTTTGCCGCTTCGACCCTACAGCCAGGGCGATCGATGCCCAAAGCCGTGCACGCGGCGATGGCCTTAGCAGGTGGAGTAGCCGGGTTTGGCTCAGCCCTGGTAGTTGGGCGGTTGGCCCACCGCCAGGTAGGCCGCAGTGTGGACGACCTGCAGCAGCAGTTTGACACAGTGATCAGGGGCAATTTGTCGGCTCGGGCCACGGTGTTTACCGAAGACGAGTTTGGTCGCCTGGCCAGCAGCTTTAACAAGATGTCGCGGGTGATTTTAACCACTACTAGCGAAGCCCAGCGCAAGGCTCAGGAGCAAGAGCAGGCCAAGGAAGACCTCCAGCGCCAGGTGATTCGTCTGCTAGACGACGTGGAGGGGGCGGCCCGGGGCGACTTGACCGTGCAGGCAGAGGTAACCGCTGACGTGCTGGGAGCCGTAGCCGACTCCTTCAACCTGACCATTCAAAACCTGCGGGAGATTGTAGAACAGGTGAGTGTGGCCGCTCGCCAGGTGAGCAAGGGGTCGACGGAAAACGAGATTTTTGCCCGCAGTCTATCGGCAGACGCCCTGCGCCAGGCTGAGGAACTCGCGGTGACGCTGAACTCGGTGCAGGTCATGACCGACTCAATTCAGCGGGTGGCCGAAAGTGCTCGTGAGGCCGAGGAAGTGGCCCGCACCGCATCATCTACGGCCCTCAAGGGGGGTGAGTCGGTGGAGCGCACCGTGGCGGGCATTCTCGAGATTCGCGAGACGGTGGCCGAGACCACCCGCAAGGTGAAGCGTCTGGCGGAATCGTCCCAGGAAATTTCGAAGATTGTGGCGTTGATTTCGCAGATCGCCTCCCGCACCAACTTGCTGGCGCTCAACGCCAGTATTGAGGCGGCGCGAGCTGGGGAAGCAGGTCGGGGCTTTGCCATTGTGGCTGACGAGGTGCGGCAGCTGGCTGACCGGGCCGCCAAGGCCTCTAAAGAGATTGAGCAGATTGTGCTGCAAATTCAAAGTGAGACAGGCGGGGTGATGACCGCTATGGAAGAGGGCACCCAGCAGGTAATTGAGGGCACCCGCTTGGCGGAGCAGGCGAAGCGATCGCTAGAAGACATCATTCAAGTGTCAAACCGCATTGACGTGCTGGTGCGATCGATTACCGCTGACACCGTAGAGCAGACCGAAACCTCCCGCGCCGTAGCCCAGGTCATGCAATCGGTAGAACTCACCGCCCAGGAGACCTCTCAGGAGGCCCAGCGGGTGTCAGGGTCACTGCAAAACCTGGTGGGGGTTGCCCGCGACCTGCTGACCTCGGTGGAGCGCTTTAAAGTGAATAAGTCAGATAATTAGGTGCAGTTAGCCAACGGGAGTGAGCCGGACACGGTCGAAAAGCATTCAGAGGGGAATTGACATGCTGCCTGAAGATCAAAAACGCATCTTGGGGTACTTCATTGAAGAAGCCAAAGATCATCTAAACACCATCGAGCAGGGTTTGCTGAACCTGGCGGCCACCGTCAATGACTCTGAGATGATGAACGAAGTGTTTCGGGCGGCCCACTCGGTGAAGGGCGGCGCGGCTATGCTGGGGCTCAACAGCATTCAGCGCACTAGCCACCGCATGGAAGACTTTTTCAAGGTGATGAAAGAGTCGACCGTACGCCCCGATCGCGACCTAGAAACCATGCTGCTGCAAATCTTTGATGGGCTGCAGGAGCAGCTGGAGCAGCTGCAAAGCCCCTTTGGCCTCACCAACGACCAAGCCCAGGAAATTATGGCTCCTTTGGAGCCCATTTTTGTGCAGGCTGAAGCTCACCTTGATTCGCTGGTTGCTGCCGCCCCAGCGGCGGCCCCAACAACCGCACCATCGCGACCCACAATGGTAGCGGCAGCACCTCACCCTGAGACCAGCGCCCTTCAACTTGTATTTCGCAGCGATGTCCCAGCGCTGTTGCGAGATATGCTGGCTACCTTTAAGCAGCCCGACAATAGCACGTCTCGCCAGGCACTCAATCGGCTATGCCAACGCATGCACAGCCTGGGGGAACAGTTTGAGCTGGCTCAGTGGTGCAGTCTGACTCAGGTGGTTGAGCGGGCGATCGCAAACCCTGACCAGACCTACCGCACCCTAGCGCCAGTGGTGATCAAAGACCTCAAGCAGGCTCAGGACCAGGTGCTAGCCGGAGGCATCAACCAAGTAGCCGCCTCCAGAACACTGCAAGACCTGCTCCCTGTTTCAGCTGAGCCCGAGTTGAGCAGCGACGACTCCGACTCCACCCTCGACGCCTTGCTGGCTGAAGCGCTTAACGACAATTCTGATGGGCCTGACTTAGCCGATTTGTTTGCGGCTGCGGAGGAAGGCAACGCCGACGATCTGGCCCTAGATAGCACCGACAATTGGCTTGAAGACCTGACCCTAGACAGCACCGACAATGTAACCGAAACCGGTTTGGAATCGGTCTTTGGGCAATTTGACACGTCGCTGCCCGCCGAACCCGTTATGCCCCAGGAAACAGCCGGCAGCATGGGGCCAGAGGTAGGGGCAGCGGAACTCAACAGTCTGGCCGACTTGTTCGAGGGTGCCCCCGCGAGCTTAACCGACATCTGGGAAGAGGACTTTTCAGATGTCTCCCTAGATGATTTAGACCTAGACGATAACGTTACCGCCGATAGCGACAACTCTGAGTTTGCCGATTTGTTTGCCACCGAGGCGGTCGCTGGCGAACTTGACACTGCTGAAAACCCGGCCATTGACGATATGGCCAGCTTGTTTGGATACGACCTCGATGCCGGCGCAGGCGTCGAGCCCGCTTCGGGGAGCGAGCCCAATGCAAACCCAGAGCCTGTCAATGCTGCGCCCGACTTGCCCATCGAAGATGCGGCACCAGAGTCTACGGCCCCACCCGAAACCGCCGTAGACCCCTTGGCAGATTTTCTCGACGATGAGCTCGGCTTTGGCGCAGGGGAGATCACTGACGCCCCTGTGGATGATTTCTTTGATATGGGCGAATCTGCTGAGGCACATGCAGCCAGTGCCACCAGCAACGAGGTCGATAGCTTCTTTGACTCGCTCGACGACGGCGACTTCATCGAAGATGACGATGCCCACACCATGCCTGAGCTACACCTAGAGCTTGACTTAGATAGCTCTAGCGGCGAGGGCTCCAGCGCTGACAACAACGGACTGTTTAGCGGTGGCTCGTCGGGTCTGCTCACCACAGACAGACAGATCCACGACGCAGACGCGGCGGCAGAGGCTGGGCATCTTTTTGGGGAAGCTGATGACCTACTAGATGACCCATTTGGAGAGCTGAACCTTACCGACAGTGCTTTTGACCTCGCGTTTGATGACGCCCCTGACGAAGCCATCGTAGAACCTGAGCCGACTGCAACCGAGGCCGACGCCAGTTTTGATATTCCCACCGACGACGGCGACGGGGACGAGCTAACCGCTGCCTCTTTTGACGTTGATGGGAGCTGGCCTGAGGCACCGGCAGAAGAAACCAGCTTTGCTGATTTAGAAAGCTTACTAGATGACCCCGTCTTTGAAGCTGACCTGTTCGCTGACTCAAACGGGTCTCTAAACGATGAGCTGAGCCTATCCAACAATGCTTTTAATAGTTTTGGAGGAGATGCCTACAACGGCAATGGTCACACCGAGGCTACTCCTATATCCGCCCGCCAAAGTTTTGATGACTATGGTGGGGATAACGACAGCTTCGATGATTTAGAGGCCCTGCTGGGAGAGGAGTCCCCAATCGTCGATACCGTGGCTCTAAGACAGCCAGACAACGGGCTACCAACCGCCAGCCCCAGCTTTGACAGCAGCGATGATGAATTTGGTGATCTTGAGAAGCTGTTGGAAGAAGCCGACCAGCTCGGCGGGTCAGCCCCAAGCTTAGGGACTCGGCGGACCGCATCGATGCAGGCGGCGCGGCGATCGCCGCGCCGCGCCGCCAACACCACCGACCAAACCATGCGCGTTTCGGTGGGCCACCTCGACACCCTCAGCAACCTGGTGGGTGAACTGGTGGTCAACCGCAACTCCTTGGAGCAAGACCAGGAACGCCTGCGGCAGTTTCTCGACAACCTGCTGCACCAGGTCTCGCAGCTCAACGATGTGGGGCAGCGCATGCGCGATTTGTACGAGCGATCGCTGCTAGAAAGCTCGCTCATTGCCAACCGTCAAGCCTTTGCCCTAGGGGTTTCATCCTCTGATCGAGGCGGCGGTCACGCCACCGGGGCCACCTTTGATGCCCTCGAGATGGACCGCTTCACCGGCTTCCATACCCTTTCCCAGGAGATGATTGAGCTGATTGTCCGAGTGCGGGAGGCCTCGTCGGACATTGAGTTCACCATTGACTCCACCGACCAGATTGCCCGCCAGTTTCGCCAGGTTACCACCCAGCTGCAAGAGGGTCTCAACAAGGCGCGCATGGTGCCCTTCGGCCAAACCGCCGAGCGTCTGCCCCGTGCCGTGCGCGATATTTCTCTGAAGTGCGGTAAAGAGGCCCAGCTGGTGGTCGAAGGGCGCGACACCCTGATCGACAAAATGATTCTAGAGCGCCTCTACGACCCCATGACCCACTTGGTCAACAACGCCATTACCCACGGCATTGAGTCGCCCGAAGAGCGCCTGGCTACGGGCAAGGGGCGAGAAGGAACCATTACTGTGCGGGCCTTTTACCAAGGCAACCAAACAGTGATCTACATCGCTGACAACGGTGGCGGCATCAACCCAGCAGTGGTTAAGGCCAAGGCCCTCAAGCAGGGGCTAATTACCCCCGCCGAAGCCCAAACCATGACCGAGATCGAGGTCTACGACCTGCTATTTTTGCCGGGCTTTAGCACCCGCGATCAGGCCGATGACTTCTCTGGACGCGGCGTGGGCATGGATGTGGTGCGCACTGCCCTATCCGACATTCGCGGTTCGATCACCGTCGAGTCTGAGGTGGGCAAAGGCACCAGCTTTACCATCCGCCTGCCGCTTACCCTGAGCATTACTAAGGCCCTGAGCTGCGTCAACAACCAGGCCCGCATCGCCTTCCCAATGGATGGGGTTGAGGATATGTTTGACGTGCCCAAAGAGCGCATTCAAACCGACGCCCAGGGCCACGCCTGCATTCTCTGGCGCGACACGCTTCTGCCCTTCCGTCCCCTCAGCGATCTGCTGCGCTTCAATCGCAGTCTAGGTCGGGGCCGGGTCTACGGTGGCCCTCTGGATGAAGATGTGGTCTCTATGGTGGTGCTGCGCAGCGCCAGCACCTTTATCGCTCTTCAGGTTGACCAGGTGATTGGCGAACAGGAGATTGTGATTAAACAGCTGGAGGGGCCAGTACCTAAGCCCATTGGCATTGCTGGTGCCACGGTGTTGGGCGATGGGCGAGTTATGCCCATCGCCGACGTGCTGGAGCTGATCGATCTGGCCAGCGGTCGCCTGCGGCGCGATGCTTCGACCTCGCTGTGGACGCAGACAGTGGATGAGGAACCGGTTGAGACCGTCGCTCACACCGACCCAACGGTGCTAATTGTGGATGACTCGATCACGGTGCGTGAACTGCTGTCGATGAGCTTCAACAAGATTGGCTATCGGGTCGAACAGGCCCGCGACGGCCAGGAAGCCTGGGAAAAACTACGCTCCGGCCTACCCTGCGACCTAGTCTTCTGCGACATCGAAATGCCCCGCATGGATGGTCTAGAACTGCTCTCGCGGATGCAGAAAGATGACGTGCTGAGCCGGGTTCCCACCGCTATGCTGACCTCCCGCGGGGCCGATCGCCACCGGCAGATGGCCGTTGATCTGGGCGCTAAAGGCTACTTTACCAAGCCCTACCTGGAGGAAATGCTGCTGGATGCGGCCAAGCGCATGCTCAAGGGTGAGAACATGATTCCTCGCAAGCTATCTGAAGAACCCGAAATTTAAGGGCTAGCAACCGTCAGTCGAATGAGGGGCGAATCAAGGGCGAATTCATGGGTCGGAGCGCTCGTGGGTATGGTCGAGCCCTTAACGGGAAACGATCGCCCTGCTTAGCGACGGCAGTTCAGGTTAGGATCACAGACAACTTGAGCAGTGTGGGCTATGACCGTAGCGGAACGATCGCGCATTGACTGGGTACCGATCATTGACGCCTTTAGCGTTGCGCTGGGGAGCGATCGCGTCGTGCGCCGCAAAGAAGAAATCTTGGTCTACGAGTGCGACGGACTGACCAGCTATCGTCAGCGACCGGCTGTGGTCGTGCTGCCCAAAACCACCGAGCAGGTGGCAGCGGTGGTCAAAATCTGCGATCGCTTTCAAGTGCCTTTTGTGGCGCGAGGGGCGGGCACTGGCCTTTCAGGTGGGGCACTGCCCATCGCAGACTCGGTGCTGATCGTTACCGCCACCATGAACCAAATCCTCTCGGTGGATCTGGACAACCAGCGAGTAGTCGTGCAGCCGGGGGTGATTAACAACTGGGTCACTCAAGCGGTGAGCGGAGCGGGCTTTTATTACGCCCCTGACCCCTCGAGCCAGTCGGTGTGCTCGGTGGGGGGCAACGTGGCCGAAAACT
Source organism: Nodosilinea sp. FACHB-131 (assembly GCF_014695395.1). GTDB lineage: Bacteria > Cyanobacteriota > Cyanobacteriia > Phormidesmidales > Phormidesmidaceae > Nodosilinea. The sequence goes on from NZ_JACJOF010000027.1 coordinate 353,755, forward strand.
CAGGCGGGGTGCACTGTCTTAAGTACGGAGTGACCACCAACCACGTGCTGGGTCTCAAGGTGGTGCTGCCCACAGGCGACATTGTCACCCTCGGCGGCGAGGTAGCCGAAACCCCTGGCTACGATCTTTGCGGGCTATTTGTGGGCTCTGAAGGTACCCTAGGCATTGCCACTGAGATTACCCTGCGCATTCTCAAAGCGCCCCAGTCAATTCAGGTATTGCTGGCCGACTTCACCTCAGTTGAGGCAGCGGGGGCAGCCGTGTCAGCGATTACCAGCGCGGGTATTATTCCCGCTGGGATGGAAATGATGGACAACTTTAGCCTCAACGCGGTGGAAGACGTAGTAGCCACCAACTGCTACCCCCGCGATGCGGCAGCGATCTTGCTGATTGAGATCGATGGCTTGCCGGCGGAGGTGACGGCTACGGGCGATCGCATTGCTGATCTCTGCCGCCAGAACGGGGCTCGCACTATCACCATCGCCACCGAGGCTGAGGAGCGCCTGCGACTGTGGAAGGGCCGTAAAGCCGCCTTTGCCGCCATGGGCAAGCTCAGCCCCGACTACTACGTGCAGGATGGCGTCATTCCCCGCACCCAGCTGCCCTACGTGCTCAAAGAAATTGAGGCCTTAGGCGACAAGCACGGCTACCGAGTGGCCAACGTTTTCCACGCCGGGGACGGCAACCTCCACCCGCTGATTCTCTACGACAATGCCATCCCTGGCCAACTGGAGCAGGTAGAAGACCTGGGCGGCGATATTCTCAAGCTGTGCGTGCGCGTGGGTGGCAGCATCTCGGGCGAACACGGCATTGGGGCCGACAAGCGCTGCTACATGCCCGACATGTTTTCGCCAACAGACTTGGAGACAATGGGCTGGGTACGCCAGGCTCTCGACCCCGATCTGTTGGCCAACCCCACCAAGCTGTTGCCCTCCCCGCGCACCTGCGGCGAAGCGGCCCATAGCATAGCGGCCGTAACCCTGCCCAATGTGGAGCACTTTTAGAATGGCTTTAGCTGAAGAAGGCCACCGTCTAGGTTTGCGGTCTGGACAATAAAAATTGTTCTAAATCGTGATGTCTTCCTTTCCAAAAACCACGGTTTTTAAGCACGCCTTGACTTTGAAATCCCAGCTTTTTTAACAGCTGTTGAGAGGCAATATTTTCTAGCATCACCTCCGCAACAATATTATCTAAACCTTTTACCTCAAAACCATAGGTTAGGATGGCGCTCAACGCTTCAGTCATGATGCCTTGTCGCCAGTACTGGCTAGCCAATTCATAGCCCACTTCGGCTAGATTTGATGCTCTATTCCAGGTGAATCCGCAGGAGCCAATGAGAGAATTGCTAGGCTTGAGGGCGATCGCCCAGCGGATACCGCGATCGGTTTCAAATCCTACTTTGCGCCGTTCAACGATCGCTCTAGCCTCATCGAGCTGAGTGAAGGTATCGAGGTCGTGAAACTGAGTCACCCTGGAGTCTGAAAAGAGCGAAAAAATAGCATTGGCGTCGGCTTCAGTTGACTGGCGTAGCCACAGCCTCGGGGTCTCAAGATCAGGAAAGATTTTCATGACTCAATACGGTTTCATAGTGTTCAACCGTAGGGAAAGGTTCGTAGAAATGGTGCAGCAGAGCACGCCAGGTTTGATACTCTGGTGATTGTCGAAACCCTAGAGTGTGGTCTTCTAGAGTTTGCCAACGCACTAGCAGCACATACTGATTCTTGGTTTCAATACAGCGCTGCAATTCGCAGGACATATAACCCGGCATAGCGACAAGGATATTAGAAGCTCTTTGAAAAGCATTCTCAAACTCAAATTGAGCACCCGCTTTGATCGTTAAAACAGCAACTTCTAGTACCATTGAATGTCCTTTTTTTGGAAATCAAGCTCGGCTATTTTTCTACGCAGAGATAGCGAATTTATTTTACCTTCATCATCAGAAAATGAGACGAGGTTTCTCCTTCAAAGGTTATAGCAGCAGCCTCAGCCTCCTGGTAGATACAACTGGGGGAGGTATCGCTCTAAAGTTGCATCAGCGATGGGTAACAACTGAGAAATTTACCCTACCTAAATCGCTTAACTATATTCTTACCGGAGGTTTTAATGTCTAATCCTAGAGCCGAAAGCGACAATTACGATCCGCATATTATTCCAGCAGAAACTGCTGCCCGTAAAGAACGCGAGGGTAGCAACTTTAAGAACCCACGCGATGAGTCCGACAGTCCTACCGATATCCACGGTGGGCAAACTGTGGACAAAGAAGGTCTCGCCAATAACTACCCCATCGAGCCTGAAATGTACATCAATGAGCCCGGTGACCTGCGCGAAGAAGCAGAGGCCGAGAAAAACCGACGTGTGGCTGAACTGCGCGAAATTAATCAAAACGAAGAAAAAGGTAAGGTAACCACCGAGTCCGATGAGCGCGGCAAAGGTGTTGGGGCCGTTTAGGCTTGCCTGAGAATGTAGCATTCTTGTAATGCTTGGTGCGCTAGCGCGATCGCAGCGCGACAATGGGGGTAGGTCTGACGACCACCCCCATTGTTTTTTACACTTTTTTTAACGTTATTTAGAGGGCATTACAGCAATGACCCCAGCTACCCTTAGAGAACTGGTTAATCGCTACTACCAGGCCGGTGCCCGCGACCTGCACGGGCTAAATTTGCAGGGGTTAAACATGGCAGCAGCCCACCTGGCCAATGCTGACCTGCGCCGCACTAACCTCACGCGGGCCAACCTATACCAGGCTGACCTCACCCACATTGATGGCTATCAAATTACTTTGGCCCAAGCTGATTTGCGCGGGGCCTCTTTGGCCAATGCCGTCCTGCGCGAAGCCGATCTGCGCAAGATTCACTGCCACCGCGCCACTCTGATTAATGCCGACCTGCGCGATTGTTGTCTTGACCACGCTGACCTTAGCCATGCCAATTTAGAAGGCGCTAACCTCACTAAAGCCGACTTAACCCACGCCAACCTCTACTGGGCCAACCTGCGCTATACCAATTTGACCGGAGCCAACCTGACCAAGGCCAACCTAACTGGCGCTAAGTTCTGCCAAACTGTCATGCCTGACGGCACCATACGTGATTCAGAGTGCGCTTTCGTGCCGCAAGCAATGTCTTAACCTTGAGGTCAACCCTAGCGCAGCAGTTCGTCTGGGCCTAGGGGAGCGGTAGTTTGGCGTTCGTCTGCGGGGGTGAGGGTATAGGGCAGCGGTGGTTCTGGCACCAGCAGGTAGCGATCGCCCCAACCCCCATTAGCGCGAGCTAGCAAGTCTGCTGGGGGAGTAGTTTGCCCATTGGGCAAGGCAACCGCCAGCACTTGGTCGGCCCACAAAAACGGTTCTCCACCGGAGGTTACTCGCAGCACATTTGCTAGTCGCTGCTGCCCATTTTGAGCTAGCTTGCCGTTGAGAGCTGCACCCAAATGGTGAGGGGCCAGCACAATGGCAAATTGCACGGTTTTGCTAGGTTGAGCCGCTAGGCCAAGGGCATTGGCCTCGGCTTGCCAGGGTTCTTGGTAGCGGCCATCAGCGGCAACCTGCCAGAGATTGAGCTGGGCCGACCACTGGCCATTAGCAACGGTGACGGGCTGGTAGTCGAGCACCGAATAGAGGGGCTGATCGCCAGAGGTGGTGCCTTCAGGTAGCAAGTGTCGCAGGGCGATCGCCGTCAGCTGAGTATCGTTAGGTAAATTCGTAGTGCCAACGAGGGCAAACTCGCCATTGCCTTGAGCTGTGGCTTTAAGGGTGAGCGTTGTGGCCTCTGGAATAGATGAGGCGGGCGGCAGAGCAACTTGACAAGCCGCACAGGCTACCAGGGTAAGCACCAACAACCCAATTCTCTTTAGCCGTGAAATAATCATTGACTAGCGGTGAGGAACAATCTATCTAGAGCCCATAGAACCACAGCGCGCCTCTAACACCAATACCTAGAGAACGCCTTTTGCAACTCCACACAAAGGCTAGAGGCTAAAAACTTTTTCGGCATTTCATCCTGACGGCGGAAAATCTATCTGTAGGTGGAGTTAGCGCTAACACCGAGCTTGACTGTACCTGAGCTGAAATCGTCCTGACATCATTATTCCGTCACTAGATGCCTGAGTTTGATTCTCAGCTTGTTGATCCCAGTTATGATTACATCAATTTATTCAACGTTTCTAGAAATTTATCTTCGCTGTTGATCCGATCAATAGTCGAATACTTGCAGACTAAAGTTTAGTCTTTTTATCAAATGTCAACGATCGCCGAGACTTAGATCGCCTTGGTTTGCAAGAACTAAAGCGCGAGAATGTCAGCTAGATTGCCTTGACAGGTATTGGCAATCGATTAGCGAATTCAAGCTATCTCTTTAATTTGGCTACTTAGCAGGCCAGATATATCTTTCGTGCTTATTTTCATCCAATTATTTTGAGTATCTTATGGAGCATTCTATAAGTGCTTGGTCAGCGCTGCGATATGCGCTGAAACCTGGCGCGACAACTGGTATTGTGCTGGCAACTGCGCTCTTGGGACTGCCCTCCGCTGCCTGGGGGAGCGAGTTGCCTAAAAATGATTTAGCGGCAGACAGCTTCCCTACCAACCATTTGTCTAAAGACGGTGCATTGCCTACGAATGCACCGGCAGCATTTCCTACAAATAGTGGGTCTGAATTTGCTGTAGACCCTGCTGCTAGCAGCGAGCTTTGGTTGCCGAACAGCGATAGGGTTCTGCCGCGGCCCAAACCAGAGACGGTGAAGAGCAGCCCTGCTGAGGTGCTGGCCCAGGCCATGCCTCAAACCCAGGTCAGTGAGGCTGACAGATCGCTAGAAGAAGAATTCTCTGAGGCGGCGCTTCTTGAAGAAAGCTCCCCGACTCAGTTGCCGATCGCAGTGCCGACCACACCAGAACCGGCTCCCTTAACGACAACCCTTGCTGCCGATACCCCATCTCAGCCAGAGCAGACTGTCGCCCAAACTGTCGAACCAGCGGAGCGCTCTGAAGTATTCGCCCAAGCGGCCTATTTGCAGCAGGGGAGTGAGGGCTCAGCCCGTCTGCGGGTGGGGGGAATTTATGTGCTCAGCCCTTCGGTATTTGCCGGGGCTACGGTAGACCTCAGCACTGGGCAGGCCTTTTCTAACACTGACCAAACCGGCCTCAGCCTGAGTGAGCTGTATCTCACGGCCTCGCCCGCCAACCTGCCCGAACTGCGGTTCACGGTGGGGCTGATGGATTTGACCTCGTACCTCGATCGCAACAGCTTTGCCAAAGACTCGCTGACCCATTTCTTTAACCCGGTGTTTCAAACCAACCCGGCGTTGAGCACGGTGAACGTGGCCTCCCGCCCCGGTGCCCTGGTGAATTGGACCCCGGTGGATGCGGTGTCGCTGACGGCCACAACCTTTTCGTCGAGCCGCGATTTGGGCAGCTTTGCCCTCGACTCGTTTGCTGGGGAAGTGGGGGTGCGGTTTGGCAATGCCATTGTGCGGGGCACCTACGTGACCTCGACCGATACCGGCCAGAGCGACGGTTTTGGCGAGATCGGCTCGTTTAATCGAGGCAACGGTGAGTTTGGTGCGCGGCCGGGCGATCGCGAGACGGGCTTTGGCCTCAATGCCGAGGCCTTTATCCCTGGTCTCAAGCTGGGCTTTTTTGGCCGCTACGGCTGGTACACCAACCAAACCCTGGGGGCCAGCGGCCAGACCTACAGCCTGGGCGTCAACGGGCTAGACGTATTTATGCCGGGCGATCGCCTCGGGCTGGGCTACGGTCGCCAGCTCTCCAATAGCGCTCTGCGGCAAGCCAACGGCGGCCCCACCCCCGACGTGTGGGAGCTATTTTATGACGCCCAAGTTGTCGACAACCTGCGCGCCGGGGTGAGTGTGCAACAGCGCAACGCCTTTAGCGAAACCTACCTGGGCTTTCGGATGCGCTACGACCTGATGTGGAACCCCCTGCGGAGGGCAGCAGAATGAAAATCATCTCCCATAAGCAACTGGACAACGCCAAATCCTCCCCCTTTCCCCATGGGGGCTTGAAGGAGGATTTTCTACCTAAAGAAACTAGAGGAATCCCTAGAGGACTTTTCCTAGCGCGAAATTCTCTATTAATAGGAGCCCTCGTCCTTGGTTTAGAGATTGTTGCCAGCCCCGCTGCCCTAGCGCAACGATCGCCCCAGGTGAGAGAAGGTTACACTCTGCTCGATCGCGGCTGGGTGAATGACGCGATCACCGCCTTCCAAACGGCCCTACGCCAGCAGCCAAACTCTGCAGAGGCGCGGCTGGGGCTGGCGATCGCCTACCAGCGGGCAGGCCGAGACGCCGATGCTTGGGCCGCTTATCAGGCAGTGCTGCAAGTCAGTCCTGACAATTCCAAAGCCTTGGAAGCCCTGGGCGAGCTGGGCGGTTACCGGCCCGAGTGGCAGATTGGGGGAATTAATGCCCTCACTCGACTGTTAGCTCAAAATCCTGGCAATCTTGAGGCCCTTAGCCAGCGAGCATTACTCTATGGCTACCAGGGGCGCTTTTCTGAATCTCTGGCCGATTATGATCTGCTCCTAAGCCGGAATCCGTCTCCCAAAACGCTGTTGGGGGCAGCACAGATCTATAGCTTTAGCGGCGACTATGACGGTGCTCTAGCTCTGTTTGACCGCTACCGACAGATAGGGGAATTGCCTGTAGAGGCGTTGACGGCCTACGCGCTGACCCTACAAGAGACGGGCAATGCGGCGGGGGCGATCGCCCTGCTCGAACCTAAACTGAGAGAGCCTAACCGCACCGATGCCCTTTCTCTCAGCATTCGCACCGGCCTGGCCAATGCCTACGATGCCGGTGGTCAAACCACTAAAGCGCTGGAATTGTTGGCCCCGCTGGTGGGTAAGGCCGACGCGCGGCTGGCGCTGGCCCGTGCCTATAGTGCGATCGGTCGCCGCCAGCTTGACCCTGCTCTGTTTGAACAATCCACCCTGCTATACCAGCAGGCATTGGATGCGACTGTGGCTCCCAGCTACGGCCTGCGGGTTGAGGTGGCCGACGTGCTGAGCGAGTGGCCCGACACGCAGCCCTTGGCGCTGACCATGTTTGAGCAACTGGCAGTGGAAAACCCTGACACCGCCAGCTTAGTGGTAAAAGCGCGCCTGCTAGCCTACAGCTTGGGGAGCGAGAGTGCCACCACAGTGGCCGAGCAAATTTTGCCGCTGCTCTCTCCCATGCCCGGCTCAGCGCCGGAGCAGCGAGCCATTACCACCGCCCTGGTGCGTGTGGATAATCCCGACCCGGCCCTGCTGCCCGTTTACGAAGCCGTGGCAGCAGTGGTGAATGCGCCGCTGCTGACCTATCGCATCGCCCAACTTCACCTCGCCCAAGGCAACTTGCAAGCCGCCCGCGATGCCCTCACTGCCTACAGCGCCACCAGTGCAGGGCAGGGCGACTGGGGCACAGAACTGCTGGTCGCCGACCTAGAGCGGCAGCTGGGCGATCTGGAGGCCAGCGCCCGCCGCTACGAGGCTGTAATTGCCGCCCAGCCCAATTCGCAGACCATCGCCGATGCCCTGCGGGGGCTGACCTTTGTGCGCACTCTGCAAGGCCAGCCCGAGGCAGCGCTGCCGGTGTATTTAGCGGCGATCGCCGCCTACCCCGACAACCCCAACTATCCCCTGGGCTACGCCCTGCTGGCCTACCGCACTGGGCAAATCACCTCTACCGTCGCTGCTGAAACCCTCGAGAGCTGGCTGGCCTCCCAAAACCTGGAGGATCCACCGCCAGAGCTGTTTGAGCTAGCCGGCGCACTGCCTGCCGATCGCCGCCGCGCCGACCTCTACCAGACCTTACTCACCCAGCAGCCAGACGATCTCTGGCTGCGGTGGCGAACTATTGAACTGTTGGCCCAGACCAATCCCACCCAAGCCCAGGTCGAGCTGGACGCGCTGATTGCTGCTAACCCCGACGACCTGACGGTGTACTTCTTCCAGGGCGAGCTAGCCCAGCGCCAGGGGAACCTGCCCCTGGCCACCACCGCCTACCAGCAGGTGCTAGAGCGAGAGCCTGAGAATCTCGGTGCCCTGGCCGCCCTAGCTGGGGTGCAGTTTCAGCAGGGCAATCTGTCCACCGCCCGCACCCTCTATAACCAGGTGCTAGCGCTGAATCCTGACTACTGGGAGGCTCGGTATGCGATCGCAGAACTCAACATTGCCGACGACCAAAAGCTCTCGGCCCTAGAGCAACTGCGACAGCTCCCCCCCGAAGCCGCCCCCATCAACCTCGAACAGCGCGCTCAAGACGTGGAATTTGACCTACTCCGCCGCCGCGGCTTTCAACCCAGCTGGGAGCGCTACTAAAACTCATCCACCCATCCACTCATCCACCCATCCACTCACCCACCCCCCGGTGACCTACCATGATGCGACTTTTTAACCTGCGGCGTACGCAAACCCGTATGTTGCTGACGATCCTGCCCCTGGCTCTGGTGCTAGTAGCCGCCGCGCCCAGCTGCACCATTCAAACCGCCGCCTGCGCTTGCCTCAACACTGGGGAAGTCGCCCTAAATCTGCCCGTCCCCAGCCCCCAAAGCGACCTGCTGATTGAAAGCTGGCAAGCCTACCGCAGCCGGTTTATTCAGGACGATGGCCGTGTCATTGACCGGGAAGACAGCGATCGCACCGTTTCAGAAGGCCAGGCCTACGCCATGCTGCGGGCCGTTGCCATCAACGACCCTGTCACTTTCGATCGCACCTACACCTGGGCCAAAAGCAACCTCGCTCGCCTGGATGAAGCGGGCGAGCCAACCGACTTGCTCTGGGCCTGGAAATGGGGCCAGCGTCCAGACAGCTCCTGGGGTACATTGGATGCCAACTTTGCCACCGACGCCGACATCGACGCCGCCACCGCGCTGATCTTAGCCGCTCGCCGCTGGTCGTGCCCCCAATACCTCGACGACGCTCGCGCCTTGCTGACCGACATCTGGGAGCACGGCACGGTGGAGCTACCTGATGGCACCCGCCAACTCATTCCCGGCCCTGCCGATGCCTTTAGCTTGGAGCCCGACCAGGTCATTCTCAACCCGTCGTATTTTGCCCCCGCCAGCTTTCGTCTGTTTGCTGAGGTCGATCGCGATCACGACTGGGCCAGCCTAATCGACAGCGGCTACACCATGCTCGATGACCTGTCGGAGTTTTCTGCCACTGGCCTGCCCCCCGACTGGATTGCCTACAACCCAGCCAGCGGCACCTACCGCCAGCTCCCCCTCGACTACCCGCTGCAAAGCCGCTACAGCTTCGATGCCTTCCGGGTTTGGTGGCGCATTGCTCAAGATGCCGCCTGGTTTAACGAACCCCGCGCCCAGGCCTACCTAGAGGCCCGTACTCCCGAACTGATTCGCCGTTGGCAGCAAAATGGCCGCCTGCCCGCCCGCCTCACCCTCGATGGTAGTGCTGAAACCAGCTACGAATCGACCGCCCACTATGCCCTGGTTTACCTGGCCCTGACCCGGGTAGACCCCGCGATCGCCGCCGAAATTCTGAGTCAAAAACTGCAGCCAACTTACAAAAACGGCTTTTGGGATAGCGATACCGCCTACTACACCCAAAACCTTGCCTGGTTTGGCCTGCTGCCCTTGGAAATTTCTCCCGATCGCCTCAAAACCACTGGCGGCACCTGCAGTCCCTAATCAACCGCAAAAAACGTCAACTATCACCGCTTCCTCACTTTCCCGTCGCTTACCCACCCACATCACCTACCTACCCACCTACCCCCTCCCATGCCCTTCCTCCCGTCTCTCCGCGTCCTCTCCCCTTTGGCCCGCCGCCGCCTGGCCCTCTACCTCACCACCCTGTTGCTAATTACCGGGCAACCGCTGCTGGCTCAGGATACGGCTCCCACCGCAGAGACTCCCGCCTTGGCCGAAATCGCCCTGCCGACGAGCTTGCCTGCGGCCCCGGTGATTGCCCCCGCTAAACCTGGCCAGTACGTGTTGGAATTTAACCGCAGCCCGGTGGTGGGCAATCGCCTCCGTTTTAGCGGCATCTACGACGAGCAGCGGCTGCACTTCACCCGCCCCCGAAACTGGCAGGCCAAATCAGTCAAGGTGCTGCTGCGTTACCGCCATTCCGCTGCCCTCTATGCCACCCGATCTAACCTGACAGTGCTGATCAATGGCACCAGCATTGGCAGCCTGCCCCTCAACCAGCCCATGGGCAAAATTGGCGATGCGGTCATGGAAGTGCCCGCCGATCTGCTGCAAGACGACAACGAGCTGATTCTCGCGGCGCTGCAAAACAATTCCCCCACCTGTACCCAAGACCCCTTCGACCCCTCGCTGTGGACCGAGGTACTGCCCGACTCCAAACTGGTGTTTAACTACCAGCCTCAGGCGGTGACGCCAGACTTTAGCCAGTTTCCCTACCCGCTGTTTGACACGCTGAGTCTGCAAACCAACCGGATCGCCTACCTGGAACCGACTGCTACCAATGGCCCCTGGTTAACGGCCACAGCCCGGCTGCAAACCTATCTGGGTCGCACCGCCCACTATCGCCCCCTCGACACCCGCTTAGTGAATAAGCTGGAAGATTTGGCTGCCGAAGAACGGCTTGTGGTCTTGGGAACCCCAGCCCAGCAGCCCAGCTTGGCCGATTTGACCCTACCCTTTGCCCTCAAAGACGGCAAATTTGTTGATGACGCGGGTAAACCTCTACCTGACGAATCTGGACTGCTGATGTGGTCTACAGCAGCAGACGATTTTTCTCCGGTGCTAGTCGTCACCGGCAACGGTGAGGCAGGGGTGGCCAAGGCCGTGCAATACCTCGTGCAACCCCAACATCAGCAGATTGCTACAGGCCATGGGGTGGTGGTTAACCAAGCTGGGGATGTGCCCACTCCCCCCGATCGCCAGTGGCCGGGCTACCTGCCCGAAGAAAACGACTTTTTGCTGACCGATCTCACCTCCCCTACCCGACAGCCTTTGGACGAGATGACCGTGCGCGGCTCCCATGCCCCAGCAATGGAAATTGGCTTCAAGGCCCTGCCCGACGATCGCCTGCTGCGAGGCAGCAAAATGCGCCTTTCCTATAGCTATGGCCCCCAGGTTAACCCGCTCACCTCAATGGTGGATGTGGAGCTAGACGGGGTATCGATTACCGGGGAACGGCTGACCGAGGTAAAAGGCGCCAACCACCGCACGCTAGAAGTGGATTTGCCGAGCGATCGCATCACCCCCACCTCCAAGCTCCAGGTCAACTTTCGATTAGATCCGCGTGAGCGGCGATCGTGCAGCCGCGTCACCGACCAACAGCTCTGGGGCACCATCCACAGCGACACCAGCTTTAGCCTCAAGCGCAGCGCCATCACCAGCCTGCCCGATTTAGACCTGTTCAAAACCGGCTATCCCTTCACCGCCCCGCAAGATCTGTCCACCACGGCGGTGGTGCTGCCCGATAGCCCCACTGCCAACGACGTCACCGTGCTGCTAGAGCTAGCCGAACGCCTGGGTCGCCTCAGTCAAGCCGACTCGGTGCAGCTCGCCGTCTACCGTCAAGCCGACCTGCCCGAGGAGGTTCGCAATGACCGGCATCTGGTGGCGATCGGTGCTCAACCCCGCTTCCCCCTGCCCGAATTGCTCAGCGAAGACGGCTTTGCCTTGCGCGGCAGCGGCACCCGCCAGTGGGGCAATGCCCAAGTGCAGCCTCTCCCCGATGGCGAAGGGCTGATGAAATCCGTCATTTCGCCCTGGAACTCCCAGCGGGTAGTGCTGGCCCTCAGCGGCCGCGACGACACCGGCCTGGCCCAGGTCGCCGATCTGCTGCGCCACGACCCCCTCTTTTATCAGATTGAGGGCGACACCGTACTGGTTAGCGCCCAGGTGCCCAACCCCGACCCCTACACCAGTGCCGACTATCGCCTGGCCACCCTGCGCCAGTCACCTCAGGTACAGCTCGCTACCACCACCCCTTACCCCTGGCTCTGGCAAGTCACTCGCCATAACTGGATGTTCATCGTACCCGCCACGGTAGCCCTGACGCTGCTGCTCTATGGAGCCACGCAGGCCTACATGCGGCGCAGCGGGGAGTGAGGAGTGGGCGAGTGGATGGGTGGATGGGTGGATGGGTAAGTGAGTGGGCAGAATTTGGAAACTTTTTGGGAAAAGCCCTTTGTCAATCCCCTAAAGATTTCCAACAATCCCACTGACTCAACACTTGACTACCCCCCACCCCCACGCTCCTAATCCATCCACCCGCCCACCCGCCTACCCATCCACCCATCCACCCGCCCACCTATCTACCCATCCACCCGCCTACCCATCCACCCCCATGCTCCACCCCACCCCACCCCTCCACCACTGGCTAACCAAAACCCTGCCCGATCGCACCTACGCGCTCACCCGACACCTCAGCCGCTGGCAAATGCTGCTGCTGTTGGCCTGTTTAGGGTTGTTGACCAAGCCATTGCTGGTGGCTCACCCAGCGATTTGGCAGCAGGCGATTGTGGCGGGGCTGCTGATTGCCCTGGGCTACAGCATTCTGCATTTAGAGGATGGCCATGCCCACAGCAATGGCGATCGCGAGCGGCTGCACCTGTTTATGATCACCCTCAGCAGCCTCACCACCCTGCGCTATCTCTACTACCGCACCCGCAACACCCTCAATTTCGACACGCCGCTGGATGCGATCTTCTCCCTGCTGCTCTATGGGGCCGAACTGTATGCCCTAGGGACGCTGTTTTTGTCGTATTTTCAAACGCTGCGATTGCGCGATCGCAGCGCTGTCGACCTCACCCCCGTGCCCCAAGCTCAGTGGCCCACGGTGGATGTTTACATTCCTACCTACGACGAAGATGTGGCGATCGTGCGCAAGACCGTGGTGGCGGCGGTGGCGATCGACTACCCTCCAGAGAAAAAGCAGGTCTACGTGCTGGATGATGGCCGCAAATATCCCGAGCGGCGGGCTGAGCTACAGGCGATCTGCGATGAGCTGGGGGCCAAGCTGCTCGTTCGCGACAACAACGACCACGCTAAGGCGGGCAACATCAACACGGCCCTAGAGCGCACCACGGGCGATCTGGTGCTGATTTTGGACTGCGACCACATTCCGGTGCGGGGCTTTTTGCAGGCAACCGTGGGCTTTTTTCTCGACAAAACCGTGGCCTTGGTGCAGACGCCCCACTGGTTCTACAACCCCGACCCCTTTGAGCGCAACCTGCTCACCCAGGGCCAGGTGCCCGTGGGCAACGAGCTGTTCTACAAGGTGCTGCAAAAGGGTAACGATGCCTGGAATGCCGCCTTTTTTTGCGGCTCGGCGGCGGTCGTGCGGCGCAATCACCTGCTAGAGGTGGGCGGCATTGCCACCGAAACCGTTACCGAAGACTGCCACACCGCCCTGCGGCTGCATTCCCTCGGCTACCGCACCATCTACTACGACAAGATTATGGTGGCAGGGCTAGCGCCCGAAAAATTCTCGGCCTACGTGGGGCAGCAGGTGCGGTGGGCACGGGGCATGGCCCAGATTTTGCGGTTGGAAAATCCGCTGTTTAACCGCCAGCTCAAGCTGTCGCTGGCCCAGCGGGTCTGCTACTTCAGCGCCACGTCCCACTTTTTCTTTGGCTTCCCTCGGCTGATGTATGCCCTAGCTCCGACGCTGTTTTTGCTGTTTAGCATCAACTCGGTGAAGGGCTTGGGCATTGAAACCTTGTTCTACGCACTACCCCACATTGTGTTGTCGATGCAGACCAACCACATCCCCTACAAGCGGGTGCGGTTTTCCTTTTGGAACGAAATCTACGAGTTTGCCATGTCCTTTCAAGCGGGCATCGTAACGCTGCTGGCTCTGGTAAACCCCAAACTGGGCAGTTTTAACGTGACGGCTAAGGGGCTAGTGGTCAACCAGCGCACCTTTGACGCCAACAGCGTGAGATATCTGCTGGTCCTGGGATTGCTGACAGCGGCATCCCTGTTGGCGGTGCCCTTTTGGCTGCTGCTCAGCCCCGAAGACACCCAGGCGGTGCTGATCAACGCCCTGTGGTGCGGCTTTAACCTGGTGCTGGTGCTGGCCGCCTGTCTGGTAGCCCTTGAACAGCCCCAGCTGCGCCGCGCCCACCGCCTGCCCCGGCAGCTAACCGCCATCATCCACAGCGATGGCCAGAGCTGGACGGGCAAAACCATTGATGTGAGCGAGAGTGGTGCTCAGGTGCAGCTCGAAGAATGGCCCAACGTAGCCGACCAGGTTTGGGTGGAGCTGGTGGGCGACTACGACGGTCGCGTCCTTCTCGAGGCTCAAATTATGCGAGCTACAGCCACTAGTCGCCTAGAAACCGAGCTGGCAATGGATTTTATCAATGTCAGCCCCAGTCAGGCCGACGATCTCACCCTGGTGCTGTTTTCTGACGTGAAGGAATGGTATTCCCAGACCCGCCAGGAGGTGGATAAGCCGCTGCGATCGCTGAAATTTATCGCCACCACTCTCTGGCGCGTATTCACTGACCTGCAACCGGCCACCGGTCAAAAAATGCGTAAGCAGGTGCAGGCTCCGGTGGAGCTGGCCTGGGAGGGCTGGCACGGTGACAGCTACCTGGCCCGCGTGGTCGAAATTGGCAGTCGTGACCTGCGTCTTGAGGTGCAGAATGTCTCAGAACTCGATCGCGCCACCCTACTCGAAACCTTCCCCACTGTAGGACTGCTGTTTTTGCCCAGTAGTGAGCTGCCTCAGGCCCAGAGCATAGTCGCTCAGGTGGCCCAGGCGATAGAACTGCCCACCCTCAACGGTGTGGAGGCGAGGCTGGTGCTGGAATTGACCTTTCCCACGGCGCTGGTTAACCAGCAGCGACGCAAGATTCAGACATTGCTGCGATCGCTAACCTAGCCCTTTATTTAAGGCCCTGGGTTGCGTTGCGTGAGGTTGCATCGCTCAAGCCATGGACGCATTCCTGTTTATGCAGAGCTTGACACCTCAGGCTAATAAAGGTCGATCGGCGTGATCAAATCGTTCTTTGGTCGTTAGCAACTGTTTAATACTCTTGCCGAATAAGTTCTCCTTGAACATTTTTGAATACCGATCTTCAAAACGCAAGATCGATCGTGCGCAGAACTTAAGCGATTCGGAATCCAATTGTTTTAGAAACCTATCTAACTCACAAAAATGAATTACTCAAACCTTCACTGTCACTTTATAGTCAGTCAATTCTACTTTCTAGCGCTCACTTATTTTTCATAATTTTAATTATACAATCTGTTATTATTAGATTATGCAAGTAACGGTTTAGCGCTTCATTCCTGACAATCGATCACTTTTCAAACAACCTCTATTTGCTTCAGTTAAAAATTGGAGTCTTGCTAATTTGGCTTCCTGTTCAGCCCCCAGATCAGGTAAGAGCCGCTTACTCCTACTCATTCTCATTACCGCATCTACCGCTTCACAATTTGCTGTTAAGCTCACCGCTTTTTTTGAGAATGGTTTAATTAAGGTCAAGCCCTAAGGTTTCAATCAATATTTCACCCACTGCCATCTTGTACGAATCATCTTTTGCCGCTGGCCAAGATTGATTTCTGCTAGCGAGGCGATTGTGCGATCGCTCCAGCTGTGGCTACTGGCTAAATCATCTGATGAGTTAGCGCAACCCAAAGTTTTTTGGCGGCATTATTGTCGCTGTCCTACATCAAAAGCATCGTTATCTAGCGTGCTATAGCGCTGCGGTGCCCCTGCGGGTGGCGCACGGTGAGCCGCCGATTTTATCTACCATCCACTGTGCATTCCCCTGTCTCTGTTGTGAACTGCTATGCAACCATCGCTCTTGAACCCCGCTCCCATGGCACCGTCTTCTTCTACTCAATTGCACCCCCTTAGCCTGTTAGCCCAGGTGAGTAGTCGCCAGGCAACCGGCTGTCTTCAAGTCGTTACACCAACTAACACCTGGCTATTGCACCTAGACCAAGGACAGCTCACCTATGTTTCTACCGTCGACCGGGCTTTTGAGCGACTCGACAGCCACCTACGGCGGCTAAGCGTGCAGGTGCCATCGTTGGTAAGCGCAGTGCGCGTGCAGGTGCGACTCCTCTTTGAGCAGCAGGCCACCACAGCCACCGCCGACTACCATGCCATTTGCTGGTTAGTTGAGCAGCAGCACCTACATCCCAATCAAGCGTCAACTCTGGTCGAAACGCTATCTAAAGAAGTGCTAGAAGCTTTTTTAGACGTGCGCCAGGGCAGCCATGAATTAATCGAGGGCAACAGCTTGGGCAACGCCCCCCGCTATTGCCAGCTCAACCTGCGCACCACGGTAGAAGAATGCTATGCCCGTCTCAAACAGCGTCGTAACGGCTTGAGCCAACTTAATGGTGGCTACCCCCGTAGGGAAAGCGCGACGGTAACTGCGGCCGCTCCTGCGGTAACCGGTAGTGGCCCTAGTCTACAAACGGGGGGTATAAAACCAGGCGCTAAAGCCCATTACACCATTGCCTGCATCGATGATAGCCCTACGGTGCTTCAGGCTATCAACAGCTTTTTAGATGACAAAATTTTCTCGGTCATTATGATCGACGACCCCGTCAAAGCGCTGATGCAGGTGATTCGAACCAAGCCCGATTTGATTTTGCTAGATGTCACCATGCCCAGTCTGGATGGCTATGAGCTTTGCTCGCTGCTGCGCCGCCATCCAGACTTCAAAAATACTCCCATCATTATGGTAACGAGTAACACTGGGTTTATTGATCGCGCTAAAGCAAAACTGGTGCGAGCATCGGGCTATTTAACAAAGCCCTTTAATCAGTCAGATTTGCTTAAGTTCATTTTTAAGTATTTGAATTAGCCCAAAGTTTTTGAGTTTTATTCTATAAGTTTTCGCGATCGCTTTTGCAGCTCCTTCTAGCTAGAGCTAGCCTCTGCAACGCTAAATATTTCTACGGCTGGGCTTGCCCAAGCGATTTAGTTAGATCGGCTTTTTCAGTCAACAGCTCAAAACGATAGCAGCAATCTATCCACTATTTAGGTAAATCGATTATGCAAGCGATTCTAGCAGGCACCATTTTGGTGGTTGAAGATACCCCATCCGAAATGGAGCTGATGATGCACTACCTGCGCGACAGCGGCTGTACTGTCATCTGCGCCGTTACAGCGCAAGAGGCTCTGGAGAAAGCCGCCCAGCATCCCCCCGATGTCATCGTTAGCGACGTAGTCATGCCGGGCATGAGCGGCTTTGAGCTGTGCCGCAGCCTCAAAAAACAGCCCGCCACCGCCCACGTACCCATCGTGCTCTGCACCTCTAAAAACCAAGACATCGACCGGCTGTGGGGCATGCGACAGGGGGCCGATATCTATCTCACCAAGCCCTACACCCGCGATCAGCTGGTGCAGGCCGTGCTCACCGTGATCAAGGTGAACCGATGAGTAACCTATCGCTAGCTCGGCCCCAGTCGTCGGGCGAGGGTGGCCTGGCGACCCAAGCGCTCACGCCGCTGACCCACAGCTATCTGCGCTTTACCCTGGGCACCCAGCCGGCCCTGCTGCCCACTCGCCAAGTGCAGGAGGCGATCGCCACCCCCGCCGCCCGCATCACCCCTATGCCCAACATGCCCCCCGCCCTCTTGGGACTAATCAACCGCCGTAGCCGGGTGCTGTGGGTGGTTGACTTAGCCCTGCTGCTGGGTCTGCCCACGGCCTACCCCAACTCGCAGCAGTACAACCTCGTGCTCATGCAGCTAGGGACCGTGGCCCTAGGGCTGAGAGTGAGCCAAGTCGACGGCATTCTCAGTCTATCGCCCCAGCATATGCAGCCAGCTCCCACCCATGTGCCTCCGGGGTTGGTGCCCTTTCTACGGGGCTGTGTGCTGCAAGAGGGAGAAGTGCTGCTGGGGCTGGATGGCGAAGCCCTGCTGCGCGCCCCTGCTTTACAAGCGCTTTAGCCTTTTTGCTTCCGGTTTCCTTAGCCCTAGCCCAAGGGCCGCCTGCTCTCCCTATCATCAGCAGTTTGCCAAGCATCTTCAACGTTATGCCCCACGTCTGTCGGGCAGCCCTATTTCTCAACCCAACCCAGCTCATTTATAAGGTAGTTGACCCATGACCACAGATTTTCGACCCTACACGCCTACCAACGCGGCTGAAGAGCCTGACCCGGCTAACGGCAAGGCCAACAGCTTAGACCCCATGGTCAGCCAATCTGAAGGGTTGATGTATCGCGGGGCAACCTACGGCTCAGACGTGAAAAACACGGTCAAAATTACACAGCGATCGCAGTTTGGCTGGGTGCAGTGGTTCAGCAACCTGAGCGTGCGGCAAAAGCAGATGGCGGGCCTGTTTACCTCCGAGGCGATCTCGGTGCTGGGCCTGGTGGGGGTGGGGTCGCTGTTGATTATCTCTGGCGGGCGCAGTCAGCTGCTCAACCAGGCTAAGGCTGAGCTGGCAGTCACCGACATTGAATACAACATCAAAATCAATCAGATGGGATTTGGCTTTCGAGGCCAGTCTGACAACCGCGCCATTATCGATGCGGCGGCGGCCTACGCCCGGGGCGAAGCCGTGCCGTCGAGCGCGATCGCCTCAGTGCAGCAAATTCTCAAAAACGAAATCAAGGCCCGCAACATTGAGTACGCCACCCTGGTGGGCAACGATCTGAGAATCATTGCCAATGCCAACCGCGATCGCCGAGGCCAGTCGTTTGACCCCAATGGCCTGGTGGGTACGGTGCTGCAAAACCCGCGTCAGGTCAAAACTAGCGCCATTGTTAGTTGGGCAGAGCTGCGCAATGAGGCACCTCCCCTACCAGCGGGTTTCACTGACCAAGACGCGCTGATTCGCTACACCGTTACCCCGGTTAGCGACCCAGTCTCGGGGCTGGTGGTGGGGGCGCTGGTCTCTGGCGATATTGTCAACGGCAAAGATGCTATTCCCAGGGAGGCGATCGCGCCCTTTAGCAACGGCTACAGCGCCATTTACCAGCGGGGCGAAGAGGGTTTTGAGGTCGCCACCGGTCTCTACACCGGCGACAACCCGGAGATTGATCAGGCTGCCGCCAACGTGCCCCTCGACTCATTAACTCTGGTTGAGCAGGCCGCCGCTCGCCCCGGAGAGGAGGTGACCCGCCGCGATCGCATCAACGGCACTACCTACACCCTGGCCGCCCGCGCCATCGAAGATTTTAGCGGCGAGCCGGTCGCGGTGATGGTGCGCGGTACCTCCGAAGCAGGCCTCAACGCCATGATTGGCAACAGCTTGCGGCTGCAAATGCTAATTGCCCTAGCCGCCCTAGCCGCCAACGTAGGAATTGCCGCTCTGCTAGGCCGATCCATTTTGCGCCCGCTGCAAAATCTTCAGCAGGCCACCTGGAAGTTTGGCATGGGCGATCGCCAAGCCCGCGCTGAGATCTACGCCACCGACGAGGTGGGTCAGGTGGCTCAGGCCTTTAACCAACTGACCGAGAATATCACCGCGTCAGAAGATCTGCTGCGCCGCCAGGGCAAACAAGAGCAGCTCGCCGCCGCCCGGGCTAACCTGCTGGCCGGTCTGACCGGTCGCATTCGCCAGTCGCTCGACGAGCAAACCATTCTCAGCACCTCCGTGGAGGGCCTGCGAGAAGTCCTTGAGGTCGATCGCGTGCTGATCTACCGCTTTCATGCTGACTTCAAAGGTGGCGACATTACCGCTGAGGCGGTAAGACGGGGCTGGAAACGAGCCATGGGTCAAACCATTGCCGACCCCCTCACGCCCGAAGCCCTGGAGCGCTACTACGCCGGGCGAGTGACCTCAATGACCAACCGTACCGAGGCCCAACTCTCCCACTGCCACTGCGACATTCTGGAGAAACTGGAGGTGATGGCCAATATGGTAGCCCCGCTGCTGGTCGGCGATGAACTGGTTGGCCTGCTATGCGTGCACCAGTGCGATCGCCCCCGCGACTGGACCACCGATGAAATTGATCTGCTCCAGCAGGTCGCCGTCCAGATTGGCTACGCCCTCAGTCAGGCTCGCGTGCTGCAACAGCAGGAAGTTACCGCCACCCGCGAGCGCCAGATTACTGAAATCGTCTCCCTCATGCGCGAAAGCCTCGACCAGGATCGCATCTTCCGCGCCGCCGTTACTGAAACCCGCCGGGCTCTGCAAACCGACCGCGTGAGTGTGTACCAGTTCGACGACACCTGGAGGGGCACCTTTGTCGCTGAGTCGGTGGGGCAAGGGTGGCCTGCCGCCCTCGAAGACAAGGTCTACGACCCCTGCTTCAAAGAGAAATACATCGAACAGTACCGCCAGGGCCGGGTGCAGGCGGTGTCTAACCTGGCTGAGGCCGGGTTGACCGAGTGCCACCTGCGCCAGCTCGAGCAGTACAACGTCAAGGCCAACTTGGTCGCCCCCATTCTGGTGAACGAAGAGCTGGTCGCGCTGCTGATTGCCCACCAGTGCAGCGGCCCCCGCCAATGGGATGCCATGGAGGTCAACTTCTTTCGTCAGGTGGCTACTCAGCTGGGCTTTGCCCTAGAGCAATCGCGCCTCTATGCCCAAACCGAAACCCTCTCTGAGGAACGCCGCCAAAAGCAAGAAGCCCTGCAAATGCAGCTGCTTGAGCTGCTCAGCGAGGTTGAGGGTGCCTCCCGCGGCGACCTCACCGTGCGTGCCGACGTCACCGCTGGCGAAATCGGCACCGTTGCTGACTTTTTTAACTCCATTGTGGAAAGTCTGCGGCAAATTGTGACCAAGGTGAAAAGTTCCACCGAGCAGGTCAACACCTCCCTGGGCGAAAACGAAGGGGCCATTCAGACCCTGGCCGCCGAGGCCCTGCGCCAAGCCGACGACGTCACCCAAACCCTGGCCTCAGTCGAAGCCATGACCGCCTCTATTCAGCAGGTGGCCCGCAGCGCTCAGCAGGCCGCTGTAGTCGCCAACAGCGCCTCCACCACCGCCGAAACCAGCGGCCAGGCGATGGATTTGACCGTGCAAAACATTCTCACGCTGCGAGCCATTATTGGCGAAACCTCCAAAAAGGTGAAGCGCCTGGGCGAATCGTCGCAGCAGATTTCGAAGGCGGTGTCGCTGATTAACCAGATCGCCATGCAGACCAACCTGCTGGCCATCAACGCCGGCATCGAAGCCGCCCGCGCCGGGGAAGAGGGCCAGGGCTTTGCGGTGGTCGCCGAAGAAGTTGGTGAACTGGCCGCCCGCTCCGCCGAAGCTACCAAAGAGATCGAGCGTATCGTCGAAACCATTCAGCGCGAGACCGCCGAAGTGGTCGACGCCATGGACCAAAGCACCACCGAGGTAGTCGCCGGTACCCGCTTGGTCGAAGACGCCAAGCAGAGCCTGGGCCGCATTCTCGACGTCTCCCAGCAGATCGACATCCTGGTACGCTCCATTTCTGACGCCACCGTCTCCCAGGTGGAAATCTCAGAGAGCGTCACCCAGCTTATGCAGGCGATCGCCGCCGAGTCCACCCGCACCTCTCAATCCTCCCTGGAGATCTCCACCTCCCTGCGAGAAACAGTGGATGTGGCGCGATCGCTCCAGGCCACCGTCGGCACCTTCAAGACCGGCGAAGAGTAGATGGATAGGGGGTGGATGAGTAGGGGGTAACGGGGTGAATAGCTTCTCTCCCAACCGTCAACATTTCATCTCCGCCTACCCATCCACCCATCCACCCATCCACTCCCTACCCCCCTACCCCGTACTCTCCCACCCCTTCCCCCACCATGTCCGACGCAAAGGAACTTGAAATTCGGCTTCAGTTTCTCGACGAGGCCCAAGAATACCTTGAGACCCTGGGCACCCACCTGATGGGCCTGACCCAAACCTTTGAAGCGAGCACCATCAACGAAGCTCTACGGGCCGCCCACTCGATCAAAGGGGGGGCCGCCCTCATGGGGTTTCAACTCCTCAGCGATCTAGCCCACCACCTCGAAGACAGCCTTAAGGTGCTAAAAGTGCAGCGAGGCAAGCTCGACATTGATGCCGACCTAGAGCAACTGCTGCTGGCGGCGGTCGACTGCCTAAGCCAAGTGATGGTGGGCCAGCGCCAGTGCCTCAGCCAGGGCCACCAATCCCCCGTTGAGGAGCGGTGGCTTGAGCACCATGCCGCCCCCATATTCGAGCGGCTCCACGATCGCCTGGGCGACCCGATCGAGGAAGACGCCTACTCCATGCTGTCCCCCGAAGACGGCCAGGATGTGATTCCGCTGCTCTTTCAAAGCGAGGTGGAGGGCTGCCTCCAACGGCTGGAGGGGGTGCTGAGCGAGCAATCGCCCTGCCTGCGAGAAGAGGTTCAAATTCTTGCCCAAGAGCTGGGCGGGCTGGGGGAAATGCTTCAGCTGGAGGCGTTTGTCAGCCTCTGCCAGTCGGTGGCAAACCAGGTCACCCTGGTCGCGGAGGACGATCTGGTGATAGTTGTGCAGGAAGCCCTAGCCGTGTGGCGGCGCGCCCAGGCCCTGGTACTCACCGGCCATCTGGGCGAAATTCCAACTCAAATGGTAGTTGTAGGCGCTACTTTCGAGTCTATTCCCATTGCTGAAATCCCTGGCGACATCATTCCCCATCTAGAGGATGGCGACATTACCGCCCCGGTCTGGCCCCTAGGGGATGACTCGGCGTTGCAGCCTGACTACTTAGAAGCCGACATCACCGACGATGTCGCTGCCTCTTGGTCAGAGTTAGGAGGCAATGCCAAGTTTGAATTCGCAGACACTGCTGCTGCCCATGGGGCCAACATTCCAGGAACGGCAGCCCCCGGCAGCCCAGCCCCCAACCTCGATGAAGCCGACAGCGATAGCACCGTGCGAGTGCCTGTCAAGCAGATTAACCAGCTCAGCGACCTGTTTGGCGAACTCACTATCGAGCGCCACCGGCTCGAGCTAGAGGTCAGTCGCCTGCGGGGGCTGGTGGGCACCCTGCAAACCCGTATGCGCACCCTCGACCAAGTGAATAGCGACCTGCGTGCCGCCTACGATCGCGTCGCCACCCAAGATGCCTCGGCACCACGGCTGCCCACCGCTCCCGGCTTGCAGAACGGCCTAGCGCTCGTTTCCCAAACGGCCGACACAACTCTGCAATCGCAATTCGATGTGCTCGAACTCGACCACTACCGCGACCTGCACCTGCCCTTTCGCGAAATCATCGAAACGATTATTCAGCTCCAAGAGGTAGGGGCCGACATTGAGCTATCGCTCGACGGCACCGAGCAAACCACTCACACCTTGCGCAAAACCTCCCGCCAGCTGCAAAAGAACCTCACCCAGCTGCGCATGCGGCCCCTGGCGGATGTTTTCGATCGCTATCCTCGCTCCCTCAGGCAGATGTCGTTGCAGTACAACAAGCCGGTAGAGCTGAAGCTCAAGGGCGATCGCACCCTAGTCGATCGCAACGTGCTCGAAGCCCTACAAGAGCCGCTGATGCACATCATCCGCAACTGCTTCGACCACGGCATCGAGGATGCCGAAACCCGCCAGCAGCGAGGCAAACCCGCTGTCGGCACGATCGCCATTAGCGCTCAGCAGCAGAGCAGCCGCACCGTGATCACCATCAGCGACGACGGCGGCGGCATCGCGGTAGAAAAAATTCGCGATCGCGCCCGCCAAATGGGCCTCGACGACGGGTTACTGGCCGCCGCCAGCACCCAGGAGCTGCTGTCCCTAATCTTTGAGCCGGGCTTTAGCACTGCTAAAACCGTCACCGACCTCTCCGGACGGGGCATCGGCATGGATGTCGTACGCAGCAAGCTCAAGGAGATTCGGGGCGACATTCAGGTCGACACCCAGCTTGGCGCCGGCACCACCTTCACCATCTCCATCCCCTTCACCCTGTCGGTGACGCGGGTGTTGATCACCGAGAGCAAGGGCATGCGCATGGCCTTTCCGGTGGACGCGATCGAAGAAATCTTTGCCCTGCCCGCTGAGTACATCCTGGCCACAGCCGGTCGAGAAAGCTTTGAGTGGAATGGCGAGCTGGTGCAGCTAGTGCGCCTAGCCGACTGGCTGCACTTCAACTGCCCAGTGGTGATCGAAAGCCCCGAAACCGCCCCCGCTATCTCCACCCCCACGGTGATGCTGGTGCGCGCCAACCAGAAACTGGTGGGACTTCAGGTGGAGCGATCGTGGGGCGAGCAAGAGGTCGCCCTGCGCCGCGTGGTCGGCAACTTGCCTATGCCCAAGGGCTTCAACAGCTGCACCATCATGGGTGACGGCCAGGTGGTGCCGCTGATCAACACCGCCGAGCTACTCTACTGGATCGCGAGCTGCGAAGCCTCCGGTGCCGCTACCCTCGACGATACCCCGATGCAGGCCTATCTCACCAGCGGCCCTGGCTACGAGACCAGCACCGCCGCCCGTAAGCCCACCGTGCTGCTAGTCGACGACTCGATCAACGTGCGCCGCCTACTCGCCCTCACCCTCGAAAAAGCGGGCTACCAGGTAGCCCAGGCCAAGGATGGTCAAGACGCCCTCGACAAGCTCACTGCTGGTCTAGCGGTCGAAGCCGTAATCTGCGATGTAGAAATGCCCCGCCTCGACGGCTACGGCTTTTTAGCCCGGCTCAAAGCTGAAACAGAGCATGAAGACCTACCTGTCGCCATGCTCACCTCCCGCAGTAGCCAAAAGCATCGCCAGCTAGCCATGAGCCTGGGGGCGGCCGCTTATTTCACTAAGCCCTACAACGAGCAAACCTTGCTCAAAACCCTCGAAGACCTGATTCAACCTGTCCTGGTGTCCTAGCGCAGTTCTTAGTTTTGAGTTCTTGGTTTTGAGTTGAGGATTTAAATCCAAAGCTCAAAATTCAAACCTTTCCCCCTTCCCCCTATGACTTCTGCACTCACCCGCTACCGCCGTCTTCCTGCCCAAGAACCCACCCTGAGGCTAATTGCCTTTCAGCTACGCCACAACTGGTTTTGCCTGCCCCTGCCCCTGGCCCGGCGGGTGATTCCCATGTCCGATGGACCAGCTCAGAGTCTGATGTTGACTCAGCTAAATCAAGAGAACGTTCCAATTATGGATGTGGCCGATCGCATCTATTGCTCTGCACCGCTACTGCCCGGCTCAACTGTCCCTAAACCAGTAGTGCAGAGTGACTCCAGCCAATCTATTTTGGTGGTCGAATCACCGCATTTCGGGCTTTTGGGGCTGCGTATAGACGGTGTGCCGAGTCTAAAGCGGGCGCGCCAATCGGCTTTTAGCCCAGTGCCCGCCACTTATTTGATGATGAATCATCTACGAGGCTTCAACACCCTGATTACTTTAAATGAAACTGATCCACCTTTGTTTTTGCTAGATGTTGACTCCCTACTTCTCTAGAATAGAAAACCGGAAATTTTTAATCAAAATAATATTACCTTAACACTATTTAAGAATTTTAGAAAATTCTCGAATTTACAGCTCAGCGAGTTGATTTATAGAGAAATACCTGAGATGGTTTTTAGTGTCTTGAGAATAACTCAAGAAAATCATCCGTTAACACTGCCTAAATAAACCTTGATCTCTAACTGAAATTTCTACTAGATAAATGAGTTTCTGCTAACAATAATATAAGCGTCAAAAGAGTTTCAAAAAATAGTTCATCCTCTGTCAATTTTGGCTCAGGATGAGGCGTACCCAATCGTCATTCAACCTAGCGACCAAAAGGCAGGCTACGGCAAGGCAAATAACATGAGTGGCAGATCGGTGCAGTACTCCAAGCCTCTATCTAAGTATTTGCGAGTTAAAAAACTGCAAATCTTTCCTGTCTTGAAGCGGCTCAGCTTTAGTGGGCAGATCACCTGGTCTGTGCCAGAAGGGCACCAGTGGACTCTATTTTTTGACCGGGGGCAGCTGGTCTATGGCAGGGGCGGAGTGCACCCGATGCGGCAGTGGTACCGCCAAGCCCAGGCCTGGCTACCCAGCCCTGAGCTGAGCTACCAAGCGCTGCAAGCATCTTCGACGGCTGCCCCCCGCTCTAGCTGGCCCCACGACTGGGATTACCAGCTGCTCCAGCGCTGGCTATGTGAGGGGCAGCTCTCTAGCAAAGCGCTGCAAGCTATCAGCACCAATATTGTGACCGACATCTTATTTGACCTGGTGCAAGCCCGTGAAACCCAGTATCAGCTATCCCGGCAGCTGCCTCTAGCCCCTAGCCAGATACCAGTCTATGTAGACGATGCCCAACTACTGACCTCGGTGACCGACCTTTGGGATGCCTGGCTAGAGGTTGGGCTAGAGACCTACTCACCCAACTTAGCGCCAGTAATTCAGCATCCCGAGCCGATTCAGGCGGCGGTTTCGCCCCGGGTTTACGAATCGCTCATGCAGCTGCTCGATGGTCAGCGCAGCCTGCGCGACCTGGCGGTCAAGCTGGGCCAAGACGTGCTGAACCTCACCCAAGCGCTACAGCCCTACATTCAGTCAGGGTGGATCAGCCTGGTGGAGGTAGCTGACTTTCCACCCCTAGAGGGTCTAAACCCGCCTAGGGCTACCGAGGCAGCCCCCAAAGCGGCCCTCAAGATCGCCTGCGTTGACGACAGCCCCCTAATCTGCAAAGCCATGGGCCAGGTAATTCGAGCGGCGGGACACGACTTTTTAGCGATTACTGAAGGCTCTAGGGCAATACCGACCCTGCTGGCCCAAAAGCCAGATTTGGTGTTTTTAGACCTGGTAATGCCCGATACCAACGGCTACGAAATTTGCAGCAATCTGCGCAAAATATCTCGCTTTAAAGACGTTCCCATCGTCATTCTCAGCGGCAACGACGGCCTAGTCGATCAGGTGCGCGCCCGGTTGTTGGGAGCCACCGATTTCTTAAGTAAACCCATGGAGCCTATCGTGATTCTCTCTGTCATTCGCAAACACCTCGCCCCCGTCCGCATCTAACCCTCAACTTCTTCTATCTTCTTCACAATTCTCCCTACCCTAGGTGTATTCATGAGCAAAGTTCTCATCGTCGAAGACAGTCTTACTGACAAAGAAATTCTCACGCTCTGCCTGCGCGATCGCGGCCTGACCATCCTCACTGCCAAAAGCGCCGAAGAAGCCTTTGATCAGATCAAAAGCCACCACTTTGATCTGATCATTCTCGACGTGGTGCTGCCCGATCGCAGCGGCTTTGAAATTTGCCGCGAACTCAAAGAAGACACCAACACCAAGCAGGTACCCGTGATTATGTGCTCCACCAAAAGCACCGAAATGGACAAATTTTGGGGCTTAAAACAGGGGGCTGATGCTTACCTGGCCAAGCCCATCGACCAAGACGAGCTGATGCAGGCCGTCAATCAACTGGTCAACGCCTAAGGAGTCGAGCGCAATGAATTTCGAGACCGCAATGCCTACCGACAATTTCACTTCTCCACTGGAAGATACCTCGACTGGATCACCACCCGAAGAGCAGTTTTTAAAGGTCATCGTTAACGGCGGTCTGCCCCTGCTGCTGCCGGGAGCCAATTTGGTCGAAATCATGAAACTGTCCATCGGCCAGGTAGTGCCCATGTTTCAGATGGCCCCTTGGGTTATGGGCCTCTACAACTGGCGGGGCGAGATGTTGTGGGTCGCCGATCTGGGCCATTTTTTAGGGTTTGCTCCTTGGTATAACCAGGCCGAAGCCGCCACCCGCCACACGGTGGTGGTGATCAAGCCTCCCTACACGGCTGACCAACCTGCAGACGAGCCGCCCCCCACCCTGGGTTTGGTGGTCAACGCCGTAGAGGCAATGGTGGCCTACCCGACCCCCGCCCTACAGCCCTTATCAGCGGCGTCAGGCCAGTCAATTTCTGTTGAGCCCGGTCTGCTGCCCTTTCTACGAGGGTGTTGTGTTGATAGCGCCGACCGGCCCCAACTAATTTTAGACGGCACAGCAGTGTTAAACGCCATGGCCCAGGCCTAGCCCGACCAGAGTGCATCGGCTAAGCCGATTATGTTGAACTCCTAAGGTTATTTGCTATGACTCAAGTTTCGTCGCTATCTCACCCCCAACCGCAGCCTCAAACGGTAGAGCCCGACCGAGTGCCCCCCACCCCCGGTGCCGCCGCCCCCCGCAAAGGCGCTGTCAAACAGTATTTTGCCGGTCGCAGTCTGCGGCAGCAGCTGCTGTCTGCGGTACTGCCCCTGAGCCTTGTCCCCCTATTGGTCAGTGGCCTCATCACCTATGCGCTGACCCAAAGCCGCACCCGCGCCACCATCACCCAAGATCTGCAGGGGCAGGCCCTGCTGGCCAGTGAAACCGTCGGCGGCAACGTGAGTGAGCAAATTGCCTTTGCTCAGGTTTTTGCTCAAAACCCGCTAGTTTTAGATAAAGTTCGCCGCGATCGCGCCTTAACAACTAACTTGAATCTGCTGCAGGTGCCAAAAGAAACCCTGGAGTCGCGGTTTATTTTGCGCAAGCAGTTGGCCACTAACCCTGCGTTTAACGACTACCTAGCCCAAACCGCCGCTGTCAAACAGTTTGCCGAGATCATTGTCACCGAGGCCAATGGCTTCAACGTAGGCTACAGCAGTCTTCCAGCCAATTTTGTACAATCAGGCCAAGACTGGTGGGAACTGGCCAAAAGCAACGGGTTCTGGTTTGGCCAGCCCGGCTACGATGCCTCTACCTTTCGGGTCGGTATCGACTTTAGCCAAGCCATTCGCGATCCCAACAGCAACGAATTTTTAGGAGCGGTGAAATTTTTTATTACCGCCCTGGAGTTTGAGCAGCTCAACGAGTATCTAGCCAACGCTGGTATTCAAGGCTCTCAGCAGGTGCAATTGCTCGAACCCAGTTCTAACTATGTGCTGGCCAACTTTGACGAGCAGGGCCAAGAAGCAGCGCTAACGCCTCGATCGCTTAACTTAGTCGGCGGCGAGGTGGTGGGTAAGCTGGCTACTGCTGTCATCCAAGCTGCCCAGGCCGAGACCGCCCCCAATGCTCTGCAACAGCAGATCAACTCAGCCTTCCCGGTCAGAAATCTGGAAGTTTCGGCGGTGAGTGCTGCTGGTGGCGCAGAAAGCCTAGTAGCTACCTTTAGCTACCAGGGCAAACAGTATTCGCTAGCGACGGTGCCCCGGCTGAACTGGGTGGCGATCGCATCGATGGATGTCGCCGAAATTCGTGCCGCTGGCCGCGAAAACCTGGTCACCCTAGGGCTGGTGGGGCTGGTGCTGGGTGGGGTGGCCGCCCTGTTAACTCGAACCGTAGCCCAGCAAATCTCGTCGCCGCTCAATGCCCTGGCAGGCAAAGCGCAAGAAGTCTCGCGGGGCAACCTTGATGCCCAGGCCGACCTAGTGGGGTCGTCTGAAGCTCAAACCCTGGCCCAAACCTTCAACGAGCTGGTCGTGCAGGTGCGCGGCTTTGTGCGCGAGCAAACCCTCAACACTCGCCGGGCCAACCTAACCGCCGCCATTACCGGAGCCAAAATTGTTGACTCCGCCGAGCTGCTGCCCGTCTATAAACACCTAGTGTCTGAGGCCCGCGATATTCTCGCCTCCGATCGGGTAGTTATCTACCAGTTCAACCCCGACTGGAGTGGCGCGATCGTGGCCGAATCGGTAGAGGCCAGCTGGCCTAGCGCCTTGGAGCAACAGCTTGATGATCCCTGTATTCCCGCTGAAACCCGTACTAAGTACGAGGCCGAAGGCATCTTGCTCGAAAATAACGTCGCCAATGCTGCCTTTCACCCCGAGCACCAGGCCCTACTGCAAAATCTTCGGGTCAAATCGATTCTGGGGGTGCCCATCGTTGGGCAGGGCAGGCTCTACGGCCTGCTGATTACCCACCACTGCCAGGCCGTGCACCCCTGGCAAGAGGTCGAAATTAGCTTTCTCAAACAGTTGGGGCTACAGCTGGGCCTAGTGATGGAGCGGGTAAACCTAATCGAGCGCACCCGCAACTTGGCCGAAGAACAGCGGCAGCTCAAAGAAGGCCTCCAGCGCAGCGCCCTACAGCTGCTGATGGATGTGGATCCGGTCAGTAAGGGCAACCTGACCGTGCGCGCCCAGGTCACCGAGGACGAAATTGGCACCCTGGCCGACTCCTACAACGCCACCATCGCCAGTCTGCGAAAAATTGTGGTGCAGGTGCAAGACGCCTCCCGCCAGGTGGCCACCACCACCGACGTTAACCAAACCTCCGTGCGCGACCTGGCCGAGTCAGCCAATCAGCAGGCCCAAGCCATGCTGGCCGCCCTCGATCGCGTCCAAGACATGGCCAGCTCAGTGCGCCTAGTCGCCACCAATGCCGAAAAAGCCGAAGCCGCCGTGCTCGAAGCCGAGCAGACCGTGGCCCAGGGCGACGCCGCCATGAACCGCACTGTAGACGGCATTCTAGCCATTCGCGAAACCGTGGCCGACACCGCCAAAAAAGTGAAGCGCCTGGGCGAGTCGTCTCAAAAAATCTCCAACGTGGTGAACCTGATCAGCGGCTTTGCAGCCCAGACCAACATGCTTGCCCTCAACGCCTCCATCGAAGCCTCCCGCGCCGGCGAAGGCGGCAAAGGCTTTGCCGTAGTCGCCGAAGAAGTGCGCGAGCTGGCCCGCCAGTCTGCCGAAGCCACCACCGAAATCGAAAAGCTGGTGGCCAGCATTCAGGCCGAAACCAACGCTGTAGTCACCGCCATGGAAACCGGCACTGAGCAGGTGGTCACCGGCACCCAGCTAGTCGATGAAACCCGCCAGAGCCTCAACCAGATCACCACCGTCAGCCGCCAGATCAGTGCTCTAGTGGCCGCGATCGCCGACGCCACCGTGGTCCAAACCCAAGCCTCCGAAGTGGTCAGCGAAACCATCACCAGCGCCGCCGCCAGCGCCAGCCAAAACTCCACCGCCGCCAATCAGGTATCCGATTCCTTCGCTCAGCTGCGCTCCGTCGCCCAGGCGTTGCAAGAGGAGGTAGGCCGGTTCAAGGTCAGCTAGAAGAGTGGATGGGTGGGGCGTAGGGGGTGGATGGGTGGAATGCAGCCACTAAGAAACCCGTAGGGTGGGCATTGCCCACCATTAACCTGCCCCACTCCCCATCTCCATCCGTGGGTCACGACGGTGCTTAAGCGACTTGGCCATAGCTCTAGCCCCGACCAACTGGCCCGCGATACGGCTCTTTCTCCCCTAATCTCCCTCACCCCCTACCCATCCACTCCCCACCCCTCCCATGCCAACCCCTCCCCACATCCGCGACCAGGCCTATCAATTCTTCCTCGAAGAAGCCCCCGAGCTGCTGCACACCATCGAGTCGGGGCTGCTGGGGCTGCGATCGCAGCGCGACACAGCCGAGATTCACCAGATCATGCGGGCGGCCCACTCGCTTAAGGGGGGTGCGGCTAGTGTGGGGCTAGAACCGATTAAAACCCTGGCCCACCGTCTAGAGGCTTTATTCAAAGCCCTCTATAGCGACACTGTGGCGATCGATAGCGAGCTAGAAAGCCAGCTCTTGCAGGCCTTCGACTGCCTACGGCTGCCCCTCACCCAGCAGCTCACCGAGGGCACGTTCGATGGAGAGCAGGCCCTGACCCAGGCAGAACCCATTCTGCAAAACCTGGAGCAGCGCCTCGCCAGCGCCATGGCCGAAACCGAGAACTTCATCCCCAGTTCCTCAGACCTCGGGTTTAACATGGCCACCTCTATCTTTGAGGTGGACGTGCAGCAGGGGCTAGATCATCTGAGCCACGTACTAGAGCAGCCCGAGGCCCACGAAGTCGCTGGCGAACTGCGCGCTCAGGCCGAAATCTTCATGGGCTTTGCCGAATTGCTTGATCTGCCTGGGTTTGCCCAAATTGCCGAAACCACTCTCCAGGCCTTAGCCGTAAACCCAGATATGGCGACAGAAATTACCCGCCTGGCCGTGGCAGATTTTACCCAAGGTCGTGCCTCCGTCCTCACTGCCAGTTCAACCACGGGCG
Source organism: Nodosilinea sp. FACHB-131 (assembly GCF_014695395.1). Lineage (GTDB taxonomy): Bacteria > Cyanobacteriota > Cyanobacteriia > Phormidesmidales > Phormidesmidaceae > Nodosilinea. The sequence continues at coordinate 385,501 of NZ_JACJOF010000027.1, forward strand.
GCGAACCCTCCGCTGCTCTGCAAGCCCTAGCTACCGAGGCCCCAATCCCAACACCAACCCTAGAAGTAACCCCAGCAGCAATTGCAGATTCTTCCCTAGCACCAGACTCAGAGCTGTCCCTAGAACCGATTTCAGAGCAGTTCTTAACATCCGTTTTTGGTGATGACGATTTAATCGCCAGCACCTGGGATGCAGAACTGCCCTCAAACATTGATGCCCTAGCATGGCTGACCCAATCCCAGTCAGCCACAGAGGTCGACCAACCTGCGCCGCCAGGGCTAGAGCAATTCAGCCCGATCGATGCCCCAGCGCCTATCCCCTTCACCGATCCCAACAACTATAGCCGCAACCCTGCACCTGCCATTGAGGCCATATTTACTGAGGCCACATTGGGCGACAGCAATGTTTCAGCCCCAAATGAGACTTCACTTCCTCACCCCACCACCTCCCCATCTTCCCCACCCCCCCAATCTCCCCCCCTCACCGTCCGCGTCGACACTCAACGCCTCGCCCGACTCGAAAACCAGCTCGGCGAACTCACCATCAACCGCAACGGCCTGGCCCTGCAAACCAACCAGATCCGTCTCGGTCTAAAAGAACTGGTTAGTCGCTTCGAGCGCGTGCGCGCCACCGTAGAGCAACTGCAAGGCGTCTCTGATCAAATCTTGATCGCCCCCCATCGCCAACGTCAGCCCGTCACTATCGGCGAGTTTACCCCCGCTGCACCCGCCGCGCCAGCCCGCCCCTCCGGCTTCGATTCTTTAGAAATGGACACCTACACGGCCCTCTACACCCATACCCAAACTCTGCTCGAAGAGATGGTGCAGTTCGAAGAAGCTGCCGCCGACATTACTTTGTTCAACCGCCAGACCGATCAGCTGCTGGGGCAGCACCGCAAAATGCTTTCCCAGGTACAAGACGACCTGATGTACGCCCGTATGGTGCCCCTAGGCCAAGTGCTCAATCGCTTTCCCCGAGTTTTGCGAGACCTCGCTCACACCTACGGCAAACCTGCCGCTCTTACCCTCGAAGGCACCGCTCTGCTGGTCGATAAAGCCGTGCTAGAAAAGCTCTACGACCCCCTGCTACACCTGCTGCGCAACGGCTTTGACCACGGTTTAGAACCCGCCGAAGAACGCCTCCGTCAGGGCAAGGCCGAGATTGGCCAGATCACCATAGGGGCCTGCTACCGGGGCCGCCAGATCGCCATTGAAGTCAGCGACGATGGCCGGGGCCTAGACCTGGAGCGTGTGCGCCAGCGATTAGTAGATTTAAACTGGCTTTCGACCGAGGAGGCCAGCGCCGCCAGCACTGACCAGCTCTCTCGCTATCTTTTTGAACCGGGTTTTTCCACCGCCGAGCAGGTTAGCGATCTGTCGGGGCGGGGGGTTGGTCTAGACGTAGTTCGCGACCAAATGCAGCGGCTCAAGGGCACTGTTACCGTACAGTCGGCGCCGGGGGCAGGCACCCGATTCACCCTATCGCTGCCCATGACATTAAGCATCGTCAATCTGTTGATCTGCTTTGTGGGGTCTACTCCGATCGCCTTTCGCAGCGACAGCATTACCGAGATCTTGGTGCCCCGCTCAGAGCACCTAGTACAGGAAACCGACCAGACCTGGCTGACCTGGCGCGACCAGCGGGTGCCCGTCTACGGCCTCGGCGATCTGCTCTCCTACCGCTGCCTGCGACCCGAGCTGCCCCTCAGTCAGGTGCTGGCAGCAGTGCCCTCTCCCGCTGACTGGGAAGCTCCGGTGCTGATTTTAGCGCGGGGTGATCGCCACTTTGCGATCCAAGTCGATCGCCTCGTCACCGAGCAAGAGTCGGTGATCAAGCCCTTTGGTGCAGCCCTTAGCCCGCCTGCCTACGCCTACGGCTGCACTGTATTGGGCGATGGCAGTGTCATTCCCGTTATCGACGGTCAAGCGTTCTTAGATGATCTGCTCAGCTGCCCTGCAACCGATGCCCCGCAGGCAGGCTTAGACCAACCCGCTCCCCTGCTGCCCACCGACCCCATTCCCCAGACCACCCTACACGCTGCCACCACAGTGCTAGTGATTGATGATGCCGTCACCTCTCGCCGCACTCTGGCGCTTTCCCTAGAGCGGGCGGGCTACCGGGTCTTGCAGGCCCGCGATGGCCAAGCAGGGCTAGAGCAGCTAGCGCAAAACCCCGCCGTGGAGCTGGTGGTCTGCGACATTGAAATGCCTAACATGAATGGCTTTGAGTTTCTCACTGCTCGCCGCCAAAATCCTGCCCTAGTCCAAATTCCCACCCTGATGCTAACCTCGCGCAGCAACGACAAGCACCGCTGGCTGGCCATGCAGCTGGGAGCCACCGACTATTTCACCAAGCCCTACCTAGAGCAGGAGTTTTTGGCGGCAATTCGCGCAGCGATCGGTACCGGCATCGCCGCTCCCCTCGTCACTGGCTAATAGATATGCCTCTGGGGGGATAGTAGGCTCGTAACCTGCTTCAGTACCATGCCCACACAGTCTGACTCAGACCTACAGACCGCTTCAGGTCTATCTAACCTGCTGGTTTTGTTAATGTTATCCCCTATAGGGGGATGTTAGCCTGTACAAGATACACCTCCGAAGAGCAAGCACTATGGTTGCAACCCCTGATGTTATTCAGACATCTGCATCTCACTCCCACCCATCATCCTCTAGCGATAGCCGGGTAGCGGTGCTGCTGATGGGCTACGGCGAAGTCGAAAGCTACGAAGACTTTGCCAACTACAACGAGCAGGCGCTCAACCTACTAACGGCAAAATTTGCCCCCGTGCCCACCTGGGTTTACCCGCCGCTGGCCAAAGTGCTGGCCGCCTTCGACCTCCATGAGTGGAGTCACCAGCACGGCAATTTTATCTCTCCCCACAACGCTATTTTTGAGGCCCAGCGGGCCGGCATCGAGGCTAATTTGCAGGAACGCTGGGGCGATCGCGTCAAGGTGTTCAAAGCCTTTAACTTTTGTAAGCCCTTCCTGCCCGACCAAGTGCTAGAGCAGATCAAGCAAGAGGGTTACGACAAACTCCTCATCTATCCTCTGCTGGTGGTCGATTCTATCTTCACCAGCGGTATTGCGATCGAACAGGTGAACGAGGCGCTGGTCAAGCTCTCCGACGGCACCGAGCACTGGGTCAAGGGAACGCGTTACATCCCCTCATTCTTTGATGCCCCCGACTATATCGACCTGCTGGCAACCATGGTCGAAGAAAAAATCAAAGACCACCTAGCCGTGGCCCACCTGCCCTCCCAAACCGGCGTTGTGTTGATGAACCACGGTTGTCCCCACGAGGCCAAGGGCTTTACCTCTGGCATTGACGAGAGCCAAAAGCTCTACGACAAAGTGCGCGATCGCCTGATCTACAAGTACCCATTGATTTCAGTAGGCTGGCTCAACCACGACACCCCGCTGATCAAGTGGACTCAGCCTAACGCTGACCTAGCAGCCCGCAACCTGATCGATCTGGGGGCCACTGCCCTGGTATTTATGCCCATCGGCTTCGCCACCGAAAACCATGAGACCCTGCTGGACGTTGAGCACATTATCGAAGGGCTGCGCCGCAAGCGCCCCGACGTGACCTATGTGCAGATGCCCTGCGTCAACGATCGCCCTGACTTCCTAGCCATGGCGGCCACCTGGGCCGACAAGCACATTGCCGATCTACTGGAGGAAGATGCCCTAGCGATCAATCCTTCCCTGGCGGCATCTCAGGCGGCGGCGGTGCACAGTCACCACGGTCACAGCCACGACCACCATCTACCCGGACACGATCACGGTCACAGCCATGATCACGGTCATCATCACCACTAGCACCGGGTTTGTCTCTGGCGCCTGAAGCGAAAGCATCATTTCAGGCTCTAGATGACGACACGCGCATAGAGGCGGATGGGCGAGACTTGCCTATCCGCTTCATTACCATATTGGGCAAAGTAATCGGGCTAAGCGCCACAGCCAACCCTAAAAACGCCCAGCTGCTCAGGCGGCTCTTGGGGTTTGACGGGTCATTTAAGAATGAGCTAATAGCCAGAAGAAAAACCATCAGCGATGCCAACAGATAAAGCTTGAGGGCCATAGTTTTTTGAGGTTGATTGCTCTATCTCTAGACTGCCTGGGGACCATTGCTCTAGACATGGTTAAGAATACTGAACTTTGGAGCGAGCATTTTTGGCTTCACTGCGTCCGATCGCCCGCAAGCAGCAGACGGGTTCAATGCAATCTAACATCAATCGCAGGTAGGTATTTGTAGTCAGCGATCGCTACTACCCAAAGACCCTTCGTGACAAAGCCACAGCAAACCCGCTAGAATCAGCCGTTAATACAGGTGTTCTCAGCAATGGATGGGTTATGCCAGTGAGTTCCAGCCAAATTAAAGCCCTGCTCGACCAAAAGCGAGATGCCTTTAGCGCCTTCAGTCGGGCTAAGTTTGAGCTGATGCACGCCTACAACCGAGCGTGGATTGAGTTTGCCGCCCTGCCACACAACAGGCAGCTCGCTCAATTAGATAACCTATCCGGGCCGGTGGGAGCCCGTCCCCTAGAGGCGATCGCCGCTGAAAAAGGCATTTTGCCGTTTTTCTTCACGGAATCTGGCCCGGTGAGCGATCGCTGGACGAACCGCGAACAGAGCGCCCAGTGGGTGCAGACCGTGCTAGAAGACATCACCACCTTCGCGGTGGATGGCTCCCAAATCTCCCCTGGCAAAGATATTTCTATCCCAATTGCGCTGCTGCAAATTGGCTGGTTTGAGAACCCCCACAGCGCCACCCGTCCCTACAAAAAAGATGTGCGGGTCGATCTTATGACCCCTGCTGAGCTGGGGCCAAACCCAGCTCAGCCCGTAGAGCGCCGCGTCAACATTCGCCGCTTTCAAATGGAGGTGGCGCGGCTGGTCGAATATATTAACGCTTGCCAAGACCCAGAGCGCACGCTGGTATTTTTCGACGGGGCTCTGGTGGTCACCTTTGCTGAAGCCTTTGACCAGGAGAGCCAAACTGCCTACGTGCAGTCTATTCTCTCGCTGTTAGAGGCCAGCGATCGCCGCCGCGTCCCCCTGGTGGGCTATGTGGATACTTCCTACGCCCGCGACTTGACCACAATGCTGCACCACGTCTATGGGCTAGAGGCCACCGAGGGCATTCACGACGCCCAACTGCTGGCGCGGCTGATGGAGTGGGGCGATCGCAGCGCCGTGTTTCAGTGCGATCGCGGCGGCGTTTTAGACCAGTACAACGACTACGGCGATCAAATCGCCTTTACCTATCTCAAAACTACCCGTGACGGTCACCCCGTGCGGCTCGAAATGCCCCGGTGGATGTGGGAAAGTGGCCACATCACTCAATACCTCAACTGGGTGAGAGGCGAAGTGATTATTGGCGGCGGCTACCCCTACAGCATTGAAACCGCCGACCAAACCGCCGTACTTCAGGGCCAAGACAAACACATTTTTCTGCGCGTGCTGCAAGATTGGGCCGATCGCGAAGCGATCAATCTGAGGCTCTCCCGCAAAATGGTCAGCAAACAGCGCCGCCGCTAGCTCACTATAAAGTCTTTGTGAACCACTCCCAAACTCCGTAATTTGACCTACACACTCTCTTACGGAGAGTGTTTTAGTAAAGAAGTACACCCAAAACCCATATCTGTCTCGGAGAGACCATCAGACGCAAACGCCCCCTTTCGTCTATGGCTACTGCCTACAGTGCCTACTTAAGAAGGATTTGCCCTGCATGAAAACTTTTAAAACCTTAGGATTTGCCCTAGCGCTAGTGGGCCTGCTAGGAGCGATGGCTCCCGAAGCGTCAGCCAAAGCTAACGGCAACGGCAATGGGAAAGGCAATCAAACCAGTCAGCCGCCGGCTACCACCACTCCACCTGCTACCACCACTCCACCAGCCAGTTCCACTCCGCCGGCTGACTTTACTCCACCAGCCAAGGCTAATGGCAATAGCAATGGCAACGGTAATGCTGCTTCTACCACAACTCCCCCTGCAACGACCACTACCATAGCTCCCCCTGCGACGACCACTAGCCAGCCGACTTCTGCTTTTGCCTGTTCTGGCGGTTCGGTGACCAGTAATCCTCTGGCGGGCGGGTCTTCCCTCAGCTACAGCCAGTGCATGACGTCATCGGGCAACGATGTCAGCAGCGGCATCGCGGCTAACCTCACCGCCTTTCTTGACAGTACCCTGGGGGACGGCTGGGTGTTCGATGGCAAGTATGAAGGTGGGCGCAACTCCTCTGGGCCGAATGATTATGGCTTTAGCTGGGTACAAACCGGCAAAGGCAGTGGCACCTGGAGCCTAGCTGAGACCGTGACCAGTCCCTTTGTGGTCAGTCTCAAGGCTGGTAACGCCTACACAGCCTACTACTTCGACAGCAGCACCAGTTTCAACAGCGGCACCTGGGCCACCTTTGATCAAAAAGACCTGTCCCACGCTTCGTTCTTCGTCGCCAAAGGCCTCACCCCCGAAGAACCCAACACCACTGTGCCAGAACCAGCCTCTACCGCTGCCCTAGTACTGGTGGGCCTCAGCGCCGCCGGGCTAGCCCGCAAAAAGCAGGGTTAGGTCAGCTGGTCTCAACGTCTAAAAATTGCCCACAGTGCTCCGGTGACTTACCCATGTCGTCGGAGCTTTTCTATTGAAAGGCGCTTAAAGGCTTTGCCCTATGGTTGAATCGGAGAATAGTGCGCTGGGAAATACCGTCAATGGCTGAACCGACACCACACACCCGCCAGGAAACTGACAGCATGGGGGCGATCGCCGTGCCCAGCGATCGCTATTGGGGAGCCCAAACTCAGCGATCGATTCGCTATTTTTCCATTGGCAAAGACAAAATGCCGTTGGAGGTGGTGCATGCGATCGCGATCGCCAAAAAAGCCTCAGCGCTAACGAATGCTGACCTGGGCAAACTGCCCCGGGAAAAAGCTGACTTGATTGTGCAGGCCGCAGATGAAGTTATCAACGGTACCCTCGACGATCACTTTCCGCTGCACGTGTGGATGACCGGCAGTGGCACCCAGTGCAACATGAACGTCAACGAGGTAATCGCTAACCGGGCGATCGAGCAGGCGGGCGGCGAGATGGGCAGCAAAACCCCCATTCACCCCAACGACCACGTCAATATGTCTCAGTCATCCAACGATGTGTTTCCCACAGCCATGCACATCGCCGCCGCCCAGGCCCTCGTTCACACCCTAAGCCCCGCCGTCACCCGGTTGAGGGATGCCCTGGATGCAAAAGCCCAGGCCTGGAGCGACATCGTTAAGATTGGTCGCACCCACATGCAAGATGCCGTACCGCTCACCCTAGGCCAAGAGTTTTCTGGCTATGTGGGCATGCTCAACGACAACCTGAAACGCCTCGAGGGCTGCCTGCCAGGGCTGTACGAGCTGGCTCTGGGGGGCACGGCGATCGGCACCGGCATCAATGCTGGGCCAGGCTTTGCTGAATCTGCCGCCGAACACATTGCTGCCATCACTGGACTACCCTTCGTCAGCGCCCCCAACAAGTTCACCGTCATGGGTGCCCACGATGCTGTGGTGATGGCCAGCGGCGTGCTCAAAACCCTGGCGGTATCGCTCTATAAAATCGCCAACGACATTCGTCTGCTGAGCTGTGGTCCGAGAGCTGGGTTCGCGGAGTTGCAGCTACCGGAAAACGAGCCGGGGTCATCGATTATGCCGGGTAAGGTAAATCCGACTCAGTGCGAGGCCTTGGCGATGGTGGCGGTGCAGGTCATGGGCTATGACGCAGCGGTAGCCTTTGCCGGAGCCAGCGGCTCTCTGGAGATGAACGTCTATAAGCCGATGATGATCTTTAATCTGCTGCAATCGGTGCGGTTAATGGCCGACAGCTGCCACAACTTCACTGAGTTCTTGGTCGCTGGCATGACCCCTAACCTCAAAAAGATCGACCAGTACGTGCAGCAGTCGCTGATGCTGGTCACCGCCCTGAGCCCAGCCATTGGCTACGACAAAGCCTCCCAGATTGCCCACCACGCCTTTGAGCACGACCTCACCCTGAGGCAGGCCGCCCTGGCCCTAGGCCATGTCTCAGAATCGGAGTTTGATCGGCTGATTGTCCCCCGCCGCATGACCCATCCTTGAGCCACAGCAACCGCTACAGTGTCCACACCTGTGGAATGTTAAGGACTATGTTGATTTGCTCAGGATGCTCAGGTTCGCGGCAGCCATTCCCGTATGATCATCCTTAAAGTTTGTAAATTTTCCTAAGATTCTGGAGATTCAAACGTGTCTCTTCCGTTACTAAACTATTCCCCGTCCAGTCAAAATCAGCGCGTTGCGGCTTACGAAATTGGCGGCGACGAACAGCCCAGAATTTTCTCCACCGATGACCTGTACGATACCAGCGATATGGATGCGCTGATTACGGCAGCCTATCGGCAGATCTTCTTCCACGCCTTTAAGTGCGATCGCCAGACCTTTCTGGAATCGCAGCTGCGCAACGGTCAAATTACCGTGCGCGACTTTATTCGTGGCCTGGCGCTGTCGCCGACCTTCTACAGCAGCTTCTACGAGAAGAACAGCAACTACAAGTTCGTTGAGCACTGCGTCCAGAAAATTCTGGGCCGCGATGTATACAGCGATCGCGAAAAAATTGCCTGGTCTATCGTCGTGGCCAACAAGGGCATTAAAGGCCTAGTCGATGAGTTACTCGACAGCGAAGAGTACCTCACCAGCTTTGGCTACAACACCGTGCCCTATCAAAAGCGCCGGGTACTGCCCGGTCGCCCCGAAGGCGAGCGCCCCATCCACATCAAGAACCCCCGCTACGACACCTACCACCGCAACCAACTGGGCTTCCCTCAGATTGTGTGGCAGTCTCAAGTCAAGCGCTACGTTCCCCAGGAGAAGAAGGTTACCGCTGGCAATCCTCAGGGCTTCCTAGGTATGGCCCGCAGCATTGGAGCCACTGGTGCGGCACCCGCTCGCGTATCCACCAGCGACATCAACATCGCCACTGCTGTGCCCTACCGCAAAGTGTCGTCGTAACTAGGTTCAGCAATAGCCTTCTGGCTATATTTCTAGAACACCATTGGGGATGCGAGCTACGGCTGGCATCCCTTTTTTTGTCCAAGCTTGATAGGTCCGTTGGTCAGGAGCTCTTTCAAAACGGGGTGCATGGGCAAAAAAAATCCCCTGGCTATTGCCAGTGGGACTTTTCAGGGTGCATCTACCATTCACCTTTTCACCAAGACGAGACTCCGTCCGGAAAAGTTGCTGAAGAGTTTTACCTATTGTGGTTGTGGGCTCTCGGCATTGCGCAGCACCTCGGCCTGCTCTCGTAGAGAAGCGGCCCAGTCTTCAGACCCATTCGCCTCAAACAGGGTAGCGGCCTGCTCAAAATCGGCAATCACTGACTCTCTTGCCTCTAAAGGGATGTCTTCTGGCCCTTCTACTGAATCGCCTTGCTCCACATACACCTGCCCTAAGGTGGCCTGGGCCCGCCCTAGGTAGGCCGATGATTGATCTGGGTCAATTGCGATCGCTTCAGTGTAGGCAGCAATGGCGCCGGAGTAGTCTTCGGCCAGAGCCAGGGCCTCGGCCTCGGCATAGGTCACCTCAAATTCGGTAGAGGTGCGCACAACGAGGTCATAGTCGCCACCCTGACCTGAAAATGATCGAGCTACCACAGTGTAGGTACCGTCTTCAGGCAGCTCGACGATGATGGTTGAGTTTAAAGTGCCGCCAAAATCGTCGTTAGTCGCGATTTCGGCCTCGTCAGGCCCTGTCAACGACAACACTGGATCAAAGTCCTCACTGGCCAAGGTGATCGTCATCACCTGTCCGGCTGTGCCCTCGAAGGTATAGGTAGACTCTGCCGGATAGATGGTGCCCGCCTCTTCTAGCACGGTATCGGCGCGAGCAACCAGCGCTGCCGGGCCAGCCAGCAGCCCTACCAAGGCCACAGGCGCGACTACTCCCACAGGAAACAACCGTAGAAAACCCATGCAACCTCCCTTGGAGAAACAACGAACACACAAATCTGCCATGCAGCCTAACACAAGGCCGACCTAGCCTACGGAACCATTAGCGGTGTCTCAGCAGGCTATGGTAATACTGGAGCCATGCTACTTAGCCTACCTATGCCCCGTCTGTACTGCGTATTAACCTGTCTAGGAATGATGGCCGTCCTAGGGGAGCGTGCCCTAGCACTGCCGCCTCCCGATGACATTCCCGAAGAAATTTTACGCACAGAGGTAATTACGGAGGCGCGATCGCCCCTTGACGGAGAGCCGCTTTCTGCCGCAGACTACGCTGCTCTGCAAGAGCATCTGCGCGACCCCAACACCGAGACCGTGGTTAACCCTGATATTGCTGAACTGATTAAACTTTTGCAGCTAAGGCGTCTCCTTAAGCCCATTCTCCCTTTCTTACGGTAGGGGCCAAATAAACCAAGATACGCGAAAATTTCCCTGTGGAAATCGCTAAGTTTTGTTACTCTATTCCGCAGATAGTAAATTTACATAGACCGTCTATATCCCCCTGTGGACCTTTAATAACATGCCTGCAACCGTTGACGCTGAGCAGATTGACCGGATCGTCTGGAACCAGCACCATGACCCCTTCGAAATCTTAGGGCCGCACATGGTGCAGCAAGATGGTCAAACGGTCTGGGCCGTAAGAGCCTATTTACCTCAGGCTGAGAAAGCCTGGGTAGTACTGCCAGAAGAGCATAAAGAAGTGCCTATGGAGCCCAACCATAACCCTCACTTCTTTGAATGTGTGCTGCAGGTTCAAGATCTGGCTAACTACCAGCTCAAATACGTTATCGGTGACCATGTCCACGTCATCTATGACCCTTACGCCTTTAAGACCCGTGCTATCACCGATTTCGACATCCACCTCTTTAGCGAAGGCAACCACCACCGCATTTACGAAAAGCTAGGTGCGCACTTCACTGAAGTCGAAGGCGTCACTGGCGTGTATTTTGCCGTGTGGGCCCCTAACGCTCGCAACGCATCGGTACTGGGCGATTTTAACTACTGGGATGGCCGCAAACACCAGATGCGCCGCCTCTCTAACGGCATCTGGGACCTATTTATTCCTGGGTTAGACGTTGGCACCCACTACAAGTACGAAATTAAAAACTACGACGGTCACATTTACGAAAAGTCCGACCCCTACGGCTTTCAGCAAGAAATTCGGCCCAAAACTGCCTCTATTGTCACCGATCTAGACAGCTACGCCTGGCAAGATGCCGATTGGATGGAAAAGCGTCGCCAGACCGAGCCTTTAACCCAGCCAGTCTCTATCTATGAGCTGCACATTGGTTCCTGGCTGCACGAGTCATCGGCTAGCCCTGCCCTGCGCCCCGATGGCAGTCCAGAACCGGTCGTTACGGTAGCTGAGCTCAAGCCCGGAGCTCGTTTCCTTACCTATCGAGAGCTAGCGGATCGGCTGATCCCCTACATCAAAGAACTAGGATTCACGCACATCGAGCTACTGCCCGTTGCTGAGCACCCGTTCGATGGTTCCTGGGGCTACCAGGTCACCGGCTATTACGCCGTCACCTCTCGCTACGGAACGCCCGAAGACTTTATGTACTTTGTCGATCAGTGCCATGCCAACGGCATTGGCGTTATTGTCGACTGGGTGCCAGGCCACTTTCCCAAAGATGGCCACGGCTTAGCATTCTTTGACGGCACCCACCTCTACGAGCATGCTGACCCCCGCAAGGGCGAGCACAAGGAGTGGGGCACCCTGGTGTTTAACTATGGTCGCAATGAGGTGCGCAACTTCTTGGTGGCCAACGCCATCTTCTGGTTTGAAAAGTACCACATTGATGGGATCCGGGTAGATGCTGTAGCTTCCATGCTCTACCTCAACTACTTCCGCAAGGATGGGGAGTGGGTGGCTAACGACTATGGCGGCTGCGAACATATTGAGGCGGCAGACTTTCTCCGCCAGGTAAACCATGTGCTGTTTACCTACTTCCCTGGGGTGCTCTCGATCGCAGAAGAATCGACTGCTTGGCCGATGGTCTCCTGGCCTACCTACGTGGGCGGGTTAGGCTTCAACCTCAAGTGGAACATGGGTTGGATGCACGACATGTTGGACTACTTCAACATGGATCCATGGTTCCGCCAGTTCCACCAGAACAACGTCACCTTTAGCATTTGGTACGCCTTCACTGAAAACTTCATGCTGGCGCTGTCCCACGACGAGGTGGTGCACGGCAAGAGCAATATGCTGGGCAAAATGCCGGGGGATGAGTGGCAAAAGTTTGCCAACCTGCGCTGCCTCTACACCTACATGTTCATGCACCCGGGCAAGAAGACCCTATTTATGAGCATGGAGTTTGGTCAGTGGAGCGAATGGAATGTTTGGGGCGACCTGGAATGGCACCTGCTTCAGCATCAGGCCCACGCCAGCCTTAAGCACTTTATGGGTAAGCTCAACGAGTTTTACCGCAGTGAACCGGCTCTGTTTACCCAAGACTTTGACCAAGCTGGCTTTGAGTGGATTGACTGTAGCGACAACCGCCACAGCGTGGTGGCCTTTATTCGCCGCGATAAGGGCAGTGATGAGTTTGTTGTTGTGGTGTGCAACTTTACGCCCCAGCCCCATAGCCATTACCGCGTGGGTGTGCCCGAACAGGGCTACTACAGAGAGCTCTTCAACAGCGATGCCCGCGACTTTGGCGGCAGCAATATGGGCAATCTGGGCGGTAAATGGTCTGAGGATTGGTCTTTTCACAACCGCCCCTACTCGCTGGATCTGACTCTGCCACCGCTGGGAGTGATTGTGCTGAAGCTGACTTCGGAAGAAACTCAGAAAGCTCTATCAGGTCAATAACCGAGAGTTAGCTGGTCGAGGTCCCTATGCAACCACGCATTACTGTTATCACCCTTGGCGTGGATGATTTGGAGCGATCGCTGCAGTTTTACCGAGATGGCCTAGGCCTCTCAACAGCCGGGATTGTGGGCCAGGAGTTTGAGCATGGAGCCGTTGTCTTCATCGATCTTCAGTCAGACCTAAGACTTGCCCTCTGGCCCCGCGAGAGCATTGCCCATGACACAGGGCTGTTGCGGGGCGCACCCAGTTCGACAGAGTTCACGTTAGGGCACAACGTGGCCTCTAGAGCAGAAGTCGATGCTGTTATGGAGCAAGCCATCGCCGCCGGTGCAACCATCGTCAAGCCACCCCAAGAGACCTTTTGGGGGGGTTACGCGGGATACTTCCAGGATCCAGACGGCCACCTTTGGGAGATTGTCTGGAATCCACAGTGGGCAGCGCCGGATTGAGCGCTCCAAGGTACCTTCCCAGGATTAACTCGATCGGCATCACAACAGCTGTACAGACAAGAACGTTCAACGTCTTCGGATGTCGCTTCAATCGGTAGGGCTACGTTTCTACGCCGTAGCTAACCCTTGCCCTCTTTAGAAGTTGCTGGTAGTCCGAATCAGACCGATCAGTCTTTTTCGGATGTCAAAAGCCCAAGTTACCAAGGCGCATATCATCGACCCAGCGTAGCCCTGTTTAACCAACAGGGCTACGCTGGGTCGTCGATGTCTGATGTGATGCGGGTGACAGGACTGCAAAAGGGGGGTATTTATAACCACTTTCGCAGCAAAGATGAGTTGGCCTTAGAGGCCTTTGTCTTCGCAGTTCAGCGCGTTCAGCAGCTATTTGTGGGGGCTCTGAAAGGTAAGCGCCACGCCGTAGACAGGTTAATGGCCATACTTAGTGTTTATGAACGGTTTTTGGAGGATCCGCCGGTTCAGGGTGGCTGTCCACTCCTCAATACAGCGGTGGAGAGCGATGATGCCCACCCGGCGTTACGAAAGCAAACGCAGATAGCGATGGATGCTTGGCGATCGCTGATTGAGCGCATTGTCGACAAAGGCGTTGCCCGCGGTGAGCTGCAACCCACCGTAGATGCTGCAACAGTAGCTACGATTTTGATTGCCACCATTGAGGGAGGCATTATGCTCAGTAAGCTATATGACGACCCCTCCTATTTAGAACAGGCTCTAACCCATTTAAGAACCTATATTCAACAGCTAGCAACACCCAGCTAATTTTTTTGCGTCAAAACAGACCGATCGGTCTTTCATGGTCTTATAAGGAACCGTGCCCATGCTGAAGCTCTACTACGCCCGACCATCTGTTTATGCTCGCCCGGTGTGGCTCACTTTGATTGAAAAGCAGTTGCCCTTTGAATTGGTAACAGTCGATTTAAGCGGCAAGCAGTTTGAGCCTGAGTTTTTGGCTGTTAACCCCTTTGGCCATGTGCCGGTCCTAGAAGACGGCGATTTTCGCGTTATTGAGTCGATGGCGATTTTGGATTATCTAGAAGCCCGCTATCCCGATATAGCGCTGTTGCCCAAGGATGCAACCGCTCTGGCCAAAGTTCGCATGGTGCAGATGCTGACGCTCAACGAACTGCTGCCAGGAGTTTTTAAGCTGCTGATTGATAACCAGCGATCGGACCAGAAATCGGCTGAGATAGAATATGCTCAGCTACGGATCAAAAATACGTTGGGTTTTCTGGAGAATTTGCTGGGCGACGGCTGCTATTTCGCGGGCAAGCAATTCACTTTTGCAGAAATCGTTGCTGGAACTATAGTCCACAAGGTACCGGATCTGGGAGTTGCGCTGACCGATTATCCTCGGTTAAGTCACTGGTCTGAACGGCTGCTGGCTCGACCATCCTGGCAGCAGATCGCGCTGAGCGCAGAGGAATGGAGCACCTTTAAACGCCGCATGCGCGTCATTCCTAAAATTTGGCAGCGCCGTCGCCATCAGCGAATGACCGCGCTGTCGCAGCAAAGTCTAACGATGTAATCACTCGTCTATGGGCACCAACCCCTACGCTTGGCTGGATAAATCTCTGGCCGCCCTGCACCGGGCCCACCGCTATCGAACAGTAGCGGCTGTTGATGGTATGACCGGAGCCGTCGTGCAGCGGCAGGGGCAAACCCTGATCAACTTCGCCAGCAATGACTACCTGGGGCTAGCCAGCGATCCTAGGCTAGCGGAGGCAGCGATCGCCGCTATCCAGACCTACGGCACTGGCAGCACCGGCTCGCGGCTGCTCAGCGGCCACCGAAAGCTGCATGGGGAGCTAGAGCGGGCGATCGCCGCTCTCAAGGGCACTGAAGATGCGGTCGTCTTTAGCTCGGGCTATCTGGCCAATATGGGAGCGATTGCCGCCCTAGTCGGCAGCCCAGACCTAATTTTGGGTGACGAATACAACCACTCCAGCCTCAAATCGGGGGGCAAAGTTAGCGGTGCCACTGCCCTAGACTATCGCCATGGTGACGTTGCCCACCTGGAAGAATTGCTGAAGCTGCACCGCGATCGCCATCGCCGCTGCCTGATTACTACTGACAGTGTGTTCAGCATGGATGGTGATCTGTGCCTGTTGGCGGCCATTCTTGACCTAGCAGAGGCTCACAACGCAATGGTATTGGTGGATGAGGCCCACAGCACAGGAGTATTTGGCGACCGCGGTTCAGGGGCTGTAGAGCACCTGGGCTGCACCGAACGTCCTTTAGTCACCGTTGGTACCCTCAGCAAAGCTCTGGGCAGCCTCGGGGGCTACGTAGCTGGATCTGCTGTGCTCATCGACTTTATCCGCAACCGCGCCCCCGGCTGGATTTACACTACGGGTCTATCGCCGGCGGACACAGCGGCAGCCCTAGCGGCGGTGAAGATTATTCAGCAAGAAACCTGGCGCCGCGAAGTACTCTGGCACCAGGTGAATCACTTGGTTCAACGAATTGATCAAATCTTGACAGAGCCAGCAGCAGTCTCCCTGAGGCTGAGGCGGTTGCCTTCGGCATCGCCTATTATTTGCCTGGAAGGTTCGTCAGCAGGAGATATTTTGAAGGCTAGCCAGTACCTACAGTCAGCTGGGCTATGGGTGGCAGCCGTACGCCCGCCCACAGTGCCCACAAGCCGCCTGCGAATTACGGTTATGGCTACCCATAAGCCCGATCACCTGCATCAGCTGATTACTGGACTACAGACTCTGAATCAGGGTTGAGCGCTTAGCGCTTTGAACCCCAACGCCGCTGCTTCTGGCGAGCGATAGTCTTACGCTTTTTCTTTTCGATCGGGGTTTCAAAGTGGCGATTCTTTCGCATATCCGAAAAAATGCCGGCCCGAGCCACCTTGCGCTTAAAGCGTCGTAGGGCCGATTCAATGTTTTCGTCTTCTCCCAATACAACCTGGGCCATTAGTTCTCCTAAAAATTTGCTAACGCGGGTAAAGCAGCGCTCTAGTAGCGTCAGCCTAAAACCACTGGGTATCGCTGAGCGCGATACCCTACTTCGAAAGCCCGCAGGCTGAGGTATGGCCAAGGGCCTTGGCCATACCTAGTTGCCTAGCGACGGCTGTTGTTCCAGCCGCCGCCACCACCGCCACCACCGCCACCACGGGACTCCCGGGGGCGAGCTTTGTTGACCTTTAGGTCGCGCCCCATCCACTCAGCACCATCGAGGGCCTCGATGGCTTTGTCTTCGTCGGCTTCGCTTTCCATTTCGACAAAGGCAAAGCCACGAGGACGACCGGTCTCACGATCGGTGGGCAGGCTAACCCGGCTGACAGCACCATATTCAGCAAAGACCTCGGTGATTTGGTCTTGGGTGGCGCTGAAGGCCAAATTCCCTACGTAAATCGACATGGATACATCTCCAAATAGAGAGAGAAGGAGTAGAAAGTTATCAAGGAGATGTACTCAACTAAGGACTAAGCCAAGCCGGTAATGCAACTAACAACTTGCTTGTCACACGATAGCACAGGGCTACCTTGTGACCAGTATGGGGCGATCGCAAACTGTCTGCCAGAGTTGTCTAATCCTCCGGCAGTACCCATTTAGGCGGCCGTGAGGCACGCTCCATCATTCTGCGCCGCACAGCCTCGTCGGCCATTTCAAGCATCTTATCAAGGGGAGTGTCAGAAATAAATTTTGACGCTTCGTCGGTGTACTTCAGGTTGGGGCAGTCGTTCCCCAGCACACAGCCGTCTTTACAGTCTACTGCGCAATTAATTGCCATTGTCTTTTTAGCCTCATAACGTCAGCGTTAGGGCAAAATTTGCTTTAAAGAGCCCTTAAAAATTGTAACAACCTGCGCTCGCGCCGTCGTCGAGCCGTTGTGTAGAGAATTTCTTTGGGGCTGCTCTAGACCAGGGTAGAGTTAGCAAAATGCGATCGAGGTTGTCATGGGCCTACCCCCCGACGCTCAGCCCCGCTGGCCCCTAGGGATTTTGGGAGCAACGCTACTCCTGCTCCTAGGGATTGCTTACCTGTATTGGAGAGACCCAGCCCTGCTCAGTTGGCTAGTTTTAGGGACAGAGCAGCCAATTTGGCGCTGAAGGTCAGAGACGGCGGGTATCCAGAGAGTTTTCAGAGAATTTTTCGGTAGCATCGGGGCAGCAATGGGACTGGGTGGCTCGTAACTATGGCGATTCGTCGGTTTTTTCTGGTTTTTGGGGTCTCACTGAGCTTGAGCGCGGGCGCAATAGTCGGTGAGACCCTGGGGGCGATCGCACCAGTACCGACGGCAACGCCAGCGCTGACAACAGGATTAGACATTCAAAAAGAGGTTCTCATTGCTCAGAGCCTACCGAGGCGCCTGCTGCGATCGCCGTTGAGAATGATGGCGAGCATCTCCCCAGCCCTCTTGCTGGCTAGCTTGAGCCTGGCAGGCGGCGCGTTTATTGCTCTGGCTTGGCTGCATGTCTATCAACAGCAGCGCCGCTGGCAGCGGGTAGAGTTAGCTCGCCAGGAAGTGAAGGCCTTTCGTGAGCGCGAGCCAGTCAAAAACGTGCTGGATATTCTCGACTACGAAGAGTACCGCATATTTTATATCAAACACCCCGAAGATGGGCGGCTGATTAGCTTTGAAGCTACTGACCATCGCCTGCGGCGGGCGCTGCGATCGCACGATCAGATGGTCAAGATGCGCAATGGCCTCGATGAGCTCAAGCACCGAGCCAGTCAGAAAAACACCTTTTCCCCCAAAGCCTTGGAGCTGGTGCAGCGGTACGACAGCGAAGAATTCATCATTGAGATCACCCTGCGCGACTGGTTTGAATCATTTCTCGGCGGTCTAGAGTATTTCGAAACCATGATCGAGTCGGGCTTAGTGACGGCCGAGGAGATTAAGCCCTTCATCATCTACTGGATCAACTTGATTGGCGATCGCCGCTACCGGCGCAAGGGTGGCTCTGGGTTCTACGACAAGCTGTTTCACTACATCTACTGGGCGGGCTACGGACGGGTACAAAAGCTGTTTGAGCGCTTTGGCTTTAAGATTTTGCCGCCCCCTTACAGCACCCACGACTTTAGCGGCATTGAGCTAGAAGAGGGCAAGTACGACACTTACCGCGCCCTCTGCCTGGCTAAAGCCGCCCATCTGGTCTATGAAGACCGCGACTATGTCACCGATATTTCGCGGCTGTGGCTCAGCGATGACATCGACAACCGCTGGCAGCAGCTCAGCGCCAGCAAGTATGTGGTCGAGGTGCTTAAAACTTGGCTACAAGAGGGCGAAAAAGCCAGCATCCGCGATATCCGCGACAATTTTATGTACCTCGACATGCGCCTCACCGACACTCAGGCGTTTATATTTCGGCGAGACAACAACCTGATTTTGGTGTTTAAGGGCACCCAGCAGCTCAGCGACTGGAAAACGAACCTCAAAATTCGCCTGAAAGAATTTACGGTGCTGGCCGATCAAGAGGCCGTACCGCCGACGGGTCGAGTCCACCGCGGCTTTTTAGACGCCTGGCAAAGTGTAGAAAAGCAGGTGGTTTACTACCTGAAAAAGTGGCGAACCCCGGAAACTAAGCTGTGGGTGACCGGCCATAGCCTGGGCGGTGCCCTGGCGGCAGTGGCCACTATTTCCCTAGAAACCCAGGGGTTTGAGGTTAGCGGGCTCTATACCTTTGGCCAGCCCCGGGTAGCCGACTGGAAGCTAGTCAACTACATGAATGCGCGGATGGGCGATCGCATCGTCCGCTACGCCAACAACAATGACATCGTGCCGATGATTCCGCCGCAGATTATTCCCTGGGTGCCGACGCGGGTGTACGGCCACATGGGCCAGTTTCGCTACTTCAACAACTCTGGCAACCTGCGCCGCCAGTCGTTTATGACCCAGCGCTTCCCTGACCGGCTGTTTGGCATGATTCACGCCATTGTCACCTCCGGCACCCCCGATGCCGTAGATGACCACAAGATGGAGTTCTACGTGGCCAACCTGCAAAAGGCGCTCGATCGCGAGGAAGAAGAGGTCAAGCTCGAAATTGAGCAGGGCATGATCAGCGGCGACTTTGTTGAGGGTATGAAGGAGCGCATGCGGGCGCGGCAGAGTCGAGCCGATGGCTAACTTGTCAAGAGGCGGGTTCGTAGTCAAGCAGCACGCAGGGGCCCAACCACACCCGGCGATCTTGAAAGTTAATTGACAGAGTGAGTTTTTCTTGGCTGGGATCGCAAATGGCTGGTGGCCCCTGCCCCTCACTCGATGACTGATAATCAAGCTGCCCGCTCAGGCTCATGCCCTTGAGATTGGCAGCCTGCTTAAAGTGGTATGAATCTCCCGGCCTGACGACGCTAAAGCCCAGATTGACTCCATCGCTACTGTCTTCGATCGCCCGCTGAATATCGGCGGTGGTTTTAGCCCCAATGGGAAAGTACAGCAGTTTCTCAATTACCACGTTAGTGCCAAAGGGCGGCTCGACTTTGGGCACCGACTCTACCCGCACCTCGAGAGTTCTCTCATTGACAATGCGCCGCACCTCGGAGTCCGACATCAAACTAGGGCTGGAAGAATCAGGGCGGTAGAGGCCCACCTTGGTGCTCAAGGTCCAGGGGTTGAGGCCCCGGTCGGTCTCAGTGATATAGGTGTTCAGCAGTCCCAGGGTGCCGTCTAGGTTGAGTCCGGCTAACTGGTCATCGGTGGAATCAATAATGCCGTGATCGACTAGAATCTGCTTGACTTTGTTCAACTCAAAATCGTTGTTGATGGGGGCGATCACATTGCCGATCTGGCTCAACACAATTAGGGAGCTGAGGCCGATCAAGATGATAAAGGTTGCAGTCGGCCCCCGAGCTTTGAAGTTGAGACCCGGCAGCACCTTGATTACATTTTCCCCAGAAGCTTCTACACCCTCCGTAGGTGACACTCGAAAGGCCAGCAGCGAAATGATAACAGTGGCGATCAAAGGCACAAACAGCCACAGCGATAGTAGGCCTGCAATTAGCCAAAGATTGCGCACCCCTGCCGATGCTGACAGGTTAGCCGCAGCCCAGGTCTGGGCCAAGGCTGCCTGGCCCAGCACTATCCCCGCTCCCCCAAGAAAGAACGCTATAGCCAGATGCTTGACCCAATGTCTTGATCGATAGTGCATGATGGCGATTAAGGTCTCATAGGTTGGATTTTGTACATGGTGCTGGCTAGGGCAGCGGCACGAAGTCAAAGCCGGTGCCTGAGCGGGTACCGGGTTTAACCTCGACCAGCAGGACGGTGGTATTGCGATCGCCCGACGGCAAGAAGTTGATTGCCCCTGTGGATCCATTGGCGGAGAACCCTTGGGTGGTCAACGCCTGACCGAGCGCAGCTCGTCCTGAGGTGCCGCTGTCGGGAGCCACATTCCCCACGGTGCGGGCTGAACTCAACACCTGAAACGCGTCGTAGCTGAGGGCGGTGCGCCAGTTGACATCGCCGCCCCAGAGGCCAGAGGCAGTCTGAGCAAAGGGTGGGGCCGATTTGAGCGGATGCCAGGGCACGGTGACCACGGTGCCCGTCAGGCTGGCCCCGCCCTTTTCCAGAGCGTCGATGCGGTAGAAAGCGTCGCCAGCGAGCACCGGCAGCTGGCTATTGTTGAGCTGGGCGACGGCGATCGCCGCATCAAAGGTGGCCGAGTCGGGCAGCAGCACCACAGCATCGGCCCCGCTGCCCTGCAACTCCGCCGCTGGATTGCCCTGGGATAAATCGACCAGCTTGGCTACCTGTCCCCCTTCTAGGCCCAGGGTAGTGGAGAACGCGTCTTGCAGCGACTTGCTGTAGGAGCTTTGGGAGTTGTAGTAGACGATGGGTTTGCTCTTACCCAAGGTAAGCATGTGGCGGGCCAGGGTAGTGCCCGTAAACTGGTCACTGGGAATCACCCGAAAAACAAAGTTGCCGCCCTCCCTAGGTATTGTGGTCAGCTCTGTGGTGGTGCTAGTGGGAGAGATCATGGGCAGCTGGCCCTGTTGGTAGACGGGGGCAGCGGCTAGGGTCGTAGTGCTGGTGCCGTGGCCAATCACGCCAACGACATTGGGGTCTTGGACTAAAGCGTTGGCGATCGCGGCAGCCTGACCGGCATTGTTGTAATCGTTAGCAATCAGCACCTTCACGGGGGTGCCGGCCTTGATTGCCTCATCCTGGGCCTGGGCCACGCCGCGCAGCAGCTCGCGGGCGGTGTTGGGGCTGTCGCCAACGGGTACTACCGCAGCAATGCCCAAAGCAGGATTAGCCCCAATCCGCGCATTGTTGAGGTAGATCAACGCTTCGGGGTCGTTGCGAACCGCGTTGCGGGCCGCCTCAAACCGCGCGGCGGCAGTGGCATAGTCGCCCGAGGCGTAGGCAGCAGCCCCAGCTTGCATATCGGGGTTGGGAGCATCAGTAAAGAGGACGCGATCGCCCCAGCTCAGAGCATTCGTCACATCAGCAGGCTGGCCTGGGGTGGTCGTCGGTGTAGCGGCGGTAGACGTCGTGTCGGCATCAGCGGCAGGATCTGTGGGGGTAGTTTGCACCGCCGTTGGCGACTGCGGCGCATCCTTACGCACAAAGGCGTTGTAGCCCGTGAAACCCAGCGCTGCTAGAAAGATAAGTGCCCCAACCCCAGCAATCAGCGGAGCGATAGACTTGCTCTTTTTCAGCGGTTGGCCGCAGATTTCACACTTCTGGGCTGTGGTGGAGTTTTCTTCGTAGCCGCACTTGGGGCAGGTGACATGGTTGAAGCTGTCGGTCATGGCGAATGGGTAGGGGGTGGATGGGTGGGGAGTGAAGTTTTAAGTTTTAGGTGTTGAGTTTTGAGTACAAGAAGTCAGGTAGGGCGGGTGTAACGGAGTGAAACCCAACACCAGAGAGGGTTCCGTTGGGTTCTGTTAACGCGCTAACCCAACATACGGCATCCAAGAACTCAAAACTCAGAACTCAAAACTCAGAACTTTCTTCCTACGGTCGATTTATTTCGGCGCGCACGTTGTCTTCGATGGTGGCAACCTGCTCGTTAGTGAGCCCCAGTTCTTCTTGAAGGTCGAGCAGTTGGGCCTGCTCTTCTAGGTCAATCTCGCTGTCGTTGTCGAGGAAGGCGCGGAACATCAGGGCATACTCAGCGGCGGCTTGCTCGATGGTGTTTTGGGGCAGAAATTGGGCAGCGATCGCATTGGCATCAGCCACCGAAACTCCATACTTCACCCGAAATTTTTCCAGCAGTTCTAGCTCCGTGGGCGAGGGATTGCCGCGCCGGTAGCAGGTTTCGACTAGCTTGGCGTATTTGGCTATGTTCTCGGAGTCGAGGGAGGGGGGAGGGGGGGCAGGGAGGGGAGATGGGGAGGGTGAGGAAGATGGGGAGGTAATGGGTATGGCGGGTGAGGGAGTGGCGGGCGCATCCGTGGGGATGAAGAGGCGGTGGGTGGTGACAAAGTTGGAGATCGCGGCCTGAATGCGCTTGTAATCCTCGCTGTCGGAGCCGCCTGGAATCGTTTGCTCCTGCTGTTGCAGGTAGGTCATCACCTGGGTGTAGAGGGCTTGTTTTTGGGGTTTGGTGGCGGCCTGTTCGCCAATGGCGCGAATCGCTCCATCCAGGGTTTCGGCCAGTCGCCGGTTTTGGTCGGTGAGCAGGAAGTCCTCGGCCTCTTCCCAGGTGTCTCCCATGACTTCGGTTTTGTCGAAGCCGGTGAGCTTGTCGCGGTAGGTAAATTTGACCTCAGCGAAGCCGGTGACGCGGTTGTCTTCCTGGCGAACTAGGCCCAAGGCGTTGGCCAGCATCAGGTTGTAGCGAGCCTGGCGTTCGTTGCTGGTTTCAGGCATCACGTCGCCAAACTGGCGGTAGTCTTGGTGGGTGTGCAGGGGGTTGTGGTCGGCTTGGCTGACGGCGCGGTAGAGCGATCGCATCCGCTCCATGCCCTCAATCAGCCGTAAGGGAAAAGCCCCCGTCTCCTGCACAAAGTAGATGTGGTAAGGGTCGTTGAGGGGGCGAATTTCTTTGTCGGTGACGGTGCTGGTTTTGCGAATCATCGGCAGCAGGGCCGAGACCGCCGGATCCGTAGGCTTGCTGCCGCCCTGGATGCCAACCAGCTTTTGGTATTTCTCTAGCTTGTCGTCCCAGCCCAGCTTCTTCTGCTCCTGGCTAAGGCGCAAAAAGGCTTCCGACTTCTCGAAGGTGGTTTTGATCTGGGCCTCCTGCATCTCGACGGTAGGGTACTGCTCCAGAAATTTGCGGGCGGTAGAGATATCGAGCTGGCTGCGGCGGCGAAACACATCCATCGCCTGACCCAGTAGGCGTTCGTAGAGGTCTTTGGTCTTGAGGGCGTCATAGGGATAGAGGTCAAACAGGCGCACCCGCAGTTCTTCGAGCACCTGCTGGGAAAGGGTTTGGCAGAGGGTTTCTTCCTGGTCGGCGACGGTTTTGCGGTAGGCGGCGTCGATTTCCTTTTCGTCGTAGAGCAGAATGCCGTTGACCGTCAGGCCGCCAGTCTCCCGGGTGTAGACTCGCTCTTTATCCTTCAGTTCGACCTGGACGTTGCTCAGTACCGTCTCAAAGGCGGTGAGATCGACCAACAGCTGGTCAATTTCTTCGCGCAGGCCGTCGAGCAGCATTACCCCCAGGGTGCGGGCTTTAACCTCGACTTTAGAGACATAGATCTGCTCCAGGGCCTGCATGATGCCTTGAAAGTCGTCTTCAATGACTTTCTTGCGGTTGAGCATCATCATCTGCTTGGCATGATCGTCGATCTGCTTCAGCAGGGTTTGGAGGGCGTTTTGGGCCGATCGCTCGCGCGGTAGCCAGTGTTTCTGCCGATCTTGATCAAATCTGCTGCGAAAGTCGGCAAACACCTCAATTAAGACTTCCAAGAATTGCCGGGTGAATTTTGGCCCCCGGAAGCGATCTTCCACCATCTGATAGACAGCGGCCCGCAGTTCCTTGCGCTTCTCGGGGATCAGCCAGGTGAGGTTGTCCCACATTTTCTGGAAGTAGTCGCTCCAGCGCTTGGGGTCGGTGCCGGTGTCGTTGAAGTGGGGAGCGTATTTCTCCTGCTCGTTGGAGATAAATCGCTGGAGATTTTCAAAGGGAATATTCAGATCGTTGCGGCACTTGCGCACCCCCGCCACCCAGTCGGCGACTTCCTTGGCGTAGGGCTTTTTGTTGTCACCCATGCTGATGCTGTCGATCACCTGGTGGTCGTGCTCCGATTCCGCCAGAAACAGGCCGGGGAGGATCTCAGTGCGAATCAGGTCGGACATCGCCGCCGGGGCTGGGGTCGGGTTGCTCCACCAGTCCACCAGTTTGGCCGCGAGGCGGGCTGAGCAGGCGTTTAGCACCCGCTCGACCGGAAACTGAATGCTGGAGAGGCCAAAGCTCATGAAATTTTGCGGGTAGCCTAGGGCGTCGGGGCTGGCCCAGTGCTTGCGCACGTTGTCGCGCACCAGCTTTTTGTACTGGCTAAAGCCGGAGCTAAAGTCGAGAAAAACGTTCTGAGCCACCATTTCGAGCACGTCACCCAGGGTGGGGAAGGTGACTTTGTCGTTGCTGTTGCCCACCAGGTAGGTGAAGTTGAAGGGCACGTCAAGCCCGCTCTGGGCGGTGATGCGATCGCTCTGGCTGTCGCTATATTGAGCGTCAAAGCGGGTATCGCCCCGGCTGTAGTGGTTAAGCTCCATCAGGGCGGCGTAGGCGTTGGCGATGACGCGATCGCCCAGGCCCGAAAAGGCCCCCGGTAGTACCAAAAAAGCGCTGGTCTGCGGCAGTTCTGATACCGGCACCCAGTCGCGCAGGTTGTAGGCCAGATCCATCACCATGCCGGAACCGGTGCCGCCGGAGAGGGAGCAGACCACAAAGATGTTGATGCCCTTGTCGAGCTGCACCTTCCAGCGATCGAGCATGAATTTTTCATGGCCGACGATGCGCCCCTTGGCCTTGGTGAAATAGTCCTTAATCAGCGGATAGTTGAGGCTAAAGGCAAACCGCCCCAGGGCGCGAATCTGGCCAGCCCCAGACAAGATCGAGTCGGTGCCCTTGAGTTCGCTGGGGAACCATTCGTCTAGGTATTGGTAAGCCGACAGCTTGTTGAGAATAGCCTTGGCATCTTCGACCTTGGCCCACACCTGCTCGATCGGTCGCAGAGAAATATCCTGCTTTAGCACCGTCTGGGCTTCGGAAACCTTGGCGTTTTGCTCGGTGTCAATGTGCAAAAACGAGACGATTGGCAGGGCGTCGAGGGAGCCATATTGCTCCACGATCATGCGGCGAATTTTGATCAGGATCTCTTTGCCAGTTCCCCCGACGCCAATGATGACGGTGGGGGTCATGCCTGTATATTCGCTCATAGGTGGGGCACCGAGGGAGGGCTACTGCCAGTTAGGTTTCCCAGGTAACTTCCGTGAAATTACGGGCGTTCCGCACGAGCTTAGTAAAAGTTGACAATCAGCCTGGGAGACACCGCGGCGATCGCAGGTTAACCCAAGCATAGTGGCGCAACACTCTATCAGTAGATAAGTTAGTCAGCCAACGGAGGGGGACTATCGATGCGATCGCCGTCCTAAAAAAAGATTAAGCCTGGGGGTATAGGCAGCTTGTCTCAGCAGTGAGATCGCTAGACTTTAGAAGCAACGGCACTTCAGGCGCTATGTTTAGAGGTTTTGCCTGGCTGCACTTCGCCCTTACCTGCCATACCTGTGACCTATTCCCCTGCTACATCCTTCAAGGCCCGTCGGCTGCTGCCCTGGGTGGTAGCAATCACTCTGCTGCTGGTCTTTTCGGGCAGCTTAGTGCATCTGCTCACCGAGTCCTGGTGGTTTGAGTCAGTGGGCTATGCGTCGGTGTTTTGGGTGCGCATTAAATGGCAGCTAGCCCTGGGAGTGGGGTCGTTTGTCGTCTACGGCGGAGTGCTGTGGGCCAACTACCAGATCGCGCGGCAGCTAACCCGCGATCGCGTCTACCGCTTTTTGAGCCGCTACAGCAACCCGGTTCAGCGCCAACAGATTGAGCGCTTTACCCACCTGGGGGTAGCAGGGCTGGTTTTTCTGCTCTCGCTGGGGGTGGCGCTGCGGGCGGCGTCAGCTTGGCAAACGGTGCTGCAATTTCTCAACCCCACCGAGTTTGGCACCCCCGACCCCATCTTTCAGCGCGACATTGGCTTTTACATGTTTAAGCTGCCCCTGTGGCAGGGGCTGCAAGACAGTTTGCTGGGCCTGCTGGTGTGGTCGCTGCTGCTGGCTAGCGCCGTGTATGCCCTCAAGGGCGAGGTGCGCCCCGAACGCGGCTGGAAATACTTTCTCACGGGGGAAGCTAAAGCCCACTTGTGTCTGCTGCTGGCGGCGATCGCGGCCCTGCTGGCGGTGGGCTTTTGGCTCGATCGCTTTTCGCTGCTCTACTCTGACAGCGGCGTCATTTTTGGGGCAGGCTACACCGATGTCCATGCCCGGCTCCAGTCTTTTTGGCTGATGGGGTTTGTCACCCTGGCGGTGGCGGCGCTGTTTCTAATTGCCCTGGGGCGCAGCGGCTTTTCGCTGCCCATTTTTGGCATTGTGATCTATCTGGGCGTGCTGGTGCTGGTCAACGGCATGTATCCCTGGTTCCAGCAAAACTTTGTGGTTGAGCCCAACGAGCTCACCATGGAGCGCCCCTACATTGAGCACAACATTGCCTTTACCCGCGCGGCCTACAATCTCACCAGCGTGGTGTCAGAGCCCTTCCCCGCTGACAACCGCCTCGATCGCGCGGTACTCGACGCCAATGAGCCCACCATCGGCAACATTCGCCTGTGGGACTACGCCCCTCTGCTCAGCACCTACAAGCAGCTGCAAGAAATTCGCCTCTACTACAACTTTGAGGATGTGGATGTTGACCGCTACACCCTCAACGGCGACTACCGCCAGGTTACCCTCTCGGCCCGCGAGCTGCCGGTCGAGCAGCTACCCCCCGAGGCCCAAAACTGGATCAACCGTCAGCTCAAATTTACCCACGGCTTTGGGATCGTGATGAGCCCGGTCAATCAGGTCACCCCCAACGGGCTGCCCGACTTCTTCATTCGCAATGTGCCTCCGGCTTCCACCGTCGATTTGCCCCTCGATCAGCCCCGCCTCTACTACGGCGAAAGCACCCGCAACTACATTTTCACGGGGGCCAACACCGACGAGTTTGACTATCCCCAAGGCGACACCAACGCGTCTTACCGCTATACCGGAGCGGGCGGCGTGCCGCTCAACTCATGGCTGCGACGGCTGGCCTACGCCTTTGACTTGGGCAACGTGCGAGTGCTGATTTCCAACTATTTCAGCCCTGAAACCCGGATTCACTACCACCGGCTGATTACTGAGCGGGTGCGCCACGTCGCCCCCTTTCTCACCTACGACAGCGACCCCTACCCCGCCGTGATCGACGGGCGCATCAAGTGGGTTTTGGATGGCTACACCAGCAGCGATCGCTACCCCTATTCTGAGCCCCTCAACCGTCGCACTGACATGGTCTCGCTGGTGGAGAACACCAACCCCCTGATGCGTAACGGCGTCAACTACATCCGCGATGCAGTCAAGGTGTTTGTCGATGCCTACGACGGCACCCTGGAGTTTTACGCCCGCGATCGCGACGACCCGCTGCTGGCCACCTACAGCCAGATTTTCCCGAGTCTCTTCAAACCCATAGAAGATCTGCCCGCCGATTATCGCGAGCACCTGCGCTACCCCCAAGACATTTTCACGGTGCAGGCTCAGATGTACCGCGCCTACCACATGGAAAACCCTGAGGTGTTCTACAACCGTGAAGACCTGTGGCGGTTTCCAGAGCATGGGGAAGAGGACGAAGTGGAGCCCATGGAGCCCTACTACGTGATTATGAAGCTGCCCCAGCTAGAGGGAGAGGAGTTTATGCAAATTCTGCCCTTTACCCCGGCCAATCGCGACAACATGATCGCCTGGATGGCGGGCGGTTCCGACGGCGACAACTACGGTCGGCTGCTGCTCTACGAATTTCCGAAGCAGGAACTGGTGTTTGGCCCCACCCAGGTCGAGGCCCGCATTAGCCAGACTCCAGAAATCTCTGAGCAGCTCACGCTTTGGAGTCAGCAGGGCTCAGGGGTGATTCGCGGCACCCTGCTAGTCATTCCGGTGGAGCAGTCGCTGCTCTATGTGCAGCCCATTTATCTGCGGGCCGACCAGGGTGAGTTGCCCGAGCTGCGGCGAGTGATTGTTGCCTACAACGATCGCGTGGTGATGCGAGAGACTTTGACTCAGAGCTTAGACGCCATTTTTGGCGATGCAGTTGCCCCACCGCCCACCCCTGCGGTTCCCGGTACCGAACCTGCCCCACCCAGCACTGTGTCCGATCTGGTGCAGTCGGCGCTGGAATCGTACCAAAGTGGCCAGCAGGCGCTTCAGCAGGGCGATTGGCAGCGCTACGGCGAAGCCCAGCAGCAGTTAGAGCGCGCTTTACAGGAGCTAAATCAACAAAATCCGTAACATTTGGGACGACATTACCTTAGGTTTACACCCTGTGAGCCAATGATTGTGTCAATATCAGCCACCACGGGCATACTATAGGGAATTCTCCGGCCTGTGCGCTGAATTCATTGAATTCAATAGACCCCTATGTCTAATACGCCCCCCACTGTTCTGCAACTGGCCCGTCAGGGTGACCCAGAGGCGATCGCGGCTCTGATGAATCGCCACCTGGAGGCTCAGGGTATCACTGCCCACGTAGTGCAACACGACAGCACCCTCCAGGTGAACCTAGAGGCTGCCCAAATTCCTAATCAGGCCGATCTGGTCGCCTACGTTAAAAAGGGCGTTACCGGGCTGGAGTTAGCCACCGTTCAACAGCTGACTGTCAGCGGTAAACAGCTGGGGGCTGACACCAGCGCCTGGAGCGAAAGCCTGGTACTGCAAGACTCTCCGGTTAGCGATCTGGACTTTGACCTGGGTCTAGCACCGGCCCCGGCCAGCGATGACCTCGACCTCGGGTTTGACCTCGACAATACCAATGGTGCCGACCTCGATCAGCTAGGCGACTTTGACGCGTCCCTAGGCAATGACTTTGGCGGTGCCGACCTCGATTTGGGGTTTACCGATAGCCCCAGCGACCTAGACCTCGATTTAGGGTTTACCGATAGCTCCAGCGATCTAGACCTCGACGCCCCAGCCGACTTTGACCTGAGCTTTACCGATAATAGCGCTAGCGACTTTGATCTCGATCTGACCGACACTAGCCTCTCTGAAAGCAGTACCGACCTAGGGGTCACTGATGATTTTGGCCTAGAGTTTACCGGCACCTCTGCCGACGCCAGCGATCTCGATTTCGATCTAGGTCTTGGTGAAGAGCCGAGCGATGCTGGAGCCACCGATTCCGAAAGCAGCACCGACCTGGGGGCCACCGATGATTTTGGCCTAGAGTTTACCGACACCTCTGCCAATGCCAGCGATCTCGATTTCGATCTAGGTCTTGGTGAAGAGCCGAGCGCTGCTGGAGCTACCGATCTAGACTTTGACCTAGAGTTCTCAGAGCCTGCCGCTACCGGGTCTGCCGCTGATTTTGATCTCGACCTGGCCCTAGCCGATGCCCCTGCCGCTGACCTGAGCTTTACCGAAGACTCGACGAGCACAGCTCCCAATGACACTGAGCTGGACTTTGACCTAGACCTTGAGGAGGCACCCGCCAACACCGCCAACAACCCAGATCTTGACTTAGACTTCATCGATACGCCCGAGGAAGGTGCTTCAGCAAGCGATTTTGACCTCGATTTAGGCATGGGCGACCTCGCTATGGGTGATGAAGTCGCTAGAGCGCCAGTCGATGATTTGGACCTGGATCTAGGCCTAGACCCATCACCCACAGTCGGAGCTGACACCGGTCTAGATTTTGATTTGGATGGTGAGAACTCCATCACTAGTGACGCCTTGGATTTGGATCTTGGCCTCAATGACGATGATTTAGACCTGGATCTAGGCCCAGACTCATCACCCACAGTCGGAGCTGACACCGGTCTAGATTTTGATTTGGATAGCGAGAACTCCATTACTAGTGACGCCTTGGATTTGGATCTTGGCCTCAATGACGATGATCTAAACCTGAATCTAGGCCCAGACCCATCACCCACGGTCGGAGCTGACACTGGTCTAGATTTTGATTTGGATGGCGAAGATCCCATCACTAGTGATGCCTTGGATTTGGATCTTGGCCTCAATGACGATGATTTAGACCTGGATCTAGGTCCAGACCCATCACCCACGATCGGAGCTGACACCGGTCTAGATTTTGATTTGGATGGCGAAGACCCCATCACTGATGATGCCTTGGATTTGGATCTTGGCCTCAACGACGACGATCTAGACCTGGATCTAGGCCCAGACTCATCACCCACGGTCGGAGCTGACACCGGTCTAGATTTTGATTTGGATGACGAAGACCCCATCGCTACTGATGCGTTGGACTTGGATCTTGGCCTCAATGATGTGCCCACCGGAGCGGGCGATGAACTCGACTTTGACCTAGGCACCGACACCAGCGACCTTGACTTAGATTTTGCCGCTGCCGATCAGGCCGCTTTAGATTTAGAAGCTCAGCAATGGGCTGCTGCCGGTGGCACTGAGGAGGTGGCGGACTTTGGTCTCGACCTTGAGAGCAGCCCAGAACTGAGTGAAACGGTTGGGGATCAGGCTGCGATCGCAGCCGACGACCTCGACTTTGATCTCAATGCCCCTGCTGCTCCCCCCACAGCCCCTGACGTCGACATCGATCTAGATGACCTTTGGAGCAGTAGCGACGTCAGTCCAGATCTGGGCATCACTTCCGCCGCAGGCCCAGCAGACAGCACCGCTGCCCCCTGGGCCGACGATGTGTCTGGAATGGATGGCTTAGTCGACTTTGACGAAGATTTGAGTGACGAAGCCATTCTCGCCGACGATTTCACCAACTTAGAGGACGTTCCCAGCGACCTGGATTTTCCTGGCACAGAACCAGACCCTCTAGCGGCTACCGAGTTCGACGCCGGCTTAGATCTAGAACTGGATGCAGGATTCGATCCAGAAGCACCGATGGTTGAGGAAAGCACACCCGATGCCTATACATTTCCTGACCTCGATCTAGGCATCGATACCACCGATTCAAACCTGGAAGCGGGTTCAGAGCCTCTACCCCCCGAGTTGTTGATTCCAGACGAGTTAGCGTTTGAGGATTTAGGCGCGGCTGCCGATCTAGACCTCACAGAACCCGCTGCCTTTGCAGGCGGCGACTGGACTACCGACGAACCCGATCTGACTATCGATGCTGACACTGACCTAGGCGCCTACGACGATATGGGTACCTACGGTGATCTAGGGACTTACGACGATCTAGGCACCGCTGACTTGGCCGCCGTTGACCCTGACCTAGCCGAAGGCGATCTCAGTGATGAAGCGATCGATACCCCCTTCTCAAGCGACTTTGATCTAGAAGCCGGTTCCGAAGATCTAGTTCTAGAGCCCCTTGGCATGGACGCCTTCATCCCCGAGGAAAACGGCTTGGATTTCTCCGAGACCGATACCCCCTTGTGGGCAACGGAGGACAACAGCTTTGACCCCAACCTGGTGCTAGACTCTCCCGCCGACTTCGGGGCCGAACCAGAGAGCGTCTTCGATCCTGGCCTGACCTTCGATGCTCAAGCTGAGGATCCTTATACTACGCCAAATCCCTTTGCGGCTGAGCCCTACGAAACAGGTTTTGAGGCCGACGCCGATATGCCTTTCTCAACTATGGAGTTGGACCAAACCGTCGACGGCGACTTTATGCCTGACCTCGCTATGGTTGACAACCCAAGCGCCGTTGACGCGGCCTTTCTAGAGCAGCCCGAGGATTATTCTGCTGGGGCTATACCGGCTGCTGGCCTTGGGCTCAGCAATGACATCGCAGATGATCCAGCGTTTGAGCCCGTTGAGTTTGGCAACGACGAGTTTGAGTCCCCCGGTTTCGAGTCCGCAGGGCCAAGCGATGAAGGCTTTGAGACCGACTTCGGCACCGAGGGCTTTGCAGATGAAGGCTTTGGGAACACAGGTTTTGATGATGAAGGTTTTGATGATGGGGTCTTCAACGACAGTTCCTTAGATAGCAACGGCTTCATCCAAGACCGCAATGGGGTGGTCTTAGCCGATGATGAACCCGACGCTACCGACGACTTCATTCAAGAGTTTGGCTCAGACCCCTCTACCCACGTATCTCTCACTCCAGACCAGTTTAACGACGACGGCAGCGTCCGTCGGTCAGGTGGAAGATCTGGCTTGCCCATGCGCTTGATCATCGGCTTGGGCCTGGGGGCTCTGGCCCTAGCTTTGGTCGGCCTGCTGCTCAACGGGCTGCTTGGCCGATTGCGGCAGCCTACTCCAGGAGGAGACCCTGCAATCACCGAGCCTGCTGCACCTCCAGTTGACCCGGCTGCTGTACCCGAAGATGAGCTGTTTAGGCAAGCGGTCAATGCGGCTCAAACCGCCGCCAACCAGGCCCAAACCGCCAGTACCCCAGCCCAGTGGCAGGAGGTAGCCAACGCTTGGGCCCGCGCTATTGAACTCATGCAGCGAGTTCCAGCCTCTGACCCCAACTACGCCACTGCCCAGCAAAAGGCGGTCGACTATCAGCCTAACCTTGACTACGCCCGGCAAAACGCTCAGTAGTCGCAGTAACCTCTCTTGACAAGCAAAGTGAGCGGTTGCAGGTGCAGCCGTTCAAACCTGCTTAACTGCCACAGCGGTTAGTGGGTTTTGCAGCGGTTATTGGAGCAATTATCAATCGGCTACCTGATGTTGGCAAAGCGCCATCCAAGGCCCAAGGCATGAAGTATAGTGCTTCAATTTTCCACAGCCTAGGGCCGCCGGGTAGAATGGGACGGTTGTATTCTGACCAAAGCCTTGATTGAACGCTACACCCTGCCCGAAATGGGCGATCTTTGGACCGACGACTATAAATTTAAGACCTGGTTGCGAGTCGAAATTGCAGTGTGCGAAGCCCAGGCCGAGCTGGGCTACATTCCCCAGGAAGCGGTCGAGGAAATCAAGGCCAAGGCCAAGTTTGACCCCAAGCGCATTCTTGAAATTGAGGCTGAGGTGCGCCACGATGTGATCGCCTTTCTGACCAACGTCAACGAATATGTGGGCGACGCAGGGCGCTACATTCACTTGGGCATGACCAGCTCCGACATGCTGGATACAGCGCTATCGCTGCAGCTTGTAGACAGCCTTCAAGTCATCATGATCCATGTGGAAAGCCTGATTCAAGCAATTCGCTATCGGGCCCAGGAGCACCGCGACACAGTGATGATTGGCCGCTCCCACGGTATTCACGCGGAGCCAATTACCTTTGGTTTTAAGCTGGCTGGCTGGCTGGCCGAGATGCTGCGCCACCGGGAGCGGCTGACCCATCTACAGGATGCGATCGCCGTTGGCAAAATCTCTGGTGCAGTGGGCACCTACGCCAACATTGACCCCAAGATTGAGGCTCTGGCCTGCCAAAACTTGGGCTTGCGCCCTGATACCGCCTCTACCCAGGTAATTTCCCGCGACATCCACGCCGACTTTATGAACGCTCTGGCTCTGCTGGGGGCCTCCATCGAGCGGTTTGCGGTCGAAATCCGGAACCTGCAGCGCACCGACGTGCTAGAAGTGGAGGAATTTTTCTCCAAAAAACAGAAGGGCTCGTCGGCTATGCCCCACAAGCGCAACCCAATTCGCTCAGAACGGCTGACTGGTATGGCACGTCTCTTACGGGGCAATGCTATGGCGGCACTGGAAAATGTGGCTCTGTGGCACGAGCGCGATATCTCCCACAGTTCCGTAGAGCGGGTGGCCTTTCCCGACAGCTGCATCCTGACTCACTTTATGCTGGTGGAGACGACTGAGCTGATTAAAAATCTGCTGGTCTACCCCGAAAATATGGCCCGCAATATGAATGTCTATGGCGGAGTGGTATTTAGCCAAGGGGTACTGCTAGCTTTGGTTGACAAAGGGCTAGCGAGGGAAGAGGCCTATGCGATCGTGCAGTCGTGCGCCCACCAGGCCTGGAACACCGACGACGGCAACTTTCGCGGGCTGATTGAGGCAGACGAGCAGGTGACGGCCCACCTATCGAAGGCAGAAATTGACCTCTGCTTTAGTCCTGAGCGCCACCTGCGCAACCTCGACCAGGTCTACCAACGTTTGGGAATTTGAGCCGAGTCGCTCAGCTGTAGCTGACGGATCAGACAAACCAAAGCTTTTTTGCGATAGCTAGTACGCCTCGCCCTGGCCTCACCCACCTAGGAGAGGCCAGCTTTTTCTAGCGCCCTTTCTCACTTCGGATCACCAATAACTGAATTGACAACCGGAGATAGCGCAGTAGGATTTCTAAGCTTTTTGCCCAACAGCCCCAATGTGGCTTGCATGGTGCTGCTGCATCGATGAGACTAGGTGTTCCTTCGGGTTGTTTAGGAACCCCCATATCTAGTGCCCGAGACAAAGCCCCTAGCGCAGTACCAAGGGAATTGAGGAAACCAACAAGACAGATTACAAAGTCGACTTGGTGCCAGACTTGGCCTCATTCGACCGCCGAAACACATCTTCTAAGGAAGCGCGCTTGCCATTGGTTTGGTTAGTGCGCAGTCTGTTGAGCACGTTGGCCAGCAGCGCATCTAGCGAGAATCGACCTCCACCGTTGATTACAAAGAACAGGAAGGTGGCGGCATAGAGGGCAGACAGCTCCAAGTAAGGAATACTGAACCCCGCTACTTTGATGTGGTGATACATCGCCACCAGCATGGTGAAAACCAGCCCCATAGCGGCAGGACGAGTCAAAAATCCTAGGGCCACCAGAGGAGCACCAATCAGCTCAGTGAAGGCTGCCATGTAGCTCAGAGTGATGGGGAAGGGCAGACCTAGATAGGCCACGTAAGCATTAGCAAAGCTTTCAATGTTGGCTAGCTTGTCAAGGCCGTTATGAACCATAACAATACCGGCAACCACTCTCAGAATTGTCCAAGAAATCTGAAAAGC
Organism: Nodosilinea sp. FACHB-131; assembly: GCF_014695395.1. Lineage (GTDB taxonomy): Bacteria > Cyanobacteriota > Cyanobacteriia > Phormidesmidales > Phormidesmidaceae > Nodosilinea. The sequence goes on from NZ_JACJOF010000027.1 coordinate 420,735, forward strand.
GGTGTTAGTGGACTGATTGGGCTGAAGCGCAAGGCCGCCCAAGGCTAGAAGGCGTTGCTGAGCAATCATAGGAGTTTAGGAAACTTAATATCGTTATTAATTATCCTAACGAAGTTTTAAGGGAAGTAAAGGGTCCGCCTACTGCAATTTGCTTTCTCCACAAAAAAACCAGTTCTAGCCCAGCGGCAGAAATTAACCCAATAGCGTGATCTGACCATTCCGGAGCGATCGCACCAAAATTCAAACCATTTGGCCCTCCACCTCCCTACAGTCTTCAAGGGCGATCGCTCGGCTTACCCTTTAACCCTGCCGGGCCATTGTCTAAGCGGCGCGGCTGACATCGCTACCATTAGCAAATATGGCTGCATAGGCAAAGCCAGCGTTTAAGTTTGCAGCTACATTCCCTCGACGCAGACCATGGTATTGCGCCTTAAATCAGCTCGGGCCGACAAGTTAAGATCTCCTATGTGCCCTGGAGCAGATTAATGGATCCTAAAAGCAGAGCTACAAGCTGTAAGGAATTCTGAGGCCAGTGTTAACTTTTTTATCTAGTTGTCGCTCCACCTTGTGAGAGGGCGTAACGGAACTTGATAATTAATTTAGAAACGCAGATAAATCAAGGACACACCCATGGGTTTAATCAAGTCGATTTTTGGGGCGATCTTTGGGCTGCTTGGCGGCATCTTCAAAACCGTTGGCGGCCTGGTAGGTCTAGGCAAAAAGTCTGAGTTTTTCATGGAACTCGATGAATCTGACAGCAGCGCCCAATCGGCGCCTGCTCTCACAGCCCCTGCTAAGGCTGAGTCTGTAGCTGCTCCAGCAAAGGCAGCGACTAAAGCCCTAGCCAAGGTTTCAGACAAGGCAGCAACTAAAGCTCCAGCAAAGGCTTTAGCAAAAGCAGCGGCCAAAACCCCAGCTAAAGCTGCCCCTGCTCCCGCCCCAGTAGCAACGGCACCCGCTGAGCCAGTTCCTACCGCCTTTGCCTCTACCTACCTCACCACTGTAGGTACGTCCCTACCCCGTCGTCGCCGTCCCGGTCCTAGCCTGTCTCCTTTTTTGAATATGGCTAAGCAGGTCAAGACCCGCTAAACCAACAACGCTACGCATGCGCCAGGGATAATTTAGAAGTTCAGGATTGACGGCTAACAACTAGCCCTTAACCCTGAACTTTATTTTTTTGACCCTCTAGCTTCTGCCTTCACTACAAACCGTAGACCGCTGTACAGGTGAAAGGCCGCATCCCAGGGCGAGGGCAGCGATCGCCCCATTTCCACCTGGTTCTCAAAAGCCGGCAGTAGTTCTATCAAATCCAGGGCGCTTTCCCCAAAGCCGCTGAAATCGGTGAGCGGGGCTGAAGCGATCCGGGCTGCAAAGTAGCTTTTCATGGCTTTCCAAGCGGTAGCAGCAATCAAGGGTGATGGAAACGATTCTGCTGGGGGCATTGGCATTGCCTCACGAAACTTGTAGGTGCGATCGCACAGTCGCAGCACGCAGCCGCGCCCGTGCAGGTGCCAGTCGATCACCTCACCATAGTCTTGGGTAGTATCTTTGCGCCTGAGCTTGCCACGCACATCTAAATCCACCACTGATTCATAGACAGGCAGCTGCCCCACGACCCATTGAGTGATGTCACCCCAAGTGAGCTGAATGGTGCCCTGCTGGCCTGCACTATTCAGGCAAATCACCGTCAACTCTGGCTCCACTGCGCGAATCGCCTGCACCCGAAAGGTGTCTACCTCCTTGACCTGATCCACCGTAGCCCAGCGGGCAGGAGTACCTTCGGCCTGAAGCTGTTCGCAAAAGTACTGAGTCTCTCCCGCTGGGCCGACTCGCAGCAGTCGCCAGTGCTTGCTGGGCAGCCGGGTTCTGGCCGTGTAAGCATCAATCTGCATAACTCGGGCTAGGCCTTGGGCTGCCGGTTCTCGGCGATCGCCCGTCACCGGCTCTAGCACCAGCATGGCCGTCGCTGCCGCTCCCGGCTGCTGCTTAGCAGCGCTCAGGTCGTGCTCTCGACGCTGGGCCATCCGATCTCGCACCCGTTTCACGCCCTCCCGCGCCTGGCTCAGCACTTTAGTGTTGGCGGTGCTTTGCAACAGCTGGGTATAGGTAATCTGGGCCTTTTCTAGCTCGGTCTTGGCTTCCCAATATTGCCCCATGGCCAGCTTAAGCCAAGGATCTTGCGGCGTTTTTTGCTGCCACTGCTTAATCAACTGGGCTGCCTGGGTCAACTGCTGAGCCCCAAGGGCGGCAGAAACAAGGTCGTACATAATGGGCAATGGAGATCTGCACGTGGTACGACTCTAGCATTTGCGCTCGGGCTAGATTCGGGTATGCGGCTGGTTAGATAGCGCTCGCCGCTGCTGAGCTGGGCTACAGCAGCACCCTATCGGGCCCCAGCATGGGACAGATCAACGCTGCCGAAGTTAAGGCTAAGGGCAATGTTGATATTTTCAAACATATTGATCAACCAGGCCACCGTTTCGCTGGAGGCAGTTTCGTAGTGATTAAACAACAGTGAAAACCGCCGCTCTAAGAAAGGCCTGACCTTTTGGCAAATCAGCAAAATTCTGAGCAGTAGTCCCGTGGTGTGCACTGGCCCGAGGTTGTTGATTAAATCAAGGAATACGTAGTGTTGCCGGCCAGCGCTGGGGTCAACCACCAAAAAGTTGAACAGGTTGCTACAAGTACGTACCTTGAGAAAGTCATCCATCGGATTGCTGTCGCTGTCGGTAAAGGCAGACAGCAGGTGGTCTTGCAGCATGGCTTTGAACTGTCGCTGACCGTAGTCGGCATCGACATCGGCAATGATGTAGTCAAACAGGTCTTCTTTGAACTGCCGAAACGACACCCCATGATTGTGGTTGAGTAAGAAACGTTGGGCTCCGTCGCGATAGCTTTGGCCGTGATCACGGCGGCGAGCAAAGTGCTTGAGCGACGAGACCAGCTCTTTATCGTTTAATAAGGTGGGGTTGGGCACCATTCGCAGCCGCTCAGCAAAGTCCGTCTGCCCCTGGCGATGCAGTCTCCCCCGGCGCACTCGATAGGTGACGTAGTGGCTGAGGTCAACCTCAAATTTGTGCTGAGCCTCAACCTGCATGTGACGTACGTACTGCTGATGTTGGAGGTCGCTATCTTCAGTCACCAGACAGTGCTCATAAAGATAGGGATAGCGGTTGATTAACGACCCCAAGGGCACGGCCTCTGCCTGCCGATTGCGGGGTAGGGCAGAGTGGCGAGCCTCAATGACACGCGCCAATCGCTTGAGGGCGAGATACTGCTCCGTGTCCCGAAAGTCCTGAGTGACTTGGCGCAAGCGGCGAATGGGCCTCGATCGCGACAGCTCGGACACCCGATCGGCAGGCACAGACTCTAGCAGCTCAATCAAGATAGGAATAGCCGGCTGCAGTTGAGTGTTGGTTTGCCAGCGGTTGATGAGAATGTGGCAGCAACGGTTGAGGATGAACCGAAAATACTCTTCAATCTCTTGACAGGCTAGCAGGCGATCGAGGGCTGCTACGACATCGCGATCGGGGTAGCCAAACCCGTCAAGGAAGAGCGCCTGAAACCGATCGAGCATGGCGTCAGGAGACTCAACGCTGACGCAGGCCAACAGATGACTGTAGAGACACTGCTCGTCAGCGGTGGTAATTCGATTGTTAGAGGTCGCTTTTGTCTTCACGGCTTTACCGCCCTTGCCCCACCAACAGATGAGCTTAGTAAACTAAGCCCATACGGACTGCGATGAGAAGAATTTTGATGCTCAGCTCACTAGCTAAAGTACGAACTTAAAAGATGCACGGTTTGATGGCAGCAACAGTCCTTAGGCTTATTAAAGACGATAGACAACCCTGGTCGCGTCAGTTTTTACACTAGGCTGTCGTTTGCGTATCTTAAGATTACTGCGTGAATTTTCTAGTTTCGGCGATTATGTCGCGAGCGTTAACGAAGCTCTGGTAAAATTCTTTACCTAACCATGAGGCAGTAGTAAACCCTGTTGAAGTTAGAATACCCATACCCCTAAGCTGCTCACCGAAAAGCATGAGTTCAAGCCTTGCCTGTAGGCTAGCCCTGAACTGCGGGCAGTTTACCGAGATCTAGGCAAGGTCAGCTTCCTGCACCTGAGGAGGCGCCTGACAGCCGGGGTCCGAATTCCTTTACAATCAGTACACTTTGCGACGAGATCGGGCCAAAACTTGGCGTACCGTAGACGTTGCTACAGCTTACCATCGTTAACTCTATGGGCTTTTCATCATTAGCTACCCTAGCCGCAGCTATGCAGGCACCTCTAGATCATGTGCCGCCTGTTCGCCGAGAAAGTTATGTAGCAAATATTACTACCGATAGTCGCGACATCCGAGAAAATGCTCTCTTCATTGCGCTGACGGGCGATCGCTTTGATGGGCATGGCTTTGTTGAAGCGGCGATCGCTCAAGGTGCCATAGCGGCGGTGGTTGAGCAGGACAAGATCATCCCCCATCTGCCCTGCTTGCCAGTGGCCGATACTCTCGTAGCTTATCAAGCCCTGGGGCATTGGTGGCGTGCCCAACAGCAGGCCAGTATCGTAGCAATCACTGGGTCGGTGGGCAAAACCACCACCAAGGAATTGCTTGCGGCGGCCTTAGGCACCCAGGGACCGGTACACAAAACCCAAGCCAACTACAACAACGACATTGGTGTTCCTAAAACGCTGCTTCAACTTCGACCCGACCACGCCTTTGGAGTGATCGAAATGGGCATGCGGGGGCCAGGGGAGATTGCCCGGTTAGCCCGCATCGCCGTACCCGATGTGGCAGTCATTACCAACGTGGGTACAGCCCACATTGGCCGCCTGGGCTCAGAGCAGGCCATTGCTGACGCCAAATGCGAGCTGCTGGCTGAGTCGCCCCAGAGCATTGCTGTGCTCAACCATGACAACGCTAGGCTCTTAGCCACCGCGCGTACCGTGTGGGCTGGGCGCACCATTACCTTTGGCTTAGAGGGCGGCGATGTCCGGGGTCAGCTGGTGGATTCTGAAACCCTGGAGGTGCAGGGCGTACATGTACCGCTGCCGCTGCCGGGTCGCCACAATGCCCTGAACCTGCTAGCAGCGATCGCTGTTATGCAGGCTCTCAACCTCGACTGGCGGGTGCTCAGCCAAGGCATTTCAGTAGAGTTGCCCAGCGGTCGCGCCCGAAAAATTCTCTTACCAAACGACATTGTGCTGCTCGATGAAACCTACAACGCTGGAGTGGAGTCGATGACTGCGGCCCTTCACCTGCTAGCCGAAACCCCCGGTCAACGCCGGATTGCTGTGCTGGGCACGATGAAGGAGCTAGGGGAGCGATCGGTCGATTTGCACCGCCAAGTCGGGCAGGTCGTGGGCCATTTGGGACTGGACGCACTGTTCACCCTGGCCGATCCTGAAGAATCCTTAGCTCTAGCGGAGGGCGCAGCGGGCGTCAAGACCGCAAGCTTTGCCGACCACAAGTCTCTAGCCCAGCATCTGCAAGGGATGCTGCAACCGGGCGATCGCGTCTTGCTCAAGGCCTCGCGATCGGTTGCCCTCGATCAGGTAGTCGACACATTGACAACAGCCTTCAGTGACTAGGCCACACAATCTCTAGGCCTAGAACATGTAGCGGCTGTGTTCCTCGATTCTCCAGCATAAGGCGAGATGCTAGTAGTCATACTCAGCTACCGGGTTCAGGGGGTCGGGAGCAAAGGCCAGCCATAGCGGAAATTGCAGCAGCGCCAGACTGATTACCGACTCAGCTTCGTCGACCACGATAAAGGGTAGACCGTTATCAGCAGTAATGCGATCGGCCCTTTGGGCCAGCGGCTCTGGGGCATCAAACAGCATGACCCCCTGACCCGTACCAAAATCCGCGCGAGAAATTCCCAAACAGTCTTGGAGGCCCCGTCGCCATTCTCCCAAGCGCTCGGGGCTATTAGAGAGCACCAAAGTACGCAGGCGATTGCCGTAAAGGGCATACAAAATTGACAGTGCGGACGAGGCTACCAACACGTTTTGCAGCCGGCTGCCCATACTCTTAACCGCTCCCCGCCCGCCCTGGGCAAAGAACCAGTTAGACACCCGCTCGGCGTGGATGGGTTCAAAGGTGCGGCGTAGTTGCCAAAGAGGGCCATAGTAATCGGGGCGCATGCGGTACTGGTCGAGCAGGCTGCGAATACGCTCCGTTTGATCTTGAAAGGCGTTAGAGGCAAAGGCCGGCTGAGCCGAGACCGGCTCGGCAGCGGCTCGGCGGGGAGAAGTGCGGATAGCGGAGCGTTCGGCACCTGGCTCAGAACGAACATCCTTTGCAGAATCGCCCCTAGCGTCTATCCCCGACGCTGGGGTGGAGCGAGCTGCCGGAGTGATGTCGAGCTGCTCTGCCGCCACTGCCAGATCTTGTAGGCTACCTACCAGATAGTCCTTAAAGCCCTGCACCCGCACCGCTAAATCTTGGGATGCTCCGGCAAAGGTAGTGCGCATTTCAGCCTGAATCCGCTCCTGGCGACGCTCCAGCGTTTCAATTTCTTTTTGCAGATTGCGCTTGCGCTGCTCTAAGTCTGCCGTGCCTTGCTGCACCATCCGACCAATGTCAGTCTGAATTTTTTGAAACTGGTCTTGGGTCAAGCGGTTGTAGGTTGATTGCAAGTCAGCAATGCTGCGCTTGAGGTCAGTCTCCTGCTGCCGCAGAGCGTCAATGCGATTGCTCCAGTCTGACTTAAGTCCTGCTGAATCCGCACCCAAAGCCGAGCTAGCCTCGGGGCTGCCGTAGCTACTGGTACCACCTGGCCCCAGACTCGATTGTGATAGCTCCTCTGCGGTCATAACGGTTCCCATAGACCCTGTTGTCAGCCTATCAGATGAGGGCTTGGTTCGCCCCTTGGGGCCCGCTACTCTTCTTGGGCAGCCGCGCAGTGGGTTTCGAGGCAGGCGCGCAATTCGCTGGGGCTAAAAATAATTGGTAAAAAGTGAATGCTGTTGATTTCACGAAAGTAGAACAACACTGGCACCGGTTCCCAGAAAATCTCCCAATGCTGCCACTCCTCGTAAGGAAAGTGACGAATCAGCGTATCGCGTCGGTAAATATCTAGCGCGCTGTCGGTAAACCGTAGCGTCAGCGTCACGGCCTGCGCCAGCAAAAACAGGCCAAAGATGCCCACCAATGCTCCTAGCCAAATTTTCTCAAAGGCTAGCAATATTCCGAGACCGATCACTGTCAAAGGGATACGGTAGCTGGGAGGCAGGTCAGTATGGGTCGCTGTAGTGGTAGAAGTCACAATTCACAAAGATGAGGGTTTATCTGAAGTATAGGAGCATCTACCCCTGAGGCTGAAGAGGCGATCGCTGAATCAGCCGCCCTTAAAAGTTATTCATCACAGCGCTGCCGGTGCCTTGGAACATAATCCACGAGAGGAAAAAGTTGCTGATAAAAATAGCCAACAGCGCCGTCACGACGGCAGTGGTGGTCGATTGCCCAACGCCTTTGGCACCACCCGTAGTGGTCAGACCCCAGCTGGTGCCAATGATGGCAATTAGAATGCCAAAGAAAAACGCCTTGATAAGCGAGCTTACCAGATCCCAAATCGACAGAAAGTTTTTGGCCGAATCTAAAAAGACTGAATAGGGGATGCCGTACTGACTGGTGGCAATCAACAGCCCGCCGGTCATGCCGGTAATAAACGACAGCACATTCAACAGCGGCAGCATCAGGGCACAGGCAATTACCCGAGGAATCACCAGATAGTCGATAGGATCAGTCTTGAGAATTTGCAGGGCATCAATTTGCTCAGTAACGCGCATGGTGCCAATTTCGGCCGCGAAAGCGGACCCTACCCGCCCGGCAATAATCACCGCCGTCAGCACCGGGCCGAGCTCTCGGGCCAAGGTGAGGGCCAGCACGCCACCCACCGCGGATCCAGCCCCAAAGTTTAAAAATTCTCGCGTCACCTGGATGGTAAACACCATGCCCACAAAGGCGGCTGTGATGAGAGCAATCAGCAGGGATGCAGGCCCCACTGCAGCCATTTGATCTAAGGTATTGCGCCGATGCACCGGACGAGAAATCAAGTGAATGACAACCTGACCTGCTAAAAAGGTCGCGGCTAGAGCTCGTTGGGTCCACAGCTTCAGGTTTGTGCTATCTGCCACCTGTGTCAAGGCCTGACCCCCTTTTTGGAACGTAAGTAATCGTAAAGTTGAGTTCGTTGGGAGCTTGGGATTAGCCTGCTCCTAAAGAGTCCTATGCTGCTTGCGATCATTGAAGAGCAGGTCGGTTTAAGACTAATCCTAGAGGGGTTTAAGGCCCACTCAACCGTGGGTCTATGGGAACTTTACTGAGGATTTGAGGCTTTGACAACTGCCCCAAGGTCTAGCAGGAGGAACTCTAGCTACAGAGCGCGGAGTGTGGTCATTGTCTGTGAGACTCCACTATCCTGGAGGTCGGAGTCTAGCCTATCCCGTTTGAGTGCTGCTTATGAATGGAACACCGCCGACCGTCCCAGGATTTTGGGCCAGGTCAAGACATCGCTTCCGCCCAGCTTTAGTGGGTCTGGTAGCGCTAGTTGGCCTCTGGCTGTGGTGGCCCATTGCTCCAGCGGCGGCACGGGAGCCCCTGCAGACTGCCCAGGCTATTCAACCCTACCTGGATCGGGTGGCGGATGCCGTTACCGAGTTCACTCTCGATAACGGGATGAAGTTCATTGTGCTAGAGCGGCACCAGGCTCCAGTGGTGTCATTTATGATTCACGCCAACGTGGGCGCGGTGGATGAAACCGATGGCAAAACCGGTGTGGCCCACTATTTAGAGCACCTAGCTTTTAAGGGTACTAGCCGCATTGGCACCAAAGACTTTGCCGCTGAGCAACAGGTGATGACCCAGCTCGATGCGGTATTTAGCGACCTGCTGGCGGCTCAAACTGCTGGTGATACGGCCAAAGCGGCTGCGCTACAGGAGGAGTTGGTGGCGTTGCAGAAAGAGGCGGCTAGCTTTGTGGAGCAAAACCAGTACGGCCAAGTTATTCAGCAGGCGGGAGGGGTTGGCCTCAACGCCACCACCTCTGCCGATGAGACGCGCTATTTTTACAGCCTGCCCGCCAACAAGCTAGAGCTGTGGATGTCGCTGGAGTCGGAGCGGTTCCTTGACCCGGTGTTTCGCGAGTTTTACGAAGAAAAGGACGTCATTCTCGAAGAACGCCGCATGCGGGTGGACAACTCCCCGATTGGCACTATGATTGAGCGATTTTTGGAAGAGGCGTTTGTTAGCCACCCCTACCGTCGCCCCGTGATTGGCTACCAGGACGACCTCTTTGCGGCCACCCGTGAGGATGTGCAAACGTTTTATGACACCTACTATGGTCCTGCTAACTTAACCGCTGTGGTGGTAGGCGATGTTAACCCCACTGAGGTACAGCGCCTAGCGGAAGTTTACTTTAGCCGCTATACCCCTCGGGCGGTGCCACCCGAGCCTGCTATTGACGAACCACCCCAGACAGCAGCTAAGGAATTTTCGCTGGCATTGCCCTCAGAACCTTGGTACTTGGAGGGGTATCACCGGCCTAGTCTGCGCCACCCTGACCATGTGATCTACGGCATGATTGAGAGTCTGCTGATGGGAGGGCGAACGTCTAGAATTTACAAAACTGTGGTGGACGAGGCTCGCATTGCCTTGGATATCGGTAGTCTGAATGGATTTCCGGGCGATCGCTACGACAACATCTTTTTGCTCTACGGCCTCACAGCTCCCGGCCATACCCCCGAGGAGATTGGCACCCTGTTTGCCCAGGAGATAGACCGGCTTAAGCAGGAGCCCGTTAGCCCTGAAGAGCTAGATCGAGTAAAAACCCAGGCTCGGGCGGGGCTGCTGCAAAGTTTGGCCTCTAATGATGGGATGGCTTCGCTGCTGGCTGAGTACCAGGCTAAAACCGGCGATTGGCGGAATATCTTCAACAACCTCAAAGCCATTGAGGCGGTGTCGGCAGCAGATATTCAGCGGGTTGCGCAGACTCTATTTCGGCCTGAAAGCCGCACCGTAGGCAAACTAGTGCAGGCCCCGTCTGCCGAGTAGCCTAGGAGCCTATCAATTTGAGTCAGCCACCAGAACAGATGAGTGGCCTAGGCCGTTTTTAAGACATTCATATTTAAGACCTACGGTATTGGAACGCACAGTGATGAACGCGAACAGCTGGTTTATGGGTACCCGTCGAACCCTGCGGCGGGGCATGATGCCGCTGCTGGCCCTGGCCGGGCTGTTGGGGGTATTGCTGCTGGCCTGGCAGCCATCAGCTAGCGCCCTAACCCCGCGCCACTATGACGAGCTAGAGTTCCCGGCTCTGCGGGATATTGAGATTCCGGCCTATGAGCGCTATGAATTGCCCAATGGCCTGGTGGTGTACCTGCTTGAAGACCATGAGCTGCCGCTGGTGAGCGGCAGCGCTACCTTTCGCACTGGAGCGCGGTTTGAGCCTGCGGACAAAGTCGGGTTGGCCAATCTGACTGGCGATGCGATGCGACTGGGGGGCACGACCCGCTTGGATGCTGACTCCCTCAATCAGCAGCTTGAGCAGCGGGCCGCGTCGATTGAAACCGGCATTGACCTGAGTGAAGGCAGCGCCAACTTTAGTGCTCTCAGTGAAGACACCGCAGCGGTATTTGAACTGTTTGCCGATGTTGTGCAGCGGCCCGCTTTTGCCGATGACAAGATCGATTTGCTCAAGCGCCAGTATAGCGGCGGCATTGCTCGCCGCAACGACGACCCCGATGGTATTACGAGCCGCGAGTTTCGCAAGCTGGTGTATGGGGCCGATAGCCCCTACGCTCGCACCGTTGAGTACGCAACCCTGGCAGCGATTAGCCAGGAGGATATTGAGCAGTTTTATCAGGCTTCCATTCGCCCCGAGCATACCATTTTGGGCATTGTCGGTGACTTTGACAGCGCCCAAATGAAGCAGTGGATTGCTGATTATTTTGGCGAGTGGCAGGGTGTTGGAGAGGCGCTAGAGGATACGTTGCCGGCGGTAGAGCAGGCCAAAGCTGGCGTGTTTATGGTGTCGCAACCCCAGCTGACTCAGAGCTATGTGGAGCTAGGTCACCTGGGTGGGCAGCTCAACTACCCTGACCACGCCGCTCTAGCGGTGATGAATGAGGTGATGAACGGCTTTAGCGGCAGGTTGTTTAACGAGGTGCGATCGCGCCAAGGTTTGGCCTACTCGGTCTACGCCTACTGGGCTCCTCGCTATGACCACCCTGGACTATTTATTGGCGGGGGGCAAACCCGCTCTGAAGCTACAGTGCCCTTTATTCAGTCGACGCTGGCCGAGATCACCCGCATCCGCACTACTTCCATTACCGATGTAGAGCTAGCGCAAGCTAAAGATGCCGTGCTCAACAGCTTTGTGTTTAACTTCCAAAGCCCTGGTCAAACCCTAGCTCGGCTGATTCGCTACGAGTACTACGGCTACCCTCAAGACTTTGTGTTTCAGTTTCAAGACCAGGTGCGCGAAGCAACGGCCGCCCAGGTACAGGCCGCCGCCCAGGCCAGGCTCAATCCAGAGCAGCTGGTGATTTTAGTGGTTGGCAATCCAGCAGAAATTCAGCCGGGTCTCGATGCCTTGGCCCCAAATACTACGGTCACCCCGATCGACATCACCATTCCCCAGCCCCAGGCCTAGGGGCGCTGGCTCAGGAGTTGGTTTCGGTACTGCCGGTGTCAGCATCGCTGGTGGAAGCTTCTTCAGCGGTGGCAAACCAGTCGCCGGGCAGCATGCGGGTGTCGTCCTCAACTGCCTCAGGGTCATCCATGTCGTCGGTGGCCAGGCTGTCGACGCGCACGCCATAGGGGAGAAAACCGACAGCAGTGTCTTCCCCTGGGGCAGGCAGGCCCTCGGGCTGGGGCTGCGATCGCACCACCACTTCAATACTGCTGAGGTCAGCCAACACTTCCTCGGCCCGCTGGTAGCGATCGGTAAAGTCGTAGAGCACCAGCCGCGTGACGATGTCGCCAAATCTAGGATCGAGGTTAGGCGCCTCATGCCGCCAGAGCAGTTCCCCATTCACGTCGCGGCGCAGGGCGTAGGCTGGGATGCCAGTCAGGGCTTCGATGGCAGTAATGCCCAGCGCGTAGAGGTCACTGCCAAATTTGGGCAGCCCCGCCGACTGTTCGCTGGGCATATAGCCCTGGGTGCCCACCCCAATGGTCGAGGTGGAGGTGAGATTCACCCCCGTATCCGCCAGCTTGTTAGAAATTAGCTTGACAGCGCCAAAATCGATCAACACCAGCTGCCCATCCGCCTCGCGACGAATGATGTTAGACGGCTTGATGTCGCGGTGAATCACCCCCTGGTCATGCACAAAGGCCACCACCGGCAGCAGCCCTAGCAGCAAATCCAGCACGTAGGCCTGGGGCATAGGTCGGCGAGACGCTAGCTCATCCTTGAGCAGGCATCCCTCGATCATTTCTTCAACCAAGTAAAAAGAGTTCTGTGCCTCAAAATAGGCCAGAAGCCGCGGAATTTGCGGGTGGTGTCCCAATTTTTCCAGGGTTTCGGCTTCACCCTCAAAAAAGCGCCTACCCAAGCGGTGCGCCCTCGGGTCATTGCTGATAATCCGCAGCTGCTTCACTACGCAGATGGGTGAACCAGGGCGCTGGGTGTCTTCGGCCACGTAGGTTTCGCCAAAGCCCCCTGACCCCAGCAGCCGCACAATGCGGTAGCGGTTGGCCAGCAGCAGGCCGATTACCTCCGCCTCTCGCAGCTTGAGCAGATCTTGCAGGTCGTCTTGCTGACTGATGATTTCTTGAACGATAGGAGAAGTGACGTACTGCTCTAGGGTTTGACGCAGGCGCTGTTTGCGCAGCTGCTCGGTCACAATATCGGCCACGATGTAGGTGCTGCCCAGCACCATCAATCCCACGATAGGAGCACCTGTGGGTAGCAACAGACCTGCTCCCACAAAGGCTCCATAGCTCACCCAAAACCAACCACCTAGGCTAGCTGCCGTCCAGCCTAAGCGGGCGATGGGGCGATTAAACCGCCGCAGTAGCAGCACAAATCCGGCTCCGCCACCCAAAACTAACAGCCCCCGCAGCCAGGGGTTAGGAATTCCCATACGCAGGGCTTGACCATCGCGCAGGTTGGCAATGTCGGTGGCTAAAATTTCAACCCCGGCCATGGTTTCGGGGTGCAGCAGGGTTTCGGAAAAGGGGGCTTGGTGAAAGTCTTGCAGAAACTTGGCAGTGCCCCCAATCAGCACGATTTTGTCTTGAAAGTAGCGCCCGTTATCGAGGTAGTTGACCCAAGGGTCGGGGTCAAGGACCTGCCAAAAGGGGATGTGGTTAAAACTGCGAGTAGGCCCATAAAAGTCCATAAAGTTGCCCTGATAGGGGGGATGGTCAACCCCAGCGGCATCGAGGGTGGCCTCAGCAAAGGACTGAGTGTTCTCGGCCTCATTTCCGATCGTGCCGGGGTCGAGATCCGCCTGGCTCGCAATTAGACCATCTAAGTAGGTGCGCCCGTGGCGGTGAATACGGCCATCGGGCTCGATGGGAAAGTTGATGTTGCCGGTGTGAACGGGCGTGTTGAGCAGCTTTGGCAAGGGCTGGGTGGGGCGAACTAGAGCCCCCTGACGCACCTGAGCATCGTCGACCGAGCTGGCCAGCACGACACGATTGCCATAGCGAGCCAGCACATCGGCCAGGGCCTGGTCGTCAGCGGGGCCGTAGCTGCTATCAGAGAACATCAAAATATCCACCGCTACCGCCTTGGCCCCCGCCTCCAGCAGGCGTTCGATCGCGATCGCATGGGCCGTACGCTGCCATGGGCTACCCGCGATCGGCGCGAAATAGCTGTACTGTTCGGGGTTGGCGCGGTAATATTCGGCCTGCCCAAAGGATTCGTCATCCATTGCCAAAATGACAATGTCATCCGGAGGCGCTAAGGGGCCACGAATTTCAAAAAAAACCGTTTGCAGCCGTCGTTCCAGCAGTTGTACCGGCACCGAGTCGGTAGCCACGTGGGCCGCCACAAAACTCAGCCACAACCCCGCCAGCGAAATTTTTACCCAATCTCGCTTGATCTGTCGCTGCACCCAGCCTGTAATCCGAGAGGTGGCAAGGGCAGCAGTCTTAGTTTTGGAAGACGAGGTCATGGGCGATCGCAGCGAGGGCAACCCCTAGCTTAATCACCCCGCTGTCCTACTGGGGAACCTGTTTACGGAATCTTAGCCACGGCGGGACGGCCTGCCAATTTGCTATTGCCCGTTGGGGAGGGAAGACTGCACTCGCGCCGCGAAGGTTTGCAACAGCCCTGGTCCTAACTGGGGGTGGGGAACCATGTCAGCAAGAATCAACGTTGCCAGCAGAACAAACGCTAAACGGTTCCACTTAAAATCGCGATAGAGGCGAGTTTGCACAGGTTATATCCAGGTATGGAGCGCAGAAAAAGGCTCAACTAACTACAGGTTCGCTCAGTCAAAATCCTGACCGGATGGCGCTAGTTCATAGCCTCAGTGGAGAGCCGGCGCACCGGCTAAAACCAACGAGTTACAGCCCTGCGCAGCAGATGGGGCAGCAGTTTGGGCCCAGGTAAAAAGACTATGTCAAGCTGCTGCATCAGCCCCAGGGCATCGCCATGACCCCAGTGTTCAACAATCTTGCCGTTTTCTACTCGGTCAATGTGCATAACCGCAAGGCTGATCTGCCTGCCGGTGGGCGGTAAACCCTGAAAGGAGCCAAGATGGGTGGCCGTAAACGTGCCGCAGGTGACAACCCGATCGCCCGCGGCAACAATTTCATCAAACCTATGCTGACCCTGGCCAAAAGCCGTATAAAACGATAGACCGAACTGTTTAAAGCCTTCTCCGTCTAAGGGCTCAGGCATTCCCGCCAGGTGGGCAACGAAGTTAGGATCGAGCAAAGCCAGGGCACGATCGATGGTGCGCTCATCAAAGGCTTTGTAGAAACGAAGCACCAGATCCTGATTGGATTCTGTTGTCAGCATAGGTCGATCGCCAAAGCCATCAGAGGCAACAAAACTAAACTAAACGGTTTGGTAAAATTAGTCAATGCCTCGCTAAAATGAATGTATAGAGCGATACTCTACTGCTTTGCTTCCTAGGGGATGCTCTGGGGTAAGCAGCGACTTGGCTCAATGCGATCGCAGGGGCTGAGTTACTATGTCGCCTGGCGATCGGGTGCTATACATGAATCAATTGGGTTGAAGAGGTGGTAACGCGTGGTTCAAAGTCCGGCAGTGCTGAATGAAAAAGCCGTGCAAATTTTGCAGGGAGCGATGCAAGAGTTTCTGCAAAATGGCTACGCTGGCACCAGTATGGACAAAGTAGCCACCACTGCTGGGGTCTCCAAACCAACGGTCTACAACTACTTTAAAGACAAAGAGGGGCTGTTTCGGGCGCTGATTCAGTATGTGGCTCAGGCCCGCTGTGAGCAGGTGATGGGCGACGGCAACCTAGAGGGCCGTCCTGAAGTGGTGATTCGACGGTTGATTACCAACGCCATTGAGAGCGAGCTCCACGACCTCGATTATCAAAATTTTGTGCGCTTGGTGGCGGGTGAGTCGGGCCGTTTTCCACAGCTAGCCCAGGCCTTTGTGGAATACCTCACCAAGCCCGCCGCCGATCAGCTCACCGACTACCTCAAGAGCTGCCCAGAACTTGATTTGCCCGACCCAGAGGCCACAGCGCGCGTGGTGCTGGGCGCAACGATATTTTTTATCATGACCCAGAGCGTGATGCACGGCGAGCACATCATGCCCATGGAGCCCAAGCGTTTGGTAGATAGTTTGGTGAATCTGGTGACGCGATCGCAGGCTGCCTGAAATTGCTTAAACTCACCGCCACCGATGCCCACGATGGGGTGTCGCGCCGGTCTGCTCAACCCCGGTTGAGCCCCAGCTAGCTTGAGTAGAATTCGTCGGTCTACGCAACTCAAGACTGGTGGGCAGTGCCCACCCTACAGGGCTTTGGAGATTACTTCTGGCAGCTCGATTGCCTCGCCGTCAGGGCCTTCTAGTACAAATCCAGCATCGCGAATCATGGCGTAGTCGGTCTGGGCGGCTTGCCCAGGGGTAGTCAGATAATCTCCCACAAAAATTGAGTTGGCGGCGTAGAGCCCTAGGGGCTGAAGCTGCCGCAGCTGAACTTCGCGGCCACCAGCAATGCGAATTTCCTGGGAGGGCAGCAGCAGCCGGTAAAGGCACAAAATCCGCAAACACTGGCGTGGGTTCAGCTCGTTGCGCCCCTCAAAGGGCGTGCCTTCGATGGGAATGAGAAAGTTCAGCGGCACGCTGGTCACCTCTAGTCGCCGCAGGGCGAGGGCCATATCGATGATGTCGTCGTTCGATTCGCCCAGGCCAAAGATGCCTCCAGAGCAGGTAGTCATGCCCGCCGACTGCACCGCCTGAATCGTATTTACCCGGTCGTCAAAGGTGTGGGTGGTGCAGATTTCGCCGTAGTTGGTTTCACTGGTGTTGAGATTGTGGTTCACCCGATCTACCCCAGCCGCTGCTAGCTGCTGGGTCTGAGTTTCGTCGAGCAGGCCGAGGCAGGCACAGATTTTCATCGGGTAGCGTTCTTTGACCTGGCGCACCGCGTCGAGCACTTCGCCAAAAACGCGATCGGAGGGCGATCGCCCCGAAATCACCATGCAAAACGTACCGGCTTTCAATGTATTCGCCCGCTCAGCCGCCGCCAGGATTTTCTCCTGAGCCATAAAAGGATATTTTTCGATCTCGGCTGCAGAGATTTTTGACTGCGAGCAGTAGTGACAGTCTTCGGGGCACAGACCGCTTTGGGCATTGAGCAAAAAGTGCAGCCTCACCCGGTTGCCCCAGTAATGTCGCCGCACTCGGTAAGCCGCCGCTAGCTGATCGAGCAGCTCCGCGTCAGGGGCGGTGAGGACAGCGAGGGCCTGCTCTCGACTCAGCACCTCACCAGCTAAAGCCTGATCTGCCAGAGTTTGCCAATTGACGCGGGAAGTCACAGTAGAAGTGGCAGTCATAGCGGTGAGGTGAATGGTTTGGGAGAATGAGGCTTCTATTGTCTCAGATTAAGTCGTTATAGCTTTCCGGGTCCAGGAGCGGCTGTTTCCCCAAGACGCAGCAGGCGCAGAATCTCAGTAAGACTTTGTCAGGCGACGCGTCTCAATCTGAGCCCCCTCGGCTGGTCTTGTTTAGGCAACTGCGGAGGGGCTGAGAATGTAGAGCAGAGGCTGACCTAGCTGTTTTCTAAAACCCGCACATCTACAGTGCTGGTATTGAAATTGTAGAGATCGCCATCTAGCTCAATTTGAGTACCCACCTTGACCTTGCTGTTGCCGAACACCGGGCCGGTGTCGGTAATTTGGGCATCGTCTTCGAGGGTGATGAGCATGTCAATGGTGTAGTTCAGCTCGGGGCGAGGATCGGGCAGTGCTTTAACCGTGCCATCGGGCTGGGGCACAACCGTACTGCGGGGCAGCAGCACCGCGCTTTTAATCTTGACTTGGCCGTAGGGCTGGTTACGAATAATGATGTTCGTAGTTTCAGAATTTTTAATGGCCTCAAACAACCGTTTAGGGTCAGAGGAGGTGAGACCGCGCACCATGACATCTACTTCCACCGGCTTGGTCGTCGACCCGACCTGCGCCACCGACCCTGAGGTGCCCGGATATAGAAAAATACCGAACAGCACCATCAAGATAATCAGCGCCGCCGCAACATCTAAAATGCTGACTTTGCCGAACAGGCGGCCTTTAGCGTCAAGTAGGGTCATGGCTGGGGTGCCCTCGCAGAGGGAAAAGGTGAATGGTTTTGATAGAGGAGAATGTCGATCCCATTGAACCACAGGGTGGCTCGTTTGGAGCGTGAGCTGGCACCGCGCGCGACGCACCCGCTCCTAGTACCCATAGAATAGCGAGGCCAAATTTATTACTGACCACTGGCTGTGGCCATCAGACTTCTAGCGGGGCAAGATGGATATAGTTCTGTACCTAGCGGTACTTGGGGCACTCCTATGCTTTCTCCTCTCACACAACTGACCAAAAACTCCTTTTGGCGCCGCGGGCTGTACGGTTTGCTAGCCGCCGTCATGGCGATCACGATTGGCCTATCGACCCCCACGGCGTCCCAGGCCAGCATTTTTGACCTAATTTTTCAGGGCATTCGTTATGTGCAGCTAGGCAATTTGTCCGATCGGGATGAGGTCAACTTGGGCACTCAGATTGATCGCCAGCTCAAGGCCCAGGGGGTGCGAGTTTATAACCGCGACTCAGGCGTCAGTGCTTATATCAATGAAATTGGCCAGCGTCTGGCAGATAGCAGCGATCGCCCTGACATACCCTACACGTTTCAGGTGGTCAACGACGACAGCGTCAACGCCTTTGCCACAGCAGGCGGCTTTGTCTACATTCAAACCGGACTGATCAAGGCAGCGGCTAACGAAGCCGAGCTAGCCGGGGTAATGGCCCACGAAATTGGCCATATTACGGGTCGCCACGCTATCAACCAGATGCGGCAGCAGGCGCTGGCTAGTGGTGTGGCTGGTGCCCTAGAGGTGCGCCAAGATGCCCTGGTAAACATTGGGGTACAGCTTGCCCTACAGCTACCCAACAGCCGCGAGGCTGAGTACGATGCCGATCGCCGTGGATTCAACAACCTGGGCCGGGCAGGCTACGACACTAGGGGTTTTATCACCTTTATGCAAAAGCTAGAGGGTGGGTCTTCGGCTGAGTTTTTGAGTTCCCACCCCAACCCTGGCAACCGGGTAAGCAACCTGCAAAGCATGAACAGCAGTGGCACCTATCCCAACAATGGGGTCGGCACCGATGCCAACGCCTACCGCAATCGCATTCGCGGTCTATAGCGTCTCCAAATGCTGGAGCTGCTGCCGGCAGACCCTCAATCCCCAAAATCCCAGGTCTGGGTCTACCCTGACTTGCTGGGTCAGGGGTGGGGTCTGCTTTTTCATGGCGTGATAGACAGCCGCGCTATCTCCCCCCGTCAGCACGATCGCCCCCTGGGGCCAGTCAGTCTGCCAAGCCTGAATAAAATCGCGAATTCCCGCTAGCTGGGTGTGCAAAATGCCGCTGGCGATCGCCTCAGCCGTATTGGTCGCCCAGCGCTGGGGCCAACTCTCGGGGTTAAACTCTAGCGCTGGCAGCCGATCGGTGTGGCTGTGGAGGGCGCGAAACTGCGATCGCAGCCCCGGCAAAATTGCGCCACCTAGCAGACGTTGATCAACCCCAGCGGTGAATGTCAGAGCCGTGCCGCAGTCGATCACCAGGACTGGCCAGCCCCAGACATCCCCTGCCCCCACCAGAGCTAAAGCGCGATCGACCCCCAAGGTGGCGTAGGTGTTTTGCAGCGGCACCTGTTCAGTTTTGATGGAGTGAACGTTGGAATAATCTGCCAGCCAGGTCAGGGGGGCATCGACGACGGACGCCAGCCAAATTTCCGGGTGCTCCCCCAGCGGCCTGCTCCCGTCGTTTGCGCTGGAAGGAAGGGTGGTCTCAATCCCCAACTGCTGCCAGGCCGAGAGCGCAAAGTGGCCTCGATGAAGCGTATTCACCTGGGCTGCTGATAGGTGAACGGTGTGCCACGAACCCAGCCAGCGCTGGTGACCCTCGCCTTGGGGGTCAGCATTGCTTTCAAAGGCACCCCAATGCCAACGGCTATTGCCAATTATTAACGCTAACCAAGCCTGGTGACCCGTTCCCATAAACCCATTGATGATGGCGAGACAGGAAAATTTTGCGGCAAAAACTGTACCTAACGCTGTTCTTTTGATTGCTTAAAGGTTTCAGGGGTGGGGCGATCGCAGCAATACCTTTAAAAAACTGAAGAGTGACCATCTTGGCCACTCTCCGTTAAGTCTTTTACGTTATGTTGGCCAGACAAGCTTAGGGGCTGCCGTGGCTGGAACAAGCTGCTTAACTGAGTTAAACACCTCAAGAACGGACAAAGAATCAACAGAATGGGCAATCTCGCTAAACTACAGTTGCTTTTCACAATCCATTGCCTGACCGGCAGCTAGGGTAGGTTAAGGTCAAGAATGACCACCTCTAAAAGGATTGTTTTGAAGCGAATTTTAGTTTGTTACTAACTAAAGCACCAGCTCGTAAAGGCTGTTAACCGAGTTAGGCTTGCGGGGTATTCAGTTGTTTTCGATGTATCTAAACTATCACAGCCCAAGGGGTCTGCAAAGGCGTTTGATAGATCGTTACTGGTCGTTACAGGGGTTAGCAATGCTAACAATATCTCCAGCAAAAAATAGTTCTTTGGATCCTTAAAAGATTGAATTTAAGCCAAATTTAGCGGATCGACATCAATAGTGAGGCTCACCTGGGTTGGGCAGTACTGTTTCAAATCTTGCAGGTTAGGCAGAGGTTCATCTAGAGGGCCTTTAACGACCAGATGCCAACGGTAGCGGCGGGCCACGCGTGGAATTGGCGCTGGCGCTGGCCCGAGCAGTTGATAAGCCGAGCCGGCTAACAGCTGAGTCACATACTGAGCCAAAATTTCAGCCGTTTGCTGCACTGCGTTAGGGTCAGTACTGCTGAGCCGCAGCAGCACCATCTGCCCGGCGGGGGGGTACTGCAACAGCTGTCGCTGCGCCCACTCAGCGGCGATAAACCCCTCGTAGGCATGGTGAGTGACCGCTTCCACCACCGGATGGTCGGGGGTATAGGTCTGCAAAAAGACTTGCCCTGGCTGGGTGCCGCGCCCCGCCCGCCCCGCCACCTGAATCAGCATTTGCAGCGCTCGCTCGCTGGCCCAATAATCATTCATATATAAGAGTCCGTCGGCGGCAATGATACCCACCAGGGTGACTTGGGGCAGATCGATGCCCTTGGTCAGCATCTGAGTGCCTACTAGCAGGTCGGCTTCGCCTTCAGCAAAGCGGGTGAGCAGCGCGCGGTGAGACCCTTTAGTGCGGGTCGTGTCGCTGTCGAAGCGAATGCAGCTCAGCTCTGGAAAGGTTTCGGCCAGGGCGTTGACTACCCGCTGGGTGCCGCTGCCAAAGTGCTTGAGGTAGGGTGAGCTGCACGCCGGGCAGTGTCTGGGATGGCCCTGGCTAAAGTTGCAGTAGTGACAGCGCAGGGTCATAGCGCTGTTCGCCCCAGGCTGGTGGTACGACAGCGACACATCGCAGTGGGGGCACATCATCACATGGCCACAGCTGCGGCACGACACAAAACTGCTGTGCCCCCGCCGATGGATGAATAACAATCCCTGGTTACCCTCAGCTTTCATTTGGGTCAGGGCGGTTTGCAGCGATCGACTGAGAATGCTGCGGTTGCCGTCTTGCAGCTCGTCGCGCATATCCACGACGTTTACGGTGGGCAGCGGCTGAGCCTGCACCCGCTCTGGCAGCGAAAGATATGTCCAGGGGAGGGTGTGAGGCGTGGGGGCGTGGGTAAGTAGATGGGTGGATGAGTGGATGGGTAACAGAGGAGACACATTCTTTGAGTTGGGGGAACTTGAGGGGTAGAGAGGAGGTTTAGCGACGGGTTGTTCGACAGGGTCGGGGCTGGAGGGGGGCAGTGCCCACCTTACGCTGCCGTTGGCGGTCGCTGTCAAAGTTTGGATTTGGTGGTTATCTAGCGTCTTCGTCTGGGATGCAGCCATTTCCCGATCTATTGGCATCGCTGCGTCTAATGTCTCCTCGCCCAACCCCTGACACTGCACCCAGGTATCCAGGGAGGGTGTAGCGGAACCGAGCACCAGGGGGCAATTTTCCAACTCTGCTCGCCAGCGGGCGACGGTGCGAGCATGGTAACAGGGGGGCACGTCTTGCTTATAGCTGCTGTCGTGTTCTTCGTCGAGAATAATCAGGCCTAGGTTGGGCAGGGGCATAAAGATGGCCGAACGGGTGCCCACAATCACCAGCGGTTTAGACGGCTTAAGGCTCTGCCGCCAGGTGTCGTAGCGTTCGCCATCGGCCAGATTGCTGTGGTAGACCCATACCTGATCGCCAAAGCGACGGCGAAAGCGATCGGTGAGCTGGGGGGTGAGGCCAATCTCGGGCACCAGCACTAGGGCCGATTGCCCAGCGGCGAGGCGAGGGGCGATCGCCTGCAAATACACCTCGGTCTTCCCTGACCCCGTTACCCCATGCAGCAAAAACTGACTTCCCTGCTGACTCTTATTAATAGGAGCAAGCGCCTGAGCCTGGTGATAGGTGAGGGGCTTAGGCCGGTCAGGCAACAGCGCTGGCCCGGTTTCGGTCCGCAGCTGCTCGCGCGGCTCGATCACCAAGCAGCCCAACTGCGCCAATCGCTTCAGGGTGGGGCTGGTGGTTTGGCACAGTTGCAGAGCATCGCTGAGCCACAGATCACCACCTTGGCGGCGCAGGGTAGCAATGATGTCTTGCTGACGGGGTGTCAGATCGGGGGGTCGGGTGTCGCCACCTACCAGGGTTACCGCCTGGCGGCGCTTGGCCTGGGGCGGCTGAGGCGGTGATAGGTAGGACTCGGCCCAGCCTAGCTGGATGAGCTGTTGTAGAGTGCGATAGCTGTGGCCGCGTTTCTGCAAATAGGGCCAGGTGTAGTCTCCTGTGGGCGATCGCTGGAGATCCTCCACTAGCTCCTTCAGCCCTGGCGCTAAGGGCAGGGTCTGGGGCAGGCGATCGCGCCGCAGCCGCAGCCGTCGTTGGGATCTAGCTAGCAGCCCCGGCGGCAGCGCCGACTTGAGCACCTGCATCAGCGGCACCTGGTAGTAGTGAGCCACCCGCTGCAGCAACATCCAGTAGGGCGGGGCAAAAAACCGCTGTTCAACCACGCCCTCTACAGCTCGAATTTGGTGGCTCACCAAGTTGGCTGGAGGAGTGCGGGAAAGGGAGAGGGCGATCGCACCAATGCTTTGCTGACGAAAAGGCACCGTTAAGATGTCACCCACCTGCACTTCTAACGAAGCAGGCACTGCATAGGTATATTCTGCGGGCTGGCCGCCATAGTCCACCAAAACGTTGACCCACTGAGGCTGGGGTCCACTCTCACCAAGGCCCACGTGTTTTACACCACCTACGTTACCTCTGCCAGTGTAAGAGGTTGTTTGACCAGCTGACTGAAGACTGATTGACAACCTTTCCACCGGCCAACAACATCCCATTTTGGGGTGTGACCGCACCGCTTGAGGCAACAGTACTGGCAGACGCAATCCACTACTCAAGATTGTTGATAGCGTGAGTAGCCTCAGCGCTGAGCGCTGTCTATCACCAATTCAAGTTGGCATCGATTAGCGTCCCTACAGATCACAATCCTCAGCCAGACTCGAATCAGGTCTAAACACTCAAGCCTGCTAGTTTTCAACAGAATGCAATCTGTGGAAAGTTTTCAACAGATTGTGGAAAGTTTTCCACAATCTGTTGAAAACGGAGCCAAACCATATAGAAGAAAAAATATAGATCTCTAAACCGAGAGCAACAGCAATCTGCCTCAACCCTGGATACCTGCCTCTGTCCCTGGACGGCAATCAATAGCAAGGCAAAGTGTCCGAGGATAGCAAAAAATCCTTGAGGTTACCCTTAAATTTTCGGTCCATTTTTTGGATTGGCTGTTACACTACGCAAGTTGCCAAAGAAATGTTACATTGCCTGGGAATTCACAAAATAATCCGTATTGTGGACTCACAAAATAAGTCTAAAGATCCAGTTCCGGGATCAAGCGTTTTGTCAGAGGTTGTCATTGGCAGGGCAACCCGAATATACATGCCTTCAATCTGCATGCTTCGACCCGTAGGTATACAGTTTTATTTACCCCATGGCCACTACATATAACTCCGACAGAGACAGTTCTATTGCTTGGGCCGATGAACCCATGGATGGGTTCGATACCGACTTAAATCGGGTGGCAGAAAAGGTGTCTGCCGCTGATAGTCAAATCACCCCAGACCTTACGGCCTGGGACGAAGATCGGGAGGTTCTGGCAAAGTTCTCTCAGTCAGAGGCCATGTCAGAGATGGGGCTGTCGGGCTATAGCAAAACCATTACCGACGATGCCGTTGGGGCTTTCTTTAAGGAAATGGCGCGCTACCCACTGCTAAAACCGAGCGAAGAAATTGAGCTTGCCCGGCAAGTACGCTTCCTATCTAAGGTCGAAGCAGCCAGTGAAAAACTGCAAAAAGAGTTGGGTCGTAAACCCAACCGACAAGAACTAGTTGAGAAACTAAAGATCAGTGAAGCGGAGTTCACCCAAAAGCTTCACGAAGGTAGAACTGCCAAGCGGAGAATGATTCGCTCTAACCTGCGGTTGGTGGTGTCGATCGCCAAGCGCTATTTAAACCGAGGAGTGCCTTTTCTCGATTTAATTCAAGAAGGAGCGCTGGGATTAAACCGAGCCACCGAAAAATTTGATCCCGACAAAGGCTACAAATTTTCGACATACGCCTACTGGTGGATTCGCCAGGGTATTACTCGCACCATCGCTAACGATGCCCGCACGATTCGCCTGCCGATCCACATTGTGGAAAAGTTGAACAAGCTGAAGAAAGCTCACCGCGATCTGCGGCGCGATTTGCAGCGCAATCCTAGCGAGCAAGAACTGGCTGATGCCCTCGATGTGACGGTCGATCAACTGAGAAGTTTGCAGCAGGTGCGGCGGCGATCGCTCTCCTTAAACCACCGCGTCGGCAAAGGTGAAGACACCGAACTAATGGAACTGCTCGAAGACAGCAGCACCCAAACGCCGGAGTCTAAAATTAGCGAAAACATGATGCGCCAGGAAATTACCAGCGTGCTGGGCGAGGTGCTAACCGAACGCGAAAAAGATATTATTACGCTGCGCTATGGGCTGGCCACTGGCGAGACCCACACTTTAGAGGAGGTGGGCGGCATCTTTAACCTCTCCCGAGAGCGGGTGCGCCAGATTCAAACCAAAGCTATGCGTAAGCTGCGACGGCCCCAGGTGGCTGCTCGCCTCAAAGGTTGGCTCAAGTAGCTCAACACCGTTCGGTAAGACACATCTCCAAATCTCCCGCCCCCCGAGTTGGGGAGGGCAGTGGTCAACGGTCTCGCAAGAGATCTCCCCTGCCTTTCTCAATCAGGGGGGTTTTAGTTGGCATATTGCACTAAACATTTAGGGAGCGGAGCTGCAGCAGCGTTCATTTATCAATCAAAAATTTCGTATTTTATGGATGCCATTCACTTAAGCAATATCCGCGCCTACGGCTACACGGGGGCGCTGCCCGAAGAGAACGTGCTGGGTCAGTGGTTTCAAGCCGATCTCACCCTGTATTTGGATTTGGCTGAGGCTACTCAGAGCGATCGCCTTGCCGACACCCACGACTACCGCACCGTGATCAACGGCACCCAGCAAATCATTCGCGAAGCCAAGTTTGCGCTGATTGAGCGGCTGGCGGGGGCGATCGCCACTCTAGCTATGAATTCTGACCCCCGACTTCAGCAGGTAACGGTCAAAATCACCAAGCTCACCCCACCAATCCCCGACTACACCGGTCAGGTGGCGGTAGAAATTACCCGCGATAGAATCCAGTAGGGGCAAACAACCGTTTGCTCTGAGCTTGTAGGGTGATTTAATCCTGCTGGCGGCAAAGAATTTGGTGGGCAGTGCCCACCCTACGGTGGCTCATGACTTCTACAACCAACTCACGGCAGCAGCTCAGGGCTGAGCTGGAGCGCATGCCCGACTGGCTGCGTCGCCCCATTGGCAACGCCAGCGAGATCTCGGCAGTGCAGCGCATTGTCAAAGAACGGCAAATTCACACCATCTGCGAAGAGGGTCGCTGCCCCAACCGGGGCGAATGCTACGCCAACCGCACCGCCACCTTTTTGCTGATGGGGTCGGTGTGCACTCGTGCCTGCTCGTTTTGCCAGGTGGAGAAGGGCCATGCGCCCATGACCCTCGACCCCCACGAACCCAAGAAAGTAGCAGAATCTGTGCGCCTGCTGGACTTACGCTATGTGGTGCTGACTTCGGTAGCGCGGGATGATTTGCCCGACCACGGTGCCAGCTGGTTTGCCACCGTGATGCACACCATTCGTCAGGAGAATCCGGGAACTGACATCGAAGTGCTGACTCCAGACTTTTGGGGTGGCACTGCGCGGGATGCGGGGCAGGCCGATCGCGTTCAAACCGTAGTAGCTGCCAAGCCAGCCTGCTACAACCACAACCTTGAAACCGTGCGGCGGCTGCAAGACCCGGTGCGGCGCGGGGCTAAGTACGATCGCTCTCTCCGAGTCCTATTGCTGGTTAAAGAATTTGACCCCAGCATTCCTACTAAGTCAGGACTCATGGTGGGCCACGGCGAAACCGAGGCAGAACTGATTGAGGCGATGCAAGATTTGCGACGGGTGGGGTGCGATCGCCTTACTATCGGCCAATACATGCGCCCCTCGCTCGATCACCGCCCGATCGCTCGCTACTGGACTCCTGAAGAGTTCACCCGGTTAGGAGAAGTCGCCCAAGAACTCGGCTTTGAGCACGTGCGCTCTGGGCCGTTGGTGCGTAGCTCTTACCACGCTGGGGAAGCGCCTTGAGTCAGGTGACCTGGCGGCTGATTCCACTGTTGGACGCCCCCGGCGCGGTGCAGATGGCGATCGATGCCTGGCTGCTCGATCAGCATCTGCACCAGGGGCATCCGTCTACTCTGCGGTTCTACACCTGGAATCCAGCAGCGGTTTCCCTGGGAGCAAGCCAGCGGCGGCAGATGCCCGACCATTGGCGAGGTCTTGTCTGGCAGGGGCAGCCGGTGGATCTGGTGCAGCGACCGACCGGCGGGCGCGGAGTGCTGCACCAAGGCGATTTAACCTATGGCTTAGTGACTTCTCACACTGCTGGAAGCCGCAACCAAGCCTACAGATTTCTCTGCCAATTCTTAATTGCGGGCTGGGCAAACCTGGGTGTGTCCCTAGCGTTTGGGCAACCCAGTCGAGACTATGGGCGTTCGCACAACTGCTTTGCCCTGGCCACCAGCGCCGACCTGGTCGATGTTCAAGGCCACAAAGTCATCGGCAGCGCCCAGCTGCGGCGCGGTTCCTGCTTACTTCAGCACGGATCGATGGGACTGATGACCGATGCTGAGCTGTGGCAGCAGGTGTTTCAAACGCCCGCACCGCAAGCGAATCAGGCTCAGTTGGCCGTACGACAGGGGTTAACCATCTCCAAAATCGTTGAATCGCTGATCCAGGCGGCCGAGGACTGGTTTAAATGCCAGCTCATCTCCCAACCTCTAACCGAGCCAGAGTGGGCAGCGATCGCCGCCCTCGCACAAAAAAATGGCCCGGGGTGCCAGAGCGCCGGGCCATCTGCCGTATCGTCTCGAAGCTAGCTCATAGCTGACGAACCGCGATCGTAGCCGGAGAAATCGTGGGGCATTTTGCCTTGAATGTGGCTCTCGTAACGGGCCGCGTCTTCTACAGGGATGCCGACCTCAGCCGCTAGGCGGACCATCATGCCCTGTTCACGCCGACGGCTGCGCTGGTGACGGCGAATAAACAGGTTACGGGCTAGGTCAGAAAGGTTGACGGGCGCAGGTTCAGATTCCACCACAGGGGCAACGAGGCTGGCGGCAACCGCCGGCAACTCTGCGGCGATGACCACGGGGGCGATCGCCGCCACCGGAGCAGCAATACCCGTGCGGTGGGGCACGCCGCGCCAGGTCAAATCGGCAGCGGGCTGAGCGGGCAGTTCGGCCACAGACTCAAACGCAACTGGAGCACCCCGATAGGTGCCGGTGTCAATAGTTTCGCCCATTTTGGGCGCAGGCTGAGATGGAGCGTCGTAGCTGTTGCCGCGATAGGTGAGTTTCATAGTGTCGCCTCCTAGAAGCGATGCGTAGTGAGGCGCGTTCCTTCGGGAGTGTCCCTACTTCCGTCTCCCATCTGGGGTGCCTGAGGGGGAGTGCACCGGTAAATATCAGGGGGAGATGAACGATTATCTTGATATCTGTATAGTACGCTACTGTTTTTTGAAAATATCAGCTTTTGACAATTCTACATAGGGAGCACATGTGTTGCTTCGGCAAGCGATTCCAGAACGGATACTCGTTCCGAGTCGGAGCCCGAACGCTCCGCGAATCGGGCATCAAAGTTGTTCATGCCTACCATGACAGAAAGTTTTTGTAATTTTAGATACAGAAATCTATTCTTAGGTTGTGGGTGAAAACCCCTGACGCAACATTAAAGGAGATTTACCTGTGAATAGCAGCTATTGGCCGATCAACAACTCCAGCAACACCACTGGCCTGGTTGCCCAACTCGGTGCCCTCTGGCAAAATCTGCTAGCCCACCTCGAAGCCACCACTGAACCCCGCGTGTGGCAAGCCAGCGATACCTCTGGCCAAACTTTGTGGAATGCCTACGACCCCATTACCCAGATGGCGATCGACCACGCCTCTGCCGACGAGCTCCGCACCTGGCTTGAAGAGCTGCACTATCACAACTAGGGTTGGAGGTTTGTGGTGCAAGGTCTAAGGTTCAAGGCGGTTCCTCGTACCCCAAGCCCTAAACCTTGAACCTTCCCCTACAACTGCACATTTATTTAATGGGCAAGCGTTAGGTCGCTCACTATAGTCATAGCAACGCTGCGCTCCCCCTAGGGGGATGGGCAGCCAGGCCCCGTTTCGCTGCAAAGGCTTGCTATGACATCGGTATTGATTCAGGGCGGTCGCATTGTCACAGCGGTAGACGACTACCAGGGTGACATCCTCATCCAAGATGGCCGCATTGAGGCCATTGGCCGCCAGCTTTCGGTGGAGAATGCTGAATGCCACAATGCCACTGGGTTGCTCGTACTGCCGGGCGGTATCGATGCCCATGTGCACATGGAAACCCCCATGGGCAACGACGTCTACACCTGCGACACCTTTGAAACGGGCACTCGCTCGGCTGCCTTTGGTGGCACTACCACCATCATCGATTTCGCTCAGCAGTTCCACAACGATAGCCCCAAGGCGGCTTTGGATAGACGCCTGGCAGCGGCTGAGCCTCAGTGCTGCGTTGACTACGCCTTCCACGTCATTCTCACTGACATTAACCCCGGCTCCTTAGCAGAGCTACCCGACTTGATCAACCAGGATGGGGTGTCCAGCTTCAAGCTCTACATGGCCTACCCCGGCGTTTTGATGGTGGACGATGCGGCCATTTTCAAAACGATGCGCCGCACGGGCGATCACGGCGGTATGGTCAACCTCCACGCTGAGAATGGAGTGGTGATTCAAGCGCTGATCGAAGAAGCGCTGGAGCAGGGCAACACCTCCCCCAAGTATCACCAGCTGACTCGCCCCAGCCTGATGGAAGGGGAAGCCGCCCATCGGGTGATTCGCATTGCGGAGCTGGCGGAGGTGCCGGTGTACATTGTGCACCTGTCGGCAAAGGAAGCGTTGGAGGCGGTGGTGGAGGCGCGCGATCGCGGCATCCACGCTTTCGCCGAAACCTGCCCCCACTACCTATTTCTCGATGAGTCAGAGTACGACGCCCCTGGCTTTGAAGCGGCAAAGTATGTCATGACTCCGCCCTTGAGGGATCACAGTTGCCAGCACGCCCTGTGGCGAGGGCTCCAGTTCGACGATCTCCAGCTGGTGGCCACCGACCACTGCCCCTTCTGCATGAACGAGAATCCGCTCGGGATTTTGAAGTCAAAGCAATTTGGCAAAGACAATTTCAACCGGATTCCCAACGGTGCCCCTGGGGTAGAACTGCGCCTGACCCTGCTCTACGACGGCGGAGTGAGAGCGGGACGCATCAACCTCAACCGCTTTGTGCAGCTCACTGCCACCGCCCCAGCCAAAATGTTTGGCCTATTTCCCCGCAAGGGCACGATCGCCGTCGGCAGCGACGCCGACCTGGTGCTGTTTGACCCCAACGAAACCCACACCCTCAGCGCCAGCACCCACCATTCCCTGGTGGATTACTCGCTGTTTGAGGGGCGAGAGGTGACGGGCAAGGTCAAAAAAGTCTTTCTGCGGGGCCAGTGCATTGTGGATGGGGATGAGTGGCTGGGGCGATCGGGTATGGGCGAATATTTGCCGCGCCGCGCATCCGGGCGGGTGTTGTAAAACTAGCAGTCTCAATCAAAGGCAAACTGTTTGGATGCTGCTAAGCAGGTACTTTTGATGTAGGCAATGGATTAGGGCTGGGGGCCTTACTTGAAACACCAAACCCCTGCAATTGACGGATTTTTCGGTACATCAATATTGATTTATAATATCCTAACTCCGTATCAAACAAAAATTTTGACTCATTATCATTTTCCATAGTTGCATTAGTTAACACCTGTAGGTGCCCTACTGTCATTCCCTGGATTGGTTGAATTTCAACGCTCCGTATTTCTACTACAGGATATATTCGAATTGAAATTCTTCCTGATGCCATCATCATCCCAAGGATGCCATCTGAGTCCTGACCTTGACCGCCCAAAAGTCCCTTGTTGATGATTATGAGATTACAGTTAGTTAGAACAGCTTGGCTCCGATCCCCTGAAGGAGCGCTTCTCAACTTATAAATTAATCTTTCATTGGGTAACAATACGTCGATAAAAAGCTTTTCCATTTCCGCAGTCAAAGTTTCTAACATTTGACCTGAGGCTTCTTCCAATTTACTCTGTCTATTATCTACAGCTTTTTTTCTAGAGGCTTCTTCTACTCTTATTTTTTTGTTTTCTACAATTTTTGGATCGGACTTCCAACGTTTTGCTTCTTCCTTAAGCTCTAGTTTGAATCCTTCAGATATGGCACTATTCCAACAAGTAGGACACACAAAAATACCATTGAAGGTTCCTCCAATATTGCGAACATGCTCCTTGTTCGGCGAACCGCTAGAAATTTGTGTATCTATGGGAAACTTTTGTGTACACCCGTCGCATGCAATATCCAGTAAACCCATACTATAAATTCTCCTTATGCTTGAGCTATATCAAGTAATGCCCAGAACCATGTCTGAGCAGAGGATACCCATAGTGCTTATTGGTATAACTAGAGTTGTAGGGGTGTTGCAGTTCTCGTAGGTTGGGTGAAACGAAGTGAAACCCAACGACGATAAGCTTTGTTGGGCTCTGCTAGCGCGCTACCCAACTTACAATTTGAGGCTTGCCAGACCGCTAGTTGACTCTAGCTATAACGTGGAGCTAAGCAGCGGCACTAGTTTGCTAAAAAGACCATCGCCCCGATGATGCCTTATCGGCATCATCGGGGCGATGGGTGTTGGAATTGTGCAGGGCTATCCAGGGTTAGCTAGGCTGTCTGCGACTGGGGAGCGGGTGATTGAGCGATCGCGCTTTGTCGGCGCGATTTGCGAAACTGCTGAGAGAGATCTTCGATGACGTCATCGAGTCCTCTATTTTTGCCTGTCACTTTGGCGGAGTTGTAGGCTAGTCGGGCTGCTGCATAGGCTTCGCTACCGGCCAGCATTTGAGTATCTTCCAGCAGCTCTTTGAGGTGGTTCACTGCTTGCAGAATAGGGTTCAGCGCTTCGAAGAGAGCTAGATCGCGGCGGGCTTCTTCGACATCGAGATGGCGTGGCATCATGTCGATGTGCTGGGCGGCCATGTCTAGAGCGCGAGTTGTAAATGTCTGAGATTTGAGGCCCATCTTTGGTATTTGACGCCGCTCTTGGGGGGTTAACCCGACCAGGAAGGCAAGCTGCTCGCGAACTGCTTTGAGCTGAGCCACAATTTCTAAAGCTTCTTGGGTAGATAGTGTAGCTGTTACGGTTTGATTGTTCATTTTAGATTTTCAAATAAGGGATGACGCATCCCGTGATGCACTTTTCAATTAATCCTCTATGAAAGCTTCGGCTAGCTTCTGTAAATATACGGGAGTTAATATGTATCAAGCTATCAATAGGCAAAATGGCGTAGGTGTCCGGAGTAAAGCCCTTCTGCTTCGCTTCAGAACATCGCCGATTCTATATTTTTCTCCATTGATTTTGTTTAGAACACCGTCAGTTCTACATCTTTCTCTATCGATTCTGTCTGGGGCAGCGTTGGTTATATGTTTTTCTCTGCCGATTCTGTTTGAGGCACTGTCGATTCTATTTTTTTCTCCGTTAGCGTAGTGCAAAAGGGAATCGATGGCTCTCTGAACAGAGTTAAGGTTTCAGGCCTTCTACCTTGGGGTTTCTTGGCCTTCTAAGCGTCAATTGATGACGAGACGCCTTCATGCATACATAAAAACGTGGCAAGTGCACTGCTTCGGTAGCTGTCGTAACGCATTTCTCACCTGTCGGTGCGAAGCGGCAGCAGAGCACCGATCAGGTGCAGAAAGATGTTAGATGTTTTTATTCATTTCCGTTTTTCCATCCATACTTTTCTTTAAGGAATAGAATGCCATTTGGAACAAAGTCACGTATAAACTCTACTTTTGTTACGATCAGTTTTTGAGTATCTTGATGCCATCTATGTACTACGCCGGCAAAACTCACAACATCAGGACACCATACCTCTATTTTATTCATGCAATGTATTCGAAGATTCCAAATTGGTGACCCACTCATTCCATTGGGGGGTGTTTTACAGGGATACTCAACTGCAAAATGTATATCTTCATTATAACCACTTGGTAAAGTGGTTTCCTTTCCGATGAAAGGATTCCCATTAAAAGTTGATTCGCCAAGGAATGGCAAATGAAGCATGTTAGCGCCGGGAAATCCATTGCAATAGTAAAAAGCATCTTTGAAATTAAATGATGGTACCATTAGCTCAGAATATGACAGAGGAACAATACCTGAATCATCTAATGCTTGTTGGAAACATCCATATACTGCGACATCAGCATCTACGTCTTGTGCAGAGACCCAACCGCTTCTAAAAGGGAATGGTTTTGCGCCCGACTCTCTACCGTGAACACAGTATTCTACATTGTTAGAATCGATAACATGTTTAGCAGTTAGTACAAATGGAAAACCATCAAACAATACGTAACAACCTGTTCCCCGATATTTTGCTTCTAACTTCTTATCTCCACCTGGGGCTTTTACAATATCGCTTATAACGGTCAGATACTTATCAGTTCTTAATCTAGCTTGCTCGCCAATCTCAAGCATTTTATCTCTTGTAACAGTAAATCCCATTATTTGTCCTTTATTTATAAAATTGAACTAGCTATGAGCATCTAACGGTGCGGTTAAGCGGCTGTAAACAACCTTTGCAACTCCACCAGTGAATTTTCGACAGTCGGCTCCAACCGAGTTGTTAGACTGCTCCGTTATTTCGCAAACACCTGACAACCTAAAATGATGCCTAAGCCGCAAGCGGAGAGAAGAAGTGGATAGGTAATTGAGAAGTTCAACCACTTTTTTCCAAATCGGCTTAGGGAGTTCCCCATCTTATCACCTACTCTTATCAAAGCAATGATACCGAATGTAGATACGCCGAATGAGAATGCCATACACCATTGAGGGACAGAATTAGGAGAGGACAAATATTCCAAAGAGGATGAATTCTGCTCTAACTCTAAAATTCGAGTTAACCATACAGCCCCAGCGAGACAACCAGCAGTAACCACAGAAGTAGCCAAAGCTCCAGCACCAAGAACTACTTCTGCACCAATTCGAGACCAGGCTAAAGATATTGCTATGACTAGAAAAATAACTCCAACTGCAGGACCTAGGTAAAGAATACTTGAACCCCAAGCCGCAGCAAATAGGAAACCGATTAGCATAATTATGCTTCTACTTCCAGCCAAAGCACCAGCTAAAGTTCCTGCTCCCGTGATGAGCAGAGCTAAAATTACAGCTATATCACTAGGTAGAAAACCATTTAAAAATGGCAGTAATCTACCAAAGCTTTCTGGACTTACTGTTTGCTGAAAATGACATAAAGAGTAACCTATAGCTGAATAGCTAAGGAATACACCAATCAACCACCCAATAGGAAAGACTCTTCTTGGGGGTTGTAAGCTTCCCCACGTTAGAAGCGATCGTAGTGTTGCTTTAATTGCTTCATCATCGCTAAGTGAATAGATTTTGTTTTGAAAGGTTTGATTATCACTAGATTGGAATTGCACTTGTCCACTACTGTTGTTAACAGTGACATTAGCAGCACGATTGCTTTTTCCGTCGTCAGAAATGATTTTATTTATCAGACCTGTCGCCTGTGAATCACTTCCAACGTGTAAAAGAGTACTAATCTCTTGAACATTTTTCTCTTCAGCAACTTTTTCTTGCTGCCCTTTCCATGCGATCCAAGCCGATGCAAGAGTAAGAAGAAGTACCGCAATGATACTTAAAGGTTTGAATCGTTCTGGAAGCTCAGGTATCTGGTTGCCAAAGTAACCTAGTAAAGTTCCAATAACAGCAGGAGGCAGAAAAACTTGTACAAAGGGGCTTTTTAAGAGATTACTCATAGGGTTGGATGCTCGACTCCAAGCTGCACATGAGAATTTATCCAATCATATGAAATATAGCTTTTTACATCAATAAGCTGAGGAGCCTGCCCGCCTTACCGACAATTTTCTGAGGATATAGAACTCCAAAAGACAGAACTTAGGCTTCTGTCACCACCAGTCGCCTAGCAGCCTAACTCTTAATTAGAGAGATCCATTCTGCATAACTTTCCTATATGGGTGATTAGGTGAAATGGTATCGGCCTATACGCCCTATACGGATGTGTAGGTGGAAATACGTCAGCATAACTCTCCTATATAGGTGATTAGGCAGAAAGTTTCAGTATAATCAGTCCTTCATTTTGCTGTCTTGAGTGTTTAAGGTTTGTTTACCATCTCTAATTGGTATTTGGCCCTATGCAACCGGAATCTCGTCCCAAAAAGCTGCTTGACCAAGTTTGCGATGCCATTCGTCTGAAGCATTACTCCTACCGCACAGAGCAAGCCTATGTGCAGTGGATTCGTCACTACATTTTGATTCATGACAAGCCCCACCCCAAAGAGATGGGAGTGCCAGAAATTGAAGCCTTTTTAACCCACTTGGCAGTCAAAGAGTGTGTTGCTGCAACCACCCAGAACCAAGTTCTCAGTGCGCTTATCTTTTTATACAAATACGTCTTGCAGCAGCCCTTAGACGACAGGATTGATGCTATTCGGGCTAAACGCTCCCGCAAACTACCAACTGTACTGACTCCAGGTGAGGTTAGATCGGTAATTGAGCAAATATCAGGTGTGCATAGGTTAATCGTTCAACTGCTCTACGGCAGCGGCCTACGGCTACGAGAAGCCATGCAGTTGCGCATTAAGGATGGATTTTCCTCAACACCAAGTTGTGGTGCGAGATGCCAAGGGGCAGGAGAGTCGGATTACGATGTTGCCCACAAGTCTTATTTTCCCTCTCCAAGACCATTTGGAAGACGTACAGCGCACCCATCGACAAGATTTAGATCAGGGCTATGGAGCTGTAACCCTCCCGTTTGCCCTAGCTCGCAAGTATCCTAATGCGAATCGGCAATGGATTTGGCAATTTGTATTTCCTGCTTCGACCCGTTGTCGAGATCCCAGTAGCGGAGCTATCGTCCGTTTTCACTTGCATGAAAGCGGCTTGCAAAAAGCCGTCAAGCAGGCTGTACGCCAAGCTGGAATCCAAAAGCGGGTCGGTTGCCACACGTTCCGCCACAGCTTTGCAACTCACCTATTAGAGAACGGTTATGACATCCGCACTATTCAAGAGCTGTTGGGCCACAAAGATGTGAAAACCACCATGATTTACACCCATGTTTTGAATCGAGGTGGACTGGGAGTGAGAAGCCCATTGGATAGCTAAGCCTGCCTTCAACAACTACCTTTAATACGGTTGACGGGGAGCTTTTGTAACAGTACTCTCTTACGTTAAGCCGTTCGAGCAGAGCGGTGTTCAGCACAGAACTCGAAAATCTTGGCGCTGCCGGAAGGTGTTTGCACCACCAACCGACAGCTAACCCCGCAAATCTACGCCGCAGATTGCGAGGCTAGGCTCATGGTACCCTAGCCCCTTCAGTTTGCACTTGCGCTGCGGGTGGCTAGGGTTTTCGCGTTCTGTTTCTTCCGTACCCAATACAAGGAAACAGAACCGATGTTTGACTATCAAGAGCCCGATGCTAACGACAACCCAGACAACCAAGAGGCCCCTTCCCTACCGCTGCCGCCATCTGGTGCAAACACCAAAGGGAGACAGCCCCTCAACCCCGAAAAAGTGCGCCACCTGCTCTACGGCAGTCTGGCCGCCATAGACCGCACCATCAAGATCCTCCACGCCCTCGGCTATGCCGACCCCAACGACTGGAGCGAGCCCATGCCTACCGAAAAACCCAACCAGTGGATGGCAATTTTGACCAAAACGCTGCTGATTGCATAGCACCACTAGATCCAAGTCCAGGTTCTCGCTCGTAGCAGCGCGGTCAGCTTAATTTGTAGGTTGGTGTTGAGGCTCGGCGAAACCCAAAAGCTCCTCAACGGAGTTGGGTTTTCACTGCGTTCAACCCAATCTACAAAGCTGTAGTAACTACACTCAAAATACCTCTCCCATCCCACGTTGGAGAGGGACTTTGAGCGACTTCCGGCTCCCCTCTCCCCCCTAGGAGAGGGGCTGGGGGAGAGGGCTAGCAGAGACCTTGCGATCTACTGAGAATGGTCAAGTTACCGATTGGTCAAAAGAGTCTGTGGGCGTACCCTGATGAAACACCATTTGCCAGCCTGTTGAACCGAGACGCCAAATTGATGAGCGGTTCGTATGACGAAACAACTCTCCTGACAAACTCCTATGGGCTGACCGATAGGTGAGTAAGACAATTGAGTCTGCAAGCTCATGCACAGCAAAGTCTTGAGCATGGATCTGTGGTGCTTCCGTCTCTAGGGGCAATCTGGCCAGTATGTCATTGCGCGTGTAGGACGCTCCTGATCGACCAAACTCCCTAAAATCAATAGCA
The DNA here is from genome assembly GCF_014695395.1 of Nodosilinea sp. FACHB-131. Taxonomy (GTDB): domain Bacteria; phylum Cyanobacteriota; class Cyanobacteriia; order Phormidesmidales; family Phormidesmidaceae; genus Nodosilinea. The sequence goes on from NZ_JACJOF010000027.1 coordinate 457,514, forward strand.
AGCAGTTGCTCAAGGCGCTCTCGATCAGCTCGGCACTGCGGCTGATGAAGTTCGCACTCTAGTTCGCGGAGAATGGCCAGCAACGACATCTGAGTCATGGGGTTTCTCCCTGACTTTGGGTGAAAAACTATCGATCAGCTTCACACGCTAGGCCATTCATCGGTGAGAAACTATCGATCAGCTTTACACGCTAGGCCATTCATCTTGGGCTTCGTCTTTTGTATTGGTGTTGCGATCGAGGGTTTGGCGCTCAAAGGTCATGTGAATATTGCGGTTCTGTTCCCCGTCTGCCGCCACCGCCATGATTGGGTAGTCAAGGGTGCCGTCTTGGAAGGAAACCTGGAAGCGGAAGGTGCCGTCTTCACTGAGCTGAATGGGGTTACCGGCGATGGTTACGGTGGCATCGGGTTCCGTAGCGCCGTAGACAATCAGTTCAGCATCGGCCACTAGCCAAAACTTGCGTGGCCGAATGGGTGGTGCAGAAGCCGAAAAGCCTGCCCCGGACATGGTCAGACCAGCAATCCCAGACATGGAAAGACTACCAAGGCCCGACATTGTCAGGCCAGGAAATTCTGCCGTTGGTCCAGGGAAGCCAGAGAAGGTAAAGCCCGACACTCCGGACATGGTCGGACCGGGACCCATTGCCGCCGCGCCCAGACCCGCTCCCGACGGGAACACGAAGGAGCTGATGGAGGGTGCTACAGACCCAGCCACATGCTGCATTGAGCCAAACAGAGAGCCGTCAACGCGCAGAGTTTCACCGCCCTGGGCCAAGGCATAGAGCTGTTCGTGCAGACCGCCGGTATCGGCTCTCTTAACGCGAGGGTCGACCAGGGTCATGATGGTCTTGCCGCGCAGGTTTTCGTCCCAAATGACGGTGAGGAAATGTTCTTCTGTCCAGTCGGAGGGGTAAACGGGGGGCACGCGAATGGTGTTAGAGCGGGCCAGCACCAGCCAGTGGCCATCGCCCGTCAGGTAGCCAATCTCGACCTGGTAGTCGCGATCGCTCACCGGAATCTGCATATACCACTCGCGGGCCAGCTCGTCACAGCCCACCTGTTGCAGGCTGTGGGGAGCTTGACTATCCAGATTGATGCCGGTGACGTCATATAACCGTAGGGCTAGATGTTCTCCCCCCTGACGGCGCAGCTCTTCTTTGTGAACGTTGGGCGTATCCCAGTAAGCGTAGGCCCATTGGGGGTCACGGGGCATGAGCACGATGCGGCTTTCGCCATAGCCGTCGGGCAGGGGCGGCAGGCCGTCATCAATAGTAGACAGATCCAAATCGCCTTCAGCCGGTCGACCAATTACGTTATATTTACTAGCCTCAACGGCAGACTGATCTTCGGTACTGGCCAACGATGCTGCGGCCCCAGCCGCCAAGCCTGCAAGCCCGAGCGACATGGGAACAGCAGCGGGCATGGCCGGTTCAGGATCCGGGGTTACTGCCAGTTCGGGGACAGAGGGCACTTCATCCACAGCGATCGGTTCAGGCTCTGGGGGAACTATGGCCGGTTCGGGGGCCGGGGGCACCTCATCTACAGTGACAATTTCAGGTTCAGGTGGCGCGACCGGATCAGGTTCGGGAAGATCGACAACCGGCGCAGGCGCTTCTGGCACAGCGGCCGCCGCAGCCAAGCCTGCGATTCCCAGCGTCATGGGAACAGCAGCGGACACGATCGAATCAGGCTCTGGGGGAACTATTGCCGGTTCAGGGGCCGAGGGTACTTCATCGACAGCGACAATTTCAGGTTCAGGTGCGGGTGGCACGACTGGAGCAGGTTCGGGAAGATCGACGACTGGCGCGGGCGCTTCTGGCACAGCAGCGGCTATAGGCCCATCTACTGGAATAAGTTCATCTACTGGACCAAGTTCATCTACTGCAACTGGCGCGGGCGCTTCTGGCACAGCGGCGGCTATAGGCTCATCTACTGGAATAGATTCATCTACTGCCACGGGCGACACCACAACTGGTTCAACTGGGGGAGGCGCAACAGTAGGATCAACTGGCGTTGGCAAAGGATGTTCGGTGGCGGGAGGAGCGACGACAGGGGTGCTATCGCCAGGCGTCAAACCGCGTCTGCTGCGACCGATCGCCCAGGCCAACCCACCCAGAGCCGCCAAAGGCAGCAGCAGCCACCACCAGGGAAAGCCAGCGTTGTTGTCGGCTACCGGGGCCGGATCGGCCGGAGCCGCGGTAGCAGCGGGGTCTGTCTCACCAGGGGCAGGAGCCGCCGCTGGGGTTTCTTCGGCAGCGGGGGAGCCTGGGGCGGTCACCCCTGCCGCCACCTCTCCCACCTCAGCAACCTGAGCCGCAGCTAAGGCCGATTGCCCGGTGGAGGAGGTGGCGTAGCCTAAAAAGGCAGCTACTGCGGGGCTAGGTTCACCTTTATAGACAAAGTAGCGGGGTTGCGAATAGGGATAGCGGGGGTCGTCGGGTAGGGTCTGGTGCATGGGCACGATTTTGACCGCCGGCTGATCGGTGACATGGGGCGCGATCGCATAGCTAATGCCGTCGTCGTTCAACGCCTGAATCACCGCTGCCGTGTCATCTTCAGCGACTGTGTCGGTAGTAGGGCCAGCCTCAAACGAAGCGCCGCGAAAAACCTCGTACTGGCTCAGCGAACGGCGAGTGTCGCTGTCTTCAGGCCGATCGACAAAGCGAATTGGACCAGGCTCTCCACCGACTTCAGCCCAGTCGGTAATTTCACCGCGAAACATGCCGGCAAACTGCTCAAATGTCAGATTGCCGTTGAAGGGGTTGTCGGCACCAACGACAATGGCTATTTTGGCCCGCTCTAGGGCAACGGTATTTAAGTCTTGTGCCTGCTCTTCCTCTGTCAGGGGACGCCCGATCGCCGCTAGGTCAGTGTCGCCATCGATCAACGCCGCGATCGCGCCATCGCTGTTGGTCACCTCCACGCCCACTTCAGTGCCGTCGTAGGCAGCCTCAAACTCCTGCTTGAGGGCATCGGCTGCAAAGCCCAAGTTTGGGGAACTCTGAATCGAGAGGGTAGTTTCGGAGGGTACGGTTTCGGGCAGCGAAAAAGCCGGGCTCTGGACCACTTGGGCTAGGGCAAAGTTCCTCAGCTCGGGATGGGCGGCGGGGCTCAGGACAAACAGTGCGGCAACGAGAAGCTTGACTGAATACTGCATCGCTTGGCGGGGGAGGCAAAGAACGGGAGGCTAGGCAAATATACCAAGTCCATAGGCACAACAGGCTGATGCTGTCTCGCAGAACCCGTTGATTGACCCAGATTTGGTGCGTACCCGAGAATTACGCTCAACTATTGCAGCATTCGCCAGGGGAGTCAATGGTTGAGGGCCAGCGGCAGTCAAAGGCAAATTTTGGCTCTAAATCCCTAAATATGGCGAAAAATCAGCTCCTTCAGCAGCCCGAAATAGCTGTGTGACGCTAGACGCTACGAACCTATCGACAGCGTGGGCTAGGTCAGACCTCACAACCTATGCTCGGCAATTTTCTCAAAAATCACTCGACAAGGTTTCTCTGCTGTCTCAGCTGTGCCGTTTATCTCTCAACCAAAAGGTTCATGCAGAAGGTTGCGACAAGGTACTTCACGCCTCAGTTCAGGTGGCGGCTGTACCGGGTTTTTGCCCCCTCGCTAGACCCGCTGAGAACGGTCACCGCCCTACCCACCCGCAACCAGCGGGTTATCATGGGAAAAACCATTGACATTTCTTAACAAATTTCAGCACGTTTATTTAGCAAGACTGATTTATTCATGACGGCTTCCTCCCCCACTTCTAGCGGCATCAAGGGTTTTGTGGAGCAGCGCCTTCTGCTTGGCCAGCCCCTAACCTCAGAACTGGCCGCCATTTTGCTGGTGTACTTCGTACAGGGCATCTTGGGCCTAGCGCGGCTAGCGGTGAGCTTTTTTCTCAAAGACGACCTGGGCCTCACCCCTGCCGAGGTAGCTGCTCTCAGCGGTATCGCCACCCTGCCCTGGACGATCAAGCCCGTATTTGGCCTGCTGTCGGATGGATTGCCGATCTTCGGCTACCGACGGCGGCCCTACCTGATCCTTTCTGGGCTGTTGGGTGCGGGAGCGTGGCTAGCGCTAGCTACGGTGGTGCAGACGGGATGGGCTGCGATCGCAGCCATCACCCTCAGCTCCCTCTCCGTTGCCGTTAGCGATGTAATTGTGGATTCTCTCGTGGTAGAGCGGGCCCGGGGTGAATCCCTTGGCAACGCTGGCACGCTGCAATCCCTCGCTTGGGGCACCTCGGCGGTAGGGGGCTTACTGACAGCCTATCTGGGGGGAGCGCTGCTCCAGCACATCAGCACCCGCACCGTATTTGGCATCACCGCCACTTTTCCGCTGATTGTGTCGCTAGTCGCGGTGCTCATCATCGAAGACCCGGTCGATTCGCCTAGCTGGGCGGTGGTAGGCAACCAGGTCAAACAGCTTTGGCAAGCCGTCCGCCAGCGGGCGATCTGGATGCCCGCTCTATTCTTATTCCTGTGGCAGGCTACCCCCACCGCCGATGCTGCCTTCTTTTTCTTCACGACCAACGATTTAGGCTTTCAACCCGAGTTTTTGGGCCGGGTGCGGTTGGTCACCAGTCTGGCCGCCCTCCTGGGCATCTGGGTCTTTCAGCGGTTTTTGCGCACGGTGCCCTTTCGCACCATTTTTGCCTGGTCTACGGTGCTTTCCAGCGTGCTCGGCATGAGCATGCTGTTGCTGGTCACCCACGCCAACCGCAACTTGGGCATTGGCGACGAGTGGTTTAGCCTCGGCGATAGTTTAGTGCTCACCGTGATGGGTGAAATTGCCTTCATGCCAGTGCTGGTGCTGTCGGCGCGGCTCTGCCCCCCCGGCGTAGAGGCCACCCTGTTTGCGCTGCTGATGTCGGTGGTCAACCTAGCCGGGCTGCTCTCCCACGAGTTGGGAGCAGTGCTAACCCACTGGCTCAGCGTCACAGAGACCAACTTCGACAACCTTTGGAAACTGGTGCTGATCACCAATCTCACCACGCTGCTGCCCCTACCTCTGCTGTTTTTGCTGCCCAATACCTCATCCCAAGGAGTTGGCGATCGCGGCGAAGACCATACAGAAAGCCTTCCCCCGGCAGATACGCCCCTGGGTTCAACCAGTTTATTCTCAACCCATGTCACTGAGCACCCAGTAACCGTAGGCGAGCGAGAGTGACGGATAGAAACTGTTGCATCGCTTCGTGGATGCACCCCACAGTTTTCTCCCCATCTCCCTGGCCTCCTGATCTCCCCTATCTCCCTTACTCCTCAACTACCCCACCATGACTGCGACCCAACCCCGTCCCACCGCCGCCACCTTCTCCGTCGAAGACTGGGGCAGCGGCTACCGCTCCCAACCCCATGAGTACAGCTACTGGATCGACGATATTGAGGGCACCATCCCTGCCGATCTAGAGGGCACTCTGTTTCGTAACGGTCCTGGCCTGCTTGATACCCACGGCCACCCTGTCAAGCACCCCTTCGACGGCGACGGCATGATCAGCAGCATTGCCATTCAGGGCGGACGGGCCTACTTTCGCAACCGCTTTGTGCGCACGGAGGGCTACGTAGCTGAGCAGCAGGCAAAAAAACCGCTCTACAGAGGCGTCTTTGGCACCCAGAAGCCCGGTGGCCCCTTGGCAAATGCCTTTGACCTCAAGCTGAAAAACATCGCCAACACCAACATTGTCTACTGGGCCGACAAGCTGCTGGCCCTGTGGGAAGCTGCCGAACCCCATCGGTTGGATCCTTCTACCCTCGACACCTTGGGGCTGGACTACCTGAACGGCTTGATTGCTCCCGGTGGTTCCTTCACGGCCCATCCTAAGCTTGACCCTGGCCACCATGGCGACCAGCGGCTGGTGGGTTTCTCGGTTAAGACCGGCCTTTCCAGCACCATTACTCTCTACGAACTCGACGCCCAGGGCAATGCTCTCAGCCAGCACAGCCACAGCATTCCTGGCTTCGCTTTCATCCATGACTTTGCCCTTACCCCTAGCTACGCCATCTTCTTCCAAAACCCGGTGAGCTTTGGACCCCTGCCCTTCTTGCTGGGGTTCAAAGGGGCGGCAGAATGCATTAACTTCAATCCCAAGCAGCCCACCAAAATTCTGCTGGTGCCTCGCAACGGCGACCCTATGCAGGTGATAGAGACCGATCCCTGCTTTGTGTTTCACCATGCTAATGCCTTTGAACAAGACGGCCAGGTGATTATCGACTCCGTTTGCTACGAAAATTTCCCGTCTCTAGACGGCAGCGACTACCTTGAGGTTGACTTTGACCACGTTCCGGCTGGGCAGCTCTGGCGCTTTACAGTAAACGTAGCGGCAGGCACCACCCAGGTCGACACGCTGCTCTCCCGCTGTGTGGAGTTCCCCACCCTACACCCCGACGCCCTGGGTCAGCCCTACCGACATCTATTTATAGGAACAGCCCATGGGTCTAAGGGCAATGCCCCGCTGCAAGCCCTGCTCAAGCTCGACACCCACACGGGTGAAACCCAGCTCTGGAGCGCTGCCCCACGCGGGTTTATGGGCGAGCCCCTGTTTGTGCCCCGCCCGCAGGGCCAAGGGGAGGATGACGGTTGGGTGCTGGTGCTGATGTACAACGCCGAGCGCCGCTGCTCTGATTTGGTGATTTTAGAAGGGCGCGATATTACCGCTGGTCCTGTGGCCCGGCTCAAGCTACCTCACCACGTGCCCTATGGCCTGCACGGTAACTTTGTGCCCCACTACTTTGGCCCAGACCGCAGCCTAGAGGAAGCTCGGGGTTAGAATCAACCTAACTAGAACTGTATGGGTTGTGCCGATGGCCTCTGCTTCCCCTGCTCAAGCTGCCCAGGAGCCCTTTATTGCGGTAATGCGAGAGCTGGCACGGGCCTATCAGGCGTTTTCGGCCTACTCTGACGCCCATGTGCGGCAGTTTGATCTGACCCCCGCTCAGTTTGATGTCATTGCTACCCTGGGTAACACCCAGGGCATGACCATGGGCGACATTGGCGAAAAAACGCTGATTACTAAGGGCACTCTGACCGGGGTGGTCGATCGCCTAGTGCAGAAGCAGCTAGTGCAGCGATCGACCCCGGCAGACAATCGGCGCAGCGTCATTGTGCAGCTGACGCCCGAGGGAAACCGGGTGTTTGAGGACGTGTTTCCAGCCCATATTGCTCACCTTAGAGCGCGCTTTGACCATCTAGATGCGGACAATATGGAGCAGTTGCGGGTGCTGCTAGGGCAGCTGCGGCAGGCGTTTTAGCGATGAGCTGCTTATTCACCACACGTTCCTAATCACCTTGGCCAAAGGACGAAGTCATCTATTCGAAGGCGCAGACCGATCCTCGCCCTAGGAGTGAGGGAGGTAACAGCGAAGTTTAAGAGGATCAGTAATCTCCCCAATCTGGTTTTCTGCTATGACTCGTACCGGAAGGCATATTTCTTACTGGATTGATTCGACATTGCCTTCTACCTACCCGGCTCTGAGTCAGGATGTGACGGTAGATGTGGCCATTGTGGGCGCTGGGCTGGCGGGAGTGATCACTGCCAAGCTGCTCAAGCAGGCTGGAAAGACCGTGGCGCTGATTGAAGCCGATCGCATTGGGCAAGGCACTTCGGGCCACACCACCGCCAAAGTGTCTGCCCTACAACAGCTGATCTACGCGGATCTAATTGCCCAGCACGGTACCGAGAAAGCCCGGCTCTACGGAGAGTCGAACCAGGCCGCGATCGCCCGCCTAGCCGAGTTAGTCGCCGCCGAAAACGTTGACTGCGACTTTGAACGCAAAGCTAACTACACCTTCGCTACCGATCAAGCCGGGCTCGAACAGATCAAAGACGAAGTCGAAGCCGCCTCGGCCATTGGGCTACCGGTCAAGTTTGTCGAGAGCGTAGACCTGCCACTGTCGGTCACCGGAGCCATCATGCTGCCCGATCAGGCGCAGTTTCACCCGCGCAAGTTCATGCTGGCGATCGCAGCCACCCTGCCCGGCAACGGCAGCCATGTCTTTGAGCAAACCCGAGTAGACACGGTTAAAGATGACGGCCCTGGCCGCGTCATTACCCAAAACGGGCCTACGGTCACTGCTCAAGATGTGGTGGTTACCACCAACCCGTCCATTCTGGATATTGGGCTTTTCTTTGCCAAGAGCTATCCACAGCGGTCTTATCTAGTTAGTGGGCACATCGACGCTAGCCGGGCACCTCAAGGCATGTATATTGGCGTGGGCGAAGGCTACCGCTCCATTCGCACTGCCCGTACCGACGGCGGCGGGCTGCTGCTGCTAGTTGGCGGTGAGGGTCACAAAGTTGGCCAAGATGATGCCACCGACGAACACTACCAGCGTTTGGAAGACTTTCTGCGCCACCAGTTTAAGGTTGAACCCGCCTATCGCTGGTCCAGCCAAGACTATAAATCCTTTGACAAGCTGCCCTACATCGGCAAGCTCACCTTGACCCACCAGCACACCTACGTCGCCACCGGGTTTAGCCTCTGGGGCATGACCAAGTCGGTAATCGCGGGCATGGTGCTGACAGACAGCATTTTGGGGCATAGGCACCCTTGGACAGACCTTTACGACGCCACCCGCCCGACGCCCTTGGTCACCAAAACCTCGATTCAGCAAAATTTGGATGTCGGGTCGCACTGGGTGGGCGATCGCTTCAAGGGCCTGTTTGATTCCACCGATAGCGTCAACCCTGGAGAAGGCAAACTTGTCACCCACAAAGGGGCGAAAGTTGCCGCCTACCGCGACGACAACGGTCAGCTGCACACCGTTTCCGCTGTGTGCCCCCACCTGGGCTGCATCGTCGCCTGGAATCAGGCCGAGAAAAGCTGGGATTGCCCCTGCCACGGCTCCCGCTTTAGCTGCGACGGCAAGATTCTCCATAGCCCCACCGTCAAACCGCTGGAGCAGAAAGCCTGTAATTAACTCTCGGCACATCGTTTCCTATGACCTTACTGAGGCAACGCACCACCACTCTCAGGCCCATGCGACAATAGCGGCGTCTTTTAGCCCAGCTTTTCCCATGAGTGGCGACACTATCTTTGGCAAAATTATCCGCAAAGAGATTCCGGCCAATATTGTCTACGAGGATGATCTCTGCCTAGCCTTTACTGACATCACGCCTCAAGCTCCCACCCACATTCTGGTCATCCCCAAAAAGCCCATCCCAAACTTGTCGGAGGCAACCTCTGAAGATAAAGAACTGTTGGGACATCTATTGCTGACCATTAAGCAGGTAGCCGATCAGGCCGGTCTAACTGAAAACGGCTATCGAGTGGTGATCAACACCGGCAACGACGGTGGGCAAACCGTTTTCCATCTGCACTTACACCTGCTTGGCGGACGTAGCTTAGATTGGCCACCGGGCTAAGTTATTTACTTTTGTGCAACGAAATAAACTTTCTTTTCTCAGCGTTTTTTGTAGAAAGGAGAAACTTTACACTGCATAGGAGTGAGTCATTATGCCAAGTTCAGCTCGGGGCTTTAGCTTTCCGAAAATATTTTTTACTTCTGGGCTTGGATTTCTAGTGGCGCATTTATCATCCATTTTTCGTTGTTATTCATTGGACTCTTACTATGACTACTTCTCTTCGCGCCCGCGATAGTGCGGGAGCCTGGGAGCAGTTTTGTCAGTGGGTTACCAGCACCGAGAACCGCCTGTATGTGGGCTGGTTCGGCGTGCTGATGATCCCTACACTGCTCTCCGCAACCATCTGCTTTGTGATCGCCTTTATCGCCGCTCCTGCGGTAGATATTGACGGCATCCGTGAGCCGGTTGCCGGTTCTCTGATGTACGGCAACAACATCATCTCCGGTGCGGTTGTGCCTTCTTCTAACGCCATCGGCCTGCACTTCTACCCCATCTGGGAAGCTGCTTCCCTCGATGAGTGGCTGTACAACGGTGGTCCTTACCAATTGGTGATTTTCCACTTCCTCATTGGCATCTTTGCCTACATGGGTCGCCAGTGGGAACTGAGCTACCGTCTCGGTATGCGTCCCTGGATCTGCGTCGCTTACTCTGCACCGCTGTCTGCGGCTGTGGCCGTCTTCTTGATCTACCCCTTGGGTCAAGGCTCCTTCTCCGACGGTATGCCTCTGGGTATCTCCGGTACCTTCAACTTCATGCTGGTGTTTCAGGCTGAGCACAACATTCTGATGCACCCCTTCCACATGCTGGGTGTCGCGGGTGTGTTCGGTGGCTCCCTGTTCTCCGCCATGCACGGTTCACTCGTTACCAGTTCTCTGGTGCGTGAGACCACCGAGACCGAGTCTCAGAACTACGGCTACAAGTTTGGTCAAGAAGAAGAGACCTACAACATCGTTGCAGCCCACGGCTACTTCGGTCGGTTGATCTTCCAATACGCCAGCTTCAACAACAGCCGTTCGTTGCACTTCTTCTTGGGTGCATGGCCTGTGATTGGCATCTGGTTCACCTCCATGGGCATCAGCACCATGGCGTTCAACCTCAACGGGTTCAACTTCAACCAGTCGATCCTTGACTCACAAGGTCGTGTGATTGGCACCTGGGCGGATGTGATCAACCGGGCGAACCTGGGTATGGAAGTGATGCACGAGCGCAATGCTCACAACTTCCCCCTCGACCTAGCTTCGGCTGGTGAGGCTACCCCCGTTGCACTACAAGCTCCTGTAATCAACGGCTAGGTTCTGAATTTGGGCGAGGTTAGCGCCTCGCCCATCCTGTGAACAGGTCGAATGAAGGTATGAAACGCTCCAGAATTCTGGGGCGTTTTTTGTTGGTGAAATGTGGCCATCATGAGGGAACCCTTCAAAAGACTGTTAGAAAGGCAATTCCTTGATTCAAGTAGATCGCTGTCTATGAAATTGTTGTTTGTTTGCAGTCGTAACCGATTGCGCAGCCCTACCGCTGAAGCTGTATTTGCAGAATATGACGGGTTAGAAGTGGATTCAGCCGGGTTGAATCGGGAGGCAGAGATGCCGTTAACCAGCGAAGCTATCCAGTGGGCAGACGTGATCTTTGTAATGGAGCCGTCTCACCGCAGTCAGCTATCAAAGAAATTTCGGCCTTGGCTGAAGCAAAAACGGGTGATCTGCTTAGATATTCCGGACAAATACGGATATATGGATCCAACTTTAATAGAGTTGCTAAAGCAAAAGGTACTGCCGCTACTGGGAACTTTCTAAGAGCAGTGAGTAGTAAGCGATACATCGCTCAGGCTTGAGCGGTTTGGCTACGGAACTATGGCTGAATGGACTATGGCGCAGTTTCCCCCTCGTATTCATATTCTGCTAGCCAGCCACGCTCCCGTTGGCCTAGTGATTCGTAGGGGGCCGTCGAAGCGCGTAGCGACTATGCTTTGGGATCGCGATCGCGACACCTTTCACCTTGGCCAATGGCTCAAGGGCCGCATCTATGAACGCCGCAGCGATATCTCACTCGACGGCAAACATCTTATCTATTTTGCTATGAACGGTAAATGGCAGTCGGAGTCGCGGGGGGCATGGACGGCAATTTCGCAAGTGCCTTATTTGAAGGCGATCGCATTTTTCCCGAAGGGTGACTGCTGGCACGGCGGGGGTCTGTGGACTGGGAAGACAAAATATTGGCTGAATGACGGCTATGGCCACTCCGGCTCGCTCAACCCATCGTCTCTGCAACGGGACACCCAGTATCAACCCAAAGGCGGCTGCGGTGGCGAATGCCTGAGCGTGTATTACCCACGCCTGCTGCGGGACGGTTGGACCTGGGTAGAGCGCATCAAGGTTGGACAGTGGCAGGACAAAGACATTTTTGAGAAGCCCGTCAGTCAGGGCTGGACGCTGCGCAAAATTGCCCATGCAGAAGTTGGCGCTCCGGTGGGCAAGGGCTGCTATTGGGATGAGCATGAATTGATTGGCCCTGATGCCGCCACAACCATAGCTTGCCCAACCTGGGAGTGGGCCGAGATGGACAACCAACGGCTCGTCTGGGCAGCTGCGGGCAAGCTTTACGCAGCCCAAGTTTGCAAAGATGGATTGAGAAATGAAACTGTGTTATTTGACTTCAATGACATGATGTTTGAAGCCATTGAGGCTCCGTACTAGTTCTAGATAGCATTTAGTAATACAATGCAGTCGCCTATATACGGTCAGGAAATACCGATTAAATGAGGAATTACGGCCTTAAGGCGATGCAGAAACCAGGCTGGTCATTAGATCGTCGTGATCCTCAGTTTATTGAAGCCTTTCAGCCGGTTTGGGCTTGGCTATACGAGCATTATTTTCACGTTCAGACCCAAGGGTGGGAGCAGATTCCTGAGGGTCAGATCATGCTGGTGGGCTCTCACAATGGCGGGTTAGGGGCACCCGACATGTTTATGATGGTCTACGATTGGGTGCGGCGCTTTGGCACCGATCGCATTGTCTACGGTCTGATGCATCCTAAGGTGTGGCAAGCCTGCCCAGCTGTGGCTAGTCTGGCCGAACGTGCTGGAGCGATCGCCGCTCACCCGAAAACAGCCCTGGCCGCCCTCGATCGCGGTGCCAGCATTTTGGTGTATCCCGGCGGGGCACAGGATGTTTTTCGTCCGTTTTACCAGCGCGATCAGATTCAGCTGGGCAATCGCAAGGGGTTTGTCAAAATTGCCATTCAGCGCCATATTCCCGTCGTGCCTGTGGTCTCCTGGGGTGCCCACGAAACGCTGCTGGTACTGGCCGACATCTATCCCCTCGTAGAGCGCCTCCACCAACTGGGCATGCCCTGGCTGCTGGGTATCGATCCGGAGGTATTTCCTGTTTACCTGGGGCTGCCTTGGGGCGTTGCGTTTGGGCCATTGCCAAACATTCCCTGGCCTCGCCCCATAGCTACCTATGTGGGCGCGCCGATCTATTTTGAGCGCTATGGGGCAGAGGCGGCGCGCGATCGCACCTACGTCGATGCCTGCTACTGGCAGGTGCACCACAAAATGCAGCACGACCTCAATCACCTGATTGATAAGCAAACTCGCAAATGAGGACAAACGCCTCAGATACAGATGGATTGTGCTGCTCCCGGTAAAGCCATTTCCTAAATCGCCTGCATTTCGGAATTGGTTGCCCCAGAGGGTTGTCCTGGGGTCGGGATTGAGGCGTGGTGGCTATCCGAATTCACCCAAGGGGCCTAATTCACTTAAAGAGGAACAGCCATGTTGATCAACCGCGGCGATATCTATTGGGTCACGCTTGATTCCGCCATCCCTCACCCCTATGTCATCCTGCAGGACGACCTATTCAACCACAGCCACCTCCCCACCGTCGTCGCCTGCGCCCTCACTACCAACCACAAGCGCATAAGCCTTCCCGGCAACGTGGCCCTCGAGGCTGGCGAGGCCGGCCTACCGAAACGAAGCTTTGTCGAGGCGGGAAAACTCACATCGCTGCAAAAAACCCAACTCGGCCCCTATATCGGCACTCTTGCCGAGGCACGGGTGGTCGAGATCCTCGACGGCATCCGGTTCCTTCAACGAATTACCCGATGAGCACTGCTGCCAAGTAGGTGGCCCAACTCCTTTGCGCCACCTCAAATTTTGATATCAAAGGCCAATTCGTTTTGAATGGTCTCTGCGAGCGCGCCTCTTAACTCAAGCGTTAGCTGACTTCAGCAGCTGCCCATCATGCCTGATAAGACTAAAAAATTAATGTAATTCTAAGCAGTGCAATGCGGTCTCGCATAAAAGTGATTGAATTGCTCGCTCTCCAGAGCGCAGTAACGCTTCAACTTGGCTAGTTGGCGCATTACCACATCGCAACCACACCACCTTAGGCGGAGCCCCATACAGCCGGCTTCTCTCTGGAAAATCAGCATCCTTGGTCACGATACAGAAATCATTAAATTTAGCAAAGTTCCAAATTTCGGTATCTGTCCTCTCGGCAAGACCCTTAAGCTGCACGTGGCTAGCTTCCGGAAAAATATCAGCCAATCGATCAACCAGCTTTCGACTTAGGTCTTGGTCAAACAGCAGTTTCAAGCAGCACTCACTGAAGCAACTAAACGATGATCACGGTCAGCCGCAAACTCCAAACAGGCCCTAATATCGACTTCCGTCAGCTCTGGGAAATCATCGATGATTTCAGCCATCGACATGCCAGCGGCTAACCAACCCAGCACATCGTAAACCGTAATTCGCATACGGCGAATGCAGGGTCTGCCGCCGCGCTTATCGGGCTCGATCGTAATAATGTCGCGATAGCTCATATGCCGGCAAGGTGCTTGTGTACGCTTAAGTCTAGAGTAAGCGAACACCTTGCAGCAAAGACGAGCAGCCATTAGACGGTTCAACCAAAGAGGTTGCCAATCGTCTAAAAGCCCCGTCGCGACAACCTATCCCCGAATCTGCACAGGCATGACTAGGTAGGTAATCTTAGTTTCTCCCAGGGGCACGAATACTGCCGGGCTAGTTGCCGCATTGCACTGCATTTGCACCTCGGTAGTGTCAAACGCTTTTAGCCCATCCAGCAGATAGCGCACGTTAAAGGCAATATCGAGCTCATCACCGCTCACCTGGGCAGGCAGTTCTTCATGCCCGCTGCCTACCTCCTGAGCTTCCACTGAGAGGGCAATGCTCTGATCGCCGGGGTTGAGGGTAATTTTAATAATGTCGTTTTTCTGGCTAGCCAGCACAGCAATGCGCTCTAGGCTGGCCATCAACAGTCTGCGATCGACCGTCACCTGGCGGGCAAATTGCTTCGGCAGCAGCTGCCGGTAGTTGGGATACTGCCCTTCGAGCAGGCGAGTGGTGAGGCGCTGGCGGCCCAGATCAAACAACACCTGAGTTTCATCGAGCCGCAAGGCCACCGGCTCATTAGAGGTATAACCCTGAATCATGCGCTCTAGCTCCCGCAGCGCCTTGGCAGGCACGGTGACATCCATAAAGGGGGTATCTGTGACCGACTCATCGGTGGTTTGCACCACGGATAGGCGGTGGCCATCAGTGGCGGCAAACTCCAGGGCATCCGTTTCAGAGAGCAAGTGCACGCCAGTGAGCACCTGCTTGGTTTCGTCGCCGCTGGTGGCAAAGAGCGAGCCGCGCAGGCCACTGAGCAGCGCATCAGCAGAGAGCGAAATCGCTTCACCCTCTTCTACCGTGGGCAGCGCAGGGTAATCCTCCGCGCTCAAGCCCCGCACCTCGTAGCGACCAGAGGAAGACGTAAGCGTCACAGTGGTGCTGTCACCCTCAGACTCCAGAGTGATGTCTTCGTTGGCTAGGCGAGAAACGATGTCACCCCAGAGCTTAGAGGGCAGCGTCAGCGTGCCGGGTTCCTCTACCTGGGCGCTAAAGCGACTTTCAATGCCCAGCACTTCGTCAAAGCCCACCAAGGTCACTGATTGGTTCTCAATATCGGCCTTGACCAATATATTGGCCAGCACTGGCCGGTTGGGACGCGACGATACAGCACGGCTAACTGAAGACAGTTGGGCACTCAGCTCGTTCTGGGGGCAGATAAACTTCATGGCAACGGAGAAAAAGAAACGCAACTGATTGGGAACGCCAGCACAGCCTATCTATCTGTGAGAATTGGCTAATTCCGTACTAGCAGTATCTCACCTTTGTTATGGATTGCTGGGTAGAACTACTCTTCTTATAGGATCTTGAGGAGTTGGATCCCCCACTTCAGAAGCTTTATAGCGGTTTCGAAGGAAGTTACTTCTCAACTGGGTGCTCATCCTACTCACCCTTTTTTTGCCCCATCAGCGCTGACCCTGTTAAACAAGCCCTGCCTTTGGAAAAGAAAAATCTAAAGGACAGTAGTGGAAGTAGAGCCTGTGAAAACTGGGGATAACCGCTGAACTGTTGAATGGGTCTGGGGCTGCACTGTTAACTCTATTGGGGAAAAGCCTAGAGTTTCCACACCTGTGGAAGCAGCAGCAAGATTCCTTTAAAGAGAGAAGTTATCCCCTTTTCAAGGAGAAGCTTTTCCACAGTCTTCGCCGTTTTTCCCGATCGAACTTGAGGAAAGACCGTAATTTGTTATGCCTCTTTCAAGATTTGGTCTTTTTAGGATCCTGTTCGGCTGCTGTAGGGTTAATTTTTCTTCCGTTTGATCACTGTTTCGTCTTGCTGTTAACAGATGGATTATCGCCAAATCGGATCCACATCTGTTATCGACTAAGATGGTTTTAATTAGTTCCTTGAATGGGATCCTTTTTCAGTGTTCTTGGGATCCCGTTAGTTCATTGGGAGTAATTTTTTTGCTCGTTTGATGACTATTTTGTCTTGCTGTTAATAGACAGATTATTCGCTAGATTGGATCCGTATTTGTTTCTTACTTGTCTTGCCGTTAATAGATAAATTACCAATGAATTGGATCCGCATTTGTTTCTTAAAAGGATAATTTTACTCAGCCTAATTTGTGCAGGGAAATGGACCCTCTCTCGCAGGCGCATATGGTTTTACGGCCAAAGGGCTCGGTTCTCTTGAAGAGTTCTTCCACAGAGGGATCCTTTATAACGCTGAGAGTAGAGCAATTCTCTTTTGTGATGGATTACTGAATAAAACTGCTCTTCTTATAGGATCTCGAAGAGGTGGATCCCTTATTCAAGAGCTTTCTAACGTTTTTGAAAGAAGCTACTTTTCAATTCGGTGCTCATCCTATCACCCTTTTTTTGCCCTATCAGCGCTGACCCTGTTAAACAAGCTCTGCCTTCCGGAATAAGAAAATTTAAAGAGTAGTAGTAGAAGTAGAGCCTGTGAAAACTGGGGATAACCGCTGAACTGTTGAATGAGTATAGGTTGCACTATTAACTCTATTGGGGAAAAAGGGTGAAGAAAAGTTTGAGTTTTCCACACCCTAGAAGTGGCAGCATGAATGTGATTTCAAAGAGAGAAGTTATCCCCTTTAAAGGAGGAGATTTCCCACGGTTTTTGCACTGTTTTCCCCAGAGGGATTTAAGAAAATGATCACAATTTGTTACGTCTTTCTTCAGCCTTTGGTTCTCTTGGGATCCCATTCGCTTATCGCGGAATAATATTTGTTCTTTTGATAATTGTTTCCCTTGCTGTTAACAGGCAGATTACTCGCTGAATCGGATCCTTTTTCGGTTTTATTAGGATCCTATTTGTTCATCGCGAGGTAATCTTTGCTTTTTTTGGGACTGCTTTGTCTTGCTGCTGACAAATAAGTTATTCGCTAAATTGGATCCACTCCTGCTTTTTGACAAGAGAGTTTTACTCAGTTTTTTCTGTAAAGGGAAACAGGTCATCTCTCCTAAGTGCATAGAGTTGTATGCCCATAGAACTCGGTTCCTCTCGGGGAGTTTTTCCACAGAGAGGGTCTTTGTGGTGCTGGAGGGTAAACCAATTCCTTCTAGTTAGGCTGTGGTTCTTGCACCGAGCAAAATCCTTTCGTCCCTAAAAGGGAATTTGAATCAGGCAGCTTCGGCTGTGACAGGGGTTTCGCTAGAGCTAAGGACATTGGCCTTCATCACCAGCACAGAGCAGGTAGCCCGGTGCATGACGTGGTTGCTAACGCTGCCTAAGACCAACTCAGCCAGGCCTGTGCGGCCTCGGTTGCCGATGAGAATGAGGTCAGCTCCCCACTCTTGAGCGGCTTTGCAGATGACGGTTGCGGGGTTGCCAACCAGCTGCCGAAACTCGGTGGGGACTCCCGCTGTGTTGGCTGTCGCGGCGTAGTGGCGCAGGCGGTCAAAGCTCTCGTGTTCGTAGCGCACCCAAGCTTGCCGCCACGCCTCTAGATCGAGCTCGGTACCGGGTGCCCAGTAGATGTTGTCGAGCCGGGGTGACAGGGGCAAGGGGCTGCTTTCTTCCTGGTTTGACAGGCTGTGTACCAGCAGGAGGGCGCCATCGGTGGCTTGGGCTAGCTCAAGGGCTTGAGTAAATAAGGTGTCGCTGGCAAGGCTGTTGTCTAGGGCGACCAAAATTTTGCGATACATGGGGTGTTCTCCCAATGACTGAAGCGAATCAGGCGTGAGGCGATCGCAGCTAGGGCAGAGGCTGGTGGTGCCTGAGGCGGAATGTTAGCCAGTAAAGCAATAGCACCAGTCCTAACGCACCGAGTTCGGTCGCTAGATACAACCGGTCGTGGTAGCTCAGCGTGAGAAACAGCATGGCGTGATTCTCCCAGGGCGATCGCACCTTGAGGAATGGTTCTTGGCAACCAGACCTCTTAATTCCATTTTCCTGCGAGCTTCTGGGGTGGGCAAAGGACTGCAACGAAGCTTGATGTGCGATCGCAATTCATTATCTTTGGCCAAAGATAATCCTTCACTACCCCGGCACGGTGGCTTCAAATGTGCGCCCATCTTCGCGACAGATTTCGTAAATCATGTTGCGACCCGACAGCGCCACGATGGGCAAGCTGCCACCCGGCTCAGTCCACTGGCTCACCATGTAGAAGTTGTCTAGGCCGGGGAGGCGCTTGGGCACACCTTTGATCATCAGCGGTAGGGTGTCTTTGGTCAGCAGCCAGCCGCAGCTGGCACCCTGCCAGTTGCCGGTGAGTTTTTCGTAGCTAAGGGGGGTGGTTACCTCCATGTTTTCCACAGCTGCCCCCAAGCCTGTGTAAAACTCCTCCATGCGCTCAATTAACGTCTCCGCCACTTGATTTTGATGGGTCGCATGGCCTTGCCAATCGCTGTAGTGGGTAGTCACCATCAGGCTCACGACTGACTTACCAGCAGGAGCTAACGATGGATCGAAGCAATAGTGTTTGACGCCAATTTCGGTATGGGGCTGGTTGGCGATCGCGATCGGCTCATTCAATAAATGCGTCACCCAATGGGGCCGGTGCGAAAAATCCATATTCACCCCCAGCGACACCTGAAACTGGGAATGCATCGGCAGGTGCCCGTCGTAGAGCTTCTCCAGCCTGCGGTTGACGTAGCCCCCTTTCAACAAATCAAAGATGGTGCGGCGACCGTCGCAGGCGGAAATCACCCGAGCTGCCCGGTGCTCTTCGTCGTTGATCAGGTGCACTCCTACGGCCTGGTCATTCTCCACCAGCACGCGCTCCACCGGCGATGCGTAGTGGATTTCACCGCCCAATTCTAGATAGCGCTGCGCGATCGCGCGGGAAAATGCGATCGCCCCCCCTACCGGCGAGCCCGCGTTGCTGTTGTCCAAATAGGCCAGCAGCGACATGCCCACCATCACCGGCACATCGGGCCAGGCAAACATGTGGGGCATCGCCGATCGCAGAAACGGATTCTTCACCTGCCCCGCTAGATCTCTCAGGGAGAGCTGACTCCACTTGCCCAGCACCCCCATAAAGGGCAGCACTTGCTTGCCCAGCCGCGCCCAATCCGTCGCCGTCATCAGCGACTTGGGCTTTTGCTGCAACATCGACAGGTCAAACTCTTTGAACTTGCTCACCCCCTTGCAGAAGGCGTCGATTAGCTTGGCATCTTCTGGAGCCAGAGCCAGCAGGTGCGCTTGCAGCTCGTCGGGCTTGCTGTGCACCCGCAGCACCTCCCCCTGGGAGCCGTGGATCTGCATGAACTCCGTCTGATTGGTAAACTCCACCCCCTGCAACGCCCCCAGCTCTTGCCAAAGCTCGTAGAACGGCTGCCCCTCCCCGGTGCCAAAGATGTAGTGAATGCCCGCATCGAAGGTGTAACCCTGGCGCGACCAAGCGGTACACAAGCCCCCTGGCTGACTTTCGGCCTCAAAGATAACGCTGCGGTAGCCATTCATCTGGGCATAGCATCCGGCGGCCAGCCCTGAAATGCCTGCGCCAATGATGATGATGTCTGTAGTGGGAGCCATGGGGGATGCGATCGCACGGATAGTATCTCAACGCTAGATTGCCCACAGAACAAGTTCCCAAACCTTGAGATTTTTTGATGACGTCAACTAAAGTTCTGGTTCAGAGGCGGCATGATACCGCATGTGCCGTGGCAGTTTATCCATAACCGTCCTCTGCAACGGGATGTCATGCCCTTGGAATATGTGCCGCAATCGTAGCACCACTAAAAGCCGCGTCGTTTGTGATCTCGCGTGTAGCGAAGGAAGGCGGCACGAAACCCCTCGCCGATCGTTCGTCTGAGAACTCTGCTTCAAATATTGCGAGCTCATGCTGTGGTTCTAGGTAGATGTCCAAAGAACCGCCAGACAATGAATATCTACGCTTGCGGACGCGGTGACCTGGAAGGTCAGCGAATTGTGAGTACTCGCTCTCTGTCAGGTAAATGTTGGTTATCGGTTCGGCAAGTGGCGTGCGCTTGCCGTATTTCTTGCCGAGCTTGAAAACGACCTCGCGTGGCCCGGCAACTCTCCGCAATCGCAGCCGCGAGTCGGAAATATAGAGATCCTCAATCTCACGGTAAGGCAGGGGCGCGAGATCTATAGCAGATAGGTCAACGAGCCAGCGACGCTCGACTTCAAGGAGCGTATACTTTGGCATCTCATTCATGCAATGAACTCAGCGAAGGGGAATAAATATGTATTAAGTAGCAAATCTGCGAGATCTTGGGCTACAACATCCGCACGGTAGCGCAATCAGCCAAATCGCAGATGACAGCTCTTGGTTACCGATCGCACCCTTGCCCCTGGGCACCCTAAACCTCAGAATCAGGGGAAACACAACATGTTGGCAAGGGTTTGGAGCGCGGCGCTAGTGGGCATCGATGCCCTCAAAGTTGGGGTCGAAGTCGATATTTCTGGCGGTCTACCCGGCGTAGTTGTCGTAGGTCTGCCTGATACCGCTGTGCAAGAGTCCCGCGAACGGGTCAAGGCCGCGCTTAAGAACGCTGGCTTTCCCTTCCCCATGCGCAAGGTGGTGATCAACCTCACCCCCGCCGACCTGCGCAAAGAAGGCCCTATTTTTGACTTGCCCATCAGCGTTGGCATTCTCGCCGCCTCGGAACAGGTGAACACCGACGCCCTCAACGACCTACTGTTTTTGGGAGAAGTATCCCTAGACGGCAGCCTGCGGGCGGTAGCCGGAGTGTTGCCGATCGCAGCAGCAGCGCAAAAACTCGGTATTCGCTGTCTGGTAGTGCCCGCCGACAACGGGCGCGAGGCCGCCGTGGTGCCAGGGCTGACGGTCTACAGCTTCAACCACCTGTCGGAAGTTGCAGATTTCCTCAACAACCCTTCAGGCCATAGCCCGGTGGTCGTTGACACCACACTGATAATGAACTCCGCTGCAAACGCGCTGGATTTGCGAGACGTCAAAGGCCAGGCCCAGGCTCGCCGTGCTCTAGAGATCGCTGCTGCGGGTGGCCACAATCTTATCTTCGTGGGGCCTCCTGGAAGTGGTAAAACCATGCTGGCCCGTCGTCTACCCTCTATCCTGCCACCGCTACAGTTTGAAGAAGCCTTGGATGTCACCCAGATTCACTCTGTGGCGGGTTTGCTGAAGGAGAAAGGAACTTTGGTGAATACGCGCCCCTTTCGCAGTCCCCATCACTCGGCCTCGGGACCATCCCTGGTCGGCGGTGGCAGCTACCCCAAGCCGGGAGAGATTTCTTTAGCCCACCGGGGGATCCTTTTCCTAGACGAATTGACCGAGTTTAAGCGCGATGTGCTGGAATATCTGCGCCAGCCCCTCGAAGATGGCTATGTCACGATTACCCGCACTCGGCAGTCGGTAGTGTTCCCCGCCCAGTTTACGCTGATTGCTAGCACCAACCCTTGCCCCTGTGGCTTCTACGGTGACTCGGTGCAACCCTGCACCTGTAGCCCCCGCAGCCGCGAAAACTATTGGTCGCGCCTCTCAGGACCCCTGATGGATCGGATTGATTTGCAGGTGGTGGTCAGCCGCATCAAACCCGAAGAAATGACCCAGCACCAGCCAGGGGAAGCATCGGAACCGGTGCGCGATCGCGTCCAAGCCGCCCGCCAGCGCGCCCACGATCGCTTCAAAACCGAGCCTGCCCTACAGTGCAACGCCGATATGCAGAGCCGCCACCTAAAGCACTGGTGCCCGCTGGATGACACCAGTAAAACTCTGCTAGAAGGAGCCGTGCGCCAGCTAGGCCTCTCGGCCCGCGCCATGGATCGCATCCTCAAAGTCGGCCGCACCATCGCTGATTTGGATGGCGCTGAGGATCTGCAAACCCACCACATTGCCGAAGCCATCCAGTACCGCACCATCGATCGCATGCAGTGACGTAATCTATGGCTTGAGATATCCCTTCGCTACAGACTCTTCAATCACCTCCAATACAAAGGGCCATAGCTCTGGAGCACCGTTTTTCACCGGGGCCATCCGCTGCATTACCTGGGCCCGGCAAATGCCGTGCTGCTTCCAGGTGCCGCCCTGGGTTTGCCAGTTGTGTAGCAGCGGTTGAATGCGATCAAGGGAGGCTGCAAAGCGGGCGGTGGGAGTAACCTGGGCTTCAAACTCATCCCACAGATGGCGGAGCTGCTGGGCGATCGCCTCGGGCAGCAGACCAAAGATGCGATCGGCGGCCCGCTGCTCGCGCTCGGCCTTGCCGTCATGCCCCGCCGCGTCATAGCAAAAGGTGTCACCGGCATCGATTTCCACCAGGTCGTGAATGAGCATCTGGTGAATTGCCCGCTGCATATCCACCTCAGCGGGAGCGTACTCTGCCAGCACCAGAGCCATCACCGCCAGGTGCCAGGAATGCTCGGCGCTGTTCTCGCGGCGGGAGGCATCCATCAGCTGGGTTTGACGCAAAACCTGCTTGAGCCGGTCGATTTCGACCACAAAAGCAATTTGTTGCTGGAGTCGTTGGCTGGTCATAGAGGCAAGTGTTATAGTGGAGAAGACTCGGACCCATGCGGTCGCAACGCCCAAATCATGTCAGGACCGGAAGGTAGCAGCATTACGGGATGCTTGTGACAGGCGTGGACTCCGGGTCTTTTAGTTTGGCGCTTAAGTGGAACTTCGCTACACCGTTTAAGCCGCTAGAGTAACGTAAGATTTCTGACTATCCTCATTTTTGCTAGTTTTGCTTAGCCTGGGGCTAGGGGGTGGGGTTTTCCGCCTGAGACAGCGTGCCATTGCCCCTGGTCATTGGGCCAGCGTCTTCTCTAAGCTGGCAGTGTATACAGAGCAATGGGGAGGCTGCCAACATGGCTGGTTTTGGAGATTTGGTAAAAAAGGCGTTTTATCTAGGAGTTGGGGTCGCTTCCTACGCGGGTGAGAAAGCGGGCGACACCCTCAAAGATTTGCGCGAGCAAACCCAGGGCATCGTCAATGAACTGGTGGCGCGGGGCGAAATTACGGCTGAAGAAGCCCAGCGCCTGGTAAATGAGATGGTCAACCGCGCCCAGGACGGAGCGACTCCCACAACCGAAAACCTTCCGCAGCCTCGGCCCATTGAAATTTTGGATGACGACGCCCCTGTGGCTAACCCCACGGACGCCCAAACCGCTGCCCTGCGTGAGCAGGTAGCTGCCCTGCGCCAAGAACTAGAAACCCTGAAGCAAAAGTCGAGCAACTAGCCCTATGGATGACTGGTCTAAGCAATTGTTTGATGCCTTTGGCAACGCCGTGCAGGATTTTACCCAGCAGATCTCTGAGGACACAGAGCGCTGGCTTGATAACCTGGTCGAACAGCTGGCTAGCGCTTCTGACGCTCTGGTGCAGACGACCGATCAGTGGGCTGAGCAGGTGCAGGAAGCCATTGACCCCGAAATCGATCGCATTGCAGTCGAGTTCAACCATGTCGTAGAGCCGCTTCGAGTTACGGTCAATGCTGAGATTGATTATGTAGCTGACGAACTCAATGAGATCTTAGGGCCACTGTTGGCAGGACTATCAGGCATTGACCAGTGGTTTGAGGAGGTATCAGGCCCCTTCAACAGCACTGTGGAACCCCTGCTACAGAATTATCCGGTCTGTGTGGGCTGTCGTAATTTCTGCGGCCAGTCCTATGGCGGCAATACACTGGTGTGCGCTATGCACCCCTATGGCCCTGAAGAAGAACGTCAGTGCTCCGACTGGGAATCCGTTTGGCCGGAGCCGAAAGATCAGTAGGCCAGTAGGCGGGGCTAGGCTAGCGCCCGACTAAGTTGGGTGTGAATAGGCTCTAGGGTTCATGGTCTTGGGTATACGGTTCATGGTCTGCCTTAAACCGAAGACCGTGAACCCTAAACCCTCACTAACCTACCGCTGTTAACTTAGCGGACTACTAGGCCTTGCCTACCGAGCTATCAGAGGAAAGAAGTGGCCGACAGGACCCTGCCCTTGGCCAATCGCTAGGGCGTGCTTGAGAGCGTTGGTGACGTAATTTTTGGCATCTTTGACGGCGGTTAGCGGGTCTTTGCCCAGGGCTAAGTTAGCGGCGATCGCCGCTGATAGCGTGCAGCCGGTGCCGTGGGTATGCTTCGTTTCCACAACCTCGGCCTCTAAAACCACTACCTGGCGCCCGTCAAACCAGACGTCGGTACTGCGCAGAGCATCTGTCATGCCGCCCCCTTTCACTAGAACGGCTTGGGGGCCAAGCTGGTGGATTTTGCAGGCCGCTGCTTCCATATCGGCTAGAGTAGTGATCTCTAAACCGCTGAGCAACTGGGCCTCGTAGCGGTTCGGCGTGAGAATGCGGGCTTGGGGGATGAGGTGGCGGGTTAGGGTGGCGATCGCATCGTCATCAATCAGCTGCGCCCCAGTGCGTGACACCATCACTGGATCCACAACTACTGGAAGTACCTGCGGGAGAGCACCTAAAGCCTCGGCCACCGCTTGAATAATGCCCTGGTTAAGCAGCATGCCGGTTTTGACTCCCTGCACCGCAATGTCGTTGGTCACTGCTGCAATCTGAGCCGTGACGGCTTCGGGCGGCAAGGCATCAACCCGTGTCACCCCCAGAGTGTTTTGAGCGGTCACGCAGGTCAGGGCACTGGTGCCGTGGACCAGGTGAAAGGCAAAGGTGCGCAGGTCGGCCTGAATGCCAGCCCCGCCGCCGCTGTCAGAACCAGCGATGGTTAGGGCCGCAGGCCAGGTAGGCGTCATTGTCATGGCTAGCGATTGCCGTTAGGCCGCCGCCGCTGCAGAAACTCGGGGATATCTAGTCCGGCTCCCAAACCGCCGCCACCGCCACTGCTGCTGGCTGGCGGCGCAGCGGGCGGCGTAGCCAGGGTGCGCTTAAAGGGCGTAACGCGGGCTACCTCAATCTCGGGCTGGACCCCGGCACGGGTGTTAAACCCGGTGGCAATCACCGTGATACAGACTTCACCTTGCATGCGCTCGTCAATTACCGCACCAAAGATGATGTTGGCGTTGGGATCCACCCCTTCGTAAATAATCTCGGCGGCTGCATTGACTTCGTGGAGAGTGAGATCCGACCCGCCGGTAATATTGAACACGGCTCCAGAGGCACCATCAATGGAAGATTCGAGCAGGGGGGAGGAAATAGCGGCGATCGCTGCTTCCCGCGCCCGTGATTTGCCAGAACCCATGCCAATCCCCATCAGGGCTGTACCCGCGTCGGCCATTATGGCCCGTACATCGGCAAAGTCAACGTTGACTAGACCGGGGATTGTAATAATGTCTGAGATACCCTGTACGCCCTGGCGCAGAATGTCGTCGGCAGTGCGAAAGGCCTCTTGCACCGGGGTCTGCTCAGAGATAACGGATAGCAGCTTGTCGTTGGGGATGATAATCAGCGTATCGACCCGACCTTGAAGGGCAGCAATGCCCTCATCGGCCTGGTTCATGCGGCGGCGTCCTTCAAAAGTAAAGGGGCGAGTGACCACGCCAACGGTCAGTGCTCCGGCTTCCTTGGCCACTTCGGCCACAATGGGCGCCGCCCCTGTGCCCGTGCCGCCCCCCATGCCGGCGGTGATAAATACCAGGTCAGACTCTTCAAGGGCTGCGGCAATTTCTTCCCGAGATTCTTCGGCCGCCTTTTGGCCAATGGCGGGGTTACCCCCAGCGCCGAGCCCACGGGTCAGCTTTTGACCGATGTGCAGGCTGTTGGTCTGGGTGGTGTTGTCGAGGGCTTGGGCATCGGTGTTGATGGACCAGAACTCAATCCCCGACAGGCCGCTGCTAATCATGCGGTTGACGGCATTACAGCCACCGCCGCCGACCCCAATTACCTTAATGCGGGCGACGCTGCTGGGCAAAGCCGTGTTTTTGGTGTACGTTTCTCCGGGCATAGCTCTGGCATTGTGGGGTTGACTGGAGGTAAGCTCGCCGTGGCTAAACGGGTTAGACGGGCCAGCGAAGGCGGTCACAGCATCAGCCGCTGGAATCAGGTCAGAGGTTGCAGTCTCGGCCTGATGAGTCGAGTAAGACTCGTAGTCAGCGTTGCTGTGGCCAGCACCATTGCCGTGGGGGTTGTCGGGGGTCATAGAGTTAGAGGCCGTAGACAATATAATAATTACCCGTACTAGATAACCGAAGATAACACCTAAGCCCTAAAAATCTAAACCCTGGCTGATGCTAGACAACTATAGAGTACTTCATTGAGAAAAACCAAACTGCCTTGGCAAGTCTTAAACTACTTGATCTAACCATTGAAATAGGAAAAACGAGCCCCTTTGCGTCAATAGCATCATCCTTTATATATCTCTATTCAGGTGCAGGATGCATATCTATTTAGACGCAGGATGCATATCTATATCAAATGCAGGAGCACTCTAGGAAACCAGGGTGCTCCTGCGGTTTATGGGCTGGCGTTAGCGTCTGTCTGCGCAGGGCTTGCCGTTGGAGCGGCGGTGTCGACTATGGCGATCGAGGGCGCGTCGGGATTGCTGAGGTCGATGCGGGCTACCTCAGAATCGGTCAACTGACCGGGCAGGTTGCGCATTTTGTCGAGGGTAGCCAGCTGCTGCTCTAGTTCAGGACTGTAAGGACCTAGGTAGACCGTGCCCAGGGCCGTCTCAAGCACCAGGTTGTTGGGGTCGTGCCAGTCGATTTCGGTAATGGCTACTGGGCTACCGACGATGGTTTCATAAATCTGCGGCCAGTAGCGTTGGTAGTGGGGCTGAATGCCTCGCAGCTGGAGAGTGGGCAGCTGCGGTGAGGCGCTGCCTAAACCAAAGCTAGCTAAGGGCATCCAGGCTCCGTGGGCGTCGAGAAACCCAGCCTGAAGATATTGAGTGTCGCTACCGTCGGCCTTACCCACGGGCAGCACTACCGCTACGGGCATCCGCTCCTGCACCTTGACATTGAGGCGCGGCGGCAGCAGCTGCCGGGTGACTTCTGCGGTGGTAATGGGGGCGCGATCGCGCAGCTGTCGGGCCAGCACCTCCGGCTCCACCTTCATCAGGGATTGGGGATAGGACAGCGGCATCAGGCTCTGCACCATTTCGTCGCTGAGCAGTTCGTTGCCCGTCACGTTAATTTGAGCGGGACTAGTAATTAGCCATACCGGGCGTGTGGCCCCCCAAAAAATGGCGGCTGTCAGCCCCGAGAGCGCCCAAAATCGCCAAAGTGCCTGGCTGATAGAAACGCGCCGCCGCCGCCGGAGGCTTTTTCGCCGGGTCTTGAGTTCGTCGCGGGACAGGGAAGAAACACGGGTCATGGCATCGGGGGTGAGGGCTAGAGAGCCCGGCGATCGGATCTGCCGTAAACGGCTCAAGGGTTAGAAAGGGCTAAAACCCTTGTCAACGCCAAGCTGCCGTTAAGCTGATGCCGATTTTAACGCCTGAAGAGATTGATGCAACGCTTTTTCCCAGCGGCGGGCTAAATCCCCGTCGGTAAAGGGAATCCGGTAGGTTTCGCCGTTGGCAGTGGCCAGAGCTAACTCTACTGATTTGCCGGTGGGGCTAGTCTGGTCGGCGGGCACGGTTTTGCCATTGATTTCGAGTTGGAGGGTGGTCACCTGCTGAAGCGACAGCGTGGTGAGGTCGATGGGTCCCTGGCGGGTGGGGCGGCCCCAGGTGAGTTCATCGCCCCGCTGCCCAAGCATCGAGCGAATGTCGTATTTGCTGCGATCGAACTCGGTAGCCCAAGCTTCGTAGGCCTGCACCTTTTGAAACTCGTGCCAGCCCGCCCAGGCTAAGCCAATAAATACCGCCAGCAGGGGCAGCCACAGAAGTCCTCGTTCCATAAGATTGTGTTTACCTTGCGGGTTAGCAGTCAGCTAAACAGGTTTGGGGGTGGCTCCGGTTGAGATTAGATCACCCGATAATTTAGGAGTTAGAGCAGTAACCCCTAGCGTCTAACGCTTCAATCTCCCTAGCTCAGCCGTGAGCACCTATCCTATAAATTGTAAAGTCTTGCAACGGCTACCGACAGAACTTCCTGGCTCCATGAAAAAGTAGGCCTAGGCAATTGATTTGCCATTCCACTGCATTTATGGAGGCTGGTACATTGGCATTCCTACCAATTTTAGCTGCGGTTCCGCATACGCCCGACTGGAGCCCTAAGGTGGCCGTCGTGATGATTCTCTGCAATATCTTGGCCCTTGTCATTGGCAGACTCAGGATTAAATACCCCAGTGCACCGCCGGCAATGCCCGGCGGTGCACTGTTTGGCAACCTTGGCCTGCCGGCAGTGCTGGCCAGCGCCAGCTTTGGCCACCTGATTGGCACTGGGGTAATTTTAGGCCTAGCGAATCTGGGTGTCCTTTAGTCCAGATTGGGTTTAGCGTTTTAATCCCCAGGAAGGTTACTTAACTTTCTTGGGGATTTGTTTTATGGCTAGGCAAGCTCACTGTGGGCAGTGATAGAGAGATTTAAAGGTCGGTGCAAAGCGTGCGATCGCCCTCGACAACCCTGCTATTGGTGTGCCGATAAGTGGCCCAAGCGCAATCATTGCCAAGAGCCGGGTTCGATAGTCTTAGCGGTTTGCTGCTGGCTACGTTGACGGTTTAGAAGCGCTGATTAGGCTTCGGCCGCCCGTCTGGATCCTGCCCAAGTGTAGTGGGCTGTGCTAGAGGTTGAAGGTCGGGGTCACGAAGCTGGGCGTCGGTGCCACATCGGACGGATTTGAGATACCAGAAGGCCACTGCCAGGGACAGCACGTAGCGATCCCAAGGAATGGCTTTCATCATGATCAAGGCGTTGAAGGCGA
Organism: Nodosilinea sp. FACHB-131; assembly: GCF_014695395.1. GTDB lineage: Bacteria > Cyanobacteriota > Cyanobacteriia > Phormidesmidales > Phormidesmidaceae > Nodosilinea. The sequence continues at coordinate 486,394 of NZ_JACJOF010000027.1, forward strand.
TGATCCAAAACAGCAGGTCTGGCTTGGTAAAACGCAGGCAGGTGAGCAGGGCTAGACCGTAGTACATCGCCATCACCAACCCATAAAACGGCAGCAGATCGGCCACCTTGCCCATGTTGCCGTAGGGGGTGTCCAGGGGCGGAAACACCAGGCAAACAACGAGCAGTCCTGCCGCAATCAGCAGCCATTTCGGCCAGTGGTAGCGCAGGGTTTGTAGGGGAGCGGTGGGGCGAAACAGTAAAAACTCTGGAATCACAATGTAGGCCCCGACAAAGGCGAGAAAGTTGATCGCCCCGCTCTTTGCTGGGCCAGCCGATGGTGGCCACAATCCCGAAAGACAAGCTCAAATTCAGCAGCCGGTTGGCAACTGCCGGTGAAGCTTCAGCGGCTCGACGTTGACCTGCCCTGGGATGCGGCGCGATCGCACCTGTTGAAAGCAGTAAGGCCGCCAACCAACGCTGGGGGGCCTACACTGACCAAAATTGGGAAGATGGCTGGCTAATCGGCAAGGGTAGAAAATTGCCGAAACCGATAGGTGGCGAAACTGTAAGCAAAGGCGGCACCGCCGTAGAGAAAATAGAACCAGTGCCAGGGGATTACCCGCAGAGCAAAGAGCGGTCCGCGCTTATACCAAAAGAAGCGATAAACCCGCTGGTTGATGACCAGCAGCCCGACCATAATGGCGATCGCAACAATCCACAAAAAGGGCTCAATCCATCCGCCCAGCAAACACACCAGCGCCGCAAAGCTGAGCACCACACTCAGGCGGTTAGTGCGGTTCAGGTTGAGGTCATTCATCGGTTGCCCCTGGCTCAGAATTAGCTCTGCCCAAGGCAGGGCGCGGTAGAGAATTTCGGCCCGCAATAGTGAACCGGGCTGCCAGCATTTCAGGTGCTTGACCTGAATGTGCTTGCATAGGCGAATCGTGTAGCCCGCCCGTCGCAGTCGGTAGCCTAATTCAATATCTTCGACACAGGGTTTGAGGTAGCGCTCGTCAAACCCACCCACGGCGTGAAATGCTTCGGCGCGAATGGCTCCGCAGGCCCCCCAAAAGGTCGAGGCCTTTTCGGACGATACCTGGTGGGTGTAGTGATGAAGCAGATTTTTGTACTGCGATAAGAAATTAGAGGCCCCCGGCTGGTCGTCGTAGGAGCCAATCAATGCTGCCAGATTAACGTCTTTCTGAAAAGCGATTTCAACGTTGAGAATGGTGTCCTGAGCAACGGTGACATCGGCATCGATAAAGAACAGAATGTTTCCCTGGGCCATCGATGCCCCTCGGTTGCGAGCGCGGGCCGGTCCGCCCGCCGAGTCGTAGCGAAATACCTTGGCCCCAAATGCTTTGGCCACTTCCCATGAACCGTCGGTGTCGCCATCGGCAACCACAATCACCTCGTCAGGCTGCCGACCGGATTGGCCCAGGCTCTCAAGGCAGCGACGGAAGTTTTCCCCACCGTTATACACAGGGATAATGACAGAAATGCTGGGTCTTGATGCATGACCTGAGCTGACATTCATGAACCAGTTATGCCTAAGAACAAGTACTGAGCTTTGGAAAAAATACGACCATGTAGGGAACTAATCGCCCAACTTTTCCCGCAATAGAGCATCTCTTAGCAAGAGCACGTGCCTTGGGTGATGTCTAGAATGACTTCGGGAAGGTCTAAGGAGTCTGTTGCATGGGGCTTTCAGTAAATTAAAGCACTCTATGGTGGAGAAACCATCACAGTCATTTTGCAGAAATCATGAAAAAATTCTCCTTCTCGTGATTTCTTTGTAATTCTTCTCACAAAGGATGTTTATTGCCAATCTCTGTTTTTGAGGAGGTGGCAAATCTGAGGCTAGGGCACGAGGAATGCTCTCCTAGATGAACCTAGAAGTAGTAACTAGTTCAAAAAGGATGTGTTGCTTAATACATGGCTGGTTCCGTGAAACTTGGCACAACTGTTGCGATCGCCCCTCCGGTGCACCCTGCTAGTTAGGGTTGTGCGGCAGCAAAAACCTCGCTAGCCTGAGAATGTTCTTATTGTGCAAGCTGCCATGCCCACTGGAGCCCTGTGTGCGATCGCCTATGCTGCCCTCTCTGCGATCGGCGGCCTAATTGGCTACGCCCAAGCCCGCAGCCAGGTGTCGTTGGCCAGCGGCTTGGTGAGCGCCGCCCTGCTGCTACTGGGGGCCTGGCTGTGGCAGGCCGGTTCAGCCGGTGGGGCGGGCATGGCGATGGGAGTCACGGTGGCCCTTGTGTTTATTTTCGTTCGCCGCTGGATGCAGACCCGCAAAGCCATGCCCGCCGTCATCATGATTGTGGCGGGGGTGTTGGCGTTTGTGGGGATGGGGCTTTCGCTGTTTGGCATTATCTAAGGGGTGGATGAGTGAAGGGTCGGAATCGCCTTGGCCTTGTAATGGCGTAACGACCTCTCCGCTGACGTTAGCCTCTCCAAAGAAGGCGTAGAGGAGAGCCCTCGCTCCATAGGTGGCTGATTTTGGAAAATCAAGGGGAGTTTGTCGGGTCAGTCGATTCTGGAGAATCTGCCTCGGTGGCAGGTCGTTCTATCAGGTCCTTAGCAGAAATACCTTCGGTTTGGTTGCCAAATCGCCACAGAGCGGCAGCGGCCTCAGCCTGGGTAACGCCTTTTTGGGGCTGAAAAAGGGTGGTATAGCCAAAGGCGCGGCGAATATTGGCAAAATCGCCATTTTGGTGATCGGCTAACACCGCCCGCATCGCCAACGGCTCAATTTTAGCGGCATCCTGAAAGCCCCAGGCAGTGGCGACAGTATCGGCCGCCGCCGTCGGCAGCGGCGCCCGAGAATCTAGAGGCACCTTCCACAACACGAGGGTTTCGCGGGTGAGGGGTGCATCGGGCCGAAAGGTGACGGCGGTGGCATTGCCGGTCTTGGCGCTGGGAATAATCCCCGCTTCGGCTAACCCTTGAATGGCGGCAAAGTAGGGGTGCGACGCAGGCACATCCTGAAAGGCGGGGGCAGTGCCAGCAGCGGCAGGGCGCAGGCGCTTGGCCGGTACATCTTGATAGAACCTGTTGTTGGCGGCGAGCAGCCAGTGGGCGAACTCACCCCGGGTAATGGTCTGGTTAGGGGCAAATTCGGGCTTTGCTGTGGTGCCAGCGGCCGTTGGCCGTGCTGGCTCGACAACCCCAAGAGTTAGCCAGTTTTGCACGTAGGGACGCAGGTCTTCGGGTACTTCGGCCAGGGTCGCAGCGCTGTCCTCAGGTGAGGGTTCTGACTCTGGAGGCTCGGCCTCGGAGGGGGCCTCGGCGGCTGCCTCAGCCGGGTCTGGTTCGGCCTCTGTTGCAGCCGGGGTTTCGGGCTCTTCGCCATTGAATACGGGCCGATCTTGCAGTTGCGGATCGGCCTCAAGGGACTGCTCTAGGGGACTGCCCGCACAACCGGCGACCAGTAGCAGACTCAGCCCAGATACCATGATCGTGAGACGCAGCGCAGCAGACAAGGGAGCAACCTCCTTAGCGGGGGAATTGATGCAGTACCTACACAGCGTATTTTAGGACAGCGCCCGTAGCCTTTGCTGGCTACGCTGTGCCACCCCCTGTAGAACCCCGTTTGGAACCTGTCTATGCCGCCTCGACCCGTCATTATTGATTGCGATCCTGGGGTTGACGATGCGATCGCCCTCCTCCTCGCTTTCGCCTCCACCGCTGAGCTCGACCTGCTGGGCATCACCACTGTGGCGGGCAACGTGCCGCTGGCGCTCACCCAGGCCAATGCTCGCCGCATCTGCCACCTGGCCCAGCGCACCGATGTGCCGGTGTATGCGGGCTGCCCGCGCCCGCTGCTGCGATCGCTCACTACTGCCGAAGACATCCACGGCGCAATGGGCTTACAGGGGGCCGATCTTCCCGAACCCACCCTGCCGCTGCAATCTCAACATGCCGTCGCGTTTCTGATTGAACAACTCACCACAACCTCGGTTCCCATCACCCTAGCTACCCTGGGCCCGCTCACTAACCTAGCTGTAGCACTAATCCAGTGTCCTAAGATTGCCCAGGGCATCGATCAGGTGGTGATGATGGGGGGCTCATTGGGGAGCGGCAACATTACCCCCGCCGCTGAGTTCAATATCTACGTCGATCCCCACGCGGCCAAAGTAGTCGTAGATGCCGGTCTGCCCCTGACCATGATCGGCCTAGATGTCACCCACCAGGTCGTGACCACCCCCGATCGCCTAGCGGCGCTTGAGGCCCTGGACACCGCTGTGGGCAAAGCTGCTGCAGGCATGCTGCGCTACTACGGCCAGTCAGATGTGGAACGCCATGGATTAACTGCGCCACCGCTCCACGACCCCTGTGTGATCGCCTATCTGCTGCGCCCCGACCTCTTTACCGGTCGGCCTATGCACCTGGCGATTGAAACCGAAGGCAGCCTCTGCCTGGGGCGCACCGTGGCCAATGGGCACCTGCCCCCCACTGCCCCCGCCAACGCCACCGTCATCGAAACTGCCGATGCCGACGGTATCTATGCACTTTTGACAGAACGGCTTGGGAAACTATAGTCGGGCACAAAACTCCCCCAGCGCACTTGATAAGATAGCCCTATGGCTTACACCACCGAGCAACTCCTGGACTTTCTCGATCAGGAACTTCGCGCCACCTGGAAGGGCGAGCGGGTGGTGCTGTCTTCCGCCGATCGCATCGACAATCCGGTGCTCTCAAAGGCGATCGGGGCCGACAAGCTCAGTAAAGTGTTCGCCATTCAAGACTTTCGCGCTCAAATTCACGACTACCAGCACGAGCACGGCGTGTCAGGTCTGATGTGGCACACCTGCCAGTTTCAGGGCCGTAGCCTGCGCGTGCCCGAGCTGCATTCCCAGCTGATCGCTATTCCCGCCGATAAGCTAGTTTTGGTGGGGGCAAAGCCAGCCATAGTCGAGTTTTGGCAACAATCCATTGCCGGCCTGCGCCTGTGGATGGCTGGAAATCAGCCCCAGCCCACTACCCCAGAGGCCGTAGAACAGCTGATTGCCGCCAGTGAGTGGGCCGAGCTATCCGCCACGCGAGATGAGCTGTATCTCAGCCTGTGCTGGGGCGACCCTAAGGACTGCCACTGCGACTGGGCCAAGCCTGAGTCGGGGTGCGATCGCATCATCGCCACCGCCGGAGAACCCAGCGGCATCAAGGTATGATTGGGAGTTGAATAACGCAGCTTTTCCCTAGGAGCACCCCCATGGCCATTGCCGTCGGCGTCATCGAAACCCAAACCTTTCCCGCAGTGCTGGCCGCCGCTGATGCCATGGTTAAAGCGGCCAACGTCACCGTCTCCGTGCAAGATCGCTCCGAGAGCGGGCGGCAGTTTGTGGTCATACGCGGCTTAGTGGCCGAGGTAAAGCGCGCTATGGAAGCCGGGCTGGTCGCCGCTAAGGCCTGCCCCAACCTGGCCGAAGTCACCTCCCACGTGATCATCCCCAACCCCACCGACAACATCGACGCGATTCTGCCCATTGGGTTTACTTCGGCCTCAGAACCGTTCCGGGTATAAGTTCTACTATTACGGGCCCCCCACAGTCTTTAATAAATCGACACGGCGCGATCGCTACCACCGCCCCGTACAATGAAGGTTGAATTTTTTACCTGCAAAACTTTCTCAGGAGTACAACCATGCCACAAGCCGTCGGGTCGCTCGAAACCAGAGGGTTTCCCCCGGTGCTTGCCGCCGCAGATGCGATGGTAAAAGCGGGGCGCGTTACACTCATTGGTTACATCCGCGCCGGTAGTGCCCGCTTCGCTATCAACATCCGTGGCGATGTCTCCGAAGTTAAGGCCGCCATGGCCGCTGGGGTAGAAGCTGCCGAAAAAACTCCCGGTGGCATTCTCGAAACCTGGGTGATTATCCCCCGTCCCCACGAAAACGTGGTGGCCGTGCTGCCGATCGAATTTAACGATGAGACCGAAATCTTCCGCCAGGCTGTCGAGCAACCCATTCTGCCCGGTTCTACCGGTCGCTAGAGCTGCTTGTTGGCCGGCTAGATGATCTCTTGATTAGCTAATTACCCCAAGACTATGCCCGCTAGAGAAAGTTAATTTCTTTAGCGGGCATAGTTTTTGTGCTCTGTAGTTTTAGCAAAGACAACTAGTCTTCTTTTGTCAAAGCCTCTGGCTTGTGAGCTGCATGGCTGCCGGTTTTTTCGCTTTCTACCAGATACTGAGGATTTTCCTTAGATGCAGCAACGGTGTGACCTTTGATTTCGGTACGAGATGTTAGCTTTTCGACTATCGTACCTACCGTTTTTCCCTGAGCTGTACTCCAGGAAACTTTGTCTCCTTTTTTGAAAGCTTGTTCCATGGCGATCACTTGAACTCATCTATTACTCAACATCTAGTCATACTGTCGGTGTGATGACAGCAGACCAGCCTGAGCTGAATTGGTTTTGAAGGACTAATTGCCGTCCAGCCTGCTTGAGCTAGATGCAGTGGAAGTTAAACCATCTTCCAACAGCCTGAATCCCAAGCAGGTCAGTTCATCTACTAATTAAGCGTTGGCTATAGAACTTCGCCGGAAGTAGCGTCTTCCTTCAGCTCTTTCTTGAACAGACTTAGCAGGGAAGGGGTAGCAAAGAAGCCGAAATAAATACCCAGTGCACCCGTTAGCCCGTGCAGAAAAACATCGGCTCCATAGAGCGGAAAAAGTCCGAAGAAAGTATTGGCAACCGGTACTAGACCTAGGACAGCCAGGGTAGTGTAGTAGATACCCAATTGCCCAGAGAATAGGCGAGAGCTATCTAACGCGATAGAAGCAACGATTCCCAACAAACCTGTAGCGAGGTGGATAATGTTGTGAGGTGTATTAACTGGAAATAGACCCATCAAATAGCCAAATCCAGAAACAACACCCAGCTTCTCGATCGAAGGGGGCATAGCGCCAGATTGAGAAACGAGGGCAGGAATGAAGCCCAAAACACCTATGGTAAGGTAGACTATGCCGATAATTAATGCAAATCTTTGTGCAGCTTTCATGATAACTCTGAGGTAAACGTCAGATAACAGTTTTGGGTTAAGCTTGCAGCAGCTTGGTAAAGCCTTTCACCACCTAGCCAGGAGTGAACCCGCAACAATTAACTAGACTCTAAAGAGTTTGATTGGTTTGAGCCTCTCTAAAGAGAAATAGTTGTTGATAGGTCATTGGGTAGAGTAGATTTTTAATGAAAGTTGATTCCCTGCCTATAGCATCTTCCAAAGACTTTTTCTATCACTGCAAATTAAGAAAATGCCAGCGTAGAAGAAGAATTGAGCTGGTTTTGACAGGATAGCGATCGCATCTAGCCCCTTCCCATTTATCCAAATCTGGTGAAAATAGCATTACAGGCGCTCTTACCCGATTGTAGAGCTATGGAACCTTGAGCTTCCCAAACCTCTAGACAACTCTGAAAAACGAAAACTACTCCAGTTCTAGGGCCTCGAGGTGTATCAAATTCGCCCCAACAAATTCATTGTGCTCCGCTAAGAGATCTCAACGGAGCACAGTGATTCACCCAAAGTTGTAGTAATGACAGGGCTAACGATTAGTCGTCGTTAGGCAACTCTCCGTTGTCCACTCCAGGCGTCAGAGTTCTAGCATTTTGGGGATAGATTCCGGCCATATCTTTGACCGCGTCAGCCGACTCTTCGGCAATACGCTTGATCCTTTTGCCAGGTTGGCCTTCCAGCGAGTCTTTCTCAGCTTCCCATTGACCCATAGTGCGGGGGCGACCAACCTCTTGGGTGGGTGGCAGTTCATTAGAATAAGCGCGATTGCCGGTATTTTGCTCAGCTTTGACGCCGTTCGCAGTCATCAAAATGACAATAGCAGAGCAAGCCACCGCAAACTGCCGCCACTGAATGCGGCTTAGCATTCCTTTTAAAGCTCCAAAAATATTTTTCATCACAAATTACCTAATATCTACTCAAGCTTACGAGTCAGAAGCAAATTGCTTACTGAACCTCTAGTGACACGTTAGGTAACTCTCCTAGGAAGCTTATCGCCCAAAAGGTATATCTTCAAAAGCACTGAAAGTTGCTGAGTTTTCTGGTTGCCTGCATACCCTAACCAAAGTATTTCTTTCGGAGGGATGAGACTAAAACCTCACCATGATAGGGGGAGAACGGGAGAAGTCGGTTTTAAGGTGCTGACGTAACTACTTAACTACTAAAGAGAGCTATGCCTCAGCTAAACGACTCCACTGTCGATGTGACCCATGACGATACGCTAGGAACCCTCATCGATCAACTGTTTGAGACCCCGCCCCATAGCAAAAATTCAACCCAGGTAATGGATAACGTTCTGGCCAGGCTTGGGCAGCAGTTGCAGTGCGATCGCGTCTTTTTATACCTGCGCTCTCCCGATGCTCAAATAGGGCGAGTGCCCTTCTGCTGGAAAAAGCAGCCATCGGTACCCACTATTTACGACCCCGCTTGGAAGTCGGAAGACCCGGCTTTGGCAGAGGATGACCCCATGTTTGCGGCTGCCCTGAAGGCTCAGCCCAGTATCTTTGTAGAGGACGTGGAAACTGCTGGTCCAGAGGTATTGAATCGCGAGTTTGAGCGCCAAACCTTTGGGCATCGAGCCTTGATTCACGCCCACCTGCGCTCGGAGCAAACTCTTTGGGGCATTTTGCAGGCCTGTGTCTTCGAAGAGCCCCGAGCGTGGAGCCAGAGCGATCGCCAACTCATTGGGCAGGCCGTCACCCGGCTCACACCCTTCGCCATCGACTACGTGAAGTCTGAGCCAGAGTTAGCAACAAGCAAGTAGCAGAAATCTACGGGTGAATACAGCTCGACCGCTGGCAGTCAGCATTCACCCGTAGAAGCGCTGTCTAGGAAACAGCCTGCGGCAAAGACAAAACCGCTTGTCTTTGACTAGGAGTTAAGGTCGCTAGCCCCCGGTTAGCCGCGCTCAACACTGCCAGTAGCGAGGCCGTGACGATGCTGCTGTGAATGCCCACCCCGTGAATGGTGCCCTCCAGCCAGTCGGCGGCAATCTCGATCAGCGCGATCGCATCGGCATCACTGCCGTGCCCAATGGCCCGCTCTTCGTAGCTGTGCACCCGAATCCCTAGATTTAGCGCATCGACAAAGGCGTCGATGGGGCCGTTGCCATGGCCCGCCCGGGTGAGCCTTACGTCAATACATTCCAAGGTTGTGGAAATGGCCGATGGCGTTTCATCATCCTGCCAGTGGTGGCTGACGTATTTGAACGGCAAGTTGACCCGCAGATACTCCTGCTCAAAGAGATTCCACAGCATGGGTGCGGTCATTTCTTTGCCGGTAGCATCCATGGCGCGCTGCACGATCTGGCTAAACTCAATTTGCAAGCGGCGGGGCAGGCTGAGGTTGTAGTCACGCTCCAGCAAAAAGGCAATGCCCCCCTTGCCCGACTGGCTATTCACTCGCACCACCGACTCGTAGGAGCGACCCAGGTCAGCAGGGTCGAGGGGCAGGTAGGGCATGTCCCACAGATCCTCTGGGTTGCGGGCCGCAAAGCCTTTGCGAATCGCATCCTGGTGGGAGCCCGAAAAGGCGGTGAACACCAGGTCGCCCACGTAGGGATGACGGGGGTGAATGGGCAGCTGAGTGCAGTCTTCGACAACGCGAGCCACCTCGTTGATGCGCGAGAAATCTAGCCCCGGATGAATGCCCTGGGTGTAAAGGTTCAATGCCAGGGTGACGATGTCAACATTGCCGGTGCGCTCGCCGTTGCCAAACAGGCAGCCCTCGACCCGGTCAGCTCCAGCCATTTGGCCCAGCTCGGCGGCGGCGATCGCACAGCCTCGGTCGTTGTGGTTGTGCACGCTCAAATCGACGCTATCGCGGTAGGCGAGGTGGCGGTGCATCCATTCCACCTGGTCGGCAAAGACGTTGGGGGTAGCGCTCTCCACCGTAGCGGGCAGGTTGATGATCGCTTTGCGATCGGGCGTTGGCTGCCAGACCTCAAGCACCGCATTGCAAATATCCCGCGCAAACTCCAGCTCGGTCTGCGAAAACACTTCCGGCGAATATTCAAAGCGCCACTGGGTTGCCGGCCGCTCTGCCGCCAAGTCGCGGATCAGCGTAGCGGCCTTCACCGCTAGTGCGATCGTTGCCGCTGAGTCGTTGCGAAACACCACCCGCCGAAACACTGGGGCCGTAGCATTGTAGACATGGACGATCGCCCGCTTCGCTCCTTCAAGGGAATCAAATGTGCGGCGAATCAAGTCCTCCCGCGCTTGGGTCAACACCTGAATTTCGACATCATCAGGCACGCGGTTTTCTTCAATCAGGCGGCGTACAAAGTTAAAGTCGGTTTCCGAGGCCGATGGAAACGCTACTTCAATTTCCTTAAAGCCGATCGCCACCAGCAGCTCAAACATGCGCAGCTTTTGCTCGACAGACATTGGCTCAATTAGCGCCTGATTGCCGTCGCGCAGATCGGTGCTGAGCCAAATTGGGGGTTTGGCGATCACCTGGCTGGGCCAAGTGCGATCGGGCAATGCGATCGGCGCAAAGGGGCGATACTTTTCGGCGGGATTGGTCAACATGGGTTTTGTCTCTAAAGTTTCAGCAGTAAAAAAGCTTGCCCAGTCATGAACTATGACAAGGGTGAGAAGAAGGGTTGCAGGTGTAAGGAAGGGTTTCAGGGGCAAGGTAGGGGTGGAGGCGGGCCGTAAACCCTATACCTTGCACCCCAGTCGAGCCGGATAACAGCGCTCAAACTTCCCAGCAGTAGCTAGGTCTAGGAAAAACCTTTGACCTGGGGAGTCGAGCTATTCAGGGCATTTCGCCTTTATTTCGAAATTTAGTTGCGCCCAAGGCGCAGCAGCAGTCCCAGCCCTAGGAGCAGGCTGAAGAGAGGAGCGAGGGATAGCTGCAAAGACAACATCAAACGGGGATGGCGCAAAATTGCACAACACACGCATAGTAACTGCGTTGCAAAGCAGCGTCAAGAGCTGGGACTTCGCGATCGCGAGAGTGGATCGCTCTGAGCGGCGAGGCTCGCTCTAGATAGGATGGGTCAAGGACGCGATCGCAGAATTAGGAAATATTAGCCAGAAGTAATTTAACTCAGCCCAGTTAATAGCGCGCACACCACTTATTAGTGACAATAGAAGTCGGGGATCTCGCTCCTTTCGATTGGCTGAGCGGTTAGCCAGGGCAACATCTAGCCCTTGTTAACTCAAGCTGCTGTTTTTGGCTGTTTTCAGCCCCCTGCGTCTACTCGTGCAGGGGGCTTTGTAAGCCGTTCTAATTTTCAGTGCCCTAACGTGATCCTGTATGACCGCTGAACCAAACTTTGTCCTCGATTTAACCCTGGCCCTGGGGGCCTCTGCTATTGGCGGCTATATTGCCCATCGACTCAAACAGCCGGCGCTGCTGGGCTACCTCGTTACCGGGCTGATCATCGGTCCTTTTGGCCTCGGACTACAAACCGATGTGGAGCAAATTCAGGGTCTAGCGGAGGTGGGCATTGCCTTTTTGCTGTTTGCCCTAGGGGTTGAGTTTTCCCTGACAGAGCTAAAGCGGGTCAAAGATATCGCCCTCAAGGGCAGCTTTTTGCAAATAGGGCTGACCACGCTGCTAGTGTGCTCGGTGTCGCTGCTGTCGGGCACGGCCAACTCTCCGCTCCAGGGCCTTTTTTTGGGGCTGGTGCTATCGCTGTCGTCTACGGCGGTGGTGCTCAAAACCCTCACCGATCGCGGGGAAACCGCCACTGTGCATGGTCAGGTGATGCTGGGGCTGTTGATTTCCCAAGACATTGCCCTGGGGTTAATGCTAGCGGTGCTGCCGGTGCTCAACCAGCCCGACGCTCTGGGGCCAGCGCTGGCGATCGCAGCGCTCAAGTTTGGGTTGTTTTTGGCAGGGGCGATCGCCCTGGGCCGCTGGGTAGTGCCTCAGTTAATTCAGCACATTGCCGCCACCGAGAGCAGCGAGCTGTTTTTGCTCACCGTGGTCGCCCTCTGCCTGAGCGTTGCCTGGATCACCTCCTTTCTGGGGCTCTCGATCGCCATGGGAGCCTTCGTCGCTGGCCTGATGATTTCTGAAATCGACTACGCTGATCAGGCTTTAGGCAAGATTTTGCCTCTGCGCGACACCTTTGCCTGCCTGTTTTTTGCCTCCATCGGCATGCTGATCGATCCCCATCTGATCCTCAGCGACCTGGGCAGAATCCTGGAGCTGGTGGCGCTGATTATGGTGGGCAAGGCGCTAATTATTTTGCCCATCGTGCTGGGGTTTGGCTATTCGCTGAAAACGGCGGTGAGGGCCAGCTTTGGACTCAACCAAATCGGCGAATTTTCCTTTGTGCTGGCGCTGATGGGGCTAGAGCTCGGGCTGATTAACGAGGAACGTTACTCGCTGCTGCTGGGCACGATTGCCATTTCCCTCATGCTCACCCCGCTGTGGATTAACCTGGCCCCCAAGGTAGCCGACTGGCTGCACAACCTGCCGGTGCTCAAGGACTTTCTCAACCAGGCCGAGGATCCCAAACTGCTGTCTGTACCTGGCGATATTCACGACCATGTGATTGTGGCGGGCTATGGCCGAGTAGGCGAGGTGCTGGTCAATGTGCTGCTCAGCCGAGGCTATTCGGTGCTGGTGGTCGAAAATAGCGAAACCGCGATTCAACGTCTGCGCAACCGCCATGCGCCCCTGGTGCAAATCCCTTTTGTTTACGGCGATGCTGACAGCGAACTGGTGCTAGAGAAAACTTCTCTGGAAACCGCCAAAGCCCTGGCCATTACCCTGCCCGACCCGACAACGACCCGGCTAGTGCTGCAACGGGCGCTGCTGAGAGCCCCTGAACTGGATATCATTGCGCGATCGCACAACAACGAAGAGATCGACGTACTTACCCAGCTCGGGGCCAGGGAGGTGGTGCAGCCGGAGTTTGAGGCGGCCCTAGAGTTGGGCTCTCACGTGCTGAATACTCTGGGCGAAAAGTCGGTCGAAATTCAGGCTGTGCTGGATTGGATTCGCCAGGATCGCTACCGCAGTATTCGCCCAGCGGTGCAGGTGGGCGAGGGGTGATGGGTGGATGGGTAGTGGGTGGATGGGTAGTGGAGGTGTTGAAAACAAGATGGATTTAAGTCGGCTCCATCTATACCCGGCGCTACATACCCGTCGCCTGCTAAGACAAAAGCCCCTGAAAGCGTCGCTTTCAGGGGCTTTTGTCTGGCTCACTTATAACTGCGCTGGGTGAGCTGCACATTTTCAAATTCAAGAGTTTCCCGGTGCAGCTGGGGCATTCGCCCTTCCCCCGCATACTCCCAAGCCGCCACAAAGGCAAAGTGCTCGTCGTCGCGCTTGGCCTCGCCATCGGGGGTTTGGTACTCTTCGCGAAAGTGACCGCCGCAGGATTCTTCTCGTTGCAGGGCATCCCGGGCCATCAGCTCTGCCAGGTCGATAAAGTCGGCTACGCGCCCGGCAAACTCCAAGTTTTTGTTCAAGGTGTTGGCCTCGCCAGGGATTTTGAGATTTTGCCAGAACTCGGCCCGCAGGTCTTGAATCTGGGCGATCGCACTCTCCAGCCCCTCCCGATTGCGCGCCATGCCCACGTTATCCCACACAATGCGGCCCAGCTCGCGGTGAAACTCCATCACCGTCTTGTTGCCCTGAATGCTCAGCAGCTTGGTAATGCGGGCCTTAGCGCTAGCCTCGGCTTCTCCAAAGGCATCGTCGTCGGTGGTTACGGTGGGCAAAGACTGCCCCGCAATGTAGTCACCCAACGTGTAGGGAATCACAAAGTAGCCATCCGCCAAACCCTGCATCAGCGCGCTGGCCCCTAGCCGGTTAGCGCCATGGTCAGAAAAATTCGCCTCGCCCAGCACAAACAAACCGGGGATAGTGCTCATCAGGTGGTAGTCAACCCACAGGCCGCCCATTGTGTAGTGCACGGCGGGGTAGATACGCATCGGCGTCTCGTAGGGGTTTTCGCCCGAGATCCGCTGATACATGTCGAACAGGTTGCCGTAGCGGGCGGCGATGGTGTCGCGGCCTTGATGGGCGATCGCATCCCGAAAATCTAAATACACCGCCAGCCTCGTGTCACCTACGCCGCGCCCCTCATCGGTCATGGCCTTGGCATTGCGCGAGGCCACATCCCGAGGCACTAAGTTGCCAAAGGCAGGGTAGCGAATTTCTAAGTAATAGTCGCGCTCCGCGTCGGGAATGTCGTCGGGATGGCGAGTATCCCCAGGTTTTAGCGGCACCCACACCCGCCCGTCGTTGCGCAGGCCCTCGCTCATCAGCGTAAGTTTCGATTGATAATCGCCCGACACCGGAATGCAGGTGGGGTGAATCTGCGTATAGCAAGGGTTGGCAAAGTAGGCCCCCCGCCGATGACAGCGCCAGGCTGCCGTCACGTTGGAGTTCTTCGCATTGGTTGAGAGGTAATAGACGTTGCCGTAGCCCCCAGTACACAGCAGCACCGCATCCCCGGCGTAGCGCTCCAGCTCCCCCGTCACCAAGTTGCGCACGACAATGCCCCGCGCCTTACCGTCAGCCACCACCAGCTCCAGCATCTCACGGCGAGCATACACCTCGATCTTGCCTGCCTGCACCATGCGCATCATGGCGCTGTAGGCCCCCAGAAGTAATTGCTGCCCGGTTTGCCCCTTGGCGTAAAACGTGCGCGATACCTGTGCCCCCCCAAAGGAGCGGTTGTCGAGCAGTCCGCTGTATTCCCGCGCGAAGGGTACGCCCTGGGCCACGCACTGGTCGATAATGCCGCTGCTGATCTCCGCCAGGCGATGCACGTTGGCCTCGCGGGAGCGATAGTCGCCGCCTTTGATGGTGTCGTAGAACAGCCGCCATACGCTGTCGCCATCGTTGGGATAGTTCTTTGTGGCGTTGATACCTCCCTGGGCAGCAATGCTGTGGGCGCGGCGGGGTGAGTCTTGAATGCAAAAGCTTTTGACGTTGTAGCCCAGCTCTGCCAGGGTCGCTGCCGCCGAGGCTCCCGCTAGGCCAGTGCCGACAATGAGAATGGTGTGTTTGCTCTTATTTTTGGGACTAACTAGGCGACAGTGGTCTTTGAAGTCGCTCCATTTTTGGTTCAGCGGAC
This sequence comes from Nodosilinea sp. FACHB-131, assembly GCF_014695395.1. GTDB lineage: Bacteria > Cyanobacteriota > Cyanobacteriia > Phormidesmidales > Phormidesmidaceae > Nodosilinea. Next base: position 501,433 of record NZ_JACJOF010000027.1, read on the forward strand.
CAGCGGGAATGCGAGGGTCAAGCATGGGGAGGGAGGAGAGATGGGGAAGATAAAGACTACTCAAGGAGCCAGCCGAAAACAGCAGCTACAGTGAGACTAAGCCCGTTTGCAAAGGTGGGGACTGGCAAAGATTGAGCCGGCTCGTCAAAGACTTCGGGCTGCTGCTTGGGAAGGTAAACAAAAATAGTTTGCTCGTCGGGGTCAATCAACCAGCCTAATTGGGTGCCGTGGTTGAGGCAGTGCAGAATATTTTTGGTAACTTTTGTTTGGCTTTGGTCAGGGGAGAGAATTTCAATCGTCCAGTCTGGGTGAGCAGGGAAACTATTCGCAATCTCACCATTCTCATCCCGTGGAATTCTGCCCTGGGTAAACACAGAAACGTCAGGAACAGTTGAGCGGCCACCAAACGTACAGCGGAGTTCTGAGAAAGCCCTGCCAATTTTTTGGGGCTTGAGCACGCTGTTTACTGCCGCCGAGAACTCGGTCTGAATAGTGCTGTGCTTCCCTTGAGGCATGGGTTTCCGAATGATTTGCCCGTCAATGTACTCGCTGGCAGGTTTGGTCTCTGGCAAATCCAGAAACTCCTCCAGAGTCATTAGCTTGGGCGGGGACTGTACCATTGCCAAGGGCTATCGAAGAAACTGCTTCTTCCTTAAGCATAGCGGAGCGATTACTCTGTGATGCTTAAGGAGCAGGGGAGTATCTTTGACACGCTGCAGGTTCTCGCTCAACGGCTGTCAAGTAGACCGATCGCTCATGGCTTTGTCAAACCCATGGCCATGGTCCCATTCTATTCTCGCTATATTGCATGTAACTTGGCAATGACGAAGCTGTGTGGCAGCAAGGCCTTCGAAACTTCGAGTGAATGCCTCTCATCTGTCCATTTCAACAATGTGGTAGACTTCGACCACAAACAGGCTTGAGTTGTTCTGTTGTTTACTCGCGATCGCAAAATATTGTGCAGCGGCGATCTCGCCCTCCCACGCAATTCTAAAACCTAAAAAGTTTAGTTTTTAGACTAGCATTACAACTTTGCTTAATGCTTGACCTTTGAAACCAAAATTTGACAAGTAGTTAACCTAGTAAAAACAGGCATGACTTCTCAAATTGACCTAGACCACGCCACCCTGTTTGCACAACTGCAAAATATTTTAAGTGAGTTGCAAAGAGAAGTAACCCAACAGCTTGCAGCTTTTCCTCATTTAAATCAACCCCTTCAAAGCTTTAGAAGCCCCGATGGCAATGTGACAGGCTCGCTTCTAACCTTTACTGGAGAGGAGCTAGATTGGCTGGTTTATTCATGGTTTAATGCCCCTCAGATGAAATTTGGCACTACGCGCCTGACCCTTTGGCTAAGCCCACTGATTCAGGTGCCTCACTTAGCCGTTGAATTTGGCACAAAGCCCGATCTCTTCTTCTACATCGATTACATACCTAGAGTTGATTTGTGGGCTGACTTAAGCTATTCAGAACACTACTATGAGCCTTTAGATGCAACTTATATGACGCTGCGAGAGAATCCTAATCTATCTTTGTTTGTGAGCAAGGCGTTGTACATCCGGCAGTTGCAGTCCCCAACGCCGCTTTGCTTTACGTGCCCTGCAACCCAGGACTCTGTCTCGTTAATTGAACATACCGCTCGAGAAATGTGTTTTCGCTGGCTCACCTGGGTTAAGCAGGCAGAACCTGTCTCCGTGGGGCGCCAATCTGCACTGGCAAAACGGGATTTACTGATGCGAAAAACTGTCGCCGAGCGCGACCCAGGTAATGTTGTAGCCAAGCAGATTTTTGGGGCAGAGTTGGCAGACCAGTTAATCTGCGCGTTGTGGAGCAAGGACTATGAGTAATGCAGAAGCGATCGGCAAAGTGCTACTCATCGGTGTGACTGGGGGGACGGGCAGCAATGCTGTTAAAGGATTGCTCGAACAAAAGGTAACTGACCTTCGCGCAATTACCCGCAAAATCAACCTTGAGCGTCCTTCCCTATCTAAACTACACAACAGCGGTGTTGAGCTAGTTGAAGCAGATCTTGATGATGAGTCTTCGTTGGAGGCAGCTTTCGCAGGTGTTTCGGCGGTTTACTGTCACGCAACTGCCCCAGATTCTGCTAAGCCTGACCCCCGAGAAGTTGTCAGGGCACAACGAATTGCCCAAGCTGCTAAGCAAGCTAATGTCAGCCACTTTGTCTACAATTCTGCGGGAGGAGCCGATCGCAAGTCCGGCATTTCTCACATCGAGCAAAAGTATCGAGTAGAGCAGATTCTAAAGCAGGCAAATTTGCCTACAACTATGTTGCGTGCGTGCTTATTCATGGAAGAGCTTTGGAAGCAATACACTCGCCCATCGGTACTCAAAGGGTCTTTCCCTTTTGCGGTGCAGCCCAATAAGCCGCTGCATTTGATTACAACAAAAGACATGGGACGGGTGGCTGCCTACGTGATGAAGCACCGTTCTGAGTATATGGGCAAAGACATTGAACTGGCTGGAGACCTCTTAACCCCGAAGCAAATGGCGGAGGCATTTGCTAACGCTCAGGGAAGCCCTGTTGTCTACAAAGAGGTTCCTCCCTGGATTTTCTTACTCTTATTTCGTAAATCGCTGTTTGATTTGATTCAGTGGTATCGCAAGCAAGGCTATCAAGCGAATGTTTCTGCCTTGAGAGAGGAATTTCCTGGGCTGCTAACCACTTTTGCTGACTTTTTGCAAGAAACCAATTGGGCAAACGCAAAGTTGACGTACCAGGATTTATAAAATCTTTCAAGGATTGGTACGAGTAATCTATTCCTAATCCTAGTTATTGCCGTCTTCCAAGCTTGCAAGTAGGGGGGTTAGGAGGGGCGATCGCGATCGCTCTCAACATGAGCGTTAGACCAGCGCTCTACCAATACGGTTCGGAGCCGGTAATAGCGGCATCGGGCTGCACTTTGCCAAGCGCTTTAAGACCCGATTGAACGTGGCTTAGCAGTAATGAGCCGGTTCAGCGGCACCAAGCACTCCTCGAGATCGCCCCAGCGCTTCTGCCCGCCCGCTGCAACCCAGTAGTTAGACACGGTTACCGTATCGCTATTCCCTTCATTGTCGACGCAATAATACTCTAGATTGATGCAGAAATTATGAATTTAGTCCAATGTATTCTAGTAAAGCAAACTTATAAGATTGCATGACAACAGCCTTAATTACTGGAGCCTCTGCCGGCATTGGTGCAGCATTTGCCCAACAACTAGCAGCGCGTCGAACGGATCTTGTGCTGGTTGCTCGTTCCCAGGATAAGCTACAGGAACTTGCCAATTCACTCAATCATCAATATCAGATTCAAGTAGATGTTATTGTCCAGGATTTGACGGCAGTAGACGCTACGGAGACGATTTTTCAAACTGTGCAGCAACTTGGACGCTCGATCGATTTGTTGGTTAACAATGCTGGAATTGGAGATTATGGTGATTTTGCCGAAAGCGATCGAGACTTTCAGCTTAAAGCGGTGCAGCTCAATATCGCGACAATTGTGGATTTAACCCATCGCTTTTTACCAGGGATGCGGCAGCGACAAACTGGAGGGGTAATCAACCTGTCTTCGGTGGCAGCGTTTCACTCTATGCCCTATTTCTCGATCTACGCCGCAACAAAAGCCTTTATTCTTAGCTTTAGTGAAGCTTTATGGGCAGAAAATCGTAGTTATGGAGTGCATGTGCTAGCCGTTTGTCCGGGCCCAGCTGGCATTAAATTCTTCAAAGAAGCGGGATTTCCACCGTTTCTAGTTAACGTAGCTGCAAAATTTGACACGCCGATTGAGACTGTTGTACGAGATGCCCTAAAAGCATTTGAAAAACGAGAGTCGATCGTGGTTCCTGGCAACCCCATTAATCCTATTCTTGCTGCGCTGCCTCGGTTTCTACCACGAGAGGGGATTTCTAGCTTCTGGAAGCTGGTATTAGGGCATGATGGTGACAAATAATTACGTTCTCGCTTTCAAAGGTTGGTTAATAGAATGAACCGGTAAGACACTAATTCTGACGGAGTAAACGGAGCCAACTTACTGACAACGGAATAAACGAAAGGGTTCTATTCGCCGCTGCACCAAATTGTTCTGCTGCGCCGTCACATAATGCATTCAACAAAACCTCACCTACCTTTGTGAGTGTTCACAACCTACAGCGGAGAATGCGATCGCTCTCCACGTGGACATGCGCTGTTTTTCCGGTTTATTCATCGCTCCTAAAGGCGAGTAGGGCAAATCGGCTCTGATTTCGTCTCTTCTGTTATCAGGTGGTGGCTTGCCCAGTGAAAACTGCCAACTGGGCGTCAAAAGCACGTTTGAAGGCGGGCCGTGCTTCGCCACGGGCGACGTAGGCAGCGAGGGTCGGATATTTCTCCAAAATACCTGAGCCGCTCAGTCTGCGCAGCACCTGCACCATCAGCAGATCACCGGCACTGAACCCATTGTCGAGCCAATCGGCATTGCCAAGACGCCTGGAAAGGTCATCCAATCGGTTACGGATGCCGTCCTCGACGAGGGGCAGACGCTCCTCGTACCAGGTCTTGTCGTGCTCCAAGTACATCGCGGCTTCGCGCTGAACGATGGGCGGCTCTACCGTGGCGATCGCTGCAAACATCCATGTGATGGCGCGCGCCCGGGCATTCGCATCCTGTGGCAGCAGACCGGCATGGCGCTCGGCAATATAGAGCACGATCGCCCCCGACTCAAACAAGACGAGATCGCCTTCTTCATAGGTCGGTATTTGCCCAAAAGGATGACGCGCACGATGGGTGGCTTCCTTCATCGCACTGAACGAAACCAGGCGAACGTCATAGGGCTGGCCCACTTCCTCAAGCGCCCAGCGCACGGGCATGTCACGCGCTAGCCCCTGGCCGCGATCGGGCGACTGTTCAAAGACGGTAATGGTTGGGACTGTTCGAGAACTCCAGTTGCGCATTTTCCTGCTCCTTGATGGATTGTGTGCTTGCTCTCATTAGTCGAATGGTGCAACACAAAATCGACAACCTACAGAATTTCTCACCGACAGCCGACTAGCCCAACTTTGTATTAAGCATCAAAACGCTGAGTAACTCCTCTAGCTAGGTGCTTATTCAGCAACTTTTGGGTTTGCAATCTACAAAGCACCTCTGTCCCAGACAGATTGGGGGCAATAGCGAGGTTTGTTTGCTGGGAAAGGTTGGTGCAGCGTGAGTTCAAATCAACCTATAGCCGAGACTGCGATCGCTCTGAGAAGTTAATTAATAATTTCTCCTTTGTTGTTGGCCAACTTTTCACGCCATCTTTGGATTTCTTCAGGTGTTTGTCTCACCCAATCTGTTGCTTCGCCAACAATTTTCAAAGGTGCTTGAGAGCGATATGAACGTGTCGGATTGCCCGGAAATTTTTTGTCTGTAACATTTGGGTCATTTTCAAAACTTCCTGTCGGCTCAACGATATAAACACGTTCACGTTCATTGCCTTTTGCTAATGCAGCAGCTAGTCCGGCTCCATTGACAAGGGCTGTAAAATAAATGTGATTCATTTTAAGTTCAGGTTTGTAATTAGAACTGCCCCCCGCTATCAATAAGTCGCCAAACTGCAAGTCTGCCTTCGTCCCGTGATAAAAAGGGCCTTTGTCAGAAGGTTTATCCTTAAATAGAGTTGCTAATTCATAATTCTTTCTTGCCTTGTCAGAGTCACTCAAATCCTCGTAGCACTTGGCGATGTTTGAGTACAGAGAAGGGAAAGCACTCTTGACAGTGTCGTCATTTATTTTTAATGCAAACTGTAAAGCCGTTTCGAGCCATTCTAATTTGCTGACGACGCTTTTTTGATGTCGGGCTACATAGTGAGCTGAAATAAATTTTTCAAAGTCGTATGTCGCTTCGTTCCAGGCTTGAAGAAATAGTTTGCTTGCTTCTTCAGGCTTGCCCTTTTCTTCCATGCCCATGCCTTGAAGACAAAGTTTAACAACATTGTTGTTTGGGTTGAATTCCATAATTATTTTGTCTCCTAATTATTGGAATATCTATTTATTTGCTTGTCCTTAGGCCGTTAAACGCTAGCGATCGCAATCACCGGACATCAGTACTTCTTGCCGACAAACTATATACTTCAAAGTTCTGGTGCATTGCGGTTGTTAGGCGTCATTCGGATGAAGTTCAACCTCCCCTTCAATCTCCACTGGAATATTGAAAGGCAGCTCTGTCAGTCCGACTGCGCTCCTGGCGTGCGCGCCTACTTCAGCACCAAAGACCTCGATGATTAAGTCTGTAAAGCCATTGATAACAGCGGGCTGTTGATTGAAACCCGGAGCAGAGTTCACCATTCCAAATATGCGGACCCAAGCTGAGATGCGATTAAGACTTCCTAGCTTGTGCTGAAGGCTGCTGAGGATAGCCAAGCCGGTCAGACGCGCTGCCACGTATGCCTGCTCTAGTGAAACGTCTAGCCCAACTTTTCCTAGAGGTTGGGCGAGTGATCCATCTGGATTGATAGGCCCGTGCCCCGAGATCAGTGCCCTTGTGCCGACGATCCGGACCCAGGGGAAGGGAAAGATGACTCCGGGTGGCAGTTGGAGTGGCTTCGGAAGAACAATTCCAAGGTCTTGCAGTCTTTGTTCAGTTGTGGACATCTGTTACCTCCGTTGTCTGGGCGAAAGGCTGCGCCCTACTTTGTCTAAACTGCATTCCAGACGAGTTGTGATGCTAACTATGTATTAAGCGAAGTGTCGAAGCTGCTGAATAAGCCTCCAGTTTTAGGGTGGTGTCGATTATTTTTAGTGGTTAACTCCTGGGTTTGAAGTGCTTATTCGTCAATTATGCTGGATACATACTGGTGAGAGGGTTTATCTAGCAGCTTTGGGTTTGCAATCTATAAGAGCATCTGTGACTTCGATAGATTGGGGGATGATAGCGAGGTTTGTTGCCGGAAAAGGTTGGTGCAGAGTAAGTATGTGTTGGGTTACTCTGCGAGAAGGCAAAGCCTACGTACGCTCAACTCAACCTACAGCGGAGAATGCAATCGCTCTACCGCTAACATTGCCCATCACCCACCGCAGATAGCTTTTGTATCACACTAAGCACCTCTGATGGTCAGTATGCATGGACATTGTTAGCTGGATGAAGTGCTTCCACTCATAAATCACCTAGCTCATCTCTTGAGATTAGTCCCCATTCTTCGTTATATACAATACTTCCTTCTTCAACTCCGTTTACCAATTGCTCAAACAGGGCTCGAAAGCTTGGTGCTATCACCTCTCGACTTTCAGAGTCATGAATAAACTCTATCACTTGTCCTCGTGTACCGTTTCCCTCAGGATCAAGGTCGAGACAAAGTCCATTCCCACTTCCATCAGATATGATTGGAACCCATTGTGGAATCCACCAAAAGCCTTTGACTAAATTATTCTGTCGATTTCCTTCAGGTTCATTAATCCAATCTTCCTCATAGACACTTTTTAACATTTCCCATTCAACACGGACTGTATTGAAAGAAGAGTCTTTTACGACGCCTAAAGAAAGCAAGGTTCCCCAGCGTGTCAAACTTGGGAGTTCTTGATTTTGCCCATTGTGAATCATACAGGAAGCAATATAATCCTCAGGTAGCTTGATGCCCAAGATATTTTGGATCGCTTCAATTTCTTCTGACGAAGCTCCAGGGTTAAGTGTTTGAAGAGCATCAGGAATATTTTGTTCAAGCCAATTCTCAAAACGGTGCCACAGATCATTCATAACCAATGATTTACAAGGTAAACGATTGCTTGAAATTACAGCGAGCTAACTATGTATTAAGCGTCAAAGCTTTGGATAAGCCTCCAGTCTTAGGATAATATCAATTACTTTTGATGGTTGACTCCTGAGTCTGGGGTGCTTATTTGTCAATTATGCTGGATACACACCCGGTGGGAGGGCTTACCTAGCAGCTTTTGGGTTTGCAATCTACAAGAGTATCGGTGTTTTCAATAAATTGGGGGTTGATAGCGAGGTTTGTTCGTTGGGAAAGGTTAGTGCAAAGTAAGTTCAACTCAACCTACAACGGAGAATGCAATCGCTCTGACTCTAAAGTTGTCCAGACTGTTGGAGGTAAAACTCATTTCAGATCACCGCCATAGTACAGCGCGGCAAGAACACCACCACCAGACCCAACAGCTAAACCAATGCCTAACCCAGCTGCCATATTCGATGTTAGCAAACCGATTCCAGCCCCAACGACTATTCCGGAGACAAGACCTCCAATCAAAACGACAAGCGATTTTTGCTTCTGTTGGCGAGACGGCTTTGAGTCATTGTCTTTTTTCATTATTAAAACCCTAGTTTTTTCTCGAATAGCTAAATTCAAAATTTCCATACTTAGCTAAAAATAGGGATCCAATCCTTTGACGATGGGGTGGTTGATAGCGAGGTTCGTTTGCTGGGAGAGGTTGATGCAGAGTAAGGTCAACTCAACCTACAGCGGAGAATGCGACCGCTCTATAACTTTATCTGTTAAGCGCAGGCGATCCTTGCCCCAATATAAAAATCTACTCTTGAAGTCTTTGTCCTTTAGAAATCTGTGGAATTGCTATTGTCATCAACATCACTAAGTTTGCAATCCAGAACAATACAACACCAATAAAACCCACCAATGCCAAATAGGACAATGATAGCCAGGTGAATCCATTCAGTAATTGCCACAATCGAAAAGCGGTGTAGCAAAAGCCAATAGGCACTACGACACTAGAGACTAACCACTGACTGAACAGGCGCTCAGAAATTAGCTGCACAGCGACTACCAGTAGGTAACTTCTCCAGAACGTTAATGAGGAAGGTTGTCCCCAAGCCTGAACACATAAAGCAATAGGCAATAACACTCCAGCAACCAAGGCTAACTTGACCCACCACTTTAAAAATGATAACTGCTGTTCACTCCATCCAATTTCTGCCGAAAAGGGAAGACGTTGAGCTTTGACACCAAAGCCATAGCTAATAGCTAGGCTAGTTGCAACTAGAATAAAAAGTGTAACAATTAGTCCGTTATTAACTGCCATATTACACAGACCGCTCAGTAGTAACACTATCTATCAAACCAGCTTTCAATCAAGCTTTTGTGCAGGCCACTATATCTAATATTTCCCGCTTCTATTTGTAACTTCCTCTACACTAACTGCCAGCATGATCTCAATATATGCTGAACCTCAATCCTAACTAAACGAAGGTGGTTTTATGAGAGAGAGTATTTGGATCAGCCCAAGGAAGATGTCTAACTATGTTAAGCGTCAAAACTGATAGATGAGCCTCCAGTTTCAAGGTGTTATCGATTACCTTTAATAGTCAACTTCTAAGGTTGGGGCACTTATTCGTCAATTATGCTGGATACACACTCGGTGAGAGGGCTTATCCAGCAGGTTTTGAGTTTGCAATCTACAAGAGCAGCTGTGACCCCGATCGCACCTCCATAGTTGACGGGGAGCGATCGCACCACTATCATCATCCATTAAGCCGTTTGAGTAGAACGGTGACCACACAGAACTCAAAAATCTTGGCGCTGCCTGAAGGTGCTGGAACCACCAACAGACAGCTAACCCCGCAAATCTTGCACTCAGATTGCGAGGCTAGGCTCATCGTACCCTAGCCCCCTCAGTTTGCACTTCAACTGCGGGTGGCTGGGGTTTTTGCGTTCTGTCTTCCTCAACCACAACTGGAGACAGAACCAATGTTTGAATATCTCGATCCTGACGCCTTTGGCGCGTCAAATCTTCCGCCTGCCCAACCTGCTAAATCACATCCCCGACCCGAAAAGGTGCGCCATATGCTCTACGGCAGTCGGGCCGCCATAGACCGCACCATCAAAATTCTCCACGCCTACGGCTACGCCGACCCCAACGACTGGAGCGACCCGCTGCCCACCGATCAACCCAACCAGTGGATGGTGATCCTGACCAAGATCTTGCTGATTGAGTAGTTTCTGTCAACGAAATTGGGGGTCTGCTGTTTTTGCCCAGTCTGGGCTACAAGCAGCAGACCCCCGGGTTGCTAATCGCAAACCAACAGAGTGGGTAGGGTGGGCAATGCCCACCACCTCACCTATTCACTCACCACCAAACCCTTTCCATCAAAGTCCCTTGTGAGAGAGGCAGGTGGAAGGTGGGCAGTGCCCACCCTACTGGTGGTAGAGCCCTACTAGATTGATGCTCAGGCAGAACTGAGCACCAGGAATCACAGCCCGGTAACAAGTAATCACAACCCGGTGATAAGTAAGTACAAGCCAGTGCGAAGCAATTACAGACCAACGCGAAGCAAGTACGGGCCAGTGCGAAGCAAGTACAGCCGGGTGATAAGTAAGTGCAGGTCAGCGCGAAGGAAGTACGGGCTAGTGCGAAGCAAGTACGAGCGATTCTCTGCTAGAGAGGCTTCGCATTGGCTAAGCAAGTCCACGGTTCAGGCTTAGCTCACCCAACCCAAATAGATCGCCCAGGGCAGCACCAAAAAACCTGCGGCAATGCCAATGCCAACCACCGCACTCGTTCCGTAGGCCAGAGGCCGAATCCCTCGATCTAACAGCCCCATCGATTGCAACGCGCTCCAAAACCCATGGCGCAGGTGAGAGGCCAGCAGCACCAAAATGACCGTATAGCCCACCACGTAGGGCAGCTCCTGGAACTTTTCAATCACCAACCGGGCCAGGTCGCGCACGGTGTCGCCGCCTAGCTCGGTGGGGTAGTAGGTGCCAAACCTAAACGTCCGCAGGTGAACGACTAAAAACACCGCCAGCGCCAGGCCGGTGACAATCATGGTGCGCGAGCTAAGGGTTTGGTAGCTATTGCCGCCGACCGACTGGTAGGTGCTGTAGCCCTCGGGCCGCGCCTGCCGCTTGCGCCAAAAAATCTCAATGCCAACCCAGGCGTGGAGCACCACGATCGCCGCTAGCGCCAGCTCAAACGCGTAGTAGACAACCTTAAAGTTGCTCACCAGCAGAGCGTAGGCATTGTAGGCATCGCGACCGACAAACAGCAGCAGATTGCCGGCCATGTGCACCAGCACAAAGGTAACCAGCGCCAGCCCGGTGAATCCGGTGATCAGCTTTTTGCCCATTGACGAGCGATAAAACGTCAGCAGAGGCGATGCGTCGGTTTTAGGAAATTCAGGTTGCTGTTGGGGAGCTTTGAGGGTGTTGGTCATGGTTCATCTTGCACGCGCTCGATTTGCTCAATCACCCGGCGAATCTCAAAGGCATCGCCAGCGTCGGGGTGCTGGTGGAGGTAGCGCTCTAGGTCAAGCCGAGCCTGATCGAGCATCCCCTGCTGATAGTGGATCAGGCCGCGATCGCGCCATTCGCCCACGGCCTCGGGGGCAATCAGCAAGATGCGGTTGATGGCATCTAGCGCCTTGGGTACATCTCTATTTTGCAGGTAAATCAGCTTCAGGTTAGTGAGAATGCGCACCAGAAAGGTGGCTGGAGTAATCGGAATCAGGTGATGGGGTTCTAGCTGAGTAGGGTCACCAAACATCTGCTTGAGCCGCTCGCGGCAGTCTTGCTCAAACATGATCTCGCCCCGATTGAATGGATCCACAAAAATATCCATTTCGTTCAAGGTGGGGCGAATCAAGAAATGCCCCGGCATACTGACCCCCGCCATGGGGAAGCCAATGCGATCGGCTAGTTCTAGATACACCAGCGACAGCGTGATCGGAATGCCCACCCGCCGCTCCAGGACGTCGTTGAGAAAGCTGTTGCGCGGGTCGTAGTAGTCAACGCTGTTGCCGCTAAAGTTGAGCTCGCTAAACAGATAGTCGTTGATCGCGCCAATAATTTTGAGGGGGTAGCGATCCTGGGGTAGTCGCTGTTGCAGGGTTTCAGCCATGCGATCGAGCATGGCCAAATAGTCGTCTACCACCAGGTGGGGGTAGTCTTCTTGGGCAATATACAGCGCCGCTCGGGCCAGGCTCACCTGAGCTGTTGGCCGTTGCAGCTCTTGGTAGAGGCGCTCTCGGGACAATGCAGAATGGGTCATTTAAGCGTCGTAATCCTTTCCGCTGCCATAGAACAGTCGATCGCGCCACCGATGGCTATAGTATCGCGGCACCGGTGGTAATGACTCAATTACTGGACTCAGGACGCGAGCCAGGGGTTCCAACGCGCTGTATCCGGCCAGGCTGCCGTAGTGCCCCAGCCAGCTAACCAAAGCCCCTAAGCCCACCTGGGGAATGATTTTGGCCACCAGCGCCGGATATTTGAGGGATGTGACTGCCAGGGTCTTGGCCAGGGCCGAAAACTGCACCACATCCTGCAAAAAGGGTTTGAGGGTGGGCTCGCCCAGATCAGCCATGGCGGCAAAGATCGCCGTCAACATGGTGTTGATGTGCTGCTCAGCCAGTTTCTGCTCAACCCCCACACTCATCGATTTTTGGAATAGCCAGGTGACCGACAGGTTGGGCTGGTAGGGCTGGAGAGCGCCCAGGGCGGTGGAGCTGAGGCGATCGCACCCCAAGGCCTCATCGATGCCCGTCACCAACCGCTCCAGGTGGCGAATCATGGCCCCAAAGCCGCCAAAGCTTAGGGGCGACTGGCTGCCGCTACTGTCGCCCACCGCCAGGGTACGCCCCCACGGATATCGCAGCGGGCTTTCTCTGTAGCAGGGAAAAAAGCCAAACAGCGCCCGCTGCACCCGCAGCTCCTCCAGGCTTACCCCTTGATACTCCGGCAGCAGCGTCCAATACTCCTCAAAGAAATCTGTCAGGCTCAGCCGCCGAGGGTCAGCATCCATATAGGTGAACATATAGATCGTGCGCCCGTCCCGCGCTGGAAACGCCTCCCAAAAGTATTGGCACTGGTGCCGCAGGGGCGTAAACGACGCGATCAGATCCCCCGTATCGTTTTGGGCATAGCCCTGGGCGCAGGTGCCCACCACCAAACACACCGCATCGGGCTGGCTGGCGCCTCGCGCCTGCTGCACCAGGGGCGAGAAGTGGCCCATCGCGTCGATCAGCAGGCGAGTGGTGAATAGCTGGCCGGCTTTTACCGCTACGCCATTGGGGTGCACCTGGGCAGAGTCAAAGGCGGTGTGCTCAAACAGCTGGCCCCCAGCGGCCAAAAACTTGGCCTTGAGTCGCTCTAGCAGGCCTTTGGGGTCAACCCCCACGTTGAGCACGTCTTCAACCCACAGCGGTTCGCCATCGCCAAACTGAATGCGGGCCGGGTTGTATTCTGAGGCGATGACGGCATCCAGTTCGTCTGAGGTCAGCAATCCCAATTCGGTTAGAGTCCTCAGCTCGCGGCGAGAGATGTTCCACTCTTGCTCGCGGCCCTGCAACAGACCGCGCTCGAGCAGGGCCACGCGCCAGCCTCGCTGGGCCAGCCCCGCCCCCACCAGCACCCCCAGGGTGCCGCCGCAAATCACGACATCCCACTCAACCGATGCCAGCGGCGTTTCAGCCTGGTGAATCACCTGCTGCTTGGGTAGGTTGCCGGTGCGATAGCGCAGCCACAGGTTGTCAGCCCGCTGAAGCCCTACTAAAGGATAGCCTGGTAGGCCAGAGAGCATTTGTTCAGTCAGGCTCATACAATGCCGCAAAAGGCCAGAGAATACTGTTTCCAGTCTAAATGTAAATCACTTGAACTACGGGCTGGCACCGGCAAACCTGGGGTGGCGCTCCAGGGTATAGGCGATCGCGATTGCAGCAATGCAGCCTGTTCGAACTAATCTGGCAATGGCTAGACCTGGAATCGGCAGTGATGACGTAGCACGTTTAAGTTGAGGGTAGCTCTAAAAAACCGACAAAAAAGCAGCTCCAAAGTTGAAGCTGCTACAAGCAAATCAGCGAAAATGAAAAACTAAAAGCAATTTTGCCGAGGCAACCGCTCTACCGGTTAAAGAAGCCTTTGACAGAATCAACGACGCCTTCGGCGGAATCTTTGGCAGCGTTGCCAGCATCTTCAACGGCGTTCTGGCTGCGATCAAGACCCTGCTTAGCCCGGTTAATCTCGCGATCGCTGAGGCCGCTCGTGGTGCCTTTGTCTACATCAGCGGGTACACCACCCAGACCTTCTTGCAGCCGGAGCTTGACCTGATTGACGGTGTCGCCGTCTTTGGTAATGCGGTCAAGTTCACTCTCAGCCCGCTGTTGCACAATGTCTCCGGCTTCGTTACCCAGAGCTGCTGCTGGGGTGCTGAAGCCAAACAAAAGGCTAGAGCCAATCACCAAAGTAGCGAGGCCAACGCACAAAAGGCGCTGAAGTTTTGACGCGATCGCATTAACAGTCATGAAAAGTCTCCTGAGAAAAGTCACACTCACCAGTAATTAGTAAAGTGTTGGTGCTTGTCTTGTTATAGAGCTAGCAGGAGCAGCAAGACCTCGCTCAGCGGGTAGATCTGGTTTAGCAATTTAGTTACAGATTGCAACCACCCTGTCTCTTACTTTTGGCTGACGCTCTGTCAACAAACTATTCGTGCCACAAATCTTCGTGTCACCCGTGGGCAGCTCTAGCGCACCACGGGCCGCCTAGCCTAAAATCGTTGCAATCTAAAGTCTTACCCTCACTATGGCCAATGCCTCTAACCCGGTCACCCAGCGAAATGGCGTTCTTTCGGAGGGGGCTTTTACCCGCCCGGCCAGCGGGGCAGTGCTAACCTGCTCAATTCTCGTTGTCGGTGGATCGACAGCGGCTTACACCACGACACTGACCGCCCTGCGGCTCAACTTAGATGTGTGCCTGGTGCAGCCCCACAAAGTGGTGGGAGGGCAGTTTACCGCCCAAGCGCTGCCCGCCTCCGACGACGGCGACCTGCTCCAGGCCAAGGCTACGCTCTACACCGTCGATGGCGAAGAATTTGCGATTTCTAAAGCGCAGCGAGCCTTTCGCGATCGCCAGCGCGAGCTGCAACCGGTAGGTGGCCAAAAGGTGGCCAACCCTGGCGGCGGCTGGGTTAGCCCGCTGGCGACGACCCCGGTGGTGGCCGCGACGGCCATGAATGAGGCGCTGCTGCCCTACCTGCGCGATGGTCGCCTTACCCTGATTCCGTTTGCGGAGCCGGCTCAGGTGGTGATGCAGACGGTGAACGGGCGATCGCGCGTGCAGGCCGTCGTCTGCCGCGACACCCAAACGGGCCACACCTTCACCGTCAATGCCAAAGTCACCGTCGAGGCCACTGACCTGGGCGACCTGCTAGAGGTCGGCAATATCCCCTCCCGCGTGGGTCAGGAGGCCCGCCACGAGACCAGCGAGGCGATTTTGCCCGAAGATGCCCGGCCTCAATGCCAGCAGTCGATCACCTTCGATGTGGTGGTAGAGCACACGGCGCGGGGCAAGGGGGTGCCCATCGGCAAGCCCGACGGGTTTGAAACCGAAGGCTGGATTGGCCTGAAGGAATTCACCAGCAACTTTTGGACCAAAGCTAAGCCCGACCAGTGGCAAAAGTGGGGCTTCTTTAGCGACTTTGGCATCTTTCGCTATCGCAGGCTGCTCAGGTCGCAAACCAACGAGAAAAAGGTCGTCCCCGGCGATGTTGCCGTGCTCAACTGGGGTACCTCCAGCGAGCCCGATCGCGCTTTTTGCTGCGGCAACGACTACCGCCCAGGGCGGCTGGTGGGCGTCAGTCGCCAAGAGCGGCAGCTGCATATCCAGCGGGCGCGGCAGCGGGCACGGGCCTACGTTCACTACCTGCAAACCCACGGGGCCGCTGACCTCAAACCCCGGGGCGACCTCACCTGGACCAGCGACGGCATTGCCCTCGAACCCTACATTCGCGAAGCCCGACGCGGCATTGCCCTCACCACCGTTCGCCATGAGGATGTGGCCGAAACCTTTTTCCCCGACCTAGCGCGGGCGCGGTGCTTCGACGATTCGGTGGGCATTGGCCAATACCACTACCTGGATCTGCACGGCAACGATGCCAAGGGTCACGTCAGCCCTCGGGGCAAGGATGTGGTGGCTCTGCCCTTTAGCCTGCCCCTAGGCTCCCTGGTGCCTCAGGATACTGATGGCCTGGTGCTGTCGGCTAAGAGCCTGGGCACCACCCACATTACCAACGCTGCCTACCGCATGCACCCGATGGAGTGGGCGATCGGCGAAGCCAGCGGCTTCCTAGCGGTATTTGCCGTATGGACAGGGCTGGATCCCAGAGTGCTAGCTACCGAAGAAAAGCACATTCGCAAAATTCAAGGCTTCATGGCTCGCAGCGGCATCCCGATCTTCTGGTTCAACGACATCAGCCACGATGACGCCGACTTTGAGGCCATTCAGGTGCTGGCAGCGGCAGGCATTATTCGCAGCGAAGATCCAACGCATCTCAGATTTAGACCTCACGCCCCGGTGAACCGAGCGGTAGTGGCTACGGCTCTAGTCAACGTGCTCAAGCTGCCTACAACCCTGCCTGACCCATCCACCTCAGGGCCGACGTTCAAGGACGTTCTTCCCGGTAAACACTGGGCCTACATACCCATCGAAACCCTCTACGCCCATGGCATGATTGCTGGAGTCAGCAAAGACCGCTTTGCCCCCGATGCTCCCATCACCCGCGAACAGCTCTCATTTTTGGTTAAGCGAGCCATGCCCGAGGTCTACGACAAAGCCTTTGGTCGCACCCCCATCGATCGCCAAAACCTCCAGCGCCGCGAACTCTCCCGCGTGTTCTATGAGGTGCTGAAAGGCCGACTGGGAATTTAGGGTAGGGCAATGGGAAGGGTTTCAGGTACAGGGTATAAGGTTCACGGAAGGCCTTAAACCCTATACCCTATGCTTTGTACCGGGTCTCGCTGTTCACGACCAAACTGACAGCCTACCTAGCACCAACGACCGATTGAATCCTGTCCTTAGCAGCGGTACGCCCCACGAAAGCGACCATTTTCCCGTCTTGGCCGCAAAGATCGGTCTAAAGGTGGTTTTTGCCAGAATTTAGGTAATAAACATTACAACGGCGGCGCCTAGAACCCTGTTCACTAGATTTGGTCAATTAGGCGTTTATGGTCAGTTAGCCGATGAAATTGTTTAAGCGAATTAAGCGCCAGTCGCCCCTGAAAGCGTCCAAACGGCTGTTGCAGCTTGTCAGTGGAGTTGGGGTTTGTCTGCTGGTGGCAACAGCCTGGTCGTCGTGGTTTGATCCCGCTGCCGCCCAGTTTGAAATCTACGACGTTCAGTCAGTGCCCGGCAACGTGATTTGGGGAGAGTTGTTTAAGCCTGATAGCGAGCCGATTCTAACCGTCAAATCGGGCGATCGCATTCGCATGGAAACGGTTTCCCACGAAGGCATTCTGGCCGATCAGGGCGACACCGTTGAGTTTTTGACCGGCGGCGGCATCAAGGCCGATGACATTCTGCCCGATCAGCTCACCATCAAGGGTACCGTGCCTAAATCTGGGCCAGGCCCTCACGTCATCACCGGGCCAATCTACGTTGAAGATGCCGAACCCGGCGACGTGCTCGAAATCAGAACCCTCGACATTGCCTACCGCGCCCCCTACGGCGTTATCTCCAACCGCCACGGCAAGGGGTCGCTACCGGGCGAATACCCCGAAAACGATGCCCCCATTTACACCAAGATCATTCCCATCGACGCCGAGCGGGAAATTGGTATCTTTAAGCCCTCTAACGGGCTACCGGATCTCGAAATTCCCCTCAAGCCGTTTATGGGTCTGATGGGTGTAGTTCCCGCAGCGGTGGAGGACGCGGCCAACTCCGTACCCCCTGGCCTCTATGGCGGCAACGTCGACATCAAGCATCTAGGTCGAGGCAGCAGTCTGTACCTACCGGTGCAGGTGCCCGGCGCGCTGTTTTACTCGGGCGACCCGCACTGTGCCCAGGGCAATGGCGAAGTGGCCTTGACGGCGATCGAGTGTTCCCTCTTACCCACCTTTGAGCTAGTGCTGCACAAAGATATGGAGCTGCCTGCTCCCATGGGTGAAACCGCCGACGCTTGGATTGCCGTTGGCCTAGACACCGACCTAAACGAAGCCATGAAAAAGTCGGTGCGCGAATACCTGCGCATCATGGAAGAAAAGTACGGGCTAACTAAAGCTGATGCGCTGCTCTACGGCAGCGCCGATATCGACTTTGAGGTGTCTCAGGTCGTGGATATCGTCAAGGGCATCCATGGCGTGATTCCCAAGGACCGCTTTACCGCGCTGGAGAAGTAGCGATCGCTTAAGCAACCCACACGGTAGGGCATAGCGCAAAAAGAACCCCGGTTTCTTGAGAAACCGGGGTTCTGCGTTTTAGGGACAATTGGCCTAGATCAGCGTCAGCAGGTAGATGAGGCTAAACAGCACAATCCACACTACGTCCACAAAGTGCCAGTAGATCTCGGCCATCTCAGGGCCAGTGTGGGTGATGTCGGTGTAGTGATTGGCGCGGCGCGATCGCCACAGCACCCCCAAAATCAGCAACAGCCCGATGAACACGTGGGCTCCGTGGAACCCTGTTGTCAGATAAAAGCAGTTGCTAAACAGGTTGGTCTTGAGGCCATAGCCCAGGTTCATATACTCATACACCTGGCCGGCCAAAAAGATGGCGCCCATGGCAGCGGTGATGCCAAACCACTTGCGCATGCCCGCCAAGTCGTTCTTCTTAATCGCCTTGGTGCCCAGGTTAATTACCCAGCTGCTCGACACCAGAATGAGGGTGTTCACCGCCGGCAGCAGCAGCTCAACCTCGGTTTCTTCCGGCGGCCACTGCACGTGGCTGCCGCGAAACACAAGAAATACGGCAAAAAAGCCGGCAAACATCAGAAATTCTGAGGCCAAGAAGGTAATTAAGCCCAGCACCCGCAAATCCTGGTGCTCTTCGTGGGCCGCCACCTCGTGGCCAGTGACCACAGGGGTAGAATCAATTGCGCCTTGCATAGGTTATCTGGGGTAAAGGGCAGGGGGTGGATGGGGTGAAGCAGGATAGGAGCAGACTGGCCTCGATGCGATCGCCCCGGCTGGACTTATATTCAAGCGTAACCCGATCGCCTTTGACTAGCAGGGTACTGGGGCGATCGCCGTGAGAAAACTTACCAAAGTTAGAACTCTCAAGTCCTGAGGTCAACGCTGGGCCTAGCTCCCTACGGTCGCGACGTTGGCAGCGGCTCACCCGCCGGGCCTACCTCATCCGCTCTCTCCATACCGTAGGCGTAGGGACCGTGGGTCAGCACCGGCAGCACCTCCCAGTTTTCGATAATCGGCGGCGAGTCGGTAGTCCACTCCATCGTCATGGCATTCCAGGGGTTGGGGCCAGCTTCCTTCCCTTTCATCCAGCTCCAAATCACATTGAAGTAGAAAGGAATCACCGACACCGCCAGAATGTAGGCTCCCACCGTCACTAGCTGGTTCAGGTGGGCAAACTGCGGGTCATACATGGCAACCCGGCGAGGCATGCCCTGCATACCCAGGTTGTGCATGGGGGTAAAGGTGAGAATGGTGCCAATGAAAGTCAGCACGAAGTGCACCTTGCCCAGGGTCTCATTCAGCATGCGCCCGGTGATTTTGGGGAACCAGTGGTAAATCCCCGAATAGATGCCAAACACCGAGCCGCCGTACAACACATAGTGGAAGTGGCCCACCACGTAGTAGGTATCGTGCACGTGAATGTCAAAGGGAGCTGCGCCCAACGTGACGCCGCTGAGGCCGCCAAACACAAACATCGACAGCAGGCCCACCGCAAACAGCATGGCGGTCGTGTAGCGAATCTTGCCGCCCCACAGCGTCGCCACCCAGCTAAAGATTTTGATCCCCGTGGGCACCGCCACAATCAACGTTGAGATAGTGAAGAAAATCCGCATCCAGGGGGCCGTGCCGCTGGTGAACATGTGGTGCACCCACACAAATAGCCCCACCAGGCAGATGGTGAGAGACGAGTAGGCGATCGCCTTGTAGCCAAAAATCGGCTTGCGAGCGTGCACTGGGATCACCTCCGACATAATGCCAAAGATGGGCAAAATCATCAGGTACACCGCCGGGTGCGAGTAAAACCAGAACAGGTGCTGATACACCACCACGTTGCCGCCCGCATCGGGCTTAAAGAACGAGGTTCCAAAGTTGATGTCAAACAGCAGTAGCACCATGGCCGCCGCCAGTACCGGCGTCGCAAACAGCGCCAAAACTGAGGTAGCCACCATGGCCCAGCAAAACAGCGGCATCTGGTCCCAAGCCATGCTGGGCACCCGCATCTTCCAGATCGTGACCAGAAAGTTTACCGATCCCAAAATGGAGGAAGTACCCACCATAATCAAGGCCACGCACCACAGAGTCTGGGGCAGGTTGGCGGTAATCTCGCTCAGAGGAGGGTACGAGGTCCACCCTGACTGAGCACCACCGCCCAGGAAAAAGCTGGCAGCCAGTACCGCACCCGCAGGTGGGTTAAGCCAAAAGGCTATGGCATTGAGCTTAGGGAACGCCATGTCCCGTGCTCCAATCATTAGCGGAATCAGGTAGTTGCCAAACCCCCCGATCGCCGCCGGCACGATCCACAAAAAGATCATGATTGTGCCGTGGTTAGTCAAAAAGGCGTTGTAGAGTTCGGGGCTCAGAAAGTCAGAGTTGGGAGTGGCCAGCTCAGTGCGCATCAGCACCGCCATAAAGCCGCCCACCAGGTAAAACAAAAACGATGTCACCAGGTACTGAATGCCAATCACCTTGTGATCAACGTTAAAGGTGAAGTAGTCGTACCACTTCCACTTGTCCGGATGGCCGTGGCCACCCTGGAGCTCCGTGGGTTTGATCGAAACATCTGCTTGAGCCATAAATCGTTTGCTAATGAGGGCTATAAAAACTGCGGGGTACGGCGGTTTAAGGGATTCATCACAAATTGGGAAATTTTGCAGGTTGGGGGAAACGGAGTGCAATCCAGCAGTGCCTAACTTTGTTGAGTTCTGCTGGCACTTCACCCAACCCACAAATTAACCCTGACCCAGCACTAGACCGTTTAGGTGAAGCCGGTGAGATTGGTGTTAGTGATTCACTAAACCTGTTTGGGCGATTTGAACTGGAGATCTTGCCAAATCGGGAGCGATTTCCGCCAGGTACTCAGCATCGGTAGCCTTCTCAATGGGTTGAGCCACGGTGGTGGTGGGCGTCGCCTCGGCTACACGACTGGCCACCCAGTCAGCGTAATCTTCGGGGGAGTGCACAATCACCTGGGTTCGCATGGCGCCGTGGTAGGACCCACATAGTTCAGCACAGACTACTGGATAGGTGCCCTCGCGGGTTGCTACAAAACGCAGTTCACCGGGTTCACCGGGCAGGGCGTCCTGCTTCAGGCGAAACTGAGGCACCCAAAAAGAGTGAATTACATCCTGGGCCTCAATTTTAAGCTGCACGTCTTTGTCTACGGGAATGTGCAGTTCTCCATCGGTAATCCCCGTATCGGGGTAGCGAAAAATCCAGGCGAATTGCATACCCGTCACGTTGACCGTCACATCGGGCTGATTCATCTGCACCAAGGGGCTGGCACCAAATCCATAGACTTGGGTTTTGCCAAAGACAGTGTCATCGTCAAGGCCCTGGGCTAGTAGTAGGGGGGCCACATCAATTACCGATTGCTGTGGTGCCATTGCCACCATGGCACCGTGGCCGTGGTGACCACCGGGCGAAAAGCCGCCCATTTCCTGAAATACCACAACGCTGTACAGGCCTAAACCCACAACAATCACAGCGGGAATAGCGGTCCAAAATGCCTCTAGGGGCAGGTTGCCCTCAATGGGCAGACCATCGGTATCATCGCCCTTAGGCTGGCGAAAGCGAATCAGCGAATAGACGATCGCCCCCTGCACCACAATGAACAGGGCTGTACCAATAGTCATCATGACGTTAAATAGGTCATCTACCAAGGGTGCCTGCTCAGACGCTTGCACCGGCAGTAGATTGTGGTTTTGCCCCACCCAAAGACTGATCAGAGTGACGGCAATACCGAGAATCAGTGTCCAAAAGGGGGCGGGAATTTGTTTCATGGCTACTCTCCTAGGGAGATGTTGCGAAGGATGCAAACCTCAGCCTCGTGAGGATATACATCTGGAACGTGCGAATTAACTACCAGGGCTAAAAAACCATCAGCCATGTCTCTTCGCATGCTAAAGGTCAGATCTAGTCTGGCTTAAGAAACTTCTGATTTGCTTCAACTCTGTCAACGAACCGCGTCATCTTTGTAAAGCTATGTAACTTCTGGGGTCGTCAAGAAACCAGGACTTCCAAAAAAAACCATCCTTAGGGTCTAACGCAGATCCTGCCAAATTGGAGACGGTTAATGGTTGGCTGTAGTGTTTTGAAACTCAATTCTCTCTAAACGCTGCTAGCAAAAAGGCATAGCCCCTGTCGTTAAATGCTGGGTTGCCGAGTTACATTTTCTTGCATATCAGGGTAGTGGCTGAGGAATGGGCATTCTAAGCCCATTGCTCGGGTCACAGACTTGACTGACGGCTGCGGGCTTTTGTACCCAGGGAGAAATTGCACATGGACTTTCCGATGGCCTCTAGCCAGCCCGATGTTCGCAAAGAAGCCCTTGTGGCCCTAACGGCCCAGTTTGTTAAGCAGGGTCATCCCCCCAGCTATGCCCAGCACATGGCTACTGCTTCTATCTTTCAGGCCGATTTAGAACTGCGTAACGCCCAGTTCAGCCGCCTGATCGCTTGGCTTAAAGAGTCTCATGCTGACATCTACCCCAAGGCGCTCGAAATTGCTGAGGACGTGCGGCAAGAGTTTGAGAAGCGCGTCACTGGTGAGTTTTAGCTAGAGCTGCTGCCGCTACCCACCCCCTCAATCCCCCCAATCCTTTCAGAAATGGCGAAATAGGCGATCGCATCCCACCAGGCACTACCTAATTTTATAAAGCAAAAACCGCCCCTTGCTCCAGACAAGTCTATCCTGAGCAAGGGGCGGTCAGCAGTCGGCACAATCACTTAACTGGCAATGTAACCATGCATGGTGGATTTGCGGCGGCGCAGGTGCTTGAGAGCCTGTTGCTCTAGCTGACGCACCCGCTCGCGGCTAATGTTCATGCGGTTGCCCACCTTGGCCAGCGACAGCTCATTGCCATCCTCAAGACCGTAGCGCAGGGTGATCACCTCTTTCTGTTGAGGGGTAAGCTCAGACAGTAGATTGCGAATGTCCTGCTTTAGCGACTCTTGAGCGGTGAAGGTTTCAGGCGAAATGCCGTCGTCTTCCAGCAGCTCTTGCAGCTCAGTATCCTGGTTGTCGCCAATGCGCACATCTAGCGAAATAGGCTGCCGCGCCAACACCAAAAACTCGCGAATTTGCTTGGGCTCTAGCTCTAGCGCCTCACCGATTTCGTTGGCGTTGGGGCTGCGGCCCAGCTGCTGAGACAGCTCGCGCTGCACCCGCTTGATTTTGTTGAGCTTTTCGGTGATGTGAATGGGCAAGCGAATGGTGCGTGCCTGCTGCGCGATCGCACGGGTGATGGCTTGGCGGATCCACCAGTAGGCGTAGGTTGAGAATTTGTATCCCTTAGTGGGATCAAACTTCTCAACGCCGCGCTCCAACCCCAAGGTGCCCTCTTGAATGAGGTCTAAAAATTCTAGGTTGCGCTTTTGGTATTTCTTGGCGATCGCCACTACCAGACGCAAGTTTGCCTCAATCATTTTGCGCTTGGCTCGCTCGCCCTGACGCACTGTATGGTTGAGCTGAGCCTCGTCTAAATCAGCAGCTTCGGCCCACTCGTTTAGACTGGGTTCATGGCCCAAGGTCTCGGTCAGGCCTTCTTTTTGCTCTAGCAGCGCCATATAGGACTGCACCTGCTTACCGAAGATAATCTCCTCTTCGTGGGTGAGCAGCGGTACGCGGCCAATCTCATGGAGGTAGGTTCGTACAGCGTCAGCACTGTAGAGGGGCTTGCTTTTTAACGTACGGGTCTTTGTTTTAGCCATGAATTAACCTTTGTCCTCCACTGACGATGCGGCAAACGCTGAATGCTGAAACCCAAAAATTGATAAGAAAACGATCACCTTTCAAAAATGCCTAGGCCGAATCACGGAGAGATAGCAAGCTTCTCGGCCTTATGTCGGCTTCAATACTGAACTGAGAGCAATCAAACTTGAGTTCTGCCTCGACACGCATCCCTTTGCTCTGACAGGATGCGGTTCTGCAATTTTCATCGCTGATCCTTAGCGATCAGGACTAAGTTAATCACTTGCAATACAGAGTCACCAATCTAACGGCTGTCCAGACTTGTATCTGCTGAAGCTGCGGTTTGATCAACGTTGCAAAGCCTGAGGCTGGATACGGAGGGCCAGAGTTCTCAACAAAACTCGAAGCCATTACGAGTTTACTCCTCCAGAGTATAACAACTTTCTGGTTGCGTAAAGTGCTACAGGTGTAGTTATGCGTTTGACGGGGGTAGGGGTCACTTTGTTTCCCGAAGGAGTTAGGTTAGCCAACTGCGGCAGAGCGGTCTGCATCAGATGTTTCAGTTCCAAACTGGACTTGAGGCTGATGCTTTAAGAACATCTTCATTTTCAATGATCGAAGCCTTTAGGTATGGGGGTTTCCCTCCTGAGAAAACCGAACCTGCTGCATCAACTAGCCGGAGGAGTAGATCAAAACTTTTCAAGCCCTAAGATACTGAAACTGTGTAGCAGGGGTGTGTCGGCGGTATGGCAACTCTATGGCAGGTCTGGCAGCATACTACAACCTGGCGACTCCCCATAACCTGATCTCACCGGCACTGGCACACAACCTGCTAGCGACTGCTCAAAAACCGGTAGACTCAGTGAGATTATTTTTCATCCCTAAGCATAAGCACCCATGAAAAACGGGTTAGACCATCGCCTGCTAGCTACGCGACCGACTCCTATCGGCATCTTCGACAGCGGTGTAGGCGGCCTCACCGTGCTACGAGAAATCTATCGCCAGTTGCCCAACGAGTCAGTACTGTACTTTGGCGACACGGCGCGACTGCCCTATGGCTCGCGATCGCCCGAAGAGATTCTCTACTTTGTGCGCCAAATCTTGACCTGGATGGCTGACCAGGGGGTCAAGATGGTAATTATGGCCTGTAATACCAGCTCGGCCCTAGCCCTCGATCCGGTGCAGGGTGAGTTTCCCTTTCCAGTGCTGGGGCTAATTCGGCCAGGGGCTCAAGCAGCAGCTTTGCAGGGGCGTCGCATTGGGGTGATTGCTACCCAGGCTACGGTCACCAGCCGCGCCTACACCCATGCTATTCAAGAGATCAACTCGACCTGTCAGGTGTGGGAGGTGGGCTGTCCTAGCTTTGTGCCCATTGTCGAGCAGAACCAGATTCAATCGCCTCAGGCCCAACGTGTTGCCGCTACCTATCTACAACCGCTGATTGCCGCCAACATCGATACTCTCGTTTACGGATGTACTCACTATCCTCACCTGGCTCCGGTTCTGAAGCCAATTTTGCCAACCACAACCCAATACGTTGACCCAGCAATTTCTATGGTGGCTGCCGCTGCCAAAGAACTTGATGCCCTAGGGCTCCGCAGTAGTACCCCTGCCTGGTCGACAGAGTTTTATGTAAGTGGCTCGGCTCCTGAGTTTAAGCGACTAGCCGTGCAATGGCTGGGTCACCAGCCCACCGTGCGCCAGGTCCGTTTGCCAGAACTGGTGGCTAACCCCAAGGGCTAGCCCTGAGAGCGACGCCGGGTGCTCAGTCGCTGGGCTAATACGAGCATGCCGTAGATCAGGAGTAGGTAGGCGATCGCCAGCAGCGGAATAACGGTGAGAGAAGCAGAATAGGTCATAGTTGGTAGCAGCAGATGAGAGAAGACCGTGAATGCCCGACGAGCTGCGGGTACAGTCAAAAGCAGCACAAATGCTGCAAAAAACCAGCCCCCTCTCTATAAAAGGAGCTTGCTCGCCAACAATCTTGGGTGATGACACACCCATAGAAGCCATTGAAAACGACCGAGCGCTCAGGAAACCAGTGGGAACCCACTTAGCACCGCGATCGCCTCAAACGGCCAAATAAAACAAAACCAGGCAAGCTATCTTGCCGACTCTGTTTATTTTCTTGAGAAATTCTTAAGTTAATTTTATCACGGTATTCTGCTGTCGGGTGGGAAATATGAGGCGTAAAGTTGCTGAAGTTTTGGGCTAATTTTGAAAATCGGTTCGTGCTGTTTAGCCAACGCTGTGGTGCTGGTTTAGAGCGTGTAATCCATGCTTGCCAAGGGGTTTCATCTTAGGATTGACCCTTGGCTAGGCTTTGGCCAAAGGCTGGTAGACAACAAAAAGGCTGAGCTTTTACCGATACTCCTCCTGGGGTTGTCTTAGAATGACGATAGAATATGTAAAAATTCGTAACTTTAGCGCTCTTGCCGGGGTCTATGACTTCAGTAACTTCTCTTTTCGCACCGGTTGAGTCCGACCTTGACCTGATGACCCAAAACCTAAAGGGGTTAGTCGGGGCACAGCATCCCATTTTGTCAGCGGCGGCCGAGCATCTGTTTGGTGCTGGGGGCAAGCGGGTGCGTCCAGCCATTGTTCTGCTGCTGTCCAAGGCCACCCTGCCGGGGCAAGAGATAACTCCCAAGCACCGCCGCCTGGCCGAGATTACCGAAATGATCCACACGGCTAGCCTTGTGCATGACGATGTGGTCGATGAAGCCAGTGTGCGGCGCGGAGTGCCCACTGTGCACAGTAGTTTTGGCAACCGCATCGCCGTGCTGGCGGGTGACTTTTTGTTTGCCCAAGCCTCGTGGTATTTGGCTAACTTAGACAACCTACGGGTGGTCAAGCTGCTCTCCCAGGTGATTATGAATTTGGCCGAGGGCGAGATTCAGCAGGGTCTAAACCGCTTTGATACCAGCTTTTCCATTGATGCCTATCTGGATAAGAGCTACTTCAAGACAGCATCGCTGATGGCTAATAGCGCTAAGGCGGCAGGGGTGCTGAGCGAAATGTCGGAAACCGTAATCGAGCAGCTCTATGACTACGGTCGGCATCTGGGCCTGGCCTTTCAGGTGGTTGACGATATTCTCGACTTCACTAGTTCTGATGAGGTGTTGGGTAAGCCTGCCTGCTCCGATCTGAGGAGTGGCAATTTGACTGCTCCTGTGCTCTATGCGATGGCTGAGCACCCTTTTCTCACAACTCTCATTGAGCGAGAGTTTTCTGAGGCCGATGATTTTGAGCAGGCGATTAACTTAGTACATCAAAGCAGCGGTATTTCGCGATCGCGTGAACTTGCCGCCACTCATGCTCGCCTAGCGGCAACCTGCCTAGAGCATCTGCCCCCTTCTGCCGCTCGCCAGGCCCTCCAAGACCTGACTAGCTACGTACTGCGGCGTATTTCTTAGGAAAGCTCATGTTGGCTGCTCCATCCTCCTATTGGGACGGGCACTAGGCTATGCCCTAGGGCGATCGCCCCATAGTGCTGCTGCGCTCTGCCAACGCTATTCGGGAGCGCTAACCACCTTGCATGTAGGCGGTAGTGCACAAGGGAGTTGCTAAGCCGAATTCGCTAAAATCCCTTAGGCCATAGCAAGTTAGGCTACGCTGCAAAGGTAGCTCCTAGAGCAAGTCAATGGGCCAAGAAATCGAGCGCAAATTTTTGGTGGTGGGCGACGACTGGCGGCAGGTTGCCCAGGGTGAATTGATCTGTCAGGGCTACATTCCCACTCAAGATGCACGCACTGTGCGGGTGCGGCGAGTGGGCGATCGCGCCTATCTCACCCTCAAAGGCCCAGCTGTGGGTTTAGTGCGTCCCGAATTCGAGTATTCTATTCCGGTTGCCGATGCCCAGACTATACTGGCAACCCTCTGTCAGCCGCCCCTGATTGAAAAAACGCGCTATCGCCTTCCCCTGGGGAATGTAGTGTGGGAAATAGACGAGTTTCTGGGCGAAAACCAGGGATTGATTGTCGCAGAGGTCGAGCTTACCAGTGCCGATCAAGTCGTCGACCTGCCTGACTGGATAGGCGCAGAGGTGAGTGACGACCCGCGCTATCAGAACTCTAACCTTGCTCGCTATCCCTATAGAAGCTGGAATGCCTAAAGCTTTACCCCTGTGCTCTAGTCCACAACTGGATACTGCCGCCCTCGCCATTGGGTAGGCCGCCGCAGAGAAGAGAGACCAATGCGGGCTACCGCTGCCAGGTCGGCCAGGGGCGACAGCCAAAAAGCCCAGGCTCCTGGTGCTCCTTTGAGATCGTAGGCCGTTGCTACCGCTGCCTGCATGCCCAAGCGCATCAAGAGCAATGTCATATTCACGGCGAGCAAGATCTGGAGCGCCAACGACCACAATGCGGGTGCAAAGTGCTGAAGTATCCCTAGTCCCGGTACGAGCACCCAAGGCAACCCCTGCACAACGGCCAGAAATGTCCAATCCCACCAGACCTGAGCTGCTGGAGCTGCATCTTTGAGGTCGAGAGAGCGACCCCACTCGCGCCAGGTTTCGGCCATGCCTTCGTACATGCGCACTTTTAGCAGGCGAGTGCCATCCCAAAAGCCCACTTTGGCACCCTGGGCGGCGGCGTGGCGAGCCAGGGTGACATCGTCGCAGAAAGAGGTAGAAGCGGCCTGGTAGCCGTCGAGTTTTTCGAGCAGCGATCGCCGCACCATGAAGCACTGGCCGTTAGCCATCACTCTCTGAGACGAGCCACTGGGGCTGCCCGCCGGGCCAAAGCGGTACACCAGCGTCATCAGCAAAGCGGGCTGTAGCCAAAATTCGCCGGGGTGCTTGAGAATGAACCGAGGCGCGAGGGACACGAGGTCATAGCCCTCGCTGTTCATCGCTTTAGCCAAAGCCGCCACTAGGCCAGGCTGAGGCTGAGTATCAGCGTCGATGCCCAACACCCAGGTGCTAGCGGTTGATGTCTGGCGAAAGCCGTAGTCCAAGGCCCAAGGGCGCCCCACCCAACCCTGGGGTAAAGGGTCATCCTCTAGCAGGCGCAGCCGTGGGTCGTGGGCCTGGTAAGCACTAACTACCGACTGGGTGCCGTCGGTTGAGCGGCTGTCTACAACTAAAATTTCCCGCACTTCGTAGCCCTGATGAGTCAAACCCTCCAGGCAGGGACGTATGCGCTCCGCTTCGTTGAGCGTCGGCACCACCACCGAAACCGTGCCTAGCAAATCGAGGTCGGGGGGCGCTGGAGCCAGAGGTGGTCTGCGAAAGGGACCCTGCATCAACCGCGACAGCAGTACTGCCACCATTGGCAACTGCACCACCAGCAGCACGACCGCTACAAAACTTGGCCAAGGAAATAGGGCGACCACATCAGTGGACAAAGGAGCACCTCAAAATGGACATTACAACTATGGAATCTATTGACTGTGGACTCACGAACTCAATTTCAGAATACTAAGCCTCGGATAGTATCTACCATCCGAGGCTGAGGGGTTAACTTCTAGAAATGAGCAGAAATTAGAGCTGCGCTATCTAAGAACCTTTAGTCGCCGCTACCGAAGCTTCAATGACCTGGGCGGACTCAACTAATGCACCTGACAGCTCTTCCTGGGCGGTGGCACGCCAACAGAGCACCGCAGGCAAAGCTCCAGTTAAAATTCCCAAAGCGATGGGGACGTAGAAGCCAGCCGCCAGACTCATCACCAGGGCAAAGCCGAAGTTGGCTAGGTATACGACTAGGGGGAGGGTGAGCTGCCCCTGGTCTAGCTCAGGCGAAAATTTGAAGGTTTTCCACAGGCCTAGGGCTATACCGATGAACACGACTCCGGTGCCAAGCCAGCCAGCAAAATTCTGGTAGGGCATACCAAAAAACGCGCCGGGTTCGTGCCAGTACCAGAAGGGTAGAGCGGTCTGGCTCATGGCCGGATCGAGCACAAAATCCCAAGAAGTAAGGAGTATAGACCCCAGAAACACGGCGGCTAGCGATCGCGCCCAGTTATAGCGGCCGGCACCGCCCCCAGCGGCCAAACCGCTGCGAGCCAGCAAAAACGACGCCAGTCCCAAATAAAACCACGAAAGTGGAATAGTAAAGGGCACAAGCCCGGCTACCTTGTAGCCCAACCCGTTGAGATAGCTGTAGTTGCCAAAGGGAAAACCAGTGCTGGTGCCCAGCAGCTCACTCGTGAGCGAAACACCGACTGCTGCGATCGCAAACGTGATCAAGCTACCCAGTCCTAGGGTGCGATAGGCATACAGGGCTACTGCCATAGTTCCCAGCAAAATGTAGCCAACACCGCCCCCGGCCATGCTCCACCGGAAGAGGGTTGGCCCTGCCGGCAAGTACTCTAGGATGCCAGGGTGGGGCACCACCCACAGCAGCCCGGCCAGGCCAAAGACCATGGCGACAACGTGACCGTATAGGCAAAACCGCTCGATGGCTAAAAGATTTCTCATGGTAATTCCTAGATACCGCTGGTCGGGCTGTGTAGCTCGACCTCTAATGTTCTTAATAGATGAGAGCTGAATAACAGCCATAGTTGCAATCGTCGCCTAAATCATAAGTTTTGTAAATGGTGAATTTTGCAGCCTCGCCAACGCTGAATCCTTTTCTCTACGAAAGCAGCTCTACCTGTTTAGAAGCCAGTCGACGCAGCTCTCGCCCCGCCAAGGGGCGGTGTGGAAATCCGGAAAATCGGCTAGGATGACGGCATACAGGTCAGATCTCTGAGATCCTATGGCACCTATGACGACCCCTGGCCATACCCTAACAGTAAGGCCGCTGCAATATCGCGATTTAGACGACCTAAAGCAGTGGCAGCCAGAGGATCTGGAAGCTGGCGGTGACCTTGACGCTGCCCAGGCCATTGTGACATGGCTCGATCATCAGCGCCGCTGGTATGGTCCCCTTAAAGTCTTAAGCTGGCTGCCCCGCTCTGTGCAGCAGCAAAGTCAGACTACCTTTGTAGCCGAGCGCCAAAAGAGTTTGGTGGGGTTTATTCAGGTGTCGCCGTTCAATCAAACTCGCAGCACTTGGCGGGTAGAGCAGGTGGTCATCAACCGTCGCGCTTTGGTCGACACAGCGACCTCTGGGTATGTAGCGGCCTCGGGCTATATGGATGTTGGTTCAAGGCTGCTGCGCCACTGCTTCGAGGTGATCTGGGAAGCCAGAACCTGGGTGCTCGAAGTGGATGTCAACCACACCTCGGCCCTAGCGCTCTATCGCTTCAATGGGTTTCAGCCTCTGGCTCAGATGACCTACTGGGAGATGGCATCTGAGCAGATCGAAGCCTTGGCTCAGCGTGAGCCTGATTTACCCAACCTGCTGCCGATCAGCAACGCCGATTCTCAGCTTTTGTATCAGCTGGACACAGCTTCCATGCCACCGCTGGTCCGCCAGGTGTTTGATCACCAAATTCAGGACTTCAAGACTGGGCTATTGGGCAGTGTTACCGCCACCGCTGATCGCCTGGTCAATCAGGTAGAAACCGTCAGCGCCTACGTGTTTGAGCAGCAGCGTAAAGCGGCGATTGGCCAATTTAAGCTCGCTATCTCCCGCGATGGACAGCAGCCCCACGAGGCAGGATTAACGGTGCATCCGGCCTACACCTGGCTCTACCCTGAGCTGATGACGCAGATGGCTAAAATTTTGCAGCCCTTCCCCGCTCAGTCTCTACGGCTGACCTCCCTCGATTATCAACCCGAGCGAGAGGAGTGCTTCACTCAAATTCAAGCGACTCCTGAGTCCCACGCGCTGCTGATGTCGCGATCGGTGTGGCACAAAGTGCGCGAAGCTCGCCACCTTTCCCTAGAGGGGCTACAGCTATCCGATGTGTTAACAGGCCTACAGCCTGCGGGCAAGCCGGTGCCTGGTCGCATGACTTGGTCGGCAGAGCGTTGGCAGGCTATGTTGGGGTCGCAAAAACCAGATATGGGTGCCGATGCGCCTCCTGAAGGCGATCGCTGAGGTTTTGCAAGGCTATGGCGCTGGTTTCAGCTCTGGGATTAGACATTGGTCGGCGGCGCATTGGGGTCGCGGGTTGCGATGGCACCGGCCTGATTGCCACCGGGCTGACGACGCTACAGCGGCGATCGTTTCAAGACCTAGTGGCCGATTTGCGGCACCTCGTCACAGCTCGACAGGCCCAGGTATTGGTGGTGGGGTTGCCCCTAACTATGGATGGGAAAGAGGGTTTTCAGTCTCGCCAAGTGCGTAAGGTGGCTGAGGGCCTCAGTCAGGCCCTGGCTCTGCCGGTAGTCTATGTCGATGAGCGCCTGAGTTCTGTAGAGGCCGAACATCTAATGCGTGCCTCAGGTCATTCTGTAGCTCAGGAAAAAGCCTTAATTGACCGTAAAGCGGCTGCCATCATCCTGCAGCGCTGGCTAGATGAACGGCGCTCATCATAATCAGACGCAACCGAATGGGATATTCTGATAACACCGTTCAGTGTTCATACTGGGCTGCGGTGTTGACCCACTGCGCCTGGTTACCGAGAGAAGAGTAGCCTCCATGGCGGATAATACCCAACCCATTGACGAGTCAGCCGTAGTTCTCACCGATGACGCCGGGCGGTTTTTGCCCTGTCAGGTAGAGCAGAGTTTTCAGCTCAACGATCGCGAATACCTGCTGCTGCTGCCGATTGATGCCCCCATCGAAATTTTTGTTTGGCAGCAAGACGACAACGACGACGACGTCTTAATGGATGTGGAAGAAGAGGAGATCGATCAGGTTTTTCTCACCGCTAAGGCCGTACTGGCTGAGCAAAATTTGACCCTCCAGCGCACTGCTATCACCCTGACGGCCTCAGGAGAGGTTCCCGAGGCTGAGGAAGATAACTGCCTTACCTTAGAGCTAGATGACCTCGACGACGCCGGTAATCCCGTTACTGAAGAATTTCAGATTTTGGCAACCTGCTTCTACGAGGACGAAGAATATACTCTGTGCACTCCCCTCGACCCGCTGCTGATCTTTGCTCACCGCACTAGCGATGGCTCATTAGAGGTGGTGACTCCAGAAGAGTTTCAAACTATTCGTGGCGGCCTAGAGGAAAAACTGTTTGATCTATTAGAGTAGGGACGTCCGCAACGGAGATTATCGATAGTGCAATCATGGCTAAAGGTTCACGCTGGGTTCGGTGGAGTTTTTTAGGACTATTGGTGCCCCTGGCTGCTGGAGTGGCAGCTTGGCAGGGCTGGGCTTGGTGGAGCTGGGCCAATCAACCGGTCAGCGAAACCGCTGCCGAAACCGCGCCTCAAACGGTGCAAATTCAAATTCCGCCGGGTACTCCAGGCCAGCAGATTGGCCAAGATTTAGAAGCGGCTGGTCTGATTCGCTCAGCCTTGGCCTGGAAGCTGTGGTCGCGCTGGCAAACCTGGCAAAATACCGAGGGTGGGTTTCAGGCGGGTACCTATGCCTTGAACCCAGCTGACTCGATGACTGCGATCGCTGAGGTGATTCGCAGTGGTCAGGTGGTGCAAACCTCGTTTACGGTTCCTGAGGGTTGGAACCGCCGCCAAATGGCAATCTACTTTGAGGAAGAGGGATTTTTCTCCGCCGATGCCTTCCTAACGGCTACCGAGCAGGTGTCAAAGGATGCATACCCCTGGCTGCCCGCTGGCCTTCCTCACGTCGAGGGCTTTCTATTCCCTGATACCTATCAGCTCCCGGCTGAGGGGGTGACCCCGGAGGCGGTGGTCAATGCAATGCTGAGCCGTTTTGAGACGGTAGCGCTACCCGTCTACCAACAGGCAACGACTGACCTAACCCTTTTGGAGTGGGCTACCCTAGCCAGCATCGTCGAGAAAGAAGCCGTGATTGCCGATGAGCGCGGCACCATTGCCGGAGTCTTTACCAACCGGCTCAAGCAGAACATGCCTCTAGGGGCCGATCCTACGGTCGAATACGGTTTGGGTATTGTGCAGACACCTGAGCAGCCCCTCACCTGGACTCAGGTGGGTACCCCTTCGCCCTACAACACCTACATCAACCCAGGATTACCACCAACTCCGATCGCCAGTGCCGGTAAAGCCAGTTTAGAAGCGGCCTTAGCCCCCGCGTCTACCGATTACTTGTTTTTTGTAGCTCGTTACGACGGTACCCATGTGTTTAGCCGCACGTTGGCCGAGCACGAAGCCGCCCGTGATGCCATCCGCGCCACCATCGACAACTAGCCCTAGTTCGTTTGCGCTATAGTCCTCTGCGTGATCGCCGTGGTTCAACCGCTGCAATCAGTTGCGGCTGGCGTTTCAAGCAGCTTTAGGCTGTCGATCTAGACTATGCTACGTTTGGGGCTATGGTTTTTTTATGTCGTTTTCTCGCCTGCTGCAACCCGATTTAGTGCTGGACGGCAACGTCTTAGCAATTTCCCCTGAGCTGCTGGCTCAGCACAACCTGAAGGGGCTAATCCTGGATGTGGACGATACCCTAGTGCCTCTGCGTCAGGCTGAAACCAACCCCGACCTAGCCCAATGGATGCATCAGATGAAGGCTATTTCGACGGTATGGCTGGTGAGCAACAACGTTAACGCTCACCGTATTAGTCGGATTGCCGCGTTGTTTGATGTGCCTTACCTAACCAGTGCCGGCAAGCCCTCGGGACGCAAGCTAAAGCTGGCCTTGGCAGCTATGGACCTTCCCGTAAATCAGGTGGCCATGGTAGGCGATCGCCTATTCACCGATGTTTTAGCTGGCAACCGAGTGGGTTTGTTTACTATTTTGGTCCACCCTATGCCGGGGCTTAATCAAGTAGCGCGCACTTCGCCCCTACGGACGCTTGAGGTGATGATTTCCCAATACTTTGGGGTTACGTTTTAAGATTGCGTTTGAAATGTTGGCTTAATATATCTAAAAAAAGTTCACATATCGCAATCGCTTGGGTGAGAAACTTCGTAGGGCTAAATATAAAGAAAACATTAGAGTTAAGACGAAACCTTAGGATCGTTGCGATAGTAATGATACATAAACGGGGGCCAGTTTATATAGGCTCTTAAATTTAATAAGCCATTTTTGGGTGTCGGCTTTCGGGTTGGCACCCAAAGTTTTTAGAGGCCTCTAATATTCATCCACGCCCCTTTGTGACTACCGCGACTGTGCTCTACGTCTAGGGCGATTGTTATACTGCCAGGGCTATCTCTACTGACACTGCCCGCCCGTGAGCTCAGTTCAAACCCTAGTGGTCAAAATCGGTACTTCCAGCTTGACTGGCACTAGCACTGGTCAATTTGCCCTTTCTACCCTGGCTGCACTGGTCGAAACCCTCTGCACTCTGCGTCAGCAGGGGCATCAGGTTGTTTTAGTATCCTCAGGGGCTGTAGGCATTGGCTGCCGCCGCCTCAACCTGGCTGAGCGGCCTAAAACTCTGGCGATGAAACAGGCCGTAGCGGCCGTCGGGCAAGGACGCCTCATGCGCATCTACGATGACCTGTTTTCGGCCCTAAATCAACCCATTGCCCAGGTGCTGCTAACTCGCAGCGATCTGGCCCAGCGATCGCGCTATGTCAACAGCTACCGCACCTTTCGTCAGCTATTGCAGATGGGCATAATTCCCATCGTCAACGAGAACGACACGGTTGCTGTGGAAGAACTTAAGTTTGGCGATAATGATACCCTCTCGGCTTTGGTCGCTAGTCTGATTGGTGCTCAGTGGCTATTTCTACTGACCGATGTCGATCGCTTATATTCTGCTGATCCCCGTTCTAACCCTGAAGCTCAGCCGATTATCGCGATCGATCGGTTAGCAGACATTCAGGCTCTCAAAGCGGTGGCGGGTGGCCAGGGATCGGCCTGGGGGACGGGCGGTATGCTAACTAAGCTAGAAGCTGCTCAAATCGCTACTACGGCAGGGGTGCGCACCGTCATTACCGACGGTCGTCAGCCCCAGAATGTGATCAAGGCAATCGCGGGAGAAGCAGTAGGCACGCAATTTGCCCCATCGCCCCGACCTAGCCGTGCCCGGAAGCGCTGGATTGCCGCTGGCCTTGCTCCCTCGGGCCGTCTTTACTTAGACCAGGGTGCAACTCTAGCCATTCTGCAGGGAGGAAAGTCGCTCTTGGCCGCTGGCATTACCCGTTTAGAAGGGGATTTTGAAGCCCAGGACGCTGTCGTGATCTGTGCTGCTAGCGGCGAAGATATTGCTAGAGGCATCATTAACTATAGTGCCCGAGACCTCGTTCAGATTCTGGGTCGCCGGTCAGAAGATATCCCAGCTATCCTAGGTTACGCTGGAGCAGATACGGTTATCCATCGCGATAACCTGGTAATTGCTACAGACACTGAGGTCGACGAGAGCATTGATTTGCAGGACTAGTGCCTTTAAAAAGCACCTCTGCGATCGAGCAGTACGGTGACCGTTTTGAGAATGACTTGAAGATCGTACCAGGGTGACCAGATAGCCTGGTACTGCAAGTCTAGGTGCACAATTTCTTCAAAGTCTTTGATCGCCGAGCGGCCGCTGACTTGCCATTGTCCGGTGATGCCAGGCTTAACATCGAGTCGCCGCCAATGGTGAGGACTGTAGCGAGAGACTTCATCTTCTGTGGGGGGGCGAGTGCCCACCAGGCTCATATCGCCTTTGAGTACATTCCAAAACTGTGGAAACTCGTCCAGGCTTGTTTTTCGCAAAACACGGCCAACTCGGGTGATGCGGGGATCATTTTCGTTCTTAAAGATCAGCCCCTGGGCCTGATTCGATACTGTTTTCTTAAGGGCATCAGCATTTTGCACCATGGAGCGAAATTTCCAGATGGTGAAGGGCTTACCCTTGAGACCGTAACGGGTTTGGGCATAGAAAATAGGGCCAGGACTATCTAACCTAATGGCTAGAGCAACTGGCAGCGCTACCAAAACTAGTATGGCCAATCCTATCAGGGCACCCAAGATATCGATGGAACGCTTTATTAGGCACCGGGCTGACGGATGAATCATAGATATAGAAGTCTCTGGAGAAGCACTTCCAGAGCTATTTGTCTGAAGGGATAGCATGGTAGACCCTGTTGACGGAACGCGTGTGCTAGAGGCTTGAAAAATTTATACCAACTTGTCAGTAGATACGCTTAAAAGCCAGGTCAATTTGTGCCTTTTTTTACACAAATACTGCTTTAGCCGAAATCATACTGGAACTACGGGGTACTTAGTGTGACCTTTGTCACAAGATGATTACCGTATAAGTACATATGGGTTCATGTGCACACTATCAGTCTGTGAAGGGCAAATTTGGCCGTAGAGAATACCCTTCGCAGAATCTTACTAGAGCGACAAAAGACATAAATTTTGTGTAAAGCTTTTGACCTAGTGTTAGCCACCGCAGCCTGCGCAGGCTAAAAAACACGCTTTAGATCGTGAGTCTGAAGAGATCAGATACTAAGATAAAGCCTACAGCCAGCTTGGGCACACCCGGAAAGGATTTGATTGCATGGTCGCGGCAGACACTATAGCCGAGGTTTGGTTATCCCGTTTGCGGGAGGACTTTCCCAATCAGCCCCAGTCGGTTTGTCAAAGCGTTGTCAGTTGGCTGTTAGGAGAAACGCCGGAACGATTGGCTGCCCTGGCTGATGCTGACCTCGCGATCGCCCGTCAGGCGATTGAGTATCGCTATCGCATTTTGCAGCAGCGCTATTGGGACGTGAGCCCAGAGCAGGGCTATCAGCGGCTAATCAAGCGGCTCAGCAGTCTGTTTTTGATTCGCAACAAGATTAAAACCTGGATTTCCCTCAGCCGCGATCGCCGCCGCACCGTAGTCGATGTCATCCAGGAAGTGATTCAAGAGATGATGCGCAGCGATCGCCACCTCGCCCAGCAGCTCAAGTGGATCTCGACCTGCACCCAAAACTCACGACTGCGCAATCTGCTAATGCTGGCCAGCCTTGAAGAATACTGCCTGCGCCCCATTCGCAACCAGCCCTTAATCATCTATCGCTTCGTTAACTATCTGCGCCGCAGCCAAAAAGGCGGCATGACCCAGGTTCCCACAGGAGAGCTGATTCGCCTGGTCTCTGACGAGATTGCCCCCAACGACAGTGAAGACTCGCTCAGCCTGCTCGACGTAGAGGCCTGGAACCAATACCAGGACGAGCAAAACGAACTGGAGCAGCAGAGTATGCGCCAGCAGGTCAAAAACTCCTTTGCCAATTACCTCAGCCGCAACCTTGACGACACGGCGGCTCGCTGGCTAGAGCTGCATCTCAACGGTCTCTCTCAAGAGCAAATTGCCCAAACGCTTGACCTGCCCGTGCAGCAGGTCTACCGCCTGCGCGAAAAAATTAGCTATCACGCAATTCGAATTTTTGCCCTGCGGGAGCAGCCTGCTATGGTGCTCGGCTGGTTGAAAACCTCGCTACAAGAGCACAACTTTGGTCTCACCCCAGCCCAATGGGATGGCTTCTGGCAAAATCTTTCCCCGGAAGAGCAGGCGATCTTAACAGCCTATAAAGCGGAGCATGCCCCTGACGATTTAGCCCGCCGTCTAGGGCTCAAGAGTCGGCAGATTCAAGCTCAGTGGGTGCAGCTCTACCTGCGTGCCCAGGAGTTGCGTACCCAATCAGAGGGGTAGCTATCGTTTCTCCCATAGCTGTGGTAGTTAACGCCTGACTTTAAAGGGCCAGCGACCAGAGCCGATCAGCACCCCGTAGCGGGGGCTGAACAAAAACGCCAGGGCAAACAGCGTCGATACCACCATGACAATGGCCGGGCCAGAGGGCAGGTTGAGGTAATAGCTCAAATACATGCCGCTGACGCTCGAAAACACCCCTACCCCCGCGCCCAGCAGCATGACCTGGTGCAGACGAGGGACCAGCAGGTAGGCCGTGGCCCCAGGCGCAATCAGCAGCGACAGCACCAGAATGACCCCCACCACCTTCATGCTGGCCACTACGGTGAGGGCAATCAGCACCATCAGCCCGGCGTGGAGCAGCCCTGTGGGCAGGCCGCTGGCCTTAGCCCCGAGGGGGTCAAAGCTATAGAACAGCAGCTCTTTGTATAGCAAAACCACGATTAGGAGTACCAATGCGGCAATAATGGCCGTATCGCGCACTTCCCCAGCCGTTACGCCCAGAATGTTGCCAAAGAGAAAGTGGTTGAGGTCGATCTTGTTATCTTTTTGAATAGTAGTGATTAACGTTATGCCCAGGGCAAAAAAGGCCGAGAAGACAATGCCCATGGCGGCGTCTTCTTTAATGGGCGATCGCGTGTGAATCCAGCCAATAATGACGGTGCTGAGCACCCCAGCGATGAAGGCACCGACAAAAATATTGACGCCCAGCAAGAATGCGATCGCCAGCCCCGGCAGCACCGAGTGGCTAATGGCATCCCCCAGCAGCGCTAAGCGCTGCACCATCAGGTAGCTGCCCACCACTGAGCAAATGATCCCCACCATGATCGCCACCGCTAGGGATCGCTGCATGAAGGCGTACTGCAATGGCTCAGTTAACCCGTTCAGCAAGGCCAGCTCAGGCGACATGGCCAAAGAAGCCTACGTGGCCGCCATAGGCGCGGGTCATGTTGTCGCGGGTGAGCACCCAGTCGCGGGG
Organism: Nodosilinea sp. FACHB-131; assembly: GCF_014695395.1. Lineage (GTDB taxonomy): Bacteria > Cyanobacteriota > Cyanobacteriia > Phormidesmidales > Phormidesmidaceae > Nodosilinea. Next base: position 540,701 of record NZ_JACJOF010000027.1, read on the forward strand.
GCCAGTGGCAATTAGCTCCTTGTTGAGAAGGATGAGCTGGTCAAAGTTCATAATTGATTCGCCCAGGTCATGGTTGACGACCAGAACAATTTTGCCCACTGCGGCTAGCTCGCGGAAAATTTTGTAAATCACATCCTCAGTCTTTTGATCAACCCCAACAAAGGGCTCGTCAAAGCAAAAGATGTCGGCTTCCTGGGCCAGGGCGCGAGCCAAGAACACTCGCTGCTGCTGCCCACCGGAGAGGGCGCCAATGGGGCGATCGCGAAAGTCCGCCATGCCAACTCGGTTTAAGGCGTCTTGAGCGATTTGACGGCTAGCTGTCGAAAATCGGTTAAACCAACCGGTTTTTTGCACACGGCCCATCATCACCACATCCCAAACCGTGGCGGGGAAAGTCCAGTCGATCTGCGATCGCTGGGGCACATAGGCCACCCGATCAAGCTGATGGGCCAGGGTATCCTCGCCGTAGGTGACACGTCCGGTTACCAAGGGCATCAGTCCTAGCATGGCTTTGATCAGCGTACTTTTGCCCGCACCATTGGGACCAAAGACGCCTACCAGTTTGCCGGGGCGCAGGGTGAGGTTGATATTACGTAGGGCTTGCACGTCACGGTAGTTGACGCTGAGGTGGTCGATAGTAATGCAGGGAGCAGGAGCCATACTGGTATCTCTAACGCAGGGACGAGGAGCTGCAATCGCAAAAATGAAATGATTATGAAATGTATTGTATCGTGAAAATGAAATGATTATGAAAAGCAGCTTATGCAACGCATGAATCTGTATCCACGGTATGGAAGAACAGCCGCTGTGGTATTGCTCCTAGGGCTGGGATTGGTAAGCTGTGACTCTGCTCAAAAGTCAGACCTCGCCTCAACTAGAGCCGATGATTCACGCCCCGCCGTGGTGGCTACTAGTACTGTCATTGCCGATTGGGTCGCCGAAGTAGGTGGCGATCAAGTTGCCCTAACCAGCATTTTGCAGCCCGGTGCCGATCCCCACGTCTATGAGCCCGTACCCGCTGATACCATTGCCTTTGAAGACGCCGACCTGATCTTCTACAACGGCTACAACTTGGAGCCCAACCTGGTTCGACTGCTCAATGCGGCGGGAGTAGAAGCCCAGCGGGTAGCCGTAGGTGAGGTGGTGCCGCCCCTAGATTTGCAAAAAGGGACAACCACCGTACCTGATCCCCACGTGTGGGGCGATGTGAGCAATGTAGTGCCCATGGTTGAGACAATTCGGGATCAGCTGATTGAGCTAGATCCTGACCAGGCAGACTTATTTACTGCTAATGCCGCTGCCTACATTGCCGAACTTGAGCAGCTCCACGGTTGGGTCGAGATCCAAACGGCTACCATTCCCCCAGAGCAGCGGCAGTTGGTCACGACCCATGATGCTTTTCAGTACTATGCCAACGCCTACGGTCTCACAGTAGCGGGCACCCTGATTGGTCTGAGCACCGAGGAGCAACCCAGTGCCCGCACCGTGCAGCAGCTGGTTGCGTCGATCAAGGGGTTGGGAGTACCCGCCATTTTTGCCGAGACCACCATTAATCCACAGCTGATTACGACTGTGGCCAATGAATCTGGGGTGGCTTTGGCACCCCAAGCTCTCTATTCTGACTCTATTGGTGCTCCTGGTAGTGACGGAGATAGCTATCTCAAGATGATGGCGGCCAACACGCGATCGATTGTTGAAAACCTAGGCGGCACAGTTACAGAATCTCCCTTTTGAGCGATCGCCCTGCTAAGGGGTAGCAGCGGCACTGGGTGGTACCCCTTCAAGCACCACCAGCGCTTCGATCACCTTCTTAACCAGCGGAGCAGCGACCGTTGAACCATAGGCATCGTCTCCCTGGGGTTCGTCGATCACGGCCAGCACCACGTATTGGGGTGACTCGATGGGTAAGATGCCTACAAAACTGGTGACTCGGCCTCGGCCATAGCCCCCCGATACAGTCGCCTTTTGGGCCGTACCGGTTTTGCCCCCAATGCGGTAGCCGGATAACTTGGCAGCATCGCCAGTGCCCTCGCTGACTACGGCCTCCATCATGGTGAGCACCTGCTGGGTGGTTTCGGGCGAAAAGACGGTCTTGGGCTGGGGACGGTCTGGAGCCCACACCTCGTTGTCAGCTTCGGTAACCATACCGCTGACTACGTGAGGAGTGACTAGCTTGCCGCCGTTGGCCAGGGTGCCAAGCAGTTGCACCATCTTAATCGGCGATAGCGAAAAGCCTTGGCCAAAGGCGGTGGTGGCTGACTCGACTCGACTGCGAACAAATTGCTCACGGTCTTTCATCTGAGCGGTGGCTTCTGCGGGTAAATCTATGCCGGTGGGCCGATCGAGGCTGAGGCGCTGAAGCCAGGTAAAGTAATCGGCGGCGGGCATCTTCTGCATGATGCGCACCATGCCCACGTTGCTGGAATACTTCAGAACGTCAGTGATAGAAATCGGCCCGCGACCGCCAGCGGTGGCGTAGTCGTGGTTTCTAATCTTCCATTCGCCAAACTGCATTTGGCCGCTGTCGTTAACAACTTCGTCGGGGCTGATGAGTCCAGCTTCTAGGGCGATCGCAATATTAATTGGTTTAAAGGTGGAGCCAGGTTCGTAGAGATCGCTCACAGCCCAGGTCTTGAGGGCTTCGGGGTCAGTTTTGAAATACTGGTTGGGGTCGTAGGTGGGCACACTGGCCAAGGCGAGCATTTCACCGGTTTGGGCCTCCATTACCATTACCGTGCCGCGTTTGGCGTTGTGGCGATCGACCACTGCCTGTAGCTCCTGCTGGGCAGTCCGCTGTAGGCGACTGTCGAGGGTGAGGCGCAGGCTGGCGGTGCTGTCTAGCTCCGAGCTAGCGGTGTTGCTTTCAGTATTTTTATTAGGTTGATCTACAGAGCGATCCCCCCCTGGGGAGGCTTTGTCATTGACGGCAGCCTCTGTGCTAGAACCAGGCGCTGGAGGCCCATAGGTGTCTAAAGTAGTTTCCGTCTCAGCTGGAGATACCGCTTCGGCTGGCGTGAGTGCCAGCTGGTCTTGATAGGCAATTTCTAAACCTGCCTGGGGCTGCCCGTCAAAATTGACAAAGCCGACGATGGGGGCGAACAGCTGCTGCTGAGGATAAAAGCGCTGCTGCTGGGGGTGTAGTTCGAGCCCGTTGAGGCGCAAAGCGCGCAGGCGATCGACCGTTGCTTCGGGTAGCCCGTCAGCGAGCCGAATGCCGGTCGGCTGTTGGCTAAACTGGCTAATTAGATTGGACTCTGGGCTTTCTAGCAGCGGGCTGAGGGTCGCTGCCATCTCTGGAATTGATAGATCAAACAGCTGAGGATGGGCATAGAGCGTGTAGACCACACGATCGACGGCAATCACATTGCCCTGCCGGTCGACAATAGAATGCCGCACCTGCCGCTCTACGGGCGATGTGAGCCGCTGCTGCTGGGCCAAGCTCGATAAGCTGTCACCCTGGGCTAGCTGTAGCCAGGCCAACCGCCCTGCGATCGCAACCAGCGACAGCACCAGCAACCCCCACACCAACAAGATTCTGACCCGGTTGGCTGCTGGGTTGAAGGGAACTACCGCCGGTGGGCGAGGCTGTTTGCGGCGACGGCGGCGACGGTTAGAGTAGGCAGAGCTAGCCATGGGTGCAACGCAGGTAAATGGTGAGGCTAGGGCCTAATAACCTAAAGGGACATCCACCTTGGGTAGCGCCAATCGTCCCATGAGCGATGTTGGTACGGGAGTCGGCATCGCCACAGCAGCCTGCTGCGCCGGCTTGAGAAAGATGACGCTGCCCGGCTGAGGTGGCTGAAAGCCCATGTCACTCCCCTCCACCTGCTGGGCTAAATGATTTTTAAGCACCTCATTGGCGGTGATGAGCTGCTGCTCGTTGCGCTGCAGGCGATTGAGCTGCTGACTGGCCTGATTGAGCTGGCGATTGACATAGACCGACGTGCCATAGCTCACTAGGGTCAGCGCTACTAAAGACGCAGTCAGCGCTGATGACACTAGATGCAGCTGGGCCAGTCGCCGCACTAGTGGGCTCTTAGAATTTAAGCCTGGGGCCTGGGGCAGCACCACTGGCGCAGAAACCCCCGGCCTAACCTCTGCTGGTCGAGTGGCGGAGCTTTGGGCATGTGCTGTCGCTGCCCTAGGCCGAGACGGCACCGGACGGGGCACATAGGATTTCAGCGCAGCAGACATAGATGACCCACACCAGTAATGAAACTGAAGTCAGGATACTGCATTCTGAAAAATTTGAGCCATCAACCGGCAAAATGAATGAGTCATTTAAGGGCTAGAGTTTAAGGTCCAAAAAGTTAAGATCACTCTCTAAATCTTGAACCTTTCTACAACCTTAAATGATGTTTTTATGCTCTATAGCTTTGTGCCGCACTCCGAGCAGAAGTTGCTGGTTGAGACATTTTGGTGCCCACAGCTAACACAGGGTGTCAGACCTGTACTACTGCCAGTGCCATGTACCTCAGGTAGACCGATCATTTGGTGATTGCCTTTGCCAGGGGCCACCATGGGGTAACAGTTTTCGTTGCGGCGCACGCGCACGTCGAGCAGTACGGGGCCGTCGTGGGCCAGCATCGCCGCCACCGTTGGGGTGAGCTGGTCGCGATCGCGCACCACCATGCCCTTGATGCCATAGGCCTGGGCTAACACCTCAAAGTTAGGCATCCCCACTTCCATATTAGAAGAGGAGTAACGCTCGCCGTGGAAGGCCTGCTGCCACTGGCGCACCATGCCCTGCCAGCCGTTGTTCACAATCACTGTTTTGACTGGAATGTTGTACTGAGCCAGGGTGCCTAGCTCTTGCAGGTTCATTTGGAAGCTAGCGTCGCCGCTGATGCAGATCACTGTTTCGTTGGGCAGCGCCACTTGTACCCCCAGAGCGGCGGGCATACCAAAGCCCATGGTGCCTAGCCCAGCGCTTGACACCCACTGGCGGGGACCATTCTTCAAGAACTGAGCTGACCACATTTGGTGCTGCCCCACATCGGTGGTGAAATAGGCGTGGGGAGCCTGAATAGCGAGTTCGTGAATCACTTCCTGGGGAGATAGCTCGTCAGGATAAGTGGGCACCACCAGGGGATAGTCGCGCTTCCAGCGATCGATGCGATCGCGCCAGGCCGCCGTTTGGTTAGGGGGAGGCAGCTGATTTTCTTCCTCTAGGCGGATGAGCATGGTGGTCAACACCTGCTTCACATCACCCACAATCGGCACCTGGGGAGCGCGATTTTTGCCCACCTCAGCCGGGTCAATATCGATGTGGATAACCTGGGCGCGGGAGGCAAACTCGTCTAGCTTGCCGGTAACGCGATCGTCAAAGCGAGCGCCTACGGCAATCAGCAGATCGCACTCACTGACGGCAAAGTTGGCGTAAGCGGTGCCGTGCATGCCCAACATGCCAAGGGCTAAGGGGTGATGCTCATCAAAAGCGCCCTTACCCATCAGCGTAGTGGTCACAGGGATTTGAAAATATTCTGCCAGTTGGCGAATTTCGGCATGGGCGTTAGCGGTAATGGCACCGCCACCCACGTAAAGCAGAGGGCGTTCGCTCTGACGCAGCAGGCGCAAAGCGGGATTGACCTGGCGGGGATTACCCTTAATGGTAGGTTTGTAGCCGGGCAGATTTACCTGGCCAGGCTCCACAGGCACGTAATCAAAATCCGCTAGACCAACGTCTTTAGGAATGTCGATCAGCACCGGGCCAGGACGACCGGTTTGGGCAATGTAAAAGGCCTCCGCCACCATGCGTGGAATTTGGTCAGGGGTACGAGCAACGTAGGAATGCTTAACCAAGGGCAGAGTAATGCCGAAAATATCGGTCTCTTGAAAGGCATCGCTGCCGATCGCATGGCTGGGCACCTGGCCGGTAATCACCACCATGGGAATCGAGTCCATTTGGGCGGTGGCAATGCCGGTGACCAGGTTGGTAGCGCCAGGGCCAGAGGTGCCAAAGCAGACTCCCACTTTCCCTGTAGCGCGAGCGTAGCCGTCAGCGGCATGGGCTCCACCCTGCTCATGGCGCACTAGGATATGACTGATGCCCCCAGCGGCTTCGGCTCGGTACAGCTCGTCATAGATAGGCAAAATAGCCCCACCCGGATAGCCAAAAATATGCTCTACACCGTGCCGTCTGAGACTGTCGATCAGGGCAAAAGCGCCAGAGGCGCGGCGCACGAGAACACTGTTAGGAGCGGCAATGGGAGTTGTCATAGCGGCGGGTGCTTGAGTTGGGCTAGGGCTAGGTTGCATGAGTTAAGAAGAAAATAAAGTCAGAACATTTTCTCCCTCAGGCCACACGGGCAGTGAATAGGCTCACCGCCGCTGCTTTACAGGAATCGTGGTGCTAAATGCTGTTAAATGAAGAACATTTCCTCATCATATTAGCAGCAGAGGCTAGGGTCATCGTCGCCACAGGGCTTACTTTGGGCCACCTGGTTATGGGGTGTTGATATTCAACAATGAACCGGCGGTGTAGCAGTCGATGGCATGGCGCGATCGCTGGCATAGAAAATCGGCAGCGGTCAAGCGTTCCTTAGTCTTCCCCGGCGCAGCGGCCCAACCCACTACCGATTGAGGATGCTGCCACAGGTGGAGATGCGGCACGGCCGGGTCTGCGTAAAAATCGATCTCTCCTGCTCCCAAACAGCGGGAGGTGTGGTGGGTTGTGCGATCGTGGCTGAGCCGATAGGTTGGCACCTCAGGGTCGCGGGGGACTCCCCAGCCATCCACCATCAAGAGGGCCAGCACCGGAGCTTGATAACGTTGCCAGTGAGTAGCCAGGGCAGCCGCCCCAACGCAGCCGGCGCTAAACGCCCAAATGATGAGCGCTGGCGGGGCATCTCCAGGAGGGGTGCTGTCCAGGGTATTTCTCAAGGAGCTGGTACTTGATGCTTTTGCCGGCTCACAGCTCGATTCAGCCCTGCCTTTAAGAGTCTGGCGTAGGGCAAAAGGCAAGAGCACGTCCAACCCATGCTGGGGCGCGCAGACAGTCTGACTGTGACGACTCAACACCTCATCTCTGGCGATCGCGGCCAAAATCTGCCCCGTGTAGCTAGGCGGGTGCATGCCGCCACATATCAATAAAACAATCTGTCGTAATGCCACTGCTTACCACATTTTTTCTTGATTGAGTCAATCTTTGCCCAGTAGATCACGCAACGTAATAGCTAGGAGAACAACACTCCTGCCCGAAAAAACAATGATTGAGAAACGATTCAGTTTACGTAGTTTTTATAATCGTTCGCAAGAGAAAAATGATTTTTTCCTAAAACTTACATAGGGGGATCGCCATTGGCGCACATATATAGGGAATATCTAAGGTCAGTTAGGAGGTGCTTCACTTCAAAGCTTTAGACATTTCTAATAACCGGCTCTAGCCGTCGCTTCAAATCAATCCTCAAGCTGAGCTGGTCTATCTGGTGAACCAGTTTTTCAACTCTTTGATCTTGCTCACAGGCTTTTCTTAACTTGTTTAGATTGATCCCTAGTCTGTGAGTGAAGTACCTACTCTTGATCTTGCCGCCCAATACTCCTGGAGTTAATTCGAATGGCTCAGACCATTGTCAACCTAACTTTACCGATCGTAACGGATAAAATCGACGCTATTTTAGCGGCCTATCCGCTCTATGAATATCGCCAGGTTTTTGCGGTTCCTGAACTGCGGCAAAAACTGACGGCCTATGTTCTATCTCGGCTGCCGGTGGTTTACGTCACGATGGACAGCAGCACTGCCTGCGATATGGCCCCGTCGGGGCACTGCTACTCTTCTGAACAGCACAATCAGATCAATCAGCTGATTCACCAAGGAATTGAGGCTTTGCTGGGTCGACCTGAGATTGAGCAGCGTCGCCCTATTGCCGAACGGATTGAGGCTGAGCCCATTCCGTCGAGCTGGTTTGGATAGGTTGGCCGGGTTTCCGTTCGGTTCTACCCATAGCTCAATCATGATTAAGGGCGTAGTCTCGTAATAGACGGTGGGTTGTCTGGAGTGGGCAACCTGCTGACTGTGGCTTAAGTGCCGTAGTTGGCCGATCGCAGAGACAGGTGACGCCTTGGTGCAGCAGTTTCTACCCCTTAGTCCGTTGCTCAGTGAGCAGCAGGTTCCCTCTGGCCAATGGCCAGAGGATGCCTATTGGCAGCCTGGAGCCGGCTCTAGCGTGCCCCAGGCCCACATTCAGGCTGAGCAAGAGTGGCTGAGTGGTCTCACAGCTCTAATCAGACTGCTACTCGAACTTCCTCCAGACTCTGTATCGGCAGAGGCGGGCGGGCTAATGCCGCTGATGGGAGGGGTGCTGTCAGGGCCGTTCCCGGTGCTGCCCGATCGCCTCAAGGGGCAGCGGTTAGCTCACTGGCTTTTGGTGCCCGAACAGCTGGAGCAGATTCTGGCCGTAACCCGCCCTCTGCTGCCGGGGCAAGGAAAGGGTGCAGCCGCAGCTCCCGCCTGTGATCTGCAGATGGTGCCCCTAACCGGCAGTGACCCGTTAGTGGGAGAACGGTTTTGTCTGCTGCTAACCCAGCACATCAGCCTACTATTGGTGTTGGGCTACGATGCCCACGGGTTACCTCAGTTTCAGTTTTCCTTTGCCCCTGAAGTGGTGGAGCAGGGCTGGCAGCGCTTGCGCGATCGCGTTATGGCTACCCGTCCCCCTTTGGTGCCGGCCCTCGATCGCCTGATCGACCAGTTTCCTCCCGTCGAGCCCGACTGTCGTCTGGTAACTCGCTACAGCCATTTGCTCATGGCACAACTGCGCCATCTGCCCCATGGAACAGCAGAGGCTGAGGTCCACGGATCGGCTGTGACCATGCCGGCCTTAGCGCTGCCCGCTCGCCCTACCGTGGCAGCTTTTCAGACTGACTCGCCCCCTCATTTTGAATCTGTGCTCGGCAGTGCGACTGACGCAAATCCTGAGCCCGCCGCGGAGAGCAGCCCCGACACCGAACTGCTCAAGGCGATGGCCCACGAAATTCGTACGCCCTTAACGACAATTCGCACACTGACGCGATCGCTGCTGAAGCGCAAAGATATCAGTGATGAAGTGGGTAAGCGGCTGCGGCTGATCGATCGCGAATGCACTCAGCAGATCGATCGCTTTAGCCTGATTTTTCGGGCTGTGGAACTAGAGACCGATCGGACGGCTAGACCGCGATCGCCTCTGTCAGCCATTTCCCTCAACCAGCTCTTTGACGATGCCATTCCTCGCTGGCAGCAGCAGGCCAGTCGCCGCAACCTCAGTCTGACGGTGAATGTACCCCCCTGCCTGCCCATGGTGAACAGCGACCCGGCCATGCTGACCCAGGTGCTAACTGGGTTAATCGATCGCTTTACCCACAGCTTGCCCCCGTACAGTCACATTGAGCTGGCGGTCACCCTAGCTGGGCACCAGCTCAAGCTTCAGTTTCAGTCGCTGCCCCCCACCGGTAGTGATGACCAGCTCAAGCATGATCCCTTCTCATCGCCCTTTAAGGCCTTGGGGCAGTTGCTCATGTTTCAGCCCGAAACTGGGGGACTTAGCCTCAACCTCAACGCCACCAAGAATTTGTTTCAGGCCTTGGGCGGCAAACTCATCGTGCGGCAGCGTCCCCAGGCTGGCGAAGTGCTGACGGTATTTTTGCCCCTAGAGACTAAAACGCTGTAAGCCGCTCAAGCGATCGCTGTGAACTTTATGGGAGCTCTCTACAGAGGGCTCCTTTTTTGATGCATGGGTAATTGCCCTTAGAAAACAGACCTATTTTCTCAGCTGATCGTTAAAACTTAGGGGTTTTTGGCTAAATTGCTAAATTCTGCGCCTTATGGCCGCTATTCATTTGACTCTCCTGGGCAATCTCAGGCAGAGCTTTTGTGCCAAGGCTATTGATAGGTATGGCGTAGCCATTCTCCGTCAGTGTCTGTAACGGGTCACACCGCCCTACTGAACCCCGTGCTGGATTGGTTTGTGCTCAGAACCCTTGGTCATACTTCCCCTTTTTAGTCAAAAGCATTGTTATAGAAATGGCGGTGGAATGCCTTTAACTGACCCGTTAGTTGCTGCCAGCTAGGAACGCAGCCTCTAAAGGTCATTAGCTGTTCTGACCTAAGACTCATCTAAGGATCTCCATGACTGCGCCGCTACCCTCCCCAAATCGACAAGTCGCTGTACCGGGAATCTTAGGCGGCCTTGGCCCGATGGCCCATGTGCAGTTTGAGCAGCGGTTGATTCAGCGAAATGTGAGCCGGGGTGCCAAGGGGGATCAAGATCATCCCGTGTGGCTACTGGTTAACGGCACCACGATTCCCAACCGCACGGCCAGCTTGCAGGGCACTGGGCCCGACTGCGTGCCGGATCTGGTGCGCTATGCCCAACTGCTGGAGCGAGCCGGGGCTGACTTTTTAATCGTGACCTGTAACACGGCCCATGGTGTCTACGACCAGGTCCAGGCCCAAGTCAGTATTCCCTGGATTCACCTGATGGCCTGCACCACAAGTTATGTCTGCCAGGCCTACCCCAACGTGCAGCGGATTGGAGTGCTGGCCACCGACGGTACGGTGCAGTGCGGCTTGTACAACGGCAGCTTAAGTCAGATGGGGCTCACCCCCATGGGTTTTGAGCCGCAGTCTCCCTGGCAAGATTTGGTGATGCAGTCGATCTACCACCCCGATTGGGGAATAAAAACCACAGGGACCCAGGTATCTATCAAAGCATTGACTGTATTGGAGCAGGCGACAAGCTGGCTGAAAACCCAAGGAGCCGAGGTAGTAATAGCGGGTTGCACAGAATTGTCTGTGGCATTCGCCCAAATGCCATCGCTTCCGTTGCCCTGGGTGGATCCGTTAGAGGTAGTGGCCGACATCACGCTGGATTTGGCCTGGGGCGTTCGGTCTCTGCCGCTCTGGCAAGCCGCCTAGGAGAACGCATGGCTCAAAAAATAGTGATAATTCGGGATCCTTACCTCAGAATTTGGACGAGGTTTAGGGGGGCGATAACCAGCGAGTGGCTAAGTAATTTGGCGCTTGGATTCGTGCTGCCGATCTGTTTAGGTTTAACCCTCTGTTTTAGCGATGGGGCTCAGGCAGCCCCCAAGGCAGCTACTAGCACCAATGCCACCGCGACTCGTGCCACCGGATCTGTTCAGGCTCGACCAGCTGCTTCTGCCCCAGCCCCAGTGCAACTGCCGGCGATGCCACCGGATATTCAAGGTATTTTGGAGCGAGGCAAGCTGACGGTGGCGGTGCTGGGCCAAGACAATGCACCGTTTTTTATGCAGACGACAGAACAGCTTAGTGGGTTGGATATTCAACTGGCCCGCGCCCTGGCTGACCAGCTAGGGGTGAGCTTGGACATTACCCGCTCGGCCCAAACCTTTGACCAGGTGGTTGACACGGTCTATGGCCAGAAGGCCGATTTAGCGATTTCTAAAATTAGCCGCACCCTAAAGCGGGCGCAGCGAGTGCGCTTTTCGCGGCCCTACTTACGCATGCGCCAGGGGTTGCTGGTGAACCGTCTGCAAATGGCGGAGCAAACCCAGGGGCGATCGATAGTTGAAACCATTCGCGATCTGCGCGGCCAGGTGGGGGTAATTAAGGGATCATCCTACGTGGGTTTTTTGAAGCAGAAGTTTCCCCAAGCCACCATTGTGGAATACCCCACCTGGGAAGACGTTGTGGAGGCGGTGGTGCAGGGCGACATTTTGGCTGCCTACCGGGATGAGCTGGAAGTAAAGAAGGTGGTGCGCAACCGGCCCGATGCGGCTCTGAAGCTGCAAACTATTGCCCTGACCGATACTCAAGACTCATTAGCTGTGGTGCTGCCCTGGAGCAGTGCCCATCTACTCGCTTTTGTCGATCAGTACCTAGATACTCTGACGGCCCAATACACCGTAGATACGGTGCTGGATGAATATGCCGCCTATTGGGCTGCCCAAAGCTCGCCGCAACCCTAATATTTGACAACACCCATGGTTCCTCTGAAAGCCTACATTCCCCGCCGGGTCTCTGCTGAGTGGTTGCGTAGCCCTTGGGCCATTTTGATCAGCGGTGGCTTGGGCGTACTGATTGGCACCACCCAGCCTCAGGTGGCCCTGTGGATTGCGCCCTTTGGCACGCTTTATTTAGGGCTACTGAAGATGTGCGTGCTGCCGATTTTGCTGGCGGCCATTACCAACAGCTTGGGGCGACTGATGCAGAGCCACGATGCCCGGCAATATGTGCAGCGCATTGTGGTGGTATTTCCACTGAGTCTGCTAGGGGTGAGCGCGATCGCCGTCGCGATCGCCGCCCTAGCTGGCCCTGGTCGCAACCTCACCACAGATACCTTGCAAACGCTGGGGGTGTTGGTCAACCAGTCGGGCGTCGATCTGGAAATGGCCCTGAGTGGACCCCTACCGGAAGCTTCTGGGAGCGACGTTAATACCCTGGTTAACAGCATGGTGCCCGACAATATCTTTGCGGCCCTCAGCGAAGGTCAAACCCTAAAGGTGCTGCTGTTTGCCATGATTTTTGGGGTTTCGCTGGGCTTGGTCAAAGCCTCTACCACGGCTGCCCTATTTGATATCCTCGACAGCCTTTACCAAGCGTTCAACAAAGTGATCTATGGGTTAACGTATCTGCTGCCTTTCGGGCTGTGCAGTCTGCTGGCTTACCAACTATCTCAAGTGGGAATAGAGGTACTGCTGTCGATGGTCGACTTTGTGGTGGTGGCGATCGCAACCTTTGCCCTGATCTACCTGATCAGCACCCTGGTGATCTGGCGGCGATCGGGGGCCGGGCTATGGCCCACTCTGCTGGCCCTTAAAGATCCCACCATTCTGTCTCTGGCTACCTCCAGCAGCTTAGTTTGCCTGCCGGCGGCAATCACTAGCCTCAGCGATCACCTCAAATTCAATTCGCAAACTACAAACCTGGTAACGCCCCTGGCTATTACCCTGTGTCGCTTTGGCTCAGTGGTGTATTTTGCCTCCGCCACACTATTTGTGGTGCAGCTCTATCAGCGCGATTTAGGACTAGCTGGTCTGGGCATAGTAATTGTGGGCTCTATTCTGGCGGGGATGGCCACTTCTGGGGTGACGGGCATTCTTACCCTCACTATGCTGGGTCTGGTGCTGGATCCTCTCAAGCTTCCTTTAGAAGCGGTGCTCGTTCTATTTATTGCCATTGACCCGTTGATGGATCCCTTCCGTACCCTGGGCATTGTGCACACGGGGATGGCGGCTACAGCTCTGGTGGCGGAGCGCGAGCAGTAGAGAGATGAGGTGGTAGGCACCTGTCTCACTGACTTCTCGCTTTCACCACTCAATTTACTCTCTGCCTTCTACCTACCCCTCCCCATGCCCCTTCGCTTTCCTAAACCGCCCGGTCTTAAAGCCACCCTTGTGGGAGCCATGCTGCTGACGGTGGGGACGACGGCGGCGATCGTCTACGTGCCCTGGTCGCTGGTGTCAAAGCGCAACATTGACACCATTGTTGACCAGGTGAACCAGGAGATCACTCTAGGTACCTCCCAAGAGGTGGAGAAGCTGTTTAACAATGCAGAGTCGGCGCAGTCACTCTTGAACAGCAGCCTGGGACAGAATTTGATCGATCTGACCAATCCTACGGATCGAGAGCTGTTTTTGCTCAGCGTGTTGCGAGCTAACCCCAACTTTACCTGGGTGCAGTACGGCGAAGCCAACGGCGATTTTTTTGGCGCTCAGCGCACGCCTGATGGCAATCTGCACTTTCACCTGCGCGATTGGGATGAGAAAAGCCAAAGTACGACGGCTACGGTGAATACCTACAGCGCTGAAGCTGAGGGGTTCACGCCAGTGGAAACTGAAACCTACAAAATGGAGCCATCGTTCTTTGCCCCCGATCGCCCCTGGTATAGGAGCGCCCTGGAGTCACCTCAAAAACGAGCCTGGACAGTGTACGTCTACCGCACGACCAAAAGTCCAGGGTTAGATGCCACTACGGCCTTGGTCAATTCTCAAGGGGACGTGTGGGGGGTGATTGGAGTGGGTATTGAACTCACTCAGCTCTCGCACTATTTGGAGCAGTTAAAGGGTAGTCACAGGGGCGAGGCCTTTATTGTCAATGCTCAGCAGGAGTTGATTGCCTCTACCGACGTGGCCGAAGTGATGCCAACCCAAGGGCAAGATGCCGCCGACCCTCACCTTCAGCAGCTTGATACGGTAGAAAACTCGCTGCTGAGAATTGCCAGCCAAACCCTGCGAGATCAGGGAATTGACTTAGAGGGTTTAGACGAATTGCAGCGCTTCTCCTTTAAAGACCCGGCTACCGGGGAGCGCTACTCGATTTCGTTTACCCCCCTAGAGCAGCTGGACTGGGTAGTAGGCACGGTCATACCCGAGTCGAGCTATCTGGTGGAGGTCAACCGCAACAAGCGCACTCTGCTGGGAGTGATCGCTGTTTTTACAGGACTAACAGCTGGGGCGGCGGTGCTGATGGCCGATCGCCTGATTGCCCGCCCGGTGCTCGGCATTGCTCGCACGGCCGCCGCCATCGAGGCTGAGAGGTTTGAGCTGGGTCAGCTAGGGGCGATCGCCCGCCGCACCGACGAAATTGGTCAGCTCGCCCGCGTGTTTGACCGCATGGCTCAGCAAGTTTACAGCCGCGAACAAAAGCTGAAGCAGCAGGTGCGCGACCTCCGGATTGAAATCGATGAAACCAAGCGCCAAAAGCAGGTGCAAGAGATTGTTGAAACTGACTTCTTCCAAGATTTGGTGGCTAAAGCTCAAGTGCTGCGCGATCGCAACAGCGGCAAAACTGCGATCGCTGAAGCTAAGAGCAAGGGAGCCGAAACGGCCAAATCTGGAGTTTAGATCAGAGAATTAAACGTCGTTGACAAAAATAGTCCTCCCTGGCGCGTTGGTAAAGTTTGCTCGCAGTTGCTTGGTGATGGCGATCAATCGAGTTCTGCAGCAGAACGTTTGTCGGCTCAGGAATCGGCGGATTGGAGCTTTTATCTTTGGAGTAATCGGGGATGCGAAGGTAGAGCAGCATGATTTTTCTCGGCTGGGTGGTTAGCGCTCGGCGGTTAAGACTGGAAACGCGACCGTTTTGGCGATGACCGACCCGCAAAGGTCTTTACCCGCAAAACCACACCAGCCTGCTGCGCCTTTTCGGCGCCAACAGGCTGCCAGAGCTTGTCATTAGCCTGAGCAACTATGTCTGCATAACTTTGAAGGCGCATAAGCATCGCGCCTCAATATGCTACATCGTACTACAAGATACTGCAAGCAGACAAGGTGCGATCGTTTTTAGGACTACAACCTGCAACTTCAGCGATCGGGCATACCTTTAAAGCCCTGTGCTCTAATGCTTTCAGCCTCTCGGCAAAACTCTGATCGAGCGATCGCCCTGCGATGTCGATAACGGTAGGGTCTGTTGTCCGTGCCCTGTAGGCCAAGCCACAACATTCCGATTGATGGGATGTTGTGGCCTGACAATATTGACAGCTCTGGATTCTACGCGGCTTCGGTGTGAAAATCCGAGGATTGTGGAGAGGTTATTGCCTGATCGACATGACAGGATAGTTGTAGCTCTCTTTAACAACTAATCCATCCTTCCAAAAGCCAATTGAAAGCTGGTTGCTTTTATTTTCGATTAACTGATCGCCAACTTTTATTGTGAAATCGTTGTACCAGTTAGAGACAACGACAAAGTCGTAATCTTGATCTGCCGAAACAGCGACATCTTGGCTAATAAACTGTGACTGCCTAGACTCAACCAGCATGTCCTTAAAGAAGATCTCTCTACCCTGGCGACAGGCTGCTTTACCTGAGGTCACCGTTCCATCTCCCTCAATCATGACGACGTTCTCGGCGTAGTATTTCTCTAAAACCGCAGACGTTTGTAAGTTAGACACCAAGCGGTTGATCTCGGCAAGTTCAGTTTGTAGCTCTTCAAGGGTCATAAAGTCTCAGCCTGACAAGTTTAGATAGAAGCAGTTTGCCTGGGTCAAACCAGTCCAGCATGGGCAAACTGGTTCGCCTTACGGTTTAACGCAAGCAGTTTAGGTAGCCGCGGTTGATCGTCCGAGGGGTGCGATCGAAAAATAGATAGGGATTTACTTGCATAGCGGTCCCCTCAACTGGATGTGTTGCGCGTTGAGCTAAGCCGCTACTTCGTCGGGGGATGTAGTGCTCCACGGGTCGTAGGTGCCGAAATTCCACAGGTAACCCTCAGGATCTCGACACGAATAGTCGCGGCCACCATAATCTTGGTCCTGGATATCAACCACAATTTCTGCTCCGGCGGCGATCGCATCGGCATAGTGCTGGTCAACCCCATCGACAATGATGTACGGGCTCTGACAGACAACCGCTCCAGCTTGACCAGGGGGCTTTTGCAGCTGGCCAAAGGCGTCGTCGCGGGCTGGATCGACCATGATCATGCCGTTGCCAAAGGTAAGTTCGGCGTGGGCAACGGTGCCGTCATCCTCCAGCACGACAAGATGTTTTTCAAAGCCAAAGGCTCTGCACAACCATTCCACTGCCGCCGCTACATCGTTGTATCGCAGGGTTGGAATTATTGTCGCCCCAGGTGGTTTGAGCCTACTAACCATGTGGTTGCCTCGTAAAGTGAAGTGGTTGCCTATTGTCTGAACCGAATGCTGAGTTAGGCTCCCTTGCTTGTGGGTTCCATGTATCTCAACTGGTTGCCGTCGGGGTCGGTAATAGTCATTTGGCAAAAGCCCAGGTCATAGTTGGGCGGATAGGTGACAGATACCGCGCGCTGGCGAAATTCCTGATACCAAGCCGCGACGTCTTCAACGACAAAATGCACTAGACCGCCGACCTGGCAATCGCCCTGGTGCTCTGATAGGTAGAGCCGCATACCATCACGGGCCACAGACATAAACACGGGAAAATGCGGCTCGAAGCGATGTTCCCACTCCAGCTCAAAGCCAAGCTGGTCGAGATAAAATAACTTGCTGCGCTCGTACTGAGTAATGCGCAGCGCTGGAATGACGCGTTGCTCAGCGATCGACATTGGCTATGCTCTCCGGATCCGGTGTTGCATCGGCCCAATCGGCTCGATCAAGGCGATAGACTGAGCAGTCGTCGTCGCCAAATCGGCGGTGTTCCACAAATTTGAACCCAAGCCGCTCATAGAAACGGTGGGCGCGGGTGTTGCTGGTCAGCGGGTCAATCAGCACCGCCGTCACTAGTGGCTCGGCAAAGCAGCGAGCTAGGGCCAGCCGCATCATGGTGGTGCCGTAGCCCTTGCCCAACTCAGTAGCTTCGCCAATCCAAATGTCGATCGCCCGCAAATTGGCCGGTATGTCGCCCCAGTAGTGGCTGTCTTCCTGGGCCGGATCAATGATTTGAATAAAGCCGATCGGGCGATCGCCAAGCTCAGCAATGAGCTGCTCGCGCCAGGTGGGGGTGCGGGCTAGCTCTACCTCCCAACCCCAGTCGTCGTTGGGGTCGGCAGCGATCACCTGGGGCTGCTCATCCCAGTGGCGAAGTAGGCCTAGGTCGCTTAAGGTAGCGGGCCGCAGGGTAATGGTGCTTGACTCAGGCATGGTTGTTACCTGCTGATTCAACGTTGGCTAGCCGCCCAACTAATATAGTTTTTGTGTACTAATCTGTCGAGAGGCGAAATGAATCTTCAAGGGTGTCAGTTTAGGCAGGCGTGAAATTGCCTGATCTTTTTATCGGCTTGGAACCTGGTAGTGCAGTTCCACGAAGTTGTGACCGTAGGTTTTGGCTGACAGCAGCTTTAGGGGTGGATCGATCCGCAGCGGAAACAGGGGAGCGCCGCCGCCTAGGGTGACCGAGGCAATCTGAACAACCATTTCATCGAGTAGGCCAGCATCGTAGAACTGGCCCGCCAGATCGCCGCCGCCGACAATCCACACATTTTTGTCGCCAGCGGCGACCGCCATCTCCTGGTGAAAGGGCTTGACATCGCCACTGACAAAACGAACGTCGGCATTCTCAATTGTTGGCAGCTGGCGCGAGGTGAAGACCCAGGCCGGTACTTTGTAGGGCCAGGGTTGGGGGGTCTCTGCCTCAGCAGAAAAATCGTGGTCATAGATCCACTGGTAAGTGGTGGAGCCCATGGCGATCGCACCTACCCCCGCCAAAAAATCGTCAAATGTGTTCGGCTCTAGCTCACCGAACTGAAATAGCCAGTCGAGGGAATTATTGGGGTCGGCAATGAAACCATCTAAGCTAGTAGCCGTGTAGTAAATGGTGGCCATATCAGATCTGCTTGCTCCCGGTATGGAGTCAGGTTTTCGGCGGTCTGGACTACGCTACAAAAGATTTAGGCTCTCAAAGCAGCGGCGGGTCAGCTCAAGCCTGGCTGGGGCATCGGCATCACGGCGAATGTCGATGTTGGTGGCAAACAGGTAGACGTTGTCCCCCCGTTCGAGATAGCCGACGTACCAACCAATTTGCGGTTGATCGGCCTCTCCCAAGCCAGCCCAGCCGGTTTTGGTGCGCAGCGTATAGTCGGGGGTGCGCTCGGCGATCATAATGTCTTTGACCGTAGCTATTGTCGCCTCTGAAAAAGGCAATTCGTTGCGGTGCAGGCGTTGCAAGAACTCAATCTGCTGCTGGGGTGTAATGCGTAGGTCGCCCTCTAGCCAGAAGCTGTCGATCGCATCGGGGCTACCAATGGTTTGGTTGCCATAGCCTGCCTCATTGACCCACTGCTGCATGCGATCGTGCCCCACCCGCCGCGCTAGCACCTGGTAAAACCAGACGGCGGACAGGTTAAACGCTGTTCGCATGTTTTGATCTCGATTCCAGGCGGGCACCATGCGCTCAACGCCATCCCAGGTCAAGATAGCCAGATCGTTGGCGATTACTCCAGTTTCAAGCGCAATTAGCGAGTTGAGAATTTTGAAGGTAGAAGCGGGCAGAAAGGCTTGGCGATTGCGATCGCGATTGTGCTCATAGGTCACGTTCTGGTTCAGATCGTGGATGATGATCGCCCCTTCCACTCCCAGGGCTTGAAAGTGTTGAGCAAATTGAGCTTCTACACTGGCCGTTTGCTGAGCGATCGTCGGTGCGATCGGCTCCACGCTGGACTGAGCAGCGGCAGGCGGTAGCGGCATCGCAACCAAGCCGCTGACGGCTAACCCAAAGAACCATCGGTAGGCACGAGCCACAATATCGATCTCCTAAAAGAGCAATTTTTGAACGCGGAGTTAACTTTACACAGTACTCAAGTACTTGTCCAGCTCACGAGATTTAAAGACAGCCAGCGCAATCAGGCAATGAGACAAATGAACTCAACGCCTAGGCTGATCACTTGCCCATTTGTGTTCAAGCCCGTTATATGAATGCCGGCGGACAATTAGCAGAACAACCTTAGTAGGAGCACAACAACGGCAATTGTCCACAGAATAAAGCCGACTAAACCCTAGAGGGGCACTGTCATAGCAAGACTGGGCATGATTTTTTCTAACGGATAAGGAGAGCGATCGCTCTAGCCCAAACTACACCTCAACAATCATCTCAAAGCCGCCGTAGATCATGCGCTTGCCGTCGAAGGGCATTTCAGCCCCTGTTGCTTCAGGCTGCATGCGCGGATCGTCCATGACCTTCTGCATGCCTTCATCTCTGACTTGCCGTGAGGGCCAGATGATCCAAGAAAAACAAACCGTCTCATCGTCCTGACGTTTGACGGCTAGGGGAAATGACGTCACTTCGCCCTCAGGAACGTCATCGACCCAGCACTCCACCAGTTTGGTGGCGCTGTGCTCTTTGAACACTTGAGCTGCGGTTTCTGCGTGCTGCTTATATAGAGCTTTATTAGCTGTAGGAACCGCTAAAACAAACCCATCAACATAGGTCATGGTGCTCTCCTAATTACAATGGTTGAATTGATGGCTGCTTAGCCAAAAGATTTTCGTTTGCTGCCCATTAAGCTGTAACGCCTGTCAAATGCTCGGCCAGGCAGTCGAGGGTAGAGTTCCAGCCGGCAACCACGCCCATTTCTTCGTGCTTGCGGCGCTCTTCGGCGGTGGGGTGCGAAATGTGGAGGGCGAGCTTGGTTTGGTCGCCTAAATCTTCAAATAAGATTGTTATCACCATGCCCTGGGGCAGGTCGATGTCGGTAATTTCTTCGTAACCCTCGCCAAACTCGTCGGTGGTGACGATACGTTCTGGAGGCACGACTTCACGAAACACGCCCTGGACGGGATACTCGGTGCCGTCGGGACCGACCATGACGTAGCGCGATTGGCCGCCGGGCCGGAGGTCCATTTCCTCAACGCGAGTGGTAAAACCCTCTGGCCCCCACCACTGGGCAATGTGAGCCGGATCGGTCCAGGCCTGCCACACCAGGTCGCGGGGGGCATTGAACAAACGGGTAATGACAATTTCGCGGTCAGACTGAGGGGTGGATGTCGAAGCGTTAGCCATTGGGGTTCTCCTGAGTTTGCGGTTCGGCTTGGAGCTTGGTCAGGTAGTCGTCTAGGCGATCGAGGTTCTCCTCCCAAAACTGACGGTATTGCCCGATCCAACTGGCGACATCTTGCAAAGGGTCGGCTTCTAGACGACAGGGTCGCCATTGTGCCTCTTGGCTGCGGGTGATCAAGCCGGCGCGTTCTAGCACTTTGAGGTGCTTAGAGATAGCGGGTAGGCTCATTTGAAAGGGTTTAGCTAGCTCGGTGACCGAGGCTTCGCCCTGGGTGAGCCGCGCCAAAATGGCGCGCCGGGTGGGATCTGCTAGGGCTGCAAAGGTGACGCTCAGTGGGTCGGTGGGCATTCAGTTGTATTTAACCGCGCAGTTAATTAACTGATAGGTTAAATGTACTAAATAGAAGTGTCAACGGGGTGGTGGGGCGATCGCACAAACTGTTACATCCCAAACGTTGCCGCTGCAAATAGATGGTGGACAACCACCCTACGGATTGAGAGAGATAGTGAGCAATGCCGCTGCCGCTAGGGCTGCTACGGTGCGAACGTGGTTCCACAGCGTCCAGTTGGTGAGGTACTTGACCCAGAGGGTTGCGCCCTCAGCACTATCTGGGCTGACGGCTGCCAAGGCATCGTTGAGCGGCACGTTGAAGGCGATGGTAACGAGAATGGTGCCGAGCAGGTAGAGTAGGCTGCCAATGAGCAGATACCTGGCGCTAGGTGGGTTGCCCTTGATCAGTGAGGTGATGACCAGCACCAAACAGCCTATTGCTGTGCCAAACAGCACACCCATAAACCAGGGATTGATCACGGTGATGTTGATCGACTGCATGGTGGCAATGCCCTGGGCCGGTGGTTGCTGGCCTAGGGCTTGCATTACAAAGGTAGAAAAGGCAAAGAAGACTCCAGCAACTAGTCCACAACCGAGGGCAGTGCAGAGTTTGAGAGCGAATCCAGCATCAATAGGGGGCATAGTGGCTCCTGATGGGAAATTGAGGGTGTGATGGTGACGAAAGCTCGATCTTTGAAATCACACCCGCTATTTGAGTCAAAGGCCTTATCAGGCGGCAACCAGTTCTGCCACCTGGGCCTGGGCTGCTGCAATGGAGGCAGCTAAGCTTTCGCTGCTGTGCTCATCGTTTTCGACATGCACAAAGGTGATGTTGGTGATGCCAATGAACCCAAATGCCACCCGTAGGTACGGATCTTGGTGATTCATGTGGCCGTAACGCTCGCCGGGGCCAAAACCGGAGGCTCCCCGGGCGGTGATCACAAACATTTTTTTGCCGTGGAGCAGCGGTTTATAGGGGTCTTCGGCATCCTCAGGGTCGATGGCGAAGGTGCGGCTAGTGCGAACGATTTGGTCAATGTAGGCTTTGAAGGTGCTGGGCACGCTGAAGTTGTACATGGGTACACCGACGACTAGAGTATCGGCGGCGATGAGTTCGTCGATCAGGCGATCGCTCACCCTGAGCGCCTCCCGTAGCTCCGGCGTGCGCTGCTCCTCTGGCGTATAGGCGGCAACAATCCAGGGTTCATCCACATGGGGTACGGGCTGGCGACCGACATCGCGGTAGGTGACGGTGTCATGGGGATGAGTCTGTTGCCAGGCTTCGACAAATTCGCGGGTCATGCGGCGAGAGTGGGAGCGATCGTCCCGCGGACTAGAATCAATGTGCAGCAGATGTGCCATAGGGCCTCTCAGTCAGTACCCGTTTAGCCTAGGAAACCTCCCTGGCCTGGCGCTATCTCATTCTTGGGAGGCTGTCAAAATCTTGCGGCGAGCTGACAATTAATCTAGCAATCGCCGTACGGATATCTCAACATCGGGAAACGAGAGCGGTGTCACCGTTCCCGTGGTCAGGATGATCTCCGATTGATACCTGCCGTCGAGTAAATCTCGCATCATTATCAACTCCATTTTTTGAAGATTGACAATCCAATACTCAGCGATGCCTGCGGCAGCATAGGCCTTGGCCTTTGGGTCGGAGTCTTTTTTGAGGCTAGTGTTTGAGAACTCAATCAACCAAAAAACGTTTTCTGGGTAAGGGTGGTGCCTGAGATACTCCCGACCCAAAGGCTGTACCACAGCGATGTCGGGCTCAGGTTCTGACTGGGTAGCAGGGCTCGTCATTGGTTTGCCTTGCAGTACTTCAGCCCGATCGCCCAGCAATTGATCTAAGTATTTTGCACTGGTACGGCTGTAGTAGGCGTGGGGTTCTCCTTCGGGGGGCATTTCGATGATTTCTCCGTTCAAAAGCTCCACCCGGCGATCGCTGAGAATGCCCGCCGCAATCATCTGGTGGTAGTCCTCAAGAGTCCATTTTGCAAGTGCAACGTGAGGGGTCATCGCTATCTCTTGCCGCCATTCAGGGTGAGAGTTTGCCTATCGCTCCATTCTGCCAGATAGACTTGAGAGAGTTGGGCAGATTCCGGGACGGATAGCTTCGCGAATTGTTTGGGCCTAGCTCAACCTAGCTCCAAGGTGGAGAATCTACCGATGAATGCAGCTAAACCCGCTGATATCAGGGCTCGCCACAACCAGCTAGTCACTGCTCAAACCGCGCTAGATTGCCTGCCGACGCTGTCGAGTCAAGCCTTGGGCTGGGAGCATATTCAGGTGGGGCAGTTTCAGCATCCGCCGGGGGAATGCCGCATCGCCTCGGACACGGAGCACATGGTCTGTCTGTCGTTGTCGGCCCGTCCAGTGCGATTTTTGCAGATTAAAGACGGCAAAACCCATAGCAGCCTCTACGGTAAAGGCGATATTTCCCTTACTCCGGCTCAGACCGCGTTTTTTGCCCGTTGGCAGGACGACGACCACTACGTCGAGCTGCGGCTTAACTCTGGCTTTATGGCCACCGTCGCTCAAGAATCCCTGGGATTAAACCCCGATCGCATCGAGCTCATCCCCGAGTTTCGCCTACGGGATGGGCGGCTAGAGGCGATCGCCCTGATGCTGCTCGACGAACTCAACCAGGCCAACCCCGGCGGCAGGCTCTACGTCGAGTCGTTAACTAACCTGCTGGCGGTGCACTTGCTGCGGCAGTACGCCATAGCTAGACCACAATTGCCTATTCATCCCAGCGGTTTACTCCAGCGTCAGCTCTTGCCGGTGCTCGATCACATCCACGAAGCCTTGGATGCCGACCTAAAATTGGCTGATTTGGCGGCGATCGCAGGTCTCAGCCCCTTCCATTTCAGCCATCAGTTCAAGCAGGCGATGGGGGTTGCTCCCTACCAGTACGTGCTGCAACAGCGAGTCGAGCGGGCCAAGCAGTTGTTGAAACAAACCAACCACTCTATTGTGGAAATCGCCCTGCTGTGTGGGTTCAACAGCCATAGCCACCTGAGCAAACAGTTTCGCCAGACCACCGGCACCACCCCCAGCGCCTACCGAGCGATCGTGCAGTGAGCGTCCTTCCCGTGACTGACCCCGTGACCAAATTTGTGCTCTACAGCAAGCCCGGCTGCCACCTGTGCGAAGGGCTCGAAGAGAAACTCGTGGCCGCCGCCCACCTGCCCTTTGAGCTAGAGGTGCGCGACATCACCACTCGCGACGACTGGTTTCAGCGCTACCAGTACGAGATTCCGGTGCTGTGCCAAGTGATTCAGAAAGAATCGGGCCCCCAGGAAATTCCCCTGCCGCGCCTGTCGCCCCGGGCACCCCAGGCCAAGGTGGAGCAATTGATACAGACTTATATGGGCCAGAGTAAGGCAGAATAGGGCAACTTCAATGATGTGAGGAGTTGCTGACATGAAGCTGCGCCAACTGCTTGAGGACCTGCCTGCCGGGCTGATTGTACCCGGGTTCACCCTGGCTACAGAAGCGGAAGATGCTGAAATCAAGGGCCTGTGCACCAATTCCCACGCCTGTCAGCCGGGGGATGTGTTCATTGGCATGCCAGGCACCCGGGTCGATGGCGGTGAATTTTGGCCCAGTGCCGTGGAAGCGGGGGCCGCAGCGGCGTTAGTCTCCACCCAGGCGCTAGCGACCCGTCCTGCAGAGGACGATGCCTGCGTGGTGCCCATGACCGATATGTCGGTGGCCTGTGCCGAAGTGGCGGCGCGGTTCTACAACTACCCGGCCCGACAGATGGGGCTAGTGGGGGTCACGGGCACCAACGGCAAAACGACAACCACCCACCTGATCGAGCATTTGTTAAATGCAGCGGAGCAGCCCACAGCACTGCTGGGAACGCTCTACACTCGCTGGCCCGGGCACCAGAAAACCGCTCTCTACACGACTCCCTTTGCGGTAGAACTCCAAGCGGAACTGGCAACCGCGCGGGATGCCGGCTGTCGCTACGCGGTATTAGAAGTTAGCTCCCACGCCCTGGCTCAAAAGCGAGTATGGGGCTGTCCCTTTGAGGTGGCGGTCTTCACCAACCTGACCCAGGACCACCTCGACTATCACCGCGACATGGAGGATTACTTCCAGGCCAAGGCGCTGCTGTTTAGCGAGGCCTATCTGGCGGGTCGTGCGGTAGTGAATATCGATACGCCCTACGGCGATCGCCTTGTCTCCCAACTCCCAGCAGACCGGGTGTGGACCTACAGCACCCAGAATCCTGACGCCGACCTCTATACCGGCGATCTCACTTACCAGGCTAACGGCGTCACCGGAACCCTGAAGACCCCAGTGGGTACCGTGCCCTTCAGCTCACCGCTGGTGGGGCAGTTTAACCTAGAGAATTTGCTGGCGGCGGTGGGTGCGGCCCTGCACCTGGGCGTTTCCCTAGAAACAATCGCCGCCGCCCTGCCGGGCTTTGGCGGCGTGCCGGGACGCATGGAGCAGGTGAAGATTTCTGAGGCCCAGGACATCAGCGTGATTGTGGACTATGCTCACACGCCGGACAGTTTGAAGAGTTCTCTCACGGCGGCGCGGCCCTTTGTGCCGGGGCGGCTGATCTGCGTGTTTGGCTGCGGCGGCGATCGCGATCGCACCAAGCGCCCTCAGATGGGTCGCATTGCCTACGAGCTGGCCGATGTGGTGGTCGTCACCTCCGACAACCCCCGCACCGAAGACCCCGAGCAGATTCTGCGCGATGTGGTGGCGGGCATTCCGGCAACGCTAGGGGCAGATCAGGTGGTGGGCGATCGCGCTACCGCGATTCAGTCCGCTATTTCTATGGCCCAGCCCGGCGACGGCATCTTGATTGCCGGCAAGGGGCACGAAGACTACCAGATTCTCGGCACCGAAAAAATCCACTTTGACGATCGCGAACAGGCGCGCCATTCTCTCGAAAAACGGTATTCGGGCTAACAATTTAAGGTCAACGTGGCGGTGTTATGTGAATACACGCAACATTCTCACCGCCATTTTCAGTGGTTAAAGATACCCTAATAGGTGTTAGTGCTGCTCTGATTTTGGGTAGGCGCTAGCCTGGCCCCGGCCCGTTGGAGCACTATGCAGTCTTACCAAGAACAAGAGGTGTCGCTGCACCGGCTTCTACAGCTTACTGCGGCAGCCCCAGACTATGTCCAGGTAAAACCCAAGGGGTTCAAGGCAATTCTACAATCGACTGTAGAGTTCCTCGAAGCCCACGACATTCAGGCCCACCTGCTGGTCAAGCTGCCGGTGGGCGATCCCTGGAATGAGGATGTGCTGCGCTACGGCCAGGGGCTGGAGCTGCCCCATCGGGTGCTGCGGTTTGCGCGCCCTGATGCAGAACCTTCGCCTAGCTTGGGCAACGAAATCGTGGTGCCTTTGCCGGAGAGCCACACCTGGCGAGGCGACTACTTTGTGGTGGTGCAGTCTGAGTCCTTTGCGGCCATGCTGATTGCCCACCGGCTGCAGCCACTGTCGGCTACGCCCACAGCACAAAGTCAGCGACTGACCGCGGATGACCAACGCGACCCAGAGGATGACGATGAGGCCTCGCCGCCCCTAGGAGAAGCGACGGCGGCGCGATCGTCGTATTTGTCAGTGTGCTGTTCCATTAATCCTGACCTGGTGGCGACCGTGGTAAGTGCCATTCGCCGCCAGATTGAGCAAGGGGTCACCGCCGATGCCGGGCTTGATCTGGCTGCCCTGACCCAGCAGTGGCCCCAGCTACGGCCTACTCACTCACTCACCCCAACCTACCTGACCCTGGTCGATCGCTGGCTCAACTGGCAGCTCAAGCGCCAGGAACACCTGCGCCAGTCGGCCTCGACCTACCGCCGACAGGCGTTAAACATGTCGAGCCTGTCATCTCAAAACGAGGTGTTGATCAATACCCTGCGCCTCAAGGATGATTTTCTCAATACAGTGGGCCAGGAACTGCGCACTCCCCTCACCACCATCAAAACTGCCCTGACTCTGCTCGATTCGCCCCACCTCAAGCCTCCCCAGCGGCAGCGGTATATGGAGATGATCAGCCATGAGTGCGATCGCCAGAGTGCGCTGATTAGCGGCGTACTCAACCTGTTGCAGATGGAGACCAGCGTTAGCCAGGCTCAGCTCGACCCGCTAAATTTGTCGGAAACCGTGCCGCCGGTGGTCAGCACCTACCAGCCCCTGGCCGCAGAAAAGGGCGTGATGCTGGCCTACACCATCCCTAGCCAGGTGCCGCCGGTGCTTTGCCCCGACAGCTGGCTGCGACAGGTGATGATTCACCTGCTGAATAACAGTCTGAAATACACCCCCAGCGGTGGCCAGGTCTGGGTAACGGCTTCTAGCACCACAGACTACGCCGAGATTGAAGTGCGCGATACCGGTGCCGGCATTTCGGCCAGCGATCTGCCCCACATTTTTGAGCACTTCTATCGAGGCCGCAACCTGCCCCCTGCTGAAACCGAAGGGGCCGGTCTAGGGTTATCGATTGTGCAGCAGCTCCTCTTGTACTGCGGCGGCAATATAGTAGCTCGCAGCCAGCCCGGTGAAGGGACGACGATGGTGGTGCGGCTGCCCATTCACCACAGGCGACCCTAGTCGTTAGAATGTGTGCTTTGAGCGGCGATTTCTTTGACCTTACCTAAACCTGGGTCGGCTGCCTCCAGCAATCGCTCCGATGACAGGACAGGGGCAATATATGCCCTGTTGGCCTACAGCACTTGGGGGCTGCTGCCCATCTATTGGAAGCTGTTGGGCGCTGCCTCTGCTGTGGAGGTGCTCAGCCACCGCATGATCTGGTCGGCGGTATTTTTAGTCGGCATTTTGCTGGTGCAGCGGCGGCTGGGAGATTTGCAAACGCTCCTGCGATCGCCCCGCAAAGTGCTGGTGCTGCTGCTGACCGCCAGTCTGCTGACCTTTAACTGGGGGCTATATATCTACGGGGTGAACAGCGATCGCGTCGTCGAAGCCAGCCTGGGCTACTACATCAACCCGCTGGTGACTGTGCTGCTAGGGTTTATCTTCCTCAAAGAGCGCCTGTACCGGGGGCAGCAGGTGGCCGTAGCGCTGGCGGTGGTGGGGGTAGGCTACTTCATCTGGCAGCTGGGCACCGTGCCGTGGATTGCCCTAGCGCTGGCCATTTCCTTTGCGTTTTACGGCCTGTTGCGCAAAGTGGTGGCGGTGGCTCCGCTGGTGGGCCTGGCAGTCGAAACCCTGCTCATTACCCCCCTGGTGCTGCTGTTTGTCAGCTGGCTCGCGGCCAGCGGTCAGGGGCACTTTGGGGAAAGCCTGCCGATTACCCTGCTGTTTGTCGGGGCTGGCGTGGCGACGTCGATGCCGCTGCTGTGGTTTAACAAAGCGGCCAAACGGCTGACCTTAGCAACCCTCGGCTTCTTTCAGTACCTGGCCCCGTCGCTATCGCTGCTGCTGGGGGTATTTGTCTACGGTGAGCCGTTCACCCCAGTTCACGTGGTCACCTTTGCCTGCATTTGGACGGCGCTGCTGCTGTATTCCGTTACAGCGCTGCGGGCTCGGGGGAGCGATCGCAGCGTGTGACGGCAGCCTGCTAACAGTTGGTGCCCTGGCGCCATCTAGGGACAGGGCACAGCGCTGGCATTGATCACTTGGCCGTTAGCGCTGGTTTCTACTACCCAACCGGTGCTGCCATCAAAGATAGTCACCTCTACCCAGGTGTTACCATCGCCAGGGGCCCAACGCCGGGGCGGATTGGTAGATGCGTAGATTGTGTCTCCAGCATTGTAGTTGGCCAAGATAGCGGCATCGTTGGCAGTTGTGGCCCTCACCGCAAGCCGCACATTGGCTCGAAAGCAGGCTCGCACCGCAGGCGGTGGGCCGCCACAGGGGCCTAAAAATGAGGCACTAACCCAGCCCATAGGCTGCACCGACGACAGGCCGTTAAAGTTATTTTCTAAAAAGATCTGGGCACGGCCTTGGGCCAGAACCCCCGTTAAGAGCACTTGGGTACCTCCTGGCAGGGTGCCCAGGCGATTGGTGACTGGCCCCAGGCTGGTGTTGTCAAACACCTCAGCGGCCTGGTTGAGCTGGCGGCACTGGCGAATTAGACTTTGATTTTCTTGCAGGCCTTGAATGATAGCCCTGGGGGTTTGGGCCAAGGCGGTAGGGCTTAAGCTGCAAGCGATTGTCGCCGTCGCCAGCCCAACGGCCAGGGGTTTCAAGGGTTTTGTCATCGCAGATCTCCTATCCTCTCCTCAACGTAGATCCTGCTGCCCAGGCTAGGGTCAGCTTGGGATTGATAGTATCTCTAGAGGTGACCTGATGGGGCGCTAGCGCCAGTTTTCGCGGCGTAGCAGGGGGTTCATCAACTCATTCAGCCCCTCGCCCACTAGAGAAAGCCCCGTCACCATCAGGGTCAGAGCCAACCCAGGAAACAGCGCCGTCCACCAGATGCCGGTGGGCAACGCATCAAGAGCTTGGCGCACGTCGGCTCCCCACTCGGGTATCTGTTCGGGCAGACCCAGCCCTAAAAACCCCAGACCCCCCAGCACCAAAATGGCGTCAGCGGCGTTGAGGGTAAACAGCACCGGCACGCTTTGAATTACGTTGAGAAACAGGTAGCGGGTCAGAACCGTCCAGGTCGAAGCCCCCATCGCCTGAGCGGCTTCGATAAACAGCTCAGTCTTGACGCTAACAGTGTGGTTGCGCACCACCCGATAATACTGAGGAATATAGGCAATGCTGAGGGCGATCGCCGCGTTTACCACCCCTCGGCCCACCACAAAAGCCAGGGTGACCGAGAGCAGCAGCCCCGGCAGGGTGTAGATCGTATCCATAAAGAACAGCAGAGCGCGATCGAGCCAGCCGCCCAGGTAACCACTGACCATGCCCAGGGGTACCCCAATCGCCACGCTCAGCAGCGTAGCCAGCAGCACCACCTGCCAGGCGGCGCGGGTGCCAAACAGCGTACGCGAAAACACGTCATAGCCCTGCCGCGTAGTGCCAAACCAGTGGGCACCGCCGGGGGGCTCATGGATGGGGTTTTGTAGGGCGGTGGTGGGGTCAAGCACCCAGCCCCAGCTCTGCATCAGCGGCGCTAGTAGGGCAATCAGAATAAACGCCAGGGTGATGGCTAAGCCCACCCCCATCAGCACCATCGACACGTTGGCCGCTGGTTTGGCGGCTGGGTTGCGCAGCAGGGGCAATCGCGGAGTGGTAGCCATAGCAGCGCACCGGGCAGTAGTGAATAGGCTCTTATTATGCCAGAGCCAGGGCCAAAGACCGGGACTGGGGGCGATCGCCCAGTCCACCCACCGGCCTTGTCATAATGAATTTAGTCGGCTTTAACCTAAGCAGCCTAGGGTATGGGGTTCAGGGTATAGGGTTTAGGGCAGGCCTTGAACCCTATACCTTGAACCCTGAACCCCACTAACCCTGTCCTTTGGCTTGGCAGACTATTAGTACCCGATCAAATATTTCGAGCAGGCGAGACCACGATTGCCCTACCTACTCTCTGGAGATCCCATGACTGTCACTGATAGCGTCACTGCCCTACCTACGCCCCAGGTTCTAGAGGTCGCCGCCTCTGGCGCAAAGCCTAGCGCTCAGCAGGTGACGGCCGCCCTGCTAGACGCCGAGCGGCAAACCAAGGCAGAGCGGCGGCAGTTTTCCCCCGAGGCGCTGTTGGGCACTTGGCGGTTGCGGTTTACGGCTCCCAAAAAGCCCACCTACAAAGCGGGAAAACCGCAGGGAAGTGGGTTTTATGTGCCGGGGCTGGCGATTGCTACCATTGGCTTCAACCGAGACGACAATGACCAGCTAACTATTCAAAATCAGCTTCAGGTAGGGCCGGCCAAACTGCGGTTTACGGGGCCAGCCAAGTTTTTGCCCAAAAAAAACCTGCTGGCCTTTGATTTCGTTCGCCTTCAGGTGATGTTGGGTGGTTTGACGCTGATCAATTTACCCTTGCGCAGCAAAGCCGCTAAGGCAGGCGATTTTGCGGCTACTTCAGTCGCCAAGCTGCCGTTTTTCTCCTTCTTTGTGGCTGAGGAAGGTCATGTTGCTGCTCGGGGGCGCAGCGGTGGGCTGGCCCTATGGGTCAAAGAATAGGGGGCAAAAAATAGGGGCAGGTTAACCCCGCCCCCAAGGGACATGTCTTAAGATCAGCAGAGGCCATCGGTGGGGATGCCTCTGCAAAGCCGCTCAGGCTAGGGTTTCGGGGCAGTAGCCCAGGCCCATCACAAACTGACGGCGGAAGGCTTCGATCTCTTCGCGATCGGGCTTGCCGTGGGAGACGATCGCCACCTGGTAGCGGCGCATGACATCAATGGGCGATTGCCCAGTTTCTAAGCCCCAAAGCGCCATGCGAACTCGAATGCCGGGGTCGTAGGCTACCCCCAGTTCGTTCATGTAGGCGCGAAAGTCTTCGGCGTCAGGAACGCCAATGTTGTCGTTCATTTTGACGCGGATGACCCATCCA
This sequence comes from Nodosilinea sp. FACHB-131, assembly GCF_014695395.1. Classification (GTDB taxonomy): domain Bacteria; phylum Cyanobacteriota; class Cyanobacteriia; order Phormidesmidales; family Phormidesmidaceae; genus Nodosilinea. The sequence continues at coordinate 571,834 of NZ_JACJOF010000027.1, forward strand.
TCGATCTGATGAATCACCGTCATAAACTCCAGAGGCAATCTCGGGGTGCCCAGCAGGTGTTCGACTACACGGAGGGTCAAACTGGCATTGGCGAGATAGTAGGTGTATTCCATCGTTGACCTTTAGGCAGGTGCTAGAGTTCTTATGTCCTTATTGTCCGGGATTGGCTCTCAGGTTGTTAGGGTTAAGTCCCCCTACTCGACCTGGGTGTATCCACCCAACCTGCTAGGCGATGTGCAATATTTCAAAACTTGCCCCAGAGACGGATCCAAGAGCCCAGAGCCCTTCTGCTGAGTATTCCCTGGCGGCCTACCAATATTCTCTTCCGCCAGAAAAAATTGCTCAGACTCCCGTCACGCCAAGGGATTCGTCGCGTTTGCTGGTAGTCGATAGCCCCACTACCCATCGTCATCACCGCTTCCGCGACCTGCCTACGCTGCTGCAGCCGGGTGACTTGCTGGTCCTCAACGACACCCGGGTGATCCCGGCCCGGCTACCTGGGTATAAACCCAGCGGTGCCCAGGTGGAGGTGTTTTTGCTGGAGGATCGGGGCGATAACCAGTGGCTGGCCCTAGTGCGCCCGGGTCGCCGACTCAAGCCAGGGGCTACAGTGCATTTTGGCCCCAACCCCAACCAGCCCCACCTGGTGGCTCAGGTGCTCGCTACCGACCCTGAGACCAACGGTCGCCTGCTGAAGTTTGAGCCCCAGGGAAGTGAGTCCCTATGGGCCCTGTTTGAGCGGCTGGGGGAAGTCCCCCTACCGCCCTACATCACCGACAGAGCGGCTTCCCCCGACCAGTATCAGACAGTCTATGCTGAGGCCCCAGGGGCGGTGGCGGCTCCGACGGCGGGGCTGCACTTTACGCCAGAGCTGTTTGAGCGGTTAGAAGAGAGGGGGGTGGGGCGATCGCACATCACCCTCCACGTCGGTGTGGGCACCTTTCGCCCGGTGGAGGCCGACAATATTCTCGACCACAAGATGCACGCTGAATGGATTGATGTTTCGCCAGAAACCGTAGCGCAGATCAACGCTACTAAAGCCCGAGGTGGGCGAGTAATTGCTGTCGGTACAACGGTGGTGCGTGCCCTAGAAGGGGCTGCCCAAGGCGGCGAGCTACAACCCTACCAGGGCAAAGTAAACCTGTTTATTTACCCCGGTTACCAGTACCGAGCGATCGATGGGCTGATTACCAATTTTCACTTGCCGGGCTCTAGTCTGCTGATGCTGGTCAGCGCGTTGATTGGCCGAGAGCGGTTGCTGGGGCTATATGAAACCGCTATTCAACACGACTACCGGTTTTATTCCTTTGGCGATGCCATGCTAATTTTGCCTGAGGCCGTCCAGGGTGAAAACATCGAGCGATAGAGGGTGGGTTGGTCTGGCGATCGCGCTCCGGTACTCTACCTGGGTAGCAACCCTGCCTGTTCTTCGGCAAAGGCTGATCGAACGATGTCGTCTGCTCGTCACAATCTATCTAGCGCGTCCGTGCCTCTGGCCTACCGGCAGTGGGGAGATGGCGAACCACTGATGCTGCTCCACGGGCTAGCTGACCACGGGTTGGTGTGGCAGAGCCTGGCTGAAACCTTAGGGCCGCGCTATCGCTGTCTGGCCCCTGACCTGCGCGGTCATGGCGACAGCGGCAAGCCCGACGATGTCGTCGCTTACGATGCGCTTGAACTGGTTGACGATCTAGAAGCGCTGGCGATCGCCTGTCACGCTGATCGAATCACCGTTGTGGCCCATTCGTGGGCCGCCAAACTGGCCTTGCTGTGGTCCAAGCGCCAGCCCCAGCGCGTTCGCCGTCTGGTGTTGGTAGATCCGTTTTTTGTGAATCAGTTGCCGAGATGGCTGCAACCCACGTTGCCGCTGTTCTATCGCACCCTGCCCTTTTTGAAGGTGATGGGGCCGTTTGAGAGCTATGAGGCGGCAGAATCCGTCGCCCGCAGCCTGAAGCAGTACCGGGGCTGGAGCCCCCTGCAAGCCGCCGCGTTTCGATCCGGCATGGAGCAGAAGCCCGATGGCCGCTGGGGGAGCAAGTTTGCGATCGCCGCCCGCAACGGCGTGTTTCGCGACACGCTGCATCGGGCCGGGCTCACCGCAGAGCTGGCGGTGCCAACCCTGCTGCTGCTGCCCCAAGCTGGGCTCAACCGTGCGGACTGGCAGCTCAAACCCTACCGCACCCACTTGCCCAACCTAAAAATTCAGACCATCCCCGGTAACCACTGGCCCCACCTGGTGGAACCTGAGGCGTTTAATCAAAGCGTGGCCGGTTACTTGGAGGGGTGACTGGGGAGAAGGGGTATCAGGTGAAGGGTTCAAGGTTTTAGGTAGTGTTCCGAACCCTGTACCCTACACCTTGAACCCTGAACCGTTGTTCTATCCCATCACAAATTAATCGTGAATGGATCCATCGGGCATGATCGCCCCAGTAAGAATGGCGCCGGTGAGCTTGACCATGGTACGGCCCCCCACGGCTACCTTCGCGCCGCTGAGGTCAGCCCCGCTGAGATCGGCCCCGCTAAAGTCAGCCCCAATCAGGTCGGCTTCGCGTAGGTTGGCGTGGCTGAGGTCGGCCTGGAGCAGGTTGGCGCGAAACAGTTTGGCCTTGCTGAGGTTGGCCCGGTTGAGGTTGACCTTGTGCAAAAAGGCGTCGCTGAGGTCGGCCCCGCTGAGGTTAGCCTCGCTGAGGTTCCGTCCCCCAAAGTCTTTTTCGCGCAGGTTGGCCCCGCTCATGTCGGTGCCGCTGAGGTCGGGGTTTTGGCGCGATCGGGCGGCTCCGCTGCGAGTGTGGGCGTTGTAGCTGTTGTAGGAGTCGTTGGGGGGTTTGGAGCTAGCCTGGCTGCTGGGGGGGGAGCTAGATGCTTTGCCGTTGGTACTGGCCTGACTCTGGGTGCCCGAACTGCCCTTGGCGCTGGCAGCCTTATCGCCCCCTACCCCTGCCGCTGCATCGCGCCGCTCACGGTAGGTTTGCGACTGGCTGGTGCTAGAGCTTGAAGAGGGGCCGCTGCTCGATGTGCCCGAGCCCGAGGATGGGTTGCCGTCGCTCTGGCTGGCCCCGTAGTAGCTGCCGCCGTAGGTGCTGCGCTGGTAGCGGTAGTAACGATTGTGGGAGGCCGAGCGCTGCTCCTCTTCGCTGTCGTCATCTTGGGACTTGGCGCTACCATAGCCCTTGCTGTTATAGCCGTTGCTATAGGTCGAGCGATAGTCGCCGTTGCCGTAGCCGCTTGCGGTCGAGGGGCGATAGCTGCTGCTGCTGGCGGTGCCGTAGCGACTGCTGGCTGAGCTGGCGCTGCTGCGACTATTGCGGTTGTGCGATCGCAGCAAATCTCGGGCGTGGTTCAGCGCTTTGATCTTGTCTTGGGCTTTTTGATACAGTCGCTCGTTGTCTTGGGGAATGCGATCGGGGTGCCAGACGAACACTAGATCTTTATACGCCTGGTTGACTTCCTCAATAGAGGCACCGGGCTCTAGCTCCAAAATTCTATAGGCGTTGTCCAGCTCTCGCATGTAGAGACAATCTCGCGCTTAGGGTGTCAAGGCCGGTGCTCAACTCATAACATTTTAGGCGGGTTCCCCCCCTAGCGTAAGATCTGGGCCGTTATCTACTGGTTTGCTTAACGGCTTTGACCCTAAATCCCTTGATTCTTCGACAGAATTTGGGGGATCGGCGCAGCTTAATATACATACATTAAGTTCAGTGCGTCTTCCAGCATGTTGCTTTCAGCATGTTCTAGGCGGCTGGTTAGCAGGAAGGAGAGGGCAATGCGTGTACTGGTCATAGGTGGCACCCGATTTATTGGGGTGTATCTAACCAAACTATTGATTGAGCAGGGCCACGAGGTGGTGCTGTTTAACCGGGGCAACCATCCCGCGCCGGTGGAGGGGGTGCCGACCATTGTGGGCGATCGCACCGACCCCAACAGCCTCAAAACCCAGCTAGCGGGCGAAACCTTCGACGCCATCTTCGACAACAACGGGCGCGAGCTGAGCGATACCCAGCCGCTGGTTGAGCTGTTTGGCGACAAGCTCCAGCACTTTGTTTACGTCAGCTCCGCTGGGGTATACCTCAAATCTGACCAAATGCCCCACATCGAAGGCGATGCGGTGGATCCAAAGAGCCGCCACAAAGGCAAGTTTGAAACCGAGGCCTACCTGGAAGCTCAGGGGGTGCCTTTTACCTCGGTGCGCCCGGTCTACATTTATGGCCCGCAGAACTACAACCCGCTAGAGGCCTGGTTCTTTGATCGGGTAGTGCGCGATCGCCCCATCCCCATCCCCGGCAACGGCATGCACCTCACCCAGCTGGGCCATGTGCAAGACCTGGCCGCCGCAATGGCAGCGGTGCTGGGGAACGAGACGGCGATCGGCCAAATCTACAATATCTCCGGCGAAAAAGCCGTCACCTTCAACGGCCTAGCTCGCGCCTGCGCGGCGGCAGCGGGTAAGGATCCTGATAGCCTCAAAATTGTTCACTACGACCCCAAGGCCTTTGATTTTGGTAAAGCCAAAGCTTTCCCTATGCGGGTGCAGCACTTCTTTACCGCCATCGATAAGGCTCAGGCAGAATTGAGCTGGGCACCAACTTACGATCTGGTGACCGGGCTCAGAGATTCGTTCCAAAACGACTATCTTGCTTCTGGCGCAGACAAAGCCGCGATCGATTTTGCCCTTGATGACAAAATTTTAGCGGCCTAAAAAACTTCTAGGTAGGGTGGGCACTGCCCACCTTCGAACGAGAAAACAACTCACAGCTTTCTGGCAAAAGAGCTTGCTCTAGGGTGAGCATTGCCTACCTTTGGTCTAGCGATAATCGCGGGATAGCTATCTCACGTGCTACGACCGTCAGCTAACGATCGCATTGAAGCCTGTGTCTCAGTTGCTTTCCATAGGTCATCCTTTAATCACCTAACTTTCCCAGACCGTGATCTCTTGACTACAATGGAAAGATTGGGAAGATTTTCCCATTGATGATCTGGGCGTCTAGCAATGTGTGGCTTCCAGGTCTGCTGAACCATTCATCTGCCTAAAAGGCCCAAGCTATGCCACTGCCTGTTGTTGCGGTTATCGGACGCCCAAATGTGGGCAAATCTACTTTGGTGAACCGCCTGGCCGGGGCTCAAGACGCCATTGTCTACGATCAGCCCGGGGTGACGCGCGATCGCACCTACCAGCCCGCCTTTTGGCGCGATCGCGACTACCTGGTGGTCGATACTGGCGGCTTGGTGTTTGACGACGACACCGAATTTTTGCCCTACATTCGCGAACAGGCCCAGCTAGCCCTCACCGAGGCCAGTGCGGCGGTATTTGTAGTTGACGGTAAAGTTGGCCCCACCGAGTCAGATCGCGAAATCGCTAGCTGGCTTAGGCAGCAGTCGGTGCCGGTGCTGCTGGCAGTCAACAAGTGCGAGTCGCTGGACCACGGCCTAGTGCAGGCGGCGCAGTTTTGGGAACTGGGGCTGGGTGAGCCCTACCCCGTCTCTGGCATCCACGGCAACGGCACGGGGGAACTGCTGGACGCCCTGGTAGAGTTCCTCCCCGAAACCGTTGAAGAAACCGCCGAAGAGGAGATCAAAGTCGCCATTGTGGGACGGCCCAACGTGGGCAAGTCGAGCCTGCTAAATGCCTTTGTAGGTGAAACTCGCGCCATTGTTAGTCCAATTTCGGGAACGACTCGCGATGCGATCGACATGCAGGTGCAGCACGGCGACAAGACCTATCGCCTAATCGACACGGCAGGAATTCGCAAGAAAAAAAGCGTGGAGTATGGGCCAGAGTTCTTTGGCATCAACCGCGCCTTCAAAGCCATTCGCCGGGCCGACGTGGTGCTGCTGGTGATCGACGCCCTCGACGGCGTTACCGAGCAAGATCAGAAGCTAGCGGGCCGCATCGAAGAAGACGGTCGCGCCTGCATTATCGTTGTCAACAAGTGGGATGCGGTAGAAAAAGATAGCCACACTATCTACGATTTCGACCACCAAATCTCCGCCCGACTGAACTTTCTTGACTGGGCCAAGCGCATCTTTGTCAGCGCCAAGACTGGCCAGCGGGTGCCCAAAATTCTAGAGCTAGTCGATCATGCAGTTGAGCAGCACCGTCGTCGGGTCAGCACCTCAGTCGTCAATGAAGTGCTGGAAGATGCGGTTAAGTGGCACACGCCGCCCACTACCCGCCAGGGTCGCCAGGGCCGCATCTACTACGGCACTCAGGTCACCGTGCGTCCGCCCTCCTTCACGCTGTTTGTGAATGATCCCCACCTACTGAAGGACAACTACCGTCGCTATGTAGAGCGACAGTTTCGTGAAAACCTGGGCTTTGAGGGCACACCCATTCGCATCTTCTGGCGGGGCAAGGCCATGCGCGATCTAGAGCGCAACAACCCCAACCGAGCGACGAAAGTGTAGGGTAACTGCTGCGTTAAGCTGGAATTAAATTTAACCAGTGCTGCTCTCCTGTCATGGTTTCACCAGAATTGATCTCTAGCTTGAGAGAACTTAGCCGCCCAGACAAGTTCTACATCATGCAGCTTTTAATTGCGGAATTAGCTCAGCAGGAAACTGAGCTGATTAAGCCTGGACAGGCTTACCCGGTATGGTCACCCTATGGTGCTTATGAGGCAGCAGATGCGATGTTAAAAGCACTACAGTCACCTAAAGCCTAAGACCATGCGTGATGCTGAGCGGTATCCATTTCTTTCTGGTGATTTGGCACTAGGTGAAGCTAGTTTTTGTCCGTATCTACCATTTACTTTGACCCATCAAGAAAAAACCATTGCAGCCTCTGCTCTGTTAGATACTGGGGCGAGTGTAAACGTGCTGCCCTATTTGCTAGGGGTCGAACTGGGATACAACTGGGAGCAACAAACAACAGCCCTGAGTCTGACAGGAAACTTAGCTCAGTACGAAGCGCGGGTTGTTCTCTCTCAAGCCACTATTGGTCTGTTTGAGCCTGTGCGACTAGTCTTTGCGTGGACACAGGCTGCAAATATACCTCTCATTTTGGGGCAGGTAAATTTTTTCATGGAGTTTGATGTTTGCTTCTACCGATCACAGCTGGAGTTTGCGGTTAGCCCAAAGGCTTCTGCCTCTGGATAGCTTGATTGCTTTTGTCAGTCACCTAATGTTGGCTTGCGAATAGAGTTGTAGGATGCGCTAAACCCTTCGGCTTCTAATTGTTGATCTGGAATCTTTTGTCTCATTTAACCTGACTCGATGGATCTTCTTCGCTCTTTACCCATTGGCCTGTATCTGGAGCAGCCGGTAACCTGGCTGCACCGGCTTGACCCCAGGGTCAAAATGGCCTGGCTGATGAGCATTTTGGTGACGCCGATTTTGGCAAATGCCTACTGGCGGTTTGGGCTGGTGGCGTTGCTGGTGCTGCTGACTCTGGCGGCGCTGATTCCGCTGCGGGTGTGGCGACAGCAAATGGGCTGGCTGGTGGTGCTCAGCGGCATCGTGATGTTGTTGACCTTTGTCATGCCCGATGGGCTGCAGGTGGCGCAGACGCCTCGGCTACCCACTCCAGCCGACATGGTCACCCTAGAGAATCCGCCGGAGGTGCTGCCCGAGCTGCCGCAGCCCACGTCCTACCGCTATGTGGTGTTTGACTGGGGGCCGATTAATGTAACGCGGCGATCGCTCGATTTGGGCATTCGTATTGGCACCCTGCTGTTTACGCTGATCTACGGCACTAACCTCTACCTGCTCACCACCGCGCCCGAAGAAATTACCGTGGCCCTGGAGGCGCTGATGGCCCCGCTGCGCTGGTTTCGCCTGCCGGTGACCGAGATTGCCCTGACGGTGACACTCTCCCTGCGGTTCATTCCCCTGGTGCTGGAGGAGGTGCAGAATTTGGTGCGATCGGTGCAGACCCGCGCCATCAACTGGAAGAAACTGGGCTTTCGCGGCTCGGCCCAAGTGTGGCTAGCGGTGATGGAGCGCCTGCTGCAAAACCTGCTGCTGCGGGCCGAGCAAATCGCGGCAGCGATGGAGGTGCGCGGTTTCACCAGCCCCAATGAGCACCGGGTGCGCTGGTATCAGCTGTTGCTCAGGTCGTGGGACTGGTTTGCCCTGGGGCTGTTGGTCGTGTTTTGGTGGGCGCGCTGGGTATGGGGAGGCGAGATTTGACCTGGTGGGTGCGATCGCAGTCCCTCAGGCACCGCACCGGCAGTGATATTTTCCAGGCCCTCTACGGCGATCTGTTGCGGCAGCCCCCCAGCCCCTCCACCCTGGTAGCCCTGCTAGAGAGTCCCTACCCCTTACCAGCTGTCGCCCGGCCCCACGCTGCCCAGGGGCGCTACTCGATCTGTGCTGGGCCGCCTCGCCAGGTAAAGGGACTGCCACAGATATGGACTCCGTTGGTGGGGAGTATTTTGCCCATATTAAGAGAGCGGTTGGCCGAGGGCGATCGGCTGACGCTCCTTGGAGACGAGGCTGAGACCGCTGAGCAAACCCTGCCCTTTACCGGCGGTTGGTTGGGCTGGCTCGGCTACGACTTAGCCTGGGAAATCGAGCGCTTACCCAGCCTAAAAACCGATTCTCTCCCTTTTCCGGTGGCACTTTGGTACGAGCCAAAGACCTTTGCCCTGCTCGACCATCAGACCCAGCGGCTGTGGCTGTTTGCCCCCTCCTCCGCAGAGCTAGATACTATGGAGAAGCAGCTGGAGCTGCCTACTGTAGATGAGGCCTGCTTTGCCCTACCAGAGGGCGATCCCCGCCCTGTGACCCTGGGTATGGCGGCGGCAGAGTACCAGCAAGCTGTGCTTCAGGCAAAGCAGCATATTCAGGCGGGGGACGTATTTCAGGTCAATCTTTCCCTTCGCTTTTCAACGGTTACTACGACCCACAGCTGGGCGCTATACCGCCAGCTGCACCGCATCAACCCGTCGCCCTTTGCCTGCTACTGGCGTACCCCCTGGGGCGATGTTATTAGCTGTTCGCCCGAACGGTTGGTGAAACTACAGGATGGCATTGCCCAGACTCGTCCCATTGCCGGTACCCGACCGCGGGGATCAACGCCAGAACAGGATGCAGAGCTGGCCAAAACCTTGCTCAGCAACCCCAAAGAGCGGGCCGAGCACATCATGCTGGTGGATCTGGAACGCAACGATCTAGGCCGGGTGTGTCGGTGGGGCACCGTGCAGGTGAATGAGCTGCTGACCGTGGAATACTACAGCCATGTGATGCACCTAGTCAGCAACGTAGTGGGGGAACTAGGGTGCGATCCCCGCGCTGGTGAGTCTCACCAATACACCGCCATTGACCTCATCAAGGCTACTTTCCCTGGCGGTACCATCACCGGCTGTCCTAAGGTACGCTGCATGGAAATTATCGAAGACCTAGAGCCTGTCCGTCGCAGCTTATTCTACGGCTCCTGTGGCTATCTCGATCGCCGTGGCCACCTCGACCTAAACATTTTGATTCGCACGCTGTTGGTTGGGCATACTGATAGCTCAACGACCGCGTCTACCGTGTGGGGGCAGGTTGGGGCTGGCATCGTCGCCGACAGCGATCCGGCCAAAGAGTGGCAAGAATCTCTGCAAAAAGCCAGGGCGCAACTGCTGGCATTGGGGTTGGGGTAACTCCGCCATTCCCGTAAATAACGGTTGATCTGCTTGAGAATGCATGCAGACAGCGCACCAGGTTCTAGAATGCATGTGGCGAATTGAACAGACACGACTATCGTCCTGCCGTAAGGAAGAGCCTCTCTCATACCTGAATGAGCACAGAAACCTATCTAAATCACCCCAATTTTGGCCTGCTCTTTAGAGTGTGTATAGTAGACGACGGTCAAGAGCTGTATGCCACACTCTATGCCCAGCGGCTGTTTTTTTTAGTCACTAATTCTCCCACTGAGGGATTAGTGTTTCAACCCCTAGGCCGGAGCAACGCTCGCATGATGCTGGAAAGCCGCCTGCGGATTTTGCGGCGGGCAGGCCAGCAGGCCGAGTTCGATCGCCTCCAGCACACCTACAAGCAAACCTTTCAATGACCGCTGCCCCCGGTGCCCTGCCTGAGCAATTCGATCGGATTCGGCAAAGCATTCCCCCCACGGTAACCCTAATTGCGGTCACCAAGTTTTTGCCGGTAGAAACAATTCGCTCTGCCTACGACAGAGGCATACGCCATTTTGGCGAGAGCCGGGTGCAGGAGGCGATCGCTAAACAAGCCGACCTCAGCGACCTGCCCGACATCACCTGGCACCTGATCGGTCACCTGCAGACCAACAAAGCCCGCAAAGCCGTCGAACACTTCGACTGGATTCACTCGGTAGACAGTCTGAAGTTAGCCCAGCGGCTCGACCAGGCGGCTCACGAACTGGGGAAAGTGCCCCAGTGTTGCCTTCAGGTGAAGCTGGTGCCCGACCCGCCCAAGGCTGGCCTTGAGGCCGCCGAATTGCATGAGCTGCTGCCCCAGTTTGACCAGCTAGCTCACCTTAAAATTCGTGGGCTGATGACCATCCCCCCCCAAGGGTCGAGCACAGCTACGGCACGAGAGGTGTTTGCGGGGGCTAAATCCCTAGCTAACACTATCAATCAAACCAGCTTTGACCGGTTGCAGATCGACCAGCTTTCCATGGGCATGTCAGGGGACTATGGCACTGCGATCGCCTGTGGAGCCACCATGGTGCGACTGGGCACCATACTGTTTGGCTCTCGACCGCCATCTCCCCAACTCAGCTAAGACAGGATCCGGCCATTTTCGCCCTAGGTTTCTAACTTGAACCGGGAGCAGAGACGACGGCGGGGCAACGGGTTGGGGCGATCGCTAACACCCCTGGTAGGAGTTATTCTTCTAAGCAGAAATTTACGTTCTGACGCAAAACCAAAACACGATTAGAAAAAACTTTAACTAATTGTGAATTGACTCTTCCTTTTTTTGATTTCGTGTATACTGTTGACTCAATATTCTGCGTACAGGATATTAACCCAAACCCTAAGCCTGCCCTAGCTCAGGGAGAAGCGTCACCCCACGGTGTTGTTCTATCCACTGAGTTTTTAGACTAGGTTTAGGCGGTCAGCAGCCCTCCTAGAGAGGCTGACTACCCCATAACCCCAGGCTAACCCCATTAATTTTCACAACAGCCGTTGCAAATGGAAAAATGGCGCTATCATGGCCCTCGGATAACCGGAGCATGATGTGCCCCATTGGTCGAAGGCCGCGGGGTTGGTCTACCAGAGTGATAGTCATCGTGGAGTGTAAGTTGTGAGCAACATGTTTTCTAAACTGCGGGACTTCGTTGGCCTCAACGACCCAGCAGATTACGACTACGAATATGAAGAAATGGATGGAGAGGAGTACCAGAACCTCTACCAAGAAGAGAACACCCAGCCCATTGTGCAGCAGCCCCAGCCCGAAGAAATTCGCCGGAGCCGCCCCCGCCGCGAACGAATGATGCCCACTGATGCAGGAATGACCCCAATGGCCAGCAACGTAATTGGTATGCCCGGTGCCATGAACGGCACATCCGAAGTGGTGGTGATGGAACCCCGCTCTTTTGAGGAAATGCCCCAGGCCATTCAGGCGCTGCGGGAGCGGAAGTCAGTTGTCCTCAACCTCACCATTATGGATCCTGACCAGGCTCAGCGCGCCGTTGACTTCGTGGCAGGCGGCACCTATGCCATCGACGGGCACCAAGAGCGCATTGGCGAAAGCATCTTCCTGTTTACTCCCAACTGCGTGCAGGTAAGCACCCCCACCGAGTACGAAGAAGAAGTCTTCATGGGTCAGACCCAGGGTATGCCCATGCCCGGCCAAATGCCTCCCGCTCCCGCTTGGGGTGCCGAGGCTATGGCTCGCATGGCCTAGCGTTATCCACGCTTACTGACACACGACTATCACAGCCCCTGGTCTAGTGCCGGGGGCTACCTTAGGTTATTGTCTTCACTAGCGATCATGATTGGTTGAGTCGTCGGTGAGGATTGACATGCCTGAGGCAAAATTTGGGGTTATCGGCGGCGGGATGATGGGAGAAGCTCTCATTGCCCGCCTTCTTGATCAAGGGATTTTTGAGCCTGGCGCAGTAGTGGTGAGCGACCCCCAGGCAGCGCGGCGAGAGGTCTTGCACCACACCTACGGCGTGCAGACTACCGCAGAGAACCAAGTCGTAATCGATGCGGCTGAGACCGTCTTGCTGGCGATTAAGCCCCAGATGCTGACGGCGGTGGCGGCGAGTCTGGAGACCCCAGAGCGATCGCAACCACCCCTGCTACTGTCGATCTTGGCCGGGGTGCCCCTGGCCCGACTAGAAAAAGAATTTTTGGGCTGGGCGGTAGTGCGAGCGATGCCAAATACTCCCGCTACCGTGGGGGCCGGGGTGACAGCCTTGGCCGCTGGGGAGACCGTGAGTGCTGCCCAGCGAGAACAAGCGCGTACTATTTTTGCCAGTGTGGGCACCGTGGTGGAGGTGCCAGAAGTGCAGATGGATGCGGTGACGGCGCTCTCAGGTTCTGGGCCAGGCTACATTGCGCTGGTGGTAGAGGCCCTGGCCGACGGCGGCGTGGCGGTGGGACTGCCTCGGGCCACGGCATTGGAGCTGGCGATCGCCACTGTACGCGGCACCGGTGAGCTGCTGCACCAGGGCGACCTCCATCCCGCTGTGCTCAAAGATCGCGTCACGAGCCCCGGCGGCACAACCATTGCAGGAATTGCGGCCCTAGAGGCAGGTGGGCTGCGATCGGCCCTGATCGAAGCGGTGCGATCGGCTTATCTTCGTTCTAAAGAGCTGGGGCAGTCTTGAACAAGCTTCAGGCGATGCAAGCATACAATTGAAGTGTTTGGGAGTGTATATAGCCACGATGCCCACGTTACTTCGCGTTGGTCCCTACCGCTTCTTCTGTTATGCGGGCGATCGCGATGAGCCAGCCCACGTTCATATTGAGCGCGACAGTAGTGAGGCCAAGTTTTGGCTGACTCCAGTGAGGCTTCAGTTCAACAAGGGGTTTTCGTCTAACGAGATAAACCGCCTTCAAACGTTGACCGAGGACAATCAGCAGCAGTTATTGGAGGCTTGGCATGACTTCTTCAATGGTTGAAATCCTCAACATCCCTGAAATTCAGCAGGTTTCTATCTCTGCCGACCTGCTCACGGTTGATCTATCTGATGGGCGTGTTATCGCTGTACCGCTGGCCTGGTATCCTCGACTGCTCCACGGCACCTCGGCAGAACGTGACAACTGGCAACTGACCGGTAGTCAAGCAGGCATCCACTGGCCAGAACTTGATGAAGACATTAGCTTGAAGAATATTTTGCTGGGGCAACCTTCGGCAGAAAGCCAAACCTCGCTGCAACGGTGGCTCGAAAACCGAACTCCTCAAGCACGAAGCTCGCAGCACGCCTAGTGCTGAAGTGTGGCTGAGGAAAGAGTATTCTTGCCACGAACGCTAAACGCTCAGCAATGCACTATCTCGGAGATTTTCTATGAACCCATTGCCACTTCATTGACGGTCTGCAGGGCGCGGAGCGGGCTGATCCCAGCTCGAGCGGCAACCTGCTCCGCCAAATACTCCGCATCGCGGGCAATGCCGGAGAACCGGGCAGAGCCCCAAGTGTAGAGCCACGGCAGGCCAAGGAAATATAGCCCCGGCACGGTAGTAACTCCTCGGCGGTGGCCAGGATAGCCTTGACCGTTAAACACGGGTAGCTCGATCCAGCGAAAGTCGAGACCGTAGCCGATGCACCAAATCACCGAGGTGATGTTGGCTTCCCGATAGTCGATTTGGGTATCAACAATCTCCGGTTCCCACACCGGCTGATAGGGCGGGTCTATGGGCGCGTCAATGCCGTTCTTCTCAAGGTAGGTGTCGATGGTGCGCTTGATGCTTTCGGCCACGGCATCGGCTTTGTCGAGATTTTCCTTCAGGTCGTCGCTGAAGGTGAGCTGGGTGCCCTGAATATCTGTAAGCCGCCCATGCAGCCCCATGCCCTGCAAGGCAAAGTGGCGCAGATCAATTTCGCGCCCGCCGCCGCGTCCGGTGACGTAATGGTTGGTCTTGTGGCGCACGGTCTCTTTTTGCGGGTGGTCGTCAATGGCTAGGTCGTAGTAGCCCATTTGGTCGAGCCATTCCACCACGTCTTTGCCTCGGTAGCGGCGGGGCGATCGCGGCGCACTCCCTACGCATAGATGCACTTTCCGGCCCGCCAGGTGCAGGTCTTCGGCAATTTGACAGCCCGACTGCCCAGTGCCCACTACCAGTACCGCTCCCTCCGGCAAAGACTCAGGGTTGCGATATTCTGCCGAGTGCAGTTGCACAAGGTCGGGAGCCAGCCGCTCGGCCAAACGGGGAATTTTTGGGGTGTGGTAGCCGCCCGTGGCCACCACCACTTGACTGGCGGTAAAGATGCCCTGGTTGGTTACCACCTCAAAGCCGCCGCTCTCGGGCTGGCGCACCCGTTCTACCTTGACTCCGGTTTTGAGCGGTAGGTCAAAGTGGTTGGCGTAGCGCTCGATATACTCCACGATCGCATCGCGACCCATAAACCCCTCTGGGTCGTCGCCGGGGTAGGGGAATCCAGGCAGCTGGCACTGCCAGTTGGGCGTGACCAGGCAAAACGAATCCCACCGCTTAGTGCGCCAGGAGTGGGCGACCTGGTGCTGTTCAAAAATGATGTGGTCAATGCCTAGGCGACTGAGGCAGTAGCTAATCGACAGCCCGGCCTGGCCGCCGCCAATCACAATTACGCCGTAGTGCATAGTCATACCTTAGGTTCTGCAAGTGGTGTGGGATGGTCGTTCTTTTTCGTACCCTAGGCCGTTGCTCAGGGGATGCTTGTAACCCCAGCTACCAAAAGTCTTGATCTAGCGCTAGTGGCAGGGAGGGTAGGTGCGATCGCCCTGCTCTGCCCTCGTTTAGCGTAAATTTGACCCGCCTACCTATCGAAAGTGATAGGGGTATTCCTGTGACTGGAACCCCGAACTAGCGATTTCTATCCGTGCCCCTGTTGATTAGGTCAGACCACCAAAGTTTGTAGTTGCTGATACGGGAGCTTCAAGCGATCGCCCGTAAGGTGCTGAGACATGCAGCCAGACATGCCGCGCTGCCAGCAACTTTGCAAGGAACTGAATCTATGCCTGAAGTAACTTTGCCAGCCCACCAGGCTGGGGATTTTTTGGTTGATTACGAAGAGAAAGTATTTCCCGATGTGCAGGCCGAACCCGGCGAAAAAGCCCTGATCACCTTCCACACGGTAGCCTTTGAAGGATCCATCGGCTTGGTGAACCTGCTCCAGGCCACGCGCCTAATTCGCAAGGGCTTTGATACCTCGGTACTGCTCTACGGCCCTGGGGTCACTCTCGGGGTGCAGCGGGGTTTTCCCAAGCTCAACGATGAAGCCTTTCCCGGTCACCTGGCCATGAACAACCAACTCGTCAAGGTGATGGAACTGGGCGGTAAGGTCTACGCCTGCCGCTTTGCCCTCCAGGCCCTCTACGGCCACGGTGAGCCTTCTCTGATCCCCGGCATCCGCCCCATCAACCCCCTCGATGTGCTCGACCTCGTGCTCATGCACCGCAAAGAAGGAGCCTTCATTCTCGACACCTGGACCATGTAGAGACTCGTCAGCCTGCGTAGGGTGGGCACTGCCCACCACACCCCTCCTCCCCCACCGCCCATGGATTACACCAAAACTATTCGAGCCGCCGCCGCGCAGATCAGCCCTGTGCTGTTTAGCTGCGACGGCACCACCGAGAAGGTGCTGGAAACGATCGCCCAGGCTGCCCAGGCCGGGGTGAAGCTAATTGTCTTTCCAGAAACCTTTATCCCCTACTACCCCTACTTCTCATTTGTGCAGCCGCCGGTGCTCATTGGTAAAGAGCACATGCGGCTGTACGAAGAGGCCGTGGTAGTGCCGGGGCCGGTGACCGATGCGGTGGGCCGGGCGGCGCGATCCTACGGCATGGTGGTGGTACTGGGGGTGAACGAGCGGGAGGCCGGTTCGATCTACAACACCCAGCTGATCTTTGACGCTGACGGCACCCTGGTACTGAAGCGGCGCAAAATCACCCCCACTTACCATGAACGCATGGTCTGGGGCCAGGGGGATGGGGCCGGGCTGCGGGTGGTAGAAACGGCGGTGGGGCGTGTCGGAGCACTGGCCTGCTGGGAGCACTACAATCCCCTCGCCCGCTATGCGCTGATGACCCAGCATGAGCAGATCCACTGCGGTCAGTTTCCGGGGTCGATGGTGGGGCAGATTTTTGGTGACCAAATGGAGGTCACCATGCGCCACCACGCCTTGGAGTCAGGCTGCTTTGTGGTCAATGCCACCGGCTGGCTCACGCCAGAGCAAAAGCAGCAAATTACCGCTGATGAGGGGATGCACCGCGTGCTGTCGGGGGGATGCTACACCGCCATCATTAGCCCTGAGGGGGTACCTCTGACGGAGCCGATTACTGAGGGGGAGGGGTTGGCGATCGCCGATCTCGACTTCTCCCTAATTACCAAGCGCAAGCGCATGATGGACTCGGTGGGCCACTACGCCCGCCCCGACCTGCTGCGCCTGCGGTTGAATGCCGAACCCTGGTCGGTGATAGAAACGACTGCGCAAGCGGCACAGGTTTCCTCCAGCGTGAACGGAGCCTCGCCGACTGCCCCAGCATTGGCAGATGAAGCAGCCGTTGGTCTACCCCCCAACAGCCTTGGTCTGCCAACCGCCTAGGTCAAAGTTTTCGTAGCTCAATAGGTATGTGTATGCTCGCTAGCCAGTCGTTAGCGGCAGTGATTGACGCAGGTTTTTATCGGGTATTGAATATCAGGCCATGAACAAGCAGCGGTTGATTACAGAGTTACAAACCCACGGGCTGCGGCTGGTGGAATCTGCCCCTGGAGCAGCGGGGCGGCGAGGCGGGGCAGGCCCCTCTGACCACCGCGCCATCACCATCGACGGTACTACCGTCATGGTGCCGGTCTACAACGATAGCGCCGCCCACTCTCCCTACACCCTCAGAGCTACCGCCGCCAGCCCCTTGCATATAGAGGCCTCGGGAGAAGCCATCACCCCCATCGACGTGCCCAATGCCCCCAGATTCTACGGTCTGACCACCGCCGATGGTATTCCCTACTCGAAGATCGCCCTCCTCCACGGGCGCGATGTGTTGGCTACCACGGTGCAGCAGACCTGCATGCGCTATCGCGACCCGGCTACGGCCTGCCAATTCTGCGCCATCGAAAAGTCCCTAGACGCGGGTCGCACCATTGCCCGCAAAACGCCGCAACAGCTGGCGGAGGTAGCCGAAGCCGCCGTGCGGCTAGACGGGGTCACCAACATGATCATGACGACGGGAACGCCGAATACGAGCGATCGCGGGGCTGCCTACCTAACCGAATGTGCCACCGCCATTCGCCAGCGGGTACCCAACCTGCCCATTCAGGCCCAGTGCGAACCGCCCGATGATTTTATTTGGTTTGAGCGCATGAAGGCGGCAGGCGTCGACAGCCTGGGCATGCACCTTGAAGCGGTGGATCCTAACGTGCGAGCCAGAATTATGCCCGGCAAGGCAGAGGTTCCCCTCACCGTCTACTTTGCGGCCTTTGCAGCCGCGGTGAACGTGTTTGGTTGGGGCCAGGTGAGTACCTACCTGCTGGCGGGCCTGGGCGACAGCTTAGAAACCCTGGTGGAAGCGAGCGATCGCCTCATCCAGCTTGGCGTGTACCCCTTCGTAGTGCCCTTTGTGCCCATTGGTGAAACGCCGCTGGCCCACCATCCTGCCCCCAGCAGCGAGTTCATGTTCACGCTCTACCAACGGGTGGGGGCGCTGCTGAAGCAGTCGGGCATGGCCTCGGCAGATATGAAGGCAGGCTGCGCTAAATGCGGCGCTTGTTCGGCTCTGTCTACCTTTGAGGGTTAATGACTATGGCTCTCCATCGCTATAGCTTTGAACTAGCGACGTCGCCCTACGATCTAGAAGGCTATTTTGCCCTGCGTCAGGCCATTTTCTGCGAAGAACAGGGGCTATTTGACCACGATGACGCCGACAGCTTGGATGGCGTCGCCTACCCCATCGTCGCCATTGACCACGAAGCCCTCCCAGAAAACCGCGTCGTAGGCGTGGTGCGCATTTACGAAAAATCGCCCCGGCTCTGGTACGGCGGACGCCTGGGGGTTCATCCCAACTATCGCCGGGTAGGGCGCATCGGCAAAGGACTGATTCACAAAGCGGTGACGACGGCCAATACCTGGGGCTGCGATCGCTTCCTTGCCACCGTGCAAGAGCAAAACGTCCGCTTCTTTCAGCGCCTCCACTGGGACTCGCTGGAGGAGATGGTGCTGTGCGATCGCAACCACCACCTGATGGAAGCCGATCTGGCCCACTATCCCCCCGGTGACGAGGTGCGGCCTGGGTTGGCGGGGCTGCTGCAAGTGTCTTGAGGAGTGGATGTGTAGGGGGTGAGGGGTGGATGGGTAGGGGGTGGATGGGTGAAGGGGCGATAGAGCTATGGGGTGATGAAGGGGTGAGGCGAGAATGGTTGCTACCTCGGGGTCTAGATCGCCGCCCATCAGCTCGCAAAACATAGGTTTAAACCGATGAGCAGCCAATCCTTTCCATGGGGTGAAGGGCGGCAGAACGCCCTTCGAGACAGGGGCCTGGGCCAGCGAAATGGCCCCAGCAGTAGATCTGGCTCTCTCACCACTCGCCTTCGCTAGCCATACATTCCATGCATCACCAGGTAACCTCTCCAAGCACCCCTCAATCATTTATGTCAGACGAGCTAAAGCTATCTGAACTGGCTGCCGAACTGCGGCGATCGCTCGGCATCCTCCACAAACAAGACATTCAAACAGCGGCGGATCGCCTGGGCACCTACGTGCGTTCCACCACCCAGCAACCCATTCTGCTAGGAGATGACTGCGCCGCCATCCCCGACGGCGAGGGCTACCTGCTGCTAGCCGCGGAGGGCATGTGGCCTACCCTGGTGGAGACTGATCCCTGGTTTGCCGGGTGGTGCGCCGTAATGGTCAACGTCAGCGACATCTACGCCATGGGGGGCCGCCCGATCGCCGTAGTCGATACCATCTGGAGCCCATCCGCCGCATCAGTGGATCCCCTATGGCAGGGCATGGTGGCAGCATCTCAAGCCTTCAACGTGCCGATTGTGGGTGGGCATACCAGCTGCCATAGCCCCTACGCGGCTCTATCAGTCGCCATTCTAGGCAGGGCCCAGCGCCTGATCACCAGCTTCAGCGCTCAACCGGGGGATGTGCTGCTCCACATTACCGATATGCAGGGGCACATGCACCCCCAGTACCCGTTTTGGAATGCGGCGACAGATTGTGAGCGCGATCGCCTACAAGCCAACCTAAATCTACTGCCTACCCTGGCCGAATCGAGCCTCTGCGACACCGGCAAAGACATCAGCATGGGCGGCATTGTGGGCACCACACTGATGCTGCTGGAGACATCAAACTGTGGGGCGGTGCTGGATTTAGGGGCGATCGCCCCACCCCCTCAAGTAGACTTGCTGCCCTGGCTGCTCAGCTTCCCCAGCTACGGCTACCTGCTCAGCGTCCGTCCCGAAGCTGTAGCGCAAATACAGCCCCAGTTCCACAGCCGAGGGCTGGTGTGTGAACCCGTGGGCAGAATTACTGATGGGCAAACCCTCACCCTTCGGCTTGGCAATGCTGCCCTCTGCTTTTGGAACTTCGCTACCGAATCTCTTACTGGATTTAGCCGGGGTGAACAGCTCAGAAAAAACTATGACTCACGATCTGCATAATTTATAACAGAGAGTATCGCTGGTTCTTACCGTTGCGAGGGCGCTGCCTATGACTATTGCCACACAATTACTTACCCTCGATGAGTTTCTAGAACTCCCTGAAACCAAGCCCGCCTCAGAGTTTATCAATGGCAAAATCATTCAAAAACCCATGCCCCAGGGAGAGCATAGCCGATTGCAAGGTAAACTCAGCACCGCCATTAATGCGGTGACTGAGACAGCTCAAACAGCTTATGCATTCCCAGAATTACGCTGCTCATTTGGAGGAGCATCGATCGTTCCAGACATCGCAGTTGTTCGCTGGCAAAGAATTCCTCGCCAAGCGTCTGGTCGTATCCTAAATCGTTTCCCCATTCATCCCGATTGGTCTATTGAAATCCTATCGCCCGAGCAGAGGCAATCCCGAGTACTGAGCAACCTACTCCACTGTGCTCAGCATGGCACTGAGCTAGGTTGGCTAATTGATCCAGCCGATGAGACCGTTCTGATTGTTTGGCCCGACCAACGGGTGCAGTTCTTTGAAGGAGAGGCGCTGCTGCCTGTGATTGAAGGAGTTGAGCTATCGCTCACGGTTGCTCAGATCTTTGGCTGGTTAGTCCTTTGATGGTTTCTCCCCTCAGTGTTGCTCTACTTACCTACTCCACCAAGCTAAGGGGTAGTGTTGTGCATACCTTAGAGTTGGCGACAGCATTAACAGAGTTAGGGCATCAAGTTTGCGTTTACGCCCTTGATAAAGATGGTCAAGGCTTTGAGCGAGCGGTGCCAGCCAAAGTCCAGCTAGTACCTGCCGCGTCACCCCCGGCTAGCCTGTCTCCTGACCAGGCCACTGACGCGCTGATTCGTCAGCGCATTCAAGAATTTGTCGATTACTTTATAGCCCATCCCGAAGCCTGTCACGACATCTACCACGCCCAGGACTGTATTGGGGCCAACGCTTTGGTGCAGCTGCGGCAGCAAGGCCGAGTGCCCAACGTGGTGCGTACCGTTCACCACATCGAAGACTACCCCAGCATTTATCTCCAGCAGTGCCAAGATAAGTCAATTCGCGACCCAGACCTCTGCCTGTGCGTGAGCGATCGCTGGCACCAAGCCCTCCGCAACGAGTACGGCATCGAATCCCCCAGAGTGCTCAATGGCGTCGACTTACGACGATTCTCCTCAACCCTCTCAGGCCAAGAAGACGCCCTTAAAGCTCGCTACCGTCTCACGGGCTCCCCCATTTATCTCACGGTGGGCGGCATTGAACCGCGTAAGAATTCTCTGCGCTTGTTAGAGGCTTTTGCCCAAGTGCTGACTACCTATCCCCAGGCTCAGTTAGTTATTGCCGGTGGAGCTACCCTGTTTGACTACGAACCCTACCGGCAAGGATTTCTCGCGCTAGCCGAAAGCCTGGCGCAGCAGCACGGGCCACTGATCGGTAAGTCAGTAATTTTGCCGGGAGTAATTGCTGATGATGAGCTGCCTGCTCTGTATCGCACCGCCAATGTGTTTTGCTTTCCCTCGACTAAAGAAGGCTGGGGGTTGGTGGTGTTAGAGGCGATCGCCTCAGGCTTACCCGTTATTACCGCTGACCAGCCCCCCTTTACCGAATTTCTCAGCTCAAAGCAGGCTCTATTAGTCAATCCTGACTCGCCCTCGGCTATTGCCGCAGCTATGCTTGCGGTGCTCGACTCCAAGGCGGCTGATCAGCTCGTCCAGCATAGTCAGGCGGTGCTACCCAACTACACCTGGAATAAATCGGCCAGTCTGCACGTTACCCACTATCAAACCTTGATATAGCGGCAGATTTGGCGTTCAAACCTCGTTCAGCAGAGAGAATTCTGACTACCATAGATGCAGGATAGCCGCTACAGAGTCGAGCACGGCTGCCGGTCAAATTTATAAAAACGCGTTTTTGGAACCTGACTGGGTTCCCAATCATCTGTTCACCTCAAGAGGGTCGTCTGAGTGGCTGCTGCCATGGTCAATGCCGTTTCTACCCCTGCCCCTGCCGATGCGCTGCCCCTAGTCGATGCCCCACTCGATGAGGTGCAGCTCAGTTTGCCCGTCGATGAGCCCGCCCCAGAGCCATTGACTATTCCTCCAGCGACGCTAGCTCTGGCAGCCCAAGACGTGCGTATGGTGCTGCGCGAGCAAAATGAGCAAAGCCAAATCTTGACCACCAAGCTCAATATTTTGTTTGTGGCCAACGGGGCGCTGCTCACTAGCCTCAGCATTTCGCGGCTGCTGGTGAGCGGCAGCGTGTTTAGCATCGCCGAAATCATTGGGTTTTTGGCTAGCTTCTCGCTGCTGATGGGTGCGTTTTTGCCCCGCCAGGTAGCCGTTACTCCCAATCTAGAAGATCGTAAATTTTTAGAAACCTATCTGGCCTTGCCTGAGCAAGATTACCAGCTACAAATGCTGGTAAACCTGTCTGAAACCTACAATGCCAACAAGCAGCGGCTTGAAGATACTTCGCAAAGCCTTAAATATGCGGCCTACACCATCTGGAGCACAACTGTTATCATGCTGGTACATATCCTGGTAATTTACGTGGCTACCGGGTCATCTTCTGGGTTAATCTAGCGCCAGTCTAGAGACTCTGGCTAGAAGCTCTGGCTCTAACGTTTTTGACCGCATTTAGCGGGAAACCAGTATGAGTGATGGACAGCAAGAAACGACTCTAGAGCGGCGCGTAGCGTTGCCAGATCCAGATGTGAGCAACATTACCGTGCTCACCGAGAGTTTGCCCAACGAGCCCGTGCTGCCCTGGCACCACTTTGACTCTCCCTGGCTCGATCGTGACACCGAAGTGCCCCCTGAGGAAAGTGAAGCTGAAGCCACCTCAGAAGCCAGCCCTGATTCTGAACCCACCGAGCAGCTGACCCTAGAGTTAGAGGTGCCAGTGAGTTCCTTAGATCCGGTGGGTTCCTTGGACTCGGTGGATTCCTTAGACAACGTATCTGGTGATGTAACCACAGAATCTGCTGCCTAGAATGAGTTTTGGCGGCGCGGCTTGTAAGCAGAAGCGATCGCCGCAGGATTTCAACAGCACTAGGCCAGACCGATCGCGCTAAAGACGTAATGGATGCGATCGCCAGTTTTTTGCATCGGAATTAGGCCAATGAACCTGAGCCGCCGAGCTGGTCCATATCCATATCGAGCTGGGGCTTTTCGTTATAGGTAATCCAGTGCAAATTTAGGGTTGTGAGAATATCGACCAGCTGATCAAAATCTGCCGGTTTGACAATGTAGGCATTGGCCCCTAAATCATAGATGTGATTGATATCAGCAAACTCCCTGGATGACGTCAGCACAACCACAGGTAAGCGGCGAAAATGGGGATGTTG
This sequence comes from Nodosilinea sp. FACHB-131, assembly GCF_014695395.1. Taxonomy (GTDB): domain Bacteria; phylum Cyanobacteriota; class Cyanobacteriia; order Phormidesmidales; family Phormidesmidaceae; genus Nodosilinea. Next base: position 594,873 of record NZ_JACJOF010000027.1, read on the forward strand.
CCGAATCCACGACAGCACCTCTGCCCCCGACCGGCGCGGCAGTTTGAGATCGAGCAGTACGAGCACAGGTAGCGGGTAAGCTGCGCGATCGCCGTAGGGGGCGTCTCCAGAGAGGTAACCTACGGCGGCATCGCCGTCACTCACCACCTGTAGCGGCGTGATGATTCCAGCCTTGCGAGCAGCCCGCTGCACCAGAAAAACATCCTTTGGATTATCCTCGACCAGGAGTATGGTGTGTTCCGTGTTCATCTCGCGACACCTTTGGCGCTCGGCAACTCCACCCAAAACCGGCTCCCTTGCCCCGGCTGAGATTCAACCCCCACCTGCCCTCCCATACGCTCCACTCCCTTGCGAACAATTGCTAGGCCAACCCCAGTACCTGGATATTCGGCCTCACCGTGCAGACGGGTAAAGGGGCTAAAAATTTCCTGCTGTCGATCTAGTTCAATACCTATCCCATTGTCTTCTACGTATAGTCGCACGGTAGAGGGTTCCCCGGCCCGCTCTTCAGCCCATACTCGCACCTGGGGCTGCACACCATCGGCGACAAATTTAATCGCGTTCGAGAGTAGGTTGATCACGACCTGCATGAGAATGAGGCGATTGGCCTGAACAATGGGTAACGGTTCGTCAATAGAAACGTGAGCCTGCTGGTGCTGAATGTTTGATTTGAGCTGGGTCACGACTTCGGCTAACACAGACGAGATGGTGACCGGCTCTAGCTGGATCTCAGCGCGCCTTAAATGGCTATAGGTTAAGAGGTCAGTAATTAAAGTATTTAGGTGTTGGGCATTGGCCCCAATGCGCTGCAAAATTTCTAAAGAATTGGCGTCCAGCGTTTCACTCAGGTCTTCTCGCAAAATTTGAGCAAACCCCTGAATGGCTCGCAGGGGAGCCTGTAGATCGTGGGAAATAGAATATGTAAACTCCTCAAGATCTTGATTCACCGCTTCCAGCTCGGCAGTGCGTTCCTGCACTCGGGTTTCTAAGGTGGCATTGAGTTCCTGAAGGGCCACTTCGGCTTGTTTGCGGCTGGTAATGTCTTCGAGCAGCCCATCGACAACAGTAATCCCTTCAACGGTGTTTAGGGTGGTGGTCAACAGCGCCCAAAACTGGGTACCATCGCTTTTTTGCAGGTTCACCTCTCGCTCTTGCTGCTGGGGTGACGATTCATCCATTAGCTGCCTGTAGCAGTCGCGCATATCGAGCCAGTCTGCGGCATTGACTTGAGCCGGAGACTGTGCGCCCAGTAGCTCTAGAAAAGCGCGGTTTGCTTCAATCAATGTGCCGTCTGCATCAAACCTAAAAATGCCGATCTTGACCTGATTTAGCAACCGCTGCAAGCGAATTTCTACTAGAGCTGCCTGTTGCTGCCTTTCCCGTCGCTCTAGGGCAATCCGCACGGCGATGGGTACACGAATGTAGCGATTTGGCTCTTTGATGATGTAGTCATCGAGGCCTAGCTTCATGGCTTCGACGGCGACTTCCTCGGTGCCCGTGTTGGTAAACATCACCACTGGGCAGTTGGGATACCGCTGTTTCACCATTTCTAAAATGTCTAGCCCGGTCGTCCAGCGCAACTGGAAGTCAGTGATCACAGCAGCAAAGTCACCGATCGCGATCGCCCGATTTAATTCCCCAGAACTGGTGATTTCTTGAACATCTAGCGCATCAAATTCCCGCTGCAATTCCCGTAGAACCAGGGCGCGATCGCTGCGGTTGTCATCGATCAGAAGAATGCGGAGGGGTGAGGTCATGGGTTTCTTCGTTCAGAGCGAGAACAACACCGGGCAGTGCAATCCAAAACCGGCTCCCATGACCCAGTTGCGATTCCACTCCGGCTTGTCCACCCATCCGCTCTAGCCCTTTGCGCACAATGGCTAACCCAATGCCTGTACCAGGGTAGCTTTCGGCACCGTGCAGGCGTTCAAAGACGCGGAATATGCGCTCCTGGTGTTCAGGGCCAATGCCGATACCGTTGTCTACAATCCACAACCGTATCCAGCGGACATCATCTTGATACGTTTCTTCGGCAAAAATATCTATCTGGGGTTGGGTAGTGGGTGCCACAAACTTGATCGCGTTGCCGACTAGGTTAATGACGGCTTGAATCAGGGTTGAACGATGGGCCATAACTGAGGGCAAGGCCGCCGCAACGTTAATCTGAGCCTGCTTTTCCTCCATTTGAGCCGTTGACTGCTTCAAAGCTTCCTCTACGACTTCATTTAAATTGGTGGGCTGTAGATTGATTTGCGTACGCGTTAGGCGACTGTAGTCTAGCAAGTCACTGATCAGCCCATTCATCTGCACCGCATCGTCAATGATGGAGTCAACGTAGCTTTTGCAAAAATCTTCGATCTGGTCGCCACAGTCTTCTAACAGCGCTTGGGCAAAACCCTGCATAGTGCGCAGCGGTGCCCGCAGATCATGGGAGACCGAATAGGTAAAGGCCTCTAGTTCCTGGTTGGTTTCGGCCAGTTGGGCGGTACGTTCTCTAACGCGCTGCTCTAGGGTGTCATTTAGTTGTTGGAGGGCGTCTTCGGCCTGCTTGCGATCGCTGATGTCTTCTACAACAGCAATGAAGTAATCGGGCTCTCTGGTGGGTTTTCGCACTAGAGATACCGTCAAGTTAATCCAGACCAGGGAATGGTCTTTGCGGATATAGCGTTTCTCCATGGAGTAGGTTTGAATCTCGTCGGCCAACATCTGGTGAAAGTAAGCAACATCAATATCCAAGTCCTCTGCATAGGTGATGTCTTGAAACGTGCGTTGCAGCAATTCATCACGGGTATAGCCAACAATCTGACATAGCTTTTGATTGACCCGCAGCCAGCGACCGTCTGAGTTGACATGGGCAATGCCAACGGCGGCTTGGTTAAACGTAGAGCGAAACAACTGCTCCTGCTCGCGTAGCTCCGTCTCGGCCTGCAATCGCTCCTGGAGTTCGTGCTGGAGCTGTTGATTGGTAGCCTGAAGCCGCCAGCGCAGGCGAGACTGTTGCAGCGCGATCGCCAGCTGATTGGCTACCTCAATGACAATTTCCTGGGCTTCTTCATTAAAGGCCGCAGGTTCCACCGATGACAGGTTGAGTTCTCCGACTAGGGTGTTGTTTACCAGTAGGGGCACACACAGACAGCTCAAAAAGCCGTGCGATCGCAATCGCACCAGTACAGGTGGACAAGAATCGGCGGTGGGCAGGTTTTGAATGTAGCGAACCCCGTGCAGCAGGCTCTGTTCTGGGGCAAAGTCAGCCATGGCTAAACGGGTGCCCACAGGCATCGTCAGGTCCCCAGTCTGCCTAATTCCGGCTAGTACTTGCGCGGTTTCAGCTTCTAAATCGAATACGGCCACCAGCGCTTCTTGGTAGGGAACAACTTGACCCATTTGAATGAGGGCATTGTCAATCAGAGGTTTGTCCAGCTCCGTGGCCAAAATCGCTCGGTCGATGTCATGCAGAGCTGCCAGTCGCTGGGCGCTGCGCTGGAGTGAAATAGCCGATTGTTCGGATTCCTGGGTGCGGGCTTGGGCGGTTTGCAAGGCCCCTTCATAAACCCGCGATACCTGTAAAATTTGGCGATAGATAAAATAGGCCAGAACAACCCCGATGCCGATGGCCAAAAGCCCACTGGTCACAATTACCGATTGAGTCGCGGCTTGAGCCCTCTGGCTACGCTGATCTCGTAGTTGCTCCTCTGTGGCCACAAAAGTCGCGATCTGCTGTCGCATCTGATCCACAAGCTGTTTTCGGCCTCTAAGGTCGCTCAAAGATTCCAGTTCGCCCCGTTGCCTGCGGGCAATGGCCGGTAAAACCTGTTGTTCCCACTGCTGAAATGCGGCCGTCAGCTCAACAATGCGTTGGGCCTGACTTGGATTGTCTGCAACCAGAGTTTTCAACTCCTCCAAGCTAGGTTCAATCAGCGCATCGGCTTGCTCGTAGGGTTCCAAAAACTCAGGCTCTCCGGTCAGCAGGTAGCCGCGAAAGCCAGTCTCCATATCCAGCACCAGCTTTTGAGCTGAGTTGGCCTGCGCAATCACCTGCCCTGTGCGGTCTACCGACTCTAGGGCAGACAACAATCGAGTGATTTGCCAGATGGAGATCCCCGACAGCAGCAGCGGTAGGACAACGGGTAGGGCGATCGCAAGGGTTAGCCGCTGGCGAAAACGGATGTGGGGAATGGCCAAGATCGTGCCTTTACGCTACTCCTGCCTTTCATACCTGATCGGCTCTCCCCATGGCTTCCGCCTAGGGACGGTTTTGAGGTAGCGTCACCGGCCAGGGTCAGAATCGAATATCGGGGCCAATCAGGTCGGAAAGCTTTTCTACGCCGTAGAGCAGCATGGCAATGCGCTCTAGACCCAGCCCCCAGGCGACGGTGGCTTTTTCGCCGCAGCCCAGAGGCTCCAGCATTTCTTGACGAAACAGGCCCGAGTTGCCCACTTCGATGTAGCGATCGCTCAGGGGATGGTAGGCAAACACCTCCAGCGACGGCTCCGTATAGGGGTTATAGGTGGGCTTAAACTTGAGATCCTTAAAGCCCAAGCGCTCGTAGAAATAGGTCAGGTAGCCCATCAAGGTGCGCACGCTGAGCAATTCGCCCACCACTACGCCTTCGATCTGGTGGAACTCGGCTAGGTGGGTGCGATCGACGGTTTCGTTGCGGAAGACGCGATCGATGGAGAAGTATTTGCCGTCTTTGCCCTGAAGCTGATGCAGGCGGCGGGCGGTAGAGGTCGTGGTGTGGGCCCGCAGAATGGCGCGACTGGCTTCGTCTTCGGTCCACTGGCCGCCGTAGTTGGCTTCGTGCACCTGTTTGACGCGCTGCACTAGGGCTGGGTCGTCGGGCAGGGGCAGGGTCTGGGGGTTGGCTAGGTAAAACGTGTCCTGCACTTCGCGGGCTGGGTGGTCTTGGGGGGTGAAGAGAGCGTCAAAGTTCCAAAAGGCCGACTCCACCATATAGCCCGACATCTCGTCAAAGCCCATGTTCAAAAAGATGTCGCGAATGCGCTGAATGCACTGGGTGAGAATAGTAGGCCGTCCGTAGGCAACGTTGGGCACCTCGGCGTGAATGTCGTAGGGCTTGAGGTCAGCCTGCCGCCACTGGCCCGACAAAATTAGCTCACTGGTCAAAGTCGTTACCACATCCCCCAGATCCAGGGTTTGCAGGGCCGGGAGCACGGTGAGGCTATAGTCTGTCTCGACTCGACTGACAATGTAGCCCTGCTGCTGGAGCCACTCCAGAGAGGACGACGCACTGGCACCTAAAACCTGGCCCGCCGCGATCGCCTCAAATACCCCCTGCCGCTGCTGGTAGGCCCCCAGCACCGACGACTTCAGCACGGCCACAGTCCCTTCCCCGTCGCCGTCGAGCAAATCGACGGCCTGCTCGCGCCGCAGGGCACCGTAGTTGAGGCTAAAGGCAGGGCCAAGCTCAGCCTGGAGCAGAGCGCGATCGCGCTGACCCTGCAACAGCCTATCCGCTAGCGGGAACCCCGGCAGCACGCCGGCTAAATCTTCTCCCTTAGCCGTCAGCGCCCAGGTCTGCTGGGTATGCTCTTGCCACTGCACATAGCCATTGAGAGCACCGCTGAGCAAAAAGCCATTGATAAAGTTGAAGTCAAACCCGGCTTGGGCACAGAGCGATCGCAGACTCGCCACCGTTTGCTGCCGCTGCAACAGGTCGATAAACTGCCGCTGTTTGCCAGTGAGCTGAAGCAGGTCGAGCATAGCCAAGGTTTGGAAAATCTCTATCAGCCTATCAATCTTCCCCCATTCCCAAGGGCCAAGATTGATGAAAAGATAACACCAGTGCCCGGATTCAAGAGATTTTTCCCCTATGTCTGACGAGCCCACTCTGCCCTCCGGCCCTGGTTTCGGCCTTACATTTCTGTATTACTTTTCTGGCACTGCTCTGGTTACAGCCCTGCTGGCGGTCAAGTCCCTCGGCATCGGCTTAGACACTGGCCTGCCTAACCTATATGGCACCCTATTTGGCACTGTGGGCGGTCTCCTGGGTGCTTTCGTCAATCGCAGCACTACGTTGACCCTGCCGATCAACAGCCGCAAAACCTTCAAGCGGGAGCTAGATGCCGCCCTGATTGAAATGGGCTATACCGAAGATAGTGAGGCCAACCTAGAGGGCATTCTGGTCTACCGCCGTTCCTTGGTGCGCCAGCTTCTCTCCGGTCGCGTGTATGTGCTGCTGAGCGAAAAGCAGGCTCAAATCAGCAGCCGGGCCGTGCACATGGGCAGCATCAAAAAACGCCTCGCAGCCAGCGGTATACGATAGAAGAGCGGTAAAAGTTTTGAATTCTTCCAACACAGCTCAAACTCAAAACTCAAAACTAAGCACTCACAACTCCCCCACCACCTCCTTCCCCCACTCCCTCAATGCCCCGCAAGCAAAAGTATCCCCACCTGCTCGGCTCAAAATGGACGGCCTGTCAAAAGACCGAAGGCTGGCGACATTTTCAGGTGACTAACCGCAAGCAGGATGGCCAGTGGGTGTTTGCAGAGCTGGTGGCCTCCTGTGACCCCACGGTGAGGCTGTGGGTCAATGCCAAACAACTCAAAAATCGAGTCCTCTGGCAGCCGGGGTGGCAACCTCTCAACCCGTCAGCTCCCGCGGCTGAGGAAGACTTATTTTGGTTAAACTAAAGGTTAAAAGGTGCTGACATTTGAGTTTTCGATCTGGCGAAGCACGCAGACCTGAAACGCGTTAAAGTCAGTACAGGCAAAGGTTCGCCAGAGGACAGCAGCTATGTGGCACGTGGTTTACATTATTGCGTTTGCGGTTCTGGCGATTATGGCGATCGCAAACCTGGTCAGAAACTTGATTCTGCTCGGCGGCAACGCCCGCAATCCCCAGTCACCTAGAACTTATAGCGGCCAGCAGAACGCTTCAGGCGATCGGCCTATGCCCCATCCTGAACTGCTTGATCAAGACGGACAGGTGATCCGCGAGCCGCTGCTAGTGATGCGGTCTATCTCGGTTAAAGATGCCCGTGAGCAGCTCGACGCCCTCTACAACGGCAACGGTAGCGCCCTCGATGAGCCAGAAGATAGCGGCTCAGAGCCTGACCTCTAACGCCACTCTTTAAGCAGCACTCCTGAAGCTAGAAGGCTGAGTTCTCTCGAAAGGGAACTCAGCCTTTTTGATACCTGCCTGCTTTTGCTTGGGAGGCTAGGATGAGCACTGCTCTAAAGGCGGCAGCGATCAGAACCCGACTCAGAACTAGGGTCGCTTGCTGGGCTGCTGCAACCTTGAGCCAGGCGGGCTTCACGCTCAGCTAAAATCGTTTTGAGGCTGGGCCTGCCAGTAACCGCTAGGCGCCAGTTGGCCCATAGACCGTAGACCCAATCGACCAGCGGGCCAAGCAAGGGCCAGCGAGTAGGCGCGTAAATCCAGCCAATGCCTAGAACGTCATATACCTGGCGAAACACGTCCACGTTTTGGATCACGGTGCCATCGGCCTTGACGGCATGGATGCGGCCCATGGCCGTGGCAAAATCGACGCCGCCGTTGTCCTCAGGGCGGTAGTCATCAGCCGCAATGTCGGTAAAGGCGATCAGGCCACGCCCGTTGTCTTGCTTACGCAGAAAATTGACTTCCCGCAAGCATAGGGGACAGTCGCCATCATAGAGCAGCTTAATTTTCCAAGCGATCGCATGGGGTGCTTGGGCAGAAGATGCAGCGGCAGTCGTCATAGAAATTTGGGGCCAAGACAGTGCAAAGAGAGAATTATCCCTACACATATCTTAACAACCTCGACCTCGGTCTGCGGCAAGGGCCGTTAAATTTGGTGCTTGTTGACTGGCTAAACGCCCCTAATCTAAAGCACCCGAGCTTTTAACAGGGTACTAGGCAGGGTGAGTAACTTGCGCAGAGAGGGCACGTAGGCACGCTGGCTAAACACGTCGTAGCCATTTTTTTCAATCACGTCCAAGATTTGGCGGTAGAGGGCCAGGGCACACCACACCGGCCAGCGGGCGTCTTCACTCAGCAGCCCAATGCCGCTCTCTGCTTCGGCATAAAACCGACGGGCGCGATCGATCTGAAAGGCCATGAGGGCCCGCCAGCGATCGTCCACAACACCAGCGACCAGGTCAGCCTCGGTGTAGTCAAAGGCAGCTAAATCTTTCAGAGGTAGGTAAATGCGGCCTCGGCGGGCGTCCTCGCCTACGTCACGCAGAATGTTGGTGAGCTGGTTGGCAATGCCCAGGGCGATCGCCTGGGGAGTGGGGTCGAGCTGCTGTTGCTGGCTCCAGGGGGCGGTTTGCAGTTGGGTATCCACGCCCATCACGGTAGTCGACATCAGCCCTACGGTGCCGGCCACACGATAGCAGTACAGCTCTAGGTCTTCGAAGGTGTCGTAGCGATTGCGGTGCAAATCCATCCGCTGGCCCGCGATCATGTCGCGAAAAGGCTGGATATCAAGGGGAAACTGCTCCAGGGTATCCACCAGGGCGACGTCTTCGTCATCCACTGGGCAGCCGGCAAAGATTGACTCTAGCTGCGACTCCCACCGATCCAACGTCTTCTCGCTGGTGAACTGCGCCTGGGGCCCGTCCACGAGTTCATCGGTGCGGCGGCACCAGACGTAAATAGCCCAGATGGCACGCCGCTTGGCGGGAGCCATCAACATGGTGCCGGTGTAAAACGTCTTGGAATACTTCGCCGTGACGCGTCGGCACACCTCGTAGGCATCCTCAACGGAGGATAGCGATTGGATGGGGGGAGAATCCGTCAGTTGCAGCATTAATGACCCAAACCTGGAGAATATAAATCTCAAACCGACTACAGGCAATTCTGCTTAACCTAGCCTCTCACAACTGCACCCAACTTTGGCAAAACAGTTGAAATCGGCCCATTCTCCGAAGCAACTCTGCCTCTGCCGTTCCTAAAGATTATATGTTGCAATCCGTAACATTTGCCCGCAAATTCCAATGCGTGCTCTCCGTTCCCAGTATCTTCAGGGCTGACTACCCATTTGAAGGCCATCCAGATAAGATAATAGACTGCGTATTAAACTGCTTGATGCCAAGCCCCCGCTGTGGGTTCTCTTCGCTCCACCATGGGCTGCGCCTCGCGAAGCGATTTCTGAGGGAATTGCAGGGCAGCAAGCAGCACCGTGGGGGAAGGCGCTCTATCGGCTACCCGTTAACGGTCCCCTTTGTCTGTCTAGTTCTGTCGATTGTTGGGAGCCTTGCCCGTGCCTCAAACTAACTTTGATTTTCTGCAAGAGTCCGATCCGCTGCTGGCCAGCATTATTCAACGCGAGCTGCAGCGCCAGCGCGACCACCTAGAGCTAATCGCCAGCGAGAACTTTACCTCGTCTGCGGTGCTAGCGGCCCAGGGGTCGGTATTGACCAACAAGTATGCCGAGGGGCTGCCCGGCAAGCGCTACTACGGCGGCTGCGCCTTTGTCGATGAGGCTGAGCAGCTGGCGATCGATCGCGCCAAAGAACTCTTCGGTGCCGCCCACGCCAACGTGCAGCCCCACTCTGGAGCCCAGGCCAACTTTGCCGTGTTTCTCGCCCTCCTCCAGCCCGGCGACACCATTTTGGGCATGGACCTCTCCCACGGCGGGCACCTCACCCACGGTTCGCCTGTGAATGTGTCGGGCAAGTGGTTTAAAGTCGTTCAGTACGGCGTCAGCCGCGAGAGTGAACAGCTTGATTTCGACCAAATTCGCGCGCTGGCGTTGGAGCACCGGCCCAAGCTGATCATCTGCGGCTATTCGGCGTACCCCCGCGTCATCGATTTTGAGAAGTTTCGCGCGATCGCAGACGAAGTCGGTGCCTACCTGATGGCCGACATTGCCCACATCGCCGGTCTGGTGGCTGCTGGTTATCACCCCAACCCCCTGCCCCACTGTGACGTGGTGACCACTACCACCCACAAAACCCTGCGCGGCCCTCGCGGCGGCCTGATTCTGACCCGCGATGCCGAACTGGGTAAAAAGTTTGACAAGGCGGTGTTCCCCGGCAGCCAGGGTGGCCCCCTGGAGCACGTGATTGCTGCTAAGGCCGTAGCCTTTGGCGAAGCCCTCAAGCCTGAGTTTCGTGCCTATGCGGCTCAGGTGATCGCCAATGCTCAGCGCATGGCTGCTCAGCTCCAGCAGCGAGGCATCAAGGTGGTGTCTGACGGTACCGACAACCACCTGGTGCTAGTCGATCTGCGCTCCATTGGCATGACCGGCAAGCGGGCTGACCAGCTGGTGAGTGAGGTCAACATCACGGCCAACAAAAACACCGTGCCCTACGACCCCGAGTCGCCCTTTGTCACCAGCGGCTTGCGCTTGGGCTCTCCGGCCATGACCACCCGCGGCATGGGCGAGACTGAGTTCACCGAGATCGCTAACATCATCGCCGATCGCCTGCTCAGCCCCGAGGATGCGGCGATCGCTGAGCACTGCAAGCGTCGGGTGGCGGCCTTATGCGATCGCTTCCCCCTCTATGCCCACCTGGGCGGGCTAGTTCCGGCCCTGGTGTAAGGGTGTAATACCCTCTCGGGCAAGCCTTTGACCCCGTAGTTAGGCGTTAACTCCATGCAAAACCGCAGAAAGTTAGGGTTACCCCTTAATGATCTGTCATAATTGCATGGAGTTTTTGCTTATTTGACAAGACTCGGCCTATCCTATGGACTGTTTCGGGCCAAAATCTTTGGTCTGGTCGGCCTTGGTCAGGGCAGTCCCTAGGGCTACCCGAGGTAATTAGCGATGGCCAAAGAACTAGTTTGCTGGGGTTAGGCCTGGGCTAGGGAGGTGGCTAGCCAGGAGAGAGTTTCTCCAACCATAGAGGGGAGTGAGATGCCGTTTTATCTGTATCACGTGTTGGCCTTTGGTATCTCCGCCGCGGTGGTGCTGGGCACGACACCAATCGTGCGCCGCATCGGCCTTAAAAGTGGACGAGTCGATCAGCCCGGCGAACGCAAGGTACACGACAAGCCCATGGTGCGGTTGGGCGGAGTGTCAATTTTTGTTGGTACGCTGCTAGCCCTGCTGGTCGTATGGTCCATGGGCGGCTTTATTGATGCTGCCGGAGCCCATTTAGCTCCACCTCAAGAGTTTCAGATCTGGGGGGTTACCCTTGGCGGGCTGGCCTTTTTTCTAATTGGTCTCACCGACGACCTGTTTGGCCTATCGCCCCTCAGTCGCCTGTTTATGCAGGCGGTGGTCGCCACTATGGCTTGGTACGTGGGCGTGAGCATCGACTTTCTCACTATTCCCTTCTACGGGCTCACCCAGCTACCCGACTTCATTAGCTTGCCAGTAACCATTCTGTGGCTAGTGGGCATGGCCAATGCCATCAACTGGATCGACGGCCTCGATGGCCTGGCCGCAGGGGTATCCGGCATCGCCGCAGTCGTTATGCTGGTGGTGAGTCTTTACATGAATCAGCCAGCGGCGGCGCTGATTGCTGCTGCTCTAGCCGGCGGAGCCCTAGGCTTTTTGCGCTACAACTTCAACCCAGCCAAAATTTTCATGGGAGATGGGGGCGCCTACTTTATGGGCTTTACCCTGGCCGGAGTTGGCGTTATCGGCTTGGTCAAAACGGTGACTACCGCTGCTGTACTGCTGCCGTACCTAATTCTGGCAGTGCCGATTCTCGATATGTCGGCCGTGATCCTCGATCGCCTGCGAGCGGGCAAATCCCCCTTCGTGGCCGACAAGCGCCATCTGCACCACCGGCTGCTTCAGGCGGGGTTGTCTCACCGGGTTACGGTGCTCTTCATCTACGTGCTGACGCTGTGGGCGGGCAGTTTAGCCCTGGCGTTTGCGGGCATGCCCAGCGGCTTGGTCTACGCCCTAGCCGCTACAGCGCTACTCAGCTACACCGGCTGGCGGCTGCGGCAGCGCACTCGCTGAGGGGCCGTAGGGGTATTGGTAGGCCTGCCGCAAATTGCTGGCGCGATAGACGTGAATAGTTTCGGTCACTTCGCCGCCGCGCATGAGCGGCACCGTGCCTAGCGGCTCAATACTGTCGAAGAGGGGCCGATAGCCCGCTACAATCTCGTCGTCTTGGGCAAAGCGGTTCAACGTCATATAGAGTCCATCTTGACCAACCCAGTCCTGGGGGTTAAACCAGTAGGCAAATCCGCGCGCGTCTTGGCTAAAGGCTGTCACCGGCAAATCGACTAGGGGGTGAATAGCCATGGCAAAGTAGCCCCCTAGGTAGTATTCGTTGGTAAAGACAAACCCCACTTCATCTAGGGCCGCTCGAATTTCGGGGATATTGGCAAACCGCCGCTTGAGCTGGCTAGTGTCGATCAGTTCTGTAGAGCCATCCTGCTCGACGGGCACGAGTCCACCAAACAGGGCGTAGGTGCTCGGTTTTTGTAAAACGCCGAGCTTTAGGTGCAGCAGTGCCACCATGGAAAGCGAGCCTAAAAACAGCCCCGAACCCCACAGCCAGCGGCGAATGAGGCGGGGGCGATCGCGTTGCCAAACCAATGCCTGAGCGGCCAGCAAAATGACGATGCCCCAGTAACCGGGGGCGGGCCAGGCGGGCAAAATCTGCTGCTTGCCCCCCAACAGGGTAAATAGCAGCATGATTGGCAGCGATAGCCACAGCACTAGCCCCTGTTTGTAGTGCTCTTGGACTTCGCCGTCGTCTATGTTGGAAAAACGCCAGAACAGTGCCTGCTTGGCACCCCGTCGCGCCGCCACCCACCACAGCGGAAAGCCAAACAGCGGAAACAGGTAAACAATTGACAGTAACCAGTAGCCCACCATTTGCCCTAAACTAAACCCGCTGCTTTCAGTGCCCCCGTCAAACCGCATGCCCAGCTGAAAGCGAAAGGAGATCCAGTCGTTCTGACTATTCCAGTACCACAGGGGGAAGAGGGTGAGAACGAAGACGCCTAAAGCAAGCAGCGTCCAGGGCGATCGCAGCGCCGCGCGGTAGGGCCGATAGGTGGCACAAAACCCAACTAGACTGACGCCCAGCACAAAGCCGTGATACTTACTTAATCCCGCTAGAGCCACCGTCAGCCCCAGCAGCACAATGCGCCAGGTGGGCACATAGATCGGTTTGATTGCTTTGGAGTCTCCCAGTTGATTGCTGTAGGGAAAAAATTCCCAGGCGGCGACTAGCAGCGTAGCGCTCCAAAACAAAATCAGCCCGTTGTCGGGGGAGGTGAGAATGCCAAAGCCGATGGTAAACAGCGGTATCAGCGTGGCAATAGCCAGGGTCATCTGCCCCACTGCCGCCGAAAACAGCCGCGTTGCCGCTAAGTACAGCAGCCCCAAGCTGAGGCAGTAGAGCACCAGCGCCCCCAGGCGAATGGTGAAAGGTGAAATGACTCCTGTGAGCCACCAGCCTATCCCGGTCGTGAGGGCCACCATAGGTGGATGGTCGAAATAGCTCAGGCTCAGATAGCGGCTGTAAAGATAGTAGTAGGCTTCGTCAAACCCTGGAAACAGCCAGAGCGCCACGATAGTGCGGTAGAGTAGGCCCCCTAACACTAGGGCTAGCAGCCCGGTGGCCCAACCTGGTTTGCGATCGCCCCCTAGGGCGGGTTTTGAACCATCGCCCCCGGCGGGTCTATCCCCCTCGCTCCAACCTGCCATCGGGTAGCCTCCCCTAAACAACCAATGCGCGACATAATTTTAGGGACTTTGCCAATCAGCCAAATGGGCTTTTCCTGGCTTCCCTGCAATGGCCATAATGACACTATTGCGCCTCGGCCATCCCATCTCCGGCCCATTTCGCCCCCAGGACGTTCTATGACCCCAAGCTCAGCGTTTCAGCCCTCCGAGACAGACTTGCCCTCTGGCACCAAAAGTGCAGAAATTATCTGCGTGGGTACTGAGCTGCTGCTGGGGGACATTCTCAATGGCAACGCCCAGTTTCTGGCTAAAGAGCTGGCCACTCTAGGCATTGCCCACTACTACCAAACCGTTGTGGGCGACAACCCGGCCCGCATTCAGCAGGCAGTGACTACTGCGGCCGAGCGGTTTGCGAAGCCTTCGGGTACAGAATCCCAGCTTCTACTGTTTACTGGCGGTCTGGGCCCTACCCCCGATGACCTCACCATAGAGACGTTGGCTGACCTGTTTGGTGCCCCCCTCATTGAGCACCCTGACCTGCTGGCAGATATTGAGGCCAAATTTACCGCCCGGGGCCGAACTATGCCCCTCAGCAACCGCAAACAGGCGCTGCTGCCCGAGGGGGCGATGGTGCTCCCCAACCCCCAAGGCACTGCCCCGGGCATTATCTGGTCACCCCGACCTGGCCTCACCCTAATGACCTTTCCCGGCGTGCCGCGAGAAATGCAGGCGATGTGGAAAGAAACTGCCGTGCCCTATCTGCGCACCCAGGGCTGGGTGACGACCACCATTGTCAGCCGCATGCTGCGGTTTTGGGGCATTAGTGAATCGGCTCTGGCGGAGCGGGTCGCGGCTTACCTCAGCCAAGGCAACCCGACGGTCGCCCCCTACGCCAGCAAAGGCGAAGCCAAGCTGCGCATTAGCGCGCGGGCCGACTCCACCGCTGCGGCCCTGGCCAAAATTGAGCCGGTCGAAGCTGGCATTCGGGCGCTAGTCGGCGCCGACTGCTACGGTGCCGATGACGATACTCTGGCCTCGGTGGTTGGCCAACTACTGCGGTTGCGGCAGCAAACCGTAGCCGTGGCCGAGTCTTGTACGGGCGGTGGCTTAGGGCAGCTCTTGACCGACATTGCCGGCAGCTCTGCCTACTTCTATGGCGGCGTTATTGCCTACGACAACCGGGTTAAAGTTAATCTTTTGAAGGTGAATGCCGCTGTTTTAGATGAGCAGGGAGCGGTGAGTGCGATCGTGGCGGAGCAGATGGCTTTAGGTGCCAAGGCGCTGCTGCACACCGATTGGGCCTTGAGCATTACTGGCATTGCCGGACCAGACGGGGGCAGCGAGACTAAACCTGTAGGCTTGGTTTATATTGGCCTGGCTACTCCCGAGGGCAATGTGTTGACGTATAAACACGAGTTTACTGGCTACCGGGGGCGCGACTGGGTACGCCAGCTCAGCGCCCTCTCTGCCCTCGATGCTCTACGACGCAACCTGCTGTAACTGTTAGGTTGATCATTTGCTTCAAATGGCTATTATGTAATTATGGATGAATGCAGCCCCCATCTGGCCTAGAGCTGGTTTTAGGTAAGAGCAACCAGGGTGGCATGTGCCAGTAAGGAGTTTGCCCTAATGGATTACATCGAAAAGGCTCTCGAAAAACTGAGCGATTGGGTTGATAGAGTCATTGAAGCTCTATTTGGCCCTGAGCATCAGGCAGAACCTGACTTGATTCCTATTCCGGTAGAAGAACCCCGCCGTTAGGGGTGCTCTTGAAAGATTTTAACTAGAGTCTAGCGATGCTGTCGCTTGATATTGTTCTTGAGTGCAGCACTTGATACTTAGCTCGCTGTGCTTGTGTAGAGAATAAGCAAGCACCTGGTGTTGCTAGCGTAAATGCTAATACTAAAGGGCAACGATCATTGCTAAGGGTTCAAGTTGTTCATGGCCCAAATCTCAACATGCTGGGCTTGCGAGAACCCGAGATCTATGGTCGGCAAACCCTAGCTACCATCGAAGCGTCCTTAGAGTCTGAAGCGACAGCCCTGGGCGTTTCACTGGATTGCTTTCAATCCAATAGCGAAGGGGCGCTTGTGGACTGCATCCAGGCGGCCTTTGGGCAAAAAGACGGCATTTTGATTAATCCTGGGGCTTACACCCACACTAGCGTGGCCCTTCGAGACGCGATCGCAGCCGTTGGCCTTCCCACCGTCGAGGTGCATCTCAGCAACATTCACCAGCGCGAAGCCTTTCGCCATCACTCGTATATCGCTGCAGTGGCTGTGGGGCAAATCTGTGGCTTTGGCGCTGACAGCTACCGTCTGGGGTTGCACGCGCTGGTGAAACATCTCAAAGACCGGCATCAACTGTCCGCAGATTCCTAGTGGTTTAGACTAGGACCTGCCTGAACCCTTCCCAAAGTTGTATGGCCACCGCCACGATTAAATTTTTAGAAACGCCAACCTCTCAGGCCTGGGTTGAGCAAGCCCTGGCTAACCTGGACGTGATTTTGCTCGATCACGCCCAGTGCGAGCGCAAGGCGGCGGGGGTGGCCATGAGCCTGATCAACCGCTATCCATCAGATGCTGAGTTAGTCAAAGCGCTAACCGCGATCGCCCAGGAAGAATTAGCCCACTTCGCCCAGGTCAACCAGTGGCTGGAGCGCCGCAGTGTTCCCTTTGGCCCCTTGCCGCCACCCCCCTATGGAGCCGCTCTGCGACAGCAGGTGCGAGGTGACGAACCCCATCGTCAGCTTGACGTGTTGCTGGTGTCGGCTCTGATCGAAGCTCGCAGCCACGAGCGGTTAGGGTTGTTGGGCCAGCACTGCCCCGATCTAGAATTAGCCCAGTTCTACCGCAGTCTCATGGCTTCAGAAGCTCGCCACTACGGAGCTTACTGGGTATTGGCTACCGGCCGCTTCCCCCGCGCCGAGGTAGAAGGGCGGCTAGCTGAATTAGCCGCTGCCGAAAGCGAGATTTTAGCTCGCCTTCACCCCCAGCCCCGCATTCATAGCTAGAGAAGTTCGATGCCGCTAGAACACCGCAGCACCTTTGGTCCTTACCTAATTCGCAGCTGGCAGCCAAACGATCGCGCCGCCGCCGTTGCCATTATTGGCGAGGTGCTGCAGGAATATCGCCTCACCTGTGAACCGACCGATAGCGATCGCGATGCCCTAGAAGTAGAAGACTGCTACTGGAAGACGGGCGGCGAATTTTGGGTAGTAGAGCTTGACCGCGGGCTGGTCGGTACCGCTGGCTATCGTCCTACCCAACGTGGGGATGGCGCAGTGGAGCTGCGCAAGATGTATCTGCTGCCTCAGGCACGGGGGCAAGGGCTGGGGCGCTACCTGCTCAGCACGCTAGAATCTGCTATTCAGCAGCGCGGTTTCACCGAGATTTGGCTAGAAACCGCCTCGGTGCTCAAGGAGGCGGTGAGGTTGTACGAAGCCAGCGGTTATGAAGCTGCCACTGGGGTTGAGACGGCTCGATGCGATCGCGTCTACCGTAAGCGCCTGCCCTCTCTGGCCCACTATCCCGTCCTATAGAAACGCGAGTCTGGGCCTTAATGGCCAGAAATTAGCTATAATCGCCACATTAATCCTGGAATACTGGCTAAGCTGTTTTGATTGCCATCTATCCCGGCAGTTTTGACCCCATTACTTTGGGCCATTTAGACATCATTACCCGCGGCAGTCGATTGTTTGAGCGGGTGATTGTGCTGGTGTCTAGCAACCCCAACAAGGTGCCCATGTTTTCTACCGACGAGCGCATTGGGCAAATTGAGCGATCGGTAAGTCATCTCAACAATATTGACATTGACCATTACGATGGTCTCACCATCAACTATGCCAGGCAGCGCCATGCCCAGGTGTTGCTGCGGGGGTTGCGAGTGCTCTCCGATTTCGAAAAAGAGCTGCAAATGGCGCATACTAATAAGACCCTGGCCGATGATATTGAGACTCTTTTTCTGTCAACCTCTACAGAGTACAGCTTTCTTAGCAGCAGCCTGGTCAAAGAAATTGCCCGCTTTGGCGGCCCCATCGACCACCTTGTTCCCCACCATGTAGCGCGAGACATTTACCAATGCTACGCCCAGAACCCTCCCGCCTCAACGCCCAGCCCCGCACCGCCCAGTCCCGCAGTGCCGGTGCCCAAACCAATGGATTGTCTGTAGAGGCGACGGAAACAAACTCGGGCCTGCCCAACCCTGGAGACATCGACATTCAACAGGAGCTGAATAAGCTTGAAGAGCTGATTTTGGCCAGTCCTCGGGTGCCCTTTAGTGGTCGTACCCTGGTCGATGAGGATCAGCTGCTTGACCAACTCGACGCTATTCGCCTTAACCTGCCGCCGGCCTTTCGCCAAGCGGTGCAAATTTTGCAGCAGCGCAACAGCTTGCTGGCCGAATCTGAGCGCTACGCCCAAGAACTGATCGCTGCTGCTGAGCAGCAGGCGGCCCAAATACTCGATGAACTTGGCATTGTCCGCCAGGCTGAGCAAATGGCCCAGCAGCTCAAAGCCCAGGCCCAGCAGGATTGTGACAGCTTGCGTACCCAGGTGATGGGTGACATTGAGCAAATGCAGATTCAAGCCCAGCGTGAGTGGGAGTCCCTGCGCCAAAAGGCCCTAGACGAGCAAGACATGATTCAGCAGGAGGCCGATGGCTACGCTGATCAGGTGCTCTCTAGCGTAGAGCAGCAGCTCTCGCAGATGTTGCGGATCATTCAAAACGGGCGTAGCCACCTTCAACCGGTGAAAGAAGCCCCCGCACCTGCTCCAACCCAACGACCTAAATCGAGTAAGGGTGCGTCGCCCAGTGCGGTGCTATCCGACCCCCGTGCCGATGCGGGAAGCGATCGCCTTTCAAATCGCCCTCGCCCACCGCAAAAGCCTGCCGCTGACCCATGATCAGCTATCTCAAAGGGGTGCTGGCCGATATTCAAAAGCCCGGTAACCACAAAATTATCGTCACCTTAGACGTCAATCAGGTGGGCTATGACATGCAGGTGCCGGCCCGCCAGCTGTCGCAGCTGCCGCCCCTAGGAGAGGTGGTGCAGCTCTTTAGCCATCTCTACTTTCGCGAAGATCAGGCGGTATTGTTTGGCTTTGGCCAGCGCCAGGAGCGCGACCTGTTTCGGCTGCTCATTAGCGTTAGCGGCATTGGTCCCCAGATGGCTCTGGCCCTGATCGACACCCTAGGCGAGGTTGAGCTGACCCAGGCGGTCGTTAGTGGTAACACCCGTCTACTGTCGCGTACCCCAGGGGTAGGCAACAAAACCGCCGAACGGCTGGTGCTAGAGCTTAAAACCAAGCTGCAAGACTGGCAAACTCAGTCGGGGGTGGGCCTGGTGCCTGATGCTGGACCAGTACCAACCCTCTATGAAGAGGTTGAAGCAACCCTTAGCGCCCTGGGCTATAGCCAGAGCGAGATTCTCAAGGCACTTCAAGCAGTAGGGCGTAGCTCTACTTTGCAAAAGACAGCGGATCCAGAAAGCTGGGTGCGCGAGGCGATCGCATGGCTCAGCCAGTAATCCTCCGCTGAGACAAGATGGGTGCAGCAGCCCCTATGCTATAGTGAAAAATCCTGGCTCAAAATTATTCTTCTAGAGAAGCTGTCTGTCCCATGACTCTGTTGCAAGCGCGTAAGCAGGAACTTATTTCCGACTATCAGGTGCACGAAACTGACACCGGCTCTGCCGATCTGCAGATTGCTATGCTCACCGAGCGCATCAATCAGCTGAGCTCTCACCTGCAAAAGAACAAGAAAGACTACTCGTCTCGCCGTGGCCTGCTCAAAATGATTGGTCACCGCAAGCGCCTAATGGCCTACCTGCAAAAGCAAGACTCCGAGCGCTATCGGGCGTTGATCCAAAAGCTTGGTATTCGCGGCTAGGTTTTCCGCCAAAGCCAGATCAGCTGAGTGGGTTGAGTCGAACTCAGCAAGGTTCTCCGGTAGGTAGCCTGAACTTAGTACTGCGATCGCATTGTGCAACCTGTGCCTTTGGGCTAGAAACGTTGGGCTAGCACCGCTAGCCCAAAGCTAATTCTTGTTGTTGTCGCGTAGCGCTATGGCCTCTGAGTCTTCCCGAAAGCGGCTGCCCTTTGAGCCAGGCAGGAGTGGTAGCAAGCCTGCCGATGAGGTGCCAAAGGCTGCTAAGCCAGCTCCTAAAAAGAAATCAGCCAAAAAGCCAGCCACCGTAAATACGACTGCTGTAGCTAAGCCAGTTGTTTCTAGTAAAAAGACAGCTAAAGCTAAGCGGGCAGACCGTGCAACCACCTCTATTCCTCAGGAGGTGAGCGATCGCATGCTGCGCCGCATGTTGGTCTTTTCCGGTGTCCCCACGGGACTAGGAATACTGACCTTTTTCGTCAGCTACTACCTGGTGGTAAATCAAGTAGTAGAGTTGCCCTCTTACTTTGTACTGTTAGTGACCTTGGGCTGCTTTGGCTTGGGGGTAGTAGGCCTTACCTACGGCGTGCTGTCAGCGTCTTGGGATGAAGAACGTCCCGGCACCCGGTTGGGCTTAGACGAGTTTCAAGTTAACTTTGGCCGTGTAACCGGTGCCTGGGGTAACAAGTCAGAGCCCTAGGGCCAAGACTGGACGTCCACTTAACTCCTGATGTTCGGCGATGTAACCGCTTAGATACTCAGTGACGACTGTCCAGAATGGCGGAGCCTAGGCCCACTTAATATTTTCTGCGGTTTTTGTTCTTTGAGTTGTGTCTTTTGCTTAGCTCCTGACTTTTTGGTTAGGGCTACGCCTCATCGTCTGGGTAAGTAGACGACTTCATAATCTGATCAATCTGCTCTTCCATCATCTTGAGCAGCTGACTCAGGGCCTCTAGCGTCCGCGCTGAGGGAGGCTCAATCGTCAGCGATTGGCGAGCCCGCTGACGAATCTCAAAAATACGTTTTTGCAGGGTTTGAGCAACCCCGAGGGCATCCTCTCCCATCTGTTTGATTTGCTGCTGCTGATAAAACTTGAGGGCGGCCCCCCGCAGGACTTGAAGGGTGGCTTCTTCGCCGTGGGCACCCGACATCAGACGCAGGCGCAGCAGCACGCGTTCGCCTTTGTACAGCCGCTCAATGTCGGCCTGTTTGGGCTGGGCAGTTGGTAGCAGGGGCAGGTGCGTCAGCCGCTTGAGTTCGTTGATGACGCTTTGAACCTGGTCGAGGCTCAGGTTTTTGAGAGCGGCTTGAACCACGCCGTCTCTGCTCCAGAGCACCTGGCCATTGGCGGAGCGGCGTTCTAGATACAGACGCCCAATGCCCTCGGTTAGCACCTGATAAAGCAGCGCCTGGGTGAGCTTGGGGGGTGGTAAGCGATGGAGTTGGTTGAGCGGCACCTGGCTAAGAATCGGGTCAAGCGTGAGGGCCAAGGGTTGAGACTCTAGCTCAATTCCTGGAGGTTGGGGTAGGGGTGGAGCAGGCGGCAGGTCAGGGGTTGGGCGATCGCTCTGCGGTTCTTGCAGGCTATCAACAACTGGGGTGGGGCGATCGCTCTGCGGTTCTTCTGAGCTGTCAACAGTTGGGGTGGGGCGATCGCTGCTCAGATCCTCTGGGCTGTCAACAATAAACGTGAGAAACTCATCGCCCTGGTTTTGCGCCTGGGGCAGTGCCTCAACCTGCGGCTGGGGCTTAGCCTTTTGCCGAGAGGCGTGACTTAGATACTTAGAGAGCATTTTGCGCTGCCAGTCAGAGGCCACGGGCCACGACACCACAGAGCAGTGAATGAAGGAGACTTGCTTGCGGGCATATTCCGTAGCAACGGTGTCCGATGGGTTGACCATGCCGAGGTGCAAGCAACTCGACTCCACAGAGAGAGGAATGATCTCGTGGTAGAGGCAGGCTTCAAAGGGCAAAATGCTGTCGATTAGAGAGAGCATTTGGTCCACATTGAGGCGGCTATCAATAGCCGCATTGCCGCTTTGCACGTCAAGGGCAGAAAGGTCGTTGGATGAAGAGTGGGTGTCGGGCTCCGGCATGGGCCTGGCAAGTTAACGATCAGGATTTCCCTATGCTAGGCGCGGGGCAAGACGCGAAGGTGAATTCTTAAGCTCAGCCCATTAATCTTTATGAGAGACTTTACTATTTTGCTAGATTTGCGGTCGGTTGCCCAGGCCGTTAAAGAACCGGCAGCGATGAAAAGGGTTTTTCCAAGGACTAAAACGCTACTAGAAAGAATTGTCCCGATGTTGTGGTCGGTGCTGTTTTTGTCAACCACTGAAAGCTGGCTGATTTGCTCGCGATCGCCATTTTTGTGGCGATCGCACTTTCCGCCGATAACTCTCTGTCGACAACCCATGAAACGCTGAGGTTGTTCTCTCTGAATTTGGCTCTGCTTCTGTAAGTTACCTCAAGATAACTCAGGGATTAATAAGTTGAGGTGCCTTCCCGAGCCGCATCGGGGGTAATGGCCTGGTCTGGCTCTGCATTGGGTGGGGCGATCGCCTCCCTTAAAGGCTCTACATTCTCAGGAGAACTCCCCAGCGACAGATCCTCTGGGCTGACCTGTTCAAACCCCAAGGGCTTTTCTGGCTCAGAGGTGATCGTCTCGTCATCAGAAACAGAGGCCTCTAATGGCAAGACCTCTGGGGCACCCATAGGTGGTTCAAAGGCATCTATGACGGAGTCTGGGACCTCCAGTTCAGCCTCTGGAGTCGCAACCTCGCTCACGGGAGACTCAGGGGCTTCCTGTGGCGCTGCCTCTAACTGCCAATCGGGTTCTGCAACGGTAGCCTGAGGCATGTAGACCGTGCTGTCGGGAAATGCTCCAGGCACAGGAGATGTAGTGGTAATTGGGACAACGGTTTGGCTACCTTCTTTTGCATCTGCCCAGGATGGAGGGGCGATCGCAGCTGGCTCGGCTACTGTTTCTGCTGTTGGTGCAGCGGCAGCTGGCGTCAAATCTATTACGGGTTCTTGCTCGCCACTCTCGGTGGGCGCTGCTGTTGCTGAGGCGGGTAATACCTCACCGACGGAGAGTGCACTATTGTCATTGGCGACCGGTGCTGGCGGTGGAACTGTGGCAGCCTCGTCAGCTTCTAAGACGGCATTTGCGGTAGCAGGAGCATCGCCCCGGTTAAACAACACGTTAGCGAGGGAGGCTGTCTGCGGTGAGGTGCCTGCTCCTGGTGGGAACGCCGCTTGGGAGAAGCGTTCGACGGTAACCTGCCAGAGCGCTGCCAACGGATCGACGTCACTGGCTTCAGCTGGGTTTGGTGCAGCGGCGATCGCCTCGTTATCTGCTGGTTCAACCTGGGCAACGGGGTCACTAGGAGAGGTCCACAT
Source organism: Nodosilinea sp. FACHB-131 (assembly GCF_014695395.1). GTDB lineage: Bacteria > Cyanobacteriota > Cyanobacteriia > Phormidesmidales > Phormidesmidaceae > Nodosilinea. The sequence continues at coordinate 617,712 of NZ_JACJOF010000027.1, forward strand.
TTGCAGTACCTCGTCCACAGGCTCCGTCTCAGGGTGGTCTAGCGCCACTAGGGTTTCCGGCTCGGGGGCAGGTATCAGTGCCCAGGTCTGGGAACGAAGGTCAGGATTTTGGGCCTCATAGGCGGCGATCGCCTGGGCTACGGCATTGGCCCGGCGCTGCTGGTCACGGCGAATGCCAACTTCGGTATTGCCCAACCCAGGGGCATTCCAGCGTCCGGTATTAGGGTTGATATAGGAACGGGTACGAGCTACCAAAATGGCCTCAGACCCTTCATATCCATTAGCCTTAGCCTCAGCGAGACGCTCAATATAACCCACCCGTCCGATGGCAGCTAGGGGCGATTGGTTGGCTAGGTCTAGCCCGTTGAGGGTTTCCTCAAGGGTGAGGTTAAGGCCGTGCTGGAGGGCTCTTTGGCGCAGCACATCCCCTTGATTTTGAAGTCGGGCCAACTGTTTTTGGTCGGCTTCTTCAGGAGTTTGAGCCCCGTGCTGGTAGGAAAACGTGCCCATGTTCCACACGCGGTTGCCGGGGTCGGTGTGGCCAAAATAAGCCGGATTAATCGCCCCGTTAGGGGTGCGGGTACCCTCGGCGCTGCCCACTGCCCTGGCCACTAGAGAATCTGAGTTATTTTCAAATAACCCCAGCAGCGGGTTAGGTGTGGCTTTGGGCTCAGCCAATTTGGCTTGGGCCATGGCCACCGCCGCCGATGGTTCCAACCCAAAATCGAGGGCTAGCCGCTGCGTTTCCTTGGGTGGTTCAACCTGGGGCTCTGGGGCGACTGGTTCAGGCGCTACGGCCACCATCACCGGAGCTATAGACAGCGGTGGAGCCGGTGGCAGCAGCGCAGTGGCCGATGTGCTCTCATTCAGCGCTACGGCTACCCCGCGCCGATATACCCCCGCCGGTAGCTGCTGGGGGGAGTGGTAGCGCATCGGTGGATTGGCTGCCTGGGCCGGAATGGGCAGGGGCTGGTCGGCGTTGTCTACCGCTGGTGCGATCGCATCGGCAATCGGCGGCGGCTCTACCCACTGAGGTGGCGACAGCTCAAAGCTAAGAATGCCGTCGTCGGCCCGCACCGCTGTCGGGCAAAGTAATGTCAACAGAGCACTAGCGGCTAGAAGAGTGGGATGGAGCTTCATGGGCAGAAGGGGGTAAATTGCCGGGGCAGGCTTAGGGGAGTGAATTGGGGTTCTGAAACGGTGCGGCTGGGCTTAGAACGGTAAGCCTGGCGGTGGTCGATTGAGCGATCGCTCCAGCACGCGATCGGAGGGCTCGACCATAGCCCAGGAGCCATCGGGCTGCCGTCGCAGGGTGGCGAAATGAATGTAGCGCCCACGCCCCATAACGTCTCCGGCCTCAATGGGTCCCAAATGGGGGTGACTGACACCGCAGTAGCGAAACAGGTAGGCCGGTACCTCTGGACTAGAAAAGTAAATGCAATTGAATCCCTTAGCCGCCGGCTCTACCTGACCCGTAAAAGGAGCGCGCAGCCGAGCGCCCTGCAACCGGATCGAGATATCGCCCAGGCTGCCGGTTACTAACTGCCCCGCCACGCGATCGCCCGATTCGATCTCCCAAGCCTGCTTCAGCACGATCTGACGGGGCACTGTCGGCGTTAGCCTGCCGCAACCGCCCAGGCCAAGCAGCAGCACGCCTAACCCCAGGCTGAGAGCCAACCGACCGAGTCCGAGGGGTGGTGCACCCCAGCGTAAGTGCTGAAAAAACTGACCTCTTGCCCAGGAACCCAAAGGTCTCCAGCCAAACTGGCCGATCAGCAGGGCACTATTGAAACCGAAAGCGATAGCCAGCGTACTCGTCATTTTCGTACAAAATTACTAGCTGAACAGTCGGATCCCATGCCATCGGGTAGGCTTCGCGCTCTGAAACCACCCCAGAGCGCACCTGGAGCTGAGGCAGGCTACAGTAGGGTTCGGCAACAATCTTGCGCACATTTTCTTTGGGGTCACGCTCGGGCACGACCAGCAGCTGAGCAAGCTGCTCACGGCTCAACTGGGCATTGCTCTGCACAATCTTTTCGCATCCCTCAGCGCTCTGGGTACCGGCGGCTTGCAACCAACCGCCCAGCTTCTGATCGTCAATGGCCAGTAGCCCAATGGCTAGCAAAATGGCCCCCGCAATAAAGGGCTTGGCGTTTGCCAAGGTGATTTTCTCCCCCTGGGGATGCATTGAAACCATCAGCTGCCTCCTTAAAACTCAGTGAAGAATAGAGCCGCACCGCGCTAGAGCTGGCCGCCCACAACCAGCCCTAAAACCAGCAAAAACACCCGAATGGCCGGGCCGAAGGCCAGTTTGGGGGCCAGGGTTGCTCGGTAGAGGGCGTAGGCTGTGATCGCGGTAATCGCAGCTACCGCCACTGACCAAAGGGCTGGAAAGGCGGCCAACAGGAGATTCAAGGCTAGCCGACCGATGACTCCACCCCCTAACCACAGCACCCCATCAACTACAGAGAGAGATGCTCCTCGCCTTGGCTGCTCTAAGAGGGAGCTAGACGTAACCGAGGGCTTGGCATGCTGAGGGGCAATCAAGCGCGCGATCGCCAAACCCGCATCCCAAACGGTGCGACTCAGGTGGGCAACCAGCTCAGAAGGCTCTTGCCCCAGGGCGACCAGGTCAGAGGTCAGGGCACCCCACTCGCTTCGACCGCGACGTTTAGAAGGGCCATAGGTGGTGCGCAGGTGTCCAGCCAGTTGGTTGATCTCAGTTGGAATTGGGTTGGCCCGAGGGCCAGGGGATGAGGTGGGGCTGATGGTACGGTAAGCCAGTACGATATTGCCCTGGTGATCCATTTCTGCCGACGCTAAAACCGCCCGCTCAACATCGAGGTAGGGAGGCACCACCGGCTGCCCCTGGGTGTTAGCAATGGGATGAATGCGAGTCAAGCGAGCCCGGATTAGCTGCATTTCTGCGATCGCCCGTTCCTGCTCTGACGACAGCTGGTTAATCTTGTGCGCCATAGCGTTCAGGCGCTTGAGGTAGACTTCTGCAGGCGCTGATCCGGCGGGTAAGTTGGCCGCTAGATCGGCTCCCCCAGCCTGTTCAGATCGCCATTGCAGAGCATCAATAGCCGTAGAAAAATCTACGCTGGGGCGCGATCGCCCTCTAGGGACAGCCTGAGCTTCTCGCACCACGGTGCTCGGCAGCGATGGTTCACCGGCCCAGTCAACCTGCACGGTGGCATCACTTTGGCTCAGGGCGTTGACTGTATTAGTGAGTTTGGTTTGAATGCTTTGAAAATCCATTGCCTGATAACCGTGTGAAGATCAGCCAAAAACCATTAACCCTGCCCATCAACTCAAGCTGGCCGGTGTAGAGCGATCGTTTGCGATCGCCAAATCACCTGGCCCAAGGCAGTTCCGGCAGAATTTGGTACAAGTGTACCATGTCTCTGCGGAATGTGTACCAAGAAATGTACTATTATCTTCGGCTTCCAGGGAAGCTGGGTTAGGAGAGCTAGCAGCAGGCAAAAGTTGATGTGGCCTAAAGCGGCGGCAATGCTGAGCACCCTCTTAAAAACGGGTTTCGCTTCAAAAAGCAGCCAATATTGTGAAAATTATCCGAAGAAATGTCAGTAACCCGGTCAGACTCTGTAAATTGGGGTCAATCGGGTGACGATTTATCACAATTGCCTCTAGTGCTTAGCCTTGGCAATGTCGGCTGCGCTGGCTTGGGGCGCGGTGTTAGGCCTCAATGGGGCTGATCTTACGCTCAGGTAAGAGGCATTTTTTGGCGTCGCTGCCGTTGCAGTATAGATCCACAAAACCGCTCTATTAGGGCACCCTGAGCTTGGTAATTTGCCTCTGCCCATCTACCCTATGAGTTGTTGCCATGGTTAAGGCCTACGACAAAACCCTGCGGCGTTCCCTTGCCCTCCCAAAGTTGACCAACTCGGGCTGTGGCCCCCGGCCTGAACCCCGACCGGCAATGACGGTGCAGGCAAAATCTTGTCCTTATCACATCGTGATGGCCTGCTTTTTGGGCGGACAGGTGTTCATGCGCATTCTGCGCGGTCGGGTCAATCGCCAGCGCACCCTAGAGCAAATGGTTGCGGCCGGACCATTGACCCTGACTCCAGTGCTGCTGACCAATGTTTTTGCCGGCATGATTTTTACCGTTCAAACCGCGCGCGAGCTGGAGCGCTTTGGAGCAATGCACGCCCTGGGGGGAGCCTTTGCCATGGCTTTCTGCCGGGAACTGGCCCCCATCTTGACTGCGGCTATCATGGCTGGGCAGGTGGGCACGGCCTACGCTGCTGAAATTGGCTGCATGAAGGTAACGGACCAGATCGACGCCCTCAAGGTGCTGCGCACAGACCCGATCGACTATCTGGTGCTGCCTCGGGTGGTAGCCTGCTGCGTGATGCTGCCAGTGCTCACGGTGCTGGGCCTAGTGCTAGGAATTGTGGGCGGGGCTGGAGTGGCTTTTTTATTCTACGAAATGCCGGTGAGCCAGTTTCTAGACTCAGTGCGATCGCTGATGGTGCTCAACGACCTGATTGCTGTCTTGATCAAATCGGTTTTGTTTGGGGCGATTGTGGCTTTGGCGGGCTGCACTTGGGGGCTGACGACCACCTGTAGTCGGTCAGTCGGTCGAGCCGCGACATCAGCGGTGGTCACTACCTGGGTGGGGTTGTTTATGGTCGACTTCTTTTTGTCGCTGGTGTTGTTTGGTGGTGCCGGGGTGGCGCTGCACTAGGTCATTGCCAGGTAAGGCCATAGTCGAGCGATCGCAAAACAAGGACGACTAGCTACTTTTAACCGCAGTAGGCTCCCTTGCCAAAACCGCTTGATTTTTGGGCGGCGACTGTTCGCCAAAATTGCTGGAGCGTTATTCTGCCCCAGCGGGCAGCATGTCAAAACTAAAGTCTATGTAGGTGTTGTCGGGCATCATAGCCCCAATCAGGTTAGCGCCATCGAGGTCAGCGTTGGTCAGGTCAGCTTCGCGCAGATCGGCTCCCTGGAGATTGGCGTGGCTGAGATTAGCGCCCCGCAGGCAGGCGCGCTTGAGGTTGGCACCGCAGAGGTCACTGCCACTGAGGACAGCTTCTTTGAGAATAGCGCCGTGAAGATTGATGCCGGTTAGCTTAGCCCCCGAAAGCAGAGCTCGGTTGAGCTGAGCACCAGACAAATCGGCTCGAAAAAAGTCGCTGCCGATCAGGTTGGCCCAGTTGAGTCTGCTCTTGCGCAGGAGACTGTGGGTAAACACACTCCCCGGCATAAAAGCGCCTGATAGATTCAAGCCTGAGAGGTTGCAGTCAATGAATTCAACAAAGGGCAACTTAATGCCCTCCAGCGACACATGCCGCAGATCCAAATGATGAAACTGGAGCTGCCCACGGCTGTAGTTTTGAGCAAGCAGGTCTAGGGAGTAGCGAGTGTAGGCGTGCATGGCAAAGCCCTGTAGAGAAGGCTAGGTTGAGCGATCGCAGATAGACAACCGTCTGGGCGCTGTAGATGACCTATGCGCCTCACCGATTGCCCTAAACCTTTGAAGAGAGAGGCATTGACGCCATTTAACCCTGAGCTTCATCCTAAACGCTTTGGCAGAGCTTATACCCAGTGGGCCTCTTAATATTTGTGTCCTCTAAAGCTTCCCTGTCGGAGGTTCTATAGGGGTAAGGGGGAACCTGTGAACTCTGGCTCCGCAATCCGAGTAGAATTGCTTATCACTTGCAGCCGCTTTGCCGCAACTTAATTTGACATTTTGTTACATTAAGTTTATATTGAGTTACATAAGCGAAATGCGTCTGCATCGATTGCATTGCTAAGCCAGGTAAGCAGCGCGTTTTGCCGCTGTCACCATTCCGCACTGGAGGTTTATTCATGACTGCCCTATTGATTTCTCTCTTTGTCATCGGCTGGGTCGCTGTTGCACTGATTGGCACCCAGGCCTATTTCCGGGGTGAGCAAACCAAGCCAATTCACGAGCGCAACTGGCGTTCTGATTCCTTTGACCAGTTAGCTCAGTCTGTGACCGGCCAGTCCACTGATTTCGGCGATCGCGTACCCGCTTACAGCGGCGATGCCTTTTCGAGCAACGTGATTGCTAATTAACAGCTAGGCCGATCCTTATCTACTAGCCGCATCAGTCATTTCCTGTGGGACTCCTACCTCTAGAGCCGCCCCTGCATTGGGGGCGGCTTTTTGTCGCCGCTCAAGTCAGGCCTGTGCACAAGTATTGCTCTTGCTAAGGATAATTAGCTGGCTTCCCGCTCCACCACGATCACGTTTTCGGTCACCTGCTCGAAGGTGTCGTCGTGGCTGATGACAAACAGCTGCTCAAAGGTTTTGATGCGGCCGATCGCTTCAGCTAACCCCTGGCGGCGAGGGCGATCCATATTGGTGGTGGGTTCGTCAAAGAAGGCAATGTCGGCATCGGCCAGCACCTTGAGCAGGGCCAGGCGCACTGCTAGAGCCGCACACATCTGCTCGCCTCCCGATAGGTTGATAAACCGCCGCTGGTTGGGTCCATCCTGCACCACAATTTCGTAGTCTCGCGTCCACTGCAAAGCCACATTGGGGCGGTTGAGCAGATCGCGAAACAGGCGATCGGCCTGCTGCGAAACGCTGCGCAGGTACTGTTCAGTAATGCGTGGCCCCGCTTCGTTGTAGGCCTTGCGCGCAAAATTGACGAAGCGCCTGACCTTTTCCTGAGCCTGGAGCTGCTGTTTGGCGCTGTCGCGCCGCTGGGCGATCGCCTCAAGCCCGGCAATTTGCTGGTTGATGTCGGCCAGTCGCTGGCGCTGCTGGGGCACGCTCCCCGCCAGCTGGTCAGCTTCAGATTTGACCGTGCTGTAGTTGGTTTCCAGCGTGGCAGTGGCCTCGGGATCAAACTGCGCTAGGGCAGTCTGGTAAGCCTGGTCAGCATCCTGCTGCTGCTGCAACGCCTGGGCAAGTTCGGCCTGGGCAGCGGCAAGTTCGGCCTCTAGCTGTCTGTGCTGGTTCGCCAGCGACTGGTTTTGTAGATACAACCCGTAGCCTGCTTGATATTGAGCGCGATCGCGCTGCACCTGAGCCAGGCGCTGGTCTAAGTCGGCGAAGGGCGCTAGCTGACTGGTCAACGCTTTTAGCTGTTGGTCTAGCGTGTCTAGGGCAGTGGTTTGGGCCGTGGCGGCCTGCTCTACTCGGGCCTTGTCTTGCAGGGTGCGCCCGAGAATTTGGCTTTTTTCGCGCGGTCGCCCCAGGGTTTCAAGCTCTCGCTCCAGCTTTTCTAGGGTGGTCTGTACCTGGGTATGCTGGGCCAGCTGCTGGGTGAGGGTTTCTCCCTGCGCAATCAACTCAGCTTGGGCTTGCTGAATCTGCTCTAGCTGAACGGCAATGCCATCGAGCTGCGTCAGCTCGGCCCGCCAGCCATAGCGCTGCCTGAGGTCGTTTTCCAGCGTTTGCAGCGCAGCTTTGAGGGCGGCCTCATCGGTTTGATCTGCTAGGTCGCTGAGAATGGCTTCCAGGGCCGAGAGCAGCGACCCGTGCAGGTCGGTAGCTCCCTGGAGCGATTGTTCCAAACGGTCTAGGGTCGGGCTTGAGAGCAACGGCAGGCTCTCGGCTAACACCGCTAAATCCCTTAGCACGGCTTCAATCTCAGACTGCTGGGCTTGACCTTGGCGGCGGCTGTCTGCCACTAGAGCATTAATTTCAGCTTCAAACTGGCGGGCTGCAGCCAGGCGGCTGAGCTGCTGCTGGAAGCGATCGCGCTGGTCTTCGAGGGCAGCAATGGCCTCGACCTGGGGCTGTAGAGCTCGCAGGCGATCGCGAGTTTGAACCGCCTGTTGCCGCTGCTGATCGAGTTGCTTCAGCTCCGCTTGGTACTGCTGCTGCTGGAGCTGCCACCGCTGGCCCTGCTCTAGCTGCTGCACCAGCGCTTGGCGCTGGGCCTCCAGCTGAATCTGAGTTGCGACATGGGGCTCCAGCTGAGCTAGCTCCCGCTCCGTAGCCGCAAACGATTCGAGCTGGGTTTGCCACCTGGCTAGCTCAACCTGGGTTTTGCTCTGGGCAGTTTGCAGCGTTTGGTACTCGATCTGCAAGTGCTGACGCTGCTGCTGGGCCTGACCTAGCGCCTCCAACGCCTGCTCCGCCGCCTGATAGCCTTTGAAGGACTGCCGATGGGTTTGACAGAGGGCGATCGCCTGCTCCGCCTGCTGCACCGACTGTTGAAGTCGGACTAGTGCGGTCTGCTTGACCTCAAGCTGATGCACCAGCCCCTGGCGCTGGGTCGCTAAGGTCTGCACCGCTTGGGCTTGGGCCTTGAGCGCGTCACGCTGGGTTTGCAGAGTGGCGAGCGTGGTCCGCAAAGTCTCTAGGCGCTGCTCGCTGGTGCCAATTTCGCTGGTTAGGTTTTGCTGCCGCCGGTGCAGGTCATCCCAGAGAGTTAGCGCTTCTTCGTACTGGGCAATTTCTCGCTTAGTGGCCTCTGCCTGATCTTCGGCGTAGCGACGCAGGGCATTCATTTGCTTAAAGGCCAGCTTGTAGTCTTCCACCTTGAGAATGGCGTCGAACACAGCCTTGCGATGCTCGGCAGGCTGCAAAAAGTCGGCGGTGAAGGTGCCCTGGGGTACCCCCAGGGTGCGGGCAAACAGCTGAGATAGGTTGGTGGTGGGGCCTAACCCCAGGTGCTGGCGCAGCCAAGGCAGCACCTCGTCTTTGATGCGGGTGTAGGGCAATCGCTCGTTAAGCTGAGGGTCAAACAGAGCGTAGCCCCGCTGGGTACAGCGCTGGGCATGGTACGTGCGGCCGTCGTAGTTGGAGGTGAAGGCCACCGTCACCTGGGCACTGCCGCTGCCGTTGCGAATCAGATCGTCTTTGCCGTAGTCGCCCTGGTAGTTGAAGAGCACCCAGGCGATCGCCTCTAAAATGCTGGTCTTGCCCGCGCCATTCTCGCCGCAGATGGCGTTGGTGCCCGGTTGAAACTCAAAGTAGCGATCGCGGTGGGTCTTAAAGTTTTGCAGCGCCACCGACAAAATTTGCATTGCTTGCCCCGTTCCATCGCTTCAGCCACGAAGACTAGGATAGCTTTCTTTGCTGGGGCTAGGGTTGCCCCGGTTGACTGCGGGCGGCGGTGGAGGTAAAACAGACCGGTTCTGCCTGGGTGCGCGTACACCAGATTTGAATCATCACCGATGGGTCCTCGGGCGAAACCCACCAGGCCTCAAGCTTGACTACCTGGTTGGCCGGGGGCAGACTGCTGCTTTCGCTAGGGGCGGCTGAGGTAGCGAGGGTGGTCTGAGCTGCCTCTGAGTCATTGGTATGGTGGAGCGGCGCCAATTCTTGGGCCGTCTTGGCCAGGGCTACCTGCAGCTGGGGTGCGGCCGCCCGATGCGCTTGAGGCGGTGGGCTGGGCAGGGGCGAGCCTAGCGGCAGCATGTTGGTGCGCACCACGCCTGTCTGGGGCGAGCCCAGATGGGTGGGAATGTTTGCGTCAGTAGGAGTGGGCGGGTCGGCCAGGTTGAAGGACGGGGTAATTGTGCTAACCGCAGGCTCTTTCGCTAGGCTAAACCCAGTCGCTGGCTGGCTGAGGTAGCTGTGGCCGTAGGCCGTCAACATGCCGGTGGCCATGCTCAGCGGAATCAGCAGCCGGACCAGGTGACGTTGACGGCCGCAGCGCTTGGTGTAGCGATCGCAGGTCTCCAAATAACGGTTGGCCAGCACCGAGAGCTGTTCGGGGTGAGTCTGCTGAAACGTTTTGGCCTCATTGAGGCGGGTTTTGCTCAAAAAATAGTCGGGATGGTTGGGTTGCTCCTGCTGTTGCCATTCTTGGGCGGCACTCTCAATGGCCCGCTGCTGCCTGATTCGTGGCCCCTGGGTTTGCAAACAGTCTTGCAGTAGCGGCCAGTTGCGGATCAAAGCCTCATGGGCAATGTCAAAGCAGGGGACGCTGGGGGTGGCTGGTTGAGTTAATAGCTCACCCGTAATGGTGGATAGGCTACCGTCAGGCGCTGCCGGTGCCCATCCAGGCACCGAATGGGTCGTGATATTGCACCTGGGGAACTGTAGCTGGGTTTGGGCAACCACCAGCCGGGCTGCCATGAGCTTGTCTAGCACCGCGACCACGGCTGGCTCGGGCATGGCCTCGGTGATCAGCTCAGGCAAACACACTGGGCGGCGAGCCACCATTGCGCCATCGCCCAGGTCGCAAAGACTCAGAAATATGCGCTGGGCAATGGCTTGCTCAGGAACCGTGAGGCTCTCGTACAGCTCGTTCGCCCGCTGGTTGAGCAGGTGACGAATGCCCCCCATCTTGGCGTAGGCGGCTAAGGTTAGATGCGGCGGCTTGGGGAGGTTAGGGGTGCTTTCTCGCCGTAGCCACAGCTCCTTTAGGATCAGCTGAAGCAGCGCTAAGTCGGCAGGGGCACTGACAATGTCGAGCAATAGCGTGTAGACCAGGTTGGCATCATAGCTCAGCCCCACCTTTTCGAGGGGGCCGATGATTGTGGCCTTGAGCTGGTTGTAGGTCATGGCCGGTACGGCCAGGCTGTGGGCCGCCACCAAAGCTTGAAACGCTGGGAACTCGTTCAGGCTCTCAAGGTGGTGGGTCCGTAGACCCAGCACTAAGTGAACCGGAGTGTGGGCGTTTTGCACTGCCGCTGTCAAGCAATCGATCACCAGGCGGCGATCGCGATCGGAGATTGAACCCGGCATCAGCAGCGCTTCTATCTGATCGACAACGAGTACTAGGCGGGCTTCTGGGCCTTGTTCCCCCATCAGAGCTTGGATCAGCTGGCAAAATCCCTCAGCTCCCCGCTGCAAAAACGATTCGGCCCGATGCAGCTGTTCAGCCCGATGCAAGCCTGTAGCACCGGGGTCAACAAAGGCGTCTGCCAGGCTGGCAAGGGGCGAAGGCCCTAGGGCCAAGTAGCGCAGAGTCCAAGCGGTGGTGCCTTCGCCTTTGGCTAGGCGGGGCAGCAGTCCGGCCCGCAGTAGCGAAGTCTTGCCAATGCCCGATGCCCCTGTGACGACGCACAGTCGAGACGACTGCACTTGCTCGACTAGGGTTTGGGTGATCTCGTCACGGCCAAAAAAGAATTCGCTATGGGCAGCCTCGAAGGGGGCGATTCCTGGAAAGGGGCAAAATCCATAGCGGAGCTTTTGCAGTCTCTCTAGCAGCGGGGGCGGTGTATCTGCGGCCGCGGCAACCATGCCTGACACGCGAGTGAGCACAATTTCGCTGCCAGAGCTTTCAAACAGAGGCTGCTGCAACTCGCCCTTGAGTTCTCGGTTGACCGTGTCCGTCAGGGAGTGGCCGTTGACAATGCCTCCCTTGATTTTGTAGGGGTTGAGACCCGACAGCAGCGCCTGGGTAAAGACGCTGTGGTTGCTGTTGAGCGATTCATAGGCGGCTTCATACTCGCGGGCCGCTGCCATAAAGAGGCGATCGGTGCCGGCTCGGGCGCCTGGATCGGCCTCTAGCATGTTAAAAAACTCGCCGCTGTTGCAGCAGTCAAGCAGAATGACCCGTTGACGCACCGGGCTCTCCTGCAGCAGTCGCCGCAGCCAGTGCAGCGACAGTCCGTAATGCCCTGCGGCCGGATTGGCATCGCTAGTTGCTAAATAGCCTTCTTGAATACCTGCCTGGCGTTGTAAACCGTGGCCGGAATAATAAAAAATAGCGGTTTGAGGAATGGTTTTGCCGGCTGGCTTAAATAGTTTGATGAGCGCTTCTTCAAGCAGTGCTGTGGTCACACCGCCGCGTTGACTAATCTCCGGTTTTTGGTGGGTGATGGCCTCCGGCAACCTGACTACACGGCATTCAGCAAAGCTTTCTAAGCAGCGAGCCACCGACTCAGCATCGTGGGCTGGCGCCTGCAAAACTGGCAGGTGCTGATACGTATTGATCCCGACAACAAGCGCATCCCTTGACATTTTCCTCGCACCCTGATTTGGCTTTCTCTAAATTTGACTAACTAGTAAATAGAAAGGGGAACATGAAAACTTTAGCCATTACTTCAGGTGAGATTTTCAGTGACCCAGCTGATTGAGAACTGTAGAAAATTAGCTCTCAAACTGAGCGCTTACGCCTCAATAGATTAAGTTTATCTAAGAGGCTGAAATCATTTAAGAGGGGTTTCACCCCCAAAGTAAATTCTGAGAAAGCAGATTCTTTTTGGCAATAAATCAATCCGTAGATCTGCGTAAACGCCCTGTCCTTGAGCGCCTTATAAGTCCGATCGCAACAGAGAAATCCGAAAAGCATGGCGCGTTTTTTAGGGTCGAATTGGCCAACTGGTAGTAAGTTTCCGTAGGATTACAGAGGTAGGTTTGTACTTCCGTCATCTGGCTGAAACGAAAGTTTATTTCTTGGTTTCTAAAAGTAGGTGCAGGTTTTTGCAGATTTGTTGTCTTCTGAATTGCTAGAGCGACTGTCTAAATGGTGCCAATTAAGCTCTTGGCGATCGCCCGTTAACCAGCGATCGCCAAGAGGTTTGACATCTCTGCGCTACCGATAGTTTAATTTGGCGGTAATACTCTATATCTAGACCTATGTCAGAATTACGGCCTAGGGGTTCATTGGTGAAACCTGACGTAGGGGAGAGCCGCATCTCTAGGCGATGCGACTTGGGTAGAAAGCTGGGCGCAATGAGTTTGGGAATTGCGCTTGGGGGAGGTCATGCCCTGCCTGGTGTAGCGGCCACGCCTTCTGAGTGAGTGGAGGAGGGCGAGAGCCTAGTGACGATCTGCCAATTTGCTGATTTTGCCGCTGCCGTCGCCTTTGTAGAGCGCCTTGTAGAACCCGCTGACCGATTGGGGCACCACCCCGATCTAGCGATCGCCTACAACCGAGTCACCCTCTCTGTGACCACCCATGACGCCGGAGGTTTGACGAACCTAGATTTTGCCCTAGCTGAGGAAATCTCTGCGCTGCACGACGGGCAATGCCAAACGCCTTTACATCCGCAAACCCCATGACTTCATCTTCGACCAGCAACCAATGGACCTCGGCCAGCCACGCCCTAGACTATTTGGCTCGGGCCGATACCATTCCGCACCGTACCGAAGGAGAAGCTGTACTGCTAAATCTGGTGCCCAGGACTGCTCGCCGTATTCTCGACCTGGGTACAGGGGATGGGCGGCTCCTGAGGCTACTAAAAATCGATCGCCCTGATGCCAGCTGCGTAGCGCTGGATTTTTCGCCGACGATGCTGGCGGCAGTGCGCGATCGCTTTGGCGCTGACCCTAGCGTCACCATTGTCAGCCACGACCTGTCTCAGCCTTTGCCCAATCTCGGCACCTTTGACGCAGTGGTCTCAAGCTTTGCTATTCATCACCTCGACCATCCTCGCAAGGCAGCGCTTTACGCAGAAATATGCCAAATACTGGAGCCCGGAGGCTGCTTTTGCAACCTAGAGCATGTGGCTTCTCCTACAGAACGGCTGCACCATCAGTTTCTAGCAGCTATTGGCTACACCCCCGAGGAAGAGGATCCCTCTAACCAGTTACTGGATGTGGAAACTCAGCTGAGCTGGCTCAGGCAGCTTGGGTTTGACGATGTCGACTGTCACTGGAAATGGCGTGAGATGGCGCTGCTGGCGGGTCTCAAGCCGCTAGAGAGCTAAACTTTAGGCCCAGCTTCCTGGCCAGGTGGTCACTAAGAACACGATCAGGCTAATCAGAGCGAGAATGCCCTGTAAAACATTGCCGACTAGCGTACCAACCACAATGGCCAAGCCCACTTTGGCCGACTGCTTAACCCGCTGCGGCAGCTTCAGCTCGCGGCGGTGCAAAAATTCGCCAATAAAAGCCCCCATCACCGTACCAACCAAAAGCCCGAGCAGGGGAATGCCAGTTGGCAACAGGGGCAGCAGCCCAAACAGGCCAAAAAACATGCCCACAAAAGCCCCAATTTGACCCCAGTTGCTGGCCCCTACCCGCTGCGCTCCCAGCACTCCAGCCAAATAGTCGATGGCAAAGCTGAGGATGAGAGCGGCGATCGCAACCCCCAACGCCCACTTCAGGCCGACAAACCCAACCACCAGGCCCCAGATCACAATAGCCCCTACAATCAGCGTGATTCCCGGCAGGGCAGGCACGACTGCGCCAATTACCCCTACCACCATGACCAGCACCAGCAGCCAGTACAGGGCTAGATGCCACGCCTCGGTAGTATCGATCGCTGTGGGTATCTGTACCTGGGCGGGCAAGGTAGCAAGGCTGTGACCGATCTGAATGAGGGAGCTGCTTAGGCTAGCTGCCCACTGGGTCACTTGGGAGTAAACCTCAGAGAGGCCTTGGGGCAAAGGCAATGTAGTCGGGTCAAGGGCTAGAAAATCAGGCATAGAAAGCATCCTGGAGAAATGTTGCACCTCTAGGAGCAGGGTGCTGGAGTGATTGCCATAGTCTAAAGCGGATCATAGCCAAAACCAGGGCCACCGCCAGGACGGCTAGAGGTGCGGCCATCCATACATCTATATATTTATGCGGGTGATAACAGAGTATCGATGCCGTTGCTAGGTCGGGTTGGTCGGAGGGCGTTAGAGTTGGAGGACTTCCCACCTCCTTGCTCCTGGAGCTTTGCCCTGTGCTGCCTAATTCTTGGCTACCCAAGCCCTTGCTGCCTGCTTTCAACCCACCAGCGCCGCTGCTGGTGATAGCCGCTATGGGCTCGACTCAACTGGGCTCGACCTTGGCCAAGAGCCTGTTTGGTCAGGTGGGCCCCTTGGGCATGGTGCTGTTGCGGGTAGGGTTGTCGGCTGTGGTGCTGGTAGCTTGGTGCCGTCCCCGGTGGCGCGGGCACCGGCTAGCTGACTACCGGCTGCTGGTGACCTTTGGGCTGTCGCTGGCGGTGATGAATGCGCTGTTTTACTGTGCGATCGCCCGAATCCCCATCGGAGTTGCGGTGGCGCTAGAATTTTCCGGGCCGCTGACGGTGGCGCTGCTGCACTCGCGTCGCTGGCTCGACGGGCTTTGGGTGGCTCTGGCAGCGGTGGGCATCGTGCTGCTGTCGCCCCTCAATACCCCGGCGCTCGACAGTTTGGGCGTGGTGATGGCGCTGCTGGCTGGAGTGGCGTGGGGCGCCTATATTGTGCTGTCGGCTCGCATGGGCCAAGCCTTTCGCGGCGGGGAGGGGCTAGCCCTGTCGATGGCGGTAGGAGCCTTGTTGTTGCTGCCCGTCGGGATCATGGCGGAGGGCCGACTGCTGCTGTCACCCAATATTTTGCTGCTGGGGTTGGGGGTAGCGATGCTGGCTTCGACCCTGCCCTATTCTCTAGAGATGACGGCGCTGCGCCGGATGCCGGTAAACGTGTTTGGCGTGCTGATGAGTTTAGAGCCTGCGATCGCCGCCGTGATCAGCTTTTTCTGGCTTGGCGAAACCCTGAGCTTGACCATGATTGGTGCCATTGGTTTAGTCACGATCGCCGCCGCCGGTGTGTCCCTATTCCAGCCCGCCGCTAAGACTGTCTGAGTTGAGCGGGCTGAAAAAAGCGCCGATCTGCTGAACTTAATAGAGGCTTCCCTCCCCCGCGGTAGGAGTGATCGCCGCCGAGTTCAGGGGAATTCTTGAGTTAACCAACACGGCGGAGGCGGGGTTAACCAGTGGCAACAATCAGTGGAACACTGCGGCAGAAATGGCTCTTAGTCATGGGTGTAGGTGCCCTGATGGGTCTAGTGCTCTGCGCTCCTAACTCCGCCCTAGGCAACGCTGACGTCCCGTCCGTTCTCAGCCAAACCGCTGCCGTCCCTCTGCTAGCCCAGGCTCGAACCGGCTATCCCCAGCGCCAAGACGCCCTGATCAACGACTATGGCGAGGTGCTGTTGCCGGCTGATGCCGACCGTCTGCGAGAGTTGCTAGAGCAGGTTAAGACGACTACCGGCATCGAGATCGTGGTGGTGACGGTGCCCTCAATTGGGGTTTATGAAACCGGGGATGCCGCGATTGAGAGCTTTGCCACCCAGCTTTTCAACAGCTGGGGCATTGGCGATGCCCAACGCAACGACGGGGTACTGGTGCTGTTTTCCCAGGGCGATCGCGCCGTGCGCATTGAGCTAGGTAAGGGCTACAGCCGCGACTACGACGCTCGCATGCAGACCGTAATTGATGACTACATGCTGCCGCGCTTTCGATCTTCGGCCTACAGCACGGGATTGTACGAAGGTACCCAGGCCCTGGTGGGGCAGCTGACCGGCCCGCCGCCCACGGCTTCAGAAAAACTGCCTTGGGGGTGGCTGATTCTGGGCCTAGGCGGACTCGTTTCTGGTGGAGTTGCGATCCTGGGTTCTAAACTGCTGATCAACCTATTGCGACCCAAATGTGAGCTATGCCAGGTACACATGAATGATCTGAGTGACACCGAGGCCAAAGCTCACCTCGACGCAGGGCAAATTTTAGAGCTGGAGCTGAAGTCGGTATTTCATACTGTTGCGGAGTGCCCCCAGTGCCATAAGCACACCGCTCGTCACTTTGGTAACCTATTCACTTCCTTTGAGTCCTGTCCGAGCTGTCACTATAAAACCCTGGAGGAGGTGCAGCGCACCACAGTGAGAGAGCCGACCTATCACTCGTCGGGAGAAGCGCTGGCCAAACGGCACTGCCGCCACTGCGACCATAGCGACCAACAGACCATTACCCTATCTCAGCTGCGTCACAGCAGTAGCTCATCCTCTAGCAGTAGCTTTGGGGGTAGTTCGTCTTCGGGAGGCGGCTCGTCTTCGGGAGGCGGAGCTAGCGGTAAGTGGTAACTGAACCCTACTTTTGGCCGTTGACCAATTGCAAAGAAAGGCGGTTGCCTAGACAAACCGCCTGCATTCCGTGGAACACTGTTGCTACACAGGGAATGCATTTTAACGTCGGCTATGAGTCTTTGTATTAACCCACGTTGCCGTCAGCCTAACCATCCAGATAACGGGGGCAGCCCTACCTGCGCGGCCTGTGGGTCAGCTCTGGTGCTCCAGGGTCGCTACCGGGTGATGCGGTTGATTAGCAGCGACAGCGGCTTTGGCCGCGTGTATGAGGCTTATGAGCGCAACGTCCCCAAAATTCTCAAGGTGCTGAAAGAGGGCTACAACGCCAACGACAAAGTGGTGGAGCTGTTTCGCCGTGAGGCTCAGGTGCTGAGCCAGCTCAACCACCCAGGCGTGCCTCGGATAGAGCCCGAGGGCTATTTTCTCTACTACCCAGCCGATGGTGGCGAGCCTTCTCACTGTTTGGTGATGGAGAAAATTGAAGGCCCCAACTTGAAGCAGTGGATGGTGCAGCAGGGCAACCACCCGATCAGCGAGAAGCAGGCCATGCTGTGGCTGACCCAGCTGACCGATGTGCTCGATCTGGTGCACCAGCACAACTACTTTCACCGCGACATCAAGCCCGAAAACATTATGCTGCGTCCGTCGGGGCAGCTGGTGCTGGTCGACTTTGGTGCGGCCCGCGAGATGACCCAGACCTACATGGCCAACCTGGGCGATAGCGGCATCACGACCGTGAGTTCGGCGGGCTACACGCCCCCCGAGCAGGAGCAGGGCCAGGCCGTGCCCCAGTCTGACTTCTATGCCCTGGGTCGCACGCTCATTTATTTGATGACGGCCAAGCTACCCAACGACCCGGCGATCTACAACTCGCGCACCAATGCGTTTGCGTGGCGCTCGGCAGCGCCGCAGATCTCGTCACCCCTGGCCGATCTGATTGACCATCTAATCGCTCCGGCGGCGGCCAATCGACCTCAAAACACTGAGGCGATTTTAGAACGTCTGGCTCAAGTGCGATCGCGCCAAGTTTCCGGTCTACCTCGCTCGACCAGCACCGCTGCCCCAACCTGGCCCCTGACTACCCTCAACCCCCACGAGGCCCAGACCCTTCCTGAACCGTCGCGCAGCTTTTTGCCCCCCTGGTTAGACCAGCGCCCTTGGCTACTGGCCGGCCTGACGGGGTTAGCTCTGGCGGTACCGTTGGGCTGGTATGCTCTGATGCGATCGACAAGTCCGCAGGGACTGTTGTCTGGGCCTGCTCAAACCTTGCCCCAGGTGCAGGTGCAGTTGCTGGGCACCCTGGCCGGGCACGAAGCCGACATCCAAGACCTGCTGTTGCTGAAGGACGGTCGCACCCTGGTGACGGCCAGCACCGACAACACCGTGCGCTTTTGGAACTTAGACGCAGGCCGCCTGGTGCGCACCTTGAGCGCTCACACCAACGTGGTCAAGGCTCTAACCATGACTACTGATCAAGAAATTTTGATCAGTGCTGGGGATGACCGAACGATTCGATTTTGGACTATGGCTGAGGGCCGGCCCCTGGTGACGCTGGCCAATGCCCATGCAGTACCTATCAAAGCTCTAGAGGTCAGCAACAACGGCAAGCTGATGGTCAGCGCCGACAGCGACGGCACTATTTATCTATGGGACCTGGTTGGCCCCGACGGCAGCATCGATCCCCGGCACCTGGTAACAACCGGGCCAACCCATACCCTTCAGGCCGATGGCACCGTCAACGACCTGCGGTTTACCCGCGACGACAGCTACCTGGTGAGCGGGGGCAAAAGCCTTCACTTGTGGGACATGGAGAATTTGGACCAACCCACCACTCTAGAAGGCCACGAGCCGCTGACCTTTATCAATCGCCTTGATATCAGCGATGACAACCGCATTTTGGTGAGTGCCTCGAGCGACAAAACCGTGCGTCTGTGGAACCTGGCCGACCAGACGCTCTACGCTACCCTGCCCGGTCACCAAAGCTACGTCAACGACGTCAGAATTGATGGCCCGCGCCTGTGGAGTTCTGACGCCAACAACACCATTCTGGTGTGGGATTTGAACCAAAAAACCTATGTTGAAACCATCACTGGCTTCAACACCGACATTTGGCGCTTTGCGGTGCAGCCCAACGGCCACATTGTCACCATCGGCGGCACAGAGCACCTGTTGTCGCTGTGGAGCCTGCCTGCTGACGCCGACAAGTGAAATGGTGTTTAAAGCTGGATTGCGGTTTGAGGACCGATGTTGAGCCTAGAACCCATAGCGCCAGCCGTTCAGACAGACAGTCTCTAGCTAACGAGCGGCGGATAGCACTTTGCGGTGATTGATGTCGAAGCGATCGCCGTGGGCCAGCAGGTGCAGCCGCAGCCCATGGATGCTAAGCGGGTCGGAGGCGGTAATGTCGGGCTCGTTGGTGTGGGTCATATCCCCAGGGTCGACCACGGCAATCACTCCTTTGCCGATCACGCGAAAGCTACCGTCGCCCTCGAATAGAGCACAGGTGTCTTCGTCAATGCCCAACCCGAGCCGGTTGGGCTGCATGGCCATGGCGCTCATCAGCCGAGCCATGCGGTTGCGGTTGTGAAAGTGCTGGTCGACAATCACCTCGGGCACAAAGCCCAGGCCAATCGCCATATCCACCAGCGATCGATTGGGCGACTCGCCGCTGCCGCCTCCAGCAATCATGTGGTGGCCCATCACGGCGGCCCCGGCGCTGGTGCCGCCGAGGGTGATTTCGCCTAGCTGCGCCCGCTGCCGCACCACGTTAATTAAGGGGGTGTCGGCCAGCAGGCCACAGAGGCGTACCTGGTCGCCGCCGGTGATAAAGACTCCGGTGCAGGGTTCGACGATGGTTTTCCAGCTCGGGTCTTCCCCCTGGGCGCGATCGCGAATATCCATCACCACCGTTTCGGGAGCGCCCATTTCGGTAAAAATCTCTTGATAGCGACCCGAAATTGCTACGGGGTCCCGCGAAGCGCAGGGAATGATACCAATGCAAGCCGCCGTCCCCCCAGACCGCTCGAAAAAGGTGTGCAAAATCTCTTTGCCGTGAACTTTATCTTCTGCGCCACCAATGGCCAGAATCGCATGGTGCTTGACGGGAGACATGGGCCGCTCAACAAAGGGACGAAAATTGCTACCTAGACTCAATTACTGCATGATAGAGAGCGTTATATACCAAGTCCAGCTCAAGATCTGTAGTTTTCCTACCGGTAGGGCTTCACTTCTGGACTTGGATGACATTTACTCAACCCATCAGGTCGTTAGGCCTCAGCAGTCTAGGCTATGACAACTGGCATTTCGGGGGCTTCCCATCTGAGAGTAGATGTTGTCAGCCTGTTTCCAGACTTTTTTGCGTCCCCTTTGGAGTCAGGGTTGATTGGTAAAGCCCTGGCGCGCCAAATTGCAGAAGTTTATCTTACCAATCCCAGGGACTTTACAACGGATAAGCACCACCGGGTCGATGACGAACCCTACGGCGGTGGTGTAGGCATGCTGATGAAGCCCGACCCCATCTTTGCGGCGGTGGAATCGCTGCCCGTGCTGCCCCGGCGCGAGGTGATTTTGCTCACCCCCCAGGGCGAAGCGATGACCCAAGATCTGTTTCGCCACCTGGTCACGCTGGATCAGCTGGTGCTGATCTGCGGCCACTATGAAGGGGTCGATGAGCGCGTCAGCCATCTGCTGACGCGGGAAGTTTCTCTGGGAGACTTTGTGCTTACCTGCGGCGAAATTCCGGCCCTGGCGTTGATCAACGGCGTGGTGCGGCTGCTGCCGGGCACCGTGGGCAAAACCGACTCCCTGCGCTACGAGAGCTTTGAAACCCCGCTGCTCGACTATCCCCAGTACACGCGCCCCGCCAGCTTTCGCGGCTGGGAGGTGCCAGAGGTGCTGCGATCGGGGAACCACGAGGCGATCGCCCAGTGGCGACGGCAGCAGCAGATCGAGCGCACGCGGCAGCGGCGGCCTGATCTATACGAGCGGTGGGTGGAGGAGTGTGGGGAGTAGGTGGGTGGATGAGTAGGAGGGTGAGGGGATAATCATGCAGGACGTAGGGTGCATTAGCGAAGCAATGCACCGTCGATAAAACCATGTCTACTCAAAAAATTTAAGAGAATAAGGACGAAAACTTATGGGGATCAGAATTGGCAACGGGTACGACATTCATCGGCTGGTGGAGGGGCGATCGCTCATTCTGGGCGGGGTCACCATTCCCCACCATCTGGGGCTCGATGGCCACAGCGATGCCGATGTGCTGACCCACGCGATCATGGATGCGCTGCTGGGGGCGCTGAGTTTGGGCGATATTGGTCTCTACTTTCCGCCGGGCGACCCGGAGTGGGCACGGGCTGACAGCCTCAAGCTGCTGGCCCAGGTGAATGCGATGGTGCAGGAGCGGGGCTGGCAGGTGAGCAACATTGACTCAGTGGTAGTGGCCGAGCAGCCCAAGCTCAAGCCCCACATTGAGGCGATGCGATCGCGCCTAGCGGGCCAGCTGGGCCTGGCTCCCGATCAGGTCGGGGTAAAAGCAACCACTAACGAAAAACTCGGCCCCGTGGGACGCCAAGAGGGGATCGCTGCCTATGCGGTAGCGCTTCTGACAACCGTTAACTAAAACGGCTCTCCCCCACAAGAGCTCTATAGGATGGTGAGAATTGACTTGCGCAAAGCGGGAACATTTTGTCTTGTAGGGGGTCAAACCACTTTGTAAAATCTTTACGGACAGCCCGTCACCGATGTAGATTTGACCTCAATAACTCTCAGCAATGGTTGTAAAAGATACTTAATCTGTTAGAGAAACCCGTAAACTACTTTATAATATCTTCAAGTTTGATAAGGGTTTGCAACGGAATTTGCGGTAATGGCTGTGTATTTATTGCTGAGCCTTGATGTAGGTCTGGTCTCAAAGCAAATCTATGAGGGTTTGCGGCTGTAGGTGCGGTTTTTGTCCAAGAGGCAGAGGGGTAGGGCTTAGATGGCTAACGTCATACAATCGCTGGTAGCAACTGGTCACACCATTCGTGGGGTCTGTTATGCAAAAACCAATTATTTAAACCAGTCGATCGCGGCCCTGTCGGCTATTCCCCCTGAGCGGGTTGGGCTCAATGGCGAATACGACTACTACGGTTTAGCTAAGCGCATCAAGACGAGTTTTCACGGTCAGGTGGGGCGCGAGGCCGTTAAGCAGCTCACCGTTAAGCAGCGAGGCTCGGCCGTCATTCTCAGCGGTCAGGTGGATACCTTAGAGTTGCTCGATCAGCTGGTTGACCTGGCTCTGCACACCGAAGGCACGACCCACGTCGAAGTTCATGACGTGCAGGTTAATGTTTTAGAACTAGCCCAGCCTGTGCGGGTGGCCTAAGCATTCCTTCACAAAAAGTGGATTAAGGAGCACACAGTTTAGGCTGAGGGTGCAATACTCAATCGGCGCAATCGTTTGATCTCTAGACGGTTGGCCAATGTTAGGGTTCAAACTGGCCAGCCCAACTGTCAAAATCCTGCTTTTTGCTGGTCTCAAACCCAGGTTCGAGACAGGACTCGCCGCTGAAGCTATGGCACTGCAACATCGCGATTGTGCCGAGTTTTTAGGCCATAGGTGTAGAGCCGTCGTTGACAGCCAGGCGTAGGGCAGACAGCGCGAGAATGACCAAGAATAGCCCTAGCCCAATGGTGCAGGCATAGCTGATTTCCAGCTTTTGAAAGGCTTGCTCGTAGATGTAGTAGACCACGGTTTTAGAGCTGTGGCGCGGCCCGCCCTGGGTCATGATGTAAACCTCTTCAAAGACTTTGGTGGCTGCGATCGCCGAGATCACGCTCACCAGCACCAGGTAGGGCCGCATCAGCGGCAGCGTAATATCCCAGTGGCGTCGCCAGCCATCAGAGCCATCCAGCGACGCCGCTTCATAGAGGTCTTGGGGAATGCCTTGGAGCCCCGCCAAATAGATCACCATGTAGTAGCCCAGCCCCTTCCACACCGTCACCACCATGACGCTAAACAGCGCCAGGGCCGGGCTGGTCAGCCAGGGAATACCGTTCTCCGTCAGCCCCAAGGACTTGAGCACCTGGTTAAATAGGCCTGTTTCGGCATAGAGCCAGCGCCAGGCAATGCCTGCCACCACCATCGACACCACCACGGGCGAGTAGTAGGCCACCCGCAGCCAGTGGATGCCCCGCAGCTGTCGGTTGACTAAAATTGCCAGGCCCAGCGGCGCAAAGGTCAAAATTGGCACCACCCCAGCTAAATACACCAGGGTATTGCGCACCGTCTGCCAGAAGATTGGGTCAGTTCGCAGCCGCTGCACGTTGGCCCAGCCCACCCAGGTGGGAGCCGCTGTCAGATCTACCCCAAAGGTGGTAAAGCTCAAATAAAACGCCTGTAGCGCTGGCCAAAATACCGAGATCCCTAGGGCTGCCAAGGCGGGCAGCAAAAATAGGTAGGGAATTACTCGTTGAGGAACTGTAATACCTAAGGGCCAGATTTTGCTGGGAACGCGGCGCGGAGATGCAGTCATAGATCGCCGACAAACATTAGGAACTTCGTCTACCTACAGAATCCCACAACCGCAGCAGCCCGATCCCGTAATAGAAAAACCTACTTAGAGAGTATATGAAGAAGCAGTGTTCCTACGGCTCTAAACTGCCCCGGAGATCAAGGTTAATGGATGGGAGGGCGTTTTGTGTAGCGACTACCTTGCCACGCCGACCGGCAATATAGCGCAAAACGACACGTCAAGGCCCCACCTACAGCCCTACTGAGCGCCTCCATCGAGCCACCTACTGTTGTGGTGGAGGACACCAATGGCTGACGATTTACAGGCCACAAAGCGCCTAGTTGAGATTATTCGAGATTTATGCCTCGCCCCTAGCCTAGACATTCTCATGACCCTGGTGGGGGTAGCCGCCCGTGAACTCACCCATGCCGATGGGGCTACCTTTGTGCTCAAGGAAGGGGATCAATGCTTCTACGCCCACGAAAACTCGGTTGCTCCACTGTGGAAGGGGCAGCGGTTTCCGCTCTGTAGCTGCAATCTGTGGCTGGGCTATTAACCATAAACAGGCGGCCATCATTGAAGACGTGTACAGCGATGCGCGGATTCCCGTAGAGGCCTATGCCCCGACCTTTGTGAAAAGCCTGACTGTGGTGCCCATGCGCCAGGACGATCCGGTAGGTGTGATCGGTGTGTACTGGGCCGAACGCCATCAACCCCTGACCGAAGAAGTTGAGCTGCTGCAAGTCTTAGCTGATACCACCGCTACTGTGCTCGATCGCCTCCTCGGTCAGGAGATGCCAGAGGCGGCGGCGCGATCGCAGCTCGAAGTGCTTGAGCACACCAATGCCAAACTGCGGGCCGAGGTCTTGCAGCGCCACACGAGCGAAGCTGAGCTAACGCGGCTTTCGCTCACCGATGGCTTAACCGGCTTGTACAACCGCCGCGGCTTTTTTCTACTGGCCAATCCACAGCTGCTGCAAGCCCATCGTCAGCAACAGTCGGTGACAGTCTTCTTTATTGATGTTGACTATCTCAAGCAGGTCAACGACCACTATGGCCACAAGTCAGGTGACTGGCTAATTTTGGGCACCGCCGCTAGTCTGCATAAGACCTTCCGCGAGGGCGATATTTTGGCGCGGCTAGGGGGCGATGAGTTTGTTGTGCTAGCGATCGACTGCGTCGATGGCCAAGAGGTGGTCAACCGGCTCAAAGCCAATGCCGAGTTCTTTGCCCAAGACAATGAGCTCTCCTATCCTCTCTCGATGAGTGTGGGCCTAGCGGTGAGCCAGTGGGAAGGTAGCAACCTAACGTTAAATCAGCTGGTCTCCAAAGCCGATGCTGCCATGTATGCCCAAAAGCAGTGCAGACGGCAGCTCAACATCGCCGAAATTAAGGCCTCTCGACGCTGGAGCGTTTGAGTGCAGAGCACGGGTGTAGATCAGTCTAAGCCCGGTTTGGGTGACTAGCCTAGCAGCGGGGTCAAGTCTAAATGCTCGCTGACCGCTTCAGTGAGTTCATTGAGAATGGCCTCGCGCTGTTCGCGGTAGTTGGGAATGCCGGTGGGCAGTGACCCCAGACCCCGCTGCTGGCGCAGACGGTTGAGCCAGGCCCGCCGCCAGGGGCCGTTGTCGAAGATGCCGTGTAGGTAAGTGCCCCACAGCGACTGGCTGACATCAACTACGCCTAAACTGCGGTCTTCAAATAGGAACTCGAACTTGGTGCCCTTCTCGTCTTGCCCCTCGGAGAGGAGGAGCTGAGTGCGGCCCTGGTGCAGCTCGTAGCCCGACACCGGCAGCCCCTCCTGGGGAAATCGGGAGCTGACGGTGCGCTGGCGGGCGATCTTTTGCTGGGTGATGACTGTTCTCAGCGGGAATAGATCGAGACCGGGGAAGCGGCCTTCGTGGCCCTCAATGCCTTCGGGATCGGCTAAGAACTGGCCCATCATTTGGAAGCCGCCGCAGACGCCCATCACCGTGCCCCCAGCAGCGACGTAGTTCTGAATTTCCTCGGCCATGCCGGTGCGCTGCAAAATCAGTAGGTCGGCGATGGTGGTCTTGGTGCCGGGGATGATCACCGCATCGGGGTAGCTGAGCTTTTCTTTGGGGCTGAGATAAACCACCCGCACGTTGGGCTCAGCCTCCAGCGGGTCGAAGTCGGTGAAGTTAGAGATGCGCGGCAGTCGAATGACGGCGATGGTGATGTCGGCCTGTTTTTTGCTGCCGGGGGTGCGATCGAGCAGGCTGAGGGAGTCTTCGGCGGGGAGGGCGTTTTCAACCCAGGGCACCACGCCGAGGACGGGGATGCCGGTGCGCTCTTTGAGCCAGGCTAGACCGGGCTCAAGCACCTCGCGCTGGCCGCGAAATTTGTTGATGATGATCCCTTTGACTAGGGCGCGCTCCTCAGGATCCATCAGCTCTAGGGTGCCGATGATGTGGGCAAACACGCCGCCGCGATCGATGTCGGCCACCAGCACAGTGGGGGCGTTGAGGTGCTTGGCGATGCGCATGTTGGTGAGATCGCGGTGTTTGAGGTTGACCTCCACCGGGCTACCGGCCCCTTCGCAGACCAAAAAGTCGAAGTCTTGGCTGAGGCGAGTGAGACTTTCCTGAATGGCCTGCCAGCCCTGGTCAAAAAAGTTTTCGTAGTACTGCATGGCGGTGGTGCGCCCCACGGCCCGGCCCTTGAGAATGACCTGGGAGGTCATGTCGCCCTGGGGCTTGAGCAGAATGGGGTTCATCTCCACCTGGGGAGGCACGCCTGCGGCCCAAGCCTGTACTGCCTGGGCGTAACCCATTTCGCCACCGTTGGCCGTGACGTAGGAGTTGAGGGCCATGTTTTGCCCTTTGAAGGGGGCGACCCGCCAGCCCCGACGGCTGAGAATGCGGCAAAGGGCCGTGGTAATCAATGATTTACCCACGTGGGAGGCTGTTCCCACTACCATGATTGCTCTCATGGAGCGTCTCCAAAATTGAATGAGTTCGATGGTAGGGCTAGAGCCGGAGTAGATTTACTTGCCGGGCCGCAGCCACTGCCTATGCAGATTCTTCAGGAACAACGCAACCCATCAGGACGATATAGCCCTGCCACCGGCTGGGCGATGGTCAACCAGCCTAGTAGGGCCAGCGCACCCACCGGCACCATGCATTATAAAGATGATCGCCCAAGGTGGGGCGATACTGGGTCGGGCTCAGGGGGGATAGGTGCTCAAACACCTGCCGCCCCATAGGGGTGAGGCGAAAGCTGTCGGTGAGCCCCTGGCCATCAACTTCGCGGCGCAAAATGCCCACGGCGATTAGCCACATCATTTCGTTTTCGGCCTGGAGCTCGGCCAGGTTTCGACGGCTGTAGCGGCTTTTGACCCCGGCTGGGCCACTCACTTGGCGAATGGAAATGCTTTGCGATCGCATATCCGCTAGCAAATCTAGCCGAAAAGACGAGCACCGAAAGGCACGTTCGGCCCGCTTGAGCGATCGCCGGGGATAGCGAAGGGCAGTGGCGTAACCGGACTCAACTGAGGCCATGGGTTTAGAAAATGTGACTGCCTTAAATTGTAGGTTTATTTCACCGTTAATCGGGCGAAAAGCAGAGAAGAATTCTGCTTGTTCGAATATATCTAAGTGCGGCTTGGGATCCGGAGTTTTTCCGTGAAAACTCCACTTTTGGACCTGAATTTGGTTTAAAGGACGATTTAGTAACAGCGGTTACTTTCTAATGGTTAAGCAATTGATAAGCCTATTAGTGCATCAACCGTCGACTTAAGTCGTCAGTCACTCAACTAGTTTTAATAGCCAAACGGTTTCTAGGGTTCCGGCTTGCCGCCGCTGCGGTGGAGCGTCTGGTCCGAGAGAAACCGCCAGATAAGTTATTAGCCCTGCTGTTGAAGCAGGGCTCACGGCATCTGGTACACGGCGGGATAAAAGCCCGGGAGGATAGCGAAGCATTGCTTTGCCATTCTCTCGGGCTGTTGTTTTTCATGACATTTTTCCTCCCACAGCACCCATCCACCCCTAACCCATCTATGGCCCACCCGCTAACTCCTGAAATCGAAGCGCTGCGATCCTCTTTGGAGGCTAGGGGTGTCAAGTACGCCCTGGCTAGCTATGTGGATATCCACGGCATGGGCAAGGCCAAAATGGTGCCCCTAACTCACCTAGGCCAAATGATGGCAGGTTCAGAGCTATTTACCGGCGCGGCCCTCGATGGGGTGCCTCAGGAGATCAGCGATGAGGAAGTCGCAGCGATGCCCGACCCGGCTTCGGCTACGGTGCTGCCCTGGAAGCCTGAAGTGGCTTGGTTCGCCAGTGATCTCTATCTCAAGGGACAGCCCTTTGAGGCCTGCTGCCGCACCATTCTCAAGCAAATGCTGGCCAAGGCGGCGGCGATGGGGTTTACGTTTAACCTGGGCATTGAGACCGAGTTCTTTATGCTCAAGGAGCACTCGGATGGGAGCTTTGGGCCGGTGAGCGATCGCGACCACCTGGCCAAGCCCTGCTACGACCTGCCCAGCCTGCTCGACAACACCCCTTGGCTGAGTGAGCTGGTGGACTACATGAACCAACTGGGCTGGGATGTCTATTCTTTTGACCACGAAGACGCTAACGGCCAGTTTGAGACTGACTTTGCCTACAGCGATGCCCTGACCATGGCCGATCGCCTCACCTTCTTTCGGCTGATGGTTAAGGAGATCGCCCGCAAGCATGGCTACTTTGCCAGCTTTATGCCCAAGCCCTTTGGCGATCGCACCGGCAGCGGTGCCCACTACAACATGTCTTTGGCCGATATCCACACCGGGCAAAACCTGTTTGAAGACCCGGATGACCTACGCGGCTGCAAGCTGTCGAAGCTGGGCTACCAGTTTATTGCCGGGGTGCTGCGCCACGCCAAGGCCATCTGCGCCGTCACCTGCCCCACGGTCAACAGCTACAAGCGGCTGCTGCGCCAGGGCAGCATGTCGGGTTTTACCTGGGCCCCGGTCTACATCTGTTACGGCAACAACAACCGCACCAACATGCTGCGCATTCCTCTGGCGGGGGGCCGAGTTGAGTGCCGCGCCGCCGATATTGCCACCAACCCCTACTTGGGGGCGGCGATGATTTTGGCCGCTGGGCTAGAGGGCATTGCCGAGGGGCTCGACCCCGGTGACCCCCACACCGAAAACATGTACAACTATTCCCTAAGCGACCTGAAGACCATGGGCATCGACATGCTGCCCCGCACGCTGCAAGAGGCGATCGACGCCTTTGAGGCTGACTCCCTGAGCCAGGCCGTGATGGGGCCGCTGATGTACCAGACCTACATCGACTTTCGCCGTCGGGAATGGGAGGAGTACCACACCCACATTTCCGACTGGGAAATTAAGCGGTATCTAAAGTTTTTCTAGCGATTGCCCAGACGTGTAGCTTCTCCTCAAGGGCGTCCAGATGCCCTGCAGCTTTTTCCGCAGTTTTTGAGTCTCAAATATCACCGCTATGAAACGACGCACCTTTTTGCCTACGCTGTTTGCTTTCTTTTGCAGCCTGTTGATAACCGTCAGCTGCGCCCAAAATGCACCCCAGGCCGATGCCCCTGCCGATGCGCCCGCGAGCGCTACAGCTGGAGAGCCCGTGAAACTGGGCTACAGCAGCTGGGCGGGCTGGTGGCCCTGGGCGATCGCCGAAGAAGAGGGCCTATTCGAAAAGAATGGGGCCAACGTCGAGCTGATCTGGTTTGACGGCTACCTAGAATCAATCCAATCCTTAGCCGCCGGGCAACTTGATGCCAACAGCCAAACCCTCAACGACACCATCTCCTTTGCAGGGGATGCCGTCAACGGCATGGTGGCGGTGCTGGTCAACGACAACTCCGCCGGCAACGACAAGGTAATTGGGGCTGAGGGCATCGACACCGTCGCCGATCTGGCCGGCAAAACCGTTGCTCTAGAGGAGGGCGTAGTGGGCGACTTTTTGCTCAGCCTGGCTTTGGAAGAGGCGGGGCTAACCCGCGACGCTGTAGAAATTAAAAATCTTGAAACCGGGGCTGCGGCCACGGCCTTTGCTGCCGAACAGGTAGATGGCTTTGCGGGCTGGGTACCCTTCTGGGAAACGGCGCTTTCGCGCGAAGGCAGCCAGGAGCTGGCGAGCTCGGCAGATTTCCCAGGCGCGATTCCTGACCTGCTGGTGGTGACCCAAAAGCTGATCGACAGCCGCCCCGACCAGGTGCAAGCTCTGGTGAACACCTGGTTCGACATTTTGGCCTTTATCGAAGAAAACCCTGAGCGGGCCAACGAAATTATGGCGAAGCGAGCCAGCGTCAGCGACACCGAGTTTGAAAAATATACCGAGGGCACCAAAATTTTCACTCTAGATGAAAACTTAGAAGCCTTTAGCGCAGGCGGTGACGACATGAAATACATGCCCTACGCCTCTCAAAAAATGGCCGAATTCATGGTGGAGCTGAAGTTTATCCCCGAGGCCCCCGACCTAGAGGCCATTCTCGATGACCAATTTATTAAGGCCTATACCGCCAAGAAGTAGCCGTTGATGCAAGCCCCGATCGCCGTTCTGTGGATGATGGGGGCTGATGCTTTTCAGGTTTGTTGTACGTTTGGGCTAACCCCTGTGACTCCCGCTTCCCCTTCCTTTTCCACCGCGCCCACCGCCTCCCAGGGCATGAAGCCCAGTGTCTTTTGGCGGCTGGCCGATGACATTCCCAAGCCGATGAGCACGGCGTTGATGGTGCTCTCCATTGCGGTACCCTTTGCCCTCTGGTGGATAGTGGCCAGCCTAGACCTGGTGAATGACAAGTTTTTGCCCTCACCATTTCAGGTGGCCCAGGCTTTGGGCCGGCTCTGGACGGATGGCTTTTTGCTGGGAGATACCGCTGCCAGCATCATGCGGGTGACTGTGGGCTTCTTGCTGGCGGCGCTGGTATCGATCCCCATCGGCATTGCGATGGGGGCTTTTGCTAGCGTGCGATCGCTGCTCGAACCAATTGTCGGTGTGGTGCGCTACATGCCCGCTCCCGCCTTCATTCCCCTGCTGCTGATCTACTTGGGTTTGGGTGAAGCGCCCAAAATCGCTCTGATCTTTATGGGCACCGTGTTCTTTAACATCCTGATGATTATGGATGCGGTGAAGTTTGTGCCCAAGGCTCTGCTCGAAACCACCTACACCCTGGGCGGGCAGCGACGACAGGCGCTGTTTCAGGTGATTACGCCCTACGTGGTGCCTAACATCATCGATACCTTTCGCATCAACATTGCCACCTCCTGGAACCTGGTGGTGGTGGCGGAGCTGGTGGCGGCAGAAAACGGCCTAGGCAAGCGGATCGTGCTGGCCCAAAAGTTCTTCAACACCGACGAAATCTTTGCCTGCCTGATCATTCTGGGCGTAATCGGCTTTGCCCTAGATTTATCGCTGCGAGGGTTGATGAAAGCCACTTGTAAATGGGCGATGGATTGAGCGCTGGCGTTCCCTCAGCTTGTGAGGTGCGCGATAGATCCCCCGAGATCCTCGCGTTCTAAGTTTTACTCCGAACCCCGTCAAAAAGGGGCAGGGGGAATCTAACCAGGGTTATCCAACCTGCTCTATTCATCCTGAATCCGACTCAATCTAGCTTTCGTGGGCAGTGCCCACCCTACGGCGTACCCATCCACCCTCCTACCCATCCACCCGCCCACCCCTACCCCCTACTCCCCACCATGCACTTAGAAATCAACAACCTCAGCAAACAGTTCGACACCCGCCAAGGGCCGGTGGTGGCGCTCGATGACATCAACATGCACGTGGAAACGGGCGAATTTGTCTGCGTGGTCGGGGCCTCAGGCTCCGGCAAATCTACGCTGCTGCGGCTGGTGGCGGGGCTGGATATGCCCACGGCAGGAGAGATTACGGTGGATGGCCAAGTGGTGACGGGGCCAGGATCCGATCGCGGCATGATCTTCCAGAGCTACACCCTCTATCCCTGGATGACGGTGCAGAAAAATGTGGAGTTTGGCCTCAAGCTCCAGGGCGTGGGGCCGCGGGAGCGGCGAGAAATGGCTTCCTACTATCTAGATGTGGTGGGGCTGACCAAGTTTGCGCGATCGCTGCCCAAGCAACTCTCTGGCGGCATGAAGCAGCGGGTGGCGATCGCCCGTACCCTGGCCTCGCGGCCCAAAATTATGCTGATGGATGAGCCCTTTGGAGCGCTAGATGTGCAGACCAAGGAGACCATGCAGCAATTTATGCTCGACCTGTGGAACCGCACCGGGGTGAGCATTTTGATGATCACCCACGATGTCGATGAGGCGGTGTTTCTCTCCCAGCGGATCTACGTGCTGACGGCGCACCCCGGCACCATTCAGCGAGAGGTATTTGTGGACTTGCCCAGCGATCGCACCTACACAATTCGCCGCGATCGCACCTTTCAGGACTACCGCGAAGGCATCATGGACCTGCTGCGGGGCAAGGCAGCGCCGGCCTTGGTGAGCTGATAGGGAGTATCTAGCCATGGTTTCTAGTCTGCCGCTGCAATGGTCAAAGACCAGCCCTCAGGGGGCATCGCCGGTTCCCCCCGACGCTCACGGGCTGCCGGAGCGATTTTTGCTCACCGCCGACCACTACACCAATCCTCAATGGATCCCGATAGAGCAGCAGGCGATCTTTCGCCGCACCTGGCTCTACGTGGGCGATGGCGAACTCCTCCAGCCAGGGATGGTGTGGGCCAGGTCGGTGGCGGGCGCTCCCCTGCTGATTGTTCGAGACGACGAGGGCGAGCTGCGGGCCTTTTATAACCTCTGCCCCCACCGGGCCGCAATTTTGTCGCCCCAGGCGGGCATTCATCCCTGCCAAAAGCTGGTGTGTCCTTACCACGCCTGGGTGTACGACCTCGCTGGGGAATTGGTGGGGGTGCCCTCTCAAAATCAGTTTCCAAAGTCCTTTCAAAAAGAGGATTTTGCGCTGCGATCGCTACGGCTAGAGACCTGGTCGGGCTTCATGTTTGTCTGCTTCGACGACAGTGCGCCGCCGCTAGTAGAATTTCTCGGCAGCATCCCCGAGCACCTGGGGCAGCACCGCACCCCCGCCACCCAACCCCTGGCGGCCAAGCAGTACACCGTCGCTTGCAACTGGAAGAACTACCACGACAACACCCTGTGCGACTACCACGTGGCGATCGCCCACCGCACCACCCTCAATCAGGTGCAAGGCCCGATTCGCCACTACCAGCACCAGCTCGAAGCCTTCGTCAACCTGCTCTACACCCCCACCACTGCCGACTGGCAGGCCGAAAACCCTGTTCTGCCAACCCTCCAGGGTCGCAGCCGCGACGGATTTTTTACCTACGGCATCTACCCCAATCTGCACCTGCTGGGGCTGCCCAACGGCCTGCTGGCCTGGCTGCACATCGAGCCGCTCACCGCTGAGTCTTGCCAGGTTTCCTTAGACATCTACGGCGACCCCGAATTTTGCCCGCCCACCGACACCCTGCTGGCCGAATTTGAAGCCTTCATGCAAGAAGACATGGTGCTCACCGAAAGCGTGCAGCAAGGCTACGCCAGCGGTGCCTACACCCCCGGCCCGGTGAATGGTCTAGAAGCGCGCATCATTCACCAGCAACAACTGATCTGGGATGCCCTTGCCACCACTGGTGATGCTGGATTAGCGGCGTAACATTGATGCCGGGCAAACACCGTTTGCCCCTACGGGAAACCCTGGTGCATTGCGCTGGTCAACGCTGGTGGGCACTGCCCACCCTACGCTCCCTTAACCCATCCACTCATCTACCCGCCTACCCATCCACCCCTATGCCCCTCAACCCCTTCCTCGGCGTCTGGCAACGCCGCTCCATTCAGTTTGACCAAGGCCCGATCGAAACTAGCCAATCTGTCCTGTGGATTCAGGCTGAAACCTACTTCGCCGATGTGCGTAGCGCTCCCTTTGCGGGACGGCTCACGCCAGAGCGATATCGGGCAATGGACTGGCGATCGCGCTTTGACGCCGACCTGCTGGGCTTTGCCGGTACCTTCAGCTGGTCTGAGGCTCCCCCAACCTGTACCTGGCACCACCGCCTTGCCCTCACCCCGCGCCAGTGGCCCGACACCAGCAACTATCAATGGCTGGGGGCAGACGAATTCTTAGAACAGGGCACCTGCGAGGATGACGAGGGTGGTCTTCATCCCTTTGTTGAGCACTGGCATCGCCTTCACCCTGGCCCTGTGCAGGTGTGGCGTCTGGATCAGGCAGAGCAGCAGGGGCAGGCCCTCAGGGTGGGCAACTGGGCTGTCTTAGTGCATCAATGGCGCTCGCGAAGCGTCTCCAGTGGAGAATCGCCCCAAGCTGATCCCTTGCAGGAGATTGACATCTTTCGCGCGTTTTCTGCCACCGCCTGGGAGTATCGGGATGCCACTTGGCGTGCTCTGTTTGGCACTGAGACTAGCCTCGGCACCCCGCCTCGATGGACGCCGCTAGATCTAGACGATCCGCTCGGCCTATGGCAGCTAGAGCGCTCGACCCCAGTGAGCCAGAGCCTAGAGCTTAACTAAGTATTGAGCGTGGGCATCTGGCAAACTCTCGGTGATAAGGTAAAGCCTTAGAACGTGAGGCTATCTCTGGTAGAGAGGTACGGTCAGCGTTCAGCATACAGGTCGCGCTATGAGTCCAAAAGTTCTTCCTGGCCAAAGCTACCCCCTGGGGGCCACCGTCTACGCTGTGGGGGTAAATTTTTGCCTTTACTCCAAACACGCTACCGGCATAGACCTGCTGCTGTTTGAGGCCGATGACCTCACTGAGCCCAGCCGAGTGATCGCCTTCGATCCGCTGTGGAACCGCACGTTTTACTACTGGCACCTGTTTGTGCCGGGGCTAAAAAGCGGGCAGGTCTACGCCTACCGCGTCCATGGCCCCTTTGACCCGGCCCGTGGCCACCGCTTTGATGCCACTAAGGTACTGCTCGACCCCTACGCCCGCGCCATTGTCGGTGACGACATCTACGATCGCAGCCGCGCCATCGGCCCCGGCGACAACTGTGCCACCGCCATCAAGGGGGTAGTGGTTGACACCCGCAACTACGACTGGCAGGGCGATCGCCCCCTGCACATTCCCTACTCCAGCAGCGTTATCTACGAAATGCACGTGGGTGGCTTTACCCGCCACTCCTCATCGGGACTGCCCGAGGAGCAGCGGGGCACCTACGCGGGGCTAATTGAAAAAATCCCCTACCTACAAGCGCTGGGCATTACGGCGGTGGAACTGCTGCCCATTCACCAGTTCGACTCCCAGGATGCGATGCCTGGGCGAGAAAACTACTGGGGCTATAGCACCCTGGGCTTTTTTGCTCCCCACCGCGCCTACAGCTCCCGCAAAGATCCCCTGGGGCCGGTGAACGAGTTTCGCGACATGGTCAAGGCTCTGCACCGAGCCGGTATTGAAGTCATTCTCGACGTGGTGTTCAACCATTCTGCCGAGGGCAACCATGAAGGCCCCACCCTGAGCTTTAAGGGCATCGACAACGAAACCTATTACATGCTCGAAGACAACCCAATCTACTACTCCAACTACAGCGGTTGCGGCAATACTCTGTCGCCCAACCACGCTGTCGTGGGGCGCATGATTCTCGACAGTCTGCGCTATTGGGTGTCGGAGATGCACGTGGATGGCTTTCGCTTTGACCTGGCTTCGGTGATGTCGCGCGACATGGCGGGCAACCCCCTGGAAGACCCGCCGATTCTGTGGAATATTGAGTCGGAGCCGATTTTGGCGGGCACCAAGATCATTGCTGAGGCCTGGGATGCGGCGGGGCTATACCAGGTGGGCAGCTTTATTGGCGATCGCTTTGCCGAATGGAATGGCCCCTACCGCGACCACGTGCGCCAGTTTATCAAAGGTGACGAGGGCGTGGTGCCCGACCTGGCCGCCCGCCTGTTGGGCAGCCCTGACATCTACCAAAAGCCTAACCGCGAGCCCAACCGCAGCATTCACTTTGTCACCTGCCATGATGGCTTTACCCTCAACGACCTGGTCTCGTATAACCAAAAGTACAACGAGGCCAACGGCGAGCATAACCGCGACGGCACCGACGCCAACTACAGCTGGAACTGCGGCGTAGAAGGCCTCTCGGCCCCACCCGAGGTCGAGCAGCTGCGCCAGCGGCAGATTAAAAACTTTCTCACCCTGCTGTTTATGTCCCAGGGCACTCCCATGCTGCTGATGGGCGACGAGGTGCGCCGCACCCAGCGGGGCAATAACAACGCCTATTGCCAAGACAACGACCTGAGCTGGTTTAACTGGGATGCCGTGGAGAAGGAACAGCCGTTGCTGCGCTTTACCCAGGGGTTGATCCACTTCATTCAAAACCTGAAGGTGTTTCAGCTCCAGCACCTGCTGCGGGTGACCACCACCTGGCACTACGAACCCCACATTGTCTGGCACGGCACCGCTCTCAACCAGCCCGACTGGTCGGAGCACTCTCGCACCCTGGCCTTTACCCTGCGCTACCCCGACGCCAAGGAGCAAATTCACGTCATGCTCAACGCCTACTGGGAGGCGCTGATGTTTAACCTGCCGGGGCTGGGTCCCCACGATCGCTGGCATCGCATTGTCGATACTGCTGTGCCGCCCCCCCGCGACTTTTGCTACCCGGAGGAAGCCCCAGTGTTTGAAAGCGACCTCTACCCGATGGGGCCGCGATCGACTGTAGTGCTGATGAGCCAGCCGCAGGGTTAGCGCCCTGCAGGCCCAGCGCTTAGATTCTCTACGCCGTCCTGTATCCTAAACAAGTTCAGCCCTGGTGCCCTTTGTACCTCACCCATCTATCGCTCAGGCACTTTCGCAACTACGGCGAGCAGCAGATCGACTTTGCCGCTCCCAAAACCATTTTGGTGGGGGAAAATGCCCAGGGTAAGTCGAATCTGCTAGAGGCCGTGGAGCTGTTGGCGACGCTCAAGTCGCACCGAACTAGCCGCGATCGCGATCTGGTGCATCAAGACCAGCCCGTAGCTCAAATCACCGCCTCGGTGCGCAGAGATTTGGGCATAGCCGATCTCTCCCTGGTGCTGCGCCAGGCGGGGCGGCGCACGGCCGTTCTCAACGGCGAAAAGCTGCGGCGACAGCTCGACTTTCTCGGCGCCCTCAACGCGGTGCAGTTCTCTAGCCTCGACATTGACCTAGTGCGGGGCGGGCCGGGGGAACGGCGCGACTGGCTCGATACGTTGCTGATTCAGCTAGAGCCGATCTATGCCCACATTCTCAGCCAGTACAACCAGGTGCTCAAGCAGCGCAACGCCCTGATCAAAAAATCCTTTGGCGATGACGATGGCGAGCCTGCCCCTGCCCTAGACGCCACCGAGTTTGCCCTGTGGGATGCCCAGCTGGCGGCTCTGGGCACGCGGGTGATTCGGCGGCGGGCCAGGGCGATCGATCGCCTCGCCCCAATCGCCCACCAATGGCACCAGGCGATCAGCGGCCAGCGCGAAGACCTGCGCATGCATTACCAGCCCAATGTGCCAATGACAGAGGATGATCCGCAGGTGATTCAGGCTAGCTTTTTGGAGAAGATTAAGCAGCGGGCGATCGCAGAACAGCACCAGCGCACCACTCTGGTTGGCCCCCATCGTGACGATATTGAGTTCACCATCAACGACACCCCCAGCCGCCAATATGGATCCCAGGGCCAGCAGCGCACCCTGGTGCTGGCGCTCAAGCTGGCAGAACTGCACCTGATTGATGAGGTGGTGGGTGAACCGCCCCTGCTGCTGCTCGACGACGTGCTGGCCGAGCTAGATCTCAACCGCCAAAATCAGCTTTTGGAAGCGATTCAAGACCGCTTTCAAACCATCATCACCACCACCCACCTCGGCGCTTTCGGCAGCCAGTGGATGACCTCATCGCAGATTTTGACAGTGAAGGCGGGGCGGATTGAGGATAGCTAAAGGGCTTTGCATTTTCGCTCTGTCTCAACGACCTTGCCAATTCGTGAGGGAGACCGATAAGTAGAGGTGCGATCGCCCTCACCAGATTCGTCACGCGCTGGGTTAAATACTCGGCTTAAGCGTGATGATTGGCTTTGAGGCAGCTGAGGAATCATCATAGTGAGAGAAAGTTTCCCATCCCCAAGCTTGATTAGGTCATCGAAGCGTGTTTGAAAGTCAGAAAGTTTCCCCTACCGCTACTAACGGTCGTGCTGTTCCTCCACGGCATCGCGCGATTCTCAGTCGAGGGAGTTATTTTAGCTTGTTAAGTCTGGGCAGCGCCGGCAGCATTCTCAGCATCGGCAGCACCGGCAGCATTCTTAGCATCGGCAGTGCGGGTAGTATCTTGAGCATTGGCAGTGTAGGCAGCATTTTGAGCGTTGGCAGCGCCGGTAGCGTGCTGTCGGTATTGAGTATGGACAGCATTCTTAGCGTCTTGCAGTTTTGGGCCGTTCGTCAATAAAATTCTGGCTGTGGCTTAGTTTGGGAAGCGGAAGTCGAGGCACTACTCAAAACGGTTGTAATACCCATCCTAAGGAGCGGTTAAAAGTAGAGGATTTTACAGCTGAAGAAAGAGGTTGAGGCCGATTCAGGTGCTTTAAGGTCTATGCAAGAACTACCGCATGACCAAGGAGACAATCCCATGCCTTATGAAAATGTAGAAGCGTTGCCCCAAGATACTCAGTCGCTGCCCCAAGAAGCTAAGCAGATCTTTATGGCAGCTTTTAATGCTGCGACAAGTGATGGTTTTAGCGAAGATGGTGCCCGCGATGTGGCCTGGAGCTCGGTGAAAAACACCTTTGCCCAAGACAGCAATGGCGAGTGGTACTTCAGAGCTGAAGACCGCGATGCCCGAAGCAGCACAGGTACAATGCCCGGTAACTAAGCTTGTTTGAGAGTTGGCGCTATGCACGAATTGTGACATAGGTGCCGCTCAAGCCGGTTTCTAGCCGGACTTGTTAGATATAAGGTGGGTATTGTTTTGGCTAAACTTAAAGTCGAAACAATGCCCATTTTTCGTAGAAAACGAAGAACAAAGATACGTCCATTAAGATCGAATCTTGACAGTTTGAGCTGTCCTAACGCACGCTTCACCTGTTATAGCTACTATTAAATTTATATTTGTTTACTTCTAAGCTGAAAAGAGTCTAATTCTTAAAGATATACTCTGCTGATTTGAATGCGCTAGATAGGGTTTACACACAATAGCTTGACAATTTTAGTTGTCCAACCGGCTTCGGCGGAGCCGTTCGGAAAGCGATCGCCCCGTGCCTCCCCGCTGCACCAAAATCAACTCGGCGCTGATGCTAACCGCGATCTCTTCTGGGGTGAGTGCCCCAATATCTAGCCCAATGGGGCCATAGATATTAGCTAACTTTTCTCTTGCTATACCCATCTGCTCGATCGCCCCATAGACTTGACGCACCCGCTTTTCGCTGCCGATCATGCCGATATAGCGACAGGGAATGGGACGCTGCAGCAATTGCTGCAGAGCGTCGAGATCGTAGGTGTAGCCGCGCGTGACGAGGGCAGTGTAGAGGTTTTGGTGGGGGTTGAGGGCGGCGATCGCACCCTCAACCCCGCCCGTCAAAATTTGACTTGCCTGGGGATAGTGCTCAGCGTTGGCCCAATCGGGGCGATCGTCCTGCACAATTATTTGAAAGCCGATTAGATCAGCGACTTTAGCGAGTTGAATGCCAACATGACCTGCTCCGACAATCAGCAGTGTGGGCGGTGGTTCGAGGGTTTGTACGAAGGCGATCGCTGCATCTACTGAAACAAATTTGTCGGCCAGGTACGGATCGTGAGCTCCGTCTAAGGGCGTTACCAGCGTTACCGACTGTCCCTGATGGAGCTGATGCAAAATCGTTTGAACAAGGGATTTTGCGGCTTCCCCCTGCCATCGCTCAAGCCACACCCGCATGTGGCCCCCACAAATTCCTTGAGTTTGTCGTTGGGGAGCGCCAGAGAGGTCAATGTCTACAAACTGCTTTTGGCCGGTTTGCAGCACCTCTTTGGCTTGGCGAATCACTTTGGCTTCTCCGGCACCACCACCAATGGTGTTAAAGGCCTGACCCGTAGCATCAACGATCAACTTGGCTCCCACTTCGCGGGGCACGGAACCCTTGACGGTAGTAACGGTGGCAAGAACCGCCGGGCCATAGATGAGAGCCTGCGCCAGTTGTTGAAAGCAGTTCACCATGAGTTAGACAGATTTTGTATGGCAAGAAACAGAGTGCTGTTTGAACAGGCGATCGCCCCGAAACCCCGTTTCAACTCAGCAGATTACGACACAACTTCCACAGGTTGCTCCTGCCTCACCGCTGCCTTCACCGCCTCGATCGCCCACAGTGTCGCCTCTGGGGTCGCCGGTAGCGCCAGGGGCACATAGTCGGCATTGCCAAACGCTGCCACTGCGGCGCGAATCGCCTCTCGCACCGACATGGCAAGCATAAACGGCGGTTCGCCCACGGCCTTGCTGCCGTAGATCACGCCATCTTGGGCGGCGCGCTCCAGCAGGTGGATGGTGAAGTTTTCTGGGACCTCGCTGATGGTGGGAATTTTGTAGGTGCTGGGGGCAAAGGTGCGCAGGCGGCCCTCGCCATCCCACACCAGCTCTTCCATGGTGAGCCAGCCCATGCCCTGCACAAAGGCTCCTTCGATCTGACCCCGATCCACCAGTGGATTGAGGGATTTGCCCACATCGTGAACAATGTCGACCTGGCGCAGTTTAAAGGTGCCGGTAAAGCCATCGACCTCTACTTCACAGACCGCTGTACCGTAGGCGAAGTAGTAAAAGGGGCGACCCTTACCCAATTTTGCATCCCAAAAAATGTTGGGAGTGCGGTAAAAGCCGGTAGCGGAGAGGCTAATGCGTTCGCTGTAGGCCTGCTGCACCACTTCGTCGAAGGCGATGCGGGCGCTGGGGTAGGTGCGGCAGTAGATCCAGTCGTCCTCAAAGACCATATCTTCGGGAGCGTCCAGATTCAGCATGCGCACGGCGACGGCGGCGAGGCGATCGCGCAGGGTCTCACAGGCATTCTTTACCGCCTGGCCGTTGAGGTCTGACCCGCTAGAGGCGGCGGTGGCCGAGGTGTTGGGCACTTTATCGGTGCTGGTGTGCATCATGCGCAGGCGATCGCTCTTCACTCCCAGCGCTTTGGCGGCAACCTGAATCATTTTGGTGTGCAGCCCCTGGCCCATTTCGGTGCCGCCGTGGTTGAGCTGAATGCTGCCATCGGTGTAGATCAGCACTAGCGCTCCTGCCTGGTTGTACCGCACATTGTTGAAGGAAATGCCGAACTTGACTGGGGTGATGGCCAGCCCGCGCTTTTTGTAGGGGCTGGTTTCGTTGAAGGCGGCGATCGCCGCCCGCCGCGCCATATAATTGGCCCCTTCCTTGGCCTCTTGCCAGATCCGAGCGATGCGATTGTCAACGATGTCTTGGTCGTAGTGGGTGCGGTTGGTGTCGCCCTCGCCGTGGTAGAAGTTGCGCTCGCGCACTACATCGGGAGGCAGGTTGAGGGTGCGGGCAATGCGATCGATCACTTCCTCAATCACAATCATGCCCTGGGGACCACCAAAGCCGCGATAGGCGGTATTCGAAACCCGGTTGGTTTTAGCAATGCGCCCTTCGATCACCAGGTTGGGCACGTAGTAGGCGTTATCGACGTGGAGCATCGCCCGCCCCAATACTGGAGGCGACAGATCCAAGCTCCAGCCGCCGTCCGATACCAGGGTGACGTTCATGGCCGTGATGGTGCCGTCGTCGTTAAAGCCGACTTCATATTGACCCAGAAAGCCGTGGCGCTTGCCGGTGATCAGCATGTCGTGGTGGCGGCGCAGTCGGCAGCGGGCGGGGCGACCCGTCTTGTAGGTGGCCAGGGCAGCCGCTGAAGCAAAGGGGTTCGACTGGGATTCTTTGCCGCCAAAGCCGCCGCCCATGCGCAGGCAGGTGCAGACAACGCGGTTTTTGGGCAGGCCGAGAATGCGGGCAACGATTTCCTGAGTTTCGGTCGGGTGCTGGGTAGAGCTGTAGAGCTGGAGGTTGCCCTCGCCATCGGGAATGGCCCAGCTGACCTGGGTCTCAAGATAAAAGTGGTCTTGCCCGCCGATCTCAATTTCTCCAGAGAAGGTGTGTTGAGCTTGGGCGATCGCCGCATTGGGGTCACCCCGACGAATGAATTGGGGGACGTCGTGGTAGCTGTGGGCGGCGATCGCCTCCTTCACCGTCTTAATCGCCGGCAGTGGCTCGTACTCCACCACAATCTTGGCTGCCCCTTCCCGGGCGGCGGCTTCATCTTCACCCACGGCCCAGGCCACAACCTGGCCGTAGTAGCTGATTTCGTCAGTTGGCAACAGCACCTCATCGTGGACGATGACGCCAGTGTTGTTTTCTCCGGGCACGTCAGCGGCGGTGAGCACTGTGACGCAGCCCGCTACCGCCATTGCCGGGGCCACATCTAGCTTGGTGATTCTCGCCCTCGCGTGGGGTGAGAGCACGGGATAGAGCGATAGCATCCCCGCTGGTTCACGCTGGTCGTCGGTGTAAACGGCGGTGCCGCTGACATGGGCCACGGCGCTTTCATGACTTTTGTGCTTGCCGACTGGGCTCATGGAATACCTCGCTGGGGACTTCGGATTGGCGTTTTGGGTTTGTCTTCCTGGGAGTAACAGGGGCAAGTTTGGGAGGTAGGGTAGGCACTGCCCACCACAATCATGGGGCAGAATCACAAAACTGATAAGGCAGCGGGGGATGGACTATCGCTTGCATTGAGGGCGGTGGGCAGTGCCCACCCTACGAGGATTGAAGGTTTTTGATTGTGGCTTGGCTCCCCTCCCTGGGAGAGGGGTTGGGGGAGAGGGAATCAGGGTCTACGCTACGGAAATTCCACAAAGAATTTCTCGAATAAATTCACTACCAAGCGCTTGCGGTACTCGGCGCTGCCCCGCAGGTCAGTCAACGGTGTAAACGCCTCTTGTAGGATAGGCTTCACCGCGTGAATAGTTTCAGCCGTCCAAGGCTTACCCAGCAAAAACTCCTCCGCTGCGATCGCCCTGGCCGGAGTCGCCGCCACCCCGCCATAGCCCAATCGGGCATGGAGAATCTGATTGCTGCTATCCACATCCACTACAAAAGCCGCCGCCACAATGCTGATGTCATCGGTGCCGCGCTTGCCAATTTTGTAAGACTGGCTCAGTCGGCGATCGGTGCCAGGAGTAAGGGCTTTGGGAATTTGGACGGAGACAATCACCTCGCCGGGCTGTAGCTCAGTTTGGCGGTAGCCGATAAAAAAGTTTGCTAGAGGCAGCGTTCTTTCACCCCCAGGGCCAGCTAGCTGCAACATCGCATCCAGCGACAGGAGCACTGGGGGCAGGTCGCCAATTGGGGAAGCGGTGCCGATGTTGCCGCCCAGGGTGGCCCGGTTGCGGACTTGGCGAGCGGCAAACCAGTGGATCATTTCATCCAGGCTGGGGAAGATGCCGTGCAGGGTGGCCTCAATATGGCTGAGGGGCACTGCCGCGCCGATTTCAACGTAGTCCTCGGTTTGGTGGATCTGCTTCAGTTCGGCGATCGCTTCGAGAGAAATTAGAACGGGATAGTGCTGCCGGTGCCAGCTCATCTCTAGGCCCAGGTCTGTCGCTCCGGCGACTAGGGTGGCAGTGGGGTGCTGCTGCAACAATTCCAGCACTTCTGACAGCTGGGTAGGCCGATGGAACTGCTCGCTGTGGCCGTTGTTTTGGGTGGTGTAAGCCAGCGACGAAAGCACAGTAGATGCTGACACCAGCTGCTCCATAAAAGTATCCTGGGGTGCCGCTGCGGCTACCATCTGGGCGGCGCGGCGAATGGGGATGTAGCCGGTGCAGCGGCAGAGGTTGCCCTCCACCGAGAGGTCGTTGGGAGTGCCATCGTAGTAGGCGGCAAACAAGCTCATGATGAAACCTGGGGTGCAGTAGCCGCACTGAGAGCCGCCCGTTTCTACCATGGCGGCCTGCACAGGGTGAAGCTGGTCGGCGGTGACGGGCTCTTTAACAAAGGCAACTTTGGGAATTTGGCATTGGGTAATGCCGTCAGCGGTCAAGACCTGCCGCCCCGCCACCGCTCCCAGGGGAATCAGGCAGCTATTTACCGCCTGGTAGTGGGGTTGGCCATCGGCCCCTTTGCCGATCAGGGCTACAGTGCAGGCACCGCAATCGCCGTCGCCGCAGCCCTCTTTGGTGCCGGCTCGCCCGCTCAGGCGCAGATACTCCAGCAACGTCATCGCGGGAGAAACGTCTTTAACAGAGACAGGCTCTCCATTAACCGTAAAACTGAGTTGAATGTCGAGTTGTTGAATCACAGGTGCTGTAGTGCGGTTAAAAACGTATACCCACGGGCCATGAGATTAGTGTTCAACTTAGCGACAATTTAGTAGGCAGAATGACAAATTGACTAAATTTAATTTGAGTTTAGGACATTGACTGAACCTCTATTGGGCGAGCTGGGGTTTGAGCCAGTGCGTCAGGTCGCGATTCGCGGAGCGATCCGTCCCGGAATCGCTGCCGACCTGCCAGCGTGCGGTTTTGGCAGACAGAATCTATTAAATTGATCACTCGCGCTGCCAAAATGGCGATCAGCAAACCAGGCAAGGCGCGTCTGTCTAAACCTGCGAGTACCTGACCAGCGCTGCGACCACATGCCCAAATTGATGTCGTTGCCCATCGCGATCGGTCATGCTGATAAAAGCGATTTTCTGCACAACCATGACTTCATCTGCTTTGGCTTCCGCCCCTGCTACCACTGCTTTGCTAGAGGCCCTGCACTTTTCAGCCACCAAACACAGCGAGCAGCGCCGCAAAGATAAAGAAGCCTCGCCCTACATCAACCATCCCATTCGCGTGGCTCAACTCTTAGCCAGCGAAGGCGGCGTGACCGATCTGGTAACCCTACAAGCCGCCATTCTCCACGATACGGTAGAGGATACCGACACCACCCCCGAGGAGATCGAGCGTCACTTCGGCCCCGAGGTACGGCGAGTGGTGGAAGAAGTCACCGACGACAAAGAGTTGCCCAAGGCCGAGCGCAAG
Organism: Nodosilinea sp. FACHB-131; assembly: GCF_014695395.1. Classification (GTDB taxonomy): domain Bacteria; phylum Cyanobacteriota; class Cyanobacteriia; order Phormidesmidales; family Phormidesmidaceae; genus Nodosilinea. The sequence continues at coordinate 661,884 of NZ_JACJOF010000027.1, forward strand.
CAACGGCAAGTGGAGCACGCCCCCCATCTATCGCCCCAGGCCAAGCAGCTCAAAATTGCCGACAAAACCGCCAACGTGCAAAACATCACCACCTCGCCCCCCGATGGCTGGTCGCTAGAACGGAAGCGCGAATATTTAGACTGGGCCGATCGGGTCGTGGCCGGGTGCCGAGGCTGCAACCCAGCCCTAGAAGCCGTCTATGACGAGATCATTGCCCAGGGACGACAGGCGCTGGCAGCGGTGGCCGTGTAGCTCAAAAGGATTGAGTAGCAAGAAACGTAGGACCGCCAGGTGTCCACAGCAGGTGGAATCTGGATTGAGACAGCCCAAGATGCCGAGCTTTGAGCCTATAGGACATTTGCCGCTCTTCTATCTTCGTTCTTTTGCTACATATGCTGATACAGCACCTGAGCCGCAGCCTCCAGGGTGGGGCCAAACACCAGCACCCCCTCCTCGTGCCCCGCCATGATTAAAATGCGCGTTTGCATCAGATCTTCCTGGTTCAACAGCCGCATCATTTCGTAGGCCATCGCCGGGGTGCCGTAGGGAACGCTGGCGGCGGTGGTAGGCAGCACTCCCTGGCCCCGCTGCCACAGCGGGCGGTTATGAACGTGAATAATTGCTCGAATGGCGCTGCTGTAGTCGTAGAGAGCCGCATGGGTGAGCGATTCTGAGGAGGCTTGAATCGGGCCGGTGCAGTGCAGGGTGTTGCGATCGATATCCCAATCGTCGACCAGGGTGTAATGGTGGACAGAGGTTTGGGCCAGGTGCCCGGTTTGGGTGCCCGAAACGGCAAAGCTGTGGGCCGATCGCCGAAGGCTGATATTGCCGTAGCCAATACCGTTGGGGTATAGCCCGATCTGTTGGGCTTGCCACATGCGATCGCGCCACGCCACCAGCTCCGTCAGCTCAGCCTCTTTCATCGGCGCACCGGGCGTCCAGTGGCCGACATACTTAATGACACCCTCGTCCATGCCCATAGCCGTTAGGCGGCTTCGGGGAACAGACTCAGCAACCCGGCCTCAGACGCCGGACAGATTCCCCGTTCGGTAATCAAACCCGTCACCAGTCGGGCGGGGGTGACATCAAAGGCATAGTTGGCGGCGGGGGAAGATTCGGGACAGATCAGCACCGAGGTGATCCCATGGGGAGACAGTCCATCGATGTACTTCACTTCGTCCTGGCTGCGCTGCTCAATGGGAATCTCTTTTACCCCGTCGCGCAAAGTCCAGTCGAGGGTGGAGGAAGGTAGGGCGACGTAGAAGGGCACGCCGTTGTCGTGGGCGGCTAAGGCTTTGAGGTAGGTGCCGATTTTGTTGGCGACATCGCCTTGGCGGGTGGTGCGATCGGTGCCCACGATCGCCAGATCGACCATGCCGTGTTGCATCAGGTGGCCCCCGGTGTTGTCTGGAATGACGGTGTGAGGCACACCATGCTGCCCCAGTTCCCAAGCGGTAAGCCTGGCCCCCTGGTTGCGGGGGCGGGTTTCATCGACCCAAACGTGGATGGGCAGGCCGCGATCGTGGGCGTGGTAGATGGGCGAGGTGGCGGTGCCCCAGTCTACACAGGCCAGCCAGCCAGCATTGCAGTGGGTCAAAATGTTGACGGGCCGCCCGGTGCGGGCGTAGATGTCTTCGATTAGCTTGACGCCGTGGATCCCAATCTGGCGGCACTGTTCTTCGTCAGCATCGAGAATGGCCTCGGCGTTTTGCCGCAGCCGCTCAATGGCTTCCGAGGCCGTTGTTACCTGTCCCAGCACCTCTAGCTGGGAGGTTAGCGCCCAGTGCAGATTGACTGCCGTAGGGCGGGTTTGGCCCAGGGTGTGGGCGGCTTGAGTCAAAACGTCGCGAAAGTCTGGCTCAGAAGCCGCATCCAGAGCCGCCAAATACATGCCCATGGCAGCGGTGGCCCCAATCAGCGGAGCACCACGTACCACCATGTCTTTGATGGCGTAGGCCGCCTCATCCACCGAAGTCAGGTCCATCCAGGTGAGCTGGTGGGGAAGCTGGCGCTGGTCAATCACCTGCACAACGCGAGGATTATCTGGGTGTAAACGAATGGTTCTTGTCGGCTCGCCGTTAATTTTCACAGGCCCGTTCTAGCCCCCAAAATTCCAATGTTTATTATGACAGACCACAGCGGCGCTTGAGTTTGCTGCTGCATTGCTCAACGGCCATCAAGCCTTTGGCTTGACTGTGTGCCCTTAACCAAATTCATGCCTCAGTTCAGCAGCGCCAAACCGCTCAAACGTTCCAACGTTCGGTTAGGAAAGGTCTGCACCAGACAAGCTACAGCTATAGAATGCAGCGAATGGATGCTACGACCTGCTGGCGCAAAGGAACCGCCTGAAGTTGACTGGCTACCTGCTGGGCTCGATCGCCCTGTCCCAACTGGGCATATTGCAGCGCGATCGCTTCTAACAAACTGCCCCGATCATCCTCTTTGTCGATGACCGTGTAGCCTCCAACCCCGAGGCGATCGACCTGAGATTCTTCCCCCGGAATGGTCTGCGCCGTCTGGAAGGCTTGCGCCAGAACGGGAAGTGCGGCCTCGACCTGCTGCAAATCGCCATAGCGTTGAGCGATCGCCAGCAGGAGCTGAGCCCGGCGGCTGGGCTCTGTGAGTTCGTTGACCACGGGCAGGGCCAGGTCAAAGTGATTTTGCTGTAGTAGAGCCGTTGCACTGCGCTGCAAGCGCGCTGTGCGCACTTCTGAAGGAGGGGTAGCCTGGGCGAGTTGTAGGGCACCAACGTACTGCCTTGCGGCCATAAAGACCTCAAAGGGTTGGTCAATCGGTCCCCCAAAGGAGGGATCGGTGATCGAGCTATCCAAAACGCTGACCCGCTGTAAGAGTTCTCGGGTGGAGTCGGTTTGCCCCGTTTGGGCATAGACAACGGCAATAGCGGTGAGGGCACTGGGCTCGATCAAAGGGCTTTGCGTCAGATCGTCGGGGAACTGACGCTGATAGGTGGCAACCAGATTGTCTACGCTCTCCAACGTTTGCTGGAGCAAGTTGTTGGCCCAGGTGGTTTGACCGGCCTGATGGGCGGTCAGGGCGATCGCCGCTAGCAGTCGAACCCTCAAGACGGGCCGGTTGGCGAGGGGCAGCTGCTGAGCCCATGCCGTCGCTTGGTCATACTGCCCGGTGGCCGCGTATGCGGTGGCGGCCTTAACCATCAGCTCATCCTGAGGGCCATAGTTGATAGCCACAATCTGGTCCCAAGATTGGCGAATCCAGTCAAACTGTTGGGTGTCGATCGCCAGCTGCAGCAGGTCTACCAGGTAAAGGCTTTGTTCCCAGGGGTCGGCAACCGTTTGCAAAAAACTCAACCGGTCTGACAGCCACGCCTCGACCACATCCTGCTGCCCGGCCTGGCTGTGGGCCACCATTACCGACTTAATCGACTCCTGTTGAGAGGCCTTGAGCTGAGTTTGGGCCAGCTCTAGGGCTTCATCGCGCTGCCCCAGCTGTAAATAGGCATCAACCAAGGTTCCAAAGACAAATTCTGGATCCGGGAAGCCCGTAGCTGATTCAGCTTCGGCCCTGGCCTGAGCCATCACCTCGGTGGCTTTGGCAGGCTGGTTGGCGTTGTGGTAGGCGATCGCCACCTTCGTCAAGGCCCAAATGCGCTGGGTGGCAGCAGGGATGGCCTGCGCGTCCGCCTCTGCCGAGTTCCAACTTTGAACGGTAAGCGACCCTTCTACTATTCCCCGCAGCGCGATCGACTGCAGCTCATACTCATCGGGCAAATCGGCGGCAATGGCTCTGGCCGGTGCAAAGTGGCCAATGTGGGCATAGGTGGTCGCCATGCGCTGCAAAATCGACAACTTCAGCGACTGCGACGTACCGGGCGGAATTTGCTCCGCCGCTCCGCCTACCTGGATCAGCACCACCAGTGCCGAGGTCGTGTCACCCATCAGGGCATAGGTTTCGGCAATGTCGATCAGCGCACTGGCGGTAAAATCGCTGCCCTGAATCAAGGTTGCTGCCTGCCGCGCCTGTTCCAGGGCTTCCCTAGCGAGTGGGGTTTCACGCTGCTCTAGCACGGTGTAGTAGCGGGCGATCGCCGCGAGCGATCGCGCTTTGACATAGCTGTGGCTCGAAGGCACCTGATTGGCCAGCACCATAAACTGGCCTAGTATGGCCTGAAGCTGGGGCCGGCGCACTTGCTGATCTCCCTGGATCAATCGCTGCCATCGCGTAGTCAGGTAGCCCTCGCGATGATCCAACAACCACTGCTCTAGCAAATCTGCCTGAAGCCGCCCATTCCGCAGTTGCCCACCAATCGCCAAAGTTTCCTGTAACGATTGCAGAGCCTGGTCGGTTCGAGCGTTTTCTAGGGCAGACCGCGCCTGCTCCCCTGCTAGGCCCAGCCGATTTTGCAGGGCGGCATCGGGGTTGCAAACTGCAGGAGCCACCGCCTGCGCCCGCGCCACGTAGGCGGGGTTGATGGCGCTTTCCAGAGGGGCGATCGCCAGCACACCCAACAACAAAACCGACTGAATAGAGCGAATCATGGTGGCAAGAGAATGATTGGGTTAATGGGGAAGAGTGAGCGATCGCTAGGCCTGTTCAACCGCCCGCCAAAAGATTTAGAGGCGTTCTACAGAAACCTCAGAGGCCAGCATCTCCCGCGTGCCATCGCCGGCATTTAGGGTAAAACGCACCCGACTAGCAGCAAACTTTGCTCGGTAGATGGCCATTTGCGCAGAGCTGACGTTGCCTGAGTACTGACTAAACTCTGCGCATAGCGATCCGCTGGCCGAGGTCAGCAAACGAAAAAAAGTCGCAGCATTCCACACCGCAATCTTGCCCCAAGCCATGGGGGGCAGTGGGTTAAAATAGACGCTCGTTTAAAGTGGCACTGCCGCTGCTAAGAGGGGATCGGGCTGGTTTTACTGTTGCTTGTCCCTAGGCTGGCCAACCCCGCAACTCAAATTACAGGCTTACCGCCCCCAGGCTTTTGAGGATGTCAATTTCGCTGGGAGAGAGTCCCGTAATACCGGTGATATTCATCGCTTCGTAGAGGCGATCGGGGCGCATGACGGCGAGGCATTTCCCAGTTTCCACATTCCAGAGGCGAATGGTTTCGTCGAGACTAGCGCTAGCCAGGATAGGGTATTGGCTGCCGGGGGCCGGGGTGGGCAAAAAGATCATGGCGGTAACGACGGACGTGTGGCCCTCGATCACCCGCTGGCACTGCCAGGTCGCGACATCCCACAGGCGAATGGTGCGATCGCTGCGGCCACTGACCAAGAGCGATCCATCTGGGCTAAACACCACGCTGCCGTGAATGCCGGTGTGCCCTTCCAGCATGCGTAGATATTCCCCCGTCTCGGCATGCCACAGCTTGATGTCGAACAGGTTGCCCACGGTGGCGATCAGAGGTTGCTGAGGATGAATGGCAACGCCCCAGGTGTGCCCCTCTTTGCCACCGCCCACCCGCAGGCTGGCACCGGTTTCTATATCCCACCAGCGCAGAGCGCCATCGTTACCTGTGGTGACGAAGTACTGGCCTTGGGGATCGACGGCCATGCCCAGAATGTAAGCGCCGGGGTCGAGCACAATGCTGCGCAGGCATTCGCCGCTGTCGCTGTCCCAGTAGCGAATAGTGGCGTCGGAACTGGTAGCGCTGAGGAGATAGCCCTGGGGCGTGTAGCTAAAGGCTTGAATCCACGAATTGTTCTCGCGGCGCAGGATGTAGCGGCAGCGCCCCGTGGCCAATTCCCAAATGCGCACTTCGCCGTTGAGGCTAGCGCTAGCCAGCAGATCGCCCCGGGGGTGAAAGGCGACTTTCCAAATGCTGCCCTCATAGTCGCTGAAGGTTTGTACGCACTCACCGGCCTCGTTCCACAGGCGAATGGTGCCGCCCAAGCCGCCGCCAGCGATTAGGGGCCGGTGGGGGTGGTAGGCGATGGAGCGCAGACCGGTGCTGCCGCCTTGGATGGTTTTGAGGCAGTGGCCGGAGGGGGTGGGGGAGTGGGGGAGTGGGAGGGTGGATGGGTGGATGGGTGGGGAGGGTGAGGGAGATGGGGAAGGTGGGGGGTGGGGGGTGGATGGGTGGACGGGTAGGGAAGGTGAGGGAGATGAGGAGGGTGAGGGGGGTGCCGTAAGGGCGGACTTGTGGGTGTGTTCAGAGGGTTGGGGAGAAGGCGGGGCGGCGGGGCGGCTGACGTCCCAGAAGCGGATTGTTTGGTCGATGCCGATGCTGACTAGGGCTTGGCCGGGGAGCCATTGGCCATCGGGGGTGTTGCCTTTGATAAAGGCGATGCCCCAAACGCTGTCGGTGTGACCGGTGAGCACGGCGAGGCATTCGCCGGTGGCGACATTCCACAGGCGGATGGTGCGATCGCTGCTGGCGCTGGCGACCAACTGGCCGTCGGGGCTAAAGTGAACGCCGCAGACTTCGGCGGTATGGCCGCGCAGGGTGTGCAGGCAGGTGCCTGTGGCGATCTGCCAAATTTTGACGGTGTGGTCAAAGCTGGAGGTGGCAAAGCGATCGCCCGCGGGGTGCATGGCCAGTGCCCAGCACATGCCCCTGTGCTCGGTCAGAGTGTGCAGGCACTCACCGCTGTCGATATCCCACACTTTGACCAAGCCATCTTGACCGCAGCTAACTAGGATATGGCGGGGCGGTTCGCCAGGGGCAAGGGCGATCGGGTAGGGGGCAAAGGCAATGCCGTTGGCCGGACCGCTGTGTCCCGTGAGCGATTGAAGCACCTCACCCGTGCGCCAGTTCCACAGCAAAATCGAGCGGCTGGTGTCGCCCAGGCTGCCCGCCAGCACATTGCCGTCAGGGCTAAAGGTCAGCCCCCAAGGGTGGTCATAGTGCCAGGTTTGTAGACAGTTGCCGGTGGCCACATCCCAGAACTTAATCCCCGTATCCATGCTGCCGCTGACCAGGGTGCGCCTGTTCCCCCCTGGGGACTCTTCGAGAACGGGGCTAAAGGCCAGGGCAAAAATGTAGGTGCTGTGGGCCTGGGTAATCAACACAGGCAGCCCCGTCGAGGCCTGCCACATTTGCACCATGCCGTCTTCGCCACCCATGGCAATGTATTCGCCATCGTGGCTGGCCACCAGGGAGTTGGGGTGGGGCACCGGCTCGGCAAAGCGGCAGGCCATCAGGTTGGCGTGGGCCAGGTTGACTCGGTGCAGGGGCGCCTTTTGCAGACAGGCTTGACGGATGGTCAGCCCCGAGAGGTCGTAGCCGGTGAGATCGAGCTTGAGGTGGCACATCAGGTTGAGCAGGTTGCCGACCCCGTAGCTATAGCTCTGGGTAAAGGTCTGCCGCAGCAGGGTCAGCAGCTGCCGCATCTGGCGATCGAGGGCAGCGGTCGAATTAAACCGGGCGCAGAGGTTTTGGGCAATGGGCTGCAAAATTAGCCGGGTCTGACTGTCGCGGATATATTCTTTGGCGGTGGCTTTGAGCAGAGCGTAGCGGTCAATCAGCAGCCCCTCAGCTGTGGCCACCTGGGGCATGGCGATGATCTCGTCGCTGATCTGCTCAATCAGGCGCTCGGTCACATACTCCATCACCACGGGCTGCTGGGTAAAGCGGGCATGCTTTTGCTCGATTAGGCTGCGCCGCGCCAGCGACTCTAGGGTTTCGAGCAGGCGCTGCTTGGGAATGGCGGGCACGATGTCGCCCTGCAAATCGGCAATGGTTACCCAGTCGCGGTTGATCGCCAACCAGCCCATAATCTGCTGCTCCAGGGGAGCGAGGCGCTGGTATTGCTGGTCGAGCAGGCGACGAATGCCGTTGAAGACGGTGGTTTCTTCCTGCACAAAGGCATCGACATCGCCGCCAAATAGCTCGCGAATGGAGGTGGCGACGATCTTGAGCGCCAGAGGGTTGCCGCTGTAGCTGTTGAGCAGCTGGTAGCGACCGGTGGGCGATCGCGACAGCCCGATCGCGTCAAAGATTTGGTCAGTATCTGCCGGCGGTAGGCCGGGCAGAGTGAGCGATCGCACCGGCAGCGTCGCCCCCTCCATATCTGCTAGCACCGACGGCTTTTCGCGACTGGTCAGCACCACACAGCTCTGGTGGGGCAGCTCCCCCACCTGGCGCAGCAGCTCGCTGTAGGCCTCGTAGCCCTCACGGTAGGCTCCGGTCAGTTTGCCCTCTTGCAGCAGGGTTTCGCCGTTGTCGAGCACCAGCAGACAGCGCTGCTGCCGCAGGTAGTGCATCAATCGGGAGAGCAGCGGCGCAACCGCCAGAGTCGAGGGGCTTTCCTGCTGGCCCGAGAGCACCTGAATCAGATCGGTCAGCAGTAGCTCCAGGGGTGGGGCGTTGCGGAGGGTGCGCCAGATGATGGCGGAGAAGGGGGGAAGGGTGGATGGGTCGGGGGTGGATGGGTGGGAGGGTAAGGGAGTAGGCGAGTGGGAGGGTAGGTAGGTAGAGAGGGAATTTGCTGCCTGGTTTTCTAAGGCATCGGCTTTTGGCTGACTCATCCACCCATCCACCCATCTACCCTCCCACCCATCTACCCTCCCACCCTCCCACTCACTCAGCCGCTGGGCCAGCTTCACCGACAGGGCCGTCTTGCCAATGCCGCCCATGCCGAGAATGGCGACTAGACGGCAGCGATCGCGCTGGATCCAATGCTCTAGGGTATCGAGTTCACTGGCGCGGCCGTAGAAGAGGGAGGCGTCGATGGCTTCGCCCCAGTCGAGGGTGAGGGGGGTAGGGGGTGGGAGGGTGGATGGGTAGGGGGTAGATGGGTGAGTAGGTGCAGACCCATGGGTCTGCCCTGAGGATGGAGCAGTTGGGGTTTCTAGTAGAGGGGGCTCGCCCGCGTTGGGGTGTTGGTAGTCGGTGCGCTCGAGGAGCAGGTCGAAGGCGGCGAAGAATTGGTCGAGGGTTTGTTTGTCGACGCCGTTTTGGCCGTCGAGCACGCGGGTGACGGTGCTGAGGGCAAGGCGGGTGCGATCGCTAATTTCTTCGAGGGTGAAGCGATCGCCGTTGTTGAGGGTTGCCTCTAGCTGTCGGCGTGCCGCATCTAGTTTGCGCTGACCCATTAGCGATAAAACTACTCCCCGGCGACGACTCTTTTTAACGGGCATAGCGGGTCAAGGTAGATCAAAGAATGACAATCAGGCATACGGTCAGCCGCAAACCCAGGAATGTTACTTATTTTACGTCAGTTAACCGAGATAAGTTCGAGTTAAGGATGGACTAGGGCTAGGGTCCAGGGCTGGTCTCGACCAGCACACAACCTTGAATGGGCCGTCCCTTAAGCGGGTTCACCTAACTCAAAACTGACGCCTAACTAAGGGGTCTAAGTGACCGCCTAACTATCCGTATCTTCTCTGGTGACAGCGGGGCTTTCTGACGATATTGGGGACATGGTTAAACACCAACCGGCAAGGGTTGAGTGAACCAGGAGCTAGCAACTGGCCGTGCAAAGGTTGCCCGCCCTGGCTGACTTGATACTTTGCTTCCCCATTTCCATGTGTGAGTGGAAATGCCTAGCGGTTCTGCCGCTGCCAAGGTTGCAGAACCGCCTTCACTACTTGCTGTAAGGAGAACCCCCAATGACGATTGCCCTGCAACGCCAACGCCCCGTTTTCTTAGGTGCCGATGAGGGTCGAGCTTATCAAATGCTGACCCACACTGTTATTCGCAAAGTCACGCCCGTAGACACCAACGGCTACTACGCCCTCGCTGAACTCACCGATACCGCTGGGTCAGGTGCCCCTCTGCATAGCCACCCCTGGGAAGAGACCTTCTACATTCTTGAAGGAGAGTTGGAGGTACAAATCGGCAACCAGCAGCAAATCTGCACGACGGGCAGTGTGGCCCATGTGCCAGCCAATGCGGTGCACGGCTTTAAGATTCTTTCCCCAGTGGCGCGCGCCCTGCTCCTGCTCGCCCCTGCCTCTGCCGAAGCGTTTTATCTCGAAATGGGCGATCGCATCTCAGACCTAACCACCGACATGGCAACCATGCAAGAAATCTGCGCCAAGCATGGCGTCCAACTGCGCTAAACCCACCCGCTATCCCCTTTATCAACCCAGGAGATTTCAATGATTCACCATATTTCTGTCAGCGTTAACGACCCGCTCCATGTGGCCACCGTCATGGCCGAAATTTTTCAGGGCTATGTCATTCCCTTCCCGGTCAACCCCGGTAGCTATATGGCCCTCGCTGCGGATGCCGCTGGTACCGCGATCGAGTTTTACCCCGCCGGCTCCGAGATCCTGCCTGACAGTCACCAGGGCGAGGCGGGCTTTCGCCTCAATCCCCAACCGACTCAGTACTGCGCGTTTCATGCCGCTATCTCTGTGCCCATTAGCCTTGAAGAAATTGAGCGAATTGGCGATCGCGAAGGCTGGCGTGTACTGTTTGCCAGCCGCGACGGCATGTTTGATGTGGTGGAGTTTTGGGTCGAAAACCGGCTCATGCTAGAGCTGCTGACCCCAACGATGGCCGTCAAATACCAGGCCGTCCTCAGCCCCGAGCACCTGCCCGCCCTAGTCGATCAGCTCACCCTCGTCGAAGCTCGATAGTCAAGCTGGCAAGCCACCAGGATGTCCTCTTTGCATTAACTGTCCCTGGCAATCGCCCTGGGCAAAAGATTCCCTCGGCTAAGTCGAGTCTTCTTTCACTCTCAATACCTAGCCCCTGCCATTGATCAAAGTATTGATGGCCCAGCCTATAGCGACTTCACCCCGCAGTGCTCCGGTGGGCAATGCCCACCCTACCCACCTACCCGCCCACCCCCTACCCCCATCCACCCATCTACCCATCCACCCCCTACCCCCAAAAGCCCCATGCGTCCCTTTCAAATTCTGCTCTACAGCACTAGCGCTGCCCTGGTGCTGCTCTCAGCCACTGGCTACTCCCAGGTATCAAGCCTGACCTTAGACAGCAATCCCCAGCCGATCGCGGGCATGGCCTCGGCCTCTGAAGACAACACCGACCCGTCGGTGATCGAAGGCGAGCCCCAACCCTTGGGCAATGGCACCGTGCGCACCTATGTTGCTCTAGACAGCCAAAACCATCCCCAAGAGGTGGGGGTGATGATCACGGCGGCGGCTCTGGCCGGGCTGCCCCAGGAAGGCACTGAACTCCTGTTGCCCCTGCCCTTTCAGGCTGAATCTACGGCGATCGACCACATTGCCATTGACTGGCGGCCCCACGGTCACCCTCCCGAGCCCATCTACGGCGATGCCCACTTCGATATTCACGCCTACACCCTAACCCCCGCCGAGCGCGAGGCCATCACCGCCCAGGGGGCCGACCTGGAGAAAGCTTACAAAACTCCCGCCCCAGAGTACATTCCGGCAGGCTATGTGATGGCCCCCGACAGTGCTGAACCCCGCATGGGTGCCCACTGGGCCAACCCCACGGCGGCAGAGTTTCAGGGCCACCCCCACGGCTTTGACCACACGCTGATCTACGGCTTCTATGAAGGGGCGATCGCCTTTATCGAACCCATGGTGTCCTTCGATTTTCTTCGCAGCCAGCAGGATTTTGAAGGAGCCTTTGCTCTCCCCCAAAGCTACGCCAAACCGGGGCTCTACCCCACTCGCTACCGCATCGCCTATGACGAAGCCACCCAGACCTATACCGTGGCGCTGACGGATTTTTGGCAGCCCTAGCAGGGCATGGGTTGGTAGGGCGATCGCCCTACTGCCGTTCTGTTCATGTCCTGCGGCTGTAACGCTCGACTGTTCTCAAAGCCAAGCCGACCCCTCTGGGAAGGCTACGGACGTTAGCTCAACGAAGTCACCGTCTGTCAGGAAAGCCTGCGCCGCTGCTTGTAGCTATTAGAGCTGTGTAACAACCACTACATTTTGCCTCTTCTAAGGAGATCCATTTATGACCCAAGCCATCCACAAGCCTGCTCAAACCCCAGTTGCAGATCCCAGTCGGGCCTGGGCCAATAACTGGCCAGTCAAGACCCATGAACTGCATAGCCATCACTTCGACTCCACTATCTGGAATGACTTTCAGTTTCGCGACGACGACATTGTCATTGCCACCTACGGCAAGTCTGGCACCACCTGGATGCAGCAGATTATCGCCCAGCTGATTTTTAACGGTCAGGAGGGGCTCAGTGTCGGCGATATGTCGCCCTGGATGGATCTGCGGGTGCCCCCTGCCCCGGTGAAACTGGCCGCTATGGAGGCCCAAACCCACCGTCGCTTTCTCAAGACCCATTTGCCGGTGGATGCCCTGGTCTTTTCGCCTCAGGCAAAGTACATCTACATTGGCCGCGATGGCCGCGACGTGCTGTGGAGCCTCTACAACCACCACGCCAACGCCAATGACCTGTTCTACGACCTGGTAAACAACACCCCCGGACTGGTGGGGCCACCCCTTGAGCCGCCTTGCAGCTCGATTCGGCAGTACTTCCATGACTGGTTGCAGGGCGACGGCTACCCCTTCTGGTCACTGTGGGACAACATGCGATCGTGGTGGGAGGTGCGACACCTGCCCAACGTGCTGCTGGTGCACTACGCCCAGCTCAAGCAAGATCTGCCCGGTCAAATGCGCCGCATTGCCGATTTTCTCGAAATTCCCACCGACGAGGCTCAGTGGGACAAGGTTGTGGAGCACTGCACCTTCGACTACATGAAGCGCCACGCTGAGCAGGTCGCCCCCCTGGGCGGTCAGATCTTTGCGGGTGGAGCCAAAACCTTTATCAACAAGGGCACCAACGGCCGCTGGCGCGACATTCTCACGGCTGAGGATATTGAATGGTATGAGTCTGTGGCCCAGGCCCAACTCGGCGAGGATTGCGCCTATTGGCTAGCCAACGGTGAACTACCCGTAGTCTAGGCCTCTCCTGTAGAAGTTCAGTCATTAAAGTCCAAAGCCACCCTAAGCATGCGGCTAGGGTGGCTTTGCTGTGGAGATGATGGAGCCGCACCTTTGACGTGGCTCAGCAGAAATTGTCAACGCTGCGATCGAACAATTCGAATTACTTTAGGTTGGGTAATTTAGCTGCCAAGGGCCTTGGTTATGGGCATCATGAACGGTATGGCGTGTATCTGAAAGCACAAATTAGCGGCTCTCAGCTAGACATGATGTAAACGCTAACAGCTGCCGGCTGCTAGCACTTTCTCGGCTAGGTTGGCATGGCTGAAACTCTTGACCATAGACCCCTGCGATCGCTCAACAATGACGATTTGCTTGCCCTAGAGGTCTGCAATCCCTATCCGATCCGCTTTATCCAGAACATTCAGCCCCACGGCCTGTTGCTCTCCCTGAGCTACCCAGACCTGACGATCTTGCAGGTGAGCGCCAACGTCGAGGCGCTCCTGCACCAGCCCCCCGCCGCGCTGATCGGGCAGCCCTTAACCGTGGTCTTCGCCGCCGCTGACATTGAGCTGCTGCGCCACTGCCTCGACCAAACCCAGGCGTCGGCCTACCTCACCCTGACCCACCCGGCGACCGAGCAGTCCTTTGCGGTCAGCCTGCACTGGCAGCAAGAGACTCTGCTGATGGAGCTAGAGCCGCAGACCGCCGATGAACCCCTATCGGAGGAGCTGTGCTGCCAAATCAACACGGCGATCGCCGCCTTTGGCACCGCCTCAGATTTGCAGTCGCTGGTTGAGATTTTTGCCCACGAGATTCAGCGGTTGACGGGGTTTGACCGGGTGATGGTCTATCGCTTTCAGCCCGATCAGAGCGGGGTGGTGGTGGCGGAAGTCAACCGCAGCCCTCACGAGAACTATCTGGGGTTACACTACCCGGCCACCGATATTCCCCGCGAGGCGCGATCGCTGTTCTATGAAAACCCGCTTCGGTTTATTCCCGATCTCGACTATGTGCCGGTGCCGTTGATCCCGGAGGAAAATCCCATCACCTGCGGCCCCCTAGACCTGGGTGCCGCCGAACTGCGGGGGGTGTCGCTACCCCACATCGACTATTTACACCGCATGGGCGTCAGCACCTCCATGACCTTTTCGCTCACCGACGATCAGCGGTTGTGGGGGCTGGTAGCCTGCCACCACTACCAACCCAAGCCGGTGCCCAAAATTACCCGCATGGCGTTTACGATGCTGGTCAAGGTGGCCAGCCTAGAGCTGATGCGCCGCCAGGAGCAAGAGCGCAGCTATTACCAGGCCCAAAACAAAAGCCTGCTGGGGCAGCTCGGCATCGCCATCAACGAAACCGAAGACGCGGTGCTCAAAACCCTCACTACCAACGCCCACCTGCTGCTGGATATGTTTGAGGCCGAGGGGGCCGCTCTGGTCTTAGATCAGGACTATGCCCTAGTGGGGTCTACGCCGGCCCAGGCCGAGATCAAAGCCTTGATTGACTGGCTGGCCGAGCAGGGCGAAGACCAAGTGTTTGCCACCCAGGCGCTGGCGCAGGCATACCCCGCCAGCCAGCAGTGGTCGGTGAAACCGGCGGGCGTACTGGCGATCTCGATCTTTTTGCAGCAGCCCCGGCCGGTGTCGTACCACATTTTGCTGTTTCGCCCCGAGCAGATCGAAACGGTGCACTGGGCGGGTGAGCTAAGCGCCAGTGTCACCCTCGATGAGTCTGGAGAACCCAAGCTCTGCCCCCGCCATTCGTTTGACCTGTGGAAAGAGTTGGTGCGGGAGCGATCGGTGGCTTGGTCGCCCCGGCAGCTCGAAGCAGCGGCCGACCTACGCAGCACCCTCATGCTAGCCGTGCTGAACTTTTCGAATGTGGCCCTAGAGCAGGCGGCAGAACGTGCCGAAGTGGCCAACCGGGCCAAGAGCGAGTTTTTGGCCAACATGAGCCATGAGATTCGCACGCCGATGAACGCCGTGCTGGGGTTTACCGATCTGCTGCAAACCATTATTCAAAACCCGGTGGCGCTGGACTATCTAGAGGCGATTTCGTCTAGTGGCAAGACCCTGATGTCGCTGATTAACGACATTCTTGACCTGTCTAAAATTGAGGCGGGTCAAATGGATATCAAGCTGGAGCCGACGGATATTGCGCTGTTGATCCAGGATATTCAGCATATTTTTCAGCAAAAGGCGGCGCAAAAAGGCATCCGGCTGCGGATGATTTTGGGCACGGGGTTGCCCAAGGCGCTGTGGTTGGACGAGGTGCGACTGCGGCAAATTTTGTTTAATTTAGTCGGCAATGCGCTGAAATTTACTGAGCAGGGCCATGTCGATATCGAGGTGGCCTGCACGAGGCTGTCGACAGTACAGGGCGAACCGTCGGTCAATCTAAAGATTTCTGTGGCCGACACAGGCATTGGCATTGCCGAAGCCGATCAGCAGCGAATTTTTAATGCTTTCACCCAGAGCTACGGCCAGAGCGATCGCAAGTTTGGCGGCACGGGTCTGGGGCTGGCGATTACCTATCGGCTAACCGAGCTCATGGGCGGCACCATTGAGGTCGAGAGTCAGCTGGGGCGGGGGAGCACGTTTATCTGTGAGTTCAATCGGGTGGCGATCGCCCCTGAGGGTAGCTCCCAGCCAACGGCGATCGAGGCCGAGACCGACCTAAACCAGTGGGCACCGCTCAAAATTTTGGTGGTAGACGATGCCCGATCAAACCAAGAGCTGATCGCGGGCTACTTTCGCAATACCCACCATCGCCTGCTGTTTGCCGAGAACGGGCTGGAGGGTGTACAGATGGCGCAGACCCATCTGCCCGACCTGATTTTGCTCGATCTGCGTATGCCGCTGATGGATGGTCAGGCGGCCGCCCTGGCCCTCAAGCAGCATGAGCCAACTCGCTCTATCCCAATTATTTTGATCACGGCTTCGCTCAGCTACGAGGGCGAAACCATGCTCGCCAACGACCTGTACGACGGGCTGCTGCACAAGCCCGTCAAGCGCCAGCAAATCTTAGAGTTGATGCAGCACGTGGTTGGCGCTGGGGTGCTTCCAGCGTTAGAGGGTCGCTCTAGCGCTGGGTCAGAAGCGATCGCATCCAGTCCGATCGCCGCTGGCCCGGCGACCATGGGCCCAGAGCGGCTGTTGGCGTTGCTCACCCAGCTCCAGGCGATCGCCGTTGACTGCTGGCAACCGCTGCGGCAAACCCTGGAAACGCGATCGCTCGAAACCTTTGTCGAACGACTGCGAGAGGCGATCGCGGTTTACCCTTACCCACCGCTGGCCGACTACCTGACCACCCTGACCATGCAGCTAGAGCAGTTTGATTGGGAGCATTTACCTCATACCGTGAATGCGTTTGCGCCCCTGCTAGAGACGCTGACTCACCAGGTCGCGGCTTTTGGTGAGGCCCCCTCCAATGATTAATTCCCCAGCGTTTGAGCCCGATCAGTGCCTGATTATGGCCGTTGACGACGTGCCCGCCAATCTCAAGATCTTGCAGAAGGTGCTCGACGTGGTGGGCTATCGCACCACCTTTGCCACCCGGGGGCAGCAGGTTTTAGATCGGCTGAACGATGTCAAGCCCGACCTAATTCTGCTCGATCTGATGATGCCAGAAATGAGCGGTATCAACGTGTGCGCTCAGCTGAAGCAGAATCCAACGACAGCGCATGTCCCGATTATTTTCTTGACGGCTAGCCATGAGATTGAGCATTTGGCCCAGGCCTTTGAGTGCGGTGCGGTCGACTATGTCACCAAGCCCTTTAATGCGATCGAGCTGCTGGCCCGCATTCGCACCCATTTGGAGCTGAGCCAGCTGCGCAAACGGGCTCAGTTTCAGGCCCAGTGGGAGGCGATCTCGCGGCAGATCGTGCAGGACATTCACGCCTCTATCCATCTGCAAGACATTCTCAACAACACCGTCAAGGCGATTCAGCAGTTGCTGACAGCACGTCGGGTGATGGTTTACCGCTCCTGCGATCCCCAGGGCTGCAAACTGCTGGCCCTCTCCGGCGACAGTTTGGCCTCAGAGCTCTGCGTCCAAGGGTTGGGTTGCCCTTACCTGGAGCACCATCCCCCGGTGGTGCCCACGCTCACCGAGCAGCAGATTTGCCTGATCGAAGCGGCCCCGATTCCTTCCCAGGGCGGAGCGTCTTCTTGCAGCACCAATGTTCCCCAGGAGCTGTGTTTACCCATTCACCAACAGGGGCAGTTGTGGGGCGGCTTGGTGGTGCAAAATGACCCCTGCGCCCGCCCCTGGGCCCAGCAAGAGGTCGAAACCTTGACCCTAGTTGTGCAGCAGCTCGAAATTTCGATTCAACACGCCGAGCTGCATCAGCGCCTGAGCGCGGCTAACCAAGAGCTAGAGCGCATCTCAAATACCGACAGCCTCACGCAAATTGCCAATCGACGCTGCTTCGACCGGCAGCTATCTCGAGAATGGCGACGCCTACAGCGAGAAAAGCGACCCCTGTCGCTAATTCTCTGTGATATTGACTATTTCAAACAGTTTAACGACACCTACGGCCATCCCAGCGGCGACACCTGCCTGGTGGCGGTGGCCCAGGCCCTCAAGCGCTGCCTCAAACGCCCCGCCGACCTGGTAGCTCGCTACGGGGGCGAAGAGTTTGTGGTGCTCTTGCCGAATACTGAACTGGCGGGTGCTATCGAGGTAGTCGAGCAGATGCAGAGCGCGATCGCTAAAGTGGCGATCGCCGACGCCCCCACGCACCAGCTCACCCTGAGTTTTGGCATCTATGCGGCGGTGCCCCAGCACTGCACCAAGGCTACCACTGCCCTGGCCTTAGCCGATCGGGCGCTCTACGCCGCCAAACAAGCCGGGCGCGACCAATACATCATCTCCCCAGATATAGCCGTCGCCAGCTCAGTTGAGACATTGCCAGGGTCTAAATGTGCAGACGTTTGAACGCTTCAGAGATGCCCAATGTCCCCACACCGAAGTGGCTACAGCTTTACGAAGGTTAGGCTCAAAACCGTAGCTTCACCCCCAGCAGCACTGGCGGGGTAAGACGCTGCTAACCCCCTACCCCTATAGGGAGCTAACGAGATTCTGCTATTGCGCCTACTGCGCCGCTAGTGCGTCTCGCAGGGGCTTGGTCATCCAGTTCAACCCTACCCGCACCTGGTGCGAGAACGTCGGCATGCGGTAGAGGTAGGCTAGGCGGCGGGCGACGTGGGCCAGCTCGCCATCGAGCTGAATGCCCAACCCGGTGAGGGTGGCGCGACTGGTGCCAAGGGTGAGCATTTCGCCCATGTGGCGGTAGCGGAAGGGGAGCTGGGGGCGATCGCTGATCTCAGCCCAGATATTCCACCCGACAAAGTCGGCCTGTTGCAGAGCGACCTGGGCCGTGGTCGGCACCTGCTGAGCCTCGGCATCGCGGCAGTCGGCCACATCGCCCAGGGCATAGACACCGGGAATATCAAGCGCCTCTAGGGTCGGCTTCACGACCACCTGCTGGCGCTCGTTGTGCTTGAGAGGCAGGTTGGCGATGACAGGGTTGACCTGGGTGCCCACGGTCCACAGCACCAGATCTACAGGCAAAATGTCGGTTTGCTCACGGAACGTGAGACTGATGGTGTCGGCGGTGACGTTGTCCACGGTGGTTTCGAGATCGATCCATACTCCCAAGTCAGAGAGCACCTTTTGGGCCACCTCACGGTTGTATTCAGGCGAGGTACGGAGAATCATATCGGTGCTTTCAACTAGGCGCACCCGGCCCCGTTCCCCTAAATGTTCCGCTACTTTGCAGGCTAGCTCGACACCGCTGTAGCCGCCGCCTACTACCGCCACGCGAATTTTCTCGGCGTCGGAGGCTTCGAGCAGACGTAGGCGTTCCTTCAAGTGGTAAGCATCTTCCAGGGTGCGGAAGGCATGGGCGTGCTCGGCCACACCGGGGGCCATGTGCATGGGGGTGTTGCCGCCCAGGGCCAGAACCAGGCGATCGTAGGTGAGCGTTACGCCGTCGCTAAGGCTGACGCGGTGCTGGTCGAGGTCGATGCCGGTGACTTCTGCCTGACGAAACTGCACCGCAGTACCGGCCAGCAGCTCGGCGTAGGGCGGCGCTACTTCCCAGGTTTGCAGTTCGTCGGTGACCAGCTCGTAGAGTAAAGGCAGGAAGAGAAAGCGATCGCGGTGGTCCACCAAAGTGATCGTCGGTGGAGTGCCCTCCCACGGCAGCTGACTGAGGCGCAGAGCGGTGTAGAGGCCGCCAAAGCCACCACCGAGAATACAAATTTGCTGGGAAGCGTCTGCCATAGGTGTATATCTATTGCTAGGAGCCTGTGATACCTCTTCTACCTTCTAACTCAAAATGGAAAGAGTCATCCTGCTTTGCGGAGATTTCTTTTGGCTATAGCGTCAGACTTTGGCATCCGCTCTCCCCGCCAAGAGGTGCTGGCCGGGGCGCGAGACATCATTCCCCTAGTAGTGGGGGCAGTCCCCTTCGGCATTGTTTTTGGCACCCTGGCCCAGGGCAGCGGCCTATCCTTTGGGGCGACGATTGGGATGTCGGCGTTTGTGTTTGCCGGGTCGTCGCAGTTCATCGCCCTGGGGCTTTTGGCGGCGGGCAGCACCCTGCCCTTGATCGTGCTGACTACAGTGGTGGTCAACCTGCGCCACATGCTCTATGCGGCTAGCCTGCTGCCCTACGTGCAGGGCTCCTCCGGGCGATGGAAAGCGGTGATTGGCTTCTTTTTAACCGACGAAGCCTTTGCCGTAGCCATTCGCCGCTACGTGCAGCCCGACCCTAGCCCCCACAAGCACTGGTACTACCTGGGCGCGGCGGTCACCATGTACGGCAACTGGATTCTCTGTACCTGGCTGGGGCTGACGGTGGGACAGCTGATTCCCAACGCAGCCGCCTGGGGGCTAGATTTTGCCATGGTGGCGACGTTTGTTGGCATGATCGTGCCCTACGCGACGACCCGACCGATGGTAGGAGCCACCCTGGTTGCAGGAATTGTGGCTGTTCTAGCCAATGGATTACCTCATAAACTGGGGTTGATGGTGGCGGCGATCGCAGGCGTCACCACTGGCTTCTGGCTCGAAACCCGCCTCCCTCCCCGACCCAAGGCCAAAGGATAACGCCCGTCCAATTCAAAATTCAAAGTTCAAAATTCAAAACTTTCTATGAATGACTGGCTCCTCGTCGCCTCCATGGCCCTGGTAACATTCACCATTCGCTACGTGCTGCTGGCCTTTAGCGGCCGCATTCAGCTGTCGCCGACCCTGGTGCAGGCACTGGGCTATGTGCCTCCGGTGGTGCTGACGGCGATCGTGGTGCCTGCGGTGGTGCTGCCCGATGGCGAAACCCTGTTGCTGGGCTGGCAAAATGCGCGACTGGTGGGGGCGATCGCCTGCGTCATCCTCGCCCTGTGGCGCAAAAATCTGCTGCTCACCATTGCGGGCGGCATGGCCACCTTCTGGGGCTGGCAGTGGTTAGTAAGCTAAGCAGTGGTGCCCCTGTGTAAACTGCGCTTAGGACATTTTGCTGAATTGGCTAAGTTGTGATCTCGTTTTGCAATGCAACTCTTAACCGACAACTTGCTAACAACTATTACCGATAGGTTGGTCAGCCAATTTCAGCCTGAGCAGGTGATTTTATTTGGCTCCTATGCGTGGGGAGAGCCCACACCAGACAGCGATGTAGATTTAATGGTGATTGTTGGCAAAAGCAGCCTCTCAGATTACCAACGCTCTGTGCTAGGACATCGTTGTTTGAGTGGTTTGGGCATTGCCAAAGATATTGTGGTCAGAACTCGCGAAGAGTTTGACCGTTGGCAAGCGGTGCGATCGTCGCTGGAGTGCAAAGTAGCTCGTCAAGGAAAGGTTCTCTATGACCGATGCCAGGACTCAGCTGGTGCAAAGTTGGCTGACCAAGGCGCAGCATGACTTGGCCTCAGCGCAGGTCTTGGCTACCGCTAACCCACCATTGCTAGATACAGCTATTTATCACTGTCAGCAAGCGGCAGAAAAGGCCATCAAGGGATACTTGACCTTTTGTGACCATGACATCAACCGCACCCACGATGTTGAGCTACTGATCAGAACGGCGATACCCTACGCTCAAGAGTTTGAGAACTGGGTTGAGGCAGGCGTAGTTTTAACGCCCTACGCTCGCATGTACCGCTACCCAGGTTTTGTAGATGAGCCTAGCCAAGCCGAATTTGAACAGGCTCTCGCTGTAGCAGAAGGAATTTATGCGGTGGTCTTGTCCCTGATTCCGTTACCGTAATTTCGTGCTGTCGAACACTATCACCCTGGCGCGATCGCCCTATAGTGCTACTCGATCGAGTCGGGTTGTTCCAGAGAGATAACAAATGAGTGGACTTGGTAGCCTCAATAAATCTCCCAACGGTGTGGTGCTGGGCATGGTGCAATTGCAACTGCCCAACGTCGTCACCCCCGACGATCTGGCCGCCCAGACGCAGCGCATTTGCGAGATGGTCGCCAAAGCCCGTCGCAACATGCCCTCGATGGATCTGGTAGTGTTTCCCGAATACTCGCTCCACGGGCTGTCGATGGATACCAACCCGGCCATCATGTGCAGCCTGGATGGTCCCGAGGTTGCGGCCTTCCGCCAGGCCTGCATCGACAACGACATCTGGGGCTGCTTCTCGATCATGGAGCACAACCTCGAGGGCAACCCCTACAACACCGGCCTAATTATCAATGACCAGGGCGAACTCAAGCTCTACTACCGCAAGCTCCACCCCTGGGTGCCTGTAGAGCCCTGGGAACCTGGAAACGTGAGCATCCCTGTCTGTGACGGCCCAAACGGCAGCAAGCTATCGCTGATCATCTGCCACGACGGCATGTTCCCAGAAATGGCTCGGGAATGTGCCTATAAGGGAGCCGAGATCATGATTCGCACGGCGGGCTACACAGCTCCCATTCGCCACTCCTGGCAGATCACTAATCAGGCCAATGCCTTTTGCAATCTGATGGTGACAGCATCGGTGTGCATGTGCGGCAGCGACGGCAGCTTCGATTCCATGGGCGAGGGCATGATCGTCAACTTCGACGGCACGCCGCTGGTGATGGGCAGCCACCGCCCCGACGAAATTATCACCGCCGAGGTGCGCCCCGACCTGGTGCGCGAGGCCCGCATTCACTGGGGCGTAGAAAATAACATCTACCAGTTTGGCCATCGCGGCTATGTGGCGGTCAAAGGCGGTGCCCAAGACTGCCCCTACACCTACATGAAAGACATGGTGAAGGAGCGCTACCGCCTGCCTTGGGAAGATGAGGTGGTTCACCAAGACGGCACCGCCTGCGGCTTCCCAACACCAACCCGCGACTACAAGGGCGAAGAATTACCGCCGGTCTTGGGTTAGGGCGGCAGGAGAACCTAAAGGCCTATAGGTAGAGGGTGTAGGGTGCAGGGTATAGGGTCAGCCTTAAACCTTATACCCTGCACCTTACACCCCCGATCGCATCCACAAAATCATTTCACCTTTCCACCAGCTTCAGCCCTTCTACAGACGGCAGGGTCACTATGCGCCACCTAGAGTGTGGGCGTAGAAGTGGAGACATCAGCATGGCATTGAAGTTCCAAGTTCCGACGCTGAGCGATCAGGAATCGGCGCAAGAGCTAAAAGATTTGATTTTGACCACTGAACCTGAGGCCGATATTGACATTGATCCTCAGGCAAAAACAGTCACCATTAGCTCTGAGGCCTCCGAAGAGACCTTTAAGCAGCTGATCACTGCATCCGGGCACAAAATAGCTTCTGCTAGCTAGGATTGGCTGGATTGTCTGAGGCATGCGATCGCGGCTCCGCGCTACTCTAGAATGCACTGGTTCTGGGGACTGGTCTTTGACCACAGTCTTCGCGATCGGTCTTCGACCACTGCATTCCACTGCTGCCTATGGTTGCTTCTACCCCGCTGCCGCTGCCCCCCGGAAGTTTTGGCCTTCCGGTGGTGGGCGAGACCCTCAATTTTTTGTTTGACCGCGAGTTTGCCAAAAAGCGCCAGGCTAAGTACGGAGCTATCTTCAAGACGCGCCTACTGGGTCGCCCTACGGTCGTGCTAATGGGGGCTGAGGCTAACAAGTTTGTGCTTTCCACCCATATGGACAGCTTTTCGTGGCGGGAGGGGTGGCCCGGTACGTTTAAGCAGCTTTTGGGCGAGTCGCTGTTTTTGCAGGAGGGTGAAGAGCACCGCCGCAACCGCAAGCTGCTGATGCCTGCCTTCCACGGGCCGGCCCTGGCTGGATATGTGGAAACCATGCAGAGCCTCACCGAGTGCTACGCCCAGCGGTGGGAAGACCTAGGCCAGTTCACCTGGTTTGATGAGCTTAAGCAGCTCACATTTGATATTGCTAGCACCCTACTGTTGGGTAGCGAACCCGGTAGCGAAACCGCCCAACTGTCGAAATGGTTTACTGAGTTAACCAACGGGTTGTTTGCCCCGCCGATTCGCTGGGGCTGGACGCCCTTCGGTAGAGCCGTTAGCGCACGGGATAAGTTGCTCAACCACATTGAGCAGGTGATCAAAGAACGCCAGGCCCACCCCACACACGATGCTCTAGGCCTGCTGGTGCAGAGCGAAGACGAGGAGGGCAACCGCCTCAGCCTAGAAGAAATTAAAGCTCAGGCCCTGCTGATGCTGTTCGCGGGGCACGAGACCACCACTTCGATGTTGACATCCCTGGTGATGGCGCTAGCGCAGCACCCCGAGGTGTGGGAGCAGGCGCGACAGGAGCAGGCGCGGCTGATGGAGACGAGCGATGGCCCTTCTGGGCCGGTCCTTGACCATCGCGTCACCCTAGAGCAGATCCGGCAGATGCCCTACCTCGATCAGATTGTCAAAGAGGTGGAGCGGCTGTACCCACCCGTGGGCGGGGGCTTTCGCGGCGTGGTCAAAGACTTTGAGTTCAACGGCTATCGCGTGCCCGCCGGGTGGATGGCGCTGTATAGAATCGATGCCGCCCACCGCGATCGCACCATCTACACCGACCCCGACCGCTTCGACCCCGATCGCTTTAGTCCTGAGCGGGCCGAGCACAAGCGCGCCGACTTTAGCCTGGTGGGCTTTGGCGGCGGCCCCCGTATCTGCCTGGGCCTGGCCTTCGCCCAGCTCGAAATCAAGCTGGTGGCGGCCCATCTGCTGCGCCACTACACCTGGGATCTGGTGCCCGATCAGAATCTAGAGATGACGCCAATTCCGACACTCAGGCCGCGATCGGGGCTGAAGGTCGTTTTTAAGAAACGCGATTATGCTCAAACCCAAGCAGCTGCTGCAAGCTATTCGTAAGGTTCGCAGCCAGAATTTAACTAACCTGGGCGATTTTGCCATTCTCAAAGCCGATGCCCTGGGTGCCAAGGCCAATGACGTTGTGCTGGCTCAGCTTGAGCCTGTGGTGGGGTACTACCCCCCGATCGATTTAGATGCCTTGAGCCAGCTGCCCGAGGGCACCTTTGGCTACGAGTATGCCCACCACATGCAGGCCAACTGCCTCAGCCCCTTTAACGTTAGCCCCGAGCTAGACGAAGTGGCGCGGCGCAACGTGTTTGCCCTGCGCTACGCCATCACCCACGACATCTTTCACGTGCTGCTGGGGTTTGACACTAGCTATGCTGGCGAAATCGGTGTGCTGGCCTTTGCCGTCGCCCAACGCTATAGCAGTGCCCAACGGCTGGGGCTGTGGATGGCCAGTGCGCTATATCCTGTTCTGGCTCCTGGTCAAACGCAGCAAATTTTTGCCAATCGCCAGCGGGGGCTAGAGCTAGGGCAGCAGGCCCAATGTCTACTGGGTCAACGGTTTGAGGAAATGTGGGAAATGCCGCTCGATGTGGTTCGGCAAGCGCTGAACCTGCCCGCCCCCAGCGCAGCACCCTCGGCATCACGGTAAGCTTTGGCGGCACCGTTATACAACGACCAGGGCTGGCGTCATGCTTCAATCACTGCTGCTGTTTGTACTGGCTGGGCTCTGCGAAATTGGTGGCGGCTATCTGGTGTGGCTGGCATTGCGAGAAGGCAAAAGCCCGTGGCTAGCTGTGCTTGGCGTTGCCATTTTGGGCATCTACGGAGCGGTGCCGACCCTGCAACCGACCCATTTTGGCCGTGCCTATGCGGCCTACGGCGGCGTGTTCATTGTGCTATCGATCGCCTGGGGCTGGATGGTTGACCAGGTGAAACCCGATCGCTTTGATCTGCTGGGCGGCTGGGTGGTGCTGCTGGGCGTTTTGGTGATCATGTATGCCCCTCGCAGCTAGCAGGGATCCTGTCTGCAATTCGGCGCTCCCTACCCCCCCACGTGGATGATCGGACGTCGTCTGGGGACTTTTTCAGCTTTGCGCAGCACCTCCCGAGTGACCACGGCAATATCGCCTTCGCCAAACAAAATGAAGCGCAGCAGATATTGAATGGGGTTACCCTCAATCCAGCCGAAGTAGGCATGGGGCAAATGGCCGGTTTCATTGCGGATGTGGAGCAAGATAGCGGCAATGGTATTGGGCACCGCCGACCCCTTTGCCCTCAAAATGCGGTAGTTGCCCACCTGCACCCCTTCTACTTGCACGGTCTCCATAAAGTCTGAGGCATCTGAAACCTCGATTTCTAAAAACAGAACTGGCTCGGTTAGAGGAATGTGGTTGTCTTCTCGCACCTCGGTTTCTTTTAAGGAATATTCCTGTTCATCTCCAGCCTGCTTACGGTTAGCAATGATGCGGATGGTATGTTCGCTTTCTTCTCGAATGAAACGCTGAGCGACAGAATCCATTTCAAGCTGGTCAACTCGCAACTCGGTAGAGCGCCAAACGCGCGAAATTAGTGAGGTAAAAATAATGGCGCCAATAAAGAAGGCGGCAATTTTGACCCCGTCGGGGCGCTCAAAAATATTGACGATGGTGGTGTAGAAAAACACCAGGGTAATGGTGCCAAACACGACCATGCCCCGCCGCGATCGCGCCTGTCGAGCCGCCAACGTCACCGCAAACGACGCTGAACTCATCAGCACCAGCACCCCTGTTGCATAAGCTCCGCCCTGGGCCTCAACGTTGGCGCGAAAAATAATCGTGACGGCAAAGGCGATCGCCGTAAAAATCAGCACTAGCGGTCGGGCGGCCAAGGTCCAACTGGGGGCCATGCCATAGCGGGGCAGATAGCGGGGCACAATGCTGAGCAAGCCAGCCATGGCCGAGGCCCCGGCAAACCACAAAATTGAGATTGTGCTCAGGTCGTAGAGGGTGCCAAACCCATCCCCAAGGTATTCGTGGGCTAGATAGGCCAGCGCTCGTCCGTTGGCGGCTCCTCCCGCCTGAAATTCTGGCGGTGGAATCAGCAGCGTCGTGACCAGGCTGCTGGTAATTAGGAAAAAACTCATGATCACTGCTGCGGTGGTCAACAGCTTGTGGGTATTGTGAATGCGGCCAGTTGGTACGGTGTCGGTATCGCTGCGATCGCCTTCAACCAAGGGCATCACCGCTACCCCCGTTTCAAACCCAGATAGGCCCAGGGCCAGCTTAGGGAATACCAGCGCGGACAAGGCTAGAAGCACCACCGGATTGCCGTGAGTAGAAAATAACAGGCTCCACCAATCGGCAATCGCTGTGGGATGCGTGAGAATCTGGTAAGCCCCCACACCAATAGTCACTAGGTTGAGCAGTAGATAGATCGCGACTAGAAAAACCGCTATGCCAATAGCTTCCCGAAACCCCTTCAAAAAGACGGCGGCCAGGAAGGCAATCAGGCAGATGGTCAGCGGCACTTCGTACCCGTGCAGCAAATCGTGGACGAAGGGATTTTCGACAATGTGGGCCGTGGCGTCGGCAGCGGAGAGGGTAATGGTGATGATAAAGTCAGTCGCTACAAACCCTAGCAGGCACAGCACAAAAAACTTGCCCTGCCACCACGGCAGCAAATGCTCGAGCATAGCGATCGACCCCTCGCCATGGGGGCTCATCGAGGCCACCCGACGATAGATCGGCAGTGCCCCAAACAGAGTTAATAAAACCAGAATTAACGTCGCAATGGGCGATAGTGCCCCGGCTGCCAGGGCCGCA
This sequence comes from Nodosilinea sp. FACHB-131, assembly GCF_014695395.1. GTDB lineage: Bacteria > Cyanobacteriota > Cyanobacteriia > Phormidesmidales > Phormidesmidaceae > Nodosilinea. Next base: position 688,695 of record NZ_JACJOF010000027.1, read on the forward strand.
ATGCCAGGCTGGTAGCCTAGCGTAGAGAAGTAATCAACCCCAGTTAGGCACATGACCTGCCACCAAGGGTGTCTGACGGCGTGGCTGCTCTTCCCCGACCGATCGGACTCGACTAGCCAGCGCAGCAACCGTCTGCGATATGTAGCCGATGGCCTCACTCGTTTAACCATCTACGGCATTCCTACGGGATAGTGGCAGTACATTCATTAGTCAACCGCTTAGTGTCATCCTTGATCAACTGTATTTGGGTTGGCCGCTGTAGTCGTTGCCGCCATGGTACGTAGGGTGACTGGGCAAAAGACGTTGCGAAGCGCAGGCAGGTGGCCCAAGCATAAAGGGATGGTTAAAGCTGGGGTTTGAGCGATCGCCCCCGCCAAGTCCAGCCCCAGCCGGTCTTGGTTTTGACGATGGAGGTGAGGGCGATCGCCACCACGACCAGTCCGCCCACGCTGCTCAGCCACCAGTAGCGCAGCGGCACCCCCACTCGGCGATGACCCGTGATCCGCAGCAGCCAGTAGGCTCCCAGGGTTAAGGCCGTCAATCCGTAGAGGAGTGCTATGGACCAGGAGAGTTCGGGTTTGAGTAGGGTCACGGTCAGGCTCGCCAGCAGCCCCACCCAGGGCATGACAAACACCATGGCGATGGTGAAGGCCGACAGCAGCGTCAGCGGCAGGTTTTCTTCGGTGCCCAGATAGTAGTTCTTGGTCCACCCTTCCCAGAGAGTGGCAAAGGAGGAATACATGCGCACGCTCAGCAGGTCGATGCCCAGCACGTAGCGCAGTTTCAGGCCGTGCCGCTGAATCTGGCGGGCGAGTTCGACATCTTCTACAATCGCGTCGTGGACGGCGGCGTGGCCACCAATTTTGTCGTAGGCGGCGCGGCGAAACAGCATAAACGGCCCCGCAGCAAAGGCATCGTCTACGGCGGTGGACTCGTTGATGGCTTCGAAGTCGTAGGCGATTGCGATCGCGCTCATAATGATCGGCTGCACCAGCCACTCTGAAAAGCAGCTGCACTCAATTTTGGGCGCACAGCTCAGCAGGTCGGCCTGATGGGTTTGGGCCTCGGCCAAGGCGGCGGGTATGGCCCCTGGCGACAGCCGCACGTCAGCGTCAATGAACAGCAGGTAGTCGTCTTGGGCAAACTCTGCCGCGTGGGCACAGGCCCAGTTTTTGCCGCGCCACACTTCGCCCTCGGGGCGCGGCGGCACGGCTAGATGGTGAACGTTGGCGTGTTGGGCGGCTAATTCTGCGGCGATCGCCCCAGTAGCATCGGTAGATTGGTCATCGGCAATCCAAACTTCAAACCGCGATGCCCCTGGCAACTCGGTCGCCACCACTGCTTCTACGCAGGCGCGAATATTGTCGGCTTCGTTGTAGGCCGGAATTACCACATCTAACGAGGGCGCTGAGGTGAGAGGCGTCTCGACCGGCTGAAGGCGGGGAGCCGATGCCAGCGACTGAGTCAGCTTGAGATAAAACGCTGCGATCGCCACCAGCGCCACCCCCAGCAATCCGTCTAGCCCCAAAACAAGTGTGTCTAAACCCATGCCTGTCTTCCCCGCCGCCATTCTGTAGCAATCTACTATGCGACAGCTCGATTGGGGGGTAGTTACCCGGCGATCGCCCCTCGATGCTGCCCACTGCGCCAATGGCTTCCTTTGAAATCTTCCTCAGACGACTGCCCTTGCCAATCCCAACCGATGCTGACTTGGGCGTCTGACCTTCAGCTCGCCGCAACTCTCGCTAGAATGAAGGCCACACGAATTACGGAATGCTTGTGCTATGAAACGGTTGCTTGTTGCTCTGGTGATGTGTTTAGCGCTGGTAGGGTTTCCGGCCCAAGCCGATGCGCACCAGGTTGAGACCTTTTACACCCTCGACAATCAGCTAGAGTTTCAGTCGCTGTTTAGCTCGGGCGAACCCTTTGTGGGGGCGACGGTCAACATTTATGCGCCCAACAATCCTGACGAGCCTTGGATGACGACCACCACCGATCGCGAGGGTCGGTTTGCGTTTTTGCCCGACGAGTCGATTCCAGGCGATTGGGAAGTCTCGATTGAAGATGACACCCAGAGCCACGCCGACTACTGGACCGTGCCCGTGGGCGACAAGGGCATTATCTACGACGGCATCAGCCTCGACTCGACTGAAGACGTGCACTACCGCGCCGCCGCTGCGTTCATGCCGCTGGTGATTTCGATTGGTGGAGCGCTGGCCTGGCTAGGGTTTACTCGCCGCCGTCGCTAGACAATTTCCTTAAATAAGCAGAAACGATCGGCCTCCGGTATCCCTCAACGTGGGGATGCCGGAGGTTTCTGCTATGGGCCTTTCCTGCTTTCGCCAAGCCGACCCGTCACCCCAGGGCGCTGGCTTTAATCATCGCGGTTGGTGAGAACGATCACCAAACCCTCGCCGCAGTCAACCGTGTTTTCTCTGTAGCTTCTCCTGCGTTCCCCCAACCTGCTAGGGAGAGCTGAGCCAGCGCTGCGCTTTGGTTCGCTACTCCTGCCAGACATTGCAAAGCCCCACAGGAGAACCTTTCCATGACTGCTCAAGCCCCCGTTTTAGAGAGCTTTATCAAGCGTTACGGCGATCGCAACTACCGTTACCCCGTGCTGGTGCGCCACCAGGGCACCGTGATTGCCCTAGCGATGGATGACCAGCGCCGCATCTATTATTCCGTGCTGAATCTCAATGGTCAGGGAAATTCCCTCGACGTAAATAGTTGGGCCGACCAGCCCCAAGAGCTGGAGTTTCCCAAAGAAATGGCTGAAGTGGGCTTTGGCCTGGCCGACCAGCTGCTGCTGCCGACGGTGAAGAAGGGCAGCAGCACCCCGGTAGACCCCGGAGTGGTTGTAGCCGACAACGAAGAGGACAAGTTTCTCTCTAGAACCGCGCGACTGACGGCGGACGCCCCATTTCAGGCCATGTCGGACGGGCGATTTGTGTACGTGTTTCGCCAGGCGATCGCCGCCAACCACCCCGATCAAATCACCGTCGAAGGCCCCGAGAAACGCCAGATCCCGATCGTCGATTTGACGCTGCTGGTCGATCGCTTTGTGCTGTCGGGCGCATCGGGCGCGTCTCAGGCGGGAGAAACCGCCCCGGTACCGCAGCTCAAGCTCAATCTAGAGGTGCGCTTTCGCCGCAGCCGCAGCAAGACTCGGCCCCAGAGCACCAAAGACAGCCTGGGGGCGCGCGACATGCAGGACCAGCCCTTCTTTGAGCCCACCCAAGAGCTGTCGTTTATTCGCAACTTGCAGGAGGGGCGGTTTTCGCTGGTGCTGCTGCCCACCACCATCGCCGAGGTGACGCGCTGGCAGATCTTTGCCTTTAACAGCGCCACGGGGATGATCGATGCCTACAACGTGGAGCGCTCCCTAGAGGGCCTGTTCAACACCCGCGGCACCCAGTCTGCCACCGGCAGCGACGCTGCCGAGACCGCGCTGGACTTTAGCCGGGAGAGCGACCATGTGGTGTTGGCTCCAGGAGTTCGCCTCGGCCAAGGCTTTAGCCAGGAGGCGTGGATTTTCCCCCGCGTGACCGCGCCGGAGCCAGGGGAAGCGCTAGAGCAGGCTCTGCTGGGGAATGACGACAAGACTGCCACAGCACCGCCCTCGATCTGGATTGTGGACAACCGCCGGGTGCGGGTGGGCTTTGGCGATGGCGCTGAGTTTCAGTCCTTCATCACCGGAGAGGTGCTGCGATCGAACCAGTGGAACCATCTAGCGGTGGTGTTTAGCAATGACCCCGATGATGCGGGCTATCACCTCTACGTCAACGGCCTGCCCGTAGACGTGCGGCAGGAAGGCGCATCCACCAGCAGTGTGGGCAAAATGCCCGTAGATGCGGCCATCACCCTGATCGGTGCGCCCAGCCACAGCTTCTCTGGTCTAATCGACGAGATTCGCCTGTGGAGTCGGCCGCGTTCGGAGCGGGAAATTCGCAGCGATCGCAGCCTTCGGCTGTCTGGCCATGAGCTGGGGCTGGCGGCCTATTGGCGACTGGATGAAGGTTCCGGCAGTGAAATTCTCGACCACACCGGCAACCATGCCCCCGGCACCATGACGGCGGGCTTTGCCAACCGCGCTTGGGTGACCTCCGACGCGCCGATCGGCGAAAACGCCGGGGTCAGCCGCGACAGCTTCCGCTTTGAGGGCCGCACTGTCGAGTCGGGCATCGCCTCGCTGCTCTACTTCCAGCAGGAGGAGGCCCGCACCGGCTACGACCAGCAGGCCAAGCCCCTGCGCCAGGGAGCGCGGGTGATGATGGCGGTGGCGACTCAGGCGGTCGAGACCAACGATCCTCAGGGGACGTCTGACCAACGCAAAGAGATTGCCACCCTCGACTTCGGCGTCTCTGCCAACGGCCGTCTGGCCAAGGTCGCCGACAACTTACAGCTCCAGCCCGTGGCGGTGGAGCGCGACGGCGACCCAGTGGATGTGAGCGCTGAACTGGCCCAAATTCAAACCATTCAGCAGGTGATTGACCAAACCCTAAGCGATGACGACACCGCCGATGTGAGTGTCGCACTGGCCCAGATTGAGGCGTTGCAGGCCGCTATTAGGCAAAAGCAGCAGGCGGCTCGCACCGTAGACGTCAACGCCGAGCTCGATCGCATTACAACCCTACAGGGCGCTATCACCCAAAAGACCCAGCGCGTCACCACCCTGAGCGAGGAAATCGACTACCTCAATCGGGTGTTTAGGATTGTGGATGATGCGATCGCCAACCGCAGCACCGGGCTCACCATTCCGGCGGGCAGTTTGGATAGCCTCAACTTGTCGGCTAAATTCAGTCGGCTGCGCGAGCTGCGCAACCTCCAGGCGAATGGCCAGCAAGAGCTACAGCAGCTGCTAGACTTTCTGCGCAATGCTCGGGTTACTCTGCACGAGCACGCCAACTTTGGCGGCCGCTCATTATCCTTTGGTCTGAACGCCATTGGCAACAGCTTTTCGCCCCGCTTTGTGGGCTATACCCAGCTCAATCAGCACAACTTCAATGATCTGATCAGCAGCATTGGCATTTCGGCCTTTATTCGCGTGGGTCGAGGGTCGCAGCTATTTCTGCCGGCGCTGCAGGTCACTGTTTTTGAGCATGCCAACCGCAACAGCGGCCAAGATGGGTTTGCGCATACGTTTACCGAAACCAAGGCGTTTGTCGGTCGCGATTTCAACGATCGCATCTCCAGCCTAGAGATTTCTGAAAACCCGGCCTTCCGCAGCCACCGCGATGCGCTGCAGCGATCGCTCGACACTCTGGCCGCCGATCTGAGCAGCCTGCTCGACGAGCTGCGCGGCATTCGCACCAGCATTGAAGCTCTGCGCACCGACCAAGACCAGCAGCGGCAGCAGCTGGAGCAGGCGGTAATTAGCGATCGCACCGCCCTGGCCGCCCTGCAAAACCTGCTGAACAAGGGGTTTGCCGCCACCATGCCGCTGGTGCACAGCGACGTCAGCGGTCTGTCGGTGGCGGGCGGGCTGCTCACCTTCGCTTGGGCTGACGACACCCCGCTGCTGTTCGACAGCGCCGTGGGCAACGTGGCGATGTATTTTCGCGGTACCGACGATCAGTTCTTTGTCGCCTACTACAAAACCCTCACCCAGCGGGCGCGCTACGCCCTCAACGATGCCCTTGGGGCAGAGACCGTGGTGGGTTTCGCCCGCTCCACTGAGGCCGAGATGGATCGCATTCGCCTCAGTGTGAATGGGGAGGCTGCTGATCCTACCTGCACTGTCACCATCCAGGTTAAAGCGGGTGATCAGGAGATTGTCGAAACCTGGCGGCAGGTGCCTCGCGCTCCGGAGGGCTTTGCCAAGGTGCTGAATGGTTTGGCGGGCGATCGCACCTTTGTCGGTCGCGGCGAAATCGCCCTCACCTCTGGGCGCGCCGACACCCTGACCGTGGCGGGGGGCATTCACCGCTCGCTACCGGCTGGGGCCACGCTGTTTATCGGTGACTTTAAGGCTACTTTGGCAACCGCTGTAGACCAGGGCACCACAGAACTGAGCATTCGCACTGGGGCTGCCAGCTCCACCGCCGAGCCGCTGCCGGTGTTCTTTTTGGAGTACGACTATGCGGTGCAGGCCAGCACCACCCAGGGCGGTGCTGACCTCTCCTCCGGCTCTAAGCTGTTGGCCTTCATCGCCAATGGTGCGGGTCAGGCGGTGAAGAATGGCACCGTGCACAGCGGTTTGACGCTCTCTAGCCGCTGGGTCTCTGAGGCGCCAGGCCACACCTACGCCTTCAACGGCCAAGACAGCCACGCTCGGCTGGAGGCCTCCAGCGCCGCCTTTGACCAGCAGCTGCGGCAGTTTTCGCCCCAGGCTGACCTGACGCTGGAAGCCTGGGTGCGCCCCAGCCAGATCGCCGAGGCCAGTCTGCGATCGCGCCTGCTCCACCACCAACCGGCGGCCAATACGACCGATACTCGCTACCTGCTGGGTCTGAAGCGCGAGGAGTTGACTACAGCGATTGCTCTCAACGGCGGCACTGACCTAGTGCGCATTCCTAACGCTGCCCACCTCAACTTTGCCGGAGCCATCACCCTAGAGACCTGGGTCAAACCCGCCAAAAATGAGAACCTGGGCAACATCATCGTCCACGGTAACGCCAGTGGCCACCAGGTCTTCTTGCGCATCAATGAGGGGCGTTACGAAGCCGGTAGCCACAACGGCACCGACCACAAGGTGGCGATCGTCATGCCTGCCGCCGATCGCACCGGCAACGCCTGGGTGCACCTGGCCGGGGTCTACGACGGCACCCACTGGCGGCTGTACCGCAATGGCATTGCCCTGGGTGAGCAGACCGATGCGATCGGGGCCGTCCCCATCGATGCCGATTGGGGTCTGGGAGCCCATCCCAACCCGGGCGATCGCGTGCGGGTCTTGACTGGGGCGATCGCCGAGGCCCGCATCTGGCAACGGGGCCGCACTCAGGTCGAAATCGCCGCCGACATGACCCGCGAACTCAGCGGCAACGAAACCGATCTGGCGGGCTGCTGGCGCTTCGACGACTTCGGCAACCGCCGCGCCACCGACTACGCTCGCTTTGGCCACCACGGCCAGCTGGTGGGCAATCCCCAGCCGACCGAGTCTCCTATTCCTGCCTACTCGGTATTTGCCGGGGTGGGTGAGCAACTGGTGCAGTCATCGCAGAAAATTGCTGCGGGCAACTGGAACCACTTGGCGGCGGTTTTCAACCAGTCCTACGGGGTGCAGCTCGATGGCCAGCCCGCCACCTTCTTAGACGCGGGCACCGATCTGACACTCGATATCAACCGCGACCTCACCCTTGAAGTCGCCTTCAAAGTCAACGACCTCAGCCAGGCCCGCGCCCTGCTCACTAAGGGCAAAATTAGTGCCACTGAAGACCCTGAGCAGCACGTACCCTACGCTCTTTACCTAAACCCGGCAGGCCGTTTGGTCTTTGCCTTTGAGGATGTCAGGGGCAAAAAACACCTGTTCATCTCCCAGCCCATCCCCAACCCCACGGAGTTTCACACCGTCACTGTCACCCGCAAGCGCCATACCATCACCAGTCCGGTGCGCAACAATGGCGATCAGCAAACCGGGGTCGATATCGTCTCCTGGGATGCGATTCAGTTCTTTGTGGATGGCCAGGCCAATACCCACAGCAGCCAGCCCTACGGCCTGTTTGAGTACAAAAAACCGGGCAGCGACACCACCGGCACCCCCCGCCAGGAAGATGGCCGCAACGGGGGCAGCACTAGCCCCGGCTTCAATGCCGGACAGCCCCAGCAACCGCTGGACATTGGCAACAGTAATGCGCCCCTGGAGTTTGGCGCGGGCTTTAGTCTGGCTAGCTTTGACCCAGCGGGCGCCGATCTAGACAGCATCAACGGCGTCTATATTTCAGCGTTTGCGCTATCTAACCCAGAAGGAAAGCTGACCAACCCCCAGGAAGCGGAAATGATGGCCTTGGCCGTTGGGGTCAGTGCCGGGGCTGGTGAGTTAGAGCGGGATATCAACCTGCTCAATACCGTCCGCAACGGGTTCGATAACGGCTTTGCGATCGCCTCCCTCCACGGCACTCTGGCCGAAATTCGCCTGTGGAATGTGCCCCTGGAGGCGGGCAGCATCAAGCCTACAATCCAGGGCGGCGAAAAGGGGCTGCTCGCCTGGTGGCGCTTTGAAGAAGCTGAAGGCACCCTCGCTTTAGATTCCAAGGGCAGCAGCCACGCCCGTTTCAAGGGCGCGGTGCAGTGGGTCAAAGACCCCAACCCCAGCGGGTCGCAGCTAGTGCTCTACCGCAACGGGCAGCTGCTGAGTAGTGAGCTGGTGCCAGCGGCCAGCCGCGCCGTCCTGCTTTCGCCCCAGGCCCAGTTCACCCTAGGCGCAATGCAACGCGACAACAAAACCCAGGAATTCTTCCAGGGCGAGCTGGAGGAAGTGCGGATCTGGCAAACCGCCCGCACCCCAGAGCAGCTGCAAGACAACCTGTTCCGGCGGCTGTTGGGCGAAAACGAGCAGTTCCTCGACAACCGCGAAGACCTGCTGGCCTACTATCCCTTTGATACCCAGAAGGCTGGAGTACTCTCCGACTTCTCGCTGCTGGGCAATGACCTGACACCTGTTAACGCCGAGTTTGTAATCTCCACCGCCCCCATTGGCGAAGACACGCCCCAAGTGCGCAGCGCGCTGGCGGGTGTCAGGACTCCCTTTAGCGATCGCCTCCAAAGCGCCCCCGCCGTGCAGGAGTATGGTGACCTGCAAACCGATATCGACGGCAACCTGTTCGGCATCTACAAGCGCTGCTACGGCCTGATTAAAGACGGCCAGTGGGAGCTGGTCACCGGCTTTAAGGTGGGTGAACTGGTGACCGAATGGGTCGGCCAGGTGCAGTTCGATCCGCAACTAATCGGCTTTATCGAAGGGGCGCCGCCAGTTCCCGGCGAAAACCTCACCAGCCGGGGGGCCGTGCTGGGTGAATTTGCCAACTACAACGGGGCCAGCTCCGTTGAACTCAAGCAGGCCAGCAAAACCAACTTGACCTTCTCCGCTGACAAAGAAAGTGGCTTTGACTCTAGCTTTGATCTGACCGCCGGGCTGCTAACTGAGGCCAATGTCGAAGCCGGTATTGGCCTGGTGACCGAGGTGGCCGACGCAGACGGCGCCTTTGGTATTAAGGCCAAGTTTGAGAACTCCCTGGGCTGGCTCAGCTCGGGCAGCACCAGCCTGGGGCTGACCACCAACCTATCGAGCAAGCAGCAGCTGCAAGGGTTTGTCGAGCCTGCCAATGCCGTGGCCTTTGGCGATGTCGGTCGGCGGTTTATCCCTGAAAACACGGGCTTTGCCCTGGTGCAGTCGCAAACCGCCGATGTGTTTGCCCTCAGGCTCAAGCACAACAGCGCCCTGGTGTCGTACCAGATGCGCCCCAACCCTGACATTCCGCCCGATCGCAACATCATCAACTTTCCCATCAACCCCGCCTACACCAAGCAGGGCACCCTGGACGGCAAAATCGGCTTCACCCCCGACCCCGCCTACCCCAATGCCCTCACCTTTAACAGCGACAGCAGCTTCTACAAACCGATCGAAGCCTTTGCCCTCAAGCAGCGGATCCAGCGCGAAGAGGAGCGGGTGCGGGCCTACTACGACCAGTACGACGCTGGGGCCGTGGGCCGTCGCCAGAATGTGCTGTTTGGCCAGAGCGGCGACCTGGGCAGCGAGGACGTGCTGCAAAACCTGCCCCGGCTAGAGAAGCGCAACCTGGCCAACACCTACGTCTGGACGGCGGACGGCGGCCTGTTTGCTGAAACCCAGGAAACCATGGACGTGGTGCAGGAGAGCTATGGCGGTTCCTACGCCTTTAAGGGGCAGGCCGGCATCTTTGCCGACCTGAACGTGTCCATTAGCGGCGTGGGCTTCAAGTTTGGTTTTGAGGCCATGTTTGGCGGTCGGCTCAACGTGCAGGCCACCAAGAGCGTGCAGTCAGAGAACAGCTTCTCGGTCGAGGTCAATGTCGATGAGGTCGAGCGCGATGTGTTCCTGCGGGATGAAGCGGGGGAAGTGCTGTTTGACCTCAGCAACCCCCTCACGCCCAAGGCCCTGCGTCATCCTGGCAAAGTGGATGCCTACCGGTTTATGACCTTCTACCTGGAACCCCAGGCCGACCACTTCGACCACTTCTTTAACCAGGTGGTTGACCCCATTTGGCTGGAGCAAAGCACCGACGCCAACGCCCTGGCCCTGCGCGGTCTGCGCGATGCCAACAAAGCCCCTGGCACCAAGCCCCCCTGCTGGCGCATCTTTCACCGGGTGACCTTTGTCAGCCGGGTGCTGCCCCCGATCGGTAGCACCAAGCCCCTGCCCGCCCTAGAATCCACCCTGCGGGAGCTGAGCATCGACAGCAACTTTGAGCTGATCAAGCGGCTCGACCCCTTTGTAGCCGACAAGGTCGATGACTTTGGCGAATTCTCCCGTGCCATTCGCGAGACCATTGCCACCTTTATGCCTGAGCTGCAACCCCACGTGGCTGCCATCACCGAGTTTATGCGGCTGTTCTATGGCGTCACTGAGGTCACCAGCCTGGCCGACAGCCCGGAGCTCACTGCCCTGCTAGAGGGCGATCGCGCCCCCAACGCTGCCCCAGTGGTGCGGGTAGGCCGCAGCCAAACCCTGCGCCTAGAGGATGGCACCGTGCAGACCACCCTGCCCGGCTCTGTAGCCGACGATCGCCTCTCTCCCGAGGCCGTCTTCGTCACCTGGGCGGTGGAGTCTGCGCCCACCGGAGCCACTGTTGCCTTTGAGGATCGCCACAGCCCCGTGACCGTCGCCAGCTTTAGCGACATTGGCCACTACCGGCTAGCGCTAACCGCCAGCGATGGCACCCTGTCTGCCACAGAAGACCTCGACATTTTGGTCAACCAGTCCCCTCTGGTGCGAGCGGGTGACGACCAGGAGATCGGCTTCCGCCAGCCCCTAGAACTGCGGGGCGAACTGCTGCGGGATGGTCGGGGTGACAAGACAACTCAAGCCCTCACCACCCGCTGGGATGCGATCAGCGGCCCCGGCTCCGTCACCTTTGACAATGCTGCCGCCCTGCGCACTCGGGCTCTCTTTAGCGCCAGCGGCGTCTATCTGCTGCGGCTGACGGCAGAAACCACCACGGCTAGTGGTGTGCTCACCCACAGCGACGACCTGCAAGTGTTTGTGGGGGCGCGCATCAACCGAGGGCTGCTCAGCCTCTACAGCTTTGCAGATAGCGGCAACAGCGTGCGCGATGTTGGTGGAGTTGGAGTGCCGGTGGATTTGGCGATCGCCGGCAAACCCACACCGCTCAAAGCCCGAGGCGAAACCACTCCCTTTGCCCTGGCGCTGAAGAAACCTGCCTGCCTCACCAGCACCAACGCCAGCCGCCTAGTCCAGGCGATCAAAGCCAGCGGTGAATTTACTCTAGAAGCCTGGATTAACCCCTCCCAGGGGAACCAGCCCGGACTGGGTCGCATTCTCACCCTGTCGGGAGGGGCCAGCCGCCGCAACCTGATTGTGGGCCAGGCGGGCAACCAGTTCCACCTCGGGGTGCGCACCAGCGAGACAAATGGGAACGCCAGCGATCGCGCCTTTGCGGGCGGCACCGTTACCCCTGCTACCCTCACCCACGTCGTCTGCACCCGCCAGGCCAACGGCACCACCCGTCTATATCTCAATGGCCAAGTCGTTGCCCAGCGCGTGATCCCCGGCACTTTAGCCAACTGGGACGACAGCTTCACCCTAGCTCTGGGCAACGAACTGGGGGATACCCTCAGCGAAGACCGCGCCTGGCTGGGTGACTTCCACCTGGTCGCGCTATACAGCAGCGCCCTCACCCCCGCCGAAATTGCCACCAACTTTGAAGTAGGCGCCGACGCCAACCTGACTCCGGTAGTGTCTGCCGGTGCTGACCAGGTCGTTAACCTCCCCAGTTTCCTCTCCCTCAGAGGGACCGTTGTGGATGACCGGCTGCTCAACGGCAGCCTCTCAGTGCTGTGGAGCCAGCCCGGTGGCCCCGCCCCGGTCACCTTTAGCGACCCAACCAGTCTAGAACCCACGGTGACCTTTGCCGCCCCCGGCACCAGCGATGAAGACGGGCAGCCCTTTAAGGTGGCGGGCATCTACACCCTGCGGCTCACTGTCGGTGACGAAGCCCAGGCCATGAGCGACGAGGTACAGATCACCCTCAACCACGCGCCGCTAATCAAAGCGCCTGACGCGATCGTGGTGCAGTTGCCCAACCGGGCCCAGCTCACCGCCGAGGTGCAAAGCGGTTTGGGCAACCTCCAGCAGGGCCGTCTTACTCTGCTCTGGAGCCAGCTCAGTGGACCGGGCACGGTTTCCTTTGGCGACCCTACCCTGGCCAACACCAGCGCGCAGTTCTCCGAAAGCGGCACCTACGGGCTGCGGCTCACCGCCAACAACGGGTTGCTCACCACCGTGGCTGATGTTGTCGTCCGCGCCAACAAAGCGCCGACGATTCGGGCCAGCGCCGCACCGCTGGTCAACCTGCCCACCGCCGCTGCCCTCCAGGGTGAGGTGGTGGACACCGGTCTGGCTGATCCGGCAACAGGTATTGTGAGCGCGCAGTGGAGTCTGGTGAATGGCCCCGGCCCGGTCTCCTTTGCCAATGCCAAGACGCTGTCTACCACCGTTAGCTTCAGCACCAGCGGTGAATACACCCTGCGGTTGACCGTCAGCACGGGGGAACTCGCCACCAGCCGCGAGGTAACAATCACCGCCAACCAGCCTCCCCTGGTCGAGGCTGGCCCCAACCAGAGTATTGACTTCCCCATCCTGGCAGAACTCGATGGCACCGTCAGCGACGACGGCTTCCCAGCCACCCCCGGTCGCCTGACCCTGGCCTGGAGCAAGGTCAGTGGCCCTGGCACGGTCACCTTTGCCGACCCCGCCAGCGACATCACTACGGCCCAGTTTTCTCGGGGCGGTGAGTATGTGTTGCGGCTGACGGCGAACGATGGGGCGATCGCCGCCCACGACGAGGTCACCATTCAGGTGAACCAGCCCCCGGTAGTTAACGCTGGCGCCGATCAAGTTCTAACCCTGGCAGTGTCAGCGGCAGGAGCGGTTCAGGCGGTAACAACAACTCTCAACGGCACCGTCCAAGACGATGCTCTCCCGGCCAATACTCTGACCACGCTTTGGCAGCAGCTCAGCGGCCCTGCCCCCGCCGTTCTAAGGGACGCTGCAAAACTCTCCACCTCGGCTGAGTTCCCTGGAGTGGGCACCTACGTGCTGGAGTTAAGCGCCAGCGACGGACGCCTGACCGGGCGCGACACCGTCACCGTCGTTGTTTCTAAGCGAGTTACGACAGGCGTTCAGGCTCTCTACGATTTCCGCGAGGGCAGCGGCAACACCGTCCGTGACCAGTCAGGGATACAGCCTCCGCTGGACTTGGCGCTGGTCAACGGGGCGATCGCCCGCCTCCCCCAGGGCCAGGGCATCAGCCTCCAGCAGCCCAGCCTGCTGGCCACTCGTGACCCCGCGACCCGGCTCAACCAGGCCATTCAGCGCAGCCAGGCTATCACCCTAGAAGCTTGGGTAAAACCGGCCCAGCTTTCCCCCAGCCAAACCCCGGCGCGAATAGTTACGCTCTCAGTCGATACCGGGCATCGCAACATCACCCTGGGCCAAAACAACAACCAGTACGTAGCGCGTCTGCGCACCACTACTACTGGAGTCAACGGTGCCAGCAAGGTGATCGAAGCGGGCTCAGTCAGCGTCAACCAGCTGACCCACCTAGTGTACACCCGCGACGGTGAGGGTAATGCCACCCTCTACCTCAACGGTCAGGTGCAAAAACGCGATGCGATCGACGGCGATCTCTCTAATTGGGATGCTACCCACCGTCTGGCTCTAGGTAACGAGCTGACGGGCGATCGCCCCTGGCTGGGCGAGTACCACCTGGTTGCCATCTACGATCGCGCCCTCAACGCCGAGGAGGTCAGCCAAAACTTCGCTGCCCACCTCTCATAGACCACTAGAAACTGCCGCCAGCTAGGCGGCGATGGCAAAAAACCGGGTTTCTGCCAGAGAGTATCGCCTCTGATGCAGAAACCCGGTTTCTTTTTAAGTGTCTCCATGCCGCAAGAGGCAACTTGGTCGAAGGCAGGTGCTAGTGCAGCCCCCAAGAGATCCATCGAGAGCCTGTAGCAGCATCGCCAGCATCGGATGACTTGACCCAGTTGCCGCTGGTATCATCCAGTTCGGCTGAGGTGAGGTCGGTGTTTTCAACCCAGGCATTGGCTAGGTTGGCGTCGGAGAGATTAGCACCGCTGAGGGCTACCTCACGCAAAATTGCGCCCTGTAGATCGGCCTGTTCTAAATTAGCCGTGCGCAGGTCAGCGTAGCTGAGGTCAGCCCCGACCAGGTTGGCCCGCTCTAGGTCGGCCCCAATTAAATTGATGTGCTTGAGATTAGCCCCACTGAGGTCGGCCCCAACTAGGTCGGCGTCGGTCACGTTAGCCCGCTCTAGATTAGCCCGCGAGAGGTCAGCCCCGCTGAGGTCAGCCTGGGATAAATCGGCTCCGCTGAGGTCGATGCCGCTGAGGCTAGCACCGCGCAGATCGGCCCTATGCAGACGAACGCCTGAAAAGTTGCGATCGCCCCGGTTGTATTCGTGCAAAAACTGTTGAATATCCATGGAAGACAGCCTCTACAACTTGGCTAGATCAGCTTTAACGGGCAGTGCCTTGGGATTGAAGCTTGCTGCACTTGTCTTGCTCAGCAGGGGGCCAGCGTAGCCATTCAGCTCGGGTAGCCGCTCGGGGTTAGCCGCTTTAGGGTCAGAAGAAATTGGCCAACAGCTATCGTTGTCTGCTAACTCACGCCTCTCAAGATGGCACCGGTTGAAGTGCCAGTTGCCGTTAAAGCTATCCCCATTGTCGGCTAATGCTCAGGCATGCGGGGAGGTGATTTATAGAACGCAACGCTCCTCGGGCAGCAGTTTCTCTAACATGCCCCAGCTCTATCGGTAAGCGAGGCCGAACATGTTATAAATGTTAAGGAATTATAAGCATTCTCGCGGGCCAATCTTTGCCCCCATTAAGCTGTTTGCGGCGGTTATCAGAGTTATTAAAGTAGTTCTGCTTGCTAATATCTCGATTTTGCAATCAAGCTTAGGCTCTGTTTGGCCCCTGTGGGGCGAACAGATTTTTTTTGGCAAATACAGTCCAGCTCTGATATGCGCACCTTAACTTCTGTGGAGACTAGTCCTTGACTGCAATTTTTGAGCCTTCCGCCAGAGCTGCGGATGTAAACCCTTACAGCGACCTGACCCTAAAGCAGGTTATTCAAACTATTCCTAAAGCTTATTTTCAAAAAGACCCGCGCAAAGCCTGGGCGGCTGTAGCGCTCAGCGTGGGTGCCGTAACCCTGGGATATGTGGCAATCGCCTTTTCCCCCTGGTTTTTGCTCCCATTTGCCTGGTTTTTGACCGGCACCGCCCTGACCGGCTTTTTTGTGGTGGGCCACGACTGCGGCCACCGCTCCTTTGCTAACCGCCGCTGGGTCAACAACTGGCTGGGGCACATCATGTTTCTGCCGCTAATTTACCCCTTCCACAGCTGGCGGCTGCTGCACGACATTCACCACCGCCACACCAACAACATGGAGATCGACAACGCCTGGGCACCGTGGAGCAAGGAAGAATACTCCGGTGCGGGTGGCTTTTTGCAGGTGGTGTATCAGACCATGCGGACCTGGGTGTGGTGGCTGGCGTCGGTGGCCCACTGGGGCGCACTGCACTTTGACTTGCGCAATTTTGAACCCCGCGACCACGGCAAGGTCAAGCGCTCGATCGTGGCGGTGGTGGTCTTTGCACTGGTGTTTTTCCCCACGCTGTTTTACTTCACCGGCCCCTGGGGCGTCGTGAAATTTTGGCTGATGCCCTGGCTGGGCTACCACTTCTGGATGAGCACCTTTACGCTGGTGCACCACACCATCCCTGAGATTCAGTTTCACTACGGTGACACCTGGAATGAGGTGGAGTCGCAGCTCTCAGGCACGCTGCACTGCGACTATCCCAAGTGGATTGAGGTGCTGTGCCACGACATCAACGTCCATGTTCCCCACCATGTTTCAGTAGGGATTCCGTCCTACAACCTGCGGCCTGCCTACGCGGCCTTGAAGGAAAACTGGTCTCCTCTGATGAAGGAAACCAAATTTTCCTGGGAATTGATGCGGACGATCATTGACCGCTGCCATATCTATCACCCCGAGCGGGCCTACGAAACGTTTCGGGAGCTAAGACGTTAGAGAATCAGGCAAAACCTGGTCTAGAGGGGCGATTTAGCCCTGCCTCACCGGCTCAGCATTCCTGGGCCGGTTTTATTTTGGGGAGGGCCAATTGGTAAACTGCGACACCCTAAACGCGCGGGAGGTGCTTGCGATCGCGACAATCGTGGGTAGCATTAGGAGTCTTGCCAACGTTTGACTCTAAACCTTAACTCCCCACACCGCTTCACCAACTGCTATGGCCCTGCTGTCTCGCCCGCTAAAAACGTTTTTGACCACTGCCGCTGTGGTGCTCACGGGGCTAGCTGCGGCCCCGATGGCGCGCGCCCAGCAGTTTGACCAGCAGCCCATCGACCCCAACCTTGCGGTGGCGATCGCCAGCCCGGTGCGCAACGGAGCCTTTTATAGCCTGATGATTTTGACCCAGGTGCCCAACCAGCGGCAGTGCTGGCAAGAGCAGGGGCAGGCGGGCGGGCCCATCACCGTGGACCCGCTGCTGCTGAACTTTGACTTTACTGGAGCCTGCGATCGCAGCACCGACGGCAACGGCTACTCAGTACGCATCAACGGCCAAGACCTGGGGGTGCACTACCGCCTAGAGGTTTCGGCCCGGCAGAATGACCTGGTGCTGTTTGCTCGGCCCACGCGCGATCGCTCGGCCCCGCCCATCGAAATTGGCCGCACCAATGGCCGCACCAACGGCTTTCTCAAAATTCAGCTCAACCCCGGCTGGCAGATGACCCGCCGCACCTACAACGGTCAGCCCGTCGGCCACATCTACCTCACCCACGACGCACCGCTAGATGTGCGCTTGGCTGCCGGGGCCGCCCCACCCCTGAGCCAAACCCCCAATACGCCCCCTGCCGGCCGTCCCACCACGCCGCCAATGACATCGCCGCCGCCGCCCCCCGGCAGCACCGTGGCTACCGGCAACTATTTTCGCGTGGTGGTGCCGATTACTGGACCCAATACTTTACAACAGGTGCGGGCTGTAGAGCCCGAGGCCTTTCGCACTACCGCTGAGGGCCAAGAGGTGGTGCAGGTGGGGGTGTTTCGCGATCGCCAGCGGGCCGACGAAGTCTATAACGCCCTAGTTGCCGCCAGCCTACCCGCCAAAATTCTGGGGGCCTCAGCCCCGGCGGTAGCCTCTACGCCCACTCTGCCACCGATTCCCCAGGGGTCGGTGGTAGTGGTGATTGACCCCGGTCACGGTGGGCGCGACCCCGGTGCCGTGGGCATCGGCGGCCTGCAAGAAAAGCAGATCAACACCGCCATCTCCAACCGGGTGCAGCAGCAGCTCCAGGCGGCGGGCATTACGGTGCTGATGACCCGCAGCAGCGATGTCTTTGTCGATCTAGACGCCCGTGCCCAGTACGCTAACCGGGCTGGGGCTAGCGTGTTCGTGAGTATCCACGCCAACGCTATTAGCATGAGCCGCCCTGAGGTCAATGGTCTAGAGACCTACTACTTCTCCAGCGGTGAACGGCTGGCCCGCAGCATTCACAGCGCGGTGCTGCAAAATGTCAGCATGCGCGATCGCGGTGTGCGCCAAGCCCGCTTCTACGTGCTGCGCTACACCACTATGCCGTCGGTGCTGGTCGAAACCGGCTTTGTCACCGGGGCCGAAGACGCCGCCCGCTTCCGCGATCCCGCTGCCGTGAATCGGATTGCCGACGGCGTGGCGCGAGGCATTTTGACCTACTTGGGTCGGTAATGGATGGTGAAAGTTAACTGGCCTTAGAAACAAACTGCCGGACTGCTCTGACCACGGCTAGATCGGTCCCAGTTTCTCGTAGCACAACCCATGCTCGCAGCTGCTCTACCGATACTACGGAGAAGGCCAAACTGCTCTCCAATTCACGGATTTGCTCGCCGCGCAAGTCTAAAATCTTGACCTTGCTGTTGCTGTAAGGCCAGAGTTCGGGCACCCCAAGCGCCTGGTAAATGACCAATTTCTGATTTGACGCACTGGCGATGTCTACTTCTACCGCCAAGTCTGGCGACAAGTTTGGCGGAACCTCAGGATTCAACCCCTGCACTAACCCGGCATTCTGAATAAAAAAGCAGCTATCAGGTTCAATCCCTTTGTCCAAATCTTCGCGGTTCCAGATCGTTGAACCCAAATCCACAATTTCTAACCCCAGTTCTTCCGCCAAGGCAAAGATAATTTTGCTCAGCAGCCGATTGATAATCTCATGGAGCTTACTGGGTCTCCGCATCTCCAAGCTGCCATCGCTATAGGCCAACCGAGTGGCCCGATTCTCGCCTAGCTCTGCTAGAAAAAGCTGGTAGTGCTGCCAAGTCAACCCCGACACAGTCATAGCGCTGCCGGGAGACAGCACAATTTGACTTAGGGGAGTGGCCAAGGCAACAGACATGGACAAACAACCGCACGGCAATGTCAGGATGATAACAAGGCCACCGCAAGACTGGCGGCCTTTTGCCCTCTAGGAACCCAGTAAGGTATAGCTATCGCGGTGCTCTGCGCCAGCCCGCCGCGATCGCCTCCGCCTCAGTGCAAAACCACCGTTCTCCCTTATCGAGATGGATCTCTGTCCCCTCATAATCTTCCATGCCGGGAACGTGGTAGAGCTTGTTGCCGCTTGAAATCGAAATATTGCCTTTGACCATGCAAGTGGGTTCTGTAAAGGCTTCAACAGGCGAGGGAGGAGCCGTAGTATCGGGCTCGGCAAGGGGTGAGGGCAGAATACTCGCAACAGGCGACAGCAAGAAGGTTCTATGGACAAGCGGTGCGGCGAACAGGGCAACAGTAGTGAGGCCTAAAATACCTACAAGAGCTTGGAGCCAGACGTCCTGTTTTGGCTGGCGTCTAGCTGTTTGAGGGCGGAGCGTTGTGGGGATGGATTTAGCTGTTTTGGGGCGGGGCGTTGTCGAGATAGATGTAGGGGTTTGCAGTGGGCTGGGCACAACGCCTTGAATAGAGGCTTGGGCAGCACGTACCTTGCCGTCAGGTTGAGTAACTTTCTTGTATAGGATCGTGTCTCCGACTTGTGGACGGCGGCAGTCTCTTGGCAGAGCGCTGATGTGTAAGAAAACCTCTTTACCACCGCCCTCAGGTTTAATAAAGCCAAAGCCTCTGTCATCCTTCCAGGAAGTCAGTTGCCCTTTGTGGGGAACAGGTGCCATGCAATCGCCTCGTCGGGGTCTACTAGTTTGTAGGTTTCCCCGGCGGGCGATCGCACTGACAGCCCTAGAAAAGTTGAACTGTCGCGGTCAATCCACAGCGCACGGCTCTCGTCTAACTTCGGTACTTTGTTGAACTTAGGCGGGCTACTCGCTTGCCTCTGCTACGGCCAAGCGCATCCCTAAGACTATGAGTGCTGCCCCAGTTAGACGTTCTAGCCAATGGGCAGTGGCCAGAATATGTCGCTTGAAAGTCTGTTGAGAAATTACTATGGCTACCACTGCAAACCAAACCAGTGCGACAGCCGCGACGGTTAACCCATAGACCGCTTGCGCTACCAGCGGCGTTGCAGGTTGCACAATTTGGGTAAATAGCGCCAGGAAAAAGAGTGTTGCTTTAGGGTTTAAAAAATTTCCTAAAAAGCCGATGCGAAACGCTGTCCAACGCCTAATGTCTCGCTGCTGCTCAACGAATTCTGATGCGATCGCAACTCTCTGGGCCCGCAAAGACTTGATGCCAAGATAAATGAGATAAGCAGCGCCAACCCATTTCAGGACATTAAACAGCAGAACAGATTTGGCAATCACAGCGCCAATGCCAACCAGGGAATAGGTGGCGTGAACCAAGTTGCCAGCTCCAACGCCGATCGCAGTAAATAGTCCTGCTCGTCGAGAGTAAGCCAAGCTGTTTCGTAAGGTCAGGGCAAAATCAGGGCCGGGAGTGACAACTGCTACTAAACTGACAGCAAAGACCGTTAACCAAGCTGAGAAGAACGCCATTCTCTCTCCTTGTATGACAATCTGGGTATGACATCTTGGGCGAGAGCCTACCACGGGTTGCTAATCAGATAATGTTCTCCCAACCGACTCGCAAGCGCTTTGGCCAGCACTGGCTCACCGACGAGAAAGTGCTCCACCGGATGCTGGAGGCCGCCGCCGTTACTCGCCAAGACACCGTGCTCGAAATTGGCCCTGGCACCGGAGCGCTGACCCGCTGGCTGCTGCCCCTGGCCAACGCGGTGGTGGCGGTAGAAATCGATCGCGACTTAGTCCGCAAGCTCAACAATCAGTTTGCCAAGCACGATAACTTTCGCCTAGTACCAAGCGATATTTTAGAGCTAGACATCGCTGCCGCCTCGCGGGACAAGCACTTTGACTTTGGCCTGCCCAACAAAGTCGTGGCCAACATTCCTTACTACATAACCGGACCAATTCTAGAAAAGCTGCTGGGCACCCTGGCGGCACCGAACCCGGAACCCTACGACGCCATTGTGCTGCTGGTGCAGAAGGAGGTGGCAGAACGGCTCTACGCTCGCCCTGGTCGCAAAGCCTTTGGGGCTTTATCGGTGCGGGTGCAGTACCTAGCAGATTGTGAACTGGTGTGTCCGGTGCCTGCCCGCGCCTTTCAGCCGCCGCCCCAGGTAGACTCGGCGGTAGTGAAGCTTACCCCGCGTCCGCCTGTCACCCCATCCGATGACCTAGCCGAGTTCGATCGCCTGGTGAAGCTGGGCTTTGGCAGCAAGCGCAAAATGCTGCGCAACAACCTCAAGGGTGTAGTCGATCGCGATGACCTAGAAGCGATGATGACAGTTCTAGCCATTGAGCCTACCGCTCGCGCTGAAGACCTCAGCGTTGAGCAGTGGGTGGCGCTGAGTAATACAATCCTGAAGCACCCCCGCTGATTTTCTATGCGCTCTTACACTCTGCTGGCCGCCGCCAAAATCAACCTCTATCTCGAAATTGTGGGCAGTCGCCCCGACGGCTTTCACGAGCTGATTATGGTGATGCAGAGCGTCAGTCTGTGCGATCGCATCACCGTGCGCAGCATTGGCGTCGATGAGATTCGGGTGCGTTGCGACCACCCCCTAGTGCCCGCCGATGAAACCAACCTGGCCTATAAGGCCGCAGCCTTGGTCATGGCGCAATTCCCCAACGCGATGGCCAAGCTGGGCGGTGTCGAAATCACGATTGAAAAGCAGATCCCGGTGGGGGCTGGGCTGGCTGGCGGCTCATCCAACGCGGCGGCGGTGCTGGTGGGGCTAGATCTGCTGTGGAACTTGGGTCTTACCCAGAGCGAGCTGCAAGAGCTGGGGGCTGAACTGGGATCCGACATTCCTTTCTGTGTGTCGGGGGGCACGGCGATCGCTACAGGCCGGGGTGAACAGCTCGATGCGCTTCCCGGCATCGACAACCTGCATCTAGTGATCGCCAAGTACGAGTCTGAGTTTGTCTCGACCCCCTGGGCCTACAAAACCTACCGGGCCGAGTATAGCGATACCTATGTAACCGATGCCAAAGGCTGGCAAGAGCGGCAGGCCCAGGTGCGATCGGGTGAGATGGTAAGGGCAGTGGCCCGTCGCGATGCGATCGCTGTAGGTCAGCACCTCTGCAACGACTTTGAGAAAATCGTGCTCGATGCCCATCCCAAAACCGCTGCTCTCAAAGCCACCATGGCCGACCTCGGCGGACTCGGCACCCTAATGTCGGGGTCTGGCCCTTCAGTGTTTACCCTGGCTGGGTCTGAGGCCGAGGCCAGTGAGCTGGCGGCCAAGCTGCGGGCGGCCTTACCAGACCCTGATCTAGGCATTTGGACGGCTCAGTTTGTGCCCAGTGGGGTGCAGCTCGTCAGCTAACCAAAGGGCTGAGAATGGGGCGGTGGCGGTGGTGTCCGCCGTGAGCGGGGAGAAGCAACGCTAGAATAGGGAGACTGTTCTTAACCTATCGGGTTTGTCTATGTCGGTTTTAGCTGCGATCGCGGTCATTGCCCTACTGGTAGCCGTTCACGAAGCGGGGCACTTTACAGCCGCTCGGCTACAGGGCATTCACGTCAACCGCTTTGCCATTGGCTTTGGCCCCATCCTGTGGAAGTACCAGGGAGCTGAAACCGAATACTCCCTGCGGGCCATTCCCCTGGGTGGCTTTGTGGGCTTCCCTGACGATGATCCCGAGAGCGACATCCCCACCAACGACCCCGACCTACTAAAAAATCGCCCGATTCTCGATCGCGCCATTGTGATCAGCGCTGGGGTGATTGCCAACTTGGTGTTTGCCTACCTGGTGTTTGTGGCCCAGTTTAGCGCTGTGGGCATTCCCGAAACTTTTAATCCCCAGCCCGGCATTTTAGTGCCCCAGGTGATCGCCGAAAGCTCTCCCGCCGGTCAGGCAGGCATTCGCGCTGGCGATATTTTGGTGGCGGCCAACGGCGAACCTCTAGCCTCTGGTGAAGAGAGCATTCCCTTCTTCATTCAGCTGATTAAAGATAGCCCCAACCAACCGGTGGAACTTACGGTGCAGCGAGGCGATCGCGAGCTAGATGTCTCGGTCACTCCTGTAATTGGCCCCGACGGTACGGCCGTCATCGGCGTGCAGCTCCAACCCAATGGCGACTTTGGCTACCGCCGTCCCAAAAACCCCTTTGAAGTATTTAGTCTGGCGGCGCAGCAGTTTCAAGACACTCTGGTGCGCACCGTGAAAGGCTTCGTGCAGCTAGTGACCAACTTTGGCGAAATGGCCAGCCAGGTGGCCGGGCCAGTCAAAATTGTCGAGCAGGGAGCAGGGTTGGCCAAGAACAGCGCCGCTATGCTGTTCCCTTTTACCGCCATCATCAGCATCAACCTAGCAATTATCAACATTCTGCCCCTGCCTGCGTTAGACGGCGGTCAGTTAGCGTTTTTGCTAATTGAAGCCCTGCGCGGCGGCAAGCCCCTGCCCGATCGCCTCCAAGAGAACGTCATGCAGACTGGCCTCGTGCTGCTGCTGGGCCTGGGCGTATTCCTCATTGTCCGCGACACCACCCAGCTCGAAATCTTCCAAAACCTACGTTAGAAAGTGTTGAGTTTTGAGTTCTAAGTTTTGAGTTGAAGTCAAGGATTCAATCAAGTGGGATAGCCGTCTCGGCTGTCCTGGTCAGGCAGGATGCTTAACCTATAAAACTTAGATTTAATAAAATTCAAGTTTCCAAGAACTCAACACTTCATTCCCCCTTGCCCATCCACCCCTCACTCATCCACTCCCTACCCCCGCCATGCCCAACCAGCGGCGAGCCTCCAAAAAACAGCGGGCGCTGGAGATTCTTCTCCGCCTGAAACGGCTGTACCCCGAAGCCCCCTGCTCCCTAGATTTTGCCAATCCCTTGCAGCTGATGATCGCCACCATGCTGGCGGCCCAGTGCACCGACGAGCGGGTTAACCTGGTTACCCCGGCTCTGTTTGCTGCTTATCCCGATGTTTACGCCTTTGCCGAGGCCGATGTCGCCGATTTAGAGCAGCTGGTGAAGTCTACCGGCTTTTACCGCAACAAAGCCAAAAACATCCGCGCAGCCTGCCAACGGATCATCACCGAGTACAACGGTGAAGTCCCTCCCCGCATGGAAGATTTAGTCACCCTGCCAGGCGTGGCCCGCAAAACGGCCAACGTCGTGCTGGCCCACGGTTTTGGGATCAATGCTGGGGTGACAGTGGACACCCACGTTAAGCGCATCACGAATCTTCTGGGGCTGACCAAGCACGCTGACCCGGTCAAAATTGAGCGCGACCTGATGAAGCTGCTGCCCCAGCCCGATTGGGAGAACTGGTCAATTCGGCTGGTGTACCACGGGCGGGCGGTGTGCAATGCCCGTAACCCCAAATGTGGTCTGTGTGAGCTGGCTGATCTTTGTCCGTCGGCAAAGGTTGTTCCAGTTGTTGACCCCATACAAGTTGGCCCTATGCAAGTTGTCAGCCCTATACAAGAGGTGATCTAGTCCTAGGAATATTGAGGCTAGATGCGGCAAGATTATTCTAAGCAGGCCTTGGAGGTTTCATTGTGGCTGACCTCTACACCACTGATTTCTATGCTTGGACTCAGGCACAGGCCAATTTTTTGCGGCTGGGCAAGATTGACCACCTCGATCTGGTGAATTTAACTGAGGAAATCGAGTCTTTGGGTAGGCAGCAAAAGCAAGAACTCAAGAATCGGTTAGGCGTCCTTCTAGGCCATCTGCTGAAATGGCAGTATCAGCCTAGCCAGCGCAGCAAAAGTTGGAGATACACGATCAAAGAGCAGCGGCTGCAAATTCTAGATTTGCTTGACCAAAACCCTAGCTTAAAAAGCTTTCAGGACGAAGCTGTTGCCAAAGGCTATCAGCTGGGCTTGCTATTGGTTGGGAGAGAAACACTCCTCGATCCCAAAACCCTACCAGAGCAATGCCCTTTTACCCTAGAGCAACTTTTGGATGACCAATTTCCTGAAGACCTAGATCTCCTATAGGTGAGGAAGGCTGTGGTACCGAGGCGATCGCTGCCTTTGGTTAAGGTCCGATCAGTTTCCTAATTACGAAGGCTTAGTGAGGCTGAGCAAGCCTACGCTGACGGTGACTAGCAGCACCCCTAACCCCTGCACCACAGAAAGCTGCTCTTGCAGCATGCCCCAGGCCAGCACGGCGGTGAGGGCTGGGTTGGCGGCCCCGAGCATAGAGGCAGCGGTGGCCCCCACGCTGCGAATGCCAAGGTTGTTGAGCACGTGGCCGGTGAGGGTGGCGATCGCCGACAGCAGCCCCCCTACCCACAGCGCGGGCCATAGCAGACCCGCCACCTCCCCTGGCCACAGCAGCAGGCTAGCCGCCGACAGCACCAGCGTCACCGCAAAGCTAATGCCCGTAAACGGCACCGGGTGAAAGGTTTCAAACGCTTTTTGGGCCACCACGGTGTAAAAGGCGTACACAATGCCCGAGGCCAGCCCAAAGGCGACGCCTACCCAGCTCTCAATCGCTGCCCCCGTCATGGGAATGGTCAGTGCGCTACCCAGCAAAATCAGCGCCAAAATTGCCCAGCGGCCGATGCTGGGGCGGTGGCCAAACCAGTACCAGTCCAGCACCGCCGTATAGACCGGAAAGGTGAAAAACAGCGTTAGCGCAATGCCTGCCGCAATCCGCCCCACCGACACGTAGAGCAGCGCCAGGTACGAGAACATCAGCACCCCACCTACCAGGGCTAGATAGAGTTCGCGGCGGTAGTCTGCCGACCCTAAGCGTCGCAGGTCGCTCCACATAGGCGGGTAAACTGGCGGCAGCAGCACCGCCATCAGGGGTACTCCTACCAGCATGCGCATAAACATCAGCAAAAATGAGTTGGGCAGAGTGGGCTCCACAAAGCCGCCGGTCTCCAGCACCCCAAACAGGTTAGACGGAGTAAACAAAACCCGAGTGATCAGGTTTTGAGCGCCGAAGCAAATTGTCGCCAGCAAAATTAAGACATAGCCGAGCATGTATTTCCCTATTCACGCTTGAGGGATGACCCAATGCCAGCGCCCTTAATCACGCATCTACGGTAGCCGATAGCTGGCCACCCGCACCATCAAATCCCCCCCCCGAGGATTATGGGTGAAGACAAAACTCCCCGCTTTGGTCTCGTGACCCGAGAGAAAGTCGATCTGCTGCTCGCCGGTTTCGTCGTCAACCCCTGTGATGTGCAGCTCAGCAGTCACCTGCACCATGCGGGCAATGCGGCCGCCGGTATTGGTAATGGCGAAGGGTACGTAGTAGCGGCCATCAGTGACGCGCACCGCTTCTGACACCGCCACCGAAAAGGCAGGCGGGCGATTTTGGTTGGTCTGCCAGTCGAAGAAAATTAGCCCTATCAGCCCTAGCAAAATCAGCGAGGCCGCGATAAACGTCACCCATTCGGCCGCGGACCGCTGAGTAAAGCGCCCAGTTTCATCAGGAGGTAATTGGTCGGGGAAGTTGGGCAAATCCATTAGATCAGGATACGCCCTGCGGCCCCGCCAATGGAGGCGGGCAGGCCCAAAACCAAAGTATTGCTCAACCATTCTGACCAGGGATCACTGGGGTTGAGCTGCTGAAACAGCACTAGCATCACCACCGATGCCACTAGGGCTACGAGATAGGCCACCAGGGTTTCGGTAACGGGGCTAAACAGCAGCCCCCGCTGCCGTCGCTCGGCACGATCGGTAAAGCCCGAGGCAAACACAATGGCGTAGGAGAGGCCCAGCGACGCGCCCATGATTAGCAGCAGCCACAGCGGGGGTAGCGATGCAGCCAGCAGCGGCACTTCTTCGGTGGGGGCAATGCTAAAGGCAATTAGCACTGCCCCAATCAGGGCGGCGTCAAAATCGACCAGGGCATCGCGTAAGTTGGCCAGGGTAGGCGAGGCCAATCGGCGAGAGAGGGGGGCGGTTGTGCGGCGCACGCGGTCTGTACCAGAATCGCGCCTTTGCTTGCCCTGCAAGGTGGAGCGTGCCAGGGCCACCCCCAAAGCAAAGGGAACGGTCTCAAACACCACCTTGCCCAATATCTCCGACAGGGGAATGTCGAGGGTAATCCGGCGTAGCAGCACCAGAGCTAGGGCCGCGCATACGACGCCGATGGCGACAGCCTCAATACTTTCCAACAAGGCTTCTAGGGGGTGCAGGTGGAGGGTCTGGCGAAACCCTTCGACCTGGGTAAGCAGCCCGACGCCGACTAGGGTGGTGGCGAGCACCGTCAGCAGCCAGCGAGGCCCCGTGGCCGCTCCAATTATCCACACCTCTACCGTATAGAGCAGCGGAATGCCGAACAAAAAGCCTCCCACCGCCCCCTGGAGAATGGCCTGCAATTCTGTGAGCCAGATGTTGGTAGAGGGCAGAGGCGTTGTGTCGTCTACGGACTCAACCATCGCGGATTGTCTCTGATGTGGGCGGGATCAATCAGACCTATCTACAGCATAGTAAGGGTTTGGCGATTCAGGATGACTAAGATCAGGGCTGTCTGCCCAAAGTTCTCCGACTGAAACCTTAGGAAAATCTCTAGTATTGCTGGGGTTCTACAAAATGCCCGTTAGCGTGAAGAGAACAATCTGCGACCTGTAGAAAAGCTCTCATGCAAGGATGGTTTTATGACCCAGGCTAAACCCGGCGACAGCGTTTCGATTCACTATACTGGCAGGCTTGAAGACGGTACTGTGTTTGATTCATCGCGCGATCGCGACCCCCTAGAGTTTTCCATTGGCAACGGCGAGGTGATTCCCGGCTTTGAGGCGGCGGTGGTGGGCATGGCCCCTGGCGACGCTAAAACCGAAGTGATTCCGGCTGAAAGCGCCTATGGCCCCCACCAGCCCGAGATGGTAATGGTGGTCGAGCGCCACCACATTCCCGCCGAGATTCCCCTCGATGTGGGTCAGCAGCTTCAGCTGCAAGGGCCTGAGGGCCAGATGGTGCCGGTCATGGTCACTGACTTGTCTGAGGCCGATGTCACCCTCGACGCTAATCATCCCTTAGCAGGAGAAACCCTGATTTTTGACATCGAGCTGGTGGCGATCCAGGGTTGAACTGGGGCTAAATCTCTACCCTGTGACTGAGTCCAGAGGCTCTGCTATAGCTATCCCCCTCCACCCTAGGGGGATAGTTTTTATCCGAAGGGCGATTTATCATGCCACTGGCCTTTAACCCAGGAGCCCCCATGGCCTACGAATTGCCCCCTCTCCCCTACGCCTACGATGCCCTAGAGCCCTACGTCTCTAAGAGCACCCTCGAGTTTCACCACGACAAGCACCACGCGGCCTACGTCAGCAAGTACAACGACGCGGTCAAAGGCACCGACCACGATAGCAAGCCGATTGAAGAGGTAATTAAGGCGATCGCAGGCGACAGTTCTCAGCAGGGGTTGTTTAACAACGGTGCTCAGGCCTGGAACCACACCTTTTACTGGAACTCCATGAAGCCCGGTGGTGGTGGCACTCCCGCTGGAGAGCTGGCCAGCAAAATGGACGCTGACCTCGGCGGCTTCGATAAGTTTGTCGAAGAATTTAAGAACGCTGGGGCCACCCAGTTCGGCAGCGGCTGGGCCTGGCTGGTGCTCGACAACGGCACCCTCAAGGTGACCAAAACCCTCAACGCCGACAATCCCCTCACCGCTGGGCAGGTGCCCCTGCTCACCATGGATGTGTGGGAGCATGCCTACTATCTCGACTACCAAAATAAGCGCCCCGACTACATCGATAGCTTCTTAAAGAATGTGGTCAACTGGGATTTTGCTGCCAGCAACCTAGCTGCCGCTTAGACAGGGGCAACACCACAGTCGTGCTCCGCGACTCATGGGAGGTGGGTACGGCCCGCCTCCTTTCTTATTTAAGGTACAGGCCGCAGGTCTGGTCGGCCCCTCGAACCTGACCCCTTGAACCCTACACCCTCTCCCCTATGCTGTTCGCCGACCCAGACTTTCCCCACGTGGTGCTGGCCTTTGACTATCGGGGCTTTCGCCTTGAGCTTGACCAAAGCACCGAGGATGGCGTGCCCCTCTATGCGGTGTGGGCCACCTACGATACGGGCTGTGCGGTGGCGGTGCCAGGGGTGGTCAGCCGCTCTGAAGCCATCTATAAAGCGAGACAGTGGGTCGATCGACGGCTTAGCTCACCGGGTAAGGGCGGTAGTGGGCGGTAGACTGGGTCAGCCAAGCCTCTAGGTCAGCGGCGGTCTGGGGTTTGCCAAACCAGTAACCCTGGCCGTAGTCGCAGCCCAGGCGCTTGAGGGTGCTGACCTGCTGGGAGGTTTCGATGCCTTCGGCGATCGCCCGAAAGCCCAGCTGTCGCCCCAGGTTGATGATGGTGTGCACGATGGTTTCGTGGCTTGGGCTGCTGTTCATCTGGCCGACAAAGGAGCGATCGATCTTCAGACTGCTGATCGGAAAGCGGTACAGATAGCTCAAGGAAGAATAGCCCGTACCAAAGTCGTCGATGCTGAGGGCAATGCCCCGCTGTCGCAGGCCGTTGAGCACGCGAATGGTGTCGTCGATATTGTCGATCAGCATGCTTTCGGTAATCTCCAGCACCAGGCTGTGCGGCAAAAGACCCGTTTTACTCAGAATTTCATCGACCCGGCTGAGCAAGCCAGTACTGTGCAGCTGTAGCGCCGATAGATTGACGCTGACCGTGAGTGCCTTGGCCTGGTAGTAGGTGCTTTGCCAGGTGGCCATCTGTCGGCAGGCTAGCTCTAGCAGCCAGTAGCTCAGGGGCGCAATCAGGCCAGTTTCTTCGGCGACTGGAATGAATTCTCCCGGCATGATCAGGCCTCGCTGGGGGTGTTGCCACCGCACCAGAGCCTCAAACCCGGTTACCGCTGCTGTTTGCAGATCGACAATGGGCTGGTAGTAGAGCACAAATTCTTCGGGGTGGTTGATCAGAGCCCGGCGCAGCTCGGTTTCGAAGGTGAGGCGGGCGATCGCGCGATCGTGCATGCCGCTGTCAAAGGTCTGGTAGCTGTCGCGCCCCCCAGCCTTAGCCCGATACATGGCCGTGTCGGCATCGCGAATTAGCTCTAGGGCGCTTTGGTAGCGGGCGTCGCCCATTACCAACCCTAGGCTAACGGTGGCAAACATCTGGTGGCTGCTGAGCTGAAAGGGCTGGCGCAGCGTCTCTAACAGCTGCTCGGCCATGGCCTGGGCCATCTCAAAATGGCCAATGTCTTCCAGCAGCACAATAAACTCATCGCCTCCCAGGCGCACCGCCAGATCGGTGGGGCGCAGCAACGCCTTGAGGCGGCTGGCCACCTCCATCAGCAGCTCGTCACCGATTAGGTGACCCAGGCTATCGTTGACTACCTTAAAGTGGTCAATGTCTAAAAATAGCAGGGCAAAGCGGTACTGACTCTGGTGGTGGCTCCGCTTCAGGGCCATCTCTAGGCGCTCTTGCAGCTGCTTGCGGTTGGGCAAGCCGGTGAGGCTGTCGTGGCAGGCATCGTGCTCGAGCTGGCGGCGCAGTCTCACTTGGTCGGTGACATCGCGGGAGGCCGTCTGGAGCTGTACCACTACACCGGTAGAATCGACAATAGAGCGGGTAAAGGTCTCTAGCCAGATGTAGTGGCCCTGACGATGGCGCATTCGATACACCACGGGGGTCGGGTTTGAGGCCCGCCTTGTAGGCGAGGTTTGCAAATGCATTTGGTAATTTACTAGGTCGTCAGAGTGCACTAGGCTACGGGGCTGTAACCCAATCAGATCCTCGGGGCTATAGCCCAGCAGCCACTCCACCGACGGGCTGACGTAGAGGTAGATTCCATCGACCCCATGTAAACAAATCAGATCACTCATATTTTCGGCCATCAGGCGAAACAGCGCCGCTTGCTGCTGAATTTCAGCATTGGCCCGCTCGACCTGGACCTTAGAGCGCTGCAGCTCGCCAAAGGATGACTCCAGCCGCATCGCCATCCGGTTAAAAGCCACAGCCAGTCCTTCTAGCTCTTGCAGCCCGGTGGGGCCAATCGCCTGGTTTAGATGGCCCTCAGCGATCGCCTGGGAGGCCGAGCTAAAGGCGGTCAGGGGGCGGGTGATCCAGCGGCTGGTGTAGAGGCCAGAGGCGATCGCCCCAGCCAGCGCCAGAGTGCAGAGGGCAATGGTGTTGCGACGGCTGGTCTCGATCGCTCCCATAAAGTCGGCTTCGGGCATAATCACCACGATCAGCCAGTCCAAGCCATAGTCGTCCTGGAGGGTGTCTACCTGCATAAACTGCCGCTCGTGATCGAGCCAAAACTCCGTCTGCTGGGGCTGAATGCTCCCCCAGGCTCCCCCCGACTGGTTCAGCAACAGCCGAGCGCTGGCGCGAATCCGAGGATCTGGGCTAATGACGGAGTAGACCCGCTGGGGTCGGCCATCTACCACCGTGTAAGACTTGGCGTCGTTAGAAGTGGCGATTAGCAGGCCAGAGCGCTCCATGATAAAGGCCTGACCGTGCTTACTGATCGATATTTCCTGTAGAAAGTGGCTGATGTGGGTGAGAAAGAAGTTGTTGGCCAGCACCCCAAGCAATTTGCCG
This sequence comes from Nodosilinea sp. FACHB-131, assembly GCF_014695395.1. Classification (GTDB taxonomy): domain Bacteria; phylum Cyanobacteriota; class Cyanobacteriia; order Phormidesmidales; family Phormidesmidaceae; genus Nodosilinea. The sequence goes on from NZ_JACJOF010000027.1 coordinate 719,868, forward strand.
CCGTCGCTGTACACAGGCCGAGACGCTGAAATAGCCAGCACTGGGTAGGCATGGTAAGGAAAAATTTCTCCCCAGGTTGGCCCATGGGCTTGCACAGCCGCCCGATACCAGGGTCGAGTTTGGGTATTCCAGTTGGGGGTAGACGAGACGACGCGAGTGGAGCGGGCCGTCGCTGCCTCAACCTCGACAAACTCAATGTGATTGTCGAGGGAAGGGCCGGCCCGCATCCGCTGATGGGCCTGCTGACCCAGGTTGGTATGACCCACAAACTCGCCGTTGGCGTTGCCAAACATGATCGAGTCGATGTGGGGGAACGTACTGGACTGCTGCATAAAGTGACGAAACAGTGCCTCTGAGTCGGCAGGGTCAACCTGACCGAGGGCAATAGCGTCGTAGTTAAGCTGGTTGACCAAGTGAGAGGTGGCCAGCAGAGTCTCCATCTCATGGTGAATGTGATGGGAGACCGTAGAACGCAGCTGACTTGCCACTTCGTTCACCGCCCGCTGCCCCTGCTGTAGAGATAGCCACCCCGTCAACCCTACCGCCACCGCCACTTGCAGCACAAAGGGCACGACGAGCAGCAGCCGCAGCGGTATCCGGCTAAATGGCCCTCGATTTGGCAGTTTGGGAAAACGACGCCCCATGTAGCATGTGTTACCAACAGTCCTATTAGTATTCCTGCTGGGGGGCAAAACTAGCGCTTGACATCACAATTAACGAACTGGCTATCCTCAGAGCTAAGGCATTAACCCAAGCGTCCTGCGACAAACGCTTCTAGCCGATCCATACCCTCCAAAATAGTCTCCATATCGGTTGCATAGGAAGCCCGAATGGTGCCCTCGGCACCAAAGGCGATCCCCGGAATGGCCGCTACGTATTTCTCATCAAGCAGTGCGGTGCAAAAGTCGAGGGAAGAAATACCCAGGGTACTGATGTCGATGCAAAGGTAGAAGGCTCCCTCGGGCTCACCGCAGTTCAAGCCATCAATCGCTCGACACCGCTCAATAATGGCCTGCCGCCGCTCGGCGAAGGCGCGGCCCATGGTGGCAATGCAGTCTTGGGGTCCTTCGAGGGCGGCGATCGCCCCGTACTGAGCAAAGGTGCACACGTTCGACGTACTGTGGCTCTGTACAGTAGCTACCGCCTTGATTAATTCCGCTGGCCCAGCCAGGTAGCCCACTCGCCAGCCGGTCATTGAATAGGCTTTGGCGAACCCGTTGCTAATAATAGTGTGCTCAAAAGCCTCGGGCGACACGGCTCCAATGCTGAGGTGAGTCGCTCCGTCGTAGATAATTTTTTCGTAGATTTCGTCTGACACCACCCAGATGTCGGCCTCGACCACCACTGCCGCCAGGGCCGCAATTTCGACAGGAGAATAGACCATCCCCGTGGGGTTGGAGGGGGAGTTGAGAATAAACAGCTTGGTCTGCGGGGTAATGGCCTGGCGCAGCTGCTCGGGGGTAATGCGATAGTTTTGCTCAGCAGTGGTGGGGACGATAACTGGCGTGCCCCCGGCTAGCTTCACCATCTCGGGGTAGCTCAGCCAGTAGGGAGCCGGAATAATCACCTCGTCGCCGGGTTCAATCAGGGCCATCATCAGGCCAGAGAGCGAATGCTTGCCGCCGTTGGTGACGATAACGTTTTCGGGGCCGTAGCAAAGGCCATTGTCCTGCTGAAGCTTGTGGGCGATCGCCTGGCGCAGGGCCGGTTCGCCCGCTGCTGGGCCGTAGCGGGTTTTGCCCGCATCGAGGGCGGTTTTGGCAGCTGCCCTAATGTGGTCGGGGGTGTCAAAATCGGGTTCGCCAGCGCTAAAGCTGCACACCGGCAAGCCTTCGGCCTTCATTGCCTTGGCCCGGGCCGCAATGGCCAGAGTCATTGATGGAGTGACGCAGGTTACACGGTTTGCCAGGGCTAATCGGGGCACGGCCAGACCTCAATGAACATTGGCTGTCGGCTTCCCCAGAACGGTGATTGGTTGGGCCTTCAGCCAGAATATATTGCATTCCCCATAGAGTAGATCGTTTGGTCGGTTCTGACCATTGCAGTCGGGGTTTTTTCTGCCGTTGCGATCGCTTCTATATAGTGGGATGTTAACCGCTGCTGCTGCTCCCTTCCCTAGAAATGAGCTTCGGTTAAATTCTCTGTCACCCAGCCCAGTCGCTTTTCAAGCCCATCTTGGAGCCTCAAACCCTCTATTAGAACAAACACAGATTGGACGACAGACTCCCTGGTCAGAACAAGATTGTGCTGGGCACTACTGAATTTTAAAAATCCGCAGATTTACGCATGAAGATTTTCCTGACTAAGGAGGGATGGGTTTGTAACTAGGACTAGAAGCGCTAACAAGGCCACGTCCTATGCACTCTTCCTCCCCCTGTTTTTTGATGACTCGTCTGGCCTGCGCCGCTAGCCTGGGCCTGGTGATGACTACTGCCGCGCCCTTGGGCCTATCCGCTGGGCTCGAAGCTAGCTCCGAAGCTACCCTGCGAACCGCGGTTCGTGCTGAGGACGATCGCGGCAGCGGTCGCCTCAGCCGAGTACCTGCCGCAGGCTGGCTCAGCTTTCGCGGCAGTGGTCGGGTTGATCCCACCCCTCCCCAGCCCTCCTTTGGCAGTGATAGCCCCGTTGCCTACCGCGGCAGCGGCAGAATTACTAAGACTCGCATCACCTAGCTTTCTCTGGCTTTTGCCGGCTTAGGGGCAGCTAGTTGATGCGTTGAGTTTCTGTTGACCCTGCTCTGTGACTAAATGAATTTAACCTGCAATAGGGGTCAATTTGACAGATTTTGAGTCACACTTAAACCTAATCAGGTGTAATTTCTTTGGCTGACGGCTTGGCCGTTAACCCTCGTCAAAGCTTCAAACAATTAAACATATTTATATTGCCTTCTCCATGGTGCGTCCTCTTGCAGAGCATTTGAATTAAGCTGTATCTGCTATTTCTGACAATTTCAGCGGTTTTGCCCCCTTAGCAGCGGGGGTCGCGATACCGCCTGTTGTTCTGAGCTTCCCCAAGTCCGATGGCCGAACCCCTTCTCTCAATGTCTCTGTCTGCCCTAGCGGTAGAAGACGAAGCCCTGATTCGCCGCCTCAGCCCCAGTGCCATCGATCAGATACTGCTTTACATCGCCTTCAGCGCTATGCGAACGGGGGGGCATCGCCACGGGGCCTTTTTGGATGCAGCGGCCACGGCGGCTAAGTGCGCTATCTACATGACCTATCTAGAGCAGGGCGAAAACCTGCGTATGACGGGCCATCTGCACCACATTGAGCCCAAGCGGGTCAAGGCCATTGTCGAAGAAATGCGCCAGGCCCTCACTGAGGGCAAGCTGCTTAAAATGCTGGGCTCCCAAGAACCCCGCTATCTCATTCAATTTCCCTACATGTGGCTGCGGCGCTACCCTTGGAAGTCAGGGCAGTCGCGGGTCTCGGGCACCTCTCTAACCAGTGACGAAAAAGCGCTGCTGGAGAGCCGGCTCCCCAAACCCTGTCCCGATGCCCGAATTATCAACTCGTTTCAGTTTTTAGAGCTGATTGAAATTCTCCACGAAAAGTCTCAGGATGACCTGCCTGTAGAGCACCGCGTACCCCTCAGCGAAGCTTTGGCTGAGCATATCCGGCGGCGGCTAATCTATTCGGGTACTGTGGCGCGCATTGATGCCTCCTGGGGGGCTTCGTACTATGGGCTGGCCCGGTCTTCCTACGCCCCGGTTGATGACCAAGAGCGCATGTACGCCATGGTCGAAGATACGGCTCAGTACTTTCGCATGATGCGCGAGTGGGCCAACGGCATTCCTGGCACGATGCGTGTGTTAGAAGAATTAGATATTCCCGTCGCCGCTCGCGATGCTGCTCTCCAAGAGCTAGACGAAGTAATTCGCACCTGGGCCGATAAGTATCACCAGCCGGGTGGCGAACCTACTCTCTTGCAAATGGTGATTGGCCACCACATCAAGTAGTTTGCTCGGCAATCGCAAGGTCCTTAACTACGAAGCGACCTAGCCTTAAAGACTAGGTCGCTTCGTGTTGAGTGTCATGGGATCACACCGTGCGTCGTCGGACCGCGCGGCCAAAGCTAGGTAGCTCGACGGCGGCAATGGAGGTGATCTTTTTCTGCGATCGCAGCGGATGGACTAGGGGCGACGGTGAAGCCTTAGGGGCGGTCACTGAATAGCTGTAGGAGGGCAGAGTAGGAGCCACTGGCTGGTTAGAAGCTGGTATGGAGGCTGCTGGAGGCTGCTGAGTTCGCACCGGTTCTGCGGGCATAGCTGCGGCAGCGGGGCTGGGCTGCGGTGCCACTATGGGCTCTCCCCAAGGTGATGGCTCTGTGAATAGAGACGCTGCCTCTGAAGCGGTAGTTGTTGCGGGTTGGTCCATCGCCTCTAGCCAAGGGTCAAGGGCTACAGGTGCGGGTTTGGAGTCAGCTAGAGGCGATGGGTGCGCAGCAACTGTGGGCAGGGGCTCAGGGGCCGGCAGAGGCTCGGGGGCGATCGCCGCGCTCAGCTCGGGCGGTGGCAAAAAATCGGGCTGGGCTGCTGCGGGAGCCGGTACTGAGCTCGGTCCGGCGCTGCGCAGCCCCCGCAGTAGGTGGGTCAGGCTAGGATTATCCGTGACGCTGCCCTGACCAGCTGACCAAGGCTGAATCTGCTGCGATCGCGGCATGGCAACCGGCTGGCTCACTTCCTCGAGGGCGGTGGGGCTCAGCAGCTGCCCCTGTACCATAGCCGAGCTGGGGCCGCTCGGGCCGCCGGCCGGAGTCATATTCAAACACTTTTCTAGAGCCGCTTTAAACTGAAGGGTGTAGCGCTGCTGGCGATGCAGACGCGCCTTGAGATCGCGGCAGGTTTCTTCAGCTTGGTGCAGGGCGGTATTTTTTTCACCGAAGCGCTGCTGCAAAAGAGTGCACTCTCGCTCGAGCTGGGCAACCCGCTGCTGGTTGGCCTCTAGCTCGGCCTGGATGGTTTCGTTGTGGATCGTGGTGCGGCGCAGGCCATCGTTGGCAATATCAAGCTCGCTGAGGAGCTGAGCAATTTGCTGCTGCACCGGGCCAGGGGTAGCCCCTGAAGGGAGACCACCCGGTATAGTTTGGGTGCGCTCGATCTCAGCCTGGAGGGCCACCTGCGATCGCTCTAGAGCTTCCTCGAGTTCGGTGACGCGCAGCAAGAGGGCGTCGTTACACTGGTTGAGATCTTGAATCAGCTGCACTAGATCTTCTGGGGCAGGCTCAGCGGGTGATGTGGTCTCCACCGAGCTATCGGCCGCGGCTGGAGAAGACAAACCATAGACCTCAGCCAGCTCAACGTCGTGGTCTAAAGGCAGTTGACCAGGAAAGGTAACCGCTTCCCACTCGTTGCCAGCCGGGGGAAAGGGCTGGTCTAGAGCCTCTTCGGCCTCGGCTTTGTACAGCAGAGGGTTACCCTGGGGCTCTGGGGAAGCGCTTGAAGCCGTAGTGTCAGTCATAAGGTTGCCTGATCCTGGTCGCGTAGTCTCACATTGAACACTCAACCACTAAGGGGGCTGTTGACCCCTAAGAGTAGCTAATTTTGCCAGCTTATTCACTTTTTTATTGACTCTTCAATTACAACATGTCTTTTTATGACTTCAGTTTATCCTTTACCTCCGCTTTTTCTTTTCTCCCTAGAGTTAGAGCCAGGTAAAAATGCTGCTTTGCTTGATCTGGATGCACGCTAAGGCTGTATCCCCTCTGCTAGCGTCGCCCTTCTGAGCACTACTAATGCCGGCCTCTGTGTCTCCATCCCTTGCCCTAGCTACCCTCAGCTACGGCCCTGACTTCTACCGTTGCCAACTGCTAGTCAACAGCGTTAGCCAGCTCAGTCAGAACCCAATGCGCCACTACGTCATTGTGGACCAGCGGGACTACGCAATGTTTAAGTCGTTGGCCAACACCAGCACCGAAATTTTAACGGTTGAGTCGCTACTGCCCCCCTGGATTCATCGCTTTCCCCTAGTCGGCCGCGCCTGGTTGAGCTTAAAAACCCCGCCGATTCGCAACTGGGTTTTACAGCAGTTAGTCAAGCTGACCTTTGCCCAACGGGCTCCTGAGGCCGTCACGGTTTTTGTTGACTCGGATGTGGTGTTTGTGCGCCCCTTTGATCTGAAAAACTTTGCCCAGCCAGACCAAACGCGACTGTTTCGAGTGCCCGAGTTCTATAGCCCTGACTTTGAACCGCTGTATGAGGTGGCCTACCGGCTGCTGGGGCTGGAGGGTTACCGCTACGGGGTCACGCGCCCCAACTACATTGGCAATTTGATTAGCTGGCGGCAGGCTAACGTGGTTGCCCTGTGCGATCGCCTGGAGCAAGTGGGGGGTCGCCCCTGGCTAGAGACCTTGGCCCGAGCTAAAACTTTGTCAGAGTATATTCTCTATGGAGTGTTTGTCGATCAGGTGCTGGGCGATGCGGCTGGTCACGTCTACGACTGGTCTCCCCTGTGTCACGAATACTGGCGGCCCTGCCCCTTAGATGACTATCAGCTGGCCGAGTTCTTTGCTGCTGTGCAGCCCCACCATGTTGCCGTGATGATTTCAGCGAAGGCGCGAATTGCTCCCGATCGCTACCATCACTACCTGCAGCGCTACAGCACCGAGCCCGCTACGCCTTGCCCTGATCGGCCGAATTTGCCCTCCAACCCCGCTCTGGATTTCCCCGTTTGACCCCCTGCTCAAGATTAGGCCAAAGTTTCCGGGAACTCTGCCCCCGCCCTTGATAGACATAGAGATAGAGGCGAAACATCGCCCTCTACTGCTGCGATCGCCCCCAGACTCACCGCCCAAATTGTCTACTATAAAGTGCGGGGGTGAATGGGCAACACTGTCGTTTTGGGGTTCCATAACGTAAACAATGATCAGATCAGGGTTTCGCACTGCACTTTTGGTGGTCGCTGCTGGCATCGCCCTAGCCGCCACCGTCACTAGCCAATCTACCGACCTGGCCACCGCTCCGCCCGCTGCGATCGAGGCGAATGATGCCGCGCCAGATCGTGACCCAGAAACTCTGCGTCTGCTGTACAGTCGCTCTGTGGTCACTCTCAACCCTCACCTAGCCAGTGGCTACCAGGACTTTGAGGCTGCCCGTATCGTCTACGAACCCCTAGCCAGCTACAACGAGGCGGGCGAGCTGGTGCCCTTTCTGGCTGACGAAATTCCGTCTCTAGAGAATGGTGGCGTGGCGGCTGATGGCACCTCGGTTACCTGGACGCTGCGCCCTGATATCACCTGGGCCGACGGTGAACCCTTCACCGCTGCCGATGTGGCGTTTACCTTCAAATTTATCCGCAATCCTGTGGTGGCGGCAGCTACTGCTCAATACTATGACGGTGTGAAAAGCGTGGAGGCGATCGACGACTACACCGTAAAAGTCACCTTTGCCACTCCCACCCCCGCCTGGTCAGTTCCTTTTACGGGTCAAACCGGGCTGATTTTGCCCCGCCATATCTTTGAAGAATTCAACGGTCCCACGGCTCGCGACGCGTTGGCCAACCTCCAACCCGTGGGCACCGGTCCCTACCAGGTAGTGGGGTTCGAGTCGGGCACCGTGGTGTACGAGCCCAACCCTAGCTACTGGGGCGGACGACCTGCTTTCAAGCAAATAGAATTGGCGGGTGGTCTAGCTCCCTACGCAGCCGCGCGCGAAGTGTTGCAGGCTGGCACCGCCGACTTTGCCCACAACCTCCAGGTTGAAGCTGAGGCCCTCAGCGAGCTAGAAACTGATGCTAGCGGCCATATCACTCACCTGTTTGGCTCCCAGGTAGAGCGCATTATGCTGAATTTTTCCAATCCCTTTGCCCGCACTGAAGACGGGGAGCGCTCTAGTCCAGAAATTCCACACCCTTATTTCAGCGATGTGCGGGTGCGCCAGGCACTCAATCTAGCTATAGATCGCAACACCATTGCTAAGGAGCTTTACGGTGCCTCTGGCAAACCAACCGCTCAACTACTGGTAGCCCCTGCCAACTATCAATCGCCAGACATTAGCTATACCTACAATTTGGCGCAGGCCAAGGCGCTGCTCGACGAGGCCGGCTGGGTTGACAGCAACGGTGATGGTTTGCGTGAAAAAGATGGCGTTCCCCTAGAGGTGTTGTTCCAGGCGGCAGTCAATCCGGTACGCCAAAAGACCCAGGCCATTGTCAGCGACAGCCTGCAAGAGCTGGGGGTAGATGTGCAGATTGCACGAGTGCGCATGGACGAATTTTTCTCAGGCAATCCGGAGGACACTGGCAGCCTCAACCATTTCTATGCCGACATGCAGGTGTACTCCATCGGCAATGAAAGCCCTGACCCCAGCACCTACATGGGTTGGTGGACCTGCGCCAAAATTGCTTCCCAGGCCAACCAATGGCAGGAGCCCAACAACGCCCGCTACTGCAACCCGGAGTACGATCGCCTCTGGGATGAAGCCCGCAAAGAACTCGACCCCGCTCGCCGCGCTGAGCTGTTTCAACAGATGAATGAGCTGCTGGCCCAGGATGTCGCCGTCATTCCGGTGGTGCACCGGGCGATGACCAATGCGGTCAGCGATCGCCTCACCGGAGTCGAATTCACTCCCTGGGATGCCAGCACCTGGGCGATCAAAGACTGGAGCCCGAAGCCTGCGCAGCCAGAGCAATAGCCTGGAGCAGGCGCGATCGGTTTCTTCATCCTGCGATCGCGTGGTGGTAGAAAAGCTCGCGATCGCAGTTCTTGACGCCCTAGCTTGACCGCCAAACGATAGAACTGAGAGTGGGTTGATGCCAGCAAAGCTCAAGCTTTTATAGCGAATTATGTGGTTTTCTGACCGGGCCAGGGCAGAATGGTTATCTGTAGCCATCGACCATTCCTATGACCTCTGAACCCGCTGTTACCAGTCCGGTGATATCCCCCCTAGCCGCGATCGCTTTGAAGGTAGCCGGTGCGATCGCTATTCTGTCAGCCCTGCTCGACTTTCTGATTCTACTGATTCCACCCAATCTCACCAACGTGCAGTGGCAGTTGGCCACCACCACTCAGCTCGTCGATCGCGGCATTGTCCCCCTCGTGGGCATGGCCCTGCTGTTAACCGGGTTTTGGCTAGACAGTTCTGTTGGCAAGGGGGGGCAGCGCAAATCTTTGACCACCGATCTGCGGTTTTGGGTCTGTGCTCTGGCCAGCGTGCTGGGTTTGGTCTACCTGCTACTCACGCTGCTGCACCTCAACGCCGTCCGCCTCTCCAGTCAAGCGGCCCTGGCCCAGGTCAGCACCGAAGCTGGCGAAGCCGCAACTCAGCTGCAACAACGGCTGTCTACCGAACTCAGCCAGCAGCAGACTCAGCTAGGGGCGCTGTTTGAAAATGACGAACTTTTATCCCAAGCGATCCAGAGCGGCCAGCTGCCTGCCGACATTGAACAGTACCGCAACGATCCAGAGGGGCTCACTCAGTTCTTGCAGCAGCGGGCCGACCAAGCCCAGCAGCAAATTGAGACCGAAATTGGTACCCGCCGGGCGGAAGCCGAGCAGCGCGTTAGGGTTGAGGCCTGGCGCTCTGGCATCCGCGTCTCAGTGATTAGCCTGCTGCTGGCTGCTGGCTACTCTATCATTGGCTGGCTGGGGCTACGACGCCTGCTGTCGCTGACTCGAGCTGCCTAGCCTAGAGCCTGCATCATCGCCTGCTGAGCTACGGTTTGGTAAATCTCCTTGAGGTGACCCATCACTGCGGGCGCATCCTCAGGGGGAAGCGGTATTTTACCCAGCACATCTAAAACCGTTGTTTCGGCAGGGGTAATTACCACCAGTTCCGAATCTAGGGGGTCTGTATAGGCCCAAAAATGCTGGAGATCGATTTGACTGGTGGCCTTCCCAGACTCTGGCTGAATGCCCAATTCTGTATCAGGGGCAAGAACTTCGGTAGACGTAGCGGTACTCTGCCGTCGCTGCCGTAGCGCGTCCAAAATGCTGTCACGACTGCGACCCCGCAGTTGAAACAGCACAAACGGGTCCTCGCGAAAAAAATCTCCGAGCTGGTAATACACCGCTGCAATGTGCTTGCAGGGATTTTTAGGATCGGGGCAACTGCATTTAGAATGCACTTCTGACAGGTTGAATGGGTAGAGACTGAGGCCGTTGGCGGTAAAAACAGCCTCAATTTCAGCCGGCATTTCCCCCGCCAGCAGCTGAGCAGAATAGATAGCCTGCTCTGAAAGCGAATCGATGACATAGTTCCAGTCTTCGTCGCTAAAAGCGTCGAGCCAGATCGAAAGCTTGTAAGGTTCTTCAGCGGTGCCTTGCACCAGGGCCGTGACCTTAGACCCCTTGTACTCTAGGCTGAGAATGTGACCTTCTCGGGCGTAGATGCGTCCCCGCTCCAGACGCTTCTTAAAGCGGTAGGTGTTCAACAGCTCTACCCAGCGCTGTACCCACCAAGCTTCATCTTCTAAAGCGTAGGCAGAGCTTGAAGCAGACGCGTAGGCAGTCATAACAGGGCAGCATAATGGGTTATTTGTTCATCTTAAGGCCAGTCGAGCTAGCCTCGCAGACTTAACCCAACAACCTACTGTGAGGGAGTAGGTTGTTGGGAACGTTTCGCTGCTGGAAACCAAAAAACCTCAGGTCTTGTGCCCCAAGGTTCACTGATCTGTGGAACGGCTGCCATCACTAGAGCCATGCCTATCGCTCTAGAAACTTAGTGCGATAGGCATAACAGCTACGCATTAGCGACCGATGCCGAAGTACTGGAACCCTGCCCGTACCATGGCTTCGCGATCGAGGAAGTTGCGGCCATCAATGATGATAGGGCTATTCATCCGCTGGGCCATAGCAGTATAGTCGAGCTGTTTGAACTGCTGCCAGTCAGTCACTAGGACCAGGGCATCGCAGTGATCGGCCAAATGCGAGGCGTCAGTCTCAACGATGACACCCGTCAGCCCATGGCGCAGTCCGCTCTGGGAAACAATTGGGTCATAGGCTTTGACTTTGGCTCCTAGGCGATTGAGCTGCTCAATTAAAATCAACGCTGGCGCATCGCGCATGTCGTCGGTATCAGGCTTGAACGTGAGCCCCAGCAGGCCGACGGTTTTTCCCTTAAGAATCTTGAGCACTTGCTGAAGTTTTTCAAGGGTAATTTGACGCTGGCGGTTGTTAACCTCCACAGCGGCTTTGAGTAGCTGAGCCTCATAGCCATAGTCATCAGCGGTATGGATCAGGGCCGATACGTCTTTGGGAAAGCACGATCCACCCCAGCCAATGCCCGCCTGCAAAAACTTTTTGCCGATGCGAGAATCTAGACCAATGCCGTGCGCCACTTGGGTCACGTCGGCCCCCACGCGATCGCAGATATTGGCGACTTCATTAATAAAGCTAATTTTGGTCGCCAAAAAAGCGTTAGAGGCATATTTGACCATTTCGGCCGAACTGATATCAGTAACCAGTACAGGAACCTGGTCGGCACTGGGATCTTCGGCAAAACGCCGTTCTATGATCGGCGTATAGAGTTCTTTCATCACGGCGATCGCCCGAGGGCTGTTGCTGCCCAGCACGATGCGATCGGGGTTAAAGGTGTCGTATACCGCCGAGCCTTCGCGCAAAAATTCTGGGTTGCTAACGACATCGAAATCGGCGGTGACCTCAGGGTGGGTTGTCTCAGGAATACCCCCAGCCGGCACGGGTACTAGCTGGCGCTCGGCTACGCCGTCCAACACAATCATGCGTACCCAGTCGCCCGAACCAATGGGCACCGTGGATTTGTTCACGATCACCTTGTAACCGCCGTTGAGGTGAGTGCCAATGCCCCGAGCTACCGCCTCCACATAGCGAGTATCACTTTCACCCGTAGGCAATGCTGGGGTACCCACTGCAATGAATAGAACGTCACCGTGCTCAACGCCACCTTTGAGATCAGTGGAAAATTGGAGATGGCCAGCCGCCATTGACGACTTCATAATCTCAGCCAGCCCAGGCTCAAAAATGGGCGACTGCCCCGACTGCATGAGCTTAACCTTTTCCTCGTTGACATCAATACACACTACGTCGTGGCCAACATTGGCCAAGCATACCCCGGTAACTAGGCCCACATAACCCGTACCAATTACACATACCCGCATAGAAAATATCCCTTACTTTATGAACGATCGACAAACGTTAAGCTGACAGCTTAATGCTCTTGACTTGACAAACCCGAGGCCACAGCCAGGTTATGACCTCCTAGCTGTGGCATACCTGCAAAGGCTAGTTAGTCACAGAGTGCAGTGTCGGTGATACAACCGCAGTTGTTCCTGATGGGCTCTGACGACCGCGAAAATCGTCGATGGTGAGCTTGAGGCCCTCCTGGAGAGGCACCGTAGGATTCCAGTCGAGGAACGTTTGAGCCCGAGTGATATCCGGCTTGCGGCGCTGGGGGTCATCCTGGGGCAGGGGTTTGTAAATCAAGTCAGCGTCTGGGTTCACCATAGCCTGGATGGTTTGAGCTAGCTGTAAAATGGTGTACTCATCGGGGTTGCCTAGATTGACTGGACCAATGTAATCGCCATTCATAAGCCGCATTAGGCCGCTCACCAAATCGGACACATAGCAAAAACTCCGAGTTTGAGAACCGCTACCGTACACAGTCAGTGGAATACCCTGTAGGGCCTGGACAACGAAATTGCTGACTACACGGCCATCGTTTTCAAGCATGCGAGGCCCATAGGTGTTGAAAATTCGGGCCACTCGAATATCGACGTTGTTTTGTCGATGGTAGTCAAAGGCCAAGGTTTCAGCGACGCGCTTGCCCTCGTCGTAGCAGCTACGAATGCCAATAGGATTGACATTGCCTCGGTAGTCTTCGGTTTGGGGATGCACTTCAGGGTCGCCATACACCTCGGAGGTCGAGGCTAGCAGAAAGCGAGCTTTAACTCGCTTAGCTAAGCCCAACATATTCAGGGTGCCCATGACGTTGGTTTTAATAGTTTTAACCGGGTTGTACTGGTAATGCACCGGAGAGGCAGGGCAGGCCAGATGATAAATCTGGTCAACCTCAAGCCGAATCGGCTCAGTTACGTCGTGGCGAATGACCTCGAAGTAGGGGTGATCGAGCCAGTGCAGCAGATTGTGCCGGTGACCCGTATAAAAGTTATCTAGACAGATTACTTCGTGACCCTCGGTCATCAAACGGTCAATTAGGTGGGAGCCAATAAACCCGGCTCCGCCAGTTACGAGAATTCTCATGGGCAATTAACCAGAGAGAGATTTATAAACTAGGGGGTGTAGCTTGCATCTACCCTTACTTTTCCCAGGGTAAAGTATCCGGATATCAAAACCCCATTGCTCCAATTTTGATTAGTTTGCTAGTGCTTTATAAAGTTTTTTACTCTAAAGGGTTGTCTCTAACTCAAGCTGAGCAAGCTGTCTACTCCTTTGAAAACTCTATGTCTGGTGATGCTCTTTGCTATTTGTTTGTTTATGGCACCCTCAAACCTGGTGAAAGAGCGTTTGCCAATCTCTGTGAACCCTTTGCGATCGCAGCCCAACCGGCCCAGACAGCAGGACGGCTCTACCATCTACCCCTAGGTTACCCAGCCATGACCACAGAACCCGGTTGGGTACAGGGGGTTTTGCTGACGTTGTCCACCGTAGACGCTCTTACGGCCATAGACGCTTTTGAAGAATATTACCCTGATCGCCCTCAGAACAGCGAGTATCAGCGGAGCTTGCAAATGGTTTATGACCAAAACCAGCACTTCTTGGAGATAGCCTGGGTCTACATCATGAGCCCAGATCGGGTAAATAGTCTCAAAGGCCTATGGTTACCCCATGGCTATTGGACAGAGTCCTTAATTTTGTGAACTTTCCAAAATGAAAAAGGCTCTGCCAACATGGCAGAGCCTTAGCGCTAGTTAAACCTAGCTAGGTTGTGACTAAGTTATGACAACTTAGAAACGGAAGGTGGCGCGAAGAGCACCCCAGAGACCAATCTCGTCATCAGCAGCAACGGAATTAAGGTCGCCATAGATGACAGCGGGTGTGATGGTCAAGAACTGGTTGAAGGGGATTTCGTAGTAACCTTCAACCAGGAAGGGGTTGTTAGCAGCACCAGCTAGCTGAGGCAGTTGGCCACCGTAGACACCCAGTTGAGCACCCTCAGCCAGGAAGTCATTGAAGCCAAGACCAGCAGTCCAGCTAAAGTCGTTGCCACCGTTGTAGCTGGTGTAAGCACCGTGACCAGCAACGAAGAACCCACCGAAGTCAAGGTTCAACAGACCAGCAAAGGTGTCAGCACCACCGGGTAGACCATTTTGGAAACCAGCAGACTGGTCACTGTGGAGGTAAGCAATACCAGCATCCAAGAAGCCATCGCTCAGGAAGCTGAGCTGAGCAATGTAGCTCTGGCTAGTAGCAGCAAAGATACCAACGTTGGGGTTGAAGGCGCCAGGACCACCAGCGGTGTAACCAGCATCCAGCACGATGTTGTCGGTGAGAGCGAAGCTCAAGCCAACACCAGCGCCGTTGGTAGAGCTACCACCAGCGTCGTAGAACTGAGGACCGCCGGCATCAGCCACGGAGGGGCCGTCGAAGGGCACGATGGTGCTGGTTACCCAGTCATCGCCCTGGAGGCCACGGGCGGAAGCCGTTACGGTAAGGCGGCTACCAACGGGGAACTGGTAGTAGAAGTCGTCAACAGCGACGTTAAAGTCGGTGTTGTCTTCGTTGCCAGCGTCACTGCTGCTGGCATTAGCAAGACCCTGTAGGAGACCAACGTTGGGGTCCTGGATATTGTTGCCGCTGATTGCGTTGCCCTGACCAGATTGCAGACGAATGCGCAAGCGGTCGTTGCCGGTAAAGCTGGAGTCAAAGTTCAAGCGGGCACGAGCAGAAACGGCGGTGCCTGCCTCACCAGTGATGACGTCAATTGGGGTTACCAAGTGCATGTCAGCCTGACCAACCAGCTTGGTGGTGGTGGAGAACTGCTGAGCGCGCAGGGTAGCGGTTTCAGCTTCCAGAGCATCGACGCGGCCGCGCAGGGTAGCCAGTTCAGCCTGGAACTCTTCTTGCAAACGACGAATGGTGGCGAGGTCGTCAGGGTCGATGCCGGACTGAGCGATCAGGGTAGCGATCACGTCCAAGCAGGAGTTGAGACCAGCGGCGAACTCGAAGCGAGTCAAGCTGCGCTGACCACGGAAGGTGCGGTCGGGGTAACCCTGAATACAACCGTAGTTCTCAACTAGACTTTGTAGTGCTTGGAAGGCCCAGTCGGAGGGCAGCACGTCGGTCAGTTCTGAAACACTGGTGATTTGAGCCAGTTGAACAGAGTCTTGGTCAAAGTCACTGACCAGAGGGGTAGCAGCTTCAGCTGCGATCGCAGAGCCAGAGATGGCCACAGCTGCACCTAGGGCAGCGGGCACAGCCAGCAGAGATTGCCAAAATAGCTTAGTCATTCGGTATTTTCTCCTCACACCTTAATTAAGGCTTGTTGTGTACCTACCAGCAGGTTTGGCAAAAGCCATCCCTATCGACAAGGCGTCTATCTAACCTATTAATAGGCTAAATTAGCTTAACCTTACGTACATCCAAAACCAACAATAGCAGATATGCTCTGTGTCGGCTAGATAAGTTTTGGCCAGAATGACCGAGATTAACTTACTAACACGGAGACGCTAGCTGCTGACCTAAGGTTCCCAAACTATAGGGCGAATAAACCCCTATGAAGACAATAGAGAGAGAATTATTCATCAATGGGCGCTGCTCGGCTAGCAACAAACACCCAGAACCTGTCAATTAGCTGAAATGAAGGGCTCGGAGGTTGTTTAGCATAACCCCAAAGCCCCAAGCTGCTTTAGAACGTGAAGGTGGCGCGCAGAGCACCCCAGAAACCGGTGTTGTCGGTTTGGGTGCTCAACTTGGCATCGCCGTAGATCAACGAAGGGGTGATGGTCAAGAACTGGTTAAAGGGAATTCGATAGTAGCCTTCAACGATGAAGGGGTTGTTGATGTTGTTGACCAACTGGGGCAGTTGGCCCGCATAGACACCTAATTGACTGCCCTCAGCCAGAAAATCGTTGAAGCCGACCCCAGCGTTCCAGCTAAAGTCGTTGCCGCCATTGAAAGTCTGGTAAGCACCGTGACCAGCGATAAAGAAACCGCCGAAGTCGAGGTTCAACAGACCAGCAAAGGTGTCAGTACCACCGGGTAGACCACCTTGGAAGATAGCAGACCGATCGTTGTGCAGGTAGGCAATACCAGCATCTAGGAAGCCATCGCTCAGGAAGCTGAGCTGGGCAATGTAGCTCTGGCTAGTAGCAGCAAAGATACCAACGTTGGGGTTGAAGGCGCCAGGACCGCCAGCGGTGTAACCGGCATCTAGCACGATGTTGTCGGTGAGGGCAAAGCTCAGACCCACACCAGCGCCGTTGGAAGAGCTACCCCCACTTTGGTAAAACTGAGGGCCACCAGCGTCGAGTATAGCGGGGCCGTCAAAGGGCACGATGGTGCTGGTTACCCAGTCATCGCCTTGAAGACCACGGGCAGATGCGGTTACTGTCAGGCGCTCACCCACCGGGAAGCGATAGTAGAAGTCGTCAATAGCGACGTTGTAGTCGGTGTTGTCAGAGTTACCAGCGTTGCTGCTGCTAATGTTAGCTAAACCCCGCAAGGGTTGAAGGATGTTGCCATTGGCGGACTGAAGGCGAATGCGCAGGCGATCGCGCCCTGTAAAGCTGGAGTCGAAGTTCAAACGAGCCCGAGCGGCAACGCTGGTATTGACTTGACCTGGAATGGTGTCAATCGGGGTAACTAGGTGGAAGTCGGCCTGACCCCGGAGCTTGGTGGTGGTGGAGAACTGCTGAGCGCGGAGGGTAGCGGTTTCAGCTTCCAGGGCATCAACGCGGCCGCGCAGGGTAGCCAGTTCAGCCTGGAACTCTTCTTGCAGACGACGAATAGTAGCGAGGTCATCAGGGTCGATGCCGGACTGGGCGATCAGGGTAGCGATCACGTCCAAGCAGGAGTTGAGACCAGCCGCGAACTCAAAGCGAGTGAGGCTGCGCTGACCACGGAAGGTGCGGTCGGGGTAACCCTGAATACAACCGTAGTTCTCAACCAAGCTTTGTAGTGCTTGGAAAGCCCAGTCGGAGGGCAGCACGTCGGTCAGTTCTGAAACACTGGTGATTTGAGCCAGTTGAACAGAGTCTTGGTCGAAGTCACTGACCAGAGGGGTAGCGGCTTCAGCTGCGATCGCAGAGCCAGAGATGGCCACAGCTGCACCTAGGGCAGCGGGCACAGCCAGCAAAGATTGCCAAAATAGCTTGGTCATTCAGTAATTGCTCCTCACACCTTAAGCAGGCTAAAAAATTGAGTCCGTTGGAGAGCCACAAGGGCTCCAGCCTATTCAAGCGCGATGCCTGACCACAAAAAATATCCGGGGCTACAAATCTCTACCAATTTATAGATGTTGATTCGTGTCGTTTGTGTGTAACGGGCAAATTGCCTAAGCCTGTTTAGGGGTGCGTCAACAGAAGGTTGGCCTGTATTTAAGGATCAATAAGCGTGAGTTAACTGGTGGAGGAGGGCGATCGCAGCTGCGATCGCTTGTGAACTGGCTAGGCTGAGGAGAAATCTAGCCTAGAAAAGGCAACGGATGCTCGCTCAAGCGGTATCAGCGAAAACGAAAGAGAGGATCCATATACCTAGCCAGCTAAGTATATGGATCCTCTTTTCAAAGATGCGATCGATTGAGACGGTTATAGTTAAGCGTTGCGTGGGTTAACCCAGGGAAGAAATGGCTTGGGCCAAGGCAAAGTCTTTTTCGGTTAGCCCTCCAGCATCGTGGGTGGAGAGGCTGATGACCACGCGGTTATAGGAAATCTTGAGGTCCGGGTGGTGTCCTGCGGATTCGGCGGGTTCAACCAGCTGGTCGACGAAGGCAACAGCCGCCACAAAATCTTTGAAGGTGCGGGTACAGGTGATGGTCTTGCCGCTAAGGCTCCAGTCGGGGAGGCCGTTGAGCTTAGTTTGGATGTCGCGATCGCTGAGGACTGTCGCCATGGCGGTGAGTCAGATAAATTACACCCTTAGGATAAGGGTGGTTTTGCGATCGCCTCGGGGGCCGTGATTCTTGAAAGGATGAATCAAGCGTTGCCCCATGACATGTTGCCCATTTAAAAGCTATCCGCCCCTGCCAGGGGAAGAAAGTCTTCCTAAGCAGGGGCGGTCTAGTTGGATCTTAGGTTGAACCTGACTGCCGGGAGGAACCCTGTTCAGCCAGCTTCGAGAGCTTAGCTAGTTGCCGAAGCAACCAACACTGAAGCTAGAGTACAGCCCCGGCGCACAGCCGGCTGATCTCAACCTGAAGACCCACACGTTTACTACTTTCTTGCATGGGCATCACCTCCTGGAATCCTAACGGTAAAATCTGTAGAGTTGCTGCCGTAACAGCGGCATTACTCGTAAGTTAGCACAATAATTTCTGGCTGTGGCACAAATTGCGAGCTTTGCTGAGGTCTAAGCTAATAGCGCTGGCCCTCAACGCCCTTCCAGAGCCTATACCTATGTCTTTAGATCCTCGCTTTCCAATTCCTGATATCACCTTAGATCAATACCTACAAGCTTGGTTGCAAGAAGATGTTGGCCGCGGCGACTGGACTACCGCTGGCCTAGGGGCCTCGGCACAGCGTCCTGGGCAAGCCATTTGGGTCACCCGTGCTCCCGGCGTCATTGCCGGACTTCCCTTTGCCCGCTGCCTCTTTCAGCAGCTGGATGTTGACGTCAGCTTTGAGCCCTTGGTGAACGATGGCGCCCCTTGTCCTAAAGACACCACCGTCGCCAAAATTAGCGGTTCTCTGGCGGTGCTGCTCACGGGTGAACGGGTCGCCTTAAACCTGGTGATGCGCCTGAGCGGCATTGCCACTGCTACTCACCAGTACGTGGAGCAGTTGGCCGATAGCCCTACCCGGTTTGTCGATACCCGCAAGACCACCCCTGGGCTACGCCAGTTCGAGAAGTACGCCAGCCGAGTTGGTGGAGCCATTAACCACCGAATGGGGCTCGACGATGCGGTGATGATTAAAGACAACCATATTGCTGCTGCTGGGGGCATTCGGGCGGCGGTAGACCAGATTCGAGCAGCGATTCCTTACCCAATGACGGTAGAAGTGGAAACGACCAATCTGGATCAGGTCGACGAAGCACTCACCTGCCCCGTAGACATCATCATGCTCGACAATATGTCTCCAGAGCTGATGAAGACAGCTGTTGAGCGCATTCGTGAGCAAAAGCCAACAGTCAAGATCGAAGCATCCGGCAACGTAACGCTAGAGACCCTAGGGCCGATCGCGGCGACAGGGGTAGATTTTATTTCCAGCAGTGCCCCCGTTACCCGGGCTCCGTGGCTAGATATTAGTATGCAGGTGATCAGTTCTGAAGCGGTTTAACCGAGGCAAGCCATGATTTTGACTACCGGTCCCAACGTTGACGGTCGCCCCGTAGTTGAATACTGCGGGCTGGTGAATGGCGAGGCCATTTTGGGAGCAAATATCTTTAAGGATTTTTTTGCGGGCATTCGCGATGTGGTCGGCGGGCGATCGGGTGCCTACGAACATTCCCTGCGCCAGGCCCGCAACACCGCTATTAAGGAAATGATGCAGGCTGCCCAAGAGCTAGGAGCCGACGCCATCATTGCCGTAGATATCGACTACGAATCGTTGGAGATTAACAACGGCGGCAACATGCTGATGGTGGCTGCCAGCGGTACGGCGGTGCGCTTAGGATGAGACGTTCTTGGCCTAGGTACCTGGTCCCTAACTACATCCTTAGGTTTAGCTTAGAGCGGCACTGAGGATTGGGTGCCTGATTAGTTCATCAGAGGGCGTAGCTTTTCAGGTCAACCAAAGAAACGTGCTCAACGGCACTCGCGTGGGTGGCGTCTAGGATTACTGGGGGTGCGACCCCAGCCTCTAGGGCTTCTTGCCAGCGAGGGGCGCATAGGCACCAGTGATCGCCCGGCTTGAGTCCCGGAAATTGAAAAGCGGGCACTGGTGTTGAGAGATCGTTGCCCTGGGCCTTGGTGAAAGCCAAAAACTCGGGTGTCATCTGGGCGCACACCACGTGAACTCCCATGTCGCCGGCGCCGGTGTTGCAGCAGCCATCACGATAGAAGCCGGTCATGGGTGAGGTGCAGCAGGGGGCAAGGGGAGTCCCCAAGACGTTGGTGGCGTTGGTCATGGAAGTTTATAACCTAAAGGGTTGTTAGGCAGGTCGCCATTCGCTTTCAATTTACCGCAAGACCTCAAAACCCGCCCTGACGAAACTCCAAAAAAAGAGATGCCACTAGCGACATCTCGGGGAGATAGGTTTGAGGGTAAAGAATCTGGCAGGGGCTGACCTAACTCAGCCTACGCATCGATGGTGGTAATGGGTTCATCGGCTGCGCTAGTACCAGACTGCTTGCGCTTGTTGAGGTGCTCTAGCGCAAGTTGAGACAATTCAGTGACAAGCAGGGTGGCCAGCAAACCGTCGTCAACCCAGCCAATTATTGGCAAAAAGTCAGGGGCAATATCAATGGGAGAAACCAAATAAATTAGGGTTCCTGCAACCAGGAGCCAGCGATATTTGGTATTGCGCAGCGTTGCTTTATACCAGTTATAAAAAGAGCCGATCGCATTGTTCATTGAGCCATTCACCTGAACGTGATGTTTAAATGGTGTCAAAAAAACAGGCGATGCTCTAGTGTAGAAAACTGATCTAAAGCGGTGGAGAACCGTCCCTCAAAATTTCTTGGCTCTAGCCGAAGCCAACTTTGGGCACCCAGAGTCAGAGTGCTAGACTACGGGGACAACAATGACAGAAATGCGCGGTTTTATGACCGTAGAGACGAGACCGACGAACCCAACCGGAATGGCGACAGCAATTGAGGTGCCCCTCAGCATTGCGCCGATGATGGATCGCACCGATCGCCATTATCGCTATTTCATGCGGCAGACCACTCGGCACACTCTGCTTTATACCGAGATGGTGACGGCCCAAGCAATTTTGCACGGCGATCGCGACCATCTGCTGGGTTTTACCCCCAGTGAGTCGCCGCTGGTGCTGCAAGTGGGGGGAGACGACCCGCAGATGCTGGCAATCTCGGCCCGCGCTGCTGCCGACTTTGGCTACGATGCCATCAATTTAAATGTGGGTTGCCCCAGCGATCGCGTCCGCAGCGGCAACTTTGGGGCCTGCCTGATGGCTCAGCCTGAGCGAGTCGCCGAGGGTGTTGCAGCCATGATGGCCGCCAGTCCGCTGCCCGTCAGCGTCAAACACCGGATTGGGATCGACGATCGCGATCGCTATGAAGACATGGCCACTTTCGTGGATACCGTGGCCCAGACCGGCTGCCGCCACTTTACCGTCCACGCCCGCAAGGCCTGGCTTCAGGGGCTCAGCCCCAAAGACAACCGCACGGTGCCGCCCCTGCGCTACGGCGACGTGCACCGCCTCAAACAAGACTTTCCCCACCTGTGGATTGAGATCAATGGCGGTTTGACCAGTCTTGACCAGGTGACAGAACAGCTTGCTCAGGTTAACGGGGTCATGGTTGGCCGGGCTGCCTACGATAATCCCTACCTCTTTAGCCAAGTCGATCGGGGCTTTTTTGCCGCCCGTGAGGCTCCCCTCAGCCGCCAGCAGGTAGCCGAAGCGATGCTGCCCTACATTGACCACTGGGTGCGCCAGGGGCTGAAGCTCAACAAAATTACTCGCCACCTGCTGATGCTGTTTGCGGGTCAGCCCGGCAGCCGCCTGTGGAAGCAAACGCTAACTGAGGAGTCGTCTAAACCTGGGGCCGGGGTCGAGGTTGTCCGGCAAGCTTTGACGGCGGTGCAGCGACAGAGCGAGATCCAGGCTCAGCTAGGGAGTCTCGTTTAGGCCTTGGGTATTGGTTTCGAGCGGCGTGGGCACCCAGGCGAAGGGATAAACGTATTCGTCAAGGGCGGTTAGGGGAGACAGTGCTGTGCCATCGGGGTGAACGCGGTGCAGCACCTGGGTACCTAGCGGGTCGTCTGGCGGGGTGGCCGTGAAAGCAATCCAGTTGCCATCGGGAGACCACTGGCTATCGAGGATGTTTTGCAGGGGCTGACTGGTCAAAGCCGTAAATTCTTGGCTGACTAGATCCATACGAAACAGGGTTTGCCGACCGGCTTGAGCCCCTGAAGCGAAGACGAGCTGCTGACCGTTGGGAGCCCAGCTGAGGGCGTCGTAGAACCCAGGCCGCGTAAGGGACTGGGTTTCTCCAGTGTTGACGTTGACTAGAGCAATGATTTCTTGGTTGCTGAGGGGTGGGTTGTGGGGCCGATAGTGGGCGATGTAGCGACCGTCAGGGGACCACAGCACAGTGCTGCGGTAAATTTGGAAGTTGGCTTCGGGCGTCAGCACGCGGCGATCGCCCCCGTCAGCCCTCACTACATTGAGCCGCTGAAAGGGATAGTTGCCCTCGTAAAAGGCCAGCTGAGTGCCATCGGGGGACCAGGCCAAAGGACTTCCGGCAGCACCGTAGATGCCGGGGGTTTGGGTAATGCGACGAGGGCGGCTGCCGTCCAGCCCGGCTACGAAAATATGCTGGCCGGTCACATAGGCAATCTGGCTGCCGTCGGGCGCTAAGAAAACGTCTGACTCTGGACTGTCGGGCAAAGAATTAAAGGCTGTCACCTCTCCGGTGGGGCGACTGAGGAAGAGATCTAGTTCAGCGGGGGCACCGGTCGTGGGGGCGGGGCAGCGCTGCTTAATGACCAGGGTTTCGCCATCGAGCTGCCAGGCCAAATCAATGGTGGGCGGCCGTTGACAGTCGCTGGAAAACACCAGTTTGGGAGAGTTCGTACCCGGCTCAACCCGATAGACTTCGCCGTAGTTTTGGACAATGGCCAGCCGCTCGCCGCTGCGAGACCAGGATAGGGTGTTGAAGGGACGATCGCCCTCGGGTAGCAGGGCTTCGCGATCGCCGCTGTCGGGCTCTAGGCGAAACAACCCATTGGGGGTCGCAAAGGACAAATCTGCCGCTGGCGTTGCTGTGATGGCAAACGCCACAATTGCGGTGGTGAATACGGCAACAGAAGGTTGAATCACGGTTTCACATCCTTGAGCGTTCCCTTCGTCATCATAGCTATGGGCTGGGGAGCTTGGAACCAGATTTTAGAATCGCACCGGGCAATCGCCCCGATCATCGGTTAGTTTCTAAGATGCCAGAGGCATTAGTTGGGTTATTGGCCCCACCACCATCAGACAGGATGGGCGGGTGCTGATGCCGGTGCTGTATCTATTCGTCAGCTCATGAACGTCATCAGCCTGTTTTTTATTTTTTTAATTCTCTCCTCTCTTCAACCTGCCATTCAGCGGCGGCTGGTCGAGTCGCGACGGGTCAATGCCATTCGTAATTTGGAGCAGCAGCGCGGCAGCCGAGTGATTTTGTTGATTCACCGTCAAGAGTCGATCAGCCTGCTGGGCATTCCCATTTCGCGGTTTATCAATATCGAGGACTCAGAGCAAATTTTGCGGGCCATTCGCCTCACCCCCGCCAACGTGCCTATCGACTTAATTTTGCATACTCCGGGGGGACTGGTGCTGGCTACTGAGCAAATTGCCCGGGCGTTGATTCGCCACGGGGCTAAGGTAACGGTGTTTATTCCCCACTACGCCATGAGTGGCGGCACGATGCTGGCCATGGCGGCCGACGAAATTGTCATGGATGAAAATGCGGTGTTGGGGCCGGTGGATCCTCAGTTGGGCAATGTGGCGGCCGCCAGCATTCTCACGGTGCTAGAGGCGAAACCACCCGAGAAAGTGGACGATCAAACTCTGGTGACGGCCGATCTAGCCCGTAAGGCAATTAACCAGGTGCAGCAATTTGTGCGCGCTCTTCTAGAAGACTCAAACCCTCGACAGAAAGTTGACCCGGCCAACATTGACAAAATTATCGATCGCCTCACCACCGGCCAGGTTACCCACGACTACCCGATCGCAGTGGAAGAGGCGACCGACATGGGGCTGCCCGTGACTGTGGGCTTACCCCTGGAGATCTACAGCCTGATGGATCTCTATCCTCAGCCGATGATGGGTCGACCGACGGTGCAGTACATTCCGCTGCCGTATCAGAGTCCGCCGTCACTGCCGACTGGGCAAGGGCGAGCCCAGTCGGCAGTAGTTGATTGAGTGCCGGACTTATCGACTGAGGTAATCGACAATAGCTTTGGCGATCTGATGATTGCCGTCTTTGGCGATGGATTTGGTAGTGCGGGGTGGGTCGAGGGGCTGGGTCAAAAATGCCCAGTCGCCCTCAAAAAATTCCGCAGGGGTGAGGACTCGGTGCCAGCTGTAGTCTTGCAGGCCTTTGACAAGCACTGGGCCTTCTGCAAAGTCTTCCCGGGTGATAGTAATAATGGGCAGATCTAGGCGGCAGGCTTCGGAGAAGGTGCTGAACCCTGGCTTTGAGACTATTCGGCTGCACAGAGGCATGACATCCACTGGGCGGTAACCCTGCCTGGGCACCTTAAACAGATTGGGCAAGGCGGGGGCGTCTTGCTCAAAGGTGAGAAACTGCCAGTCGGGGAACTGGGTGAGGCGATCGTAGGGAATAGCCTGGAGGCTTAACCCGCCGAAGGTCAGTAGAACTGTGCATTCTTTAGGGTGAGACAGATTCCACTGCGCCCTTAACGCTTCAGCCTCATAGCGCGGGGTTCCTCCGGTTAGTCCGGTATCTTCTACCCGGGGGAAGGCGGCCATCGGTTCGTGGAAGGGTAGGCGAAAGAGGCGATCGCACTCGCCAAAACAGTCCCCAATCCAGCGGGCGATCGGCTCAAACTCTGGGCCAAAGCCTCTATAGATAAAATCCCAGCCAAAGTTGCTAACCATCCAGCAGGGAATGTCGGCGGCGTGGGCGATCGCCGTAGCCAGCGGTGGAATATCGGCCAGCACCAGATTGACCCCGCGCTGCTTGAGGTAGGCGGCCTCTGCGGCCACGGTTGACCGCTGATGAGCCTGGATATCCTGAAGCTTAGCCAGCGTGGCTGGCAAATTCATGGTGAGACTATCGGGCTGAATCACGCCAATATCAAAGGCCACCGGACGATATTCATAGGGCATTGGCAGATATTCGTCGAGCAGCCATTGGGGAGCGGTGGTGGCCAGTACCAAATCCACCTCGGGCTGTAGCGCTTTGACCGCAGCCGCAACAGCGGCGGCCCGAGTGGCATGGCCAAAGCCGTGATTAGTAATCGCCACGTAAAGCACAGGGCGGGGCATAGACAATTCCTTTCCAACTAAAAAGGCTCGTCCCTAGGGACGAGCCTCAATCATCTCAACAGCTTAGACCCTAGAGCTGGGGCACAAACTGCTGTTTGTCGGGCACCACCGTGTACTCAGAGACAATCTGACGCAGCTCTTCGCCGTCGATGGTTTCACGCTCGACCAGCAGATCGACGAGGCGATCGATCAGGGCGCGGTGGTCTTGCATAATGCGCTTGGCGTTGGTGTAGCAGTGGTCAACGATAGTACGCACCTGGCCGTCAATGCGAGACGACACTTCTTCAGAATATTCTGAGCGAGAGAGCCAGTCGCGACCGAGGAACACCTCACCTTGGGAGCTTTCGAGGGACAGCGGCCCCAGGTCAGACATGCCAAAGCGAGTGACCATTTGCCGAGCCATGTTGCTCACCTGCTGGAGATCGTTGCCGGCCCCGGTGGTGACTTCAGCATCGCCAAAAATCACGTCCTCAGCGGCGCGACCGCCCAGTGCCCCGGTAATGCGAGCCAGGATCTGAGCCCGAGAGATCAGCATCTGCTCTTCGCTGGGGGTAAACCAGGTGAGACCCTGAGCCTGACCACGGGGAATCAGAGTGACTTTTTGCACGGGGTCGTGGTCTTTGACCAGGGTGCCGACGATCGCATGGCCAATCTCGTGGTAGGCAATCAGCCGCTTGCTCTTGCTGTCGACTAGGGGGGTGCCCTCCATACCGGCGATGACGCGGTCGACGGCATCATCGACCTCGGCCATGGTCATGCCATCTTTGCGGCGGCGAGCAGTGAGAATAGCAGCCTCGTTGAGCAGGTTAGCCAGGTCAGCCCCGGTAAAGCCGGGAGTGCGACGGGCGATCGTCTCTAGAGAAATGTCTTCGGCCAGCTTCTTGTTGCGGGCGTGGACTTCGAGGATTTCAATTCGGCCTTTGATGTCGGGCGGATCGACCATCACCTGACGGTCAAAGCGGCCGGGGCGCAGCAGCGCTGAGTCGAGCACGTCTGCCCGGTTGGTGGCGGCGATGATGATGATGCCGGTATTGCCCTCAAAACCATCCATCTCGGTGAGCAGCTGGTTGAGGGTTTGCTCACGCTCGTCGTTGCCGCCGCCGATGCCTGCACCCCGCTGCCGACCGACAGCGTCAATCTCATCGATAAAGATGATGCAGGGGGCGTTTTCTTTGGCCTTTTTGAACAGGTCGCGCACGCGAGAAGCGCCGACGCCGACGAACATTTCGACAAACTCAGAACCGGAGATGCTAAAGAAGGGTACGCCGGCTTCACCTGCGATCGCCTTGGCTAGCAGGGTTTTACCGGTACCGGGAGGGCCCACCAGCAGCACACCCTTAGGAATGCGCGCCCCAATGGCGGTAAAGCGCTCGGGCTTCTTCAGGAAGGTAACAACTTCTTCGAGTTCTTCCTTGGCTTCGTCGATACCGGCCACGTCGTCGAACATGACGCCGGTCTTGGCCTCCATCATGAAGCGGGCCTTAGACTTACCAAAGCTCATCGCCTGACCCGGACCACCCATGGCGCCGTTGGAGCGGCGGAACAAAAAGAACAGACCGCCAATCAGCAGCAGCGGAAACAGCAGGTTGCCCAGGGCACCCACCAGAGCGCCATCGTTGCGCGGGGGGTGAGAGTCGAGGCTAATGTTGGCACCGCGCAAACGGCTCACCAGATCGGGAGAGTTGCCCGGCAGGTCAACCCGCCAGCGCATGACGCGGTTGTCTAGATCGGGGTCAACGGCTTCGACAATGGCGGTTCTACCACCGTCGTAGAGGTCTACGGCTGTTACCCGCCCGGCATCAAGATAGTCGAGAAAGCGACCATAGGTGAGGCGGGTGTTGGCCGCGTTGCGACCCATATCGGCCGGAGCCGACGAAAATGCTCCTTGCCACAAGAAAAACCCAATTACCAGCAGGGGCAGGGTCCACAGTAAGGCTACTCGCCACGAAAATTTCATACCTATGGCCTCTATTGACTAACGTGCTCAGTGTTAACGGATGTTCAGTTAACGGATGGTGACCGAGTTTGGCCCTACGTCTATCATGCCTGGTAACAGGGTGTTGCCGGGGGCGGAATCTCGAGTCGGGAAAAGAAATATGAGATAAATCTTTACTTAATGTAACGTAAGCCACGGGACTCGGGCAAATCCCCGCTCAAATTGATTGTCCCAGGGCCACTAACCTTAAGGTGCGTAGCGTTAGCTAGACTTCTCCTCTATCGTTACTTTAACTGGTTATTGAGTTGAGAAATGTTTGACGGCCGAGGAGCCCTGCGATGAAACCCCGTCATCCCGAGACGTTGGGGGTGAAAGCTACCCTGCTGCTAGTCAGCACCCTAACGGTTATGGCAGGAGCTACGATCGCCCCCTCCCTGCCCGCGATGCGATCGCACTTTGCCGCGGTGCCCAACGCCGACTATTGGGTGAGGTTGGTACTGACGGTGCCAGCCCTGTTTATCGCTCTGGGTGCCCCGATCGCAGGCACAATTATCGATCGCTTTGGCCGCAAGCGCTGGCTGGCGCTGTCGGTGTTTGCCTACGGTTTGGCGGGCAGTTCGGGCTTTTTTCTAAACGATATCGGATGGATTTTGGTCGGGCGGCTGGTGCTGGGCCTGAGCGTGGCGGGCATTATGACCACCGCTACCACCCTGGTTGCCGATTATTACCTGGGAGCCGCTCGCGCCCAGTTTTTGGGGGTGCAGGCTGCATTTATGGCGCTGGGCGGCGTGCTGTTTCTCACCCTGGGTGGCTACCTGGCCGATATTAGCTGGCGGTTTCCGTTCTTGATCTATGCGACAGCCTGGCTGATGCTGCCGCTAGTGCTGCTGGTGCTGCCTGAACCGGTGCGGGTCAGCCGCGCTGAGGCGGAGGCCCTGGCTGCGGTCAACCCTGAACCGGTCCCGTGGGTGTTGCTGCTCACGACCTTTGCGATCGCCCTGCTGACCCAAATCGTGTTTTACATGATTCCGGTGCAGCTGCCGTTCTATCTACAGCAGCTAAGTGGGGCCAATGGGTCGCAGAGCGGACTCGCGATCGCCCTGTCCACCCTAGCCGCGGCCAGCAGTTCGCTCAGCTACCAAAAACTCAAGGCGCGGTTCACGTTTACCGCTATCTACGCCCTGGCCTTTGGGCTAATAGGGGTGGGCTACCTGTTGATCAGCCAGGCGTCGAGCTATGGGGGAGTGCTGGTGGGGCTGGCGATCGCGGGCCTCGGCCTCGGCCTCTTTACCCCCAATATGACCGTTTGCCTCACGTCGTCGACCCCAGCGGCCCTGCGAGGACGGATTTTGGGCGGTCTCACCACCAGTTTTTTCTTTGGTCAGTTTATATCGCCGCTGGTGAGCCAACCCCTCAGCCAGCAGCTGGGTTTAGCCGCCACCTATGGTCTGGCCGGGGGCCTCATGCTGCTGCTGGGAGCCATTACCTTGGGTGTAATAGCCCGCTGGCGAAGGCTAGCTCAGCGCGATCGCCCCCTGTAGACGAGGCACATCAAAGCCGCGCTGGCGCAGAATTAGCCAAGATTCCATCAGGTCTGGCCCCTGGAGTGCGCCCATCAGCGCCGCGCGCATCGACTTCATCACCAGCCCTTTTTTCACGCCCTGGGCCTTGGTGACTTCATCCACCAAAGCTTTCAGCTCGTCGATGGTGGCTGGGGATTTTTCGGTGAGCCCCGTCAGAATGCCCTCCAGTACAGGGGACACGCCGTCGAGTTGCACCTGGGCTTTAGCGTCGTCGGCAAACTCCACTGTTTCGGTAAAGAAAAAGCGGCTTTGCTCCACAACGTCTGTCAGTCGGGTGAGGCTAGGGCCGAGCATTGTCACTAGGGGTAATAGCCAGCCGTGATCCGCCTCTGCATCAACGGCATAAGCGTCTTGCAGGTAGGGCAGGGCTAGCTCCAGCAGAGCGTTCGGCTCCATCGCGTGGAGGTACTGGCTATTGAGCCAGTCGAGCTTATCCCAATCAAATTTAGCACCGGCTTTGTTGACGCGATCGAAGCTGAACTGTTTGGCGGCTTCGGCCAGGGTGAACTGTTCGGCGGCGTCGGGGGCTGACCAACCCAGCAGGGTCATGTAGTTGACCAGGGCCGGAGCCACAAAGCCCATTTTCTGGAAATCAGAAATGGAGGTGACGCCGTCGCGCTTAGAGAGCTTCTGCCCCGTTTGGTTGAGAATCAGCGGCGCGTGGGCAAAGGCGGGCACGGCAGCTTCGAGGGCTTCGTAGAGCAGAATTTGCTTGGCGGTGTTGGCGATGTGGTCTTCGCCGCGAATGACGTGGGTGATGGACATGTCGATGTCGTCAACCACTACGGCCAGGTTGTAGAGGGGCTGGCCAATGGTGGTGGCGGAGGAGGCGCGGGCGACGACCATGTCGCCGCCTAGGTCGCTGGCCTGCCAGGTGACGGGGCCGCGCACCATGTCGTTCCAGGTGATGGTGCGGCTATCGTCAATTTTGAAGCGAATCACGGCTGAGCGGCCCTCTGCCTCAAAGGCGGCCTGCTGGTCGGGGGTGAGAT
This sequence comes from Nodosilinea sp. FACHB-131, assembly GCF_014695395.1. Taxonomy (GTDB): domain Bacteria; phylum Cyanobacteriota; class Cyanobacteriia; order Phormidesmidales; family Phormidesmidaceae; genus Nodosilinea. Next base: position 749,585 of record NZ_JACJOF010000027.1, read on the forward strand.
CGCGATGGCGGTTGTCGTAGCGGGGGGCATGGCCCCTGGCTTTTTGGGTTTCGCGCATAGCGTCTAGCTCGTCGGGAGTGTCGTAGGCGCGGTAGGCGAGGCCCTTATCGAGCAAGGTTTGAATGGCCTGGCGGTAGAGGTCGAGCCGCTGGGACTGAAAGAAGGGGCCTTCGTCCCACTCCATGCCGAGCCACTTGAGGCCGGCAAGAATGTTGTCGGTGAATTCTGGTTTGGATCGCTCTTCGTCGGTGTCTTCGATGCGGAGAATGAACTGGCCGCTTTCGTGGCGGGCAAATAGCCAGTTGAACACAGCGGTGCGGGCGGTACCAATGTGCAGAGTTCCCGTGGGGCTGGGGGCAAGGCGAACGCGGACGGTCATGGGGTTTCCTGCACTTTCGACAAATTCTTATTTTAGGGGGTGGGGCGATCGCATTGAGAATGGGATCCTAAACTTCGGCAATAGGTGAGGCGCGGCGCCCAATCTTTGGTAAAAGCCAAATCTACCGCTGGGGCCATTTCGCTGGCCCCAGACCCCCATCGAGAATGGCGTTCCGCCGCCCTTCACCCCACGGAAAGAATCGGTTGATCATAGGTTTAAACCCCTGTCCTGCAAATGGGCTTGTAAGCAAATCGATCCTGAGTTGCTCAGCTCTCTTGTCTTCTTCCCTATGCTCTCTCACCCCCCTAATCTCTTCACCTCATTACCCATCCACCCATCCACCCATCCACTCGCCCACCCATCCACTCGCCTACTCACCTACTCACTCCCCTGCCCCCGTTTGCTGCACCCAAAGCTCCACTCCCTCGGCCAGGGTTTCTGCTAGTTTTGCTTGCTCTTGCGGATCCGTCACCCACTCGAATTCATTGGGGTTGATCATGAAGCCTAGCTCTAGCAGTACGGAGGGGGCGACGTGGGGGCGGGTGAGGGCGAGGTTGTTCCAGAAGACGCCGTAGGAGGGGCGATCGAGTTCGGTTACCAGGTAGTCGTGGAGGAACTGAGCCAGGCTGTGAGCCTGGGTGTGGAACCAGAAGGCACCGATGCCGGCGGTGTTTTGGGCGTCGCCGCTGTCGGGGAGGGCGTTGTAGTGAATGCTGAGGGCTAGGGTGGGTTCGACTTGGGCGATCTGGGCGGGGCGATCGTTGACGCCAACGGTGCTATCGGCGGTGCGGGTCATAATCACCTGGGCTCCTCGGGCTTCTAGGGCGGCTTGTAGGAGTAGCGACACTGCCAGGTTGACGTCTTTTTCGGGGGTGCCGTTGGGGCCGCGTGAGCCCGGTTCGTCGCCACCGTGGCCGGGGTCGACCAGAATGGTGGTGCCTGCTAGGGGACGAGCCGCTTGAAGGTTGGGGGGCTGCTTGAGGGATAGTACGAGGGTTGTGCCTTCGTAGCGCAGCTTGTAGCCCCACTGCTGGTCGGTTTTGAAATGAATTCGGTACTCTACCTGGTCAGGCAGGACGGGATTCCAGTCTAAGCGTTCAACCAGCCCGTCGTCGGTGACGTAGATGGTGTCGGTTTGGGGCACGGTGTTGTGCAGGGTGAGGCTGAAGGTGTCTGTCCCTTGCTCAACGCTGACGGGTACGGGGACTTGCAGGGGAAAGTGAATTTCTGTCCAGCCTGGCACCTGGCGGGAGGTGACGCCGCGCACCAGCGATCGCACCACCGTTCCCCCTGCCACTGGCTGAGTCTCAGCGGCGCGAATCCAGCCGCCGTAGTCGAGGCGCAGCCAGTCGCCCTCGCGGCTCGTAACTCTGGCACGGGTGCCCTGGGGCAGGGGCGTGAGGCGGGAATAGTCGGTGCTGGGGCCGGTGCGGGCTACGCCAGCGGCAGCGGTGACTTCGATGACCTCGATCGCACTGGGATTCTGAATGCTGACGGCACCGGGGGCCGACGCGGTGATCGTGGAGCCACCCTGGGTGAGGCTGTAGGTCGGTTTGCCGAGGTGGCCTGGGGCTGTGGCCATGAAGCAGCTTTCGTAGCGGCTGGGGCCAGCGGTGGTAACAGCGATGGGCTGAGCCTGGTCGGTGAGGACGGCTGAGTTGGGGGGCAGATCGGCGCGATCGCCCTGGGGCAGCAGGGTATAGGTCTGCCCTGCCAGAGATGCCGTGACGGTAGCGTTGGCGGGGGCGATCGCCCCTAGACAGACCCAATCCCCCGGCTGACGAGCAACGTCTGCGGCGGGGACTAGGGAGCCGTCAGCAAAGCCTAGGGTCGCGGGTAGAGTTGGCCCGGCGACTACTCGCGTCACGGTGATGGCTAGAGTTTGATCGCCCTGGGTAAGGATAAAGGTGTTGGTGCCGAGATTGAGGGGGCGGGAAGGGGCAAAGTGCCCCGAGGCGCTGCGTCCGTCAATGGGTGCGCCATTGAGCAGCACGGGCTGGTCGGCGGCCCCAGTGCCAATGAAAAAGATCTGCTCTGCCGTGGTCTGATGGCCATCGGGAGGATAGACCACTTGGAGAGTGGTCTGGGCCTGAGCCAGGGTGGCCATGCCCACTGTGCTGAGACCGGCTAGCGCGGCTGCGCCCCAAACCCACTGCGCCATAGGTGTTCATCCGATGCGATCGCTACCCCGCCAGTCTACGTCCTAGGGGCATGGTCGCGATCGAGTGATTTTAAAGCGACTCACCCAAGCCCTGGTTCCAGTCTTGCCCCAGCTGAATGGTGATATCGGAGTTAAGGGCACCAGTGCTTTCCACCCGCACTTCGCCAATTCCCAAAAAGCGATGCACCATTTCAGCAGTCGCGCCATCGCCTCGCTGGGCCACAATGCGGCTAATAGGCAGGGGGTCGTTCAGGGTCTGGTCGACAAAAATATTGGAGTAGCCACTTTCACGCAGCGCCCGGGTCAGGGCTTGTACCGCTACTGGGTCGTTGGTGCTATCTTGAATGGCAACCCGCACCCGACTGGGGTCGCTGGTGGTAGCGACCCGCTGGGTGCCAAAACCGAAATACTGGTCAACCATGCCGTCGATGTCGTTGTAGCTGGGTAGCCAGTAGCTCGCTGTGAATTCTTGGGGGCTGCTGAAGCTGCCTGGCAGCATCAGCATTTGTACGTTAGAGCGATTGATTTGTGCTCCGTAGCCCACCAGGGCCAACAGCTCTTCTACTGACAGGTTGGTGTCGACGTTCTCCTGAATCACCGACAAAATTTTGGGTAGCCGGGCAATGGTTGCCGGATTGAGGGCCTGCTCAGCCAGGGCCCGCATAAACATCTGCTGGCGCTGAATGCGGCCGATATCGCCCTGGGAATCGTAGCGAAAGCGCAGGAACTGGAGCGCCTGATTGCCGTTGAGTTTTTGTTCTCCCGCCTTGAGATTAATGTAGAGGTGCTGGCTATCGTCCTGGTACTTCATGTCGGCGGGTACGTTGACTGTGACCCCGCCCAGGGCGTCAATGAGTTTTTCGACCCCCTGCACGTTGATGCGCACGTAGCGATCGACGGCCACGCCACCCAATAGATCGCTGACTGACTCGGCGGCTAGGGCGGGGCCGCCGTCGCGGTTGGCCTCGTTGAGCTTAGTCAGCCGACCGCGCACGTAGGTGCGGGTGTCGCGGGGCAGGGAAAGCACCACCATTTGCTCGGTTTGGGGATTAAACCGCAGCAGCAGCATCGAGTCTGAGAGACCGTCAAAGGAGTTGACTAGGGCGTGGTAGCCCACGTCTTCCAGTTCGGGCGGCACGCTCTCGACGTCCGTCGTCAACACCTTGACGCCTAGCACCAGAATATTCACCGGACGAGTCAGGCGAGGCAGCCGCAGGTTACCGCCTGACGCGATCGCGGCATCCTGGCTAAACACTCCAGATTCTTCGGCACTCAGATCTTGCTGCATGAGCGGTGCTGCCGACAGCGAAACTGCCAGCATTGCCCCGGCCACTCCCGATATGCCCGCCACTGAGGCCAGGGCAATGCCCACGCCGAGCATGCGTGGCATGCGTCGTCGCGGCTGAGTTGGCATTTTTTGTGGATGCCCCTGGGATGAACGAGCGTTGGGATGTTGGGGATGACGTTGAGACACCAGGGACCTCGGGGCAGTAAAAGTGAACGGGGTAGGAGATTACAGCCCCGTAGGGGGATGACTCTGCCAAATTTTTAGCTGCATGTTAACAGCAATTTAGTCAGCCGACCCACGTAATATGGCACGGACCCAACAAATTGGGTTAATTTTTTGTGGGACCATGGAAGGCCCTGAGGACAAGGTCTGGCGCTTTCTCGCAATCCAAAATTTGTGCTAGCAGGAAGGCTGAGTCGGCACCCATAATCCTAGGGCAGCCGCTTGCTCCATTGGCTGAACCCTGTCAGGTTGACCGATTTGCCCTGCAATAGACGCACCATCAGAACGAGGTTGGTCAGGGTATAGCCGGTGGTTACTAGGGTGTTGGAGATCAGTAGCCGCAGCGATAGCCCTGGTGCCAGATGGCTCCCGGCGCTGAGCATACCGTAGGTAATCACCCAGGTAAAGGCCAGGGTAATCACCAGCCGACTGACTGCTAGCTCTTGGCGGCTGCCCTGCTTTTGCCACAGGCTGTAAAGAGCGGGCACGACCCCGAAAATAGGCACTAGGTAGAGGCTCAATTTTAGGCGCTCGAGGGTTTCCCCTGAGGCGGGACTGGCTTTTTTCATAGGTACTGAGCCCTGGACAGAAGGGAGAAATTGTTGCAGGGTCTGTCCAGATTATGCCCCACGGGATCAGCACACGCGTACCTGCCCGATGAGAAAGCTGGAGCTTTACGGGGTTGCCAGAGTGGGTGGATATCAAGGCTGGGTCGCGATCGCATCAGCGGCCGCCCACTAGAGCCTTAAGTCAGCAGGGGCCGGTGTGATCGCTGGGTTCTTCCCAACCACTATTTCCCTAAATCGCTTGACCAATAAATGTCCGATGCCGTGGGCTGTTGAACGTCACGGTAGGCTGCTCAAACCCTGCCGCCTCAAAGGCCGCCGCCATATCCAGGCTGAAGTACTCATCTAAGTAGGGCTCAGTGCTTTTGAGTAGGGTGAAGACGAAGGGCGGCAGGTTTTGAATTGCCTCAGAACGGGGGTTCATATCCATAATTGCCAGGTGCCCGTTGGGGCGCAGCAACCGACGTGCCTCCTGCAGAATGGCCTTCGCCGCCGATTGCGGTAGCTCGTGGAAGACCAGGCAGATCGAAACCAGGTCATAGGCGGCAGGGGGTAGTCCGGTCGCTTCGCCAGCCGCGTGGTGCCACGTGATTGGAGTTGCAGTCGAGGAAACCTCTCCAGCTGCCTGCCGTTCCTGCTGCCGATACCGGGCCACGGCGAGAAAGTAAGGCGATAAATCTACTCCGGTTAGGTGCGCCTGGGGAAAGGTGGTCTGAAACGCTTCGGTGCTCATGCCGACCCCGCAGCCAATATCCACGATGGCCTCTGGTGCCTGGGGCAGTCGGGCAACCAGGACATCGTGGTAGCTCTGGCGGAGGCGATCGTCGCCAGCAGCCCCGGCCTCGGGCCAAATTTTGGCATGCACTGCCTGGGCCGCTACCTCAACCTCCATGGCGGGTTGCCAGCCCAGGTTGCCTTCGTCGTAGGCGTGAAAGCTGGTGGTGTAGTAGTCGGGGTAGACAAGGTGAGGATTTTGCACCGCTTCTAGATCGGTCTGCCAGAGGGGCGACAGGTCCCCGGTTTCAGCCGTGGATAGCCCAGCCTCGGGGTGACCAACCCTTGTGCGACGGCCCTGCAAGGCCTCAACCCGCTCCCGCCAGGGCACACCGATGGTTTCGGCCCGCGTCACCATCATGTGGCGGGCGCGCCCCTTGGCAAAGTTCCACAGGGGCTTAATGGCGAGCACCTGATTGACCACGCTAGACAGCAGGTTGGGAGAGAAGGTAGCGGTCATACCGACACCAAAGTCAGAACAGCCCCCATTGTAAGGGGTTAACGATGGCTGAATAAACTGGTCTCAGCGTTGTTAGAACCCAGCCCCAAGCAACGCACTCCAGATTTGGTGGGCCATCTCCAACTTGGTGCACGGGAGGATGGTGAGCTTGCCGCCTGCTTTGGTGAGCAGGACGGCCTGGTTGCGATCGCCCCCAAACCCGCTGCCGGCCACATCAATGGGGTTTGCCACAATCGCATCTAACCCCTTGCGGTGCAGCTTATCCAGTGCTGGGAGAATAATGTCGCCGGTCTGGGCCGCAAAGCCAATCAGCCGCTGGTGGGGCGATCGCTTTTGGGATAGATCGGCTGCAATGTCGGGCACCTGGGACAGGGGGAGCGCATTGGGTAGATCGGCCTTGGCAAGCTTGGTGGCGGCCTGAGTGGCCGGTTTTACATCGGCCACCGCTGCTGCCATCACGACCCAACTGGCGGAGGATAGATGGGAGAGCATGGCCCGGTGCATCTCTTCAGCAGTAGTTACGCCGATAGTTTGGATTCCCGCCAGACGAGCTTGAAGGGATTCGTCCATGGGGCCGTGCACCAGGGTGACGGTCGCGCCGCGATGCAGTGCCGCTTGAGCCAGGGCCACCCCCATTTTGCCGCTGGCCGGGTTGCCAATAAAGCGCACCGGATCTAAAAACTCGCGGGTGCCGCCAGTGCTGATTAGCAAATGTTTGCCGCTCAGGTCGCGCCGCCCGCCGCTGTGCAGCAGCGAGTGAATGTGGCTGAGAATGTCTTCCGGCTCGGCCATGCGCCCGGTGCCAATGCGATCGCAGGCCAGCACCCCACTGCCTGGATCAATACTGTGGTAGCGCGGATCTTGAAGCAGCTGGTGCCAGTTGCGCTGCACGGCCTGCTGCTGCCACATGTCGGTATTCATCGCCGGGGCCAATAGCACCGGACAGGTCGAGGCCAGCACGGTATTGGTCAGCAAATTATCGGCCAAGCCATGGGCCAGCTTGCCCAGAGTGTTAGCGCTCAGTGGTGCTATCACCAGCAGCTCAGCCCATTCGCCCAGGTCAATGTGCAGCGGCCGTCCCTGGGTCGCCTGCCAAAAATTCTCGTCAGTGTAGGCAGGGTGTCGAGCTAGGGTGGCCACCGTCAGGGGTGGAATGAAGGCCTGCCCCTGCTGGGTCAGCACAACGCGCACCGCTAGGCCCGCCTTGGCCAGCGACGAAATCACTGAGCAGATCTTGTAGGCCGCAATACCACCGCTAATGCCTATCAGCACTCGACGGGGAGTTTCCACAGTTGTAGAACGACTTGCCATCCCAAACCCGACGCCAGTCATCTCAATTTTAAGAACGACACTGCCGTAGGGGCAAACGGTCGTTTGCCCCTACGGCTCGGGGGTATCTCAACAGGATTTAGCCGCCGACGGTCTATGACTCATCGTAGGGTTCGAGGTCGAGCAAATGGACATAGGATTCTACCAGCTCGGGTCGCTGGAAGGCGATCGCCCGGAGCAAGTGCCAGTCTTGCAGCCCCTCAAAGGCGTTGTCGTAGGCATCGGTCTCAAGGCGACGGGCCAGCTCAGCCACCGTATCCGGTGTCATATCTGAGACGGCCTGCTGCGAAACATGTAGGCTCAGCATAGTCTTTTCCCCCTTGGTGACGTTTGCCTCAGAGCCGCACGAGTGCAGCCCAGGGTCGATTCACTCTCCCTTCAGGATAAAGGTTTGGTTAGGGATTCCCGCTGGCCTGCCGCAAATCTTCGCAAAACCCGGCAATTAGCCCCATTACCTGAGGTGGAATTTCATGCCCCATGGCCATTTCCTGCCAGATTACGGGTTGGCCGAGGGCGGTGAGGGCCGCGCTAGCCTGCTGAGCCTTGGCGATCGGCACCACCGGATCAAAGGTGCCGTGTACCATCATTACCGGGCGGGGGCTCACTGGAGCCTGGGGGGCGCTGTGCAGGTAGCCGCTGAGAATAATCTGCCCGGCCAGCGGCAGCTGCGATCCCACATCTAGCGCCATCGCCCCCCCTTGGGAAAACCCGGCCAATATAGTGCGCTCTAGAGGAATTTGGGTGGTTTTAGGCAGCATTGACAGCCAGAGTTTGAGCCGTTCTCGACTGGTCTGGAGGTCGGACTGGGTCTCGAAGTCGTAGGGACGGCGAAAATCATACCCGTTGGGAAAGCCGTACCACATACGGCCCCCCGGGGCCTGGGGATGGGGCCAGGGCGCGTCGGGAAAGACCATTGAGAAGTTGGCTATCTCTAAATAGGGGGCTAACCCGATCAAATCGGCGGCATTGGCTCCCCAGCCGTGGAGAGCCACCAGGCACCAGTCAGCGGTGCCATCGGTGGGGCCATAGGTCAGGGCCTGAAGCGGTTGGTCTGTGGGCAGCATGGATTTCCTTAGAGCTAGCGATCGCGTTGACGAGCCTCTAGCCGAGCCCGTTTTGCGGGGGTAAGAGCAGCATAGCAGTGAGGGCAGCTGATACCCGCCTCGTAGTGGGGTGAGGCTTTTTCAGCTGCGCTTACCGGGTGGCCACAGCCTAAGCAGAGCTCGTACTCGCTGGGTTGCAGGCGGTGGTCAACGGCCACCCGTTCGTCAAACACGAAGCAGTCGCCCTGCCACAGGCTGTCGGCCGTCGGTACTGTTTTGAGGTAGTTGAGAATGCCGCCCTGGAGGTGGTAGACCTGCTCGAAGCCCTGGTCTAGCAGGTAGGCGGTGGCTTTTTCGCAGCGGATGCCGCCCGTGCAGAACATCGCCACTTTTTTGTGCTGAGCTGGGTCGAGGTGGGTTTCTACGTAATTCGGCAGTTCCCTAAAAGAGCGGGTTTGAGGATTCACCGCGCCCTTAAAGGTGCCGAGCTCTACCTCAAATTTGTTGCGGGCGTCGATCAGCACCACGTCAGGGTCGGTAATGAGCTGGTTCCAGGCCTGCGGTTCGATGTAGGTGCCCACCTCCTGCTGGGCGGGGTTCACATTGGGCCGCCCGAGGGTGACAATTTCCCGCTTGAGCTTCACCTTCATCCGCTCAAAAGGGGGCGCAGCGGTGGTGGATTCTTGATGGGGAAAGGGGCCAATTTCGGGGTGGTTGTGCAGCCAGGCCAACAGGGTATCAATGCTCTGGCGATCGCCCGCTAAGGTAGCGTTCAGCCCTTCTGACGCCAGCAAAATTGTGCCCCTTAGCCCCCAACCCTGGCAGAGCGTCAAAAGCTCCTGGCGCAGCGCCGCTGGTTCCCTCAATGTGACAAATTTGTAGAAGGTGGCGATCGCCCAATCCATGGTCTGACAACGCTACAAAGTTTCAATTATAGGTGGTGGGCCTGGTACACCTCGACAGCCGCTCGGTGCAGCAGCGAGTGGCGAAAGATCAGATCCTCCATGGATTGGCCGTAGCCACCACCGATGACGCAGGCGACGGGATAGCCCGCCTGCACACAGCTGTCGAGCACGTAGCGATCGCGCCGGTAAATTCCGGTGTTGGTCAGCGCCAGCTTGCCCAGCAGGTCGTCTTTGTGGGGGTCGGCCCCGGCATCGTAAAACACCAGATCAGGTTTCACCTGGGCTAGCAGCTCTGGAACGTGCCGCGCCAGGCAGTCTAGGTAGGCGTCATCTTCCATGCCCAGGGCCAAGGGCACATCCAAATCGCTGCTCTGCTTGCGGGCCGGAAAGTTCTCCTGGCAGTGCATGGAGAAGGTGAAAACGCTGGCGTCGTCGCGGAAGATCCAGGCGGTGCCGTCGCCCTGGTGCACATCTAAGTCGAGGATCAGCACGCGACTGACGCGGCCCTGCGCTTGCAGCACGCGGGTGGCGATCGCCAGATCGTTAAAAATGCAAAACCCCGAGCCGTAGTCGGGAAAAGCGTGGTGGGTGCCCCCCGCCGTATTGCAGGCCAGCCCGTGCTCCAGAGCCAGCTTGGCGGTGAGAATGGTTCCCCCCACCGCCGTGCAGGTGCGCTTGACCAGGGCGGTGCTCCAGGGCAAGCCAATGCGCCGCTGGGCTTTGGCATCCAGCGTGCCCTGGCGGTAGGCGTTGACGTAGGCAGACTGGTGCACTAGCTCCAGCCAGGTCTGGGGCGGTTCGCCGGGCTGGTAGATCTGGGCGGGGGTGATCACGCCGTCGTGCAGCAGGCGATCGCGCAGCAGCCGAAACTTGGGCATCGGAAAGCGATGCCCGTCGGGCAGAGGGACCACATAGTCGGGGTGGTAGATAACCGGAAGCTGACTCAAAGCTCCAAGATCAACAATGCCTACATTAAGGACGACAGCGGTCGCCGCTGCCGCATATCTAGAGCGTGGGCCACGCTGCCCTCAGACCAATCGAGGGGTAGGTCTGCCTCGGGGGGCACTACGGCTGGAGTGGCGGTCGGCACAGGCGCAACTTTGGGAGCCGGGGGCCGGGGCGATGGGGCAGCCTCCCTGGAGGGGAATCGCCCTGGCTGAGGCACCGCCCTAAACTGAGGCACCGTGCCAACCCTTGGTTGGGCTGGCACCGGTGCTGAGCTATGTGGCTTAACCACAGGTGTTTCCACAAGTCTGACGCCGGGGGCTACGAGTCCATCGCGCTGGGGCGAGTAGGGAGCCAAACGCTTGGGATGGGGTGGCTGCAACGGCGCAGGTGCTTTGGCAACCGGGCGCGGACGAGCTTTTTTGCGCTTGGTGGCCCGAGATGAGGCCTTGATCTGCTGGGTGAGCACAAAGGAGCCAAAGGCACACAGCCCCACCAGGCTCAGCAGGCCCCAAAGGGCAACCCCAGACTGGGACGAAGCCTCCTGCACAGGCGCAATTTCTGGGGCAGAGGCGGCATCGTCGGCTGGAACTGGCAAAACCGTTAGGGGCGCTTCAGGAGCGACTTCTTCTATGGGTTCGTTGAACATGAGGCCGTGGTAGGCAATCGCAGACACGCACACCAGGGTTAACCAAAGCCCACCCAGCAAAAACAGGGGCCGATAGGTCAGCAGCCTAGTCCAAAACAGCCCCGACGTGACAGCGGGGTCGCGGGCTTCAGAAAACGGTTGGGGGGAATGGGGCGGCTGCCCAGAAAAATGCTGTGCCATTAGGTTACCTGAGGCCATCGGTGCACAAACCTCCAGCGTTGCCGTGCACCCTTAAGGCCAATTGTAGGTGCTCTTGCCAGTGGGCGCTAGAGTTTGGGTGGGCTTGGCGTCATGCGACCGCCCGAGCCTGTCCAAACCAGTCAGTTTTCTAGCGCAACACCATGGCGGGCACGTAGTCTTGGGGGTCCTGGGCAACCCAACCTGCGGTGGAGTTGAGCCGCACCTCAAAGAATAGGAACGCGTCATCGTCGCCCTCTGCGGTAGCGATCGCCCCCAGGCGATCGCCCTGGCGCACCGTCTGCCCAGCGCGCACGTTCAGCGCTGCCAGGTTGGCATAGCGGGTTTGCAGCCCCTGGGCATGGTTGATGACCACCAGGTTGCCGTAGGTGGCGTCTGTGCCAGCAAAGGCTACGGTGCCTGCTCCTACTGCCAGTGCCGGGGTGCTAGCTGCGCTAGCCAGGGCGACCCCAGTGTTAAACACCAGCTTGCCCTGGGCCGGATCGGGCTGCCAGCCGTAGTTGACAATTACCTGCGATCGCTGAGGCAGGGGATAGCCCTGAAGTGGTGTGGCCGGGGCAGCGACGGGGGTCGCTGTGGTTGTTGAAACCCCTGGAAACCAGTTCACTCCCGGCACAAAAATGGCGGTCGGGACAGTGCTCACACAGCCATTTACCTCAAACAGCACATCGGGTCGGCTGTTATAGGTCTGGGCGACTTGCCGCCAGGTTTGGCCTGGGGCCACGCTGACCCGAATGCCGTTGAAGGGCGGAATGATCAGCTCTTGCCCGGGGCTGACGGCACCCCCCTGAACGGCAGGGTTGAGCCCCATGATAGTGGCCGGTAAGAGACTGTAGCGCTGGGCAATGGCGGCTAGCGTTTCGCCCTGGGCCACGCGGTGACGGGTTAAGCGCGACAGGGCGGGTTGGGAGCAAGCAGTTGGGCCGGTCTGGGCGATCGCGCCGGGCGTAGCCAGCCCCCCCAGCGGTAGGGTAATGGCTAGACTAAGCAGCCAAACTAAGCCTTTGAACTGCCCCAATCGCTCGGTAGTGCTAACAGCGCTCAACCGGCGGGTGGCCCAATGCTGAAGCAAATCGTAAAACATCATAAAAACTTAGCGACTTAGCCAACTTTGATTGGGGCTCCCCTGGTGAACCAATCAACCCTAAGGAGTACAGCCTCTATAATAGGCAGGACAACCCCGATTGCTCAGGGGGCATACCTGGGTTTTTCTAGCCGCAAACAACCCCATCCGGAAATTATTTGCTCCGCAGAATATTCGGTAGAGTAGAGCCAGATCAGTTAAAGCCAGATCAGTAAAATCATCGGCGGCATCAGGTGATTGCGGGGTTGCTCGCAGTCGCGATCGCAAAGCCAATCCGGCGCACCCGGTAAGGCACACCAGGCACAGTAGCAGAGGGCATTCAGCATGGACTCGTTACCAAAGCAGTTTTCTCAGCAGCTCGCGTTGGTGGCAGTGGCTCTGGCCGTAGGGGGTGGTGCAGGTTGGGCTGGTCATTACTACGTCAGCCAGGCGAGTGCGACCGTAGCAGAGCAGGCTGAGACGGAACCTCCTCCAGCGGTCAAGACTTCGTTGACGACCGTAGCCCAGGCGGCCCCCAACTCCCGAATCACCGACCCAATGGGGGAAAACCAAAACTTCATTGCTCTAGCGGTAGAGCAGGTGGGGCCAGCGGTAGTGCGGATTGACGCCGAGCGCACCGTGCCCGAAATTTCCCCCGATGCCTTTAACAACCCCTTCTTTCGCCGCTTCTTTGACGAGCAAGAAATGCCTCCGGCTGAGCTGCCCGATCGCCTAGAGCAGGGAACTGGATCAGGGTTCATTCTCACTGGCAATGGCCAAATTTTGACCAATGCCCACGTGGTTGAGGGCGCCAAAACGGTGCAGGTGACCCTACGCGATGGGCGTGACTTCGAGGGAAAGGTAGTTGGAGTTGACTCGGTGACCGACGTGGCGGTCGTCAAAATTGAAGCTGCTGACCTGCCTACCGTGCAAATCGGCAGCACTCAAGACTTGGCCCCGGGGCAATGGGCGATCGCCATCGGTAATCCCCTCGGTCTCGACAACACCGTCACCGCCGGCATCATCAGTGCCCTAGGGCGCAGCAGCAACCAGGTGGGCATTCCCGATAAGCGGGTGCAGTTTATTCAGACCGACGCCGCCATCAACCCCGGCAACTCCGGCGGTCCCCTGCTGAATGACCGGGGCGAGGTGATCGGCATGAACACCGCCATTCGCGCTAATGCTCAGGGTTTGGGGTTTGCCATTCCCATCGAAACCGCCAAACGGATCGCCGATCAGCTCTTTGCCAACGGTGAAGTGCTGCACCCATTCCTCGGCATTCAAATGGTTGAACTCTCCGCCGAGATGGTCGATCGCCTCAACGAGGAAGAGCAGCTCAATCTCAAAATTGATAATGACGATGAGCCCGGCGTTCTCATTGTCGGGGTGCTGCCTGATAGCCCAGCTCAAACCGCTGGTTTGAAAATAGGGGATGTCATCCGCGCCATTGCGGGCGACCCTGTCGACAGCCCGCCCGATGTGCAGGCTCGGGTAGAAGCTACCAAAATTGGCGATACCCTCAAGCTTGATATTCACCGCGATGGCCGGGACCAAACCATCGACGTTAAACCCGCCGCCATGCCCTCCGACCTGCGCTAGTAGGCGAGAGAGTTGTGAATGCTCAGTTTTAAGTTTTGAGTTGATGGCTGAAGGTTGAACTCACAACCTTCCACTCATCCACCCCCTACCCATCTACCCCCTTACCTCCCAACCGCGCCCCAGTGCGCAAAATTTGCCCGGCCAGCACCGCGCTGCCAAAGCCATTGTCGATGTTGACAACGCCAATGCCCGCTGCACATGAGTTGAGCATGGTGAGCAGGGCCGAGAGGCCATTAAAGCTGGCTCCGTAGCCAATGCTGGTGGGCACCGCAATGATGGGGCAATCGGCTAGGCCCGCCACAACGCTAGGGAGTGCGCCCTCCATGCCCGCTACAACAATCAGCACATCCATGTCACGGATCAAGTGGCGGTGGTGCAGCAGGCGGTGTAGCCCGGCTACTCCGACATCCCACAGGCGCTTGACCGTAAACCCGCTCAGTTCGGCGGTAATGGCAGCCTCTTCGGCTACGGGCAGGTCGGCGGTGCCTGCTGTCAGCACGCCAATGGTGCCGGGGTGCTGGGCTGCCCAGTCGGTGGGCACTAGGGCGCAAATGCGGGCCATGTCGTAGTACCGCGCCGCCGGAATTTGCTGCTGCACCTGGGCAAAAACTTCAGGTTCGATGCGGGTGGCCATGACCACCGGATTGTGCTGATGCAGGCTGTGCATGATCTGCACAATCTGGTGAGGGGTTTTGCCTGGCCCCCAAATAACTTCTGGAAAGCCGGTGCGTAGGGTGCGGTGATGGTCGACCTTAGCGAAGTCGTCGACCGGCTCAAAATCGAGGTATTTGAGCTGGTCAAAGGCGGCATCGGGGCTGAGCTGCCCCTGAGAAACGGCGTTGAGTAGACTGCGCAGGGCGTCGGGCTGGGTCACGGAGGCAGCAGAGACAGGATAATGGGCAAGGCCAGAAGACTCTGGAAAGATTAGCCTAGACCATGGTGTCAAAAAAGGGGAGCGAAAAATGTCACAGGGTTGTCATACCTCAGCTACCTCGGTGACATACCAAGCCCCTACATTAACTATTAATCGTTCACTCCTCAACACCCCAAGCGCCGGAGCTACTAGCTCCGGCGCTTTTTTGCTTTGTGGCATCCGGAAAGCTGGGGGGCAACCTGTATTAACTGATCAGGCCGTGAAACAATCCTTTGCCACCAGCGCAGATGGCGAGGCACCCTTAGGCGGGGCGGCAGTTGTACTTAACCCTAGTTTTAATTCCTATGAAACGGCATCTATATGCGATCGCCCTCACCGGCTTGGGCTTAGCCGCTCTAATTCAGCCCGCCAACGCTCGCCCTGAAATCGCCAGCGGCGACCAACTGCTCGACACCGATGTGGCTGGCTGTCTGACGCGAGCCGATCAGCTGATCGACACCCTGGGAGTTGAGTCTGACCAGGGCGGCATTGACCGCACTGGCTACTTTGAAGATGGCTCCTTTCGGGTGCTCTGCTACGGCGCTGGAGACACCAACAGCCTGGCGATCGTGTTTGCCACCCACGACCAGTCGGCGGAGGTGGCCGCTAATTTCATTCAAATGATGCTGGGTGAACTGTCGCAGGGCGAATCGCTGTCGCAACAGTAGGCCACAGAGACAAAAAAGCCGACGGCTCCGCCTCTGCGGAGCCGTCGGCTTTTTTAGGGCGATCGCCCCTGCTGTGCTCAAAAAGTTTGGGAAGGGCAAAAGGCAGTTCGCCCCTACTCAGGAACTTTGGCGGCCTTGAGCATGTGGTAGGTAATCAGCAGCTGGGTCAGCGCCAGGGGATAGCTTTGCAGCGTTTCGCCTGTGGTACCCACCACTTTGCCAATATCGGTGTTGCCCTCAATGCTGCAAAACTTGCCCAGGTAGGGAACTTCGCTGCACAGAGTACGCTCTAGCTCTTGTACGGGTTTTTCAGTAGCGTGGCCGTCGATTTCGAGCACGTCTACGGGCTTGCCCATGTCGCGATCGAGGCCCATGCGCACCGCGTCGCTCAGGGAGCCGCCGTTTTTGTCTTCCAGCAGGTGAGTAAAGTCGGGGTGGGGAATGGTGGGCCGCATTACCAATCGCACGTTGAGCAGTAGTTCGTCACCGTTGCTCTCACCATCGGAGGGGTAAAAGCTAACCACTACGTCCGCCCACTGGCGCTGGGGACGAATGAAGGCTTCAGAGTCTTCTTCCCGCGCCTGAATTTGCTCCATTACTTCTTCGGGGGTATAGCCGCGCTTGCGGGTGTCGCGCTTAATTTTCCAGTTGGCGCGCAGGTCTTCGGGCGGGGCCAGGTAGACTTTAACGTCGTAGGCATCGCGACAGGCGCGGGTCGAGTAACCGAGCAGGCCTTCGACGATGACAAAGCGCTTAGGCTCAATGTATTCAGGGGCGTCAAACTCGCCGCTAGTGTGGTTGTAGATGGGCTTGAGAATAGGCTGCCCAGTGCGCAGCAAACCCAGGTGCTGCTGAATGATGTCGATATAGTTGCAGTCGGGGTGCAGGGCTGAAATGCCCATTTCTTTGCGCTGTTTGCGATCGTAGCGATGGTAGTCGTCCGTGCAGATGATAGTAACGTCGTCTTCGCCTAAAATCTGCGCAATGCCCCGCGACAGTGTGGTCTTACCCGCCGCGCTGTCACCCACAATGCCGAGGATTATCGGACGACTCATAGATTTCTCCAGGGTTTTGCAACCAGTAGTTAGTTTCCCCATTGTAGGAACCAGCGGGATCATCACCAAATATTTATTGCTCTGTGTAATGGCCTCAAAACAATTGTGCGATCGCCCCTGCGGCAATCCCTAGCTTTGCCAAGCTTGCAATCGTCTGGAATTTGTAAGAATAGAATGGTGTCGCTGGCCGTCTTTTGGGGGCCACTATTTAGCTCTGCGAGCCCAAACCCATGCCTGCCCTCGACCCCGCCCCCAGTTCTAATGAACCAGTCGCGTCGCCTCCTTTGCCGGAGCTGTTGGCTCCGGCGGGCAACTGGGGCTGTGCCAAAGCAGCGGTCGAAAACGGGGCCGATGCCATTTACTTTGGCCTCGATCGCTTCAACGCCCGCATGCGAGCCGAAAATTTTACCGAAGCCGATTTACCTGAACTGATGGCCTTTCTCCATCGACGCGGGGTGAAGGGCTACGTCACACTGAATACGCTGGTATTTCCCTCAGAGCTAGCAGAGGCCGCGCAATATCTCAAAACGATGATCGCGGCTGGGGTCGATGCTGCAATCGTTCAGGACATTGGGGTTTGTCGCCTAATCCGCCATCTTTCACCCGATTTCCCTATCCATGGCTCGACGCAGATGACGGTAACTAGTGTCGCTGGGGTCGAGTTTGCCCGCGATCTCGACTGTCAGCTGGTGGTGCTGGCGCGGGAGTGCTCGATTAAAGACCTGACCAAAATTCAGGCGCAGATGGGCGATCGCAACATTGCCCTGCCCCTAGAGGTCTTCGTGCATGGGGCTTTGTGCGTGGCCTACTCGGGCCAGTGCCTCACCAGCGAAGCTCTGGGCGGCAGGTCGGCCAACCGGGGCGAATGTGCCCAGGCCTGCCGCATGCCCTACGATCTGGTTGCCGATGGGGAACGGGTAGATTTGGGCGATCGCGCCTACCTGCTCAGTCCCCAAGACCTCTCTGGCTTGGATGTCTTGCCCAAGCTGGTGCAAACCGGCGTCAGCTGCCTCAAAATTGAAGGCCGCCTCAAAGCGCCCGAATACGTCGCCAACGTCACCCGCGTCTACCGCCAAGCGCTGGATAGGTTGGCGGCGGGAGCTGGGGCCGCAGGGCTGACCCAAACTACGGGATCATCCACCCATCCACCCATCCACCCTCCTACCCATCCACCCACCCACTCCTCCCCAACGGATCGCTACCAGCTCGAAATGGCCTTCTCCCGCGGCCTCTCCACCGGCTGGTTTGAGGGCATCGACAACCAAACCCTCGTCCACGCCCGCTTTGGTAAAAAGCGCGGGGTCTATCTAGGCGAGGTCACCCGCGTCACCGAAGATGCTGTGTTTTTGAAAACCCAGGCTCCGATTAAAGCTGGGGATGGCGTGGTGTTTGACGACGGCCACCCCGCCGAAAAAGAGCAGGGCGGCCGCATCTATCAGGTTGATAAGGTTGGCCCAGAAACCCGGCTCATGTTTGGCCGCGACGCGCTCAATCTGCGCCGCATCCGCCCCGGCGACAAGCTGTGGAAAACCAGCGATCCAGCCTTAGATAAAGAGCTCCAGCAGACCTATAGCGGCGATCGCCCCAAATTCACGCGACCCATCACCATTGAGGTACATGGTGCGGTGGGGCAGGAGCTGGTGGCGATCGCTCGCGACAGCCAGGGCCACATCGCCCAGACAACTTCCACTATGGCCTTAGTAGAAGCTCATTCAAAGCCGCTGACGGGCGACCGCCTAGAGCAGCAGTTAGGCCGTCTGGGCAACACCCCGTTCCATCTCGAATCCCTGAGCAATCATCTCCAGGGGAATGTGATGATCCCCGTCAGCGAGCTAAACCGGCTGCGGCGAGAGCTGGTGGAAGGGTTGGAGGAGCTGCGCTTACGCCCGAAGCCTTGGTACCTCAACTCCAATGTCTCCCTGTCCAATCTGCTCCCGAATGACCTCAAGCCATTAGGCGATCGCTTCTCCCCATTACCTCACCCACATCTCTCCACCCTTGTCCGCACCCGTGCTCAGCTTGCTGCCGCAACCGAGGCCGGCATTGAAACCCTCTACTGCGAGTTCGAAAACCCTGCCACCTACCGCGACGCCGTACAGTGGTTCCGGTCCCATCGAGTTAGCGAGTCCCAGACCATTTGGGTAGCTCCGCCCCGAATTACCAAGCCGCTAGAAACCTACATTCTCGATCAGGTAAAGCGGTCTGAAGCTGACGGCTACCTGGTGCGCAACTACGACCACTTGGCCCATTTCGCCGACCAGCGCTGTGTAGGGGATTTTTCGCTAAACGTGGCCAACGCGCTCACAGCAGACTATCTGCTGAACCGCTATGGGCTGGAGCGAGTGACGGCCTCCTACGATCTGAATGCGGATCAGCTAGTAGATTTGCTGCAATCTGCCCCAGCCGCCTGGTTTGAAATTACCCTGCACCAGCACATGCCCATGTTTCACATGGAGCACTGTGTCTTCTGCGCCTTTCTGTCCGATGGCAAAGACTTTCGTGATTGTGGTCGCCCCTGTGAGAGTCAGCAGGTCAAACTGCGTGATAGGGTTGGCACTGAGCACCTTCTGCTGGCCGACGCGGGCTGCCGCAATACGGTGTTCAACGGCGTCGCCCAGACCGGGGCGGAGTACGCCCAGCGACTCATGCAGGCGGGGGCGGGGCACTTTCGGCTGGAATTTTTGGATGAAAGCCCGGAGCAGGTGGAGAGGGCGATCGCTCAATACCGTCAGCTTTTGAGAGGAGACATCAGCGGTAGCCAGCTTTGGCGTACCCTACACCTGCAAAGTAAGCTCGGGGTTACCCGTGGCCCCTTAGACTCTAAAACCAGCTCAGCCCGAGGCTAGTGGCCAAGGCTAATGCGACAGAAAGCCGATGTCTTGGTTGTGAGGTTCTTTGCGGCTGTTTAGAACCGGCTACTGCGGGTATGCGTTCGAGTAGCCTGCCATGTCGCTCGCCCGGTTTGGATAAAATGCAGGGCATACTGACCCTAACCCGTAGTTCTCTGTAGGCAGCATGGCGATTAAACCTATTCAGTACGAAACGCTGCTCTCGGTCTGTACCGACCACGAAGGGGCCTTGGAGTTGCTCAAGCACCATCGTCCCTACCTCGAGGCCGTGCCCAGCATGCGACGCCCTGATGAGAGTGTAATTACGCTGCCGCTGCCGAACGTGCGCGTCCGGGACGGGGTGCACCTCAATCCCCACAGCCAAAGCATTGCCCCCGGTTCGGTGGTGACACTGCCCTGCGATGTTGCTCTGCTGATGTGCGATCCCGAGTGGAAGATTAAGACCGGGGTTGAGATTTTTGTCTACATTCACCGCCCCCAAGAGGATTTCTCAGACTTGCTGATGCGCTGGCGGCACACGCAGATTTTGGTCGATCGCGGCTACGAGTGGCTGCTGCCCCAGCGCTATGAGCACCTGCTTAGCGACGGCACCGACAAGACCCTTCCCCTGTTTGTGGTGTTTCCTGAAACGCCGGGGCACATTCTTCAAGGTCTGCGGGGAGCGGGTTTGCCTACCGTGCTACTCTCCTCCGACGCTGAGGCTGAACTGGTTGGGGAAGACCCCAGCACCCTCGACATTGGCGACATTCCCGAGCTAGACGACATCGACACCAGCGCCCTAGAATCCCTTGATGAGTAAGCGCTGGGCTTTCTTTCAGTCTCCGGTGTGGGCTTGGGGACGCTGGGTTTTGCTGGGGTTTTTGGCCCTGCGGGTGGTGTTTTGGCTGACAGCCTTCCCTAATCCCGACGAAGCTTACTACTGGCTGTGGGGGCAACGACCGAGCTTTTCGTACTACGACCACCCGCCCTTTCACGCTTGGGTGCAGGGGGTGTTTGCCGCAGGGCTAGGGCGCTCTGCGGTTGTTCTACGCCTGCCTAACCTAGTCAGCAGCGGGGTGTTAGGATTCACGGTCTACCACATCTGTCGCTACCTCTATGGCGATCAATCCAGGGATCGCTTCTGGCTAGTCATCCTGCTGGGGTTGTCGTCGCCCTTATTTTTTTGGTATTTGGGGCTGGCCTGGCACGACCACTGGCTGGTGACCTGGGCGGTGGTCAGCAGCTTTCTATTCGTCCGCTACGTGGATAGCGTAGTTGAAAATTCCAACCAAAGCAGCGGGCGGGATCTCTACGGTGCCGCCATTTTTCTCGGCCTAGCGGGGCTGTGTAAGTACAACGCGGTGTTTGTGGGGCTGGGGTTTCTAGCGATGATTTTGGCGGATAGGCGACGCTGGCAAGTGCTGCGCGATCGCCGCCTCTACCTGGCCCTGGGCTTACTCTTGCTGGTGCTCTCGCCAATTTTGATCTGGAATGTTCAGCACGACTTCTTTTCGTTTCGGTTTTACCGCGATCGCACCGCCGGGGGTGGGCTAAACTTCAACCTGCTTCAGCCCGTGGTGTTTTTGGCCCTGTGTGGTGTGATTCTTGGCCCCATTCAGTCCTGGAGCATCATTCGACTGCTCAGGCAGCGGGGGCAGACGGCCATGGCCCGTGCCTCCTGCTACCCAGCTTTGGCGCTGTGGATTTTTGGTCTTTCCACTGCGGCTTTTACAGCCCTGTCCACCGTGTCAGTCGCGCTGTTTTATTGGAACATCTTGGCCTATCCGCTGCTGTTTCCGCTGCTGAGCGAGCAGTTTTATCGACCCGAATGGTCAAAGCCAGCCCGGGCTGGGCAGCTGGCGATCGCCCAAGGCCTGGGTCTATTTGCCGCCACAGCTCTAGTCGCCTACTACACCGTCATCCCCCTGGGAACGTTCTTTGGCTCAGCGGATCCCGATGGTGCCGCGCTTTTTGGCTGGCCCCAGGTTGCCCAAGCCGTAACGACCCAAGCCGACGATCTCGACGATCCCCTGCTACTCACCACCGACTATCGCTCAGCATCGGCCCTGGCCTATGCTCTCAACACCCCTCACGTGCTAGCCATCTCAGGCCGGCTCGATCAGTTTGACTTTTGGTACGATGCCCCTAAGCTAGAGGGACGCGACGCTGTGCTGCTGGGCGAAACCTGGCACCCAATTTGCCCCACTCACTTGGCCATGTTCGATCGCGTAGACCCGCCAGCAACCCTAGAAGTGCGTCGGTTTGGCCAGGTGCTGCAAACCTATGAAATAGTTCGGGGCTATGGTTTTAGGGCTGGGCCAGAGGGCTATCCCCTGACCTCAGACTATCCCCTAGCGTTTACCGGCAATGGAGAGCAGTGCTTGCCAGAGTAGACAGAATCCATCCCCCAATCTTGATCCCCGCGTCCGTCAAAAGCATTTGGGTAAATCTCCCGCAACCCCTTCCCTGGGCCAATCGCGGCCTGCGCTTGTCTCAATGCCGCCACAATCCGCTAGAATGGGGAAGCTCAAGCCCCTGGGTTTGGGCTCCTTTAGCAGCAATGTTTTGGGAGGTGGGTCGAGGCCCACTTTTTTATTGGCATTCTTTCGCAGATTAAATGGTACATCCCCTTATTCCCCAGGTGCTTGAGCTGGTGGCCCCTGTTGCCCAAGAGCTAGGGCTAGAAGTGGTTGAAGCGGTTTTTCACACCAACCAGTCTCCTCCGGTGCTACGCATCGACGTGCGCAGTCTAGAAAACGAAGACACTGGCCTGGATGACTGCGAAAGAATGAGCCAGGCCCTCGAAGCCGTACTCGATACCAGCGATATCATTCCCGATGCCTACGTGCTAGAGGTATCAAGCCCAGGCGTCTCTGCTGCCCTCGAAACCGATCGCGACTTTGTGGTGTTTAAGGGGTTTATGGTCGAAGTCGCCCTAACTGAGGCGCACAAGGGCAAAAAGCAGTGGGTGGGCCAGTTAGTGCGCCGCGACGATGAGGCCGTGGTGGTCAGCCAAAAAGGAAAATCCATTTCCCTGCCTCGCAACCTGGTACAGACGGTGGAGTTGAGCGACCAAAGCCCCGACTAGGCGACACACGCGCTGCGTTTAGGTTTTGCGATCGTCACAGATTTGTTGCTTAGAAGAATTATTGTCCAGAGGTGAGTGGTTATGTCGTTAGTAAGTCTGCCCAATCTGCAGGAAATGATTGATGTCATTAGCCGCGAGCGCAACCTGCCCAAGCACGCGGTTGAAAATGCCCTGCGAGAGGCTCTGCTCAAGGGCTACGAGCGCTACCGCCGCACCCGCGAAATCGACACCCACTTCGACGAAGAATACTTCGATAACTTTGACATCGAGCTAGATGTTGATGACTACGACGACCAAGGCTTTCGGGTGTTGGCTACCAAAACCATTGTTGACGAAGTCACTAGCCAAGATCACGAAATCTCCCTATCAGAAGTGCGCGAAGTCGCTCCTGAGGCCCAGGCTGGTGACACCGTGGTGCTCGACGTTACCCCCGACCAGCGCGACTTTGGCCGCATGGCCGCCATTCAAACCAAGCAGGTGCTGGCCCAAAAGCTGCGCGACCAGCAGCGCAAGCTGGTTCAAGAAGAATTTCAAGACCTCGAAGGCAGCATTCTCTCAGCGCGAGTGCTGCGGTTTGAGCGCCAGTCGGTGATCATGGCGGTCGTTAGCGGTGTGGGCCAGCCCGAGGTTGAGGCTGAGCTGCTCAAGCGCGATCAGCTCCCCAACGACAACTACCGGGCCAACGCCACCTTCCGCGTGGCGCTCAAAAAAGTTTCCGAAGGCTCTCACCGTGGCCCGCAGCTGCTGGTGTCGCGGGCTGATGCGGCGCTGGTGGTCGAGTTATTTACCAACGAAGTGCCTGAAATTGAGGACGAAATCGTTCGCATTGTGGCCGTCGCGCGGGAGGCAAACCCCCCCTCGCGCTCCGTTGGCCCCCGCACCAAGATCGCTGTAGACACTCTTGAACGAGATGTGGATCCAGTGGGTGCCTGCATTGGTGCCAGAGGATCGCGCATTCAGGTGGTGGTCAACGAGCTGCGGGGCGAAAAAATTGACGTTATTCGCTGGTCACCTGATCCAGCCACCTACATCTCCAACGCTCTCAGCCCCGCCCGCGTGGACGAGGTGCGCCTGGTCAACCCCGACGATCGCCAGGCCCACGTGCTGGTGCCCGAAGACCAGCTCAGTTTGGCGATCGGCAAAGAGGGTCAAAACGTTCGCCTAGCGGCCCGTCTTACTGGCTGGAAGATCGACATCAAAGACTCGGGCAAGTATGACTATGATGAGGAAGACCGCAAGATTGCCGAAATAGCGGCGGCTCGCGAGGAGGCCGCTCGCGAAGCTGCAGAGCTGGCAGCGGAGGAAGCTGAGGCAGCAGAATGGAAAGCGAAGGCGGCGGCAGAACGGGCAGCGGCTGAGGCTAGAGCAGCGGGCCTAGAGGTCGATGAAGCACCCTTTGAGGAGGATGAATTAGAAGCTGCACCTCTCGCCGATGCTGAATATGACGCCAATCCAGAGTCCGCTGCTGAAGAGCCCGAGTTTGAAGAAGCTGAGGCGGTTGAACTAGCCACTGACTTTGAAGAAGAACCCCTGGCAGACGAGAGCCCAGTGGCGATCGCAGAGGAGGAGTAAGTTTTGGAGAAAGTTTCCCATGCAGCCCAACTATCGGCGCTGTGTCAGCTGTCGGCGGATCGCCCCTAAGGCCGATTTTTGGCGGGTGGTGCGGGTTTATCCTGACCGAGTGGTGCGTCTCGGCAGCGGAATGGGGCGATCGGCTTATCTCTGCCCCCAAGCCGACTGCCTGCGCCAGGCTCAGAAAAAAAGTCGGCTAGGGCGGGCTTTAAAAGTTAACGTACCAGAAGACGTTTACCAAAGCCTGTGGAGCCAGCTAGAAGGCGAAACGGCTAATTCCGTTGCTGCCCAACAGCCTTTGCCCGGCCGGCAAGCCTAAGCAGAGAACGTCTAGGGGAAAATGTGCCGTCAGGAGGCTTAACCAAAAATTTTTGCAACTGAATCGTCTCTAGACGCGATCCCTCTGAGATTCTGTTCATTGGGGAAGCAACTGATTACACTCATAGTATGGGTATCTGACTGGCCCCCCTAGGGCGTCAGTAAACTTGCTTGAGGTCCCATGTCCACCTAGCCTTGGTTTACAATGCCATGCTAGGGCTAACGTATTCGTCAGAATGGTTTGATGTCGTTTTGTTGGACGAAGCAGGTTGGTTTATGTAAGTAACAAGCTTGACTAGCGTAGGGAGATGTGGATGAACGGCAAAGTGAGAATTTACGAGTTATCGAAGGAATTGGATTTGGATAACAAAGACATCTTGGCGATCGCAAGTCGCCTCGACATTGCCGTGAAGAGTCACAGCAGCACTATCGCAGAGTCAGAAGCTGATCAAATTCGCTCAGCGGCTCTTCAGTCTCGCGCCAGTGGCGGTGCCAATCGGCCCAATGCGCCAGACCGCTCTGCCAATCGGCCTCGACCAGCGGCCCCGGTCAAAAATGGTGCTCGACCCGAACGCAAGCAGCAAATTCTAGAAATTCGTCGCCATCGGGTTACCCCCAGGGCTGATATTGAGGCAGGCGCTCCCACTCCCAGCCCTGCCTCCCCCAGTACTCCTGCCCCCAGCGCCAGTCGCCCAACGCGTCCTGATAGCCTTTCTCAGCCCCCTAGCCGTCCTGGGGAAGCTCCTAAAGCCGATCAGGCAGAGGTTAGACCCAAACCGCCAGTAGCTCTCAATCGCCCTGGGGCAAACGCTCCTGCTGAGACTCCTGTCGAAGAGGTTGAAACGGTTGCGGTCGAGCCCCCTGTAGAGGTCTCTCCACCGCCGGTTAAGCCAAGACCCGAGCTGGTTGGGCCTGTGTCGCGGGTTCGTAACGACAGTGACGATCGCCAAGTGATTGTGCCAGAAGGCGCTCGTCCGCCCCGCCCTGTCATTCGCCGCCCTGAGAGCCGTAGCCCCGAAAGCCGCAGCTCAGAAGGCCGTTCGGCCGACGGCCCTAGCGCACCGCGTCCCACCATTCCTATCCGCGAAATTGATGCGGGCGAAGATGTTACCCGTCTGAAGCCCAAGCCCAAGCTGCGACGGCCCAATGCCGATGCTGAAACGGCCAGAGCCGAAACGGCTGCCCGCAACGAAACCCCTCCCGGCAATGATTCAATTTCCGTGCTTGGGGTCGGCGGCCTTGACGACCAACCGCGTCGCCCTTCACCGCCTCGCCATAAGCGCGAAGAGCGCGAAGACGAGGACGACGATCAAAAGATGCGCGAAAAAGCCAGCAAGGTCGGCAAGACCAAGCGGCGGGGCCAAGGCGTGCTGGGCGAAGATGATGAAGATCTCGACGTGCTGGTTGATGAGCTTGACGAAGACGAAGAGCAGGCTACCGATGCCCAAAATCTGAGCATCTCGCTAGCGCGTCCACCCAAGCCCAAGAGTGCCAGTAGTGGTAGGCCGTCGTCACCGACGATGAAGAGCCACAAGCCTCAGCATCGTGACAGTAGTAGCGGCGGTGGTCGCTCCCGTCGTGGTCGTCGGGGTGAGTCTCAGCCGACCCAGGAGCGCCCCGAGTTTATCGTGCTCTCCGAAGGGCTGACCGTCCATGAGCTGGCCGAGCAAATTATGGTGCCCGAGACAGAGCTGATCAAGTCTCTGTTCTTCAAAGGTATCGCTGCCAACATCAACCAAACCCTCGACATCGAAACCGCCAAAATGGTGGCTGAGGAGTTTGAGGTTATGGTCGAAACCAGCGAAGTCGAGTCAGAGGCTAAAAAGGTCACTGAAATGATCGACGCAGCCGACCTTGAGAGCCTCAAGCGGCGGCCTCCGGTGGTTACCATCATGGGTCACGTCGACCACGGTAAAACCACGCTGCTCGACTCCATTCGCAAGACCAAGGTGGCCCAAGGTGAGGCTGGCGGTATTACTCAGCACATCGGTGCCTACCATGTCGATGTCGATCACGCGGGCACGTCCCATCAGATTGTGTTCCTAGACACTCCTGGCCACGAGGCGTTTACCGCCATGCGAGCGCGGGGTACCCGAGTAACCGACATTGCCATTCTGGTGGTGGCAGCCGACGACGGCGTGCGGCCCCAGACTATCGAGGCCATCAGCCACGCCAAGGCCGCCGAGGTGCCGCTGATTGTGGCTATCAACAAGGTCGACAAAGAGACTGCCAACCCCGATCGCGTTAAGCAAGAGCTGATGGAGCACGGGCTGGTGCCTGAGGAATGGGGCGGCGACACCATCATGGTACCGGTGAGCGCCCTGTCGGGTGAAAATCTCGACAGCCTGCTGGAGATGATTGTGCTGGTCGCTGAGATAGAAGATCTCCAGGCCAACCCTGACCGTCTGGCTCGCGGTACCGTGATTGAGGCCAACCTCGACAAGGCGCGCGGCCCGGTTGCTACCCTGCTGATTCAGAACGGTACGCTGCGGGTGGGCGATTCGCTGGTGGCTGGTCCTATCTTGGGCAAGGTCAAGGCCATGCTCGACGATCGCCTGAAGCGGGTTCAAGTCGCAGGCCCCTCCTTTGCGGTTGAAGTACTAGGTCTAAATGATGTACCCGCTGCCGGGGACGAGTTTGAGGTCTATTCTGACGAGAAAACTGCCAGAGCAGTGGCCGACAAGCGTATGCTTGAGCAGCGCCAGTCGCGTCTACAGCAGTCGATGGCCTCTCGTCGCGTTACCCTCAACACCATCTCTGCCCAGGTTCAGGAGGGCGATCTCAAGGATCTCAACCTGCTGCTCAAGGCCGACGTGCAGGGCTCCATCGAAGCCATTCTGGCGGCACTCCAGCAGCTACCGCAGAACGAGGTGCAGATTCGAGTGTTGCTGGCTGCCCCTGGCGAAATCAGCGAAACTGACGTCGATCTGGCGGCTGCCAGTGGCGCGGTAATCGTCGGCT
Organism: Nodosilinea sp. FACHB-131; assembly: GCF_014695395.1. Taxonomy (GTDB): domain Bacteria; phylum Cyanobacteriota; class Cyanobacteriia; order Phormidesmidales; family Phormidesmidaceae; genus Nodosilinea. The sequence continues at coordinate 776,569 of NZ_JACJOF010000027.1, forward strand.
TCAACACCACCTTGGCTCCTGGAGCGCGGCAGTCTGCCGATCGCCTAGGTGTAGATGTGCGCGACTACGAGGTGATCTACAACCTCCTTGACGACATCCAAGGTGCCATGGAAGGTCTCCTCGACCCCGAAATGGTCGAAGATCCCCTGGGTCAAGTGGAAGTGCGGGCCGTATTCCCCGTGCGCAAGGGCGCAGTTGCTGGCTGTTACGTGCTTTCAGGCAAGGTCACCCGCAACTGCAACCTTCGAGTGGTGCGCAATGGCGAGGTTGTCTACACCGGCAAGCTCGACTCCCTCAAGCGCATGAAAGAAGATGCCAAAGACGTAGCCTCCGGGTTCGAGTGCGGCATCGGCATTGACAACTTCAGCGACTGGAAAGAAGGCGACATTATCGATGCCTTCAAGATGGTCACGAAGCGTCGCACCTTGGCGATGGCCTAGGCAAGGGCAGGGTTCCTTTACGAGGAACCCTGCGAGACAGCAGTGTAGAAACGGAGTTAACAATGGCACCCTGGCGCTGCGATCCGTACCTGTGGGTACACCTGGCCGGATTGGCTACTGTACCTTTGTGGATCGATCTGTGCTTACTTGGGCTGGCGGTGGGTAACCCAACCCTGCCTGAGCTAGAGATAGGTGTCATTGTTGCGTTAGGAGTGCTGCCGGTGCTGGTGATGCAGTTGCGGCAGCCTTTTTACATTTTTAGTTTGCCAGGGCTGGCACTCAAGCCTGCTGCGCTGCACGATGATCAACGTCGTCTGCTGAATCAATTTCAGCGGTGGCGATTGCGTTTCGGAGCGCTGCTGGTGCCGGTGCCTCTGGTGTGGGGTTTGCTAAAGCTTTACCCCCTAGCATTTCTGGCCCGTGACCTGACGCCCTTCAGCGAGTGGGGACGACTGGGAGGTGTAGCGATCGCCGCCCTCAGCTTCCTCATGGCCAATCTTTTCTTGCAGATACCCATAGCCGTACTTCAGGTGTTAGCTACGCCAGATCGGGTGATGGCCAAGGTTGCCCCTTGTTCTGCTGAGAACATTGCCGCTGACTTCACCTGGGTTGGGCTAACGGTCAGCAAAATTTTGCCCAATCTTACGAACCAGCAAACATCCGACCTAGCCGCCCCAGCCGTGGTGAGAACCCCTGAGCCTCATCAGATTGCGCCCGTCGAGACACCCACTGTGAAGTCAACAAATAGCGTAGCTGAAGCGACAGACGAACCCGAATCTTTGGGGCACGTAGTTGAATCAGACGCAACTGAAGCCCCGGTAGCTCAGGTCAGCGCAAACGCATTAGATGGGCTGGCATGTTCAAAGGCGATCGCAGACGCTGTTGATCCTGAAGACTCTGTTGCAGCGGGTTCTATCTTAGAGAACGACGGCACGGATGATTACGTGCCCCTTCACCACCCAGAACTTGAGGAGTCTAGCGAGAATGTGACCTACCTGGACGATGCCGGCTATCCACAGTCCTTGCCTGCGATCGCCGACATCTACCCCAATGTCCGCTAGGGCTCTGGTGCACCGACCCCAGAGCTTGGCCAATTTTTAGTACTGTGGTCCTTGGCACAATCGCAGCGGGACGATTGCGCTATCTTGTAAGTAATCTTCTAGTGTCTAGAGTTTTTGCTGACTCGCAAACTGAGCGAGTAGCCCTGAGCGGTAGAAAGACCTGAGATTTTGACAGTTATCCGAACTTTTTAGAGGCAGCTATGGCCGTAACTCGCTCCGTAAACTCCATGCAGCTTTCTGAACACGCCCGCATTTGGTTCAGCCTCAAGTCTGCGATCGCCAGCAGCTCTGGCTTTAAGAGCTGGAAGGGTGAACTGCCCACTGCCGAGGCCGAGGCGGCTCCGCTAGACCAGCTCGTGCGTCGCTATCTGCGCGAAACCCTAGAGACCCTGGCCTACTAAACTTTGTAGTACTGCTTATACCAAGCTATAAACTGCTGAATGCCAGCTTCGATGGGTGTGCTGGGAGCAAATCCTACGTCGGCCATGAGATCGCTGACATCGGCATAGGTGGCGGGCACATCCCCAGGCTGCATGCCGCATAGAACAGTTTGAGCTTTCTTGCCCAGGGCTGATTCGATTACCTGAATAAAGCGCAGTAGCTCCACTGGTTGGTGGTTGCCGATGTTGTAAATCTTGTAGGGAGCCTGGCTGTCGCTGCTAAGGTCTGTGCTAGAGGTAGGAATGTGGGTCATGACCCGCACGACCCCTTCTACCACATCGTCAATGTAGGTAAAGTCGCGCTTCATCTGGCCCTGGTTAAACACCTGGATGGGGCGATCGCCTAAAATTGCTTCCACAAACTTGAAGTAGGCCATATCGGGCCGCCCCCAAGGGCCATACACCGTAAAAAATCGTAGCCCCGTGGTCGGAATTTGATACAGACTGCTGTAGGCGTGGGCCATCAGCTCGTTGGCCTTTTTGGTGGCAGCATAGAGCGAGACCGGATGGTCAACGCGATCGTCTACCGAAAACGGCACTTTGCGATTGGCCCCATACACTGAGCTAGACGAAGCAAACACCAGGTGCTCAACCCCCATCATGCGGCAGCCCTCTAGCAAGTTGAGAAACCCCGACAGGTTGCTGTCAGAGTAGGCGAAGGGATTTTCTAGCGAGTAGCGCACCCCTGCCTGGGCCGCTAGGTGAATGACATACTGAAACTGGTGGTTGCGAAACAGCGTCAGCATCCCCGTGCGATCGAACAGATCGAGCTGCTCAAAGGTAAAACCATCGTCGGATTTTAGCCGGGCTAAGCGATCGCGCTTCAAACCCACATCGTAATAGTCGTTGAGGTTATCGATGCCGTAGACCTGCTGACCGCTGTCTAACAGCCGTCGGGCGACAAACGAGCCCACAAACCCTGCTACCCCAGTAACCAGTACAGCGATGACCGTAGCCTCCTAGGGCCAGAAATTTGCATCCAAACCAACGCCCGTAGAGTACCCAACGCGTCCTAAAACCTTAAGTCTTTTGCCTAATTTTGCCTCTGGCGCCCTATGCACCAAGCCATCGCCATCATCGGTGCTAGGATCAGGCCAAAGAAACCAAGAAGAATGGTAAGAGAGAAAGGACGTAGTCGTACATGCAAGAATTTGAAAAAACAATCTCCTTCGGTGGTCGCGATATTCACCTGAGGGGTGGACTGTTGGCTCCCCAAGCGGGGGGTGCGGTGTTGGTACAGTCGGGTGAGACCGCGGTTCTGGTGACCGCAACCCGCTCAGCAGGACGTCAAGGCATCGATTTTTTGCCTCTGCTGGTTGATTACGAAGAGCGTCTTTACGCCGCCGGACGCATTCCCGGCGGGTTTTTGCGGCGGGAGGGCCGTCCTCCAGAGCGGGCTACTTTAATTTGTCGCCTGATCGATCGCCCCATGCGACCCCTATTTCCCCAGTGGCTGCGCGACGACATTCAAATTGTCGCCACTACCCTGGCTATGGATGAGCAGGTGCCCCCCGATGTATTGGCCGCCACTGGTGCGTCGATCGCAGTGCTGCTAGCCAAAATTCCCTTCTACGGCCCCATGGCAGCGGTGCGCGTGGGTTTAGTGGGCGACGATTTTATTATCAACCCCACCTATAAAGAAGTTGAAACCGGCGATCTTGACCTGATCGTGGCGGGCTCCCCCGACGGGGTGATCATGGTAGAAGCGGGTGCTAATCAGCTGCCCGAGGCCGACGTAATTGAGGCCATCGACTTTGGCTATGAAGTCGTACAGGATTTGATCAAGGCCCAGTTAGAGCTGATCAAAGAGCTGGGAATCGAGATCGTCACCGAGCAAGAGCCTGAGACTGACCCCACTCTGGCCACCTTCATCGAAGAAAAAACTGCCGCCGCCATCAAAGACGTGCTGAAGCAGTTTAGCCTCACCAAGCCCGAGCGCGACGAAAAGCTCGACGCCATTAAAGATGAGCTGGTCACTGCCATTGATGCCCTAGAGGACGAAAATCCAGTCAAGGTAGCGGTGGCTGAGAACGGTAAAGCCCTGAGTAACACCTACAAATCAGTAACCAAAAAGCTGATGCGTCAGCAAATCGTCGCTGAGAAGGTGCGGGTCGATGGTCGCCAGCTCGATGAGGTACGCCCAATCTCCTGCCGAGTGGGGCTGCTGCCCAAGCGGGTGCATGGCACTGGGCTATTTCAGCGGGGCTTGACCCAGGTGATGTCGGTCGCTACCCTGGGCACCCCCGGCGATGCTCAAATGATGGATGACCTTCACCCCGATGAAGAGAAGCGCTATCTGCACCACTACAACTTCCCCCCCTACTCGGTGGGCGAGACTCGGCCGATGCGATCGCCTGGTCGTCGCGAAATTGGCCACGGCGCTCTCGCCGAGCGTGCTCTGGTGCCAGTGCTGCCTTCCAAAGAAGACTTCCCCTACGTGATTCGAGTGGTATCGGAGGTGTTGTCCTCTAACGGCTCCACCTCCATGGGGTCAGTGTGTGGTTCTACCCTGTCGTTGATGGATGCCGGTGTGCCCATTACTAAGCCCGTCAGCGGAGCGGCCATGGGCTTGATCAAAGAAGGCGACGAGGTGCGCATTCTCACCGATATTCAAGGTATCGAAGACTTTTTGGGCGATATGGACTTCAAAGTCGCCGGTACCGACACGGGTATCACCGCCTTGCAAATGGATATGAAAATCACCGGTTTGCCCCTATCGGTGATTGCCGACGCCATCAACCAGGCCAAGCCCGCCCGCCTGCATATCCTTGAAAAAATGCTGGCCACCATTGATACCCCAAGAGCAGAGCTATCGCCCTACGCTCCGCGCCTGATCAGCTTCAAGATCGATCCTGAGATGATCGGCATGGTGATCGGCCCCGGTGGTAAGAAGATCAAGGCGATTACTGAGCAAACCGGCGCTAAGGTCGACATCAACGACGATGGCACCGTCACTGTTTCGGCGATCGAAGGCGAAAAAGCCCTTCAGGCTAAAGCCTTGATTGAATCAATCGTCTTTAAGCCTGCCGCTGGTGATGTGTTTGTGGGCAAAGTTACCCGCGTTATCCCCATTGGGGCTTTTGTGGAGTTTATGCCCGGCCAGGAGGGCATGGTTCACATTTCGCAACTGGCGGACTATCGGGTGGCCAAGGTCGAAGACGAAGTCAACGTCGGTGACGAAGTGATCATCAAGGTGCGTGAAATTGATGGCCGCGGTCGGATCAATCTGACCCGCCTCAACATTCACCCTGACGAGGCGGCAGCAGCCCGCGAGGCAGCGGCCCTGCGCTAGAGCAGTCGCAAGGTGAGGAAGGTAAGGGAGATGAGGGGTGAGGCGATCGCAAAGTCTTCCCTCATCTCCTCATCCTCTCCATCCCTCTTACCCCCGAATCAAACGTTGTGCGCTGCAACAATTGATTCGGGGGTTCTTTTCTTAGTACGATGCAGGGATGCAATTTTGTATATCTAGCCTTTAACCTCAAAACACCGTGCGCAAAATCGTTATCGCTGGCAACTGGAAAATGTATAAGACCCAGGGCGAAACCCTGGACTTTCTGCGCCATTTTCTCGGACAACTCGCCGATACCCCCGACGGGCGTGAAATAGTTCTGTGCGCGCCCTTCACAGCCTTGGGAGCCCTGTCCAAAAGCCTGCACGGGGCCAGGATTAGGGTGGGTGCTCAGAACATTCACTGGCTGCCAGAGGGAGCATTTACTGGCGAAATCTCGGGGGACATGCTGCGAGAGCTTGGGGTGCGCTACGTGATTGTGGGTCACAGCGAGCGTCGCCAGTACTTCGGCGATACCGATGAAACAGTCAATTTGCGCCTGAAAGCCGCTCAAAAGTGCGGCCTCATTCCAATTTTGTGCGTAGGTGAGACCAAAAACCAGCGCGATGCCGGTGAAACCGAGGCGGTCATTACTACCCAAATTGAGAAGGGTCTGGTAGATGTTGACCAAAACAATCTGGTGATTGCCTATGAACCGATCTGGGCGATCGGCACGGGCGACACCTGCGAAGCCGCTGATGCCAACCAGGTGATTGGGGGCATTCGCAAGCTGCTGAGAAATCCTGATGTCACTATTCAGTACGGTGGATCGGTCAAACCCAGCAACGTCGATGAGCTGATGAATCAGCCTGAGATCGATGGTGCCCTGGTGGGTGGTGCTAGCCTAGAGCCTGAAAGCTTTGCCCGTATTGTCAACTTTCAGTCGAGTACTACCTTGGCAAGCGCACCTTAGAGCGCCTTAGCAAACAGAAATGGCGCGAGTATGCGGAAACTTGCATAGGCCAACTCATCGGCGTCCTCCAACGCAATGCTGTGGTCACTGGCGGCGGTCGGATTAAGGTACTGAAGAAACCACTAGCGGGTTGCCATGCCGCCCACAACAGCAATGCGTTCGTTGATGGCTTTTGCCTTTGGAAGTTGAAAAGAGAACGGTTTGCGGTGGCGGCTTAAGCGAATTCTTTCACCCAGATGGGGCATGGATTGGGTAGATGACGTTAGGGTTCTGATTGATCAGCGATGCTTTCGGAACGGTTGGGGTCGCAGCCCTGGGAGGGGTTGATGGGCTGCACATAGCCCTGGTTGTAGGTGCTGCCGTCGGGCATGGTGGCAAACTCTAAGCGCGCCCCGGTGAGGTTGGCATTGGTTAAGTCGGCTTCGTAGAGGTCGGCGTAGCGTAGATCTGCCCCACGCAAATCGGCGTTTGACAGATCGGCCTGGCGCAAGACCGCCCCATAGAGGCTGGCTTCTGAGAGATCAGCCTGGTGCATTTGGGCTGAGCACAGAGCGGCATCGCGCAACTCGGCTTGGGTGAGAGATGCGCTGGCAAGGTTGGCTTTGACAAGACTGGCATGGAGCATTTGAGCCTGACTGAGGTCGGCTTGCAACAGGTTAGCTTCGGAAAGGTCTGCCCCCTGAAGATTGGCCTGATGGAGGGTTGCCTGGGTGAGATTTGCTTTGTGCAAGATAGCGTTGATCAATTGAGTGCCGGTCAAGTTGGCCCTGGTCATATCAGCCTCTCGAAAATTCTCGCGGCTGAGGTCTTGGCTGCTGAGATCGGCGGCGGCTAAATCGCATTGCTGACAGCGGCGATCGCGCGGAGAGCCCGCTCCTTGGGCTGTGGATGAAGTCTCTGTGGCACCATCCCCTGCGGCCTCTAGGGTTTGATAACGGCTGAGTTGTTCATTTGCCACACGCCACGCGGTGGGGGTCACAGCGGTTAAAAGTACGAGCAGACTGACAAAGATGTTCCACCGCATAGGTTGAGCTGGGTTGCTAGGTATTGGTGTTCCAATACTCAAAGGCCTGAACATTGATCAGGAGCGATCGCATCAAGTTTTGATAGGAGTTAAACCTCTCCTCGTAAAGGATCCCAGCTTTTCGATTAGATGGCTGAGATATCCGTATTTCTACGGATATCTCCCTAAGGTTTCATCAAAGTATCACAGAGTACCATCGGTGAATTCGTAGTTCCTTGCTGGTTTGTTGCGTATTCTGAAGGAGATCTCCGGGGGGTGATTTATTCACCTCAGTGTGTTCTCTGTTATGGATAACTCTCCCTTTCGTCGTATTGTTTTGCCAGCGCTGCTGGCGTCTAGTGCTGGGTTTGCAGCTCTTACCTGGCCGATGGCCTCCGACCGCGCGGTCCAGGTCTCGGAGCAGCTACCCCAACCCCTCAGCTACTGGGTCGACTCAGCTCTGCTCCCCAACCAGCACAAGGAATTTTCGATTCGTTACATCGGCTTTGCTATCCTGTCGAGCGTTGCGATCGGGGTCGGTACCGCTAAGGCCATGCGCGTTCGGCAGGGCCGAGTGCAGCGACACCAGAGGTTACTCGATCAGGTGCTGCTGGCGGATGATCAGCAGGAGGACTTTGGAGGCGATCGCCTGCCTATCACCGCCCCCATGCAATCGCATTCTACTGATTTGGCTGCAGCCAGCCATGACGCAGCCCTAACTGCAACTACCGCTAAGGCTGCCACAACCCTTGACTGGGCTAGCCTGCTGCCGACTACCCCTGATGCCTCGGCAAAGGTGGAACTGACTTCTAGCCCCATAGATGAGCATGTGCTCTACCACATTCAGGGTGCCGATCAGTGCCGCAGTTTAGCCCTTGCTATAGAGGGTGAGTACTACCGCTACTACCGCACCCGCCCCGATTTGGACAAGGCTCGAAGGTTGGTACAGCAGCTTCATCAGCAAGGCAAACGCGCCCTCACCACCTGGGATGACAACGGCTATGTGGTTTGGGTACATCAGCCTGAACGACCCCAGCAGGCCGTTCCTTGGCTAGGACATTTAGCTACAAGTTAAGCATGCAAGCCCAACTGGGCAAAAGTCGGTTATCAAAACGATGTTCCTAGGCAATGTTGAGCGGTAAGCAGGCATGAATCTCAAAACGCTAGAAGATCTTTGGACGGCCTTTGTGGAAGGGGAGCGCGACTTTACCGGCATCAATTTAGCCGGAGCCGACCTCAACCACTGGAGTTTAGCTAGGGTCGATTTTTGGGGCGCCGACTTTAGCGGGGCAAATCTCACCCAGGCTAATTTTCGTCGGGCTAACCTCAAACAGACCCAGTTCTGCAACGCCAAACTGGCGGGAGCCGACCTGCGCTGGGCCGATCTACGCGAGGCCGTGCTGACCGGGGCCGACCTCGATGATGCGCGTTTGGAAGGCGCTCTCTACAATGCTCAAACCCAGTTTCCCGAAGGGTTTAACCCTGGACAAGCCCGCATGTGGAGCCTGGCACCAGGGGCTGCCCTGGCCACTAAAGATTTACGAGAGAGGGATCTGGGTGGCACCGACTTAACCGCCGCCGATCTCAGCGGGGCACTGCTAGTGAACAGTCAACTATTTGGGGCGGTGCTAAGACGCAGCAACCTGCTCAGTGCTCTGGTTGGCGATAGCGACCTGCGCTACGCTGATTTGCGTCAGGCCACGCTGATGTTAGCCGACCTGCGAGGGGCCGACCTGCGCTATAGCGACCTGAGCCGAGCCAATTTAATTGGGACTAACCTGCGAGGGTGTCAGCTAGCCCACGCCAACCTAGACGGGGCCCTCTACTCCGATAGCACCCATTTCCCGCGCGGGTTTCAGGTGCCTGAAACGATGCACCATATAGCTCCGGGCGCATCCCTGTGGGGAGCTGATCTCAGTGGGGCAAGGCTAACTGGGGTAGATCTCAGTGGGGCTAATCTAGCTGGGGCTAACCTCATGCACGCCGACCTGTGGGGGGCCTGTTTAGCCAATGCTGACCTCAGCGGAGCGAATCTGCTGGGAGCAAATCTGCTGGGGACCGACCTGACTGGGGCTAATCTCAACCAAACCAACCTGATGCAGGCGATCATTGACATGCCGGGAGACGTAGCGGGGGCGGTTGCTTTTGATAGCCAGCCTGCTTAGGCGAAGGGATGGGGTGCCAGGCTGAAGGAACGATCTAAAACCGTATGCCTTCTCTGTCCTCGACTCACAACAATGCCATTTGGTTGCCGCCACCAGGAGTCTCGTCGTAGCCCAGATGGCGGCGGGCGGCAAGGGTGACCACTCGGCCGCGGGGAGTGCGCTGTAGGTAGCCAATTTGCAGCAGGTAAGGTTCGTAGACTTCCTCAATGGTTTGGGGGTCTTCGCCCGTGGAGGCGGCCATGGTGTCGAGACCAACGGGGCCACCGCCAAAGTTTTCGATCATTACTGACAGCAGGCGGCGATCGGTCCAGTCGAGGCCGCAGGGGTCAACGTTGAATAGTTCTAGCGCTTCGGCGGCTAGGGCGGCGGTGATGGGGCCTGCTCTCTTAACCTCAGCATAGTCGCGCACTCGCCGCAGCAGGCGATTGGCAATGCGGGGGGTGCCTCGGGCACGGCGGGCAATTTCTTCGGCTCCGGCGGGTTCGATGGGAGTTTTTAAGACATCGGCGGTGCGCAGCACAATGGGCTTAAGCTCATCGATTTCGTAGAAGCGCAGCCGCTGGATCAGCCCAAAGCGATCGCGCAGCGGAGAACTCAGCGCCCCTACCCGCGTCGTTGCTCCCACTAGAGTAAAGGGGCACAGTGGAATGCTGCGAGTGCGGGCCGACTGCCCTTTGCCGATAGTGATATCCAGTCGTGAGTCTTCCATTGCCGGGTACAAGATTTCTTCGGTGACCCGGGGCAGCCGGTGAATTTCGTCAATAAACAGCACATCCCCCGGCTTGAGATTGATCAGCAGTCCGGCAATATCGCGAGGCCGCTCTAGGGCAGGGGCCGTGGTGATTTTGCAGGTCACCCCCATTTCCTGGGCCAAAATTAGCGCCATGGTGGTTTTGCCCAACCCTGGCGGCCCATACAACAGCAAATGGTCGAGCGGCTCTTGCCGCGACTGAGCCGCCTGAATGGCGATGCCCAGCACTTCTTTAAGGGATGCCTGGCCAATGTAGTCTTGCAGCCGCTGGGGCCGCAGGGTGTCTTCAGGGGCAGTTGACGATAGTGCCTGGGTATCTGGTTCATCCCCCAAATCTTCTGGCTGCATCTCTCCACCCTTGACTAGGGAGAGCAGCGGCTGTAGATCAGCCGCTTCGGTGGGTTGGACTGGCAGCTTAGACTGAGCCCGCTTGGGCTTGGCCGAATCGTCGGACGTGTGAGAAGAAACAATGGCCATAAGGGAGCCTAGGGGGCGGCCCCCCCATGATACTGTGGTGCATTTGCACTATCAAGCCATTGGCTGGCTCTATAGCAGGATGAGCAGACCGAGGCTAAAGCCAAGCATGCCCAAGATCACCGACCCCAGGCCCGCAGGCTTTGGTTCGGGGGAGAGGCTCAGGTCTTTTTCAAAATCGCATTTGAGGCAGTGGTACACCGTGGGCTTATATTCCACAATGCTGTGAACACCGCACTCGGGACACTGCACGCTGGGCGGGGTGAGGGTAGATACAGTCATGGCTACACACCTAATGGGTAAACGGGCAACCAGGGAATCTCCAGATTGGGCTGAAGATTCGCTCGACAGCAGAGAACACACTAACAGCATGGAACAGGTGTCCTGGTTGCGCGAGGGGAAAAACTTCTGGAAAATTCTGCTCTTAATTCAGGAGTTATTTGCAGATTGCAAACGCAATCGACCTAGCTGGGGCTCACCTAGCAGAAGAACGAGACTACGACGAGCAAAAATGCTTAATAAGCTTAAATTGTGGCATTTTGCCTGTCCTCATCCAGGCTTTACCTGTTACGGGGAGATCAATCACGGTTCACCTGCCCAGGTCTGCCATGTTGCCGACCAAACCCGACTAAACCCGATGGCCGTTACCTCTGCTCTAAGGGCAAGCTGGGCCTAGTGATGAGTGGATACTGACTATGCCCGCACCAAAATATCTAACACAGGCCGCGATCGCCCTGATTGGCTTTGAGGTAGGGCTTGCTTTCGCCTATTTGGCCCTGATTGGTCTGCGGGGCGAGGCGGGGCTATTTGACTTTGACGGGTTGCGATCGCTGCCCTCTTGGCTACAGGCGAGCCTGCTGAGTGCGATCGGGTTTGTGTGTGTGGGTTTGCTGCGCCATCGACGGCACATGTCTAAGCCGTCCTGGTTGCTGCCCAGCGCTTTAGCACTGCTCTGTTTCTTCGGCGCTGTGGATGAATTGATCAAGTTTCACCTCACCCTGGGGCAGGTGGACTGGAAATTGATTTACCTCGGCCTCTTGATGGCGATTGTGGTGCTGGGATTTAGGGATTTAGTCTGGCTATGGCGTACCCACCGGCTCACGGTGCTGTGGGTGCTAGCGGGGCTGGGGATCTTCTTGCTGGGCGGGTTTGGGGCCGAGCTGGCCAAGGATGCGATCGCGCCAGCGCTATCTACCCGTTTCTCATCTGAAACCGTATTTTTAATCGAACATCTCCGCATCACCCTAGAGGAATTGGCAGAACTCCTGGGTGAAACCATTATTCTCTATGCCATAGCCTGTTTCGCCCAGCAGGTCTTACCTTCCCAGACGCGGCTCAAACATCCCTAATGCCGTCTCTGCTTTTTGCCCTCTAGCCGGCCTGAGCAGGCGTTCTATCGCCGCCGTAGCCACATCAGCACGGCTAGACCAAGTCCGATAGCCGGCAGCACCAGCAAGGAAAATACCCCGAGACCAATCTGCTGCTGCACCGTCAGGGTAATGCGGCGGTTGGTGACTTCGCGGGGGCGAATGGAGAGGGTGGCGTCGGTCTGCTGACCCAGCCAGCTAATGGCATTGAGAAAGACATCGCCATTGAGCTGCTGCTCAAAGAGGCCATCGGTGGCAAAGGTGGCGTTGCCAATCACGACTAGACGCGACTCCGGTGGCGGTTCACCTTCGGCGGGGGTCGCTCCTTCGACCGGGCGACTGAGGGCAACCCCAAGGGTGTAGGGGCCAGAGGGCGGCGCGTTTTCGTCGTATTGCAGCTCGCCTTCGGTGGAAAGAGCCTCGGCCCGGCTTTGGGGATTGCTCTGCAAAATAGGCGTTGTCGTTACCCCGGGCACCTCTTCGACATTGACTGGACGCACCAGCGGAAAGAACGATCGCCCGCCGGTAAAGTCGCGGGTGATGGGGTGGTCGCCGAAGTCGGTGACTAAGGGGGCGGCGGGGCCAAGGCCAACGAGCTGGCCACTACCGGAGGTATCCAGCACAATGCGATCGTCAAGGGTGATGCCCCAGGGGTCGAGCAGGCGATCGAGGCCAGGACTGGTGCGCGGGTCGATCAGCAGCATGAGGCTGCCGCCGCCGTTGAGATAGGTTTGCAGCGCGTTAACTTCAGGCTCAAAGAATTCGGCGGCGGGGCCGGCCACCACCACCACGCTGGCATCCTCGGGCACTGTGCTGGTTTTAGAAAGGTCGAGGGGCTGCACCACAGCGCTTTTGTCTTCGAGGGCGGTGGCGGCCTGCAAAAAGCCGGTGTCGCTGCCGTCGATGGTGAACTCCTGGTGACCTTGGGTGAAGTAGACGGTGAGGGGGCGATCGCTCACCACCTGATCCAGCGCATTGGTCAACGTGCGCTCCGACAGCCGCTCGCTGGGGCCGACGTTCTGCAAAAAGCGGCGAGTCTCGCCACTTTCCACAAACACCATGCCCGTTTGGGTAGCGCCAAACTCCTGGGCTTGACGGGGATCGTTGTAGGGGTTGACGTAGTCAAAGGTAAACTGCGGCCCGGCCTGGCGATAGCTTTCGAGCAGCTGGCGGTCCTGGGGGTTGGGCAGCGGGTCGAAGACGACGATGCGAGTGGGGTTTTCTAGGGTCTGTACCACCTGCTGCGACTGGGGAGCCAGGGTAAAAATCTGGTTCTCAGTCAGGTCTACTCGGCTGGCATAGCGCACTGCCAAAAAGTTCACCAGGCCCAGAATGGCCAGCACCGCCAGAGTAGAGATCAGAGCGTTGGCCCCTGCCTCGGTGGAACGCTGAGCCCAAAACCGACCCTGCCCGTAGTTACCCAGCACCAGCCCAAGCAAGAGTAGGCCAATGCCCCCAATCAGTAGGCCTGCGGGCAACAGCGTCCACCCGGCGACAATACCGGCAATCAGCCCCGCTGTTACTAGGGCCAGCCCCGGGAAAGCCAGGTATTTCAAATACTTTTGGTAGGCCGCCAACGATTTCATCGCCATTACTCGCTACTACTAACCTGCTGACGTTAACTGGACTGATTGGGCACTAGGACCGCTGGAACCGAAGTGTTTCAATGGACTGGGCCGTGAGATAAAGCCCCAACCCGATGAACGAGAGAAACAGCACCAGGCCACCGGTGTCGAAAATGCCTTCGGTAAAGTCGGTGAAATGCTTAAGTAGGGATAGATGGGCGATCGCGCTGCCCACCACCCCCGGTAGCCCTTGGGCCACCGCATCCACCAGCCACAGCAGCAAGATCAGCGCAAAGGTCATAATCGCCGCCAGCACCGTGCTCTCCGTCAGCGACGAGATGAACATGCCGAGGGCCAATACGCTGGCCGCTAGCAGCACTAGCCCCAAGTGAGACAGCAAGAATACTCCTGATCCTGTGGGAGGCTCGGCTGCCCCCAGTGCGATCGACTGGCACACCATCAGCGGCAGCACCATCGCAAGGTAGAAGCTCACCACCGCCAGCAGCTTGCCCAAGGCCACCGCCCAGTTGGTTACTGGCGAAGTCGCCAACAGTTCCAACGTGCCCTGCTTGCGCTCGTCGGCGTAGAGCCCCATGGAGAGCATCGGCAGCACAAACATCGACAGCGACCCCAGCAGCCCCACATAGGCTTTGTTGAATTCGTAGGCCACATCAAAGGGAGGCGAGGGGGGCATGCCCATCTGCACCGCCTGATCGGCCATAGCCGCCTGGGCCAAAATGCCCTGAGGCCCCAGCAAAATCGCCACTAAGAAAAAGCCCCCCAGCAGCCAAAACACGGCGGCAATGATATACGGCAGGGGCGAGGCGAAGTAGCTTTGCAGCTCCCGCTGGTAGATGGCGAGGATGTTTTTGAAGAGAAGGGTCATGGGCGGGGAGAGGGGATGGGTGGATGGGTAGGGGAGTGGGAGGGTGGATGGGTAGGGGGTGAGGAGATGAGGAGGATGGGGGAAACCCAAGATCCAAAAGGGTTAGGTCTCGAATTCTTCTGGCGTTGGCTCGACTGTGGGGAGCTCGGCGAGTGCTTCGGGCGGTGCCGTTGCCCCTGTCGCGGGTTCGGTGGTGGTGAGGTTGAGGAAGACGTCTTCGAGGGTGGCCTGCTGGCGGCGCAGCTCGTGGAGTTCGAGACCGGCGTTGATGAGAGCGGCGGACATAACGGCTCCCAATGCGCGATCGGCTTCTGCACTCACCCGCAGCCGGTGGTGATAGTCTGGCAGGTGCTCTAGCCCCAGTAGGGTGACCTGGCGCACGGGGGACAGCTCACTTAACAGACGCTGGGCTCTATCCACATCCCCTTTGATCTCCAGTTCGTAGGCGGCTTCGCCGGAGAGTCGGGTGGTGAGGTTGTCAGGGGTGTCGGTAGCGACGACCTGGCCACGGTTGATGATGGTGACGCGATCGCAGGTCATGCTCACCTCCGGCAAAATGTGGGTGGAGAGAATGATGGTGTGGCTACCCGCCAGCCCTTTGATCAACTGCCGCACTTCATTGATCTGGCGCGGATCCAACCCCACTGTCGGCTCATCCAAAATAATTACTGGCGGGTCGTGGATGATGGCCTGGGCAATGCCCACCCGCTGTCGATAGCCCTTTGATAGCTTGCGAATCAGCACCTTGCGCTTGTCAGTTAAACCGCAGTGATCCATCGCAATGTCGGCCCGCTTTTGGCGCAGATCGGCAGGCACGCCCTTGATTTTGGCCACAAAGTTGAGAAAGCCCTGCACCGTCATATCGGGATATAGCGGCGGCGACTCGGGCAGGTAGCCAATCCGCTGTCGCACCGCCATCGAGTCGGTATGCACGTCGTACCCGGCCACGCGGGCCGTGCCTTCAGACGCTGGCAAATACCCCGCCAAAATCCGCATAGTGGTGGTTTTACCCGCCCCGTTTGGCCCCAAAAATCCGAGAATCTCCCCAGGCTGCGCCCCAAAGGTGATGTCTTGAATGGCCGTGGTAGACCCGTAGGTCTTACTCAGGTGCTCAACTTCAATCATGGGTGTAGAACCGCCAGCAAACCAGTGGATATTGTACTGCTGATTACCGTAGCGATTTTTCCTCTGATTGCGTTTAAAGGCTCAATCTAAACCAACCCCTCGTCTCCCCCACCTCTCGATAACCACCCTCTACTACAATGGCCCGGTCCGTTGGGCCAAAGGCCGTAGCTTAGATATGGATTTACTCAAGCGCCAGGTGTGGATCAACTTTCTGGAATTGTTGCCCGGCAGCTTGGTCACGATATCAGTGATTGCTATCGCGTTCCTGAGATTCAACCCTGTTGCGTCTTTATGGCGAACAAGATTTCCAATTCCTCAGCATCGTCGCCCAGCTCCAAACCTGGAGCAACCGACTCACTGTGGCAGCCCTCCTGGCTGCACTGGCTATTTCGGCGTTGAGTGGAACCGTCGAAATTGGCCGGGACACGCTTCGCGAACGAGAAGGAAACCGCGAGGCTGAAGCAGGAGAACGCGAGGCTAAAAGAGCAGAACGCGAAGCTCGCCGAGAGAGAGAAGAAGCTCGCAGAGATCGACAAGAAGCTCGACGAAATCGACAGGAAGTACGCTACCAGAAAGCTCAAATCCGATATCAACTAGAACCTAGCGAGGCAAACCGACAAGAGCTGGAATCAGTACTCGCAGCACTTGAAGAGTATGAGCAGACCTTGGACGAAGCTCTCAGTTCCTGACCTTAGGGCAGGGTTGCGGATCACGGGTCGCGAGCGAGCAATGATCGATCAAGCAGGGCTGTTTGTAAGCATCCTCAGTTTCCAGCGGTGGCGGGGACTGGCCGAAGATCATCTCGCAGCTAAAGTCTTCAAAGTTTGGCACCATCGTCAGGGGAATGCCGAAGTCTTCGGTGAAAAAGCGCTGGGTGGGCAGTTTGCACATGTTGACGCACATGCCGACGCAGCGGCTTTCATCCAGGTAGCGGCACTTCTTGATTTGGACGCCGCTGCGCTGCTCTCTAATTCGCCCTTGGGGGTCGGTGAATTCTACAGTTTTGACTTCGCAAGGGCCGACCAGCCACTCGAATAGCCGCGCGGCAAACCAGGCGTTGAGTTCGCAGACTAGCCGGGTTGGCGAGAACAGGTTGCGAATTAGCCACAGCACTGGGGATGGCACCAGAGACTTGAGCACCACGGCGACGAGCGCCTGCTGCTGCTGAGCATTGCGCCCCTGCATAATCTGAGTGGATAAATCGACAACGCCGTCGTAGCCGCTGCGGGCGGTGTCTTTGCCCACGGCCTTGGCCATCTTGCGGCTAAACAGCCAAATGAACAGGCGATCGCCCACCCCATCCTGATAGGTCGCTTTTTCTGAGGTGGGACCAAGGCCCGTGGCCGGGGGCGATGCCATAGTAAATCAGGAATAATTACTTACTCCAGATTAATACTTGAGCGGGCGAGGTGACAGGCAGGGGCAAAATCTCTACCCCTGGCTGCTGCCAGCAAACTGCTGGGCATAGAACTGGGCGTAGCGACTCTGGTTGGCCAACAGTTCGCTGTGGGTGCCCGCTTCAATCACCTGGCCCTTTTCCATCACCAAAATGCGGTCGGCGTCGCGCACCGTGGCCAGCCGGTGGGCAATGATGAAGACGGTGCGATCGCTCATCAGTCGCTCCAGCGCCTCCTGCACTAGCGCCTCAGACTCAGCATCTAGGGCAGAGGTAGCTTCATCCAAAATCAGAATGCGGGGGTTAAGGAGAACGGCCCGGGCGATCGCCACTCGCTGCCGCTGCCCCCCCGACAGGTTTACCCCCCGTTCCCCCATCCAGGTGTAGTAGCCCTGGGAGAACTGGCTGATGAAATCGTGAGCGTTGGCAATGCGGGCCGCTGCTTCCACTGCTTCAATATCAAAATCTTTTTGACCAAAGGCAATATTTTGAGCGATCGTGCCGGAGAATAGCGTTGTTTCCTGGGGCACAATGCCAATCTGTCGCCGCAGGCTGCGCAGGGTGACGGTGGCAACATCCACATCGTCGATGAAAATTTGGCCTGCCTGGGGGTCATAGAATCGGGGCAGCAGGTTGACCAGAGTGGATTTGCCTGCGCCTGAGGAACCTACCAGGGCAATTTTCTCGCCGGGTAGGGCTAGCAGGTCAAGGTTGCGCAGCACGGGCTCGTCAGTCTCATAGCCAAACGTAACGTTGCGGTACTCGACCCGCCCGGTGACCTTGGGCAGTTCGGCGGCTGTGGGCAGCTCGCGTACCGCTGGCTCAATCTCGAGCAGCTCGATCACGCGGTCAACGGAGGCCTCACCCTGTTTAAACTCGCCATAGTTAATGATGACGTGGTTCACCGGGTCAATCAGCATCAGCGCGGCGACTACGTAGCTGCCAAAGGAGGCCCCAGTGAGATTGCCCTGGGAAATTTGCCAGGTGCCCACTAGCAAAATCAGCATCACCACCACGGCGTAGGTAAAGCCCACCACTGGGTACTGCACTGCCTGAAGCCAGGCCGCCTTGTACTTGGCCTGGCGGTTTTTCTCGGCCTCCTGGGTAAAGCGCTCGACTTCGTATTCTTCGGCAGCAAAGGCCCGCACCAGGCGAATGCCGCTAAACACTTCGGTCACCAGCGACGACAGGTCAGACACCAAGTTTTGGCTGCGCCGCGAAAATTTCAGCATTTGCTCCCCAAACCAGCCGGCCAACACCGCCAGAATGGGAACTAAGACCACTGCCGTTAGGGTTAGCTGCCAGTTGAGGTAGACCATATAGCCCAGCACCACCACCAGTTGCAGCACTGAGGGCAGAAAGTCGTGGAACAGTTTTTGCACGACCTCGCCGATGCGATCGATGTCTTCGGTCAGGCGGTATGACAGATCGCCAGTTTGGCTGCGCTCAAAGTAGGTGAGGCTGAGCCGGTGAATGTGGGTGTACACATCTCGGCGCAGATTAAAGGCCACCTCCAGGGCGGCCTTGGCCATCAGCGAGTCTTGAATGTATTGACCAATCTTTTGCAGCGCAAACCCGGCCATGGTGATGGCAATGAAGCGTGACACCACAGGCACATTGCCTGCCGCCAACTGCTCCAGAATGTTCCCCGACAGCCAGGCCAAAATCGGCCAAAAAGAGACAAAAATGACGGTGCCAAACAACGCCTGCAAGATAGTGGGCCACTCGCGCCGTACGTAGGGGGCAAGCGTCCAGTATTTGGAGCCTTCAGCGGAGCGCTCGGGGTTCAAGGGCAAAACCTTCGCAATGGCATACTGTTCACCACGCTACCAGGTTTGGAGTGTTCCAGGTAATGTCGTGTCTGGGGATTTGGCTAGACCGCTCTGGCTAGGGGCAGTTAAGCCGTCCTATTGAAATTTTTAATCAGAATTAGCCAAATCACTCTTGACCCCAATCTGCTGTGAGCGCGCCATTTTAACCCGACGGGCAAGGCACTACAATCGACCCATGGCCTATGTTTGAGGGATGTTTTGCCGATGCCCACGGTTATTGTTGCCACCGGAAACCCCGGCAAGCTGAAAGAGATGCAGGTGTATCTAGGCGATCTGGGCTGGGAGCTACAGCTCAAGCCCGATGCGATCGATATAGAAGAGACCGGCACTACGTTTTTAGAAAATGCGCGGCTCAAGGCGGCAGGGGTAGCCAAGGCTCTGGGCCAGTGGGCGATCGCCGACGACTCGGGCTTAGAGGTTCACGCCCTTGGGGGTGCGCCGGGCATCTACTCAGCTCGCTACGCCGACAGCGACTCGGCTAGAATCGATCGCCTGCTTCAAGAGCTAGAGGGTAAGCGCGCTGGTCAGGGCTCCGCTGAGGAGGGCAATTCCGGAACAGACCGCAGCGCTCAGTTTGTTTGCGCTCTGGCCCTAGCAAATCCAAGAGGTAAAATCGTTTTAGAAACAGAAGGCATCTGCCCCGGCGAGATCTTGCGGGCTCCCCGAGGTACTGGCGGTTTCGGCTACGACCCAATCTTCTATGTGCCTGCCTTGGACAAGAGCTTTGCCGAGATGTCGCCCGAGCAAAAGGACGCCAACAGCCATCGAGGCATTGCCTTTAGTCAACTGATGCCCCACTTAAAGCAGTTAGCCCTAGGGTAACCTAGCCGTGGCTGGGTCTCCCTAGGGCTGATTGGGAACTGGTGTGCGATCGCCCCCATGGGCGGATCTTGGACTATCGCCCCAGTGGAGCCAGTCTTTGACCATCGCGCACTAGCTTCGCAGGCAGATTCTAAGCTTCTCGATTAAGGAAATCTTGCAGTTGCCCTAGAGCAGCCCGACCAATGTTAAACACAGCCCAGCTTGCGGCCACAGCAATCGGCAGTAAAACAACAACGACTCGCCAATCCATAGGGCATGCCCTCCTAAACTAGTTTTACTTAAACACTTGTCACAATTTTCTCATAATGTACACCACATGGGGCGATCGCGGGCCGAGAGATTTCTCGATCTAAACCAAGGCTAACCTCCCTCAGGGCATCAAGATCGCCTGGCTCGCCGCCTCGACAAGCCCCAATAGCACCTCTACAGCCATTATCCTTCGGGATTCTGTCCCTGGGCCGTCGCCCTTAAATTAACCTCTAATCGATCGCTGGTGACCACCACAAATCGAAGTAGCTCGTTATACATAAGCAGACCAGCAGCAGGAAAAAAGTTCGAGCTGGTCTGGGGTGCGATCGTCACCTGCTCCCCACTTGGGTTTGCGCCCTAACTTACTCAGTAGTGAAAGAAAATAACGGGCTGCGATCGCCTTCGTGAATTCTCTGGACGCAAGAAATAGAAGGGTCTTAGACTGCCCTTCTCCCTAGCTTGAACAGCCGTTTTAATTTAATTTTCTCAGAGTTATTAACTTGTGAAAACTTCCCTTACCAAGAGCGGCGGTGATTCTGTAGGTTGTTACTTAACCTGTCATAGCCCTGCAAATCTAAAGCCCTATGGGGTCGTTCCCAGGGTGGCTTGAAACTTTCTAGGGACTAGGCTGTTAAGCGCTGTAAACCTGATTCTTAGGCCTCTCCCTTGGCCGTCCAATGGAGGTCGTTTGTGTCTCAGGTGGCTTGTAACGCCTGAAACGGCTTATTTAAGCTTTCTATAGACTCAGGTTTATCCGTCTATTGAGTAGGAAGCGCCTTTATCCGCTCTGTATTTTCGAGTAGAAGAGAGGAGAGTCCCATGACCATAAGTCCCCCTGAACCGGGACAAAAAGTCAGGGTAGTGGTTGACAAAGATCCGGTGCCCGTCTCATTCGAGCGATGGGGCAAGCCCGGCCACTTCGACCGCACGTTGTCCAAGGGACCCAAAACCACCACCTGGATTTGGAACCTGCACGCCGACGCCCATGACTTTGACACTCACACCAGTGACCTGGAAGATATTTCACGGAAGATCTTCAGTGCTCACTTTGGCCACTTAGCCGTTATTTTTGTCTGGCTCAGCGGCATGTACTTCCACGGTGCCAAGTTCTCAAATTATGAAGCTTGGCTAACTAATCCAACCGGTATTAAGCCCAGTGCCCAGGTTGTTTGGCCCATCTTTGGCCAAGAAATTCTAAATGGCGACGTGGGCGGTGGTTTCCACGGTATTCAGATCACCTCTGGCTTGTTCCAGTGGTGGCGCGCCAACGGCATTACTAACAGCTTCCAGCTCTACTGCACCGCCATTGGGGCGCTGGTGATGGCCGCTCTGATGCTGTTCGCCGGCTGGTTCCACTACCACAAGCGCGCTCCCAAGCTGGAGTGGTTCCAGAACGTGGAATCGATGATGAACCACCACCTGGCTGGGCTACTGGGCCTGGGCTGCTTGGGCTATGCCGGTCAGCAGATCCACGTGTCGTTGCCCATCAACGCCTGTATGGATGCGATCGATGCGGGGCGGCCGCTAACCATTGGTGGTCGGGTGATCGACTCAATTGGAGCAATTCCCTTGCCCCATGAGTGGATCCTCAACAAGGCCCTGATGGCTGACTTGTACCCCAGCTTTGCTGAGGGTATCAAGCCCTTCTTCACCCTCAACTGGGGCGTGTACTCTGACTTCCTCACCTTCAAGGGCGGTCTAAACCCTACAAC
>NZ_JACJOF010000028.1 GCF_014695395.1 Nodosilinea sp. FACHB-131
TTTGAGACCTTCTACACCAAGAACATCTTGCTGAACGAAGGCATTCGGGCTTGGATGGCACCGACTGACCAGCCCCATGAGAAGTTTGTATTCCCCGAAGAGGTACTCCCCCGTGGTAACGCTCTCTAGCAACTCGTATATTGCTGGGCGCGACCAAGAATCCACCGGCTTTGCCTGGTGGTCTGGTAACGCTCGTTTGATCAACCTATCCGGCAAGCTGTTGGGTGCCCACGTGGCCCACTCTGGTCTGATTGTGTTCTGGGCCGGGGCTATGACCCTGTTTGAAGTAGCCCACTTCGTTCCTGATAAGCCTCTGTATGAGCAGGGCTTCATTCTGCTCCCTCACCTAGCCACTCTGGGCTGGGGCGTAGGGCCCGGTGGTGAAGTGATCAACACTTTCCCCTACTTCGTTATCGGTGTGCTGCACCTGATTTCGTCGGCAGTGCTGGGCCTTGGTGGTATCTACCACGCCCTGCGCGGTCCCGAGGTGTTGGAAGAGTACTCTTCCTTCTTCGGCTACGACTGGAAAGACAAGAACCAGATGACCAACATCATCGGCTACCACCTCATCCTGCTGGGTTGCGGTGCGCTGCTGCTGGTTCTGAAGGCTTGCGTGTTCGGTGGTGTCTATGACACTTGGGCGCCGGGCGGTGGCGATGTTCGTATCATCACCAACCCGACTCTGAACCCCGCCGTTATTTTTGGCTACCTGGTGGGTTCTCCCTTTGGTGGCGACGGCTGGATCGTCGGCGTCAACAACATGGAAGACATCATCGGCGGCCACATTTGGGTTGGCCTGATCTGCATTGCTGGCGGCATTTGGCACATTCTCACCAAGCCTTTCGGCTGGGCCCGTCGTGCTTTGATCTGGTCTGGTGAGGCCTACCTGTCGTACAGCCTGGGCGCTCTGTCCCTGATGGGCTTTATCGCCTCCTGCTACGTGTGGTTCAACAACACGGCCTATCCTTCTGAGTTCTACGGTCCCACCAACGCTGAGTCTTCTCAGGCCCAGGCGATGACCTTCCTGGTGCGCGACATGCGCCTGGGTGCTAACATCGGTGCGGCCCAAGGCCCCACTGGTCTGGGTAAGTACCTGATGCGCTCCCCCACTGGTGAGATCATCTTTGGTGGTGAAACCATGCGCTTTTGGGACTTCCAAGGTCCTTGGTTGGAGCCCCTGCGTGGCCCCAACGGCCTTGACCTCGATAAGCTGACCAATGATATCCAAGATTGGCAGGTGCGTCGCGCGGCTGAGTATATGACTCACGCGCCCAACGCCTCGATCAACTCGGTGGGCGGTGTGATCACGGAAATCAACTCTGTGAACTTCGTGAACCCCCGCCAGTGGCTGTCGACCTCTCACTTCGTACTGGGCTTCTTCTTCCTGATTGGCCACCTCTGGCATGCTGGTCGCGCTCGCGCGGCTGAGGCAGGCTTCGAGAAGGGTATCGATCGCGAAACTGAACCCGTGCTCGCTATGGGCGACCTCGACTAAGGTTGAGGCTAAGCCCTCTCGGGCTGAACTAAAAAGCTCCTGCCTTAGGGCAGGAGCTTTTTTTCTGGTTTATAGAAAGAAGTTATGAGATTTTCGCTTGCTCTTTTTTGAAAAACGGAGGGTTGGCTAGCGATCGCTTAGGTCATAATTACCGCAATGATGATGGCAGCCAGCGCCACAATCACGGCTGCCAGTAAAATGCCAGCGGCAATGTTGCCCCGACGGATTTCGGTTTGGTAGTCGATGGGGTCGAGGAGATCGAACAGCCGCACTCCACCGTAAAACAGGAGCACGGCAAGGAATGTCCACCCGACTGTGGCAAGGGCATCCTGAATAATGGGCACGGGTGCAAGCTCCTAAAAAAATTTCCCCTAGCCTACCGAATTGCTTGGTCTAGCAACGACCTAGTGAAGAATATTAAAGCCTAGTGGGCAATTGTCTCTCAAATTGCGAGGGTATAATTTGAGTCCTTCCAATTTCATCTATTTTGATTGAGGCAATTCTTTAGAAGACAATGCCCAAACCTAAACAGAGCCTAAGCTGGGCAATCAGCGACGGACTAAAGGGTATGCGCGTTCATGCCCAGTAAGATTCAACCGTTGGTGACAACGCAATTTACTGAGCGATCGCCGTTGATGGCGCTAGGGGCTCTGGGACTGTTGGGGATAGCGTTGCTGATCGCTCCTTTTTTTCGCCGTCAGCTGTTGAGTACTGGTGTCTACGTGGGGCCAGAAGAGACGGTTCAATTGGACCCGGTGCAGCCCCGCAAAGGGGCAATTGGAGCATTGCGAATCGATGTCGAAGCCCAATTGCCTAGCAATGCCTGGAGCGTGTTTGAAGTGCAGGTGCTTGACAGCCAAGGCAATGTGCTGGCCTCAGCCATTAAGCAAGTGTGGAATGAGTCGGGCACCTGGCAAGAGGAGGGAGAATCGGGCGTCTGGCAGGAGCAGGACCAGGCTGGGCGGTTTGATATTCGGCAGGCCGCGATCGATGGGCCGGTGGTAGTGGCGATTTCGGTGCTGGAGCAGGGCAGCAGTACCGGGCAGCCCCTAGATAGTCCTGTGGTCTATCGCGTCACGGTGGCGGAGGGCGTGATCGACCACCGGTTTTTGTGGAGTGGGGCAATTGGGGTATTGCTAGTGGCGGCTTTGACAACGATTGCCGTCAAAGCCGCCGGGCAAACCGTCATAAGTGAGCAGATCAACGATAGCGATTTGGTGGGGCGCGGCACTCTGGGCGGTCCCAATACACTGCTGCGGGTGATCATTACTGTGGTCTCCGATGAAACCTCGCCCTCCAAGCTGACCGCTAATCTCGCCATCAACGACAGCTACGGCGAGTCTGTATACCGCCGTGAGGTGGTCATACCGCTGTCGATTCGGCGAGAGGAGGGCAAGGTGGAGAGTGCCAGGGGCTCCGCCAGCGTCGATCTAATTTTGGACCCCAGGGGCTCCTACGGGTTCTCGGTCGCCATTACCCCCGATGGCCCAGTCGATCACACCTTTTTGACGGTGAAGGAGGGCATTCGCACCCTCACTCCCACCGCGATTACCTACATTCAGCCCTCGACGGAACCTGCCTAATGTTGCCAAAACTCGCTGCCCTGGGTGCCTTTGCGATCGCGATTTTGGCGATCGTCGGTAGCTACGGCCAAATGTCGGCGCTGCGATTGGGGCAGCAGAGCCAGCCGCTATATTGGCCGCACCGCAGCACCCGTCTGTCTGGCCTGCGCACCAACAATACCTGGAAGCCCTCGCCCAACCGCAGCGCCTACGAGGGCTTCCAGGGGGGAGGCATCGGAGTCGGTAAGTGACTGCCACCCCCCTCACTCCGCACCAAGTGCGCTGGCTACTGGCGGCGGCAGCGGTGTCGTCGAGCTGTGCCCTGGCGGCAGAGCTACTGCTGGGTACTCTGGCCAGTTACCTGGTCGGCAACCAAGCGCTAGCTTACGGGGTGGCGATCGGGGGTTTTTTAGCCGCGATGGGGCTAGGGGCCTACCTGAGCCGCTTTATTGCCCCCGAAGCTTCCTCAGACCGGGTGCAGACCGTTTTGCTGACCCGTTTTTTTCAGGTGGAGCTGCTGGTCGCTCCGCTGACGGCCCTGCTGCCCCTGGGGTTGTTTGCCCTCTTTGCCGTAGATGGTCCCCTGTGGCTAGGGCTGCTGCTGGCCGCGCTGCTGCTGGGCGTGCTGGCCGGCATCGAGGTGCCCCTGCTGACCCGACTGATCGAGCTCGACACCGGGGTGCGAGAGGCGCTAGCGAAGGTACTGGCCCTAGACTATGTCGGCGCGCTGGTGGGTTCTCTGCTGTTTCCGGTTTTGCTGCTGCCGCTGCTGGGGCTGTTTCCCTCGGCGGTGCTAATTGGGGCGGCCCCGGCCTGGATGGTGTACGGCATGGGAGGCAGTTTTCCGCAGATGCGTCCCTGGCGACGGCGAGGGCTGGGGGTGGGGCTAGCGCTGCTGCTGTTTACGCCCCTGGCTCTGCCCCTGAGCAACCAGCTCGAAAATAGCCTCTACGCAGCTCCGATCATCAATCGGCAGCAGTCGCCCTACCAACGCATTGTGCTGACTCGGTTTGGGCCAGATGTAAGGCTGTTTCTCAATGGCGACTTGCAGATGTCTACCCTAGACGAGTACCGCTACCACGAGTCTTTGGTGCATCCGGCCCTGGCGACCCAGGTCAATCCTCAGCGCATTTTGCTGTTGGGGGCCGGCGATGGTATGGCTCTACGGGAAATTCTCAAATGGCCGCAGCTAGAATCGGTGCTGGTGATTGAGCTAGATGCGCAACTGCTGGAGCTGGCACGGCGCTACCCGGCCCTGGCCCTAGCCAATGGCCACGCCTTTGACGACCCCCGAGTGACGGTGCGCTACGGCGATGCTTTTAAGCTGGTGGCGGCCCTCGACCAAACCTTTGATGTGATTGTGGCGGATTTTCCTGACCCGGATGTGGATGCGATCGCCAAACTCTACAGCCTGGGGTTTTACCAGCAAATTCGCCAGCACCTCAGCCCGGCGGGGGTCTTTGTCACCCAAGCCTCCAGCCCGTTTTTTGCCCCTAAAGCCTTCGCCTGCATCGCCACCACCCTAGCCGCCGCCGCCTTCAAAACCTACCCCTATACCGTCAGCGTGCCCAGCTTTGGCCCCTGGGGGTTTGTGCTGGCCAGCCAAGTCGAGCTTGCCCCAGCAACGCTGACTTTGCCTGTAGTCACTCGTTTTCTCACGCCTCAACTGCTGCCAACGCTGTTTGTGTTGCCGGGGGACATTCGCCTCGATGCCGTGCAGGTCAATCGACTCAGTCACCCGGTAATTGTGCGCTACCAAAATGACCCTCGATGGACTTTATATGATTGAGCTAAGTTTGAGGTGCGCGACTAAACCGCCAGGGTTGAACGCTCAATCTCCTTAGCGGGCGAACCTTTGAGTATTTGCTCCAGTCCCCGAGTCCTTTTTAATTCTAAGTTGCCAAATGTGTAGGGCGTTGTCGTCATGTCTCTCTCTGTTCTATGGATTCTCATTTTTCTAGTTCTTCTGGTGGCGGCGGCAGGACTGTGGTGGTCTGCTCAGCGGCGATCGCTGCCCACCCGAGAGACCTCTCGCCACCTAACTGACCAGCCCTCCGTGTTTGAGCTACAAATTGGCGATATTGTGCAGCACATGGGCCAAGACTGGGTAGTGGAAGGCAAGCTGATTTACCAGGAGGGAGGTTTCTCTTGGCTAGAGTACATGCTGCAAGATGGTGACGAGATTCGCTGGCTGGCCGTCGAAGAAGACGACTGGGTGACGGTGGCGCTGCTGGCTCCAGTTAACTCTTTAGAGGTCAGCGCTGCGCCCCCACAGGAATTGGTCTACAACGGCGACACCTACCACCGCCGAGAAACAGGCCTGGCTACCATGCGCCGCGAGGGTAACCCCCGTCGTCCCGAGGCGGAAACCTGCCGCTATTTTGACTACGAAGGCCCCGATCAAAAAGTGCTGTCAGTTGAAGATTGGGACGGCAACCTGGAGGTCACAGCGGGTGTCGTCATTGCACCGCGATCGCTCGTCATTTTGCCCGGCGAAGGGCGCAGTGTTTACCAATAAACTAGCTTGTTCTCTCACTGATCAAACCCTAAGCATGCCAACCCCACGGCTTGTAGTGATTGCCAAAGAGCGCGCTGCTAAGGAGATGGCGATCGCTGCAACGTCCCAGTTCAAAACGCTATAGAGTGATGTCGAAGATTAGTAAATTTCGGGCTCTGGCAGAGGGACAACAAAATTAGAGGGGTCGTTGAGATAGCGAATGGTGTCTTCTTCGAGGCGGTGAATCAGATAGGGCTCGAGGGAGTCAGAGTGGCGGAGGGCCGCCAAATAGCCTTCAAGGTAAAGACGCAGCTCGCTGGTGCGATAGCCTCGGTTCCACTGGTCGACGAAGGCATCGGTAATCCGTTGATAGTACCGAATAGCTTTGGCATCCTGAAGCATGGGAGGTAGACCTATAAACTCGACAGTGGTTAGGGGTAGATCTCGCTCTGTAGTTAAAATTTTCCCCTAAGGGGTGAAAAACCTGATGAGTTTCTTAACGTACTGTTATACGTATCTTTATACACCGTTTCCCCGAGGGCAGGAAGTGCGGGTTATGACACTAGCCAAAGTAGGTTACTAAGGGAACAGAGCTTGGGAGTTAGCTAGGGGCTTGGGCAGAACGGTGTGGTAAGCGGCTAGGGTTTGATGGGCGATCGCATCCCAGTCGTAATATTCCCTAGCATAGGCCCTAGCCCGCTGCCCCCGCAGCTGCCGTTGGGCAGAATCTTTTAAGGCCTCAGCTAAGGCCTGAGTGACCCCGTCTAGGCTCAAGTCGCACACCCAGCCGCTGCCGCTGGCAACGATATCGGGCCAGATGTAGACCCCCTTAGACACGACCACCGGCACCCCTGCCGCCATGGCCTCAGCTACAGCAATGCCAAAGTTCTCATAGTAAGAGGGCAGCACAAACACGTCGGCAGCTTGCAGAAGGGCGGCTTTGGCATCGCCGGTAACAAACCCCGTGAGCGTAGTGCGATCGCCCAGAGGAGTGGTCCGCAGGCGATCGCCAATGGCCTGCTCGTAGGCCGGATCCTGAGGATTTCCCCCCGCTAGCACCAAATGAAACGCCATGCCTTGGGCCGTGAGCTGTTCCAGAGCCGGCAGCAGCAAATCGAGCCCCTTCTTAGGATCTAGGCGGGAGAGGTAGAGCAGGAGGGGACGATCCTGAGGGATCTTCATCTGTGTCAAAGTTCTCCGGCATTCAACCTCTGCCAACAGTTTTGGCGGCTGCACTCCCAGCGGTATTACCCAATCTTCAGCGCTGGCTCCAAACCGGTGGGAGACCTCGGCCTCGATCGGGCTGGTAAAGTGTAGCGCCGCCGCCCCAGCAATATTGGGGGCTTCAAACAGCCGGCCGTAGATTTGCTTGAGGCGCTTTTTTTTCTGTAAATCTGCTGGGTCGAGGGTGCCCAGGGGACGCAGCACGTAGGGAAGATTGCGATCGCGCGCCACCGTTGCCGCCGCCGTGCTCAGGGGCGAAAACAACGCGTGAATGTGGGCCAGGTCAAATTCGTGAGCATGTTGGTAGAGCCAAGCCAAAAGCCCCGCTGAGAACTTATACCGCCGCCAGGGCGAACAGGCAAAGTAGCGCACCGTGTAGTTCTCTTCCTGCACCGGTACGCCTAGGGGAACCGCCAGCGGTGACTGACCCGAATCACCATTGGCATTGGTGGTGAGAATCGTCACCTCCGCCCCCGCCGCTGCCAAACCCTGGGCAAAGCCGCGCACCATCTGGCTGGGGCCGCCGTAGATGAGGGAGATGGAGGGGACGATTTGGAGAACGCGCATGGGGGGAGGGAGTGGAGATTGGGGGCGAGGGGAGCGGGGGGATGAGTTCAAAATTCAAAGTGCAAAATTTTGAATTCTCAATTTTGAATTTTGCACTTTGTCACCCATCTCCCATTTCACCTCCCTTCCTCTTCACCCGCGCCAATTTCCCGGTAAAACTCCAGCAGCTGCTTCGCCAGCGCTCGGTTCGTATAGTGGCTCATGGCGCGGTGATAGCCCGCCTCTGCGAGGAACTGTCGCTGTTCGGGCTGCTCGATCAGCAGGCGCAGACGGTCGGCGAGGGCAGGGGCATCGCCTTCGGGAAAGACGAGACCAGCTTGATCAATAACGTGGGGAATTTCGCCGGAGTCGGAGCCGATCACCGGGACGGCGCAGGCCATGGCTTCGATCAGCACGTGGCCGAACTGTTCTTTCCAGCCTTTGGCGGTGAGAGTTTGAAACTTGTCGGTGGTTTCGGAGGGCAGCACTAGGGTGTGCATGAGGTTGATGTAGTCGGGTACCTGGTCGTGGGGAATGCCGGTCACCCAGCGGAGGCGATCGCCGATGCCCAACCCATCAGCCTTAGCCTGAATGGTATCGCGCAACTCTCCCCGACCCACCAGTAGCCACACCCAGGGCTGAGGCTGGTCTCGCAGAGTCGCCAAGGCAGCGCAAAGCGTAAGCAGTCCCTTTTCTTCGACAAAGCGACCGCAATAGCCCACCACAAAGGCATCGTTGGGAATGGCGAGCAACTGGGCCAACTCTGGCTGAGGCTGAGGCCGGAACAGGGTTTCATCGACACCGAGCTGAGGCATCACCTGGTAGGGGGCAGTGTAGCCGCGATCGCGCAGAATATCGGCCCCGTCCTGGTTGCCCACCACCAAACCGTGGGTATGCCGCAGGTTATAAGCTTCGAGGGCAGAGATAGGGAATTTGACCTGGTAGGGCAAGTTCCACCAGGTGAAAAAGACGTTTTTGGCCCTCAGACCCAGCAGGCGGTTGAGGGTAATGGTTTGAGCATAGGCCAACGCTTTAGCCCCCTGCTCAACCTGAATCACCTGGGGCCGAAACTTCTGCAGCAAGCTAATCAGGTCGGGGCCAAAGGTGAGCAATCCCTGGTTGTTTTGGCTGAGATTGCTGAGGGGCTGCACCCGAAAGTTGCCCGATTGGAAGGGCTCAGAAACAATCAGCCGGTTTTGCACGCCGCCGGGCTGCCAGCGCCGAGGAACGCCTACCACCACCTCCATCTGTGGGGACTGGGCCAGGGCGCGCAGCTTTTCGCGGTTGAGGTCAACGATATAGGTGTGGCTGAGCACGAGCACGCGCATGGTTGGCAGACATCCACAAAGGGCACCTCTAGGTTGCCCAAGGGGCGCTCAGGGGTTGCACTGGGCAACAGAATCAGACAGCGGGCAATACTCAAACGCAGGTGTCAAGCATTGTCGCCAGAGCTGACCCTATGCCTTTTACTCGTCACTATCCGAAAACTATTTCCTCAACCCTCTCGCTCGCCTGCTGCACCACTGGCCTGGCCGTAGCGGATCGGTCCCCTGGCCGTTTTAGGGTCGACCACTTGCCCTTGCTGTCGGACAACTATCTCCCCCTCGGCCACTAGCTCAGCTCCAACTTCACGAACAGCGGGCATCAGTTCGCGCCAGTTTTCAGGGCTAAGGGTGCGAGCGACTTCGGAGGGGCAAATCGTTTTGTCGGGGCTGCGCTGGGCAAGCAAACCGAGCAGGGTGGTCCGCAGGTCTGCAGAAACGGTCATGGCTCTAGGGCGAGGAATTCGTCCATAAAAGCGTTGACCTGGTGGGAGCGCTCCTGCTGCACCCAGTGACTGCAATGGGGAATGTAGCGTAGCCGCAGATGGCGTACGTAGTCTTCGGTACCAAAGGAGAGTTCTTTCCCTAGGGCCGCGTCGGCTTCGCCCCAGATCAGCAGGGTGGGCACTTCGAGAATGCCCCAGGGTTGCCACTGGGGGCCGCTATAGCTCAAAGCTCGGTAGTAGTTGACCATGGCGGTGAGGGCACCAGGTTTGGCGGCGGCGGTTTTGTAGGCTTGCAGATCGGCGTCGCTAAAGGTGTTTTTGTCGATCGCCATGCCCCGCAGCATTTGCTCGATCGCCCAGTAGTCACCTGCCTGCAACAGGAGTTCGGGCAGCAGCGGTAGCTGAAAGGCTCCGATATACCAACTGCGTAATAGCTGCTGAGGATGGCGCAGCCCCTCGGCAAACTTAGCTGGGTGAGGGATATTCATCACGATCAGCGACTCGAGCAGCTTAGGGTGGGCGTAGGCAAAGGCCCAGGCGATCGCGCCCCCCCAGTCGTGCCCTACCAGCACCGCTCGGTCATAGCCCAGAGCGGCAATGACCCCCCGCACATCCTCCACCAAAACATCCAGGCGATAGGCATCAACACCTGAAGGCTTGTCGCTGTCGTTGTAGCCCCGCAGGTCTAGGGCGACGCAGGTATAGTGGGCCGCAAAATGGTCGAGCTGGTGTCGCCAAGAGTACCAAAATTCTGGAAAGCCGTGCAAAAACAGCATCAGCGGCCCTTGGCCCTGGTGAACGTAGTGCAGGTGCAGGCCGTTGGTTTGGAGAAACCCGTGCTGTCTGCTGACGGTTGCGGTCATGGCACCACCGGGTTTGACGTCTCCTTCACTATACCGAGAACCCCCAGGGCCGGGGGTAGCCCCTTGACTGAAATTGGGGCTCCAGGTCTATGTCCAAATATCTGTAGGAATGGTCGTTATAGAGGCAAAGAGTTGAAGGCTGATAGCCAGTCTGCAACCGTGGCCATCATCAGGCAGCGCCCTAGGTAAACAGCCTAGGGGGCAGCAGCCACAGCAGGGTGCCTCGACCATAGTCAATCTGAGCCCAGGTGGCGATCTCAAACTCAAGGCAAACCATCGCCGCGGTGGGCATGGCTACGGTGCCACCACCCAAAAAAAACGAAGCTGCGTCAGACCAAGTCGGCTGATGACCCACCAGCATGAGCGATCGGTGGTGGTCTGGCACCGCGTGAATCACCTGTAGCACCTGGTCGATCGAGGCTTCGTAGAGGTCGTCAGTCACGCTTGTGGGGCAGGGCCAGTGGCCGGCCGCCATGGCAATCTCCAAGGTGGTACGGGCTCGCACCGCCGACGAGGTAATGGCCAGATCGGGCACTTTGCCCGCCGCCGCCAGCAGCTTGCCCATGGTTTTAGCAGCGGCAATGCCGCGCTCGGCGACGGGGCGATCGCGATCGCGCCCGGTACCCACATTCCAGTCAGATTTGCCGTGGCGAAAGAGAATTAGCTGCTTGGTCATGGTAGGGGTCGATCGTGGCTCCAGGGCAATGTGCCCTTGATCACCTTAGGGGATCGCCCGGGGGGAATCAATGTTGCCCCCAGTTTTCTCCAGCTTTAGGAGGCGGCCCGCATCGATAGCCCGATGCGCTTGAGCTTGACATCCACCTCCATCACCCGCACCGTCACCACTTGGCCCACTTTCACAATCTCGTTGGGGTCACTGACAAAGCGATCGGCCATCTGAGAAATATGCACCAGCCCATCCTGGTGCACCCCCACATCCACAAACGCGCCGAAGTTGGTGACGTTTGTGACTACCCCCTCCAGCGTTATCCCCGGCTTCAGGTCAGTAATTTCGTTGATGCCGTCCTGAAAACGGGCGTAGGCAAACTGCTCACGGGGGTCGCGGCCGGGCTTTTCTAGCTCCTGCAAAATGTCGCGCAGGGTGAGTTCTCCGGCCTCGGCGGTGGTGTATTTTTTGATATCGAGGCGCTTCAGGCGATCGGCGGCTTTAGAAATTTGCGCTAGAGGAAGGGAGAGATCGGCGGCGATCGCATCCACAATGCCGTAGCTCTCGGGATGCACCGCCGTGTTGTCGAGCGGGTTTTTGCCGTTGCGAATGCGCAGGAACCCCGCCGCCTGCTCAAAGGCCTTGGGCCCCAGCTTTTTTACCTTCAGCAGTTCCCGCCGCGACTGAAACGCGCCGTTGGCATCGCGAAACTCGACGATGTTATTGGCCACCGCTGGGGTCAACCCCGACACGTAGGTCAGCAGTTCGCGGGAGGCCATGTTTAGATCCACCCCGACGTAGTTGACGCAGCTCTCGATGGTGTCATCGAGCTTTTGCTTCAGCCGCTTTTGATCGACATCGTGCTGGTACTGGCCCACACCAATCGATTTGGGGTCGATCTTGACCAGCTCCGCCAGGGGGTCTTGCAGCCGTCGGGCAATGCTGATTGCCCCCCGCACCGTCACGTCCAGGTTGGGGAATTCTGCCGCCGCCACCTCGCTGGCCGAGTAGATCGAGGCTCCCGACTCATTCACCAGCACTTTCACCGGAGGATTCGACAAAGTCTTCAGAACTTCCCCCACAAAGGCATCGGTTTCGCGGCTGGCGGTGCCGTTGCCGATCGCAATCAGCTCGATTTTGTGCTTACGAATCATCCCCGCCAGGGTCTGAGCCGCCTGCTGCCGCTGGTTTTGGGACTGGTGGGGAAACACCGCCTGGTATTCCAAAAACTTGCCGGTGCTATCCACCGCCGCCACCTTGCAGCCGGTGCGAAAGCCAGGGTCGACCCCCAGGGTGGGCTTCATGCCTGCCGGGGGCGACAGCAGCAGGTTTTTCAGGTTGGCCTCAAAGTTTTGAATCGACACTTCGTCAGCCCAAGCCTTTTTCTCGGCCATCACCTCGCTGGTCAGCGACGGCTTCATCAACCGGCTATAGGCATCCTGAATTACCCCCCGGTAGAACTGGCGCACCTCGGCTACAGGGGTCTTCACCACCCGCTTCTCGAGGGTTTGCAGCATGGGGTCGGGCTCTACCTCTAGCCCTACCTTGAGAATGCCTTCGCGATCGCCCCGCAGCAGCGCCAGCAGATTGTGGGAGGCAATGGAGCGCGCCGGAGCCTGGTAAGCCCGATACATCTCATACTTGGTGCTGCCCTCGGGGTAGCCTTTTTTGATGCTGGCGGTGAACTGGCCGTGGGTAAGGAGGCGATCGCGCACATACCGCCGTAGCTCTGCCCGTTCCGCCACCTGCTCCGCCAAAATATCCGCCGCCCCCTGGAGGGCTTCATCGGTAGACTGAACCCCTTTGGCTGGGTTCACAAACGCCTCCGCTTCCTGGAGCAAAACCGCCCGTCTGCCCGTTTTATTCAGCTCCTCAATTTTTTGGGCCAGCGGCTCTAGCCCCTTTTCCTTCGCCATGGTGGCGCGGGTGCGGCGCTTGGGCCGGTAGGGCAGGTAGAGATCTTCTAGCTCCGTCTTTTGCTGACAGGCGAGAATTGCGGTTTTTAGGGCCTCCGTGAGCTTGCCCTGGGACTGAATTTCGCACAGCACCGTCTGCCGCCGATCCTCAAGCTCCGTTAGGTACTGGTGTCGTTCAGCAATCTGCCGTAGCTGCACCTCATCTAAATCCCCCGTGCGCTCTTTGCGGTAGCGAGCCACAAAGGGCACCGTCGCCCCTTCGGCAAACAGGTCTAAGGTGGCCTCGACCTGAGTAGGGCGAATCTCAAGTTCGGCGGCAATGATGGTAGCGATCGGGGTCATGGGAACGGCAACTGAGGCAATTACAGTCCTCCATTGTAGATGTGGCCTGAACAGCTCAAGGAAAGTAGGGCGCTGGTACTGGTTGCAACAGCTAGCTCAACCCCCGGGATAGCTATTAGTAGCTGACGATCGCACCCAGGGATTTCAGCATCCGCTCTTCGGTATCGGATAGGCCCGTAGCCCCACAAATGTTGACGCCTTCGTAGGGGCGATCGGGGCGAAGGGTCTGCTGGCACAGGCCCGTCGCCAGATCCCACACGCGAATTTCGTCGTCCTGGCTGGCGGTGATCAGATGGGTGCCGCTGGAGCAACCCGAGACTTGCCAGATATCTTGGCTGTGGCCCTTGAGAGTATGACGGCACTGGTTGGTTTTAACATCCCACACCTCGACCTGGGCGTTTTGGCTAGTCAGCGCCAAAATGTCTCCCGCCGGACCCAGGGTGACCCCTTGCAGCCACTGCTCTGCGGGGTGTTGCCACTGGCCGAGACAGCCATTTTGCTGCCCCAGCTGCCACCAGCGCACGGTGCCGTCATGGCTGGCGCTGGCCAGTCTCTCACCCTGGGCCGCAAGACTGTATACCTGACTTTGATGGCCAGTCAAAATGAGACGATCAGAGCCCAGGGTACCTTGCTGCCACGACCAAAGGCCAATGGTGCCATCTCTAGCGCCTACTACAATCCAGTTGCCATCGGGGCTAAACAGCAGCGCGGTTGGGCTGTCAGGGGCGTCTTCCAGCTCCCCTACAGCGCTGCCGGTAGTGCAATCCCACACCAAAATGCCGCTGTCGGGGCCGGCGGTGACCAACCATTGGCCATCGGGGCTAAAGCGCAGCAGGGTAGCTGGGGTAGGGTTAGCGACTACCCATTGGCTCTGGCCAGTTGCAATCGACCAGAGACGTAGGGTTTGATCGTCGGCGCTGCTGGCCAACCACTGACCATCGACGCTAAGAGCGACGGTGCGCACCGAGCCGCTGTGGCCCGCCAGGGCACGGGGGCCGATGGCGTAGGGGCTGTGGGCGTTGACCTGCCACAGCCGCAGGTGGGTATCGTCGTGGCCCGTGAGAATGGTGCCGCTATCAGCGCTAGCGCTAAAGGCCAAGCAGCGCACCGGATGCGCCTGACTGAGAAAGCTGCGCCAGCACTGGCCCCGTTTAACGCTCCAGAGTTTGATGGTGTAGTTGCTGCCAGTGACAAAATAGCGGCTGTCGGCGCTAAAGGCCAAGGTCCACACCGGCGCTCCCAGGGATGGCAAAGCATAGCAGAGGCGACGGTTGGGAATATCCCACACCGTGACGGAAAAGTCTTGGCCGCTAGACACCAGGTAGCGCCCGTCAGGGCTGATGGCGAGGGCGGGCAAAGCCTGTACGTCGATGGGCAAAATCCAGCAGGGCAGTCCGGTGGCCAAATTCCAAATGGTCAGGCAGTGGTCGTCACAGCCCGCTGCAAAAGGAATCGGCTGGCAGTCGGGGTCGTTGGGGTCGGGCAAAAAACCCACGGTGCGAATTGCCGCCGTCGATCGCGCCTGGAGATCTTTCAGTAGGGTGCGATCGCCCACATTCCACAGGCAGGCGCGCTGGTCATCGCCACCGCTCACCAGGTGGTCGCCCAAAGCACTGTAGACCAAGCTGTGAATTGCCCCAGTGTGGCCATCTAGACAGCCCTGGCGAAAGCCCGAAGCGACTTCCCACAGGCACAGCCGACCGCTGTCATCGCCGGAGGCCAACTGGCTGCCGTCGGGGCTAAAGGCCAGGGCCCGCACTGGAGCCTGGTGATCGTCCAAAATGTCGGCCTGGTAGGTAGATCCCACTGACCACAGCCAGATTTGCCCGCTTTCGGTGCCCATGGCCAGCAGATCGCCCTGGGGGCTAAAGGCCAGCGATCGAATGCTCTGGCCCTCGTCAAACATCCAGACCAGCTTGCCCCGCTGCAAATCCCACAGCAGCAGTCGACCCTCGTGATCGCCGGTGGCTAGATGCCATCCCTCCTCCAAAGCCGATCCGCGCTGGCCTTGCCGATCTTTAGGACCAACGGGGCTAAAGGCGGCCACCGGATCGCGCCCCAGGGCGGTGGCAAAGGTGGTGTCGCTGAACTGGGCCTGGCTGAAGCTGGCTCCCTGCAGGCTCACCCGCCGCAGATCGCCCTGCCAAATTGCCAGATGAGAAAAATCGGCACCGCTAATGCCTAGGCCCAGATGCTGGCAGAGATGAATGACGTTGCCGGCTCCGTAGCCCGGCTGGCCCACGAGAGGCTGTAGGGCCTTGAGCAGGCGATCGCCCTTAGCGGCCAAGGCTCCATCGGTAGCGTACTGTTGCCGGAGTTCTTCTGCCAAAGGGCTGAGCATAGCCGCTCGCTGACGTTCCTGCACGACCTCCCGGGCGGTCATGGTGACCAGGGCCAACCGCTGGAGCCAGTCAAAGGTTTCGGCCTCTAGCTCCGCGGCCAGCACGCCCTGCAGCCGCTCCAGGACCAGGGCCTGCACCGAGGGGCCTAGGCTCAACACTAACCCACGCCTCTCGGTGGCCTGAGCCTGAACCCAACCACGCCCCAGGGCCGACTGCACCACCATATCGGTCAGGGGTGGCTGCATAGCCCCATTGAGGTCGCTGAGGGTGACTGGCTCCTGGGCCAGGGCTAGCCAGTACAGCAGGGCCCATTCTTCAGCCGGCAGTCGCTCTAGGGCCTGGGTAAAGGTGCGGTGTACGACAACAGGCACGACCGTCTTAGCCGCCTGAAGCAACATCCGGGGCTGACCCTGGTAGACCTCTCGCACCGTCGCCCCTAGCCCCCGCAGCACCAGGGGGTGGCTGCCGTAGCGATCGATTAGCGCTCCCCAGTCGTCAGCGCTCAGGGCGGTCGGGGCCTGAAGCAGAGACCGAGCCGCATCGGTGACCAGATCGCCGAGGACATAATCTCGCACCCGTGGCCCCTGCACCTGGGAAAAATCGGCGGGCTTTTCGCGGCTGACCCAGACTAGACAGCTCTGGTGATGGTGCTCGGCTCCCTGGTGAAAAAAGTGCTGGAGGGCGTCGGTATTCGCTCGGTAGCTGCCTGCTGGTTGCTGAGTCTCAAAGAGCTGCTCTAGACCATCGATAATTAGCAGGACGCGGCGCTGGCCCAGCTGCTCGAGCACCCAGTCTACCTGGGCCTGGGGGGCGATCGCCGCCTGCGGGTCAAGCCAGTGGACGATCGCCCCCAGCACGTCCTGCTCGGTGGCCTCGGCGGTTAAAGCTAGATAGCCGCACTGGTCAACTTGGGGGGCAACGGTGGCGGCGATCGCTGCCGCCACCGTCGTCTTCCCCACCCCTGGCAACCCCCACAGCACCACCGTGCGGCAGCGTTCCGCCAAAATCCATTCGGTCAGGGTCGCCAGATCGGCCTGACGACCGGCGCAGTCGTCCAGGTCAAGACGAGGAGACTCGCGCACCACGAGGGTAGGCAGGGGCAGGGGCGATCGCGGCTCTACCACAATATCTGGGGCCGGTTCAGTCGCCACTGCTCCCTGCACTATCCAGGTGTGCAGCACGTTCTGAATATTGCGCTTCGTAACCCGAACGCCCTGGAGATCGGTATCCACCAGCTCGGTAAGCAGCTGCCAGAGCTTGGGGCCGACGTCTTTTTTGAGATAGTCTTCGGTGTAGCCGGCGGTGGGGGTGGCCATCGCCGCATAGGTCTTATTTTCCCAAGACCCCTTCAGCACCAGACGCTCGACATCCTTCAGCGGTCGTCCCTTGCGCTCCACAGCAACTTGGTTGATGTGTACAGCAATTTTCTCGAAATCCATTGGCAAACCGCCGAGATGCCCCAATTCTGGCCTCAGTCTAACCTGAATTTTTCAGAACTTCGCAGCCGCCGGGCCCAGGGATTTTGGCAAAAAAATTCCCCAGCCCAAGGGCCAGGGAATGATCAGGGTGCATCTACCAGTTCATATTTCTGGGCCAGCCGGGTGAATCAGGATGGTTTGGGAGGGATTTTGCTAGAGTGCCTGGGGGAGGTGGGGAGTAGATGGGTGGGGGGTGGATGGGTAGATGGGTAAGGGGGATCCTATATATCCTTCAGCTTGTAGGTTGGGCAGTGCCCAACATCACCTCGGCCTTGCGTCGGGCAGTCCTTGCCTATCTCCGTAACTTTAGACAGAAGAGAGAGTAGACTTTTGAGCCGCTTGAAACCGTTCAGAGATATTTTTTAGGAGCAAACCGTGTCGGATGCGCTGAACTTAAAGGCCTACGACCTTTGGAAAACCTACGGCGACGAGGCGGTGGTGCAGGGCATTAGCTTCTCCTTGGCGCCGGGTGAGATCGTCGGTCTGCTAGGGCCCAACGGGGCAGGCAAAACCACCACGGTGGGCATGCTGTTTGGCACCGTCATCCCCACGAAGGGGTTTGTGCAGTTTGGCCCCTGGCAGCTGCCGGGGCAGGGGCAGCTGGCCCGCGCCCAAATGGGCATCGTCACCCAGGAAGATAACCTCGACCCCGACTTTACGGTGTTTAAGAATCTCACCCACTTTGCCCACCACTACCGCATTACCGGCGCGGCGGCGCGGCAGCGGGCGGGGGAACTACTGGCCTTGGTCAATCTAGAGCACCGAGCCGAGGCCCAGGTCGATGAGCTGTCAGGCGGCATGAAGCGGAAGCTGGTGCTGGCTCGCGCTCTGCTGAATCGGCCCAAAATTGTGTTTTTAGATGAGCCCACCACTGGCCTCGATCCCGATGCCCGTCAGGATTTTTGGCGGCTGGTGCAGCACCTCAAGGCCAGCGGCTGCGGCATTTTGCTGACCACCCACTATATGGATGAGGCCCAAAGGCTGTGCGATCGCCTCCTTCTCCTCCAGCAGGGCAAAGTGATTGACGAGGGCACCCCTACCGATCTGGTGGCGCGGGTGATTGGCCGTGAGGTGGCCGAGATTGAAGGGGTTGAGGCCCAAATTCTTCAGGATCTAGCGGCCCGCTACGAAACCTGGTATCGGGCCTTTGGCAGCGGTCACTTGATATCGCTGCCCGATCGCGACCCTGAGGTGGTTTGGGGTGCGATCGCTGCCCACCACCCCAGCCGCCTGCTGCGGCGACCCGCCAACTTAGAAGACGTGTTTTTGCGACTTACCGGGAGCGTGCTGGAATGAAGCTGATTACCGCTACCCCTTGGGGGGTGTATTCGGTCTGGTGGCGCCACTTTCAGGTGTATCGCAGCACCTGGTTGGTAAACTGCCTGCCACCCGTCTCTGAGCCAGTGGTGTATCTGCTGGCCTTTGGCTACGGTCTTTCTCCTCTGATTGGCGAGGTGGACTACCTGGGGCAGATGATTCCCTACGCGCGGTTTTTAGCGCCGGGGATGATTGCGATTGGGGTGCTGTTTCAGTCATTTTTTGAGGGGGCCTATAGCAGCTTCATTCGGCTCAATTTTCAAAAGACCTGGCAAGCGCTGCTGACGGCCCCACTGAGCTATACCGATGTGTTTTTGGGCGACTGGGTTTGGGCGGCTACTAAAGGCAGCATTGCCGGCACGATCACCGGGCTGGTTGCGGTGCTGGCCAATCTCTATGACCTCTCTAGCCTAGTGCTGTCGCTGCCGCTGATCGTGCTGGGCAGCCTGCTATTTGGGGCCTTTGGCCTGCTGGTGGCCGGGGCCGTCAATAAGGTTGACCAGGTGAATGTGCCGATTTTTCTGGTGATCATCCCCATGTTTACCCTCTGCGGCACCTACTTTCCGCGCGATACACTGCCGCCGCTGCTGGCCAAGTTTGCCGCGTTTTTGCCTTTGGCTTCCCTGGTCGATCTGCTGCGCTGGCCTTTGGGGTTGCCCCCCTGGTGGCCCCTGCTGCTGCTCTGGCTGATCGGGTGGATGGTGATGATGGCAAGGCTGGCTGCCCTGCGGATTTATCCCAGGTTGTTTAGCTAGCGGAAATCACAGGAGCGTTTTTACCTCACCTCTTGGGGACAGAAACTCAGGCCAAAACGAATGCCGCGCTCGCCTCAGCTCTACCGTTGTTGACCCGAACGGAGCTAACCGCCAACCCAGCTCAAACACCATCAGGCCTCCAACAGTTGCTCAGCAGGCTCCGTCGCCAATTGCTTCACCTCGCTCTTCCAGCGGTTGGCAATGGGCATGCGCCAGCCCAGGCCAAAGGCGCGATCGGTCACCTTGAGCACGGGCGGGGTCTGCCGCCGCTTAAATTCGGCCCGCGACACCAGCCGTAAGACTTTGTCTACCACCGCAGCATCGTGGCCAGCGGCAACCATCTCAGCTACCGACTCGTGGCGCTGCACCAGGCGATCGAGAATATCATCCAGTACATCGTAGGGCGGCAGCGAGTCTTGATCGACCTGGCCGGGCTTGAGTTCGGCACTGGGCGGTTTTTCGAGAATGTTTTGCGGAATCAGGGCGTCAGTCAGGTGGCTAACTCGCTCCGACAGTTCACCCAGAGCCACTGGAGCTACAGAACCAGTGCCGCTGCCCACTTGCCGATTGAGCCACTGGCAGAGGGCGTAAACTCGCGTTTTGGGCACATCAGCAATCACTGCCAGACCACCGTTCATGTCGCCGTAGAGGGTGCAGTAGCCCACCGCCATTTCTGACTTGTTGCCGGTTGACAACAGCAGGTGACCGAACTTATTCGAAACCGCCATCAGCAGGTTGCCGCGAATGCGCGACTGAATGTTTTCTTCGGCAATACCAGGGCTGGTGCCTGCAAAGAGGGGATCGAGCACCTGGTCGTAGTCGGCCATCAGCGGGCCGATCGCGAGGGTTTGGTGGGCAATGCCCAGGGTTTGGGCTAGAGCCAGCGCGTCGGTTACCGAGTGGTCGGAGCTGTAGGGAGAGGGCATGAGAATGCCGAGCACGTTAGCTGGGCCGAGGGCTGCCGCTGCGATCGCCGCCACCAGCGCCGAGTCAATGCCGCCACTAAGGCCAATCACCGCCTTGGAGAAGCCGCACTTGTAGGTGTAGTCACGCACCCCCAGCACCAGGGCCGACCAAATCGCCTCGTTTTCGTCGGCGGGCAGGGGGGCAATGTCTCCAGGACACAGGTCGCGCTGAATGGGGTCATATTCCACCACCGCCAGCCCGGCCTGGTAAGAGGGCAGGCGGGCCACCAAATCGCCCTGGCGGTTGAAGGCCATGCTGGTGCCGTCAAAGATTAAGTCATCGTTGGCCCCCACCTGGTTAGCGTAGAGAATGGGGCAGCGAAACCGAGTGGCGCTGTGGGCCAGCATGGAAGCTCGCAGTTGTGCTTTGTTGAGCGAGTAGGGCGAGGCGGAGAGGTTGATCACTACGTCGACGTGGTCGTCGGCTAGATCCGCGATCGGGTTGCGGGGGTAGCTGCGCCCGCCCCAAAACTCCTCGTCGTTCCACAGGTCTTCGCAGATGGTGACGCCAACCCGCAGGCCCCAGTCGCCCAGGGGAATGGTGAAACTGCTCGGCCCCTGGCCGGGCGCAAAGTAGCGGTGTTCGTCAAAGACGTCGTAGGTGGGCAATAGCTGCTTGTGAAAGACCTGCTGCACTTTGCCGCCCTGGAGCAGAGCGGTGCTATTAAACAGGGGCTTTTCGCCGTGGTAGCGGGCCTTGGGGTTGGCGGCGGCATAGCCCACCAGCACAGCAAGGTGGGGGGGCAGATCGGCGGCCAGGGCATCGAGCGTATGGGCCATGGCCTGAATAAAACTGGGCTGAAGCAGCAGGTCACGGGGTGGATAGCCGCACAGCACCAGCTCGGTGGTGATGAGCACCTGGGCACCTAGGCGATCGGCCTGACGGGCGGCATCGAGCACCTGTTGAGCGTTGTGGGCCAGGTCGCCAATGGTGGGGTTAAGCTGGGCGATCGCAAATTTCATAGGAGTTAATAGATAAAAGGGATTTCGACCAAAACGCTGGCTGTAATCGTCTTCAGGTTGTTAGGTAGCTTTAGCTTCAGCTACCGGCAATCAGCGGGGAAATAATCAGGCTTCCGAGGAAATAGACTTTTTGGGGCGACTGCGCTGGGCCGCCAAAGTGTTGCGCTCCCAAAAGACGCCATCGGCGTATCCCTGGATGGTGGAGTCTTTATCGGCCACAGCCAAGCGTTTTTCGGCCAGGCAGCAGTAGTCGGGGTCTTGTTCAATGCCTACATACTGTCGTCCTAGCTTTTTGGCGACCACAGCGGTCGTACCGCTACCTAAGAATGGATCGAGCACCATATTGCCAGGATTGGAACTCGCTAGCAGCAATTTGGCTACCAGTTTCTCGGGTTTTTGGGTGGGATGATCGGTGTTTTCAGCCATTGACCAAAAGGGCACGGTAATGTCGGTCCACAGGTTAGAGGGATGAGTGAGGCGGTAGTTTTTCGAACCCGTATCGTCCCAGTCTTTGGGTTGTCCAGCCAAATTTCTGTAGGGGGCCATCACCTGGCGTTTTAGCTTTACGGCATTCACATTAAAGGTATAGGTTTCCGAGACGGTGCAGAACCAAATATCTTCGCTGGCGTTTTTCCAGTTGGCTTGGGCACCGCGTCCCTTCTCCCGCTCCCAGGTGATTCTATTTCTGACGGTAAAGTATTTTTCTAGCACTGGATACATCGCGGTTGAGGTAGCCCAGTCGGCGCAAAAATAAGCGGAAGCATGGGGCTTGAGCATCGGTTTAAGCTGAGAGATCCAGCTGTCGAGCCAGGCGCTATAGGTGGGGCGATCGCACTGCTTAAACTTACTGCCATTGAAGTCTTTAGTGAGATTGTAGGGCGGGTCAACAATCAGCAAATCCACAAAGCTGCGGGGCAACAGAGGCAGCACCTCAAACATATCCTGGCAGATCACCCTATCCATGAGCTGCTCCGGGACTGCGCCCTCTGCCAAGCGCAACAGCCGCTGGCCAAAGATCTGCCGGTCATGCTCGGTGAGCTGGAGGGTTCTATTTCTACTTGCCCTAGTCTTCGTCATCACTTCTTGCGGGGATAGCTGAGCGCGTCTAGATCAAACCTGAGGCTATCGATCGCCCCGACATTTGAGGTTATAGTTCGAGTGTTTAACTCTCGCATGCGCTGCTCAACGGAGTGAACCAAACGATTAAACTCAATTTTTTGAATGGTGCCTGGCTGGTCAGAGTCACCCACAAAGCGTTCGGTGGCCAAAACTGTACAAATCTCCTCTTCCAAATTTATGTAGCCGACATATTGGGCCAGATTAGCCTGGTATATTTCTTCGGCTGACAGCACGGTTGGCAGGTTCAAAAATAAAATATAGGTGCTGCCAAAAAGAATTAGGGGAAACACCAGGCCGGGATTATTTTTGATCTTCCCTTCCCAGATATCGCTAGTAATAAAAATCAGCACAATGCTGCCAAAAAGAAGCGCCAGAGAAGCGCCAACAGAACCCGCCTGGTGAGTTGCGTAGAAGGTTCTGGCAATGTCGTAATGCACGTAGATCCGATCTTGGATAGCCTGGTCCTGTTCGCTCAGCTGGGTAACCTCGCCCATGGAAATTTTCGGTATGCCCAACTCTCGCTGGATGTTATCCAGCTCAGCGAGGTTTCTGTCCTCAGTTTTGATGTTTCCCTCAACAGCTGCTAACGCTGCCAACTTCGCTTTCTGCACTAACTCCGCTGCATCTGGCAACTTCGCTAACTCTGCTTGCGACAGAGAGGGCGTTGCTGAGTTATTGCTTTGGGATGGAGTAGAGGCTTGCAGAGTGTTGCGCTGAGTTATTAGCTCCAGCTTGCGAGTGTTGATCTCCTGCCTTTGAGCGATGGCTTTACGGCGAAGAGTTTCCAAGCTTTCTTCGGTATTGGCCGCAGCGTTTGAGCTAGGATTGGGCACGCTGGAGGGAAGGCTTCCCAGGCTTTCCTCGGCATTGGCCACACCGCTTGGGTTGGGATTGGGCACATCGGGAAGCATTCCTTGAAAGTGTCTTTGCACACAGCTAGTTTGCGCTTGACCATTTCTTCTTTCGCCAATCTCCCCTAGGTTGAGAATATTTCTACTTTCGCCGGTCTCCTTTCCTCGATTGAGAGCATTTCTGCTTTCGCCGATTTCCTTCCCTCGGTTGAGCCAATCGCTGGCCTTCAAGTAGGAGATCGAAAACGTGATTCCTGAAATTGCTAAGGTGGCAAACCAAGCGCCGAGAAAAATTTTGCCCGAAAGGTTTTTAGACGCCTCGGAAACAATCGCCGCCAACATAGGTTTTTCGGCTGAGTTAGCTGTGGTGGTTTGGTCAGTGCTGACAGGCGAGGCTGGCTCTGCCCCTGGTGTGTTTAAATCGGCAGTTTGGGTATCGACGGGCAGGGGGGCTTGTGGTGGCTCGGTGTTAGCGCTGACGGGCGAGGCTGGCTCTGTCCCTGGTGCGCCTGAATCGGTAGGTTGCGGATCAGCGGGTAAGGGGTCTTGCGGTGGCTCGGTCATGGCGGCTCCTAGAAGGATAAATTAAGCTGCTGCCTGGCTCTGGGCTGACCCAACCAGGGGGCGCTGCCGCCAGGGCAAACCTGAGTAGATTGGCTTGGGCCTAAGCTGGGGATCCGGTGCTACTAACTGAACACCATGAGGTTTTCCTTCAGGC
Source organism: Nodosilinea sp. FACHB-131 (assembly GCF_014695395.1). Classification (GTDB taxonomy): domain Bacteria; phylum Cyanobacteriota; class Cyanobacteriia; order Phormidesmidales; family Phormidesmidaceae; genus Nodosilinea. Next base: position 23,389 of record NZ_JACJOF010000028.1, read on the forward strand.
TCCCCGACTATGCCCGCGCCATGGCCTACTATGCCCGCGCGCTTAAATAAACACCATCGCCTTCTCCTTCAGCGGCTCAAACGCAGCGGCGTCAAACTGATACAGGCTAGCGGGCCGTCCGGCACCTCGGGAGGTTTTTTGGCCGGTATCCTGCAAAAACCCCAGCTTGAGCAGCCGAGCGCGAAAGTTGGAATAATCCGAAAACCCTTCCCCCAGAACGGTGACGTAGAGCTGGTAGAGATCACCCAGGGTAAAGACCTCGGGCAGCACGTCGAAGGCGATTGGGCTGTATTCAAGCTTGTTGCGCAGCCGCCGGTAGCCGTAGGTAAGAATTTCGTTGTGGTCGAAGGCGAGCTGGGGCACCTGGGCCAAGGGATACCAGGCGATGCCGCTGACGCCGTCGGCGATCAGTTCGGCATCCTCAAACCGCACCAGGGCAAAGTGGCTGACCGACAGATAGCGCACGTTAAAGGCCTGGGGCGACTCGCGGGGGTCGCGATCGGGGCCGCCAAAGGTGTAGAGCTGCTCCAGATAGAGGGTGTTGACGCGAATTTTTTCGGCCAGCACTCGGTAGGCGGCGGCTTCTAAAGATTCGCCCTGGCGCACCAGGGTGCCGGGCAGACTCCAGTGGCCGGCGAAGGGCTCGTCGGGCCGCATCACCACCAGCACCAGCAGCCGGTTCTGCTGGGTATCCACAGAAAAAATCACGTTGTCGACTCCTACTTTGAAGTCGGCCAGGGGCACCGGGCTTAGGGGGTGGTCAGAGGTGCGGTGGAGTTTTGCGGACATGGGTAGAGGTGGTGTTGAGCAATGTAAGACTGCACCGCCGGGGGAATTTCGGGGGCGGTGGCGGCGGGAATGTTGTCGCACTGGCGATAGCGGGACGACGACACATCGATCGCAGGCATCTCGGCCACAGTGACGGTCGTATATTGGCGCAGATTGGCTAGGCCAGCCTCCGTGAGGTCGTAGCCGGGGCGCGGAATCACCAGAATGTTCGCTGCCGCAAAGATTTCGGTCGCCCGGTGCCAGGTGGGCAGCTGCTCCACCAAGTCGGCCCCCACTACTAAGGAAAATTTGGCCTGGGGCCAGACCTGCCGCGATCGCTCCAGGGTGATCACCGTGCGCATGTGGCTGAGTTCGGGGTGCACCTGCACCCGCTGAGGCGGCACGGCGAGATCGTCGATCAGCAGTTCCAGCATGCGAAAGCGATCGTCCAGGGGGGTCTGGTGTGCTTTAAAGGGGTTGTTGGCCGTCCACACCGCTACGTGGTCAAACTGAGTGGCCAACCAGGCGAGAATGGCGGCGTGACCTTGGTGGGGTGGGTCGGCACTGGTGCCAAACAGAGCAATGCGGAGCGCCGGAGAATTGGTTGCAGTCATGGAAGCCACCCTCAGGGCTGAGATGGGGGATGCTGGCGGGTGTGGGCCGCCAACTCCACCAGGGCATCGGACAATGCTACGCCATAGTCAGCCGGATACTCTAGCTGGCGCACGGTGGTAGGCAGGCTGGCCACCGAGGCGGCGGTGCGGGCGGCGATCGCCTTCAGCGATTCTAGCTCCTGCATGACCTCACCCTGCTTCACTATTAGCTGAAGCAGCGGTTTTTCGTCGGGGGCGACGGTTTCTTCGAGCAGACCGAGGCGATCGCCCACCGCCTGCCCACCTTCATAGCGGCGAAAGATTTGCTTGCGTCCGGGGAGCGTGGTTTTGCCGCTGGCCTCTTTCATGACGGGCGTGCCGTCGATATCGACTAGTTTATACACCCCATTCACCGGTTCGCCCGTCACTAACTTAGTACCCAGGCCGTAGCCGTCGAGCACCGCCCCGGCCTGCTTGAGGCGAGCAATTTCGTACTCATCCAGGTCGCCGCTGGCCATGATTTTGGTGTTGGGCAGCTGCGATCGCACCGCCTGCGACAGCGCCACCAGGTCGCCAGAGTCGAGCCGCACGGTGGCAACCTGGGTTTCCCCCCGCTGCACCTGGGCCGCCAACCGCTCAGCGGCCGCCACCGTGTCGTAAGTGTCGATCAGCAGCGCCGCCCCCGGAAAGTAGCGCTGAAAGGCTGCAAAGGCCTCATCCTCACTGCCTTCCAGGGCCGTAAACACCATCACCAAAGCGTGGGCCATGGTGCCCGCTGGCTTGCGCCCCAGCGCCAGCGCGGCTAGCACGTTAGAGGTTTCGTCGAGGCCCGCCGCCAGGGCTGCCCGCGCCGCCCACAAAGCTCCCTGGGGGCTAAAGGCCCGACGAGTACCAAACTCCAGCAGCTGGGCAGTGGGCCCGGCCACATCTCGCAGGCGAGCGGCCCGGGTGGCCACCAGGGTTTGGTAGTTGAGCGTGTTAAGCAGGTAGGTTTCGGCAATCTGAGCCTGCCATAGGGGCGCTTCTACCCGCAGCAGCGGCTCGTTGGCAAATACTGCCGTACCTTCGGGTACGGCCCATATATCCCCGACAAAGCCCCCCTCGGCTAGCCGCTGCCAAAATTCGTCGGGGGCGTGGTCAAACAGCCCCGTCTGCCGCAGGGCCTCTAGATGGCGCTCTGAAAACCGCAGATTGTTCAGGTAGTCGATCGCCTGGGTCAGCCCCATGGCAATCAGATAGCTGTAGCCAGGAGGGAGCCGCCGGGCAAACAGCTCAAAACTGGCCCGGCGATCGGCCAAGCCTTCGCCCGCATAGCAGCTCACCATGGTGAGCTGATACAGATCCGTCAGCAGACCATAGTTGTCAGGGGAAGCCAGAAGAGTGGGATAGGGCATTGAGGTAATGGCAAGATTTTGGTTATTTACACCATAACCAATTCTATCAAGACACGCAATAGCTTAGAAAAAGAAGGGCGATCGCCCCCTGAGTCGGCCCTAATTTTGGTAGATTTCACCGATAAAGATCCTTAAAGGCGGGACACAATAGTCATGTATTGCCCCCTCTGTCTTTAGACGGCTAACGCTTCAATATCTGTCACAGGGATGACGTTTAGCCCGGGCCGTGCCCTCTATCGTCCATCATTACTGGTTTAGAGCAGCCCTGGTTCAAAACCCTGGTTGGCATCAGGAGCCACCCTATAGCCTACGGCCACTGGTTTGGAGCACCGTACTTTGAATACTGGCCCTGGAGTACCGCTACGCACATCTATGCACATTGGGCTGTCACACCCTGTGTCCAACCATCACTTACGAGTAAGCACACACCCCATCTGAGACATCACCGGGAGGATAGCGATGAATCTGACCCACACTCTGGAACTTTTTGAAACCCCCAAAACCGCACGGGTAGAGCGCCCCATCACAGCCCAGCTGGAAGGGCGAGTCTATTACGAAGGTACCTACTGGCCTGCCCGAGTTTATGAAGGAGTCGTGGACGCCGGCATTGCCCTAGCTCCGTCGAGCTGGGTGACGGTAGTTGGCCGCTACGGGCTCACCCTGCTAATTGTGCCGCCGCTAGGGCCAGCCCATGCCTAAATGCGGGAAGTTGCTGGGGTAGAAAGGCTTTGGCTAACTTGGGGCGATCGCCCCAGCAAACCCGCGTTTTCTGTAAAAATCCCTAAGGATCCGGCAAAAACCACTATGATTAAGGTGGTTTTGCCGACTCCTTCCGCCACCACCGTTGACCTATGGATAGCCTGGCCCAAAGCCTTCTTTGGCTCCTCTGGGAAACGCACCCAGATGTTGATCCTGTCCCAGCGGGTTCTGCCTCAGTCCTGCCGTTAGCTCCCGAGCAGGGCAAAACACAAGTAGCGCCAGTGGGCACTATGCCCCTGCGGAATCGGTCGTTGGCGATCGCGGCTGGGGCGATGATTCTAAGCAGCGGCCTAGGGGCACCGGCTCTGGCCAACGGGCATCTCTGGGGCAGCACCGTCTATGCCAACACTCGCGAGGGGTATGCCCTCAACGTGCGCTGGGGGCCAGGCACCAACAGTGGCATCAATCGCTGTGTGCTCCGGGGCACTGCCCTACAAGTTTCTGGGGTTGAGCGCAACGGCTGGGTGCAACTCATTGATGCCACATGGGTCGCAAGCAACCTGGTCAGTGGGTCTGTAGCAATAGATCCCCCTGACAAAAATTTGACCACGGTGGTCACACCAGGGAATCGCTGCGAGATCAGGAGAATAGATCCTGAAGTAAATCCGGGCAATCTGGCCACGGTAATTACTCCGCAGAATTTTGCCCTCAATATTCGCAACGGCCCTGGCTTCAATTATCAGATCGTCGGGCAATACATCAACGGCAGTCGCATTCCAGTAACTGGGAGATTTAGCAACGGCTGGGCTCAGCTCACCAACGGCAACTGGGTTGATAGTGGCCACATTCAGTACAGCGGTCCCATTCACGGCGGCAACCAGACCAATCCTGGCTCAACCCCCAACGCCGATGTAATGGAATTGCAACGACTACTGCGCCAGGCCGGCTTTTTACCGTCTAACTTTATTGTCTCCGGCATCTACGATCAGACAACTCAAAATGCTGTGCGTGAGTTTCAGCGGGTGAATGGGCTGCCAATCACCGGTGTTGTAGATGCGGCCACCTGGCAGGCCCTTTACCGTGCCACTGCGCCACCAACGCCGCTCCCTTCCCCTAGCCCCAACCCCAGCCCAGATCCGACCAACCCACCACCTAGCGGAACCAGTCAGCGGCGAGTGGTCACCGACGGCGACGCAACCTCCGTGTTTGACGGCCCAGGCACCGAGTTCGGCACTATTAGAAGCGTACCCAACGGCTCGATTGTGACTGTGACTGGGCGCACCTCTGGCAATTGGTCAGAATTGCTTGACGGTGGCTGGATTTTCTCCCTTTGGCTGGAGCCAGTTTAGGTTAAAGAACCACCCTCTAGCAGGACGCCAATACGGAAGCCATCTAGCTAACGGAATAGATCAGAACCTAGGCGTCTTTACTATGGCTTATAAAGTTTATTTCCAACGGTCATGAAACGCGTCAAAATCAGTCGCTGCAAGGGTTTGAGCGTATTCAAAACTCTTTGCAGCATTTTCTGGGCGAGCGCAACATCTTGTGACTTAGTGACCTTTTGTGTATAACAATACTTAAGCAAAACTATTGAGTAGTCCACGAACCATACCGGATGCCTCAGTAGAAGCCCTGAAAGGTTAGTCAATGCGTCGGTTTACCGGTCTTGGCGAATCCTTACACCGGTCACTGGCGTTTCGAGGAACTTAACCTTGCTTAACGACACCAAGTCATCTTCCACCCTTTGGTCCTCTGTCCAAAACGCTGCCTTTTGGGTGCTGCAAATCGTTGATATTCGTCTGGCCTTGGTGATTGGTCTGGCGGCCTTCATGCTAGCCGTTGGGTTTGACTCCTCGGGCAACAAAGCTGAGGCCGCTGACTTGGCAACAGGCCCATCGCTAGTACCCGTTTCTGTGAGCGTGACTGCTACACCCAGCTATGCCTTTGCAGGGCAGCCCCTAGTTAGAGATGCTCAGCTAGCCACTGCCCGTCGTCTGCGTCACGGCAGTCTGACTAGCGCGATCATGACCAGCAACCGCTTAACGGATGCCCACTTCTTCATTGACCTACCCTCAGAGCAGTAGCAGTTAACCTGTTGCTGTAATACACAGGGACTCATGACAACCAAATATACTGACTGCGCTGAGGGCTAAAATATTATGTTGGCCCCCAGCGCTGTTTAGTTTAAGCACCTCCTGGTATGGCCTCTGTTGCCCGGTTCGTTTGTTTGCTTTGATTCTCTTCACGTCGGCACATTCCTATGACCTCCTCCATTCGCTTTCTCATGTGCGCTCCCCATCACTACGAGGTGGATTACGTCATCAACCCTTGGATGGAGGGCAACATTCACCGCTCGTCGATTGAAGCCGCTCAAGAGCAGTGGCAAGGCCTCTACCAAATCATTACCGATCGCGCCGATGTCAATCTGGTCAAACCCCAGCAGGGCTGGCCCGACATGGTGTTTACCGCCAACGCCGGGCTGATCTTGGGCAATCAGGTGGTGCTCAGCCGCTTTCTGCACCCAGAGCGTCAGGGCGAAGAGCCGTTCTTTAAAGAATGGTTTGAGGCTCAGGGTCACCAGGTGTTTACCCTGCCTCCCGATCTGCCCTTCGAAGGTGCAGGCGATGCCCTGCTCGATCGCGAGGGGCGCTGGCTGTGGGCGGGCTATGGCTTCCGCACCGAGCTAGACTCCCACGGGTTGGTGGCCGAGTGGCTCAACATCGAAGTGCTGTCGCTGCACCTGATGGATGAGCGCTTTTACCATTTGGATACCTGTTTTTGTCCGCTGACCGGTGGCTATCTGCTCTACTACCCCGCCGCCTTTGACGCTTACTCCAACCGGCTCATTGAGCTGCGAGTGCCCCCCGAAAAGCGCATTGCTATTGATGAGCCCGACGCCATCAACTTTGCCTGCAACTCGGTGAATGTCGATCGCACCGTGATCATGAACAAAGCTAGCGATGAGCTGAAGGCGCAGCTGGCCGACGCGGGCTTTGAGGTGGTAGAAACGCCGCTGACTGAGTTTCTCAAGGCTGGAGGTGCGGCTAAATGTCTCACCCTGCGGGTGACTGAGCCCCTGCACCCCGAACCTGCCAGAGAAAAAGGCATCATTGCCCGCACCGTCACCATAACCGGCCACCTGCTCGACTCAGGTCTAGTCAGCCGAGCGCTAGATTTAGTGATGGAGGGCGGCGGCAGCTTTCAGGTGCTGAATTTTGATCTGGGCGAACAGCGCCAGAGCACCTCATCGGCAGAAATCCGCGTCTCGGCCCCCGATCGCGAAGTAATGGACGAGATCATGGCCCAGCTGATCGATCTGGGTGCAGTAGCACTGCCTGAGGAACAGCAGGATGCCCATCTGGTCACCATTACCCAGGCCGGAGTTGCCCCCGACGACTTCTACAGTTCCACCATTTACCCCACCGAGGTGCGGGTGCGAGGGCAGTGGGTGCGGGTGCAGGGTCAGCGCATGGATGGCGTGATTGTAGTGTCGGAGTCAGAGCCGGTGGCGACCTGCAAGCTGCTGCGCGACCTGGCGGTGGGTGATCAGGTAATTGTCGGCTATGACGGCATTCGCAGCGTCCGCAGCACCAAAGATCGCAGCCGCGCCGCTGCCACCACCGAAGAGTTTAGCTTTATGGGCTCGGGGGTCTCTAGCGAGCGCCGGGTCGAGCTGATTGTCGAACAGGTAGCTTGGGACCTGCGCCGTCTGCGCGACCAGGGCGGCAAGGTGGCGGTGGTGGCTGGCCCGGTGGTGATTCACACTGGCGGCGGCGACCATCTGGGGCGACTGATTCGCGAGGGCTATGTGCAGGCGCTGCTGGGGGGCAATGCGATCGCCGTTCACGACATTGAGCAAGCCATGCTCGGCACCTCCCTGGGCGTTGATATGAAGCAGGGCACCTCAGTGCGTGGCGGCCATCGCCACCACCTGCGGGCGATCAACAGCATTCGCCGCTGCGGCAGCATCGCCAACGCGGTCGAGCAGGGCGTGCTGACTCGCGGCGTGCTCTACGAGTGCGTCAAGCATGGTGTGCCCTTCTCCCTAGCTGGTTCCATTCGCGACGACGGCCCCCTACCCGACACCAAAATGAACCTGCTCGAAGCCCAGGCCGAGTACGCTCGCCTAATCGAAGGCTGCGACCTGATTCTCATGCTATCGACGATGCTGCATGCGATCGGCGTGGGTAATATGACCCCTTCAGGCGTGAAGATGGTCTGCGTTGACATCAATCCTGCCGTGGTGACGAAGCTAGCCGATCGCGGTTCGCTAGAGTCTACTGGGGTGGTGACCGATGTGGGCCTGTTCCTCAGTCTGTTGGTGAAGCAGCTCGACAAACTCACCCAGCGCCACGTGATGGCTTAGCCTTAGAGGGCTGTACAATAAGCGTCCCAAGCTTATTTAAAGTTTGGGACGCTAATAAACTTTCCGTGAATTAAGTATTTAGTCATCAATCCATCTTGGATTTCCTAAAACTCCATAGTTGGCATCACAAGTTGTTTTGTAAATCTCTAAGATCATTTGGAGAGTTAGCCGTTCTAAATCACTTATTGAAGTATCCTCTTTTACCAACTTATCAATAATGTCTGTCCTCAACTCCCTTGCATACATTACCGTCAAAGTAATAGCGTCGTTCTCTTGCCGATGAGTAAGGTACTTCTCAGCTTTCTTAAAGTGAGCGATTTGTTCACTAGTAACAAAATCAAGTATTCTGTATAGAGATTGAGCTTGCACAAAAAGGTTTTGCACAGCTTGATAAGCAACGCTTTTTTGGCCTTCTGGGCTTATTTTATCTTTTACGGCTTCATAAAATTGGTTAGTGTTCGGCTTCATTGTTTTGGGATTGAAGTACTTCACTTTTGTTTCTCATTGAAGCAGGATAAAGTGGCTTAGAGGTTTATTGGTAATACCGCGTCAATAGATTAGAATCACTTGGCCACCTGAAATGAAAAGAATATTTCAATTCCTAAGAAATCTTCGAGTTGACTTTTTAAGAACCCGAAAGTAAGTTCCAAATAGCACTAACGACAGCACCAAATAAATCAAAGCATAGGTAACGCTAAGCGACACCAAGATTAAAACAGGTATGAACGTTGTCGCTAGGGCAAAAACCGAAAGGAAGGCGGCGAAAGTAGATCTGTAACTTTGTAGAAGTTTTGCTTCTTTTTCAAGGTTAAGACCAAAAACACCTGACCCTTCGATCACACTCAGCTCTTTTCTAATTTCTTCCTCATAGCTCTGGAGATTATCTGCAAAGAAGATAATAAAAGACTGTTTGATCAGATTCCAGAACCCAATGATGGCAATGATTAGCAGCAGGCTAAGAAAACCTAAGAATAGCAACCCGCTAGTATCAATCTCAGGCTTTGCCAGCGCAATAAAATCGACGACGGGTTTCCAAAGAGCGATGGTAGCCCCAATCACTCCCATCAACTTAAGGTCTTCAAAGGCGCTTTGGATATAGTTTTCTGCCTGCTGGCTTAACCGCACGTACTCTTTATAGAGATAATCCAATCGTTGTTCAGGTTCCATGGGCGTGTTTAGAGCAATAGTTACTCGACTATATTCAATAGTGCCCATCAACCGGTCTACCAATCTGCAAACCAGAGGTTAGCCACCAACAAACTTGCCACTTTTAGAGAGGCAAGAGTTGGTGAACAAACTTGAGAAGCTCAACCACTCACTAGGGCTTCGACAAACTCATAACTGGAGAAAGGCCGCAGATCTTCAATGCCTTCCCCGGCACCGATAAAACGGATGGGTAGCCCCAGTTGCTCGACCACCGCTAGGGCAACACCGCCTTTCGCGGTGCCGTCGAGCTTGGTAAGCACCACGCCGCTGAGGTTGGCGGCTTCGGCAAAGACTTCTGCTTGGCGCAGGCCGTTTTGGCCCAGCGTGGCATCGAGCACAAGCAGCGCTTCGACATGGGCATCGGGAGCTTTTTTATCGACGATGCGGCGAATTTTTGCCAGTTCGTCCATTAGGTTCTTTTTGTTTTGTAAGCGCCCGGCTGTATCAACCAGGAGCAGTTCGATGTTGCGGGACTGGGAGGCGGCGATCGCGTCATATACCACCGCTGCTGGGTCAGTGTTCTGCCCTGGATTGGCAATCACCTCTACATCGCTGCGAGCACCCCAGGTTTTGACCTGCTCGACAGCGGCGGCACGAAAGGTGTCGGCGGCGGCAATTAGGGTGTTGTAGCCTGACTTTTTAGCAATGTGGGCCAGCTTGCCGATGGTGGTAGTTTTGCCCGCGCCGTTGACCCCGGTCATTAGCCAGATGTTGAAGCTGCCCTTTTCGGGGGTAAACGCCAGGTTGTGGGAGTCAGCCAGGGGCGCATCGAGCATATCCCGGAGAATAGATTTGAGGTAGGCGATCGCCTGATCGGGCGGCAGCACCTCCTGGCGCATGCGGGCTTGCAGCGCCTCGATCACTTTGTCGGTGGCGGCGACTCCCACATCAGCCTGCAACAGCAGAGCCTCAATTTCCATTACCGCGTCGTCGTTAAGCGGCCCCTGGCCGACGATCGCCTTGAGCTGGTTAACCAAGCCGAGGCGGGTTTTATTCAGCCCCTGACGCAGCTTGTTGAGCCAGGTGATCTCTTCGGCAGAGATGTCGTCGGGACGGCGTCCCTGAGCGGCGAGAACTTCTGCTGACCAGAGAAAGGCTTCGTCTAGATCAATATCGGGGAGAACGAGAGCGGGAGGCGTAGTGACGGCGGCAACAGGGGCGGGCTCGGGCTCGGGCTCTGCGATCGCTGTTGCCTCTAACTGAGCTAAACGCTGCAGGCGTTCTTCCTCTGCCTGTGCCCAAAAGGGTCGAGGCGCAACGGGTTCGGGCTCGGGTTCCGGCTCCACCGCTGCTGGCTCTACAGTGGAGACTTCAACCTCAGCAGCGGGTTCGACGACAGCAGATTCTACGGCAGATTCGGCGGTTTCTAAGGGTTCTGAAATGGCCGGATCTGTCTCAGCGTCCAACGTTTCCGCTGGTTCTGCATTCTCAGTCTCAACGACTGGCTCACTAGCCGCAGTCTCTTCAACGGCTTCAGTATCGGTCTCTGCCACCGCAGCAGCAGTCTCCTCCACCGCTTCAGCGGGCACTGCGGCAACTGCATCTTCAGTCTTCGCCTCAGCCTGCTGTTTCTGAATATTTTGGTAGGCCGCCTTGGCCCATTTCAGATAGTCTTCTGACGATAGCTGCGGGGTGGCTGGAGTAGGTGCTTGAGCGGGTTCTGGGGCTTTAGCCTCAGCCTGTTTAGCATCAGCATCGGCGCTGTTAGACTTGTCGAAACCGCGCTGAAACCAGTTGAACCCAGCCATATCAGAGCTACCTTGGACGTTGTTACTGTTGTTAATAGTATCGTTCTCAGGGCAAACCACGGGTACGTTCATCCACACCCGAGCCGGGCTTCGGACCCACTGGCAGAAGGGATGAACTTCACCAGGCTCTAGTCCGCTCAGCCCGCTACCAACTCCCTAACCCATCCACCCTATCCACTCCCTACACAACGGGACTATCAGCCTCTACTTCCACCTCGTCCCCTCGGCTCACCACTCGGCGCAGCACACCGTTGATGAAGCGGAAGCCGTCATCGTCGCTGTAGCGTTTGGCCAGTTCTACCGCTTCGTTGATCGCGACCCGATCGGGGGTGCCCAGGTAGTTCATTTCGACCACGGCCAGGCGCAGAATGTCGCGATCGATCCGGGGCAGGCGCTTGAGGTTCCAGGCCACCATGGCCTCGTCGAGAATGCTGTCGACCTGGGTCTGGTGTTTAGCGGTGTTGGTAAGCAGCTCCAGAGCAAAGGCTTCGATCTCAGACTGGTTACTGAGACGAATGAACTCGGGCAGCTCTACCGCATGGGCCAGCCGATTGATGGCGGTCTGGGTAAGGGCGATCGCCTCTTCGACCATGGCCCGGCCCTTCTCAACATCGCTGGCACGGGTGCCGCTATCGACCAAGTGCTGGTTGCCCCGCTTCAGCTCATCGGAGGCAGTTTCAAGGGCATCTTTGGCTTCAGCGGTCAGGGTTTGAATAGCCGCCAGCAGCAGTTTCTCAAAGTCTGGGGGCGCCAGTCTGCCGGGCTTGTCAGAAAGCTGGCTGAGGCCCAGTAGGGCCAACTCGCGAGCCATACGGCGAGCTTGCATAGGTCGTGTCTCCCAGGAGCAGCGGTGCAGGGTCTTCCAAGGGCAAAACTGACCCGGCGAAGTTTTACACACACCGACGGCCAACCTCACCCCAGGGCTAGAACCAGGCTATATCTTAGCAATCTTCGTCTACCGGCAAGACGGAAAGTTGCTGGGGATAGTCGGCCAAGTCGGGGACAAGTTCAGAGATGCTTAGGTCTAGAGCCATGGGGGCCGTAGCCTGACCTTCATTGGCTACGGATACTATGCGATCGGATGGAACCGCCGCCGCCAGGTTTGGACCGACGATACCGCCCGAAAGAATCAGCTTGAAGGCATCTTCGATAGATATCGACAGGTTGACGACGTCACTTTCGGGCACGATGGCGTACCAGCCGCTAGTCGGGTTAGGGGTCGTGGGCACAAAGATGCTGAGCATCTTGGGGGTTGCCGTGGCCGTGGCTGTCATAGCTCCGGTGACAAAGGCAACTGCCCAAATACCTCGACGGGGATACTCCACCAACACCGCGCGTCGAAACCGGGTACTAGAGTCTTGAAAAACGGTTTGCAGCAGCTGTTGCAGCGTTTTGTACACCGACCCCGCCAGGGGAATTGACTGCACCACCTTTTCGCCCACATCCAGCAGCCAGCGACCGGCAATGTTACGGGCCATCAAGCCAATAATCAAAATGGCCAGCAGGGGCACCGATAGGCCAATCAGCAGGTTGATCAGGTCAACTAAAAAGGGGTTGAGGCCATCAAAGGGGGTCAGCTGCTTGGGAAATCGAGTCAGCAACCGTACTACCCAGGCCGAAATGGTGATCGCTAACCAAATGGTAGTTGCTAGGGGAATGACCACCACTAGGCCGGCAATTAGATCATTTTTGAGGTCTTGCTTGATCTTTTGCAGCACAGGAGGCTCAGGGTGATCAGGGCTGGAGAGAGGAGGCTTGTTCAGGGTAGGCGATCCGTTTAAGTCCATAATCCCAAAATACTAGCTAGGGATGGCTGAGGCTAAGCAGGCGGAATACTAAACTGAGCTAGCTTGAAACGAACTTATTTAAGTATGGGCAGTTAGCTAACCTGAACGGCAACAACCTTTAGGAGTATTGTAAACATTTGTATCGAAAGTCGGGCAAAAAGACTGCCCAATCAACTCAGGTCTGGCTTTTATGTTCTTCTATCCTAAAGCAAATGAGTAGCGTGGCTAACAGAATGGCCAGAGGGGCAGGGCTTGAGGTCAGAGGTTAAGAGCAGGGCTTGAGGTTTGGGACCGCTGGATACGGGTAGGCTCTCGCGTAGGGACAAACGGCCGTTCGCTTCTGGCCAAGCTCCGGCTACCGTTCAGCAACGCCAGATCTAACCACTGACCTGAAGACCCGCCCCGTAACTCGCTCCCTCCGCCTAGGCCAACCCCAGCATGTGGCGAGCCAAGGTGAGGTAGAGCAGCACCCCCAGCACATCGACAATGGTGGTAATAAACGGAGCCGACATCAGGGCTGGGTCGAATTTCAGGGCATCAAATAGCAGGGGCAATGCGCCTCCAGCCGTAGAAGCCAAAATAGAGATGGCTACCAGGCTGATGCCCACGGTTACGGCCACGGGCAGGTTGCCCTGAAGCACGTAGGCCCAGACGGTAACTACCGCTCCCAGCATTAGACCTAACACAGTACCGGCGATCGCTTCTCGCCGAATCACCGAGAGGGCCTGCTTAGTGCTAATTTCTTCGGTGTTGAGGCCGCGAATCACCACCGTAGACGACTGTGCCCCCACGTTGCCGCCGCTGCCAATCAGCAGGGGAATAAAGGCCGCCAGGGCTACTACCTGCTGCAAAATATCTTCCTGGCTACGAATGACGGCAGTGGTGACGGTATTGGTGATCAGCAGCACCGAAAGCCACACCACCCGCTTGCGGGCTACATCAAACAGGTTTGACTGAAAATAGCTGTCACCGCCGCTCTGGACGCCGCCCAGGGCGTAGATGTCCTCGGTGGTTTCAGCCTCAATCACGTCGATCAGGTCATCGACGGTGATGATGCCCACCAGTCGCTCTTCGGTATCGACAACGGGCACCGCTAGAAAGTCGTAGCGCTGCACCAGGCGAGCAACGTCTTCTTGGTCGGCGTCGGTGCGTACCGAGATCACGTCGCGGGTCATCAGGTCACCGATGGTTTGCTCAGGCTGCCCAGTGACCAGGTGCCGCAGCGACAGAATGCCGACCATGCGGCGGGCAGCATCGGTGACAAATAGGTAGTAGATAGTTTCGCTAACGAAAGCGCGGCTGCGGATGTAGTCCAAGGCCCGCAGAACTGTCCAGCCCTCCTTGAGAGCCACGTATTCTGGGGTCATAATCCGCCCAGCGGTACCGGCTTCATAGCCCAGCAGTTGGGCGGTGGCCTCGCGCTCTTGGGGGCTGAGCTGCGACAGCAGGCTGCGCACAAACTTGGCGGGCAACTCGTCAAAGAGCCTGGCCCGGTCGTCGGGCGACATTTTGTCGACAATGTCAAGCACGTCCTGGCGCTTGAAATCTTCGATCAGCGCCTGCTGCACACTGGTGTCAAGGTTTTCGTAAACCTCGATCGCCTCACCTTTGCCCAGCAGCCGAAAGGCGATCGCCTGCATGGCCTCAGGCAGGTCTTCAATGGCCTCGGCAATGTCCGCAGGCTGCACCGGCACCAGCAGCGCTTTGGCCCCTGGCAAATTGCCCTGCTCCAGCAGCACTTGGAGCTGCGATCGCACCAGCTCTTGCAGCTCCCTGCGGTCTATGGCGAGGGTGGTTGGTGTGTTCTGCGTCTCAGTCAACGCCTGCGCCCCGGCTACAACATTGCCTCTAGTCTAGTGGCCTCTGGTCTCGCAGAGAAGCCAAACCGTTAGGATTATTCTCCTAACCCCAGCAAAGACAAATTTTAGGGCTACAACTGGCCCAATTCGGCGGCCTCAGATGTCGCACCAGCCGTTGGGATTTGAGCTTAGCAAGATTTTGTCAGCGGCATAATAGGGATCATAGGCCATCTTAAATCTTACCCCTGCCATGGAACCTACCCAGGCTACCAGCGCCATTATTGACGGTCGCTATCGGATTTTGGGCCGTCTGGGCCATGGCAGCAGCGGCACTACCTACGCCGCCGAGCGGTTGGCCACGGGCCAGACTATTGCCCTCAAAGAACTTTCCCTGCGCGGACTGCAAGACTGGAAAAAGATTGAGCTGTTCGAGCGCGAAGCCCGCATCCTCAAGACCCTCAATCACCCTGCTATCCCTCAATACATCGACTTTTTTCAGGTCGATACTGCCGACAACCGCTGGTTTTATCTGGCCCAGGCTCTGGCCGAGGGCACCTCTTTGGCTGACTGGGTCGAAGGCGGCAGTTGGATCGACGAGGCCGAGGCCCGCCGCATCGCTACCGCCGTTCTAGACGTGCTGATCTACCTGCACGGTCTCAACCCGCCCGTTGTTCACCGCGACCTCAAGCCGCAGAACATTATTCGTCGTGACGATGGCCACATTTACTTAGTTGATTTTGGCGCGGTGCAGACGGTTTACCGCGACAGCCTCCGCCAGGGCAGCACGGTGGTGGGCACCTACGGCTATATGGCCCCCGAGCAGTTTCGCGGCCAGGCCGTGCCCGCCACCGATCTCTATGGGCTGGGAGCCACCCTGCTGTTTTTGCTCACCCACCAGACGCCCGCCGACCTGCCCCAGGAGCGGCTGCGCATCAACTTTCGCCCCTATGTGGCGGTGTCCGCCGCCTTCGCTGACTGGCTTGAGCAGCTGATTGACCCGCTTGTGGAGGATCGCTTTGCGTCCGCTCAGGTGGCACTGGCGACGCTAAATGCCCCCAGGCCTCTGGCTGCTCCTGTTCAGCCCTTAGCCCTGCGCCCGCCAGCGGGCACGAAGGTGCAGGTGTACAGGTCTCCCACTGAATTGGTGGTTACCATTCCACCGCCGGGGCTGCGGGGCAAAACCGCTGGGCTAGCTCTGCTCAGCCTGTTTTGGAACGGGTTCATACTGCTGGTTTTAGTGGCGCTGATTCTAGAGGGAGAAGGCTTTGTGCTGCTGCTGCTGGCCCCCTTTGGAGTCTTTGGCTTTAGCCTGATTTCCGCTGCTGTGAATTCTCTGATGGCCCACGTACGCTTGAGCATTGACCGGCAACGATTCTCCCTGACCCGCCGCCTGTGGAACTGGCGACACCAGATGACGGGCAACACCGCCGACTTGGTCAAGGTGGAAGTGAGAACAGGTCATTCTGGCGCTAGCGAGGATGCCAGGGGCGATCGCCCCACTTACACCATCGCCCTGCTAGACGACCTTAACCAGCACAAATTTGGCACTCCCCTAACGGTGGCCGAAAAAGCTTGGCTGGTGGACGAAATTGAGGCATTTATCCAAAAGGTCGAACCTTGACAACCAACCACCGCATTGCGTTAGTGACCGGCCCGGCGCGATCGGGTAAAAGCGAGTGGGCTGAAGCCTTGGCCACAAAATCCGGTCAAGCCGTTACGTACATCGCTACCTCTAACGTTGACCCGGCAGATTTGGACTGGCAAAAGCGAGTGGAATTGCACCGCGATCGCCGCCCTCCCCACTGGCAGCTGCAAGAAGTTCCTGTTGCCCTACCCGAGGCCATTCTGGCTGCCACCGCCCAAGACTGCCTGCTGATCGACTCCCTCGGCACCTGGCTGGCCAACCTACTCGAGCAAGACGACGACACCTGGCGAGCCACTGTAGATTCACTGGTCGAAAGCTTGCGGCAAACCCCCAGTACCGTGATTCTGGTTTCTGAAGAAACCGGCTGGGGCGTAGTGCCCGCCTACCCAATCGGGCGGCTGTTTCGCGATTGCCTCGGCACCCTCACTCGCCAGGTCGGCACCGTCGCTGGCGCAGTGTACCTAGTTGTTGCTGGCTATGCGGTGGATGTGAAGGCGCTGGGGCAGGAGGTTGGTAAAGAGTGTTGAATTTTGAGTTTTAAGTTTTGAATTCTAGACTCTGTGGCCTGCACTCAAAATTCAACACTCAAAATTTAGAACTTAGAACTTTCTTCCCTCCTCGCCCCTCACCCCTTACACCTCAAACCCCTCCATCTCATACCCCTTCCAATCGCCGTCGTACTTTTCAGCCACCAAGGGGGTGACGGTCAACTTGGGTGGGGTGCCCGCCGCGACATTGACCCGCAGACCTGAGTAGGGGCGCTTAAGGCGACTGCGGCTACCGTCGCGGCCCAGGTAGAGGTGAGATTTGGCCACGGCGCGGGTGCTGCCATTGTCGTCTTCCGTTAGCTCAGGGCCTTCTCTTCGCTGGCGACGCAGACTGTAGCCGCTGCCGCCGCAGATTACCCAGGGAATGTTGGCATCGCCGTGGCCAGTGTCGCCCGTGCGCACATAGTCGAGGCAGTGGGCATGGCCGTTGAGCACCAGATCGACTAAGGGGCGATCTTGGGAGATGTCGGCTACTTCGGCGACGACAGCGTCGAGCACCTGGCGGAGGTGATGGCGCACCGCCAGGGTTTGCCCCTGGTCCCACTTGGTGGCTTCGGTGACGTAGGGCGGGTGGTGAAAGAATAGAACGCGCCCGCGCACCGCTGGGTTTTGCCAGGAGGCAATCAGGCGATCGCGCAGCCAGTAGAGCTGTTCAGTATCCACCGTTTGTAGGCGAGAGCTGTTGAGCTGCTTGGTGATGTCGTTGATCTGCTCATCGATGGCTTCAATGCGCTCCGTGATTTCTTCTTGTTCGTCCTCATCGCTGGGAGTAAACACCTTCACGCCCGCCTGCCGCAGGAGGTCAGCTTTCTTCACCTCTAACTGCTGACACTGCTGCTGCAATTCCTTGCGACCGGCTTCACCGTTGGCGATCGGCAGCGGCTGGTTAAAGGTGTTGGAATCGAGGGCAAAAAAGTCGATGCCGCCGTAGCGAAAGCTGTAGTAGCGGTTGGGCAACCGGGTAAACTCGCCAGGGCGGTAGGTCAGCGCCCGCGCGTCGTCTAGCTTGCTGCTGTAGTGGGCATCTAAATGCGCCCCCAGCCCAGTCTCTGGTACCGCCTTTAGGTAGTCCAAAAAGGCTCTAGCGTAGGCATCTCCCTGATGGGAGCCGCGCCAGCTCACATCTAGATCGAGGTAAGAGCGTAGGGCATAGCGCAGCGGCCCGCTCACACCCGACAGCAGCCCCACCACGGTGGGCAGGTCGTAGTAGTCGTGGTTGCCCAGCACTGGCAAAATCGGCTGCTTAAACACCATGCGATCGTAGGCAATATGTCGGTAGTCGTCGCCCCCCACCAGCCACTCCTGGTAGGGCCTGATGAAGTTTGACCGATACTGATCGCGAGACCCCACCAGGTACACTACATCCCCAGTGTGCAGCGTAAACCGGGCCGAGTCCAGGTGTTTCAACAGTTGCTCGGCCACCTGCCGCTGGGGGCTACCGCTGCGGTGCCGCCCAGTACCGCTATCGCCCACCACCAAAAACGAGAACGTTTCGTCCTCGGCGCCCGGCTCGTCAATCACTAGGCCAGTTTGGTCAATGCCTCGCTCGACAATCTGACGATGCTGCCACCGCACCCGCTGCTGCATCCGCTCAATTTTGGTTTCGATGGAAGGCTCAGTTACCAGTTTTGGAGGCATAGGGCTTTGGTGCGGTGAGTGGGCGGTGTGTAGAATAACCCCGTAGCATGAATCTCGCTAAACCCGCGAAACAGCAGCCACTATGGGCCTTTATAACGACAGAATTCTGCCTTACCTGATTGAGCTTTCCATGGCCGATTCTATCCTGGGGCCTTACCGGCGGGAAGTCTTAGCTGATGTGAGCGGCGATGTGCTCGAAATCGGCTTTGGCACAGGGTTAAATTTGCCATACTACCCCGACCCGGTGCGCCAGATCGTCACCGTAGACCCCAACCCAGGGGTGCATCGCCTGGCCCAGCAGCGCATTGACGCCTCACCCATTACGGTAGATCATCGCATGCTCAGCGGTGAAGCGCTGCCCATGGCCGACCACAGCTTTGACAGCGTCGTCAGCACCTTTACCCTGTGCAGCATCCCCAAAATTGAGCAGGCGCTGGCCGAAATCTATCGGGTGCTGAAGCCCGGCGGTCGGTTCTTTTTTGTCGAGCACGGCCTCAGTGATGAACCTTCGATTCAAGCCTGGCAGCATCGCCTGACGCCGCTGCAAAAGCGCATCGCCGGAGGATGTCACTTCGATCGCGACATGGGTCAGCTGATTGAGCAGCAGTTTGACCAGGTTGATCTGGAAGCGGCCTACGCCAGAAAGGTGCCCAAGGTTGCTGGATACTTTTATCGGGGTGTGGCGCTTAAGCAATAGCGATCGCGGCGGCTAGTAGTCTGAGACACTATGCCATTAAGCATAGGTGCCGTTAGGCTAATAAGCACACCCAGCCATCAGTACCCTCAGCCCATTCCCAACTGCACCCACCCGAAGCTATCCCCTAGAAGACTCTGCTTGCTATGGCCACCCGCCTCTGGAACTTCCTCACCACCGACCCCGACCTAGCTTCGTTGGAGGCGGCCGATAGAGCGGCTGATGCCGCCGATGCCGTGCTGGGCCTAGCCAAGGTGCTAAAGGAAGACAGTCCCAACCTGCGGCAAGTAGCTGCTTTGGTAAGCCAGCTTGACTCGCTGCTGGAGGCGATCAATGCGCCCCTGGGCAAGCTCATGGGCGCAGCGCTACCCTTTGTTTCCATCAGTACCGGGCTGCTGAAGATTTATGGCGAGACCACGAAAAAAGAGCCGACCCTGGCCCAGGCGGTAGCTTTAATGAGTCAGGCGGCCTATTTGGAAAGCTTACGAGAATTCGTCAAGCAGCATCCCAAAATTGAGCAGTGGCTGATTGCTAAAGACAGCACCCCTCAGGCTAGAACTATCACCCTCCCTGTTAAAGCACTGAGCATCTTTGAGCTAACGGAGCAAGAAGCTCGTCTCGCTACCCTGCATTTCCATCAGTCAGCTTTGGCCGAAGCGTTTAACAATGCGCTACGGGCACGATTAGTACAGTTAGGGACAACCTTTGAGCAAGCCGAGCGGATCACCAAAGTTGTTGCCAAAAACACGAATCGACACCTGAAAACCGCGATCGCCGACGCCGGCGACTCGCTTAAGCATCAGCTTGAAGGCGATCGCCTATAGGATGCCGTGACATCAATCAGGTTTTCATTGCCAGGGACTGAGTCGCTCTGGATTACTGATGTAGCTGAGGTTCAAGCCCCAGTGGCAAGGTTCCGGTCTCTAACCGTCAGGCCCCTGCCCAGGCGCTACTGCCGCTGAGCCTCTTCCAGCAGCGGATACAGGGTGTCGAAGGCAAACTCGTTGATCTGCCAGCTCAACCAATCGATCAGGGTGTTCTGCTCAGGAGAAATTTGGGTCAGCAGCTGGGTGAGTCGGTCGCCGTCGAGTTGCACCGTGGCCTGCTGGAGTTGGGCCAGCAGCGGCGGCGGTAGGGACCGCAGCTGGGCGATCGCCGCCTCAGCGGACAGCCCAGCCGCATTGCCCAGGGTGGCGAAGACCGGGCTATAGGTGTATTCGACCCCCAGATGCTCAGTCAGCTTAGCCAGCAGATGGTCGAACTGAAAGGGCTTGCGCACAAAGTCGTCACAGCCCGAGGCCAGGGCGCGGGCGCGATCGTCTTCAAAGGCGTTGGCAGTGAGGGCAATAATTTTGGTGGGCGCTGCGGCTGCGTCCTGCTCCTGGCTGCGCAGGGCGCGGGCCGTCTCGGGGCCACTGAGAATGGGCATGCGCATGTCGAGCCAAATCAGCTGGGGTCGCCACTGCTGCCAGAGGTCGAGGGCCGTCTGGCCGTTGTCGGCCTCGCGCACCTCAAAGCCCACCGCCCGTAGAAGTTCGCCCAGCAGATGTCGGTGCGTGCTCTCGTCGTCGACGACCAAAATACGGTAGCTAGGCTGCCCGGCCGCCAAGCTAGCGACGGGAGTGGTCGGTGACGGCGTTTCACCATCTACGCTATCAGCTACCTGCATCGTCAGGGTAAAGGCAAAGGTAGATCCTTGGCCGGGCTGGCTTTCGACCGTAATATCGCTGCCCAACATCTGCACAAACTGACGGCTGATCGAGAGGCCTAGACCGGTGCCAGCCCCCTGCCCCACCTGCACAAACGGCTCAAACAGGCGATCGCGATCGGCAGCGGTGATGCCAATGCCGGTATCGACGACGGCAAAGGTCACCGCCAGCAGGGCACCTGGCGGGGGGGACGCGGGCATGGGCTGGGCTGGGGTGACTCGCAGCGTTACCTGACCGGCGGGGGTAAACTTAATGGCATTGCCGAGCAGGTTGATCAACACCTGGCGCAGTTTGGGCTCGTCGGCAACCAGGTAGCGAGGCAGGGTCGGATGGCAGTCTAAGGCCAGCCCCAGTCCTTTGTCTTGGGCCCGCAGGTAGAGCATATCGCCCAGGGCCTTGAGCAAGGCGTGGAGATCGAAACGGACGGCGTTGAGGCTGACCTGACCCGCCTCGATTTTAGCCATTTCTAAAATGTCGTTGATCAGCATCAGCAGGTGCTCGCCGCTGCGGTTAATAATGCTGAGGGCCTGACCGTGGTCGTCGCTGAGGGCAGCGTCGCGGGCCATCAGCTGGGCGAAACCCAAAATGGCGTTGAGGGGGGTGCGCAGCTCGTGGCTCATGGTGGCCAAAAAGGTGCTCTTGGCCTGGTTGGCCGCCTCCGAGATCGCGACCGCCTGTTCTAACTCCCGGGTGCGCTCCTGCACCCGCTGCTCCAGCTCTTGATTAAGCTGCAGCAGTGACGCTTCCACCTGTTTGCGGGCGGTGATATCTTCGTAGCAGCCCAGCACACCAATCACCTGATCCTGGGTGTTAGTCAGGGGAATTTTGCTGGTGCGAAGCCACACCATGTCGCCGTCAGCGTTTTGGGTCAGCTCTTCATAGCCCAGCTTGGGGGTTTTAGTCGCCATCACTGCGGCATCGTCGGCGCGGTAGCGATCGGCGTAGATCACCCAGGGCAGGTCTAAGTCGGTTTTGCCGATCACCTGCTCTGGAGTAAGGTGATAGTCGTCCGCAAAGGCTGGGTTACAGCCCAAAAACCGCGACTCCTGGTCTTTCCAAAACACCCGCTGGGGAATCGTGTCGAGCACCAGCTTGAGCATATTGCGAGACTCTTGCAGAGCCAGCTCGGCCTGCTTGCGATCGCTAATATCGGTCACCACCCCCAGTAGGTATTGCGGCTGGCCTAGCGCATCCCGCACTAGCGAAACCGCCAGCGCTACCCACACCGTCGATTCATCAGGGCGTACGTAGCGCTTCTCGATCGTAAAGCTGGAAAGGTCGCCCCTAAGCAGCCGCTCGACATTGGCCCGGTCGAGTGCCACGTCATCGGGGTGGGTCAATTGGGTGTAGGTCATGGCTAATAGGTCGGCCGTGGAGTAGCCCACCAGGTCGCAGAAAATTCGGTTGACCCGCACAATGCGCTCATCCAAATCGGCTTCGATAATACCCATGGCCGACTGCTCAAAGATGCCGCGAAAGAGTTCCTCGTTTTCCCGCAGCGATAGCTCTGCCTGGCGGCGATCGGTAATATCGGTGGCCACCCCGACCACGCGGTAGACCTCGCCGGCCTCATTCAACACGGGAAAAGAGCGATCGCTAATCCACCGCAGTTCGCCATCGGCGCGGTAGATGCGATAGACCTTGTCTAAGGGGGCAGCGGTGTTGGCCGGCAGGGTTGCCTCCACCGCTGGTCGGTCGTCGGGGTGAATGCTGTTGAGCCAGACCGATGTCGACTGGTAAAGCGCCTCGCAGGACAGGCCCCAAATCTGCTCAAAGCCGGGGCTGACGTACAAAATTTGGGTGGTGTCTGCGGTGCTCATCCAAAACACCTCTTCAATCGCCTCAGCAATTTGGCGAAAGCGGGCCTCACTCTCCTGAACGGCCAGCTCTGACCGTTTGCGATCGCGAATATCACGGCCGATGGTGGCCAGACACAGAGGCACCTGGGTATCGGGGTCTCTGACCAAAAACATCACCTGCTCGACGGCGATTGCCTCCCCAGTCTGGGCATGACAAAAGGTGGACTCCCCCTGCCACACCCCCTCGGCCATCAGGGCGGGCAGGGCCTCCCGCTCAAATTGAGGCACCGTGGCGGCACTCAAAAAGCTTGTGATAGGGCGACAAGCGATGGGTTCATGCTCTAGCCCTACCAGGCGCTGGCCAGCTTGGTTGAGGTAAAGGGTGACTCCGTCTAGGCTGGCCGTGCCGATCAAGTCGGTGCTGTTTTCGACCACGGCGGCCAGGGTTTGTAGAGCCTGGGTGCGCTGATGTACCCGCTGTTCTAGCTCTTCATTGAGCTGTTTGAGGGCCAGCTCTACCTGTTTGAGGGGGGTAATGTCAGTGGTGGTGCCCAAAAAGGTTTCAGGCTGGCCCTGGGCATTGCGACGCAGCTGTCCCCGCGACAGTACCCAGAGCACCGAGCCGTCGCGGTGCAGCATGCGGTACTCAGAGACAAATTCCTCAGCCTCGTCCCTTAGGTAAGCTTGAACAGCCGCATTCAGCTGGTCTCGATCCTCGGGGTGAACTAGGGTAAGCCACTGGTCAAAGCTGTTGCCAACGACCTCCGTGCCATGCCCCGACAGGGCCTTGGGGTCGAGGTACCCAGTTTGGGTGGCGAGGTCGAGCTCCCACACCCCGGTCTTAGCGGCCTGGGTAGCGCGGCGGTAGCGCTCTTCGGCCTGCTCTAGGGCCTGCTCTGCCTTCAGCCGCTCTTGTAAGGCCGTCTGCCGATCGCTAATGTCGCGCACCAGCACCAGCACCTGATCGGCCTGGTAGGGCACCATGCGCACCACCTCGTACTGAAGGCGATCGCCAAAGCTCAGCTGCTGCTCAAAAAACTGGGGGGTGCCCGTGGCCAGGGTGCGGGCGATCGCTGTCTGCCACTGGTGAGCTACCGCTGGAGGCAGCAGGTTAGTCATGTAGCCACCCACCGGGTCTAGGAGCACCAGTGGCAGAATGTCACCGGTAAAGCCATTGGCGGCAAAGTCAAGGTACTGGCCCTGGGCGCTAACCACCACCATCAGGTCGGGCACCGCCGAGAGAATGGCCTGGCTCTTAGCCTCACTCTGCCGCAGGGCCAGCTCCGCCAGCTTGGCCTCAGTGCGGTCTTGGCCCGTGCCCTGCAGCTTTACTACCTGGCCCTGGTCGTTGTAAACTGCCTCGCCCCGGCCCAAAATGTAGCGCACTGAGCCGTCAGGGCGAACAATGCGGTGCTCAACTTCGTAGGATGCCCCAGCGGCGATCGCCTGCTCAATGGCCGCCTCCAGGGGCGGCCAATCCTCCGCAGGAATCATCTGCCGCCACTGTTCGTAGCTGGGCGCAGGCTGGGCCGGGTCGAGGCCGTAGATGCGAGACAGCTCCGCCGAGCAGCTGATGGTTTGGCTGGCTAGGTTGAACTCCCAGCTGCCCAATTGGGCAATGCGCTGGGCCTCCGCCAAGCCGCTCTGGCTCCGGCGCAAGGCCTGTTCGGTTTGAGCGCGATCGCTGGCGCTGGTCACGCCCCAATCGAGCTGCACCATCAGCGCCGACATCCGCCTTTGCAGCATATCCAGCTGCCAATGAGCATCGTCCAGGGCGATCTTGCTCAAAGCGAGCTGCTGACCCTGGCGGTAATGACTTAGAGCGGTGGCCACCGTAAACAACAGCTCGGCATCAGTGCCGGGGTAGGGCAATCGCCGATAGATTGCTCCAGAATAATTGGTGCTAGGTTGAGCGACCGGGTGTGGCTCCACCGCCGGGTCAAGCACTATCATCAGCGCCTGGGGGAAGCGATCGCAAACCGATCGCAGCTCCCCGGTGTCGAGCCAGCTTGAGGAAACGATGGCGATCGCGACCTCACTATCGCTGAGCCGTTCTAGGCCGGTCGCTGCCATCGATTGCGGGGTACTTGTGACCACGCGACAGTCTGGAAATTCAACCGTCAGCAGGGCGGACAGCGCAGCGGGGGCATCGACACAGCAGAACAGAGTGAGCGGACCCATGGGGATTTTGAAGAGCAGTGGGGTAGTCAGACGAAACTAGCTGTCATGGCCGGAGGCAGCCCGCAGGGTGAAGTAGAAGGTGCTGCCCAACCCAGGCTGCGACTCCGCCCAGATCTGACCGCCGTGGCGCTCGACAATCTTTTGACAGGTAGCCAGGCCAATGCCGCTACCAGGGTAGCTCTGGGCGTCGTGGAGGCGGTGAAAGGCCTCAAAAATTTGCCCCAGGTGCTCGGCCTCAATGCCAATGCCGTTGTCGTGAATGCTAAATTGCCAGGCCTGGGGCAGGGGTTCCACCGTCAGGGTGATCTGGGGCACCGTATCCGGTCGGACAAATTTTAGGCCGTTGCTAATCAGGTTTTGAAACAGCTGCATGAGCTGCACTTCGTTACCCACCACGGTGGGCAAATCGCCATAGCACAGCTGCGCCTGGGACTCAGTTAGGGCCACCTTGAGGTTGAGAACGACCTGTTCGAGCAGGGCGTTGCCGTCAACCGGGGCAAAGACTGGCTGGGCCTGCCCCGCTTGGGCGTAGGCTAGCCAGTCTTGAATCATCTGCTGCATGCGATCGCTGGCATCCAGAATGCTTTTGAGGTAGGGCTGGGCCGGTGACTGCTGCACGGCGGGGCAGGTGAGACCAATCAGCTTGGTGTAGCCCAAAATGCTTTGCAGCGGCTGCTGCAAATCGTGGGACACCACCGACGCAAACTGCTCTAGCTCTCGGTTAGAGCGCACCAGCTCTTCGTTTTGAGCCACCAGCTGGGCCTGGAGCCGCCGCAGCTCTAGCTGGTGGGCAATGCGCGCCAGCACCTCCGCCTCCTGAAACGGCTTGGTGATGTAGTCGGCCCCGCCAGCGGCAAAGGCCTTGACCTTATCGATCGCGTCGTCGAGGGCGCTGATAAAAATCACCGGAATGGTTTGGGTTAGGGGATCGGCCTTCAGCCGCTGACAGACCTCATAACCGCTCATCTCCGGCATTTTGATGTCGAGCAAAATCAGGTCGGGGGGGACGGCCTGGGCGGCGGCGATCGCCCACTGGCCGGTCAACGCCTTGCGCACCCCCAGCTGATGCCGTCCCAACATAGCTGAGAGCAGCCGCAGATTGTCGGGAGTATCATCGACAATCAAGATGTCGCCCTTGACGACCGCATCGTTAGGGGAAGTCATGGGTTACCTCCCGCCTCGATCTTGTACACCATTCACCTCCGTTCTCTACTCTGTTCTACCGCTCTGCCGATCGCCGTCTTAGCCTCAGCCTACCGATCCCTGCCCCTGGGGGGAATCCAGCTAGGGAAAGGCGACGCCTAACCTACACCGCCGCGTCTCCCTGACGGGTCGCCTCGGCTCTAGGGCGCAGACAGTCAAGAATGCGATCAAACTCAAAGTTTCTGGCCCAGCCAGTCAAGGTTTGAGCCACGCTAATCGGAGCGTCGGGCATCTGGTTGAACAGCTCAAGCAGACGATCGTCGGAACCGGCAATGGCCGCCTGGGCCAGACTTTGTTGCCACTCAGGGGACATAGTTTGTAGCCACAGCCCGAGTTCCTCTGGAGCGGGTGGGGTAACTCCTAATCCAGCCTCCCTAGCACTGCTGGGAGAAGGGGGAGAGATGTCAGCCTCAGCGGCGTAGCGGTAGCGCACTGGCAGATAGGCAGCGATCTTTTGCAGGATCGCCTGCATCTGAAAGGGCTTACGCACAAAGTCGTCGCATCCAGCGGCTAAAATTTTAGCTCGCTCTTCTTCAAAGGGGCTGGCGGTGAGGGCAATAATCACTGGGTTAGGGTCAAGGTGCAGCGCCCGAATTTGACCTGTAGCAGCGTAGCCGTCGAGACCGGGCATGCGAATATCCATCCAGATCAGGTGGGGGCACCAGCTGCGAGCCTGGTCGACGGCGGCATAGCCATCCTGGGCCGCCTGCACCTCAAACCCAGCGGCGGTGAGCAGGCGCACCAGCAGGTAGCGGTTGGCGGGGTGATCTTCAACCACCAGCAGCCGCCAGGGGGGGTGATTGTCGGCCAAACCGACAATGGGGGGTTCGTCGAGGGCCGGAAACACCGCCGATCGCTCGATCTGCTGCACAGGCAGCACAAAGGTAAACGTCGATCCCTGGTTGACTCGGGTCTCGAGGGTGAGCTCGCCCCCCATCAGCTGCACAAACTGTTGGCTGATGGGCAGACCCAAGCCGCTGCCCTGGTGCGATGGTCCCAGACCGGCCTCTGACCAGCGCAGCCCCGCCGCACTCTGAATAAAAGGCTCAAACAGGCGGTTGATGTCCTCAGGGTCAATGCCGGGGCCGGTGTCAACTACGGCAAACTCTAAAGCGATGTTGGCGGTGGGGTTAGTCACCGTGGGCTGCTCCAGAAATGGCTGACAGCGCACTCGCAGCATCACCCGACCGGCCTGGGTAAATTTGATGGCGTTGCCTAGCAGGTTGATCAACACCTGGCGCAGTTTGCCCTCGTCGGTGGCGACGTAGGTGGGTAAGGCTGGGTCGCAGTCAAAGCTCAGGCTGAGCCCTTTAGCCTCAGCCTGTAGGGTGAGCATGGCCTCTAGGCTAGATAACAGATATGACAGGTCAAAGGTAGTGACGTGGAGCGAAATGCGTCCGGCCTCAATTTTTGACATCTCAAGCACATCATTGATCAGCGCCAGCAGGTGCTCGCCGCTGCGACTAATAATTTTCAAGTAGTCTTGAGCCTGGGTCTCTAAATGGCAATCGCGGGTAATCAGCTGGGCAAAGCCGATGATGGTGTTGAGGGGAGTGCGCAGCTCGTGGCTCATATTGGCCAGAAAGATGCTCTTCGCCTGGTTGGCGGCATCGGCGGTTTCGCGAGCCTGACGCAGGGCATCTTCGGTCTGCTGGCGCTCTAGCTCCGCCGCCGCCCGAGCGGCAAAAATGCGCAAAATTAGCTCGCGGGTATGGTCGTCGACCATGGGTTTGTCGTCGATTACCGCCAGATGGCCAATCACCTGGGAGGCCGCATCCACCAGGGGAATGCCCAGGAAGCTGATCGCCCCCAGCGATCTCAGCTCAGCATCGTCGGGGTAGAGCACTTGCACCCGCTGGGGCACATAGATCACTTCGCCCGCTACCAGCCGCTCATAGGGAGTACTGGCCAGGTCATACTCTAGGCGATCGCTCAGTTGACCATGCCGCCAAAAGGCCAGGGTGCAGACTCGGCTTGGGTCTGCCGGCAGCCGTTGGGTAACCAGGACATGGCGCACCTGCAAAATGTCGGCCAGATAGCGCACCAGCGACTCAAAGAAATCGCTGCCCGTTTTGGCGGCAGTGCCTTCGACAATCAGCCGCAGCGATTCCTCCTGGCGCTTTACCTGGGTGAGGTCTTCGGCCACCCCCACTAGGCGGTAGACCTCTCCCTGCTCGTTGCGAATGGGAAAGGCCCGCACCCGCACCCAGGCTGGCTGCCCCAGGGGGCGAGTGATGCGAAATTCTTCGTCGTAGCTAAAGTGGGCTAGGGCGGCGGGATCGGAGCGGCGGGGCAGGCCCCGAAGCACCCGATCGCGATCGTCGGGATGCACCGCCTCGAGCCAGGCCCGTGCGTTGTGGTAAAGCTCTTTCCGCTGGCGGCCCCAGATGCTTTCGTAGGCGGGGGAAACGTAGCTAAACTGGCGCTGCTGGGGCTCGTAGATCCAAAAGACGCTGTCGATGTATTCCGCCAGCTGGCGAAATTTTTCTTCGCTCTGGCGCAGGGCGGCCTCGGCCTGCTTGCGATCGCTGATGTCGCCGGTCGAGCCCACCAGGCGAATCGGCCGACCCTGCTCATCCCACAGGGCTTGACCCCGTGAGATCACCCACTTGTAGCCCTGGTCGCGGCAGCGCAGCCGATACTCCACTTCGTAGGTGGGCAGGCGGCGCTGAATCAGGTAGGCGTGGTGCACCGCCATGACGCGATCGTAATCCTCGGGATGAATGCGTGACTCCCAGCGCAGGTCGTCGTCGCTCAGCCGTTCGTTAGTAGCCAGGTCACTGTAGCCCAGCAGAGCCCGATAACGCTCGGAGAAAAACGCTGTTTGGGTGCGAAAGTCGAGGTCATAGATGCCCGCATTGCTGCCCTGAATGGCTAGCTGCCAGCGCTCTTCACTCTGCTGTAGTTTGACCCTGGCCCGCTGTCGCTGCTGCTCTAGCCGGTCGGTGCTGATCACTTTGCCAATGCTCTGGGCCATCAGCTCAATGATTTCGGTCTCGTGCTGATTAAACCCATGGGGGCGCGGGGTGGTGTCAAAAAAGCACAGGTTGCCGTAGACTTCGCCCTCCACCCAGATCGGGGTGCCTAGATATGACTCTAGCCGCAGCGCCTGGTACAGAGGGTGTTGGCGCAGCTCTGGCTGGGCACCAATGTGGGTAAAGCCCACGGTGCCCTGTTGCTGAATAGCGAGGCCGCAGAAGGTATTGTCGAGGGGGCAGCGCAGGTTGGACTTTAGCCCAGGCAGGGTGGCCTCCATAGCAATCGCCACATAGTCGCCACCGTCGATTTTGCCCACCAGACCACCGGCAAACCCCAGCACCTGGCGGCCGGTGTCGAGGTAGTCGTGGAGCAGGGCGTCAAAGCTGTCAAACTGGGTCAGGCTGAGGCGGTGCAGCTGCTTCAGACTTTGGCTAAAGTGGTTGAGCGCCTGGGAGTTTTGCAGCAAAATCTGCTCGGCCTGCTTGCGGGCGGTGATGTCGCGATACTGCCAGAGGTGGCCCTCCAGGCCGCGATCGCCCATCAGGGGCACATAGTCACGCTCAAGGGTGCGACCATCCGCCAGGGCAATCTCTTCGGCCACCACTGGCTGCTGGGTCTGTCGCAGGGTCGCTATGCGCCGAGTGAAGGCAACGGCGTCAATCCACAGGCCGGCACTATCCTGGGCAAAGGCTCGGCCATCGGCCCCAATCAGAGCGGCGGGGGGCAGCTCCAGGCGAAACAGGTCGCAACAGGGCTGGTTGACCATGACCACCTGGCCGGTTGGGGTTTCCAAGATCACTCCTACCTGGAGGTGCTCAATCAGCGTAGACAGCTTGGCCGTCGCTTGGTGAAGGCTAAGCTCGGCCTGGCTGCGATCGCAGATTTCCTGCTGAAGCTGCCGGTTTTGGACCGTCATGCAGTGCTGCAAGCGCCGAATCGTTAGCTGGTTGGCCACTCGGGCCAGCAGTTCTTCGACTTGAAAAGGTTTGGTGAGATAGTCGGCGGCCCCCACCTCAAAGGCCTTGACCTTATCGAGCGCCTCATCCAGGGCGCTGAGAAAAATCACCGGGATGGCCTGAGTATTGGGGTCAGCCTTCAGCCGCTGACACACTGCGTAGCCATCCATTTCGGGCATGCGAATATCTAGCAGAATCAGGGCGGGCTGGGTGGTCTTCACGGCCAGCAGCGCCATGGCCCCGCTGCGAGCGCACCGCACCCTATAGCCTTGGCCCTTGAGGGTCTTGGAGAGAAACCTGAGGTTTTCTAACGAGTCATCTACGATCAGCAGCGTTTCGCCAGCCGCAACTCGATCGGCGTAGCGCATGGCAGGGTCGGGGCAGGGAAGCGGCATGACTCGAGGCGTTAGAGCAAGACCAATGTAGCCAAGATTCCCGATCTGGAGGGATTTCACCCAAAATCAGGCGAACCGCTGGGGGCGGCAACGGGGAATTTGGTTTGGGGTCTCAAGCATCTTCCAGGCCAGCTACGCCATCAGCATAGCTAACCCGTAGCCATCGGGAAGGGGGGGTAGATCCCCCTCCCCAACGACTTGTCTTACCTCAGGGCAGGCCATAGACGATCGAGCGGAACTCCTGCTCCCTTGATTGTGAGTCTATCTTGGGAACATGTCCATGATGGGCGGCAACTGTGACAACAGCGTGAACACCAGCAGCAACATCCGGGCAAGCTGGGGCGGAGCGATGCTGCTAGCGCGGAAATTCTACGATCGCGGCGGGCATTCTAAGCTATGCCACCCCTGCGACGGTTGAGGTCACCATGAAAATTCTTCTGGTCGACGACGACGAGGTCTTAATCGAGCGGCTGACCAACGACTTAGCCGCCCAACACTATGTTGTCGACACCACTACCGACGGGCTCTTAGGCTGGGAGTATGCCCGATCTGCCCCCTACGATCTAATTGTTTTAGACATCGACCTGCCGGGTTTGGACGGATTGTCGCTGTGTCGTCGGCTGCGCCAGACGGGCTATGCCGGGGCAATTTTGCTGCTGACCGGGCGCGGCAGCAACAGTGACAAGGTCGAAGGGCTCAATGCCGGTGCCGATGACTACCTGGTGAAACCCTATACCCTGACCGAGCTGGCCGCCCGCCTGCGCGCCCTGCTGCGCCGCCCGACGGTGATGAGTAGCCCCACGCTGCGTTGGGGTCAGCTCCGGTGCGACCCCAACGCGAATCTGGTGACGGTGACAGACCAGACGGTGGTGCTTTCCCCCAAAGAGTATGGGCTACTGGAGCTGCTGCTGCGCCACCCCGCTCGCATTTTTAGCAATACGGTGCTGCTAGAACGGCTGTGGAGCGCCGACGACTCCCCTGGAGAAGAAACCATTCGCACCCACATTAAGCGGCTGCGGCGCAAGCTCAAGCAGGCTGGGGCCGACGACATGATCGAGAATGTCTACGGCATGGGCTATCGCCTCAAGCCCGCCCCACCGGCCGCTGAGCCAGAGCTGCCCCAGTCCAACCCTCCCTCAGAACAGGTGAAAGCAGAGGCTGCCCGAGCGGCAGCGATCGCCGCCTTTGAGCGGTTTCGACCCATCCTTGGCGATCGCATGACCGCTCTGCGTCAGGCGGCGGCAGCCCTCAACCAGCCTCCCCTGCCCGAGGAGGTGCGGTCAATGGCCCAGGGAGCCGCCCACAAGCTGGCCGGCTCCCTGGGTCTGTTTGGCCTGACCGAGGGCTCGCACCTGGCCCGCCGTTTGGAAGACTGGCTCGGGCAGAGCGATGTAGCCGAGGGGGCTGAGTTTATTGCCCTAGTCGAACAACTCGACGCTCAGCTAACTGCCGGACCCAGGGAGATCTCGGCCCCCCTCGGCGAGTCACGCATCGTGCCTTTGGCCGGGCCGCCGCGCCCCACCGACAATCAGTATCGGGTGTTGGCCATTGACGATGACTCATTGATTTTGGCTCAGCTCCAGCGCCTGTTGCCCCCCTGGGGCCTCGACGTGGTGACGCTCAACGACCCCCGTCAGACCTGGGCCGCCCTAGAGGCCAGCCCTCCCGACCTGGTGCTGCTCGATTTGGATATGCCCTATATCAGGGGTGTGGAGCTCTGCCGGCAGTTGCGCCAACAGGAGCGCTGGCAGACCCTGCCGATCTTATTTCTCACCGCCTGCCGCGAGGCCACTGCCGTCTACGAACTCTACCAGGCTGGGGCCGACGACTATCTGCCCAAACCTATTCTGGAGCCAGAGCTGGTCAACCGCCTGTTTCAACGGCTAGAGCGGGGCCGCCTGCTGCAAACCCTAGCGGGCACCGACCCGCTCACCGGCTTGGCCAACCGCCGCAAAGGCACCATTGAGCTCGACCTGCTGCTGCACCTGGCCCATCGCTACCCACAGCCCCTCAGCCTGGTGCTGCTACACCTGAGCCCTGATTTGGCCCTCACCCCTGACTCAGCGAAGGATTTAATGGTGGCTTTGGCGGCGGTGCTGCCGACCCTCACGCGCCGGGGCGATGCGATCGCCCGCTGGGGAACTCAGGAAATTTTAATCGGAGCGCTAGCTCCCACCTGGTCATCCCCTCAGGATGCGCTGGGGCCACCCCTGGCTCAGTTCTTAGCCGACCGGCTACGCTCCAGCCCAGGCAATCTGGACCTGCACCTGGGCTTACACTTGGGCGCAGCCACGTTTCCCACCGATGGCCATACCCTAGACGGCCTATATCGACAGGCAACTCACCGCCTAGCTCCCCTCGGGTAGACTGGCCGAAGGCTGGCTCTGGGTGAGTTAGCCCTGTCGTTATCTAGTTATCGCGCTCCGTATTGTTTAACCTGCACACACCGGCATTTGTATATGGCCGCCAAACGCATTTTGATTATTGATGACGAAGCCGACGTGCGCGAGATCGCCAAGGTTAGCCTAGAAATCACTAAAAACTGGGAGGTCACAACCGCCGCCTCCGGGGAGGAGGGCGCGGCCTTGGCGGCCACCTACCGTCCCGACGCCATCTTGCTCGATGTGGTCATGCCCAAGGTTGACGGTCTCGCCACCCTGCTCAAACTCGGTGAAAATACTGAAACTCGGCACATTCCAGTCATTTTACTGACGGCTACCCTGCGGCTGGCCACCCAACAGTCCTTCGTGGCGGCGGGGGCGCGGGCCGTGCTGATTAAACCCTTTGATCCCGGCCTGCTGGGCGGACAAATTGAGGCAGTCCTGGGATGGCAGTAGCGCTACTGTGAGGAGATTCAGGGTGTTCACATAGCTGTCACTTTTGTTTTCTATTCTGAAGAAGACGTCTTGCCAGCAGCCCCGCTATGCTCCCCCTAATAGTCGTCGAGGAGTTTGTCTCGCCCTTTAAATTTTGGAATCAGGGCATCCACGATGGCATGCTCTACCGAAATGACTTTTACATTAGCTTGCAGCAGTTTCCTTTGGCTGACCGGCTCCAGGCTTACCGCCAAGCTACTCGGGAAAGTAATAAAGGGTTTAAGGTGTGCATCACCGTGTCAAAGACCCACTACACCATCTGGGTCGAGATGCGATCGCAGATCGCCTAGCCCCCGCCCCGTTTACTCCACCTACCCCCGCCCCCAATGTCTCAACCCACTAACGTTTCAAGAATCTTAAGCATCTTCCATGGCGTACTCCAACTCGGCCCGGCCCAGTGAGGATTTGTGTTCGATTGCCGACTGCTCAACCCACCCCTTTGACGACATCTCGCTACTAATTTGTCATGAGCTACGCACTCCCCTCGCCTCGATTCAGGGGGCGCTTAAGCTTTTGGGGTATCAGCAGTCGGGGTCGCTCTCCGACGATGGCCAAAGGCTGCTGGCGATCGCCATCAACAACGCCGATCGCCTCAACCGGCTGGCCAACGCTCTGGAGAACCAGCCCACCCCTTTACTGACGCTGCTCTCAACTGCCGAGCTAGAGCTACTTCAGCTCGAAAACGACCTGCACCAGGCGGTGGAGCAGCAGGCCATTCACCTGGACTACCAGCCAATTGTGTCGATCGAGCACAACCAGATTATTGGCTTTGAGGCCCTGGCTCGATGGCAGCACAGCAGCCGGGGCATTATTTCGCCAGAGGTCTTCATTCCTCTAGCCGAAAAGGCTGGGCTGATCGATACCCTTGGGCTGTTTTTGCTCGATCAGGCTTGCCAACAGCTGCACCAGTGGCAGGTGCAGTTTCCGGCGGTGACTCCCCTCAGCGTCAGCGTCAATCTCTCAGCGGTGCAGCTACGCCATCCTCAGCTGGTAGAGCACATTGGCCAAATTCTTGAGCGCCACCACATTGCCCCCCACAGCCTTAAGCTCGAAGTTACCGAGAGCGCACTGATTGAGAACAAGGACCTAGCCCTGAGGGCTCTAGTTGAACTGCAACAGCTGGGCATACAGCTCTACATCGACGATTTTGGCACGGGTTATTCGTCCCTGGGACGGCTGCAAGACCTACCCTTTGACACCCTTAAAATCGATCGCTCGTTTATTCGCAATAAGAACTGGGCGATGAGCGAGGCCATCTTTATGTTGGCCGAGCGGCTGCGGCTCGATGTGATTGTTGAAGGAGTAGAAACCCTCGACGACCTGATGGCTCTCAAAGAGCTGGGCTATAAAAAAATGCAGGGCTACTACTTCTCCCGGCCCATCGATAGCCTGGGGGTGGCCTGCCTGCTGATGCGCCAGGTGCTGGACGGTCAGCTGTCGTTTACACCTGAGCTAGCGCGGGCCGCCTAGGCAGTCCCACTCCCCTCAACCGGTCGGGAAAAGCACTTTACACTTGGTGCCTGTATGATGACCCAAACTAAAGAGACGTCGTGCCAGGAGCGGGAGGACGATTACCCCCACCTGGCCCTGCTAATTCAAGACGGTGAGCACCGACAGATTATGCCGTTGGGCAAGCGGTTTTATTCGATTGGCCGCGATCGCACCAAAGATATTCGTTTGGTATCTGAAGGGGTCTCTGGCCATCACGCCAGCCTAGTGTGGCTCGACCACTGCTATGTCATTCACAGCGATGACGCTACCGACGGCCCCAGCTGTCAGCGGCTGACGCTCAACGGCACCCCAGTGCAAAATAGCCCCCTCCGCCCCGGTGACGCCATTGGCTTTTGCCATGGCGTACGCGCCCGACTGATCACCGTGCGGTCTGGGGTTCCGGTCGCTCCCCCCCGCTGTCTGCTGCCGCCGCCGGCCCTAGCAATTGCGCCTGGTGCCAGCCTGCTAAAGCACTTCCCTGACCTGATGCTGAAGTTTGACGCCAATGGCTCCATTCTCGATGTCAAACCTTCTGTAGACCTCGACCTCAGCCAGTTACCCATTGACGCGGTGGGCCAGTCAATTGTGAGCTGCTTTGAGTCGAGCTTTGCCGCCAAACTGTTTAGCTATGGCCAGATGGCCAGCCGCACCCAGGCGCTGCAATGCTTTGAGGCCGAGTTAACCGTGGGGCAGCGGCAAATTTTTTGCGAGGCCCGCCTGCTGCCCACTGAGCAAGGCCACCCGATCGCTATTATTCGCAATGTCACCGAGCGCAAGCAGCTGGAGTTGGAGCTGCGATCGGGGGCCATTCACGATACCCTGACCAGTTTGCCCAATCGCCGCTTTTTTATGGAGAAGGCAGCCCAGGCGATCGCCCTCAAACGCACCAGCGCCGCCTATAGTTTTGCGGTGTTGTTCATTGACCTAGACGACTTCAAGGGGGTCAACGATAGCCTGGGTCACCGGGTGGGCGACCAGCTGCTAGTGGAAATTGCCCTTCAGCTCAAAGCCTGCCTGCGCCCCCAGGACACCGTGGCCCGTCTGGGGGGAGACGAGTTTGCCATTTTGCTGCACGAGGTTGCCTCAGGCGAAGCCGCCGTTGCGGTGGCCACCCGAATTCAGCAGGCGCTAGCCCTGCCGCTGCTGCCCGACCACCCAGAGGTGTGTTCGAGCGCCAGCATTGGCATTACCCTAGGTACCGAGGACGATGACACTGTAGAGGCTATGCTCAACCACGCTGACATGGCCATGTATCGGGCCAAGGCCCTGGGCGGGTCGCGGTACGCGGTGTTTGATCCGGCTATTGATCCCGCTTGACAGCAGCCAGTGGCCCGTAGGTAGGAGAAGCGAGTAGGAGCTGGTATTGCCGGTCACCACGCTCTGGCCAGAACTCAGTTTGGGTACCCAG
The DNA here is from genome assembly GCF_014695395.1 of Nodosilinea sp. FACHB-131. Lineage (GTDB taxonomy): Bacteria > Cyanobacteriota > Cyanobacteriia > Phormidesmidales > Phormidesmidaceae > Nodosilinea. Next base: position 59,271 of record NZ_JACJOF010000028.1, read on the forward strand.
TACCGCTCGACCTAAGCTTCAAAAAGTCAATATCACAGTGTTCCCGGACAACCATCAGTCGACGACCATTCAATGTCGTATCCAGGCACCAAGGTGATCCGCTGGCGCAGTGAGCCAACTTAGGGTCTGGAATCGCTCCGGTGATGACAGTAGCCGCAGGGATAGTTCTCAGTCTCGTCAACACCTACTTCATCGAGGTAGACGGCCTGCTCAGCAACACCATGATTTAAAGCCATAGCAAAAGCCCCTCTCCTGATGGTCAAGGGGCTTTTGCTTGGCAACGCTGGTAGATCCTACTAGGAGGCGATCGCCTCTTTGACTAGATTTTCCTCCCACCGACGCGGCGGGCTGGCGCGGCGAATATTGCGCCAGATCTGGGTGGCGGCCAGGGTGCCATCAGCGATAGCAACCGAGACCTGGTTCAAGCCCTGCTTGAGGTCGCCAATGGCAAAGATGCGATCGTGGGTCGTCTGACACATGGTGTTGGTCACCAGGTTTTCACCATCCCACTCCAGGTTCGAGATGCCCTTGAGGTATTGATTGTGGTAAATCGAGCCCATGTTGATCAGGCCAGTGGTAGCTTCGACCACAGTGCCGTCGGTCAGCTCTACCCCGCTCATCTTGTGGTGCTCGCCGAGGAACTTAGCGATGGGTGCCTCGTACAAGGGGTAACCGTAATCGGCTAGCTTAGCCCGCATTTCGTCGCCAACAGTGCAGAGACCGTGGGTGAGCACCGAGATATAGGGCGTAAACCAATCCAGCACAAAGGCCGCGTTGATCTGCGACTCTTTGCCGGCAATCAGCACCGCTTTTTGATCCCACATGTCGAAGCCGTCGCAGATCATGCAGACGTGCAGAGTGTAGCCTGCATAGTCGTAGACATTCTGCATGTCGTCGAGTTGAGGCAGCACGTCAATCACACCCGAGGCCGCAATTAGGTATTTGGCGCGAAACACGGGGTAAACACTGTCGACTTTACCCACTTTGACCTGCACTGCTAGATGGTCGCCTTCATCGACCACGTCTTCGACGTAGCCACGGAGGTAATCTGCCCCCCAATCGACCGCCTGCTGAACCCCGTGGTTGAGCATTTCGCGTCCGGGGGTGTCGGGGCTAACCCCGACCACGTTGCGCACCTCCTGCATCCACAGCGATCGCCCCTTGCCCTTTTCCACCACCAGGCACTTGAGGCCATAGCGGGCCAGATAAATAGCTGCCGACAATCCTCCCATGCCACCGCCGACAACGATGGCGTCGTAAATCTGATCGGTGCGTTCGTGTAGATTTTTGCGGGAGAGTTTCATAGCGGCAACTGAGCGAAAGGACTGCAATCGAGCCTGGGCAGTGATGGGTGAAGCCATGCTTCTAGGCTAAAAGGTTCTGCAAGCATCAAGATGAAAATCGACAGAGTCTTTAAATGAATCAGGCGTGAGTAGTACCTGTACCGTGCCAGAACTTAGCTAGGACAGTAGCTGGGCTCCATAAAGATCTCTGTTACCTGCTCTCTGCAATAAAGGCAAAGACCGGGGTAAGGGCTGTCTTGAATACTCAAGACTCGTCATCGATAAGGGACAATTCTGTCTCAGGCCGGTTAGGATCGGCCCCGATCTAAAAAGGCAAAGGGGATTGTGCAATCCCCTTTGCCTAACACTCACTGAGGGTGGGACAGGGGGCAGTTAGCCCACAAAGGACAGACGGGGCTCAGAGACACCGGCAGACTCAACACCTTTCAGGTAGGCGAGCATGGTGTCGGCATCAGAGACCTCGAAGGGGTCAATGGGGCAGTTGTCGCCAAAGTCGGGCTCAACGAAGATTTTTTCGATGTTGCCGTCGTTGGCGAGCATGGAGTAGCGCCAGGAGCGCATGCCAAAGCCTAGGTTAGACTTGTCAACCAGCATGCCCATCTTGCGAGTAAACTCACCGTTGCCGTCGGGCAGCAGGAAGACGTTTTTAGCGCCGACCTTTTGGCCCCACTGGAACATCACAAAGGCATCGTTTACCGAGACGCAGATAATGGTATCAACGCCGTGGGCCTTGAACTCTTCGTACAGCTCTTCGTAACGGGGCAGGTGGTTAGAGGAGCAGGTGGGGGTAAAAGCGCCAGGCAGAGAGAACACAACCACTTTCTTGCCAGCGAACAGATCGGCGGTGGTCACGTCTTGCCAGCGGTAGGGGTTGGGCCCGCCCACAGACTCGTCCCGCACGCGGGTCTTAAAGACGACTTCAGGGACGCGTCCCGTAGCAATCAAAGCAACCATAATTACCTCTTTCGTAGTTCTACAACAGTTAACTGCGTTTCCAGCCTTCGACTTAACTCAGAATAATTCCGAGTTAAGAAATCTTCAATAAGCATATTAACCCAGAAATCAGACTTTTTGTAAAGCCAGATTAATTCTTAGATAAGAATGCTAATCTATGAAGGGTGAGCTACTGTAGTATGTCCAGCCTTCATCTGTGTTAGGCGAAGCTACCTTAGTGCTGAAGTTCCGGAGCCGGGGAAAATGTTGTCCCAAGCCGATCAAATCGTCACTATGCTGAAGTCTCGGGGGCTGCGCGTCACCCCCCAGCGCTTTGCTGTGTATGCCAACCTGCTGGGTCGCTGCGACCACCCCACCGCCGACGATATTCTTCACGACCTCAACCAGGACGCCCCAACGTCATCTCAGGCAACGGTTTACAGTTCGCTGCAAGCGCTGCGCGGTGCCAATCTCGTTCGCGAAGTGCTGCTTGAAGAGGGGGTGTGCCGCTACGATGCCAATATTGGGCCTCACCACCACTTTCGCTGTCAGAACTGTGGGGCGATCGCCGACATTCCCTGGGAAACCCTAGCCAGCGTCAACCTGCAAACCCTCAGTCCCCGCTGGCAAGTCGAGAGCTATGAGGTGACCGTGCGGGGTGTGTGCGATCGCTGTCAGCCCGCCCCAGCCCATGACTAACCCAATAACTGAACCCACGGCTGTCACTAGCCCTTGGCAGCTTAAACCCTGGTGGTGTCAGCCCTGGTCAATTGTGCTGACGGGGGTTGCGATCGTAGGCAGCAGTTGGCTGCTGCTCCACCGTCTCTGGCTTACGACCCTCGTTGCAGCTCCCATCGGTGTGTGGATGGGCTTTTTCTTGCTGCTCTGGCCGCGCCTAATGCGAGAAGCGGGCTATTTAGATGCTTCGCCGGTTGACCAACAGCCCCACTAACTCTTTTTAATCGATGCTCCCAATCGGCAGGCACCTACCTAATGTTGCCGATGCCGATGCCCCAGGGGTCACGCAAAAAGCAACGGCTTAAAAGGGCAGCTTTTTCTTGCTGGCTTTTTCGCTGTCGTAGTCGAGTTCCTTCAGCTTTTTCATGATGCGGCTAAAGTACTCTTGCATATAGTCTTCGAGGGTGGTGATTTCTTCCTTAGGAATACCAAACACCTGGTAAACCTCATCCATAGGAGCATCGAGGGGCTGACTACCGGCGACCACTTCTACAAAGGCGAGGCGATCGGCAAAGTTCCAGCCCCACTGAAAGAACTGCGCCACCTTGCGAATCGCCCGCAGCAGTTCCAGCGAAATGCGTGAAACCCTGGCCTCTTGACCACACTTGCGCTCACAAAGGCGCATGATTTCGTAGGCTCCCCAGGCGCGGGTGCCCGCCAAGGGAAAGCTCCGGTTCTCCGTTTCGGGCACCGATAGCGCCCTAACCGCAAACCGAGCAATATCCTGGGTATCCATGTAGGCGATGGGGGCGGCTTCGCCCATAACCCAAATCGGCTGCTTTTCGAGCACGGGGATGGCGTATTGACCAATTAGCCCTTGGAGAAAGCCGCAGGGCTGCAAGATGGTGTAGCTAAGCCCTGACTCGGCCAAAAATTTCTCGGTGCAGCGCTTGACGTTCATCAGCGGCACGTGGGGAAACTTTTCGGAGTTCAGAATAGAAAAAAAGATGAATCGCTTGACGCCAGCGTCGCGGGTGGCTTTGATCAGGTTGACCTTACCTTGCCAGTCAACCTGCAGCACCGACTCGGAGGGCCGGGCTGTAGAAGCATCGATTACTGCATCAACACCCTCAAGGGCCGGAGGCAGGGTCTCTGGCTTGGAAAGGTTGCCCCGCACCAGTTCTACCCCCCACTCTCGCAAAAAGGCAGCTCGCTGGGCGCTCCTTACCAGGCAGCGGACTTCGTGCCCCTCATCCAGGGCACGGCGAGCAATTTGCCTGCCAAGGGTGCCAGTAGCGCCAACGACCAATACTTTCATGAGGGAATTGATACAAAAGTTTAACTTCCTCTAAGAATATCAGATGGCTCCACTGGTTACACCCCTGAAGCAAAATCTACTCTTCGCCGCCCTGCACCCGCAGCAGCAAAAACCCAATCCCCAGGCCCAATAGGGTCAGGGTAAAGATAATGATCGCCGTATTGAAAATTTCGCCGCCCATACGCTCTCCTTCCACAGCACTATAGTAATTGAGCCAGTTGCCCAGCCCGCCGGAGATTGGCTTATCCCCTGGCCGCCCTCATTTTAGACCAGTTTGGTATCACCCCCTGCGCTATGACTACCTCTGCGACGTTGGTCTCTAGCCTGTCTTTGCCGCGCCCTCGGCTAGCAATTCCCCTGGGCGACCCAGCGGGCATCGGCCCTGAAGTTATTCTCAAGGCGCTGGGGGCGAGGGATTGGTCTGCGATCGCAGCCGTCACCCTGCTGGGGACGCGATCGCTCCTACACCAAACCCTGGCGGCCCTTCAGCAATCCCCCTACGCCGGACCGCTGCCTACCTTAGACTCTCTGGATTTTGTGGATATTTCCCCGCCGCTGCCGCTAGAAACGGTGACCTTTGGCCAGGCCAGCGCCGCCACCGGGACCGCCAGTTTCGCCTATCTGCAGGCCGCCATTAAGGGCGCTGTGGCGGGGCAGTACGATGCGATCGTCACCGGACCGATCGCCAAATCAGCGTGGAAAGCGGCCGGGCACCACTACCCTGGCCAAACGGAACTTTTGGCCGCTGGGGCTAAAGCAGAGCGGTTTGGCATGGCCTTTGTAGCCCAATCCCCCCACACGGGCTGGTGGCTGCGGGCCCTCTTGGCCACCACTCACATTCCCCTGCGCCGGGTACCCGAGGTGCTAACGCCAGAGCTACTCACCCAAAAGCTCGATCTGCTCATCCACAGCCTGAAGCAGGACTTTGGCCTAACGCAGCCTCGCATTGCCGTGGCGGGCCTCAACCCCCACAGCGGCGAAGGCGGGCAACTGGGCCGCGAAGAGGTGGACTGGCTGGTTCCGTGGCTAGAGGCTCAGCGCCAGCGTTACCCCCAGATGCAGTTCGATGGCCCGATTCCCCCCGATACGATGTGGGTGCGCCCTGGGCAAGCCTGGTTTGGCACCGAGGGGAGGGCGCTAGCAACGGCCCACGATGCCTACCTGGCCCTCTATCACGACCAGGGGCTGATTCCAGTAAAGCTGATGGCCTTTGATCGGGCGGTGAATACTACGGTAGGACTTCCCTTTGTGCGTACCTCTCCAGACCACGGCACGGCGTTTGACATTGCCGGCAAGGGAATTGCCGATGCCAGCAGCATGGCGGCGGCGATAGAGGTCGCGGTGGCGATGGCGGGGCGGCGGGGGTTGGAGGTGGATGGGTAGGCGGGTAGATGGGTAGGCGGGTGGGCAGGTGGATAGGTGGGTCAGATCAAGGCTCCGGTTTCTAGGCGGAGGGGGTTGGCAAAGGGCAGGGGGGGAGTAGAGGCATTAGTGGGCCTCTCTTCAGAAGAACGGGTGCGGTAGAGTACTTGGGTCAATGGCTTCTCTACTATGTACTATGGCGACTCAAGGCGACCTCTACGACCAGCTCCATCGGCTTGATGGTCAGGGGTATGGAGCGTACAAGGGGCTCCAGGGAAAGTATGACTTTGAGAATTTTGGGCTGCACATTGACCATGTGCAGGGTGACCCCTTTGCGGCACCGAGTCGGGTGCGGGTGGTGGTGCCGCAGGCGGTGGCGGGGTTTCCTCAAGACCTGTGGGAGTTTCCCTGTCGGGCGATCGCCCTGGCCGACTATCTCACCCGTCAGTTTTACCGGGCAACTCAGTCGGGCCAGCGGCCATCGGGTTCGGGCAAAAGCGGATTGATTGGTATTGTGCGTCCCAGCCAGGCCATGCTCAACCGCAGTGCAGCCAGAGTAACTGGGGAAGCGGTGGAGCTGCGGTTTACGGTGGGTTTACCGGCCTTTGGGCGGCGAATCGCGGGGCGGCAGGCAGCGGAGTTGCTGTGCCAGTCTGTTCCTTACTTGGTTGAGAGAACCTTGTTTTATAACGCGCTAGACGGGGCGAAGCTTCGGCACCATGCCGATACGGCTGAAGATGCGGAGGAGCTGCGATCGCAGCTCCCTCACCACAACCTGGTGGCCTTCATTGCTGATGGCGCCATCCTGCCCCGGCGCAGCGGCGTAGACGAGCGCCCACTGGAGAATCAGGCGATTCCTTTCAAATCCCCGGAGTCGCTGCGGGTGACGTTGCGCTGTCCCCACGGGGGAGAGATCACCGGAATGGGCATTCCCAAAGGCATTACGCTGATTGTGGGGGGCGGCTACCACGGCAAATCGACCCTGCTGCGGGCGATCGAGGCGGGGGTATACAATCACGTTCCTGACGATGGGCGGCACCAGGTGGTCACCGCCCCAGCGGCGGCTAAGGTGCGAGCAGAGGATGGCCGCAGCATTGTCGGAGTTGATATTTCGCCGTTTATTGGCAGCTTGCCCCAGGGCAAATCGACGCAGAATTTCTCCACGCCCAATGCCAGCGGTAGCACTTCCCAAGCGGCTAACATCATTGAGGCGATCGAGGCCGGGGCGACGGCGCTGCTGGTGGATGAAGACACCTCGGCGACAAACTTCATGATTCGCGATCGCAGAATGCAGGCGCTCATTGCCAAAGATCGCGAGCCCATTACCCCGTTCATCGACAAGGTGCGACAGCTCTTCACCGACTACGGCATCTCCACTGTGCTGGTGATGGGGGGCAGCGGCGACTACTTTGATGTGGCCGACACCGTGATCGCTATGGATGAGTTTTGCCCCCAGGACGTGACCAAGCAAGCCAAAGCCATTGCAGCAGAGTTTAAGACAGCGCGCGATCGCGAAGGCGGCCAGTGCTTCGGCACCCTCACACCGCGAACTATTCGGCCCGACAGCATTGACCCTAGTAAAGGCCGCCACAGCGTCAAGCTCAGAGCGCGGGATGTCGAGCAGCTTCAGATTGGCACCGAGGCAATTGATCTCTCAGCGGTGGAGCAGTTAGTGGAGCCAGGACAGGTACGGGCGATCGCGGCTGCGATCGTCTATGCCCAGCGCTACCACATGACCTCAACCACACCGCTACTTGAGGTCATCACGGCAGTTATGGCCGACATCGATCAGTACGGGCCAGACTGTCTGACCGAGTGGCCCATGGGCGATCTAGTTTGGTTTCGCGGTCTAGAGCTAGCCGCAGCTATTAACCGGCTGCGTACCCTCCAAACTGATTAACCCGCTCGCTAGAAGCGCAACCGCCATCTCGCGCCCTGGAGAGCGAGGTCTAGGACGCTCAGCAATTGAGCTATTCAGCCCACTGTAGCTTTGCGTTGGCCGGTGTATTTCGGTTTTCAGCTACTTTGTTGAGAATGCGCTCTAGGTGACGACCGGCACAGGGGTCAGAAAAATGCTCCTGGGCATAGGCGCGGGCGTTCTCACCGAGTTTTTGGCGCAGGGCGTCGTCGTGCCAGAGTAGGTCGATGGCCTCGGTCATGCTCTCCAGAGAGTTAGGTTCGACTAACCACCCGGTTTCGCCGTGGATGATATAGTCTTCGGCCCCGTAGAAGTTGGTGACGATCAGCGGTCGGCCCATCATCATGGCCTCTACCAGGGTGACCTGCCCGGCTGCCGTGACTCCTTCTTTGGGCTGTAGCGGCACAATATTCAATCGAGCCTGCTGAGCTAGACGTAAGCACTCGTCCTTGCTGATGCCAAAGGGCAGTTCCACCTGTTCAGGAATCGTCATGCCCTCAACGGCACCCTGGCCAGTAGCCACCACAGTTTTAAGGTTGAGCTTTTTGACCGCTTCAAACAGAGTGGGAAAATCGCGATGGGCAGACCCAAGGGAGGCAATGAAGGGAGTATCTCGATCTTCCTCGTACTCGATGGGGATCTCGGGCACCTGATAGGGCAAAAACTCGAACCGGCTAGCAGGCAATCCCAGCCACTGGCTATAAAGTTCAATCTCCTTACGGGTGTGCACCACGAAATGATCAACTTGGCTTAGGCTAGCTCGAGCAAGTTTCTGACGCAGACCTGTTCTACAGGTGCCCACATTAAAAAGCCACGCTACTACAGGCTTGTTGGAAAACCTCAGCTTTTGCTGTAAACCCACTGCTGAAGCCACCTGAGGAAACACGGTGATCACTCCATCGGCATCTGAGTTAAGGGCGTCAGCGGCCTGTCTCATATAGACAAGCCAATCGTTGATCGGCGTAAATTTAGACTTGCGATCGTGCCACTTCGGCAGCGGTTTTTGTCGCGGAATGAGCTGAAACTCGTGGGCATCGCCTGGCACAAAAGGCTCTAACCAGTTGGCAGTATCGATAGTATCAATGTCAAAAAATGGTGCAGCGATCGCCCATTTCATAGTCACAACCTCATTGGCAAGCAGCAAGAGAACCGATTGATATCAGCCCATAACGCTCAAGACACCGACAGCTCATCAGGAAAACCCTCAGAGGCTTTTCGCCAAATTATGCTCGGGCTGAACTCTCATGGAAAGCACTGATAGTTTGGTGCTAGAGAATCACTAAGGTAAGCCTCCACCTGAATATGAGCACCCACGTCGATCTAACTGCTTCAGCGCACAGTATAGGCTAGAAACCAAGCGAAAGCTTTTACCCAGCAAATATCGTTAGATACTATAACGTTCCTCACCTAACCAGAAAACATCACTAATTAGATCAGCCCAGAGGAGTACCAATTTTCTATAGAGGATCTACCAATAGAAATACATAAAAGGGAACGTAGATAAACTCCACGTCCCCTTTTATGTAGTCGGCTGAATGCCCTAGTCTAGAGCAATCAGCTTACTGGTTAAATAAACTTGTGGCGATAACCACTGTTAAATAAACCATTAAACTGGTCTTGCTCGTATAACCATGGGCCGGTCTGGCGTGGCGCTGCTAGCAACCCGTTGCAGCAATCGAGACACCTGCTCAATATGCTGCTCACTCGTGTGGTTCTCCAAATAGTGCTGGTAAGCGGCCTCTGCTCTAGCACTCGCCTCCTCAGGGTGGCCTAGGACATATACAATAGCGGCTTTCAACTCTTCAGCAGAGTCGGGTTGCACGCCCCAAACGAGGCCTTTCTCAGCCATTTCTGTGGCCAGGCCCATAGTTTTGGTAATGATTACCGGCCGGCGGCAGGCCATTGCTTCCATTAAAACCGTTAGGCCAGCGGCATAGGTGTTGTCGAGCAGGCTGATTACGGCAATATCGGCACTGCGGTAGAGATCGCGCAACTCAACCCAGTCGAAGTACCGCATTTCCATGTTTTGGGGCGGTTGCTCGGGAATTTTGCACTGAGTTTTAGAGGTGGCATTGGGCGATACAGCGCAGACTTTGACGTCGAGATCTAACTGGTGGGTAGCATTAGCGAGAGTGACATAGTCTCGCTGCTCCAAACCAGCACTGGCAATCAACGGACGGTGCTTTTCAATTGTGCCAGGTTCGGGGTAGAAGAACTGCTTGTCGGTCTGCTCAGCCAGACAAGTCACGCCATCCTCAGCCAGGTTGAGCATGTCCTTTAGAGTTTGGGCCTTTAAAGTCGTGTTGACGGTGAATGCAGTAATACTGCGATGCAGCTGAAACCATTTGAGCAGCAGTTTGGGTCGCGACCGTTCCGGACACATCACGTTGACAACTAGCCGAGGCCGATTTTTTTTGAATAACGCGAGCAGGGCTAGGGGTAGACCAGCATCTTCGCCACAGCAGTAGACAACATCATCGGAGTTGGTCTGGGCCAAAACTTGTCTGGCTAAGGCCCACTGATGCGGTCTGCCAATGATTTTAGAAAGAAATTTGTCGAGGCCATTTACCAGACTGTCATCTTCAAAATCTGGCTGATGGACTTGAGCATTGAGTCTCTCTTTGAGCTGCCAAATAGTGTGCCGCGGCCCTTGGCCGCAGGCGGCGCGGTTAACGAAGTGCTCGAAGTCAAATTTTGTGCTGGTTAGAATGTGGAACTTTGAGGTGTTGGCTTGGCTGGGTAAGGATGTCATGGCGGACCGACCTAGGATTTGTAGATGAGCAGTGGAATTTAATGCGATCGCATCTTCTCAAGTAATTCTTGAAAGCCTTAGAAGGGTAGTTCTTCGAGCCTATCAAAAAAGACTTTTTGGAGATTGAATATGCATCGAACTGCCTATCCTAAATCTGTAGTCTATAGCTGCATAAATAGGTATTTCAAAAGCTAGTTCGGCGTGAAAAGTAAAACCCATGGCTCCGTGTCTCCAAAGATATTCAAGCGCTATCCTTAGCGTGAAGGCAAGCATAAGCATTTGGGATACTTCGCCCGACTACAGGGTTAAGGAAGGCTTAAGGTTTTATTATTAAACTCTTCCAAATAGAGTCGCCGAAGTCGCAAAAGCCTACGGCTGGCATAACGTTGACTACAGTTTGCATAGGCTCACCCATGATTTACCCAGTCAACGTACTAGCTGACTAGAGCAAAACTACAGATTAGCGCTATGCACATGGGCAGCCCGTCATGTCTAACTACAGGATTGGTTAAGTCTCTGCCAAAGTTATCATGCTTACCTCGTGAGTACATACCAATACTTACGTAGGAAACGCAATCTTAATCATTCTTGCGAGGCTTAAGCGTTTTATAAAGCTCTTATATTGAATTCCTTCGCCTCTCAGGCCCTAAGCAGATACAACCCAGCTATTGAGGCGAGATAAGGCTATTTTCTCAATTTCCGATAACGCGGTAGACATCTCTGCATCCGTGGAATTGCATAATCTATCTACAAAGTTTTTTAAGATTGATAGTTTGGTATGTCCTGCCACTGCCAATATAAAGGGGAAGCCGAACTTGTCTTTGTACTGCTGGTTAAGGGCTTGAAATTGATGGTATTCCTCGCTAGTGAGACTATTAAGCCCGGCTTCGCTCTGCTCCGACACCGAAGATGCGGCCATAGCAACCCTTGTACCTAAGTCGGGATGGGCGTTGATCAAGGCCAGTTGGTCTGCGGAAGGCATCGTCTTCACAACGGCTACCATGTGCTGGTGGAGATCGGCCACGGAGATGAAGGGGCGCAGAGGCCAAACCTGGGCGGCGATCGCCGGCGTTTCTTCAAAGGCAGGACCGATGGCGGCAACAAAATCGGCCTCGGCCATGGCGTTGAGCTGGTCTAGGGTGTAGGGCATGGGGGAGGTGAGGAAGTTTTGGGGTTTGTTCGCGCAGCGTCTCCAACGGAGAAATGCTCAGTTTTGAGTTTTGGGTTCAAGGCATAAGCTCAAAACTTAAAGCGTCCTTATTGATTCAACTCGCCGTACCAGGTAGCCTCGATCGCAGCGGCGGCGGCAATGGGGTCTGCTGCTGCACCGAGCCGCAGGGTGATGTGCCCCAGCTTGCGCCCTGGGCGAATGGCTTTGTTGTACCAGTAGAGGGTAGCTTCAGGCCATTGCTTAAGGGTCTCAAGCTTCTGGTGGTGGCTAGCTTCAGGTTCGTCTAGCCCCAGCAAGTTAATCATGACGGCCTGAGGGCAGTTGAGCGCAGTGGAGCCAAGGGGGCGATCGCTCACAGCCCGCAGCTGCTGCTCAAATTGGGATGTCTCGCAGGCATCGAGACTGTAGTGGCCCGAGTTGTGGGTACGGGGGGCAATTTCATTAATCAGCACCCGGTCATCCGGGGTGAGAAAGCACTCAATACCAACGATGCCCACCAGCTGAAGCTGCTCGACCAAAGTGCGGGCAATGCTAGTCATCCTCGCTGCGACCTCGGGATTTACCTGGGCGGGGGCAAAGACGCGGCGACAGATCTGCTCGACCTGCTGAGTTTCTACGGTGGGAAAGACAGTAATATCTCCAGCTGCCGAACGGGCAACCATAACTGCCAGCTCTTGTTTGAAAGGCACAAACTCCTCTAGCAGCACTGGGGCACGGTTAAATTTGTTCCACGTGGCGCTGAGCTGAGCCGCGTCTTTGACGACTGAGGTGCCGTAGCCGTCATAGCCCAAACGGCGGGTCTTCATCACTAGTGGAAAACCGATGGGCTCTGCTCTGGCGGCGAGTTCGGCCTCGCTTTCGTCGCCATTCAAAAAGTCGTAGCGAGGGTTGGGTAGGCCAATGCGCGCAAAAAACTCACGCTGGTGACGCTTGTCGAGCACCAGGGCCAGTACGTCTAGGCCGGGGCGGAAGACTGTGCCCTGCTGAGCCAGAGCCTGAAGCCCTTCGCAGTCGATAAACTCGTTCTCAAAGGTAATCACGTCGCACTGGACTGCGAGGGATGCAGTAGCGGCAACCTCGGCGACGGGGGCAAGGATAGTGGAATGGGCGATCGCCACGGCCGGGTCAGTGCTTTGAGGAGTCTGCACCACTAGCTCTAGACCCAGCTTCTGCGCCGCTGGTCCCATCATCCAGGCGAGCTGACCGCCGCCAATAACACCGACTCGCTGAATTGGGTTGGGGGTTGCCTGCTCCATGGTGCGCCTACCGTCGTGCAAACCCACATTATCCTACGGCGCTTCAGCAGAATGTTTTGGTGATCAATGATCTAGTGGTCTGCAAAACCAAAAGTTACCAGTTGTTGGGGGTTCAGGGGCCAAGGTATAGGGTTTAAGGCCGACCTTAAACCCTATACCCTACACCCCGAACCCTGTAGAGCCCGTCACATCCAGCTTGGCCCGGTCCTAGGCGACCTGACTCATCCGGCGAATTTTGAGCACATCGGTCATCTTGCGAATTTGCCCAAAGGTTTGTTCGAGGTGAGCATGATCCTTGACATCGAGCCCCAGATCGATCTCGGCGGTTTGGCCTGGGAAAGTTTTGACCTGGGCCTTATGGACGTTAATCTGCAGGTCTGACAGGTGGGAGAGAATGTCTTTGAGGACGCCTACGCGGTCGATCACCTCAATGCGCACCTCCACCGGGTAGGTGTGGCGAGAGCCACTGTGGTCAACCGGGTTCCAGCTAACGGGAATGATGCGATCGCCCGGAATATCGGCCAGATTAGGGCAGCCCTGGCGGTGGATGGCAATACCCCGGCTACCCAACGATACGCTGCCCATAATCGGTTCGCCGGGCAGCGGGTTACAGCAGCCCGCAATGTGGTGCACCAGCCCCTCAATTCCCAAAATCGGATCTTTAGAGGGGACAGGGCGGGGGCGATGGGGGCTGGTGACAGCCCCAGCTATAAACCGATCAGAATCTTGCAGCGACGACTCGGGCGACAGCGTCTCTAGGGGCTGCTTGGCCTTGACGGCCTCCCGCAGGCGATTGACAAACGAATTGAGCGTCACCTCGCCGTAGCCTAGCCCGGCCAGAAAGTCGTCGACGCTCTGGTAGTTGCAGCGCTCGGCGGCTAGCTGGGCGGGTTCAGACTTGAGCAGGGCGTCGAAGCCGCTGCGGCCCAGCTCTTTTTCGAGCATGTCGCGGCCTCGGGCAATGTTTTCGTCGCGGTGCGATCGCTTATACCACTGACGAATGCGGTTGCGGGCGCTGGGGGTGACCACAAAATTGAGCCAGTCGAGGCTGGGGTGGCTGTTCTTTTGGGTAATAATTTCGACGATGTCGCCATTCTCCAGCGGCGTGTCGAGGGTGACCATGCGACCATTCACCTTAGCTCCGGCACAGTGGTTGCCAACCTCAGTGTGAATGCGATAGGCAAAATCTACGGACGTTGCCCCCCGGCTCAACGGCACCACATCGCCATCGGGGGTGAAGACGTAAACGTCTTCGTCAAACAGATTGCCCTTAACGTTTTCGAGAAATTCTTTGGCGTCTTTGAGGTCGTTTTGCCACTCCAAGAGCTGCCGCAGCCAGGTAAATTTTTCGTCGTCGGCGTTGATGCGGGTGTTGGTGGAAGCGCCGGTTTCTTTGTACTTCCAGTGGGCAGCAATACCGTACTCGGCGATGTGGTGCATCTCAAGGGTGCGAATCTGCACCTCAATCGGCTTACCCTTGGGGCCAATTACCACCGTATGCAGCGATTGGTAGCGGTTGGGTTTGGGCAAGCCAATGTAGTCTTTAAACCGACCGGGAATGGGGCGAAAGGCGTCGTGGACAATTGCCAGGGCGCGGTAGCAGTCTTCGTTGGTGCCTACGATCAAGCGAATAGCAGCAATGTCGTAAATCTCACTGAAATCCTTTCGCTGCCGCTCCATTTTGCGGTAAATGCCGTAAAGATGCTTGGGGCGACTGTTGACATCGACCACCTGAATTTCAGACTGGTGCATGCGCTGTCGCAGGGTTTCGGCCACCTGCACCAGCCGCGCCTCGCGATCGGCCCGCTTTTCGGTGACGTGGCGCTGCATTTGGCGGTAGGCATCGGGCTCTAAATACTTAAACGACAGATCTTCCAGTTCCCACTTGAAGCGGCCGATCCCCAGACGGTTAGCTAGGGGCGCAAAGATCTCCATGGTTTCGCGGGCGATGCGGCGGCGTTTTTCATCGCTGAGATGCTCCAGGGTGCGCATGTTGTGGAGGCGATCGGCCAGCTTGACCACAATCACCCGGATATCCTGAGCCATGGCCAAGAACATGCGGCGAAAATTTTCGGCCTGGCGCTCGGTTTTGCTCTCAAAATTAAACTTCGATAGCTTGGTGACCCCTTCCACCAGCTGCCGCACCTCGTCGCCAAAATGGCTTTCCAGTTCCTCGGGAGTGATGTCGGTGTCTTCGACAATGTCATGGAGGAAGCCAGAGGCAATCATGGCGCTATCGCCACCCAGGTCGCGCAGTAGTCCGGCTACGGCAATGGGGTGGCAAATGTAGGGCTCGCCCGAGGCCCGATACTGCCCTTTGTGCAGGGTGTAGGCAAACTCAAAGGCCTGACACACCAGCAGGTTGTTAGATTTATCTTTCGGGTCTTGGGCAGAGTCGTCTTGACTGTCATCGTGGTGGGTTAGCACGCAAGTTTCGAGCCAACCGGGCAGGGTGCAGTCATCGGGGAGGGGTGGATGAACTGTTGCAGTCATAAGGGTGCCAGTGACCTATCAGGGATTGCGGATGGACTAGAAAACTGCCAAAAACAGGAATTTGTATTTGAACACTGTATTCAAGTCTATACAAGACTCAAAGAGCTAGATTTTTAATAGAGTAGGGTCGCCTCAAGACAGCTAAGGACGTCTACCGATCTATATTGAATTGAAATAAAAAACCAAACAGAAATCGTACAAACGTTCTGTCAATAGGCCAATGTAGTGGGGCTACAACAAAGTAGCTCGCCGAGATAAAAATAAACTACACCATAACTTTGAGAAAAATCTCATCGACGGTCCGAGCCGCAATAAATACTTAAGGCTGACTCGGGGTTGATGGATAGTTATGTATTAACCTTAACATTTGTCCCCGACAAGGGGAATCAGCAATTTATCTCTAGCTATCGTAAAACTATTGTCAAGCCGCCACCGATACGGCCCTAAGGGGTGAGCTATCCATGAAGAATGCCCTAGAAACTCTGCGATCGCACCTCCAGACCCTGGTCGCTCTAGCCCAGTCTGGCAACCCCGACGGGCGCGTGCTACAGGCGCAGTTTTTGCTGGCTCAGCAACAGTTTCAGCACCAGATGCTGCCCCTGGGAGAAGATTTGCCTAGCGCCCAACCCGTGCTGACTGAGATCAACCGCACCCTGCGGCTGCTGGCCATGGATGTGGCATTTTTGCAGACGGCTCGTCAGTCGACCACAGCCCAGCAGCGGCAGCAGCAGATGCTCGAAAAACTGGGTCAGTTGCTAACCTTTTGCCAGGCTTTGGAGCAGGCGATCGCCAACCCGACTTAACGCTCCAGCCTAGGTGGTTTAATATTAGGGGTTCGTTGGGTTGATGGTTGGGAGTAGGTGCTTTGTATCAGTGCCCAAAGGAAGGGGATATTGACCTTCAAGACAGTCAGCTAGCACCGGGGCTAGCGGTCCACGGCTGCCCCAGCTGTGGCGGCAGTTGGATTCCACCGGAGCATTACGCGACCTGGCAGCGATCGCAGATCGATCCCGATGCTCCCGTTCGGGTGGCGGTGTTGCCGCTGTCGCTACACACTGGTTTTGAGCCCGCCGCGCTCGACAACCGGGCAGCCCTGTGCCCCGACTGCCGCAGCTATCTAGTGCGAGGGCGCATTACCCTGCCCCAGGGGTCGTTTTATGTTGAGCGCTGCCCCAACTGCAACGGCATCTGGTGCGATGGCGGCGAGTGGGAGATCTTGCAGCAGCTCGATTTACAGGCCCATATCAACTATATTTTTTCTGCTGATTGGCAGGCCCAGGTGCGTGAGCTAGAGCACACCGAGCGAGAAAAACTGGCCACCATTGACAAGCTGGGAACCGATATTGCCCAGCGCGTTTTTGAGCTAGCTGACCTGCTAGAGCAGCACCCCAATGGGGATTTTGGGGTGGCGTATTTGATGCGGCGGGTGGATCAGTGAATGGATGGGTAGATGGGTGGATGGGTGGATGGGTGGATGAGTAGACGGGTTAGATCACTGACATAGGCATTTGCTCTCTCCGGTCTGCACTTTTCGCCCCCCTCCAATTCGCTACTATCGCACCCCTTACCCATCCACCCCCTACCCATCCACTCCCTACCCTCCATGCCAGACTCCCTGCTTGCTCTCGAAAGCTTTTCGGTCACCTACCCAGGCCAGGAAGCGCGTGCGGTGGATCGGGTGTCTTTAGACCTGTCGCCAGGGGAAAAGCTGGGCCTGGTAGGTGAGTCAGGCTGCGGCAAGAGCACCTTGGGAAGGGCGGCGCTGCGGCTGTTGCCCAAGGCCACAGATCTGGGGGGGCGGGTGTGGTTTAACGGGGAGTCAGTGCTCGACTTTAGCCCTCAGCGGCTGCGGCAGTTTCGGGGTGAGGCGATCGCCCTGGTCTTTCAAGACCCAATGACGCGGCTCAACCCGCTGATGACCATCGGCGACCACTGCGTAGAGACGCTGCGCGCCCATCGCTCTGAGGTGTCCTACAGTGAAGCCAAGGCGCGGGCGATCGCCGTGCTAGAAAAAGTCAATATTCCCCCCAGCCGCTTTGGCCAGTATCCTCACGAGTTTAGCGGCGGCATGCGCCAGCGGGTGGCGATCGCCCTGGCGATGATTCTAGAGCCCAAGCTGATCATCGCCGACGAGCCCACCACCAGCCTAGATGTGACGGTGTCAGCCCAGATTCTTGATGAGCTGACGCGGCTGTGCGACGAGCTGGGCACGGCCCTGGTGTTAATCTCCCACGACCTATCGCTGGTGGCAGAATACTGCGATCGCGTCGCTGTCATGTACGAAGGTCGGGTGGTAGAAGAGGGCACCGCTGCCACGGTGCTGCAAAGCCCTAAGCATAGCTACACGCGATCGCTGGTAGAGTCGGCCCTGCAAATGCAGCAGGCCGAGGGGCTGGCCTACACCGCCACCGCTATAGAACCCATTTTGCGGCTGACAGACGTAAAACAGCACTACACCCTGGAGGCCAACCCGATTGCTCGGCTGCTGGGCGGTCAGGAGTCTAAGGTAATCAAGGCTGTGGACGGAGTTTCGCTAGAGATCTACCCCGGCGAGGTGGTGGGGCTGGTGGGCGAGTCGGGCTGCGGCAAGAGCACCCTGTCGCGCACCATTCTGCAACTGGTAAAGCCCACCGCTGGGCAGGTAGAGTTTTGCGGCACCGACCTTACTACCCTCTCCCGCGAAGACATGCGGCAGCAGCGGCGACAGCTGCAAATGGTGTTTCAAGACCCCCATGCCTGCCTCAATCCAATGATGACCGTGGGCAAAAGCATCGCCGACCCGCTGCTGATCCACGGTCTTGCTACAGTCAATGAGGCCGAAAAGCAGGCCCACGACATGCTCGCCCGCGTCAGCCTCAACCCCACTGCCGACTATTTCAACCGCTTTCCCGGCGATCTATCGGGGGGGCAGCAGCAGCGGGTGGCGATCGCCCGTGCCCTGATCACCCATCCCAAGCTGGTGATCTGCGATGAGCCAGTGAGCATGCTCGACGCCACGGTGCAGACCCAGGTGCTCGATCTAATGATTGCCCTCAAGCACGAGTTTGATCTCACCTACCTGTTTATTACCCACGACCTGTGGGTGGCGCGGTTTATGTGCGATCGCATTGCCGTCATGCAGCAGGGCAGAATTGTGGAAATTGCCCCCACCAAAACACTGTTCGAATCGCCCCAGCATCCCTACACCCAAACCCTCCTGCAATCAGCTCCGGTGCTGGCTAGAGAAGCCTAAATGATCAGGTTTCTGAGCCAGATTTCGGCTAAAAGCTTTGGTAAAAAATCGCCGTAGCCACCAAATCTAAGACACCAGCCACCGCACGGTCAAAAACCGAGGCGACGCGTGAATAACCATGGCTTTGAAGGCAATGCAGACCATAGCAGGTGAAGTCTCGGCAAAGACAGCCTAAAAGACCAGGATTCGAACTTGCGGGCATTGTCTCATGTTTCACTCTTCTATTTTCATTTTTTCATTATTAAGAATGATACAAAATGTCTAAATCAACTTGGCGATGGAGATAGTTCAATCGTTATCTCTACCGCGGTTTTTTAATTCTAAGCTACCGAAGCCTTAAAAATTTTTGAAGCTTAGTTCGTAAAGAGCTCCGTAGAGCTGTAGTCTATTGCGTGAACCACTAGACTCTAGCGCTAAAGCTTTCGACGACTCTCCTGAAATTCGTCCTGTGCAATCTCCCAGGGCATCTATGAAACAGCTTCCCTTTATTATTCAAAAATTTGTTTTCGCAGATGAAAATCTAGCTAACATCGTTGATCTAGACGACACCAGCGGCGTTGAGGGTAAAATTCCTGGCTACTTTGTCATGAGTAGCGCCCCACCCAACATTGAAGATGCCGAGGAAGACAGCGAAAGAATTCAGCAGCAGGCTAACCAGGGCATTGCCGACATTGCCGACCACCTGCACCGCATGATGGGCAACGCCGACGATGGTTTCGCCGAGCTTGTGATTACGGTGCATGGCTACAACACTAGTCTCCATGGGGTGCAGGCTTGGTACAAGAATATTTTTAAGTATGCCAACCGCCACGATCCGGCCATTGGCAGCAGCCCTCACCGCGTTTTTATTGGCTATCGCTGGCCCTCTGAGAATGTGGCGCTCAGCCAGCCCAAAAAGGTTTTAGAAGCCCTGGGTGCCCTCCCGCCGCTGCCACGAGATTTGCTGCTGACCGGAGCGATTTGTGCACTGGGGCTGCTGATTCTTGAATTACTCAACGCCCTGGAGACCTCGACCTGGGGATTTTTAATTAGCCTTTCTCTGATGCTGTTGCTTACCTTGGGGTTGCTCATGGCGGCTCTGGTTGTGCTGCGGCTGATTGTGTATTTTCGCGACAGCTATCGGGCCGACAATTTTGGCGTGCTAGATCTAGTCGAACTGCTGCGCCAGATCGACCAGGCGATTGTGCAGCGCACGGCCAATGCTCTATTTCCTCTAGCCAATACTGAGCGCGAGCAACAGCAAGCGCGGCTCAAAGCTCGAGAGTACTGGGCCCAACGCAGCCGCAATAAGGTGAAACTCAGCTTTATTGGCCACAGCATGGGCGGGTTTGTGGTGACCAATGTGATTCGCATTTTGTCGGATGTGTTTGACACGCGATCGGTAAACAAACAGCCGCCCAGCGACGTAGGTGATGTGTATCGTTTGGAGCGGTTAATTCTTGCCTCTCCCGACATTCCGGTGCTGACAATTGTGTCGAGTCGGGCCAACTTTTTGTCGTCGTCTCTGCGGCGTTTTTCAGAATCGTACCTGTTTTGCAATGAGGGAGATATTGCGCTGCGTATTGCCTCTACGGCAGCCAACTATATTGCTTTTCCCAGCCGCACTCAGGCCAGAGGCTATCGCTTAGGCAATGTGGCGCTGCAAAACAAAATGGGCAGCATCAACGATTATGGACTGGTCAATTTAGCCTCTCTCGATCGCGACTTTCCAGTAGATTTATCCGTAGGTGAGGCGATCGCTCAGGCAAGTCAAAAGGTCATGGAAAATCTATTTCTGACCTACGAGCGGTTTCAGGCGCGAGGGGTAGTCACCCTGGGTGATTTGTTTAAGGTGCAGTCAAAGCGCGACAGCCAACGCGCTACGGTGGCCGATTTCTTTACCTATTTCGACTGTACCGACTACACCGATCTGAAGTTTGATCTGCAGAGCAATAGCTGCTCTATCCAGCCGATGGGGCTCTTGACCCGCGCGCTGGGGCGATCGGCCCTGAGCCCCTGGGACTATTTGATGCTGACCCTCGACTACGGCACCGGCAAGCGAGACGTGCACGGCGGCTATTTTGATGGCCAATTTAGCCAGCAATTGCTCTATCGGCTAGCGTTTTTGGGGTTTAGCGGCTATCTCGATACGCTCGATCGCGATCGCCAAGTTGCCCTCAGCCAGCTCCATCTCGATTGCCAGAAGTTCAAAATTCAGGGCTATCTATCGCCCATGCGCTACCGGGTTAGCGTTCAGGGCGGCAGCGTGGGTGGCACGAAGACGGATATGTTAGATGCGATGAGGACGCCTCGGTAGGGGAGTGGGCGAGTAGGAGGGTGGGGTTTACCAAATGGGGGTTTGGCCTTGGCCCCAAAAGCCGTCGTATTTGGTGACGGCAATATCGCCTAGCACTTGGGTTTGGCAGGCGAGGCGTAGGTTGCGGGCGGGGTCGTGGGGAGGGAGTGACCGGCGCGTCTTGTCTTTCCAGTTAGTCGCCGACACCTTGCCCTCGATCGCCACCGCGCAGGTGCCGCAGGTGCCAAGACTGCGGCAGTTGATTACCTTCGCCTGACCGTTGTAGAGATCGACGCCATGGGCCAGCAAAACCTGACGCAGGTTGGCTCCGACCTCGCACTGAATTGTCTTTCCCTGGGCAGTGACGGTGGGCATGGCATTTCCTGGCGGACGAAGAATATCTACGTTTTATAACGCGATCGCCCCCATCCCCTCAAGCAAGCCCAAGCCAGAGCTTACTCTAGATAACTGTGACACCATAACGAGACTACCTAGGGCACCACTGGCTATGGCTGAGCGCAATTGCACCCCCCTTCACATCTACGACACCACTCTGCGCGATGGGGCGCAGCGGGAGGGGCTAGCCCTGTCGATTGAAGACAAGCTGCGGATTGCGCGACGGCTCGACGCCCTGGGTGTGCCCTTTATCGAAGGCGGTTGGCCGGGGGCCAATCCCAAAGATGTGCAGTTCTTCTGGCAGCTCAAAGAAACTCCCCTCACCCAGGCCAGCATCACCGCCTTTTGCTCAACCCGCCGCCCCGGCAAAGTCGCCGCCGAAGAGCCAATGCTGCAACCGGTGCTGGCTGCCGGCACCGAGTGGATTACGCTGTTTGGCAAATCGTGGGATCTGCACGTCACCACCGGCCTGCAAACCACCCTGGCCGAAAATCTGGCCATGATCGACGATACCATTCGCTACTTTCGCAGCCAGGGCCGCCGGATCATCTACGACGCCGAGCACTGGTTTGACGGCTACAAAGCTAACCCCGACTATGCCTTAGAAACCCTCGAAGCGGCGGTCAAAGCTGGGGCTGAATGGCTGGCGCTGTGCGACACCAATGGCGGCACCCTACCTCACGAAGTCGGTGAGATTGTGACTGCCGTGAACACCTGGCTTCAACAGTTGCCAGAACCACGGCCCCAGTTGGGCATTCACACCCACAACGACAGCGGCACGGCGGTGGCCAACGCCATGGCAGCCGTGGAGGCGGGGGCCACTATGGTGCAGGGCACGATCAACGGCTACGGCGAGCGCTGCGGCAATGCCAACCTCTGCACGCTGATCCCCAATCTGCAAATCAAGCTGGGCTACCCCTGCATTGCCCCAGCCCGACTCGAAACCTTGGCCGAAACCAGCCGCTTTATCAGTGAGGTGGTAAACCTAGCCCCCGACGACCACGCGCCCTACGTAGGGCGATCGGCCTTTGCCCACAAGGGCGGCATTCACGTCAGCGCCGTCGAGCGCGAGCCCAAAACCTACGAGCACATCAACCCGGCCACCGTGGGCAACAGCCGCCGCATCGTGGTGTCTGATCAGGCGGGGCTGAGCAATGTGCTGGTGAAAGCCCGTAGCTTTGGCCTAGAGCTAGACCGCCACAACCCGGCCTCGCGCCAGCTACTCACCCGGCTCAAAGCCCTGGAGCACGAGGGCTATCAGTTTGAGGCGGCCGAGGCTAGCTTTGAGCTACTGATGCGTGAAGCACTGGGCGATCGCCCCCGCTTCTTTGACCTCAAAGGCTTTTACATCAACTGCCAGCACCAGGGCAACGGCGACGACCACAGCAGCCAATCGCTGGCCACGATCAAAGTTATGGTGGGCGAGGAAGAAATTCTCGCGGCGGCTGAGGGCAACGGGCCAGTAGCGGCGCTAGATACGGCCCTGCGCAAGGCGCTGCTGACGTTTTATCCGGCGATCGCCAACTTCCACCTCTCTGACTACAAGGTGCGCATCATTGATAGCGGCGCGGGCACGGCAGCCAAAACACGGGTGCTGGTAGAGTCGGGCAACGGTGCCCAGCGCTGGACAACGTTGGGGGTTTCGACCAACATTATCGAAGCCTCGTATCAGGCTGTCACCGAAGGGCTAGAGTATGGCCTGATGATGGAAACCGCGCGCCCTTACTGTGCGATCGGTGGCGAAATCGATCGGTTTGACGCCGATGCAGCCCTACAAAAGACCCGTGAGACGGCTCTGACTAAGCTCAAGCAAGAGTTGGGCTTTGAGTAAGTCCGCTTTGAGCGCGCCCTGCTTTGTGGCCGACTTGCGATCGCCCAACATAATGAAAAAGACGAAGCTGGGTTTTTGCCAGCGGTCAATCAGACAGCAAAACGATGCCAACTCCCCCAGAATCGACAGATTACTACGCGGTCTTAAAGGTGAATCGACAGGCGAGCTTGCTGACCATCAAACAGTCTTATCGAAAACTAGCCCGTCAGCTTCACCCCGACCTTAACCCCAACGAAGTGGCAGCGGCAGAGCAATTTAAAGCCTTAAATGAAGCTTATGAAGTGCTCTCAGACCCGGCAAAACGCCGCCAATACGATCGCTATGGTGTCCACTGGAAAAAGGCCGAGCAAGGGCATGCGTCCACCAGCCACCCCAGCAACAGACAAAATGATGACTTTGACGAAATGGAATTTGGTCGCTTTGGCCGCTTCGAAGACTTGCTCGGGGATCTCCTAGACCGCTATAGCTAGAATTTTGGCCACTTTTTAGCAGCTAGCTAAGTAGCTAGCTGCAATTAATAGTTTCACCTAGCCGATATTGCCGTTGTTGATAATCTTCACCAGTCAACCGACACACAGAAACGTAAGCTGCTTAGGGCTACCAACAGACACCCGCCTGCCCAAACCCTGGTAGTTCACAATCTGATGTTCTGAGATGCCCGATCGCAAAAAAACGCAGACCAGAGTTCTCTGGTCTGCGTTTGAGTTAATGTGATTTAGCAAGGGTTAGGCCGCCTGGGGCGATTGCAGCAAATGCTGAATCGAGGTCTTCTCTAGCAGACCCGCCAGAGAGCCATCGTTACTGATCACCGCTAGCGCCTGAATCTTCCGAGTCTCCAGGGTCTTGATGACCTCCATCAGCGGCTGCTCAGCACCCACCGTCACGATGTCACCGGCCGATTCCATAATGGCGGCAACGGTAGTCTCGGCCCACTGCTCACGGGGCACCTGCTTGAGGGCATCAACCAGCACCGTGCCCACCAGCAAACCCGTCTCGTCGGCCACCAAAAACTTGCGCCAAGCCGAGGGAGCCGCTAGCAGAGCGTCGTCGGCAAACTCCCGCAGAGAAGTGTTGGCATCGACAACCGGGCTGTCTTGCGCCATGGCATCTTTAGCCGTCAAGCCAGCCAAGCGACCCTGCACAGTACCAAACTGCGCAGTGCGGTTAGCATTTTGCAGCAGAAACACACCAATCAGCAGTGTCCAAACGCTGCCCACAGGGCTAATACCCAAAACAGAGCCAATACCCAAAGCGATCGCAGTCCAACCCAACACCTGACCCACGCGGCTGGCAAACACCAGACCCTTGTGGGGCTGACCCGTAATCTTCCACACCAGCGACTTCAGCACGTTACCGCCATCCAGCGGCAGGCCAGGGATCAGGTTGAAGGCACCCAGCGCCAGGTTAATGTAGGCCAGCAGCGACACAATGCCCGCGATCGGCCCAGACAGGGGCAAGACTAGTCCAGCGATCGAGAAGAGGCCAAATAGAGCAAAGCTGACCAATGGGCCTGCGATCGCCACTTGAAACGCCCCGTTTGGCGTCTCAGACTCTTTCTCTAATGCCGCCAAACCGCCAAACAAAAACAGCGTAATTGAGTTAACGCCAATGCCCTGCTTCATTGCCGCAAAGCTGTGTCCCAGCTCGTGGGCCAGCACCGAGGCAAACAGCGTCAGCGCTGCACCCAGCCCCAGCACCCACGGCAACGACCCACCCAGGGTTGGAAACGCCGCCGCCAAACCACTGCCGTACTGCCACGTCACCAGGGCCAGCACCAAAAACCAAGACACATTCACATAAAAGGGAATACCAAACAGATTCCCCACCCGTAAGTTGCCATTCATAGGGCACCTCGTAATTAAACCTGAGAATAGGAAGCAGGCTGTGAAACGCATTCCCTATCCAATGGCTTCATTGTAACGAACTGTTAAAGAGCCTCTAATCCATCGAAGGTGGTGAGAACCGAAGTCAAAGGGACGGGTTGGCGTAGGGAGGGTGAGGGAGATGGAGAAGGTGAGGGAGATGAGGAGGGTGAGGAAGCTCAGCTAAGACAAAAGACAAGCATCCAAAGACTCCCCCATCTCCCTCATCTTCCTCACCCCCTACTCTCTGTCTCTAGCGCAAAAGCCAAGACCTCTTTACCCACAGCGACATAGTCCTGCCAGCCCATCTCGGCCTTCGGGTCTTTCACGTCATAGACTGCCGCACCGGCCAGAGCAGCTTTTTGAAAGGCGCTATAACGACGAATGCTCCCCGCAAACAGAGGTAGGCCGGTGCTTATCAACATGGTTCGCACCTCAGCCCCAGCCCGGCTTGGGTGAGGAGGAATCATAGTCAGCAAAATGCGGTAAGGAGCCACAGGTAGCCCTGCCAGATGTTCCACCATGAGAGCTAGGGCGTCGAGAGCCAAAACATCGGGGGTACTGGGCAGCACCAGTAAGTCGCAGGAGGCCGCCAGCAAGGCCAGATCGTCGGCAATAGGGCGGGCCTGAGTGTCGATCACCACATGGCCGTGAGGAGTGGGAAGTTCTCTCGCCTGCCACTGATTAACTACTAGAAAGGGCAACTCACCTCGGCTGGCCCAGGCCAAGGCCGACTGGTTGGGGTCAGCGTCAATCAACAAGGTTTCAGCATAGCCCTGTAAAAAGGCAGCCAGATGAATGGCAGTGGTAGTCTTGCCCACGCCTCCTTTAAAGCTGGCTACGGTCACAATCATAGATTGAGAATCGGGTCTGGACGTTGCTTCGGACTGGCTGCTTTAAGGGCAGGGCTGGCATCATGGTCAAGGTTTGCCCTTGCTGCCATCAAGGAATGCCAGTGCCGTAAGGGTAGCGCTAGTCTGACCTGACGCAGCGTTAGCGAGAGGCAACTAGCACCACACCGCCCATAATTAACCCCAGTCCGACTAGACGCCCAAACGATAGATCTTCTTTAAAGATAACTACGCCAATAATGACCGAGGCGAAGTAAATCAGCGAAGCCGACGGAGCCGCTACACTCAAATTGACCCGCGTCAGCAGCAGGATGTAGGTAACTGCCCCGAGCCCATAGGCGGCAAGACCTGCTAACAGAGCAGGCGTAGTCGCAATGCTCAGAATGTGGCTGAGGGCGTTAGCACTGGTTACTTTGCCTAGCTGCAAAGCCCCCAGCTTAAGAAAAAGCTGGCCAAAGGAGCTGGCAATGACCGAAATCAACAGCAGACCAAGTTCCTGGAGAGTCACGGCATTTCCTTGAGGCAGATAGAAGGCTATAGATTTAACGACGTCAGCCAGAGGCGTATGGTAGCGAACTTAGGGGTCCAAAGGAAACTCACCCAACCGCGAAGCCTGTTTCCCCAAGCTACGATAGAAGTTATTGAATAGCCCCCAAATTATGACTGGTAAAACCCTGCTGGTAGGGCTGCGCGCCGACCAGTTTCGTCACCCCCTTGATCTCGAAGCTACCCGCGCTCTGAAGCAGCTGCCGGGGCTCGATGTGATGGTGCGCATGGCCCTAGCCCCCCTGGCAGAGCGGTTCTTTCACCTCGACCATTTGGCCTCAAGTTTGCAGGTGAGCGATCGCCAGCTGCCCGACCTGCACCAGTCGCTGGTGGAAGCCTGTCGCATTCTCGACCTAGAGGTGCCTCAGCTCTACGTGCGCCAAAACCCGGTACCCAACGCCTATACCTTTGCCATGCGTGGCGAGCAGCCCTTCATCGTCATCCACACGGCGCTGATCGAACTGCTGACGCCGGCAGAAACCCAGGCGGTGATTGCCCACGAACTGGGTCACCTCAAGTGTGAGCACAGCGTCTATCTCACCCTGGCAAACCTCATTACTTTGGCCGCCAGCCAGCTACCCCTAGGTGAAGTGCTGGCCCAGAGCCTTCAAAATCAGCTGATGGAGTGGGTGCGCTGTGCCGAGTTTACCTGCGATCGCGCTGCCCTGCTAGTTGCCCAAGACCCCCGCATCGTCGCCTCTTTGCTGATGAAGCTCTGCGGCGGCTCGCCCTCGCTAGTTGACCAGCTCAATGTCGATGCCTTTATCGCTCAGGCTCGTGCCTACGACAGTCTCAGCGACGACGCCATCGGCGAAGCCCTCAAGCAGGTGCGTACTCAGGGGCTTACCCACCCGGTGCCCGTCCTGCGCGCTAGGGAAATCGATCGCTGGGCAAGCACCAATGATTACTACCAGCTGGTTAAACGCCCAACAGTTGAGTATAATGAGGACGCATCCAAGGGCGGATGGCGGAATTGGTAGACGCACCACACTCAAAATGTGGCGACTTCGGTTGTGCGAGTTCGAGTCTCGCTCCGCCCATTAGTTAAAAGTTGTATCTTCAGAGCCAGTATTCTAGGGGTTCAAAACCTATGGCTGCCGGTAATGAGACATTGCTATCACGAATTACCTTTAATCCTGAGGTGCTAGGCGGCAAACCTATCATTCGAGGGCTTAGAATTTCAGTGGCGATGATTCTAGAGCTACTGGCGAAGGGCGCAACCATGCCAGAGATTTTAGAAGATTATCCAGAGCTAGAAATGGCTGACATTCACGCGGCCTTGCTTTATGCTTACCGCCTAGTTGAGAACGAAGAGGTGTTTGAGCAAAGTTTAGTGTCTTAGATATGAAGTTCCTGCTGGATGTGAACACTAGCGGAGCTTTGGCTAACATCCTGATTAAATTTGGTCATGATGTTGCTCGGGTCACGGATGTTGATCCTAGAATGAGCGACAGCGCAATTTTAGATTGGGCTGTCATCGAAGAACGCATTATCATCACTACGGATTCCGACTTTGAACAAATGATTTGGCTTCAGGGGCGATCGCACTGTGGTGTACTTCGGTTGGAAAATTTACCTCGTTCGGCAAGGGTAGCTCTCTTAGAAAAAGTCTTGGCTGAGCACATTCAAACTCTCAAAAACGGAGCAATCGTCATTGCAACGCAACAAAAAATCAGGATACGCAGGAAAACCATAGAATAGCTAACACTATTTCTACGAGCATCATCTTGGCCGTTCGGATAATTCGATTGGCGATCGCGTCACCCAAATCCTAACCTTCTGCAAAGTACCTGTTGAGCTAAAAAATTTGCTCCGCATCTATATCCCGCGTAGTGCTCTAACCAGGTGGGTTACGAATCTCTGCGGCGGTGAACTGGGTTCAACCAAATCGGGAACTCCAGCTATGATAAGTTCACACGATCTAGTGCTTCTGTACTGTGACTGAGCCTGCTGCAGCCCCCTCCACCTCGTCTACAACCGCTACGGCTGGCCTGCCGCGCCAGCGGTGGCAGGTGGCACCGGCAAATGCACCCCTAGCAACGTTCTTAGCGCAGGTTACGGGGCTGTCGCCGTTGCTGACTCAGGTGCTAATCAACCGGGGCATTACGACACCAGCGCAGGCCACCGCCTTTCTCGACCCCGAGCGGCAGCAGTTGCCGTCGCCCCTGGCGGAGTTTCCTGACCTGGCGGCGAGTCTAGAGCTGCTGGTTACGGCGATCGCCACTCAGCAGGCGATTGCTATCTGCGGCGACTACGACGCCGACGGCATGACTAGCACCGCCCTGCTGCTGCGGGCCTTACGGGCGCTCGGGGCGCAGGTGAGCTATACCATCCCTAGCCGTATGGCCGAGGGCTACGGCATCAATACCCGCATTGTTGAGGACTGCTACGCCGAAGGTGTAAGCATCATTCTCACGGTGGACAACGGCATTGCGGCGGTAGCGCCGATCGCCCGTGCCCGTGAGTTGGGTCTGGCGGTAATTGTCACCGACCACCACGATATTCCCCCCGAGATTCCCCCAGCGAACGCGATTTTGAACCCCAAGCTGCTGCCCGAGACCTCGCCTTATCGGGGAGTGGCGGGGGTAGGGGTGGCCTACATTTTGGCGGTGTGTCTGGCCCAGGCGCTGGGGCGCACCCAAGACTTGACCGGGCCGTTGCTAGAGCTGTTTACCCTAGGCACCATTGCCGACCTAGCCCCACTGACGGGGGTGAATCGGCGCTGGGTACGGCGAGGGCTGGGGCTGCTACCGCGATCGCGCCTTTTCGGCATTCAGGCGCTGATTCAGGTGGCGGGGCTGGCTGACCAGAGCAAGCCGCTGAAGCCGGAGCACATTGGTTTTCGTTTGGGGCCGCGCATCAACGCCGTGGGCCGGATCAGCGAGCCGCAGATTGTGATTGATTTGCTCACCACCGATGACGTGGGGGTGGCGCTGGAGCGGGCCATGCAGTGCGAGCAGATCAACGGCACTCGCCAGGATCTCTGCCAGAGCATTGAGCAGGAGGCGATCGCCTGGTGTGAGCAGCAGCGGGCGCTGGGCACGGTGGACATTGAGCGCGATCGCGTGCTGGTCGTCGTGCAACCCGGTTGGCACCACGGTGTCATCGGCATTGTGGCCTCGCGGCTGGTGGAGCGCTACGGCGTGCCCGTGTTTATCGGCACCTACGAGGATGACGACCACAAGGTGATTCGCGGCTCGGCGCGGGGCATTCCCGAGTTTGATGTGTTTGCCGCCCTGCAAACCTGCCACGACCTGATGGAAAAGTTTGGCGGCCACCGGGCAGCGGGGGGCTTCTCATTTCTGGCCAATCGCCTGCGCCAGGTGACCACGCGACTATCACACTACGCTTGCCAAACCCTCTCGGTCGATCTACTCAAGCCTTTAGTTAAAATCGACAGCCAGGCGAGGTTAAGCGATATTCATCAGGGCCTGTTTGATCAGATCGACCACCTGCACCCCTGCGGTATTGAGAACCCCGATCCGGTGTTTTGGACGCCGAATGTGCGGGTGCTAGAGCAGCAGACCGTGGGCCGCAACCGCGACCACCTCAAGCTGGTGCTGGCCGAAGCTGGGGGCGAGACGATTAAGGCGATCGCCTGGCGCTGGGGCGAATACTACCCCCTGCCCAATTGCCTCGATGTAGCCTACAAGCTCAAGCAGAACGAATGGCAGGGCACCACGACTGTGGAGCTAGAGCTGGTGGGGGTGCGATTGGCGGCGGGGGCAGAACCCGTGAGCGCTACCGCCAAAGGTCAGCCGCTACCAGCCCGTCTAGGGCTGGCTCTGCCTAAGCTGTCGGTGCCGGTTCCTCTGGCGAAGAGTAGTGATGAAAAGAGGCCGACAACAACACGCCTATCCGAGACACCGTCAGGCACAACGGATGCGCTAGGTGTAAAACGGGCAGAGGCGACCGCCCCTCAGCCCCTCTCACCGCCGACAACCCCAGCTGCGATTCCGGAACGGATTGCTCCACGAATCGCTCCAGTAACCACAGATGCTGCCGAGTTTACCTACAGCAACCGCCGCTACTCCGCTACGACCAAAACGACCCCAGACGCCACCACCCTCACCATCAGTAACCCCGAGGGCCAGCGGTTAGTCGTCAACCGGGGCGATCAGCAAGGCTGGCTTTACCTACCGGGTGAGTCAGCCAAGCCGGTTGACCTCAGCGAACCTCACTACGGCAACCTGGTGCGGGCTGGGGCAGCGGCGGTGGAACTTCAGCAAATGACCCAGCGGCTGGCGGTAGCCGAGGCTCAGCTCAGCGAGAAGGATATCTTACTGGCAGAACGGGATGCTTTATTAGCTGAACAGAACGTTCTGATGGTTCAAAAAGAGTCTCAACTGGCCACGTTAAAAGCTGAGAATGCGGCTCTACTCAAGGCCCAAATACAGCTAAGTCAGCCCCAGCCTGCTCCACGACAGGACAATCCTGTTCAGGCGAAAAAGGCAGATTTTGCGGCAACACAGATCCCATCTATGTCAGTTCAGCCTACTCGGGTCGCTAGGGCCTCAGGTCAGACAGACGTGTCGACTCAGTCAGCGAAGGTTCAGCCCGTATCACCCGTTCAGCCGTCCCCATCGCCCATAGCAGAACCGCCAGCCGCTACGAAAGCCGCAGCGTTACCCCTGAAGCTCGACGAGGTTAAGCAGCAGGTGCGTCAGGGGTTGAGCGATCGCGTTTGGTTTTGCCTCAGCGCCGACAGCCAGAGAGACTTGGCCATTGCGGTGGCCCACCTGTCTACCGCCAGTGGTCCCACGGTTGATGCCACGGCTGTAGCTGGGTTAGCTACAGTGCTCGAGCGCGAACTGTTGCAGCCCCTGCTCGACGACTTTGCCAGCTATGGCGAGCAAACCGGCGATCGCGACCTGACCGCCTTAGCCAGCGATCTAGCCCAGAATGCCAGCTTGGCGGCGCTGCCACCGCTGCTGAGCGAAACCTGGCGATCGCTGACCGCTAAGGCCCTGGCCGCCACCAACAAACCCCGCAAAGCGCTACACGAAACCACCCACGCCGACACCAGCGAAACCCCTTTCCCCATCGACGACAGCCACCGGGTCATGCTCGACGAATTTCTTCAGGGCTGGGATCATCCCATTGCTCGCTGGCTAACCGGGGGTGGGGCCGAAGCTGCCTCCGACCTGGCTCAGGTGGCGCAGCTCCAGCGCTCTAGCAACCCTCTGCCGCTGTGGCAAGGGCAAATGCTGCAACATTTAGTGCTGGGCCAGCGTCAAAAAAAGGGAATTTTACAGAAAATTTTTGGATAGTCTCCCTGATCTTACGGTTGCTCAGGGTATGGTGTTTTGAAAGCTTTGCCCAACCCGAGCCAATCGTTTCTACCTCAAATGGCCAACGCGCTTTTTAAGCCCCAGTTTTTGATGGTTTGCGGCCTCTCGGCGGCTCTGGTGTCCTGCTCGGGCGAAGGGCAGGGCAGCAGCGGCCCGACGCGGTTTGTCAGCATTCAGCCCATTCAGGTGTGCGACGACTTTGGCGTCTTTTGCGCCGACCTGGCCACCTTTGAAGAAGCTACCCGCAAAATTTGGGCCCAGGCCAACCTCGACGTCAGCTTTTTGGCCCCCAATCGGCTCAACGCCAGCCGCTTTCTCACCATCGACAACCAAGCCGAGTTTGCCGAGCTATCCTTTGCCGGCGGGGCCGGAGCCTTTGGACGCAACCCGCTTTCAACCCGCACCTCTGGCCCCATCAGCCTCTGGTTTGTAGAGAGTATCTTCCCCTCAGAAGGGCTTGAAACCTTTGGCCTGGGATGGATTGACCAAAATGGCGTTTTAATCGACGACGATATTCTCACCTTTAATAACGGCGTGGGCCGCCTCGACACAGTGGCCCACGAAATTGGTCACAACCTGGGCCTAACTCATGAGGGCCTTGGGGCCGGGGGCGTGAATAATCTGATGACCGATGGCAGCTTTCGCAATTCGCCCAGCACTCTCGACGACATTACCCCCGATGGTGCGCGGGTAGATCAGCTCACCGATCGCCAAATTGATGAAGCCCGTGACAGCGGCTTTGCTCGCACTGCGCCAGAATCCTCTGCCGACAGCGCCCCCCGCGAACTACTCACCACGCTGCCTCCCCTGGCAGACGCAGCTCCTGATGCGTTACCCTGGGTTGCCCCGCCTAAAGTAACCCCAGTCACCGACCTGGCCCTGCTGCCTGAGGCCGCTTTTGCCGCGACAGCACAGACTCCCCAACCCATTCCCAACGGCCCGGCGATGACGCTGCTAACGACGGTACTGCTGGCGGGCTATCTACGCTGGCAGCCCCGAGGGCGGTGATGACGGTGCTGATTGGCTGGCTGCTAGTAGCTCAGGGAATGATGGCCGTCGTGAACGGGTCTATCCCCTTTAGTGAGACGGCACGAGCCACCAGCACTCAGTTGTCTTTGGGCTTGGCCTGGTCTAGCTGGACTACTCTGCCCGGTTTCGTTCTTCTATCGCAGTCACTGCCTGTGCTTGGCCAGGATTCCATTCCTTACCCGCCGATACTGCGCCATGAAACATCGCCCGCAGGCAACTACCACCTGATTTTGACGCTAGGGAAAGACGAGGCGGGTGCTCGGCGCACCACCGCTAGCCTGTTTGAGACCTTGGGCGATCGCTGCCAGCAGGTCTGGTCGCACACTCTGCCCCATAGCTACGGCCCCCGTCTTGCCCTGGTGAACGACACCGGCACCGTCGTACTGCTCGACGAATGGATCAGCGTGGCCAGTTCTCGCGCCATTGTGGTGCTGGGTTTGAATGGGGAGGTCGAGGCCCAGCACAGCTTTGATGATATTGTCGAGGTCACTGGCCAGTCGCGAGCGGAAGTCGTTGATCAAGCTGCCCAGGGCTTTTGGCTAAGCGGCAACCCTGAGATGGAGCCCACGGGCGATCGCCTGACAATTCCTACCGCTGGAGGACAGCTCAGCTTAGATTTGGCAACGGGAGAAATGGGGTTTTAGCGGTGTGTATGCCCGCACTGCCCAGCCACAAATAGGGCTGTTATAACGAAGAAGAACGATTCTGCCACCAATGCCTGGCTCAGGTTTTTGCTGAAAGGCAACGGCCATGCGTCTTCAACTGGAATTGGGTAAGTTTCCATTGTCAGATACCAAGCTGTCGTAGGTGGCAAACGACCGTTTGCCTTGCCCAAATTGCAGCCCATTTCAAGGTTTTGAAAATACTGTTCCAACGAGACAGCAGCTATGGCTAAGGGTGATCAAATTTACGTCATGCGCGATCTGGCGGGGGTGCCTGGGCTATATCAGCACCACGGCATCGACTGCGGCGATGGCACCGTCATTCACTACAGCAAAGCCCGAGACATTGCCGAGATTGCTCGCACCAGCTACGATGCCTTCTCGTGGAACAATCCGGTCTATACCGTTCGAAAATCGCTGATTTATGACCCTGACGTTGTCGTCGAGCGGGCCACCAGCCGCCTAGGCGAGCGTCAGTATGACTTGCTGCTGAACAACTGTGAACACTTCGCTAACTGGTGTACCACAGGTCGCAGCGAAAGTCGCCAGCTGGCCAACTTTGGCTTGCGCACCGATCAGCTCAACCTGCCCGAACTGCGGCGACTGGCCGAGGGCGATCGCCACACCACCACCCCCGCCGAAGCCCGTGCCAACTTTCAAAAAGCCCTGGGCGACATTGCCGCTGCCTACAACACCACCCTGGCCGATCAGCAAACCGCCTATAAAACAGCTGACGAATGGCATCACGTTGCCCAGAAAGCCCTAGCCATCGGTCGAGAAGACCTCGCTAAAGCGGCGCTTCACCGCAAGGTCGCCGCCAATAAGCGCATCGAAACCCTCACGACCCAGCTCAGTGAACTTGTGGAACTGGAGCTGAATCTTCAGCACAATCGGGCATTCGCAGAACGGCGTCTGGCGATGGAATAAGCAGGGAATGAAGAGTAGAGCACAGCGCTAGTGATCTGGGAAAACTACGCTCACTCTTTACGACCCTAGTTGTCCCATGAGAAAGAAAGAACTGACTCAGCTGGTTAGTTTTGCCTGCGTTGTGTTTATGGCTCAATTCCCTCAGCCCAGCCGGGCGCAAACTAGTCAAGCGCAAACTTCTCACGAGGACGCTGTTCAAGCATGTCGATTGGCCCTAGAAGAGGCTAATACTGTGATCTACGATGAGCACAAAGCATTCATTGATGATGCTTCAGCGGTTGAGCTAGGTGATCTATACAGCAGTTATCCTGCGCAGAAACCTATAGGCATCTTGTTGCGTGTTCAAGGGCAATCTGCACCAGAAATGATGCAGTCGCCACAACTCATGACTGCGCTCAGCACAAGCTTGATTAATCGCTGCCAACCCCTCAGCATGGTAACGTTTCAGCTCGATCAAACAGATTGGGCAGCAACCTTTGGCCTGATAGAGAATCAGATCGTTCCCTTTGAATGTAAAGATCCTGGCCAGTCAACGGTGCTGAACTGGGGAGAGGCCTTTTGCCCATAACAGAGCTTGCCTAGTGACTATTGCAGTTGTAGATTTTCGACCCAGAGAATCGATTTCACCGGGCGCTGAACAAGTTCGCCAGAGGCATTGAGACGACCGTAGTGGGTAGTGCCGTCATACATCAGCGTCGAGGAGCTGCCGCCGTCGAGGTTGAGGGCTTGGGTGACGCCGCGATCGCCCAGAAAGGCCGCCACTTCCCCCATGGTCATGCCCGAGGGCGACACTCCCGGCACCTGGGCTACCATCATCAGCACCACGCTGCCGTCGGCCTTGAGGCCCACCGCCGAGCGAGCATTGGGCGACTGGCTACCGAGGGCATCGCGGCGGGTGGCGCGATCGATAAAGCCCTCCTCCACCGACGTATCCTGAGGCAGCAGCTGAGGGCCAGCACCGACCGCATCCACCAGGGCGCATCCCGCTGGCACAGGGTCTTGATAGAAGGCGATGTCGTAGTTGGGAGTCCCGCCGCAGTCGTAGCGGCGAAATTCTGAACGATTCAGAATCCTATCCATGTAGCTGGCTAAGTCAGGGTTGCCAATCAGCCGCTCGTTTTGGTTAGGGTCGGCTACCAACGCGCCATCCTTCACAACGTAGGACGTGGTGAGGCCATTGTTGGGGTCAAAAAAACCGGCGTTGAGGGCGGCAGTCACGCATCCTGCCCCACAAAGTTGAGAGGCAATCTGGTCAACTCGCGCCAAACCATCCACTACCGCCACCTGCACCGGGTAGCGCACCGGGTCGGGAATCGTGACCACATGCACCGTTGCAGCGGGTAGGCTGACGGTTTCGTAGACCGGAGGCATCGCCGGTTCTGCTGGAACGACATCCTCTGGAGCCGCATCAGCCGCATTGGGAACAGGGGCACAGCTCGACAGGCCTATGGTAACAGCCAGACCAACGGTCAGGCAGGGTTGAAAGATAGAACGCATAGATCCAACAACAGGTTGCCAGCAGTATAGCGAGAAGCGCGATCGTCCTTGCAGATTGGTCTATTTCCTATCGTTGACCAACACATAGCAGTCCCAGCTTCGGGACATCCCCTGAGGTGATGGGCATACTGGAACCAGCTTGCCCTCTGAATTGTGTGACAGACAATGGCGGTTCCCACTGTGACAACCGATGCGGCTCAGCCGATGGTCTATCCCTTGGTGTCAGTGATCGTTCCCATCTACAACGGTGAGGCCGACCTACCCAAACTGGTGCAACGGCTGGTGGGGCAACAGTATCCAGCCGACCGCGTCGAATTTTTGCTGGTGGACAATGGCAGCTGCGATCGCACCCCCGATCTCCTGCGAACCGCCGCCGCAACTGCTGCCTCCCAGGGTATTCAGCTGCGGGCCATCACCTACAGCGCTATCCAAAGCTCCTATGCCGCCCGCAACGCTGGTATTGCCGCCGCTCAGGGTGACATCCTCGCCTTTACCGACGCCGATTGTCATCCTGAGCTGAACTGGCTCGTATCCCTCGTGCAGCCCTTTACCGACCATTCTGTCGGGTTGGTGGCAGGGGAAATTCAGGCCCTACCCAGCCAAAACTGGCTAGAGCGCTACGCCGATCGCCAGGGCACCCTCTCCCAGCACAACACCCTCAACCATAGTTTTTTGCCCTACGGCCAGACGGCGAATTTGGCGGTGCGAGCTGAAGTTTTGGATACAGTCGGGCTCTTTCGTCCCCACCTAACCACGGGCGGGGACGCGGACCTGTGCTGGCGCATTCAGCAAGCCACCCCATGGCACCTCGTCCATGCTGCCGATGCCGTGGTCTACCATCGCCATCGAGATAGCTTGAGGGGTCTGCGCAGTCAGTGGCACCGCTACGGCTGCTCAAACCGCTATCTGCACGACCTGCACGGCGTAGAGCTGATGCGCCCCCTCTCCGCCAAAGAAATTCGCTATCGTCTGCTGCGCTG
Organism: Nodosilinea sp. FACHB-131; assembly: GCF_014695395.1. Classification (GTDB taxonomy): domain Bacteria; phylum Cyanobacteriota; class Cyanobacteriia; order Phormidesmidales; family Phormidesmidaceae; genus Nodosilinea. The sequence goes on from NZ_JACJOF010000028.1 coordinate 95,835, forward strand.
GGGCCTAAAAGAACTGCCCCAGGCAACCGTTAAGCTCCTGAACGGTCGCGGCACCGCTTTGGAGCTAGCGATCACCCCGCTGGATTTGTGGTGCGCCCACGCCCGCACCCAGGGACAGGCCCAAGCCAAGCTGCCCGAGACTGCCCGCACCATTACTCGTCTGGGAGAACCCGTTTGATGCGAATTTTGATGATCTCAACGACGTTTCCCTACCCGCCGACGCTGGGAGGGACACAAATTCGCACGTTTTATCTGCTCAAATACCTAGGGCAGCGGCACGAAGTCACACTGGTAACGCAGCGCTCCACCGAAGTAACGAATGAAGAGGTCAATGCTCTATCTACCTACGTGGATAAGCTAGTGTGCTTTCCTCGCCCCACAGCCGCAGACCTCCAGCCTGGACTGTCTGGCAAAGTCAGCCGTTTTGCCCATTTTCTGGCTACAGGCACACCCCCCAGCACCACCTACCTACACACACCCGCCATGCAGCAGTGGATCGATGGGTGGGTGGAGGGTGGCCACTGCGACGTCATTACCTGTGAGCACAGCGTCAATGAAGTGTTCGTACGCCCCAGCTATCGCCAGCGAGTGAAGAAGGTGGTAGTAGATATTCACAGCTCACTCTACGGCACGCTGGTGAATCAGCTAGAGACCAAGACAGCGGAGAAGCCGCTGCGCGATCGCCTCAACCTGCCCTTGCTCCGCCGCTACGAGCGTCGGTACGCCCAAAAGTTTTCTGACCTTGTGATCACCACTGAGGAAGACCGTCAATTCTTTGCCCCGATTGCCGGGGCTACTCCCCTGCATGTTGTGCCCAACGGTGTGGATCTGGTGCAATTTCCCTATCGCCGTACTGATCCCGGCGGTCGCAGCCTGGTTTTCGTTGGCGCGATGGACTACATCGCCAATGTAGATACCGCCAAATATCTGGCCCAAGCCATTCTGCCGCCCCTGCGCCAGCGCTATTCCGACGCTAGCCTCTACCTGGTGGGCAACAAACCCACCTTAGAAGTGCAAGCGTTAGGCAATCTGCCGGGAGTCGTCGTTACTGGACGAGTGCCGTCGGTGGCGGAATATCTGCATCGGGCAACGGTGTGCGTGGTACCCATGCGCATTGGCTTTGGCATTAAGAACAAAACCCTAGAAGCGATGGCGGCGGGGGTGCCGGTAGTGGCAAGCGATCGCGGCCTCGAAGGTCTCGCCGTAGACCAGCCCCAGCGGGCGCTGCGAGCTAACACGGTGGATGAGTATGTAGAGGCGATCGGCCAACTCTTTGACCAGCTCGAACTGCGCGCCACCCTATCGCAGCGCGGCCGCGAGCTGATAGAAGACACCTTCACCTGGGAGCGGGCCGGGCAAGCCTACGAAGCCGTGCTGAACGGCTAAATTTCAAGTTACCAACGCTGTTTGGATGGGGCACAAGGTCCTGCGATCGCGAGAAGTAGGCAATGGGAAAGAGGCATCGGTAGGATGGAGACAGGCGGCCCTCTGGCCTAGCCCAATTTCTAGGCCCCATCCTTTCAACTTCTGTAGCTCAACTATGGTGTCGCAAAAACTTGACCAGCTCAAAGCCCTATTCGCCGGGATGGATCGGGCGCTGATCGCCTATTCGGGCGGCATCGACAGCACACTGGTGGCTAAGGTCGCCTACGACGTGTTGGGCGATCGCGCCCTTGCCATCACCGCCAACTCTCCTTCGCTCATGCCCGCTGATTTAGAAGAAGCCCAGGTGCAGGCGGCGGCGATCGGCATTGCCCATGAAATTGTCGCCACCCACGAGCTAGATAATCCTAATTACGCCGCCAACCCCGTCAACCGCTGCTATTTCTGCAAGAGCGAGCTGCACGACACCCTCAAGCCCCTGGCCCTGGGGCGGGGCTACCCCTACGTGGTGGATGGCGTTAACGCCGATGACCTGGGTGACTACCGCCCCGGCATTCAGGCGGCAAAGGAGCGCGGTGCCAGATCGCCCCTAGCCGAAGTGGGCATCACCAAGTTTGAGGTGCGCGAGATCTCGCGCCTGCTGGGTCTGCCCTGGTGGGATAAACCGGCGCAACCCTGCCTCAGCTCGCGCTTCCCCTACGGCGAAGCCATTACGTTAGAAAAGCTGCGGCGGGTGGGCCAGGCAGAGCTGTACCTGCGGCATTTGGGGCTGCGGCAGCTCAGGGTGCGATCGCAGGCCGACACCGCCCGCATTGAAATTCCTGTCGAAAATATTAAAGAATTTGTAGCTGCCACCGATCTTGAAGCCCTGGTAAAGGCGCTGCAAGACTACGGTTTCACCTACGTCACCCTTGATCTAGAGGGCTTTCGCAGCGGTAAGCTAAACCAGGATCTGCCCGCAACTGTCGTTAGCCCATCAGAACGTTCCAGCCATGACCTATCTGCTTGCCGGTGATATTGGTGGCACCAAAACCATTCTGCGCCTGGTCGAGGCCAGCGCACCCAGTCCATCGACCCCGGTGATTCTCAAAAACGAGTTTGAGCGCACTTACTCTAGCCAGGCCTACCCCGACCTGGTGCCCATGGTAAAAGATTTTTTGCACCAAGCCGCCATCGACGCTGGGCATACCTACGCTCCCGAGCGGGCCTGCTTTGCGATCGCCGGGCCAGTCGTGGAGAACACCTCCAGTCTTACCAACCTGGCCTGGTCGCTAGAGGGCGATCGCCTCCAGGTAGAACTTGACCTTGACCGAGTTGAGCTGATCAACGACTTTGAAGCCGTTGGCTATGGGGTCTTTGGCCTCGCTGCCGAAGACATTCACACCCTGCAAGCGGGCGACCCCGACGGCAACGCCCCGGTGGCCATTATTGGCGCGGGCACCGGCCTGGGGCAGGGGTTTGCCCTGGCGACTAGCGGTCGCCCCCTAGTGTTTCCGTCCGAAGGGGGCCACGCCGACTTTGCGCCCCGCTCAGAGCTAGAGTTTCAGCTGATGCGCTATCTGATCGACAAGCACCAGATCTCTCGCGTGTCGGTAGAGCGGGTGGTATCGGGCCAGGGCATTGTAGCGATCTACCAATTTCTGCGCGATCGCGAGTTTGCTACCGAAACCCCAGAGATCGCCGAAGCGATCACCGCTTGGGAACGCCAAACCGGCCTCTCCAGCAAAACCGTTGACCCCGGTGCCGTCATTGCCCAGGCCGCCGTGGGCTGCCGCGATCGCCTCTCCCACAAAGCCATGGAAATTTTTGTCTCCGCCTACGGGGCCGAAGCGGGCAACCTGGCCCTCAAGCTGCTGCCCTACGGCGGCCTCTATGTAGCTGGGGGCATCGCCGCCAAAAACCTAGACCTGATTATGGCAGGGCAGTTTTTGGATGCGTTTACCCACAAGGGCCGCGTCAGCCCTCTGCTCGATCGGGTGCCGGTGCATATCGTGCTCAATCCCCAAGTGGGGTTGATCGGAGCAGCTCTTAGAGCTGCTGCGCCCTGAGCCACAGATGCAGAGCCTAGGGTGCCTCGGTGAATAGCCCTGTTGATCTCGAACCCTAAAATACAACCCTGGGTTTTTGGCCTGTGACGATCCCCAAGGGGATAAAATCAAGCATGCAGTGCATCCGTTTGTGAGGTATGGCAGGTCATAGCAAGTGGGCCAACATCAAGCGCCAAAAGGCGCGGGTTGATGCCGTTAAGGGCAAAGTCTTCGCCAAAATGTCGCGGGAAATCATTGTGTCGGCGCGCCAGGGCGGTGACCCAGCGGGCAACTTTCAGCTGCGCACCGCCATCGACAAGGCCAAGGCCGCGGGGGTGCCCAACGACAACATTGACAGGGCGATCGCCAAAGGTTCCGGCAACCTCAGTGCCGATAACAGCTTCGAAGCCATCCGCTATGAGGGTTACGGCCCCGGCGGCGTCGCCATCTTAATTGAAGCCCTTACCGACAACCGCAACCGCACCGCCGCCGACCTGCGCGCCGCCTTCAGCAAGAGCAACGGTAACCTCGGTGAAACCGGCTGCGTCGGCTGGATGTTTGAGCAAAAAGGCGTCGTCACCATCATTCACCCCGGCGACGAAGAAGCCCTGCTCGAAGCCGCCATGGAGGCCGGAGCCGAAACCTATGAACTCACCACGGTGCTAGGTCGCCGCGACGAGGAAATTCCCGCCGCTGAGCTATTTTGCGCCCCCGCCGATCTGGAGGCCCTCGACACCAACCTCAAAGCCCAGGGGTTAACCGTCCAACAGGCGGAACTCCGCTGGCTGCCTAGCAACACCCTGGTTGTCGATGACCCCGACCAGGCCCGCCTGCTAGTCAAACTCATGGATGCCCTTGAAGACCTCGACGACGTGCAGTCCGTCACCGCTAACTTCGACATGGCCGAGGAGTTGATGGATGCGATCGCGGCCTAGGAGAGCGGGGTAAATGGTGGGCAATGCCCACCCTACTAAACGCGAGACAGCAGTTGAATCAGGTGGCCATAACCATAGAGTTGAATGCCACCGACAGCTCCGTTTGCAGAACAGACGTTTAAACCCATGATCAGTCATTCCTTTCCGCCCCAGCGGCAGATCTGGCTGTCTCCCCCAACGTGCGCCACAACCACCTATCGAACAGAACATTCCATGTCGCCCCAATCCCTGATAACGACAAGTACTCTGCTGGGCGAACAGCCGTTCGCCCCTACAACAGGAATCGTTGACTCAAAAACCTTCAAGCGTAGAAAAAATAACGATTTCGGGGATCACATCCCAACACGCTCTCCCTCTCGTCCTGCGGAAACCCCAAAAACCCTATAGATTATAAAAATAGGGAAACCATAACGGAAAAGGCGAGGACACCCACATGCGGGTATTGTTAATGACCGGTAAAGGTGGCGTCGGCAAAACCTCCGTCGCAGCCGCCACGGGCCTGCGCTGCGCAGAACTGGGCTACAAAACCCTGGTGCTGAGCACCGATCCCGCTCACTCCTTAGCCGACAGCTTCGATATAGAACTAGGCCACGAGCCTCGCCTAGTGCAGCCCAACCTGTGGGGCGCAGAACTCGATGCCCTGATGGAACTCGAAGGCAACTGGGGTGCGGTGAAGCGCTATATCACCGACGTGCTTCAGGCCCGTGGTCTTGAAGGCATTGAGGCCGAAGAGCTGGCCATTCTCCCCGGCATGGATGAAATCTTTAGCCTGGTGCGCATGAAGCGCCACCACGACGAAGGCGAGTATGACGTGCTGATTATCGACTCGGCCCCTACCGGCACCGCCCTGCGCTTGCTCAGCCTGCCTGAAGTGGCAGGCTGGTACATGCGCAAACTCTACAAACCCTTTCAGGCCGTTTCTGAAGCCCTGCGGCCCCTGGTGCAGCCCTTCTTTCGCCCAGTGGCGGGCTTTAGCTTGCCTACCAAAGAGGTGATGGATGCACCCTACGAATTTTACGAGCAGCTGATTGAGCTAGAGAAAGTGCTCACCGACGCGGGCACCACCTCCGTACGTTTGGTCACCAACCCCGAAAAAATGGTGATTAAAGAATCGCTGCGGGCCCATGCCTACCTCAGCCTCTACAACGTGGGCACCGACCTGGTGATCGCGAACCGCATCATCCCCGACGAAGTGCAGGACCCCTTCTTCCAGCGGATGAAGGAAAAGCAGCAGCAGTATAGGCACGAAATTCACGAGAACTTTCACCCACTGCCGGTGAAAGAAGCGCCTCTGTTTGCCGAAGAACTCTGCGGCCTAGAATCTCTCCAGCGCCTCAAAGAAACCCTCTATACCGACGAAGACCCCACCCAGGTCTACTACAAAGAGACCACCCTGCGCGTGGTGCAGGAAGAAGGCAGCTATAGCCTGGAGCTTTATCTGCCCGGCATTCCCAAAGACCAAATCGAGCTGAGCAAGTCGGCAGACGAGCTGAATGTGCGCATCGGCAACCACCGCCGCAACCTAGTTCTACCCCAGGCTTTGGCGGCCCTACAACCCGCCGGGGCTAAGATGGAAGACGACTACCTGAAGATTCGCTTTGCCAGTGCCGGCTAGGAAGTAGGCCGGACAAAGCAGCGATCGCCGGCATCATAGGAGCGCAGGTTGGGGGCCTGGCTAAATTCCACTTCCTCGTACCCCAGCCTTGCCAGCAGTCGGCGACTCCTGTCGTTGTCTGGATGCACCGTCGCCCACCACACAGTTTCAGGGACGGCTGTCGCCAGGTAGTCGTGCCACCAGAGCATGGCTTCAAAGGCTAATCCTTTTCCCCACCAGGCTTCGCCAAACAAGTAGGCGACCTCTCCCCACTCGCCGTACCCGGTTGCCTCAAGACGGCCAATCGTCAGAGCCGGTGGGGCTTTCAAGCGCACGGCTACATTGAACCATCGCTCGTTAGCTGAATCCACGGGTCCCTTCGCTCGGCTAGCATACTCCGTTTTGAGGTCGGCGCGAGTTGGCAGGCTCTCAGTCGGCTCGATGAAAGCGAGGACCGAGGGAGTGACCAAAACCGAAAAGAGCTCGTCGGCATGGGCCGCAGTGAGCGGCTCAAACCACAGATTCCTGCTCTGCATAGGGGCATGGTTCGCTGCTTGGGTGCGCTCCTCCATGATTGCTACCCTACTTGGCGATCGCTGCGCCGATGTCCTATAGCTTTCCTATCCCGTTGATTTATGGTGGTAGGCACTATTTGTGCTGGTTTGATAATATCCCTGGCAGAGATAGCCTCTGAGCCATACTCTATATAAATAAGTGAGCCAAACTGTAGCGCTGGCCGAGCTGCGTTATGTTTTAGCTAACGTAGCGGTTACTTTAGCACCAAGAACCGTTAATTGCAGGCAATAACACCCCATGAGCCAAAGACCCAACGGATACGATGAGTTTGAACGCAGTCGAGAACTCATTCACAACCAGGAGGTTTATCGTCTCAGGCAGGAGCATGCGCGACTGCGGGAAGCCCAGCGCCGGGCTCGGTTGGCTTGGGTGCGCAATTCTATTGTGCTGCTGGTCGGTGCCTTAGAGGTGCTGCTGGCGCTGCGGTTGTTTCTGCGGCTGACTAGCGCCAACCCCAACAACCCCTTTGCTCAAACCATTTACACGCTGTCAGAGCCGTTTATGCGGCCATTCTCGACCCTCTTCATCAGCCCCACTAACGCTGACGCCACTCAAATTTTTGACCTCAACAATTTAATTGCCATGGCTATCTATGCCCTGCTGGGGGGCTTGGCGATCGCCCTCGTCAACTACCTCCAAGGCCCAGGTTTCCAAAGTCGCTAACTGTTGCTCACCGCCAATTGGGATTGGGGCGTTAGGCCTCTAGCTTGCCCCCCACAAACGGAGTGCTCCAGATCGCCCAGTTTTCTTTGTTAAAGGGCGATCGCCAGCGGCGAATCAGCTCCAATTCCAACGACTGGCGGGCCTTGCGATCGCAGTCAGCGTGGGGCCAAAAGCCAATGTTCACCGCTACGGACAGTTGGTGAACCCGGTGGGCTTCCACATAGCTGAGAATGTAGCGTTTGCAGTCGTGTACCCCCTTCCAGCGCTGGTTTGACTTGACGGTTTCGCCCACGTAGAGCAGCACCGCCGCGTCGTGATCGACCACAAAGTACAGAGCGGGCACGCCCGATTCTTGGAACTGCCCCCGCCAAAACTCGGCATTGCGGGGCGGCAGGGTGAAGGGATCAATCGTATCCGCAGGCGAAGCCTCGACGACATCAAACAGCGTCCCCTGCACTGACGGGTCAGACTCGACGGTGGCCTGAAACTGAGCCACCCGCTGCTTCCAGCCCTGGAGTTCGTCGGCTGGCATGGCTGACCCCGCCGGCCGGTTGTAGGCCCACGACAAATCCGCCGCCCGCAGATCGGTGTCGGAGAGCAAGGAAGGCTGATAGTCAGGCATGGGGCTACCGGTAGCGGCTACGGCTTTTGATAATAGTGCATAACCCCACAGATAGCGTTGGCGAAGCGCCTACAGCCGCGATCGCAGCGTCTCTGGCCCAATATCCTCCAGGGTGTAGCCCTCGGGGTAGCTGCGAATGGATTGATCAACAAAGAAATCGGGCTCGGTACGCGGCGGTAGACGGCGCAATAGGCGACTGCGGGCTTTAAGGGCGATATTGGCTAGCTGCTGCACCGCTACCGGCACCGGCTGCCATCCCAGCGCCGCTAGCAAGGGCGGGTCGAGCAGGCAGGGCAGTCCCCAATTCACTAGTGGTCGGATGACGGCAGGAAACCACGACAGCAGCATGTGTCGGGTGGCGTCAGCGACCCGCTGGTTGGTGGGAGCATAGGCAAACTGCTCAGCCTCAAACTCGCGGTTGAACTGCTCAAACGTCTCGTAGGTCGGCGGAATGTCTTGGATACCCATGCGATCGCCAATCGCTCGCCAGAAGTAGTAGCAGGCCAGCCGCTCCTGCTGACAAAAGGGCCGCCAACCAAAGCGATCGCACCACCGCACCGGCTCATACACAAAGGTCGAGAGCACGTAGAGGAAGTCGCGGTTGCCGATAGCATAGTGGCGATGAATGGCATTCATGCGCTGAATAAACGCTTCGCCTCGGGGGCTGTCGTAGCCGTGCTTGAACACCTCAGACACCACAATGCCAGTGTCGTCGTAGCGCTTTTGGGCATGGTGGCGAAACTCACCCGTTTTATCCAGCAGCGCCGATACGCTGGGGATGCAAAACGTTCGCAGCAGAGCAACCTCCAGGGCGCGGGTGACATCCCAGGGGAACTCGTAGCCCGCCAGCAGGCAGCAGATTTCGACATGGTCGCGCTCGGGGTCGAGGCTCTGAATGCGGCGTAGGGTGGCGTAGCGATCCATGGGGAGTGGATGGTGGATAAGTAGGTGAGTGGATGGGTGGAGTTAGTATTCAATGCCGGGTTGGGCTTTGATGCCCTGTTCGCGGAAAGGGTGCTTCACTGGGGTCATCTCCGTCACCAGGTCGGCCTGGTCGATTAGCGCCTGGGGTGCGCCTCGTCCGGTGAGAATGACGTGGGTCATCTCCGGCTTTTCGGCTAGCCCCGCCGCCACCTGATCGACGCTCAGAAAACCGTGCTTGAGGGCAATGTTAATTTCGTCGAGCAAAATAGTTTTGTATTCGGGGTTACGGATGTAGGAAAGGGCGGTTTCCCAAGCGGTTTGGGCCGTTTGGGTATCGCGATCGCGGTCCTGCGTATCCCAGGTAAACCCTTCGCCCATGGCGTGGAAGGTGAGCTGGTCGCCAAACCGCTCTAGCACGGCCTTTTCCGCCGGTTCCCACGCGCCTTTGATAAACTGCACGATCGCTACTTTGTAGCCGTGGCCAACAGAGCGCAGCACCATGCCCAGGGCGGCGGTGGTTTTGCCCTTGCCGTTGCCGGTGTTGATAATTACCAAACCCTTTTCGACATTGCGCTCGGCGATGCGCTGCTGCTGCACCTCCTGGCGGCGCTGCATTTTGCGGCGATACTGCTCTTCAGATAAACCTGCCCCTTCAGCCTCTTGGGTCAGGGCGGCGGCAGCAGCATCGAGGGGATTGGCGGTGTCAGTAGGTTGAGTCATGGGGTTTCAGATAAAGGGTGAGGCGGGCAAAACGCATGGATCAGCCGCATGGGCCTAGATAGTTTCTGCACTATTTAGCCAGATTAAGCTGCTACGACACACTAGAGCGATCGTACACCCAGCCAAATCGCTGGCTAAAGCCGTAGTCATTCAGCGGCATCAGCACTTCGCCACCGGATGAAAGCTGCTCAAAGGCCTGGTTAAGCTCAGCTTCACTGCTTAATCGACGAATAGCAAGAGGGGGTTAAAGGAAAAGACATACGGGGTCATAGCCTCCTCAGCGGACTTCAAACATGGGGAACGGGGCAACGACTGGCCATGCTCGATTGTGAGTTAAGGACAAGCCATTGTGACAACGCCCTTAGCAGATGCTAGAATGGTGCAGCCTAAGGGCATGTAGCTCAGTGGATAGAGCACTAGATTCCGGTTCTAGGGGTCGCAGGTTCGAATCCTGCCATGCTCGTTTCTGATATAGCAAGGGATTCACCCGCTCCGTAGCCTCTCCATCTGGTGGAGGCTGCGGAGTTTTGGGTTTAGACCCTGTCCAATTTTATGCCGTAGGGGTAACGCCCATTCTAGGGCACATCCCCCTGAGGATGTTCTTTTGCTGAGGGTTGAGGCCTATTTCAGTATCCCTAGGCCAGTCTTTGTTTGACTACCTACCTTCAGCGATCGCCAAGTAGCAAATGAAGCTTAACTGGTAACCTCGCAAGCTTAGTTAGTTAACTTTGTAAGCTTGCGACGTTGTGAATGCGATCGCGGTGGTCACCACAGCATTGATGGAAATAACTGCGACTTGTAGCGTCAGAACCACACCGCAATGCTGAGCAAGTTGATCAGGAACTTGAGAGACAGAAAAAAGCTGTCTTAAAGGATGCAGCTTGCGTCCTATTAGTCTTGTCTCATGAACCAGCCCAACCCTCTGTTGAGTTATCCGCCTAAACCATGGTAGGAACCACACCATTAATCAGCCCTTAGATCAAGACCATCATGAATTTGGCTATCTAGAATAGAACCTGTACGCCGCTCTCAAATTAAATTGCTATGAGTTTGCGCGATCGCTTCAGTCAAATTAGCGGACAGACCCGCTTTGTCGTGTGTCGCATTTTTGTGCATCTCTCAGGCCGAGAAGTAGCACCACTTCTGGGTGTGCTCAATCAAGCAGTACGTGAGGCGATTAACTCAGAAGGTGATATGCAGGTGTTGGGCAATCAACTCGTGCAGGTCTGCGAAAGCTTGCTGGAGTACGAAACGTTTTGGCAATCGGCAGCCAACGAAGGAGATGTTCTTTGGGATGAGGGCGATGCTGGAGATTATGTGAATGAGCTATTTACCGACTCGGCTGCACGTTATGGTAGCGAAATAGGGTCTGACTCCAATGGAAATGAGAATTTCGCCATCCCCGTGACACAAAATGTGGTCGTCATGCTCACAGTTGCCTCTGAAGGCGAAGTGCCTGAATTAGAAACTAACCTAGCCGACGTCACTGCTTTGAAGGCAGGCTTAAAAGCTCTAGTCAACCTGAATTATAGGGGAACTTTAAGAGCAATTCAGATGCATTTTTCTCCTGCCCAATTGGGTGACGAACTCACATCAGACCAACTGATCGAAAATTTTCCTGAACTCATTCCGCTCTAGTTTTTGTGATTCACAACGCTTCTCCCCTAACTACAATGATGCGCAAACTTTCTGCTTCTTTATTAGCATTGGCCCTAGTGTGGTCGTCGGTTAGTTGCACTAGTCCAGTAGATTACTCCACGTCGCAACCAGCACCGCAACCTCCGCAAGAAACAACTGTCCCTGCTGCTAGCTCAATTACAGACGGGGCTTACCCGGTGCAGCAAGCTACCTACGATGACAGTTCGGGTGAATACAGCCTAGTATTGCTCAACACTGCCCCTGAGCAGTCGATGTTTCGCAGCGCCAATTTGCCGTTGGCACGCCTAACCGACGAAGAAATCTCTGCGGGCAAATCGAGTGAACTGCGCGTTGAAAACGGACAGCCAGCGCTGTATCTGACACCCGACTTTCGCATTGAATATGTTCACAACGTTACGGCAACTCAAACCGACCCGCAGACTGGACAGGAACAAGTCGTCATTGTTCGTCGAGAGCCAAGCTTTTGGACTCCATTTGCAGGAGCGCTAGCGGGTCAGGCGATCGGTAGCTTACTCTTCCGTCCGCAGTACTACATGCCGCCACTTTATCAACCGGGTGTAGCCCTAGTCGGCCATGGCGGTTATGGACGAAGCTACAACGAAGCCGTTTCGCGCTATCAGTCACGCTACAAGGCACCCCCTGCTGAACATCGGAACCGTCAGTATCGAGCCAGCGGCAGACTACGCTCGCCTGGTAGCACTGCCCCACGTGTTAATACCAATAGACCTTCAGGCAATGGTGTCGGCAACAGCAATTTGCGACGTAACAACCGACGAAATGAGCGTGCTCGGCCTTCAGGCGGTAGTTTTGGTAGTTCACAACGCCGCTCCGCCCCACGCCGTAGCCCTTCCAGATCCGGCAGACGGCGGTAATATCTTAGTAATCCACACGAAAGCTAGTTGAATTCACCTTCGGTAAAGACAATGGAGAACTCAACTAGCATCCCGTGAGGGTGCCGAACCGAAAGCTAGAACTGCAAGGGAGCTAGCCTTTAGTTTGGCACCCTTAATCCGGCATGATTAAGGAAAACTACATTCTCTCTTCCCTGCCTAGAAACATTTCCTGCAAAAATAACTCACTCAATGCACCGTAGAAGTGTAACCGTATCATTCATACTTGTAAGGTAGAAGTGACATTAACAGCGTTGGCTAGCACTTCACTAAATCTGTTAAGGCATTGAACTGATGTCTATTCGATTTACTATCGCAACGCCACTTGGGTTTAGTGTCAGAACTACCGATGCTTACTGGCAGAAATTAATCATTAAACATCCGGATATAGCCGATCTTGAAGGTCTTGTGCAGCAAGTGCTCTACAACCCCGATGAAGTGCGCCAGAGCAGTCGCGATGAAAGCGTATTGCTGTTTTATTTACTAAGTAAACCTCAGCGCTGGGTCGTTGCTGTCGCTCGGCGCTTGAATGGGGAAGGATTTCTGAGCATAGCTTATCAAACCGACGCCATTAAAGAAGGAGTAGTACTATGGCACAAGTAAAAGTCTTTTATGAACCTGAGATGGAGCTGCTCACGGTCTTTTGGCAAAGCCCACGTCCTAACCAACTTTGTCCTGAACTTAGCGATGGTGTTATTCTTATTAAAGACTCCGATAACGGTGAACCAATTGGGATGGAGCTGTTGTCTTATAAACCCGGCGATGCCCGTTTTGACTCAGTTAGCGTAGAAATTGGGGCAACTCAACTTGCTTAGTTTGTGAGGATGCAACCTCTCGTGAATACTCTCTGTTGTCTCTGGGCTAAAAACTTTCCCTCTACAGTTAGCACACATACAGTTTGTAGCTAACTCAAGTGCCAATGCGATCGCAATCATTCACCAGGCACGGGTGGGATGGAGAGAACTTCTCTGCCGTTAGACCAAACCGTTCCCAACGTGGAGGAGTTAAGGCCGAGACAAGGAGCTTTTTCTAATGGCAGCGGCACTGGTGCCTGCGATCGCCCCCCAGACAATAGTCGCTACCAGGCTGAAAGCAACGGCCCGAGTATCGGTCGAGTAGTCGGTAGCGCCGCCACCACTCAGCCCAATCATGAGGTTGATGGGCACCACAAACAGCGCCAGATAGACCAACCCAACCGTGCCGCCGCCTAAGGCTGCCCCTCTCGCCAATCGTCGCGTCGTGCCGCCTAGAGCACCCCCCAGCCCTCCCAACCCAGCGGATAGCCCAAAAAATATCCAGGCCGGGTAAGACGATACCAGGGCAGGCAAACTAATGCCCACATGATTCCGAAAAAACGGCCCGCCCCAGTTAAACACGTAGTAAGAAAAGAGCACCGCAATTAGATACTGGCCGACGCCGCCTACCAAGGCCCCAACCACGCTGCCCAGCCAGAGGCGTTTGCGGCTTGCTGAAACCTGTTTTCCCATGGCGTTTGGCTCAAAGGGTAGAGGGAAACTTACAGCCGTCGAGTCGGTGGGGTTGACCAAGGCTGCGTGCATTGGGTTAGCTGGGCCTGAAGATTCCTTCAGGCCCAGCGCCAGGACTCTTTCACGGCAAAAGCGATCGCCTTGCTAGCTAGAGCGGACGCGATCGCTCGGATTTGCGGCTGTCCCACGACAGCTCCAGGGCTTTGCGAAAGTCATCCATCGCCAGAGCCGCCCCATGGCCCAGTCGAATGTTGGTGTGGCCGCGTCCGATATAGGCTTCCGCTAAGGAAGGGCTGATCTCAATGGCGCAGTTAAAGTCGTCGAGAGCTAACTCCCACTCGTCGAGAAAGTAGAGGGCATAGCCGCGATCGCAGTAGGCCATGGCATCGCTCTCGTTGAGCTCCAGGGCGCAGTCAAAGTCGGCGATCGCCGCTGGGTAGTCTTCTTGGCGGCTGAATACGCGACCCCGGTTGGCTAAGATGCGACCACTGTGGGGGTTGAAGCGCAGAGCCAGAGTGTAGTCGGCGATCGCCCCTTCCATGTCGCCCACCTGGGCCCGCAGCAGCCCCCGGCTGTCGTACAGGTCGGCCAGGCGAAAGCGCAGGTTCAGCGGGGTGTCTTCGCTCAGGGTAGCGTCGGGGCTGTCGAGGGCCAGACCCACCAGAGTTTGGTTGTAGGAGCGGTCTTGCAGCTCGGGGTTAAGCTCTAGCACCGTGGTGTAGTCGTCGATCGCCCCTTGAAAATCGCCCAGCTCGTGGCGCAGCATACCCCGGTTGATATAAGCCTCGGCATAGTCAACCTGGCAGTCGAGGGCGCGGTTGATGTCGAGGGTGGCCTGGTAGGTATTGCGCAGCTGAAAATAGGCCACCGCCCGATAATTGTAGGCTTCGGCGTGGTGGGGCTGGCTCTGCAACAGCCGAGAAAAGTCGGCAACAGCAAACTGGTAGGCTTCGCGGCGGTGTTCGGCCAGGGCGGCAAGGGCCCCCTGTTTGAGGTAGGCTAACCCTCTCCACAGCAGAATTTTGGCGAACTTGGGCTGCTCGGCCAGCACCACCGAAAAGTCTGCGATCGCCCCACCGTAGTCTTCTAAATCGAGCTTGATGCGACCCCGGTTGCCGTAAGCTTTCACCGAAGTTGGCTGGAGTTCGATCGCCCGATCCAGGTCACCCAGGGCCTCGCTTAGCTGACCCACCAGCCGATAGACGCTGCCCCGGTTGATGTAGGCATTAGTGAAGGTCGGCTCTAGGCGCAGGGCGGCCGAGAAGTCGTCAATAGCGGCCCCATGGCGGCCCAGGTCGCGGTGGGCACAGCCCCGGTTGTAAAAGCCCTTGGCGCAGGTTTGGTCTAGGGCTACAGCCTGGGAAAACTGGGCGATCGCCGCTTCAAAATAGCCCAAGCGGGCTTGCTCAATGCCGGCTTTGAGAAGGTCGCTAAGCTGACGGGCTTGAGTTGTCATAGGCCTGCCGGGGAATTTAACACTACACGGTGTAAATCGAATCTGGGCAATGCTCTTGCCGATGCCCCTGAACCCCAAAGCTAATCTCCATTATGCCCCATCGAGTCAACCGTGGGGGTACTCAAATCGTCGCCTGACGCAGTGCCTGCACAGTGGTTATTACTCCAGCTGCCACTTGGTCAATCTCAGCAGCGGTGGTAAACCGCCCCAGGCCAAAACGTAGGGAGGCATAGGCCAGGTCATCCTCTCGCCCCAGCGCCTTGAGCACGGGGGAAGGGGCGGTGCTGGCGGTGCTACAGGCCGCCCCCGACGACAACGCCACGATCCCCCGCAGCCCCAGCAGCAGCGCCTGGCCATCGACTCCCTCAAAGCTGACGTTGAGATTGCCTGGCAGCCGCTGGGTAGGGTGGCCATTGAGATGCAGGCCACCCAGGGGGTGCAGCCTATCCCACAGCCGCTGGCGCAGTGTCACCAGCCGAGCGGATTCTGTCTCCAATTCAGTCAATCCCAGCTCCACCGCCTTGGCAAACCCCACGACCTGAGGTGGATAGAGGGTGCCCGACCTGAGGCCTCGCTCGTGGCCACCGCCGTGGAGCTGCGGGGCCAGGGGCACCCGCGGCCGTCGCCGCACGTAAAGAGCACCGATCCCCTTAGGGCCATAGACTTTGTGCGCCGTTAGCGACAACAGATCTAAGTTCATGGCCTCTACGTCGAGGGGAATTTTGGCGATCGCCTGGGCCGCGTCGCTGTGGAAGAAGACCTTGCGATCGCGGCACCGCGCCCCAATCTCTGCCAGGGGTTGCAGCACCCCGATCTCGTTGTTGGCCGCCATCACCGACACCAGCACGGTGTCGTCGCGAAAGGCCTTCTCTAGAGCGTCGAGATCCACCAGCCCATCAGGCTGTACCGGCAGGTAGGTGACCTCAAAGCCCAAAGATTCGAGATAGCGGCAGGGGTCAAGCACGGCGCTGTGCTCGGTCTGCACCGTAATAATGTGTCGCCCCCGGCTAAAGCAGGCTTCGGCAATGCCCTTGATCGCCAGGTTGTTGGCCTCGGTGGCCCCGCTAGTAAAGACAATTTCCTCAGGGCTGGCGTGAATGGCGGCGGCTATGGTTTCCCTGGCCTTCGTCACCGCCGCCTCGGCCTCCCAACCGTAGGCGTGAGTGAGGCTAGCGGGGTTACCAAAGTGCTCGGTAAAGAACGGCAGCATCGCCTCCACCACCCGGGCATCCACCGGGGTCGTGGCGTGGCAGTCGAGATAAATCGGTCGATGTACCATAGGCCCTATGAATACTCCCAGTCACCTGATTCTCAACCTGGCCCTGCTGCGTCGCCCAGTGACCCCGGCGATGACTTGGCCGATCTTGATCGGTGCGCTGATTCCCGATGCGGCCATGTTTGTATTCTACGGCTGGGCTCGCTGGCAAGGTCTACCCGAGCAAACTATCTGGGGCGAGGCCTACTACAGCCAGCCCTGGCAGGCCATCTTTGCCGTGGGCAACTCCATACCCCTGGGGCTGCTGGGGGTAGCGCTAGGCTATAGCCTCAGGCGGCTCTGGTTTGGCCCTGGAATGGGGTTTCTGGGTGCCAGTATGGTGCTGCACCACCTGGCCGACCTGCCCCTGCACCACGACGATGCCCATCAGCACTTTTGGCCCCTCAGCTCAGTCCGCTTCATCAGCCCCGTCTCCTACTGGGATGTAGACCACTGGGGGCGTCTGGGGGCGACGATAGAACTGGTGCTGGTGCTGATCGCCAGCGCCTACCTGCTGCCCCGGCTCAGCTCGAGGTTTAGCCAAGCACTGCTGGGGGTTACGGTGGCGCTGACCACCGTGGCCTACGGTGCGCTGGTGCTCGTGCCCCTAATCTAGTACCGAGGTCTAAATACCTGATACTGGTTGCGGCCGGCGTCTTTAGCGGCATAGAGAGCCTGGTCAGCAAGTTCTAAAATAGCCTCGGCTGGGCTGTCGAGGGTCGGGGTTACGGTGGCAATTCCGAAGCTGAGGGTGATGGTATCGCCGCTGGGGCTGGCCCCGTGGGGCAGATCGAGGGTTTGCAGGTGATGGCGCACTAGCTGCACTACGCGAATAGCCCCGGCGGTATCGGTATCGGGCAGCACCAGGGCAAATTCTTCACCGCCGTAGCGAGCGGCTAGGTCAGCGGGTCGGCGAATGCCAAAGCGAATGGCGCTGGCAATCTCTACCAAACATTGGTCACCCGCAGCGTGGCCGTAGGTGTCGTTGTAGGGTTTGAAGTAGTCAACATCGGCCAGCACCACGCTCAGCGGCTTGCGCTCTCGGGTCAGCCGCTGCCACTCCTGGTTGAGGTATTCATCGAGCCAGCGGCGGTTGGCCAACTGCGTCAGGCTGTCTACCTTGGAGATGCGATCGAGCTCTTGGTTAGCCGCCTGGAGCTGGCGGTACAGTTCTGCCTGGTGCAGAGCCGTATTGAGCTGGTCGGCGAAGTGTTGCAGCATGTTGGCCTCAAAGGGCTGCCACTGGCGGTGTTCGCCGCAGGCATGGACCACCAAAATGCCCCACAGGGGCTGGCGATCGCCCCCAAAGGGGTGGGCAATGGGCGCAATCATCGCCGACTTCACCCTGATCGCTGAGAGAAAGGTGAGCAGGTCTGGAGACCAAGGCTCCGCTGCAATGTCATTGATGATGTAGGGCTGCCACGTATACAGCCGCTCTAGGTAGGCAGCAGGCAGCGGCCCAGACGGAATCATGGTGTCGGTAATGGTGGCGTAGTCGGGACTGGTCGACTGCTGGGCAATACGGCGATCGCCATTAGCTAAAATCTGAAAAATCACCGCTCGGTCGGCACTAAACACCGTTTTAACGCCGGCTACCGTGGCACCCAAGATAGTTTCTAGATCGAGGCTTTCGCGCATGCGCGCCGTCAGCATGCGCAGCAGCTGCTCTTGCCCCACTCGGCGGCTGAGGGTGGCCTCGGTAGCTCTAAGGCTGGCCTGCAACTGGCGGCGATCGGTGTAGTCTTCGGCCCAGCCCACCATATAGCGGGGTTGATTTTGGTCATCGTTGACCACTTGCACGTGGGCCTGCACCCAGCGCACGTCGCCGTTGGGGCGCACAATGCGATACTCCCGCCGCACAGAATTGCCGTCAAACTGCCGCCCGACAGACGCCTGCACCCGAGGCAAATCATCGGGATGCACCTGCCGAAGCCACAGGCCGGGATCGCTGTAGAGCAAGGCTGGAGAATGGCCCCAAATGCGTTCGTAGGCCGCACTAACGTATAGAAACTGGCCAGACACCGCATCGCGAATAAACAGAACCTGCTCAACGTGATGGGTAAAGAGATCAAACAGCTGCTCAGTTTGGCTACGGACAGAGGACGCTTGGAGCTGCTGTTGCAGCCCGTGTTGGTAAACCCCTTGGCCAAAGTGACGCGCCACATGCACTAGCAAATCGCAGCTCGATGGGTTCCACGGGCGGGGGCCGCGGCAGTGGTGGGCAATGAGCATTCCCCACAAGTGAGTCCCGGCGAATATGGGAACCGCTAAGTTGGCCTGCACCTGTAGGCGACTCAGCAAGTCGGCGTAGCAGGGATCAAGGGTGCCGTGCTGCACGTCGGCCACCAGACTCAGCCGACCCCGGCGATCGCGATCTTCCTGGCCCCTGGCGAAGCAGGATTCGCTGATCCGCTCGCCCCGCAAAGGCCGCCAAGCAGCATCTACCGACTCGGCGACGATAAAGCCATCGTGGGGAGACAACACCTGATAGACCACGACCCGATCGGTGTCGAGCAGCGGACGCAGCCGATCCACCCCCTGCTGAAGCCATACCTCTAGCTCACTGCCCGCCGCCGCCGCGTCGCAAATTGCAGTCACTGTGTCTAGAATTTGCGCTTGACTAATATCGGGCTGGGGGAGGGATTGGCGCGTCATGCGTCAGACATAGCAAAAGAAAAGCAATTATGTTTTGTAAGCCATTAACCCACCATCGCCCTTAGCAGCTGCATAGTAGGTCTCACCTATTGGCTATACAAAAGCCCCTGTCCCTATTCCCGACTGCCGCTCATTAGGAAGGCCAAGCTCGAGCCGGAGAAACTTTTTTTACCCTAGTCTTAGAGTCAGGCTCTGACCGAATACCAGACTTGCTTTCTCCTGTGCCAAAAGCTGAAGCATTTCACCCCCAAAAAGGCACTTATTGAGACAATTTAACTTCAAATTAGGGCACAGTGGCTGAAAGAACCTGGGTAAGCCTACCGAAATCTCAAAAATTGCCCATGTTTAGCGCATTCTACCCTTTCTTAAGGTTTTGGACACCCCCAGCCCGATCGCCCTAGACAGGGATCACCGACGCAACCCAGCCCCTCACTCAAAAAATATTGCAGAATGTAAAGAGAAATGGTTTACCACCGGGACTAGCCCATGACATCCCTTGCGATCGCTCCCCAGTCCACCGCCGCTTTGCCCGCTGGTGGCCCCGATCCTGACCGGTTTGACTGGACCGAGGCTTGGTACCCTGTCGCTTACGTAGAAGATCTCGACCCAGTGCAGCCCACCCGCTTCACGCTGCTTGACCGGGGCATTGTCATCTGGTGGGACACCAAAGGCCAATCCTGGCGAGTATTTGAAGACAAATGCCCCCACCGCCTTGCCCCCCTATCCGAGGGCCGGGTGAATGAATCTGGCGAGCTAGAGTGCCCCTACCACGGTTGGACATTCGCTGGCGATGGTGCCTGCACCCACATTCCTCAGCAGTCTATTGATGGCCAGGGCAACCGGTCATCGCGGGCCTGTGCTCTGGCTCTGCCGACTGCGATCGCCCAGGGGCTGCTGTTTGTTTATCCTGGCCAGGCCGAAAACGCTCCCCAAGTTGAACTGCCGATCATTGACCCAATCGAGGCAGAACCCGACGGCTGGGTGGTGCTCAACACCTTTCGCGACCTGCCCTACGACGCCCTCACCCTGCTTGAAAACGTGCTGGATGCCAGCCACATTCCCTACACCCACCACAAAACCGTAGGCAAGCGAGAAAACGCGGCCCCCATGGAAATGGAGGTGCTAAATGCCGGGAAACAAGGATTTCAGGGGCTCTGGCCCGAAGGCCCCCGCAAGGGTACGCTGGGGACTCAGAACACCACCTTCGTCGCCCCGGCGATGATGTACCACGACCTCACTTCAAAGCAGTTTGGCCGCACCTTGACCGTGGTCTACGCGACCCCAATGAGCAAGGGTAAGTGTCGGTTATTTGCTCGCTTTCCCTTTAAATTTTCGTCAAAATTGCCCGCTACGGTGATTGGCCTCACGCCCCGCTGGTATAGCCACATCGGCAACAATGGCGTACTCGAAGATGACCAAATTTTTCTGCACCTGCAAGAGCGCGAACTGGAGAAAGCCATTGGCAAAGCCTCTCCAGAGGAGAATCGCACCTACGCCCAGGCCTGCTACCTGCCCACCCAGGCCGATCGCTACGTACTGGCCTTTCGCAACTGGGTCAGCGACTTTGAGGCCGATCCTTTCCCTGGCCGAACCCTTGAACCAGAGTTGAGCCAAGCCGCGCTGCTCGATCGCTACCACTCCCATACCCAGCACTGCAAAAGCTGCCGCACAGCCCTAAACCGCATTCAAACCCTGCGTTGGGGACTATTGGGGGTGAGTGCGGTGCTCTGGTCGCTGCTGCCGATCGCGATCGCCACGGGCAGCCTTACCAACCTCACCGCCACCCTGCTGGGTCTGCTGCCTCTAGCCACCGCTGCGGCCTGGGCAGGCCTGGGCATTTTAGAACGCCGATTTTATGAAGGCCGCGCAGTGCCACCTCGCAACCTGCCCGAGAAAAAGGCCAAGGCTAAAGGCTGATTAAGGGCACAGCAGTCTGACCAAGCAGGTCAATCGCGATCGGTTTTTGTCGGTAGCCTGGACTGGCTTAGACCCCCGTGAGCAGTTGAGGGCGAACCCCATTCGCGCCTACGCATGGGGATAGCTGGGCTAACCGGCTGGAATTACCTGCACCATACCCACCAGGTCAATGCCTTCAGAGGTGACCGCTAGCTGGCGAATATTGACCTCTGACCCCAGGTCAAAGGCAATTTCGTCCAGCACAATCGGCGGCTGCGATTCTCCAGTCGCTGAAACCACCTTGGCCACCGGCTGCTCTAGACACAGCCACCGTCCATCCCGCATCGCCAACCCCAGAGTTAGCTCTAGCGCGTCATTGCTAAAGGATGCCCCTGGCCAGCGCAGCGTCATGCGATCGCTGGCCAGAGCAATATTGACCTCGGAAGACGCATCCCCGTCACCCAACCAGCGCACTAGAGGTACCTGCTTTTCGGACACGGCTCCGGCCAGCAACTGCTTCAGCACATCACGCAATCCCTGACCCAGCAGTGGGGAACCCAGAGAAGCGCGCAGATCCTCGGCTAGCACCGTCACCTGGCCATCTACTGGAAAGGGCTGCAACAGCCGCAGCGGTTTGCCCCGCAGCACCTGGGGCAGATTGACGCGAATATCCGTCGCGTTGACCTCGGCCTGACTGACGTGCAGCCCCTGGTACACCGCCTGGCGAGCCGCCAGAGTCACCTTTGGCAGGTAGCCGCCTAAAATTTGGCGGTCTTTGCCGTCGATGGCAAACTCTAGCCCCTCTAGGTGGTCGAGCTGAGTGTGCAGCCAGAGGCGAATCGCGGGGGGCAGCAGCCGACTGATGATGCGGCTGCCCTTGGCGGCGTCGGCAGAATTAGCAGGGTCAGAAGTCATAGGCGGACTACAGAGAACAAGACTCAATCATGCTAGGCCTGCTCCCTTCAAGAGCCGAGGTCCACGACCATCGCATCCCCAAACTCTAGCAGGGGATGTGCCGCAGATTGGAGCGAGAGAGGAGGGAGGGGCGATCGCATTCCTTCACTCTCCCCAACAGCCTTCAAAGTCATGATTTCATGACGCAATAATACGCATGGGGATCAATTTGTCATGATTTTCTGACAAATTGATCCCCGAACCCCCACTCTCTCGCTCATAGAGCCAGAAAAGCCTTGCTAGGGGCTTGATCCCAGCGATAGTTTTTGGCATGCTACAGGGCAACGGTTGGTCCCCGCTTGCACCTGAAGCCCGGTAGCTAGGCAATAAAGATTCTAGCCGGAGTATCCCGATCCCGTGATTGGGATCGCACTCCCCACTGGCAGCTATCCCCTTCGGCCTGTCGTGATTGATCGTCTGTCGTCCTGGTCTCTATGAGGAGAGTGCTCTATGTCTTCCCCCCGCCCACCCTTAGAAGAAATGACCCTGCGGCAGCTCCGCAAAGTAGCCAGTGAGTATGAGGTGTCCCGCTACAGCCGCATGCGCAAGACCGAGCTAATTGAGGCCATTCAAGCTATTGACGCCAAGCGCGGTTTGGGAGCAGCGCCAGTTTCTGCCCCAAAGGTGCCAGCGGTGGTACCCGCTATGGCCGGCGCTACCGCTGGAGCAACTCCCACCTACACAGCTCCAACTCCGCCCCCAGTGGAGGTCTTGGCCACCGTGGATGATGGCCTAGCTGATTTGCCCAGCGGCTATGGCGAAAGCCGCATTGTGCTCATGCCCCGCGACCCTCAATGGGCCTACTGCTACTGGGATATTCCCCACACCCACAAAGATGAGCTGCGGCGGCAGGGGGGCTCACGGCTGGCTCTGCGCTTCTACGATGTCACCGATATTGATTTTCTGCGCCAGACTCCCCACAGCTTGCAGCAGTACGAGTGCGACGAAATGGCGCGGGAGTGGTACCTACCGATTCCGGTTAGCGATCGCGACTATGTAGCCGAGATTGGCTACCTCTGCAACGATGGCCGCTGGCTAGTCCTGGCCCGCTCCCTGCCCGTCCATATTCCCCCCGTCTACCCCTCCGACTGGGTCGAAGACCACTTTGTGACCGTTGATTGGCAGGCTGACCTGCGCGGCAAGGCGGTAGCGGCGCTCAAGCACCCCAGCCAGCGTGCCGCCGAAAGCACCAACGCCATTTACGACGAAGTCTATGCCATGACCCAATCCACCGAGGCCCAGCGGGTCGCCGGGTCACTCTTCGGCTCCATGCAGCACGTGCCGGGTTCCATGGCTCCCGAAAAGGCCGTCAGCTCCTACGTGTTCCCCTCCGGAGCCGGGCTGTGGGCTGTGCCCGGTGCCGCGGCGGCTGGCGTACCCACCATGTCGGGCATAGGTGCCTTTAACGAGCTCACCATGTCAGGGGCTGGGTTCAGCGGGGCAGGGTTCACCATGTCGGGCGCTGGTCTGACCATGTCGGGAGCGGGCTTCTCGGCCTCGGCGCCGCCCATTCGCCCTCGCAAGTTCTGGCTGGTGGCCGATGCCGAGCTGATCGTCTATGGAGCCACCGAGCCCGATGCTACCGTCACCATTGGCGGGCAGCCGATCAAGCTCAACTCCGACGGCACCTTCCGGTTCCAAATGTCGTTCCAGGACGGCAATATTGACTATCCAATCATGGCGGTAGCGGCGGATGGCGAGCAGACTCGCGCCATCCACATGACCTTCGATCGCGCTACCCCCTCGCGCCGCACCAACACCAAAGACGAAGCGGTGTTGGAGTGGTTGCCCTAGGCTGCCTTGCTTAACGGCAGAATCACAAGTTAAGGAGCGCTCCTCGGGGCGCTCCTTTTTTTGCGAAATGAGACAACTCCCCGCATAGAATGAGTTGTTACCCCCGCCTGGCGCCCCGGTCCCGATCATTCACCCTAAGTAAATTTCTACGCCGTGAAACTATTTCTATTCCATACTCCTGAAGAAGTGCCTGAGCAGGGTGCGCCCGACTGTGCGATCGCCATCGATGTGCTGCGGGCCACCACCACCATGGCGGCAGCCCTGGCGGCGGGGGCTGAGGCTATTCAAGTCTTTAGCGACATCGACGACCTGCTCACCACCAGCGAAACCTGGCCCACCGACAAACGCCTGCGAGCGGGCGAACGGGGCGGCGGCAAAGTTGAGGGCTGCGACCTGGGCAACTCGCCGCTCGATCACTCCCCCGAAAGGTCAGGCGGCAAGCGCCTGTTTATGAGCACCACCAACGGCACTCGCTGCCTCAAGCGCATCGAGCACGCCCCCACAGTGATCACCGCCGCCCTAACTACCCGCCAGGCCGTGGTGAATTTTGTGCTCAGTCAGCAACCGGAAACCGTGTGGATCGTCGGCTCGGGCTGGGAGGGCACCTATTCCTTAGAAGACACGGTCTGTGCTGGAGCCATCATTCACGGCATTATTGCCGCGACGGGGCAGACCTTTAAGGATTTGGCCGGGAATGACGCGGCGATCGCCGCCGTCAGCCTCTACCTACAGTGGCAAGACCAGCTACTCGACCTGATGCACTACGCCAGCCATGGCCAACGCCTGCTGCGCCTCAACAACGAAACCGACCTACAATACTGCGCTCAGCTCGACGTGCTCGACATCGTGCCCCGCCAGCATGAGCTAGGCGTGCTGGGGCTTTGAGCGAGGGTGCGAGGTGTCAGGTGTCAGGTGTCAGGTGTTAAATTAATAGCCCGAAACCCGAAACCTGATACCCAACCTAAATTTCTATTTCAGGCGGTTCTCAGCCAGACCTCAGAATTTTTGCCTATGCTCTAGGGAAAGGATTAAACGAATTCCCAGCCAGCACCTCAGGGCAAGGAGACTACCATGGCCGTTGACTACGATTTGGTCGTTATTGGCGGCGGTTCTGCCGGGCTAGTCGCCGCCAGTGCCGCGGCCCAGCTCAAAGCCAAAGTCGCCCTGGTCGAGCGAGCAGGCAGCCTCGGCGGCGACTGCCTGCACCACGGCTGCGTGCCCAGCAAATCCCTTATCCACGCCTCGCGCGCGGCCCACGAAGTCGCGCGCAGCCCCCAATTTGGCGTTCATGCCCAGCTTGAAAAAATCGACTTCCAGGCCGCCTTGGGCCACGTGCACCGGGTGGTCGACACCATTCAGGTGCACGACTCCACCGAACGCTTTGAGTCGCTTGGGGTCGAGGTGATCTATGGCAAAGGCGAATTCACCGACTCTCGCACCTTTAGCGTCAACGGCCGCGCCCTCAAGGCTCGCAGCTACATCATTGCCACCGGCTCTCGCCCGGCCAACCCCAATATCGAGGGGCTAGAAGAAGCGGGCTATATCACCAACCTGACGGTTTTTTCCCTTAACTATCAGCCGCAGGCTCTGGCAGTAATTGGCTCTGGCCCCATCGGCTGTGAGCTAGGTCAGGCCTTCGCCCGCTTGGGCACCGAGGTCACCCTGATCGGCGGCCAGGACCATGTTCTGCCGAAGGAGGACCCCGAAGCCGCCGCCGTGGTGCAGGCGCAAATGGAGAAGGATGGCGTGCGCATTCTCAACGGCACCCGTGCCCAGCGAGTCGAAGTCATCGACGGCAAGAAGCACGTTCACACCACCAACGGCACCGTGGTAGTTGACGACATTTTGCTGGCGGCGGGCCGAGCACCCAACATCGACTCGCTGAACCTAGAGGCCGCTGGGGTCGCCGTGGGCAAGGAGGGCGTTACGGTGAACGCTAAGCTGCAAACCACCAATTCTCGCATCTATGCCGCTGGAGATGTAATTGGCGGCTATCGGTTTACCCACGTGGCTGGCTACGAGGCGGCCGTGGCCATGCAAAACGCCCTACTGTTTCCCACCAAAACCGCCGACTATCGAGTCATACCCTGGGCAACATTCACTGACCCTGAGCTGGCCCGGGTGGGCCTGACCGAAGCCGAGGCCCGCCAGCATTACGACGATGTTTATATTCTCAAGCAGGATTTTGCCGGGGTCGATCGCGCCCTAGCCGAGGCCTCTGGTCAAGGGTTTGCCAAAATCATCACTCGCCGCAACGGCAAAATTTTGGGGGCGCACCTGGTTGGTCCCCACGCCGGGGAGCTGATTCACGAAGTTGTGCTGGCCATGAGCAACAACCTCAAGGTCGGCACGCTGACCGGTATGATTCACATCTACCCCACCCTGGCGGAGGTAAATAGCAAGGCCGCCCTCCAGCTGACGAAGCAGAAGTACGCTAAAAATGAACGTCTTCAGGGGCTATTGTCCAGGGTATTTGGGGTGCTGCGATCTTGGAGTTGATTGGAGCAAAGGGGTGAAACGCCCATGGCTAAGGGGATAGCGGCGATGCCTAGGTGAATACCGAAGAAAATTGGCAGAACTTCACATAGGGCTTATTTCTTCTTTACGTAGATTCGCCTACATTAGTCATGAGCCGCTAAGGCTTCTATAGGGTACGTACTATACTGAAACATCTAATAAGAACTAGGGCCTCCAGCTTTCGAGCTGGGGGCCTTAGTTTTTGGAGTTCACGGTATAAGGGGTAAGCGGTGACAAGCAACAGGAGAAGCGGTGCAGCGATTGATGGTTGAGCCTGATCAAGTGGTTGCTGACCAGCTTTGTCTGACCAGCAACCAGCAGCATTACCTGTATCGAGTGCTGCGACTGGGGGCTGGGCAGCAGTTTGTGGCCCTCGACGGCCAGGGGCAACAGTGGATTGCCACCCTGACTGCCAAGTCAGATGCAGCGACGATCGCGCCCCTTCCCCTTTCAGCCTCAGCCATCCAGGCCCCGATTACCCTGGCGATCGCCCTACCCAAAGGCAGCGGCTTCGACGATGTCGTGCGCCAGACCACCGAGCTGGGGGTGAGCACGCTCCAGCCGGTGATTAGCGATCGCACCCTGCATCAGCCCAATCCCAAGAAGTTAGAGCGCTGGCAGCGCATTGCCGCCGAAGCCACCGAACAGTCGGAACGGCTGCTGCTGCCCCAAATCCTTCCTCCCGTGCCCTGGCGAGACTATCTCAAGCAGACGATTGAGGGAAATCGGTGGCTCTGTGTGGCGCGGGGTGATGCTCCCCACCTGCTGGCGGTGGCTCAGGCTAGCGATCCTGCCATCCCTGCCGTGGTCGCCACCGGGCCAGAGGGGGGCTGGACGGAGGCTGAGGTAGCGGGGGCGATCGCAGCCGGTTTTCAGCCAGTTTCCCTGGGGCCTCACATTCTGCGAGCCGTCACGGCTCCATTGGCCGCGCTCACCCTGGTCATGGCTGCCTATGCCCTAAACGAAGTTAAAGACATTTAAAGCAGTCTTCGGAGTCATTCTCAATAACAAAAAATTATTGCAAATACCTCGAAAAGTTCGCTAGTATTCTCATTAAGAGCCAGTTATTGAAATTTAGCGGGGAGAGACCAGGCCATGGCTGCTTACACTCCATCAGCCCTTAAAGCCGAACTCAACGAGCGCGGCTGGCGCATGACTCCCCAGCGCGAGACCATGCTCAAAACCTTCCAGAACCTGCCCGAGAGCACTCACCTCAGTGCCGAGGATCTGTGCGACCTGTTGGAGAAGGAGGGCGAACCCATCAGCCTCTCCACCATTTACCGCAACCTCAAGCTGATGGCGCGCATGGGCATTTTGCGCGAGCTAGAGCTAGCCGAGGGCCAGAAGCGCTACGAGATCAACCAGCCCGCCCCTCACCACCACCACCACCTGATCTGCGTGCGGTGCAACAAGACCATCGAGTTCAAAAACGACTCGGTGCTCAAAGTAGGGTCCAAAACCGCCGATCGCTCCGGCTACCACATTCTGGATTGCCAGCTGCTGATCCACGGTATCTGCCCCAGCTGCCAGCGATCGATTGTGCCCATCTAGGGGTTTTGGGTGCAAGGTATAGGGTTCAAGGTCTGTAATTAGCCCTAAATCCTATACCCTTATACCTTGCACCTCGTCCCCGTCTAGAGCACTTCGTGGGTGTACTTGTGCTGCTTAACGTTGTCGTTCTTTGAAATTTTGCGCTGGCTGTTGAGCACCCGCTTTCTCTCGGTGGAATAGTTGAGATCGCGGCGCAGGGTGCCAGCGGGCACTAGCTCTGCCGCTGCGGGCCGAGACTGATAGGTACGAGCGGCGGCCAAGATGCGCTCTTCGTAGTCGGCGCAGGGTTGGGCAGGGGCCGCAGCGATCTCGGGTAGTTCCATCGCTAGGGCTTGGGCCATGGTGGTGCCACAGACGGCGCTGTAGGAAGTGGGCACCCCTTGAATTACCGATTCGAGATAGGACGACGGAATCGGCTCAAGCACCTGAATCTCGATAGTTTCGCCCTCTTGGCGCAGGTAGCAGGTGGCCAAGCCCACCACCAGGTAGCTGTCGGCAGGGACGGTGTCGGCTGGGGTCTGAGGTGCAGTTTGAACCATGAAAATACCAGGGATTTCAACAAGGAAAAGTAGTGCGATAGTCGAGGACCGGCCCTTAGGGGGCGATCGCCACGGGGTGAAATCACTATCCACCCCTCGAATCTGCATTTTAGCCCTAGGGCCAAGGGGGCTGCGATCGCCCTCTCAAACCGTCACAAAACACAACTTCTAGCTACGGGTGAGCCTTATGCCAATCCTGTGCCTGCTGGTGGATTGCCTCTAGCTCCTCGCTATCCATCCGGTCTAGGTTCTTGAGAATAAAGCTCATGCGACCCTGGGTTTGCAGTTTGTCGCGGTGGCGACTGAGAAAATCCCAGTAAAAAAAGTTAAACGGGCAGGCGTCTTCCCCAGTGCGCTGCTTGGGGTTATAGCGGCAGCCTTTGCAGTAGTCGCTCATTTTGTTCACGTAGTTGGCCGACGAGGCGTAGGGCTTGGAGGCCAGCAGCCCGCCATCGGCAAACTGGCCCATGCCAATCACATTGGTCTGCATCACCCAGTCGTAGGCGTCGATAAACACCGCGTGAAACCAGTTTTTGACCTCCTGGGGCACAAACCCAGCAATCAGCGAAAAGTTGCTGAGAATCATCAGTCGTTGAATGTGGTGGGCGTAGCCGGTGCGCTTGATCTGGTCGATCGTCTGGTGCAGACAGTTCATCTCAGTCTCACCAGTCCAAAAAAACTCGGGCAGGGGCTGGCGGTGGTCAAACCAGTTGCGATCGCCGTAGTCAGCGTCAAAATGCAAATACAGTCCGCGCATGTACTCGCGCCAGCCCATCACCTGGCGAATGAATCCCTCCACGCTGTTGAGCGGCAGATCGTGCTCAGCCAACGCCGCCTCGGCCCGCTCCACCACTTCTAAGGGATGCAGCAGGCCCAGGTTGAGGTAGGGCGAGAGCAGGGCGTGCCACATGGTGTCTTCGCCGGTCACCATCGCATCTTGGTAGGGGCCAAAGGTCTTGAGTCGCTCGGCAATGAACCCATCTAGCACTTGCAAGGCCTGCTCGCGGGTGACGGCCCAGCGAAAGGGGGTAGCCTCGCCAAAGGTGGAAATCTCTAGCTTTTCCACTCTGTCGATCACAGCCTGGGTGGTGACATCAGGCTCAAACCAGTGGGGAGCTGGGGTGTTGAGCTTGCCCTTGGGGGGCTTGCGGTTGTCCTTGTCAAAGTTCCACTGGCCGCCTAGGGGCTGGTCGCCTGTCATTAACAGGTCAAAGCGCTGGCGGCCCTCGCGGTAAAAGCTCTCCATCAGCAGGCTCTTGCGCTTGTCGGCCCAGGCCTTAAAATCCTTAGCCGGCCAGAGAAAGAGGTTGTTGTCGAGAATCGTCAGCTTGCAGGGCAGATCGAGCCCCTGCAACCAGGCAGTGAAAGGGTGGTCAGTGGCCTCCATTAGCCGCAGTTCGGTAATGCCCTCGGCTTTGAGCCAGTCGCGCAGAGCCGTCTCGGTATCGTTGGCGATCGCGTAGGTAACCGCCCACCCCGCATTCTTCAATTCGTCTGCAAAGTGACGCATGGCTGACCACACCAGCACCAGCTTTTGCTTGTGGTAAGGGCGCTCCTCAGCAAAGGTTTGAGCTTCTATGAATAGAACCGAAGCGGCTTTGCCCGCGCAACTGGCTAGTGCAGCGTGATTGTGCCAGAGCTGATTGCCCAGTACCCAAACCCCAATGGTCATTGCGCTGCATCCTCGAAAGTGCCTGCTTCATTGTTACGCAGGTTGCCAAGAATCAAGGATTTAAGCACGTGGAATGGCCGTCTCGGCTGTTCCTAATCGATGGGATGCCCAGCCGACCCATGGATTTAATAAAACCCGATTCCTAGTCTCGCAGCGTGGAGGGGCGTCCGGTGAGGCGCTGAAAGAGGAGCTGAACACCCAGCAAGAATATCCCCAGGGCCGCCAGCCCAAAAATCCCAGCCCCCAGGGCCGCCATGCCGACGACCAGGGTGCGCACCGCTGATGAGATATTTGCCACCGCTGGGTTGTCCGTCAGCACGGGGCGAGCGGCAAAGTTGGCGGCGATCGAGAGCATCATGCGGTAGGCCAGCATAGCAATGGTGCCTGCCACAAAGGAACCGCTAAAGCATTGGAGAATTTTGCCAGTGGCAGGAGGAGCCAGGGGGCTAGAGGTAGAGTCGTCAGCCATGGGAGTAAGCTACTCAAAACGTTTGTATCTCAGTTTACCTAGGGTCAGTCATGCCCTACCCCTGCCAAAAGAGATGCTGAAGATCCGTAGGGTGGGCAATGCCCACCATCCCTAAGACCAACGCGACAGAGTGCCTAGCCTTGAACAAACGGATGCTGAATCTTGTTCAACAGGTCGTAGAAGGGTTGCCAGTTGTCGTCTGTCGTGATGGGTTCCCAGATGGCCTCAATTTCGGGACGCAGCAGCACGGTTTGGGGGTTGGTACGTTGCAGTAATGATGCAACGCCTGCCATCTTATCTGCATCAAGGCTTTGCAAACAGCGATGATAGGTCTGTCGCCAGGTTTCGAGCGGGGCCACTGCTGCCACGTCAGAGACTTGCAGCGTAGCGCTAAAAATTTGGCTGACATCATCGCGCCAGTCAATGGAGAACTGCTCGGTCAGCCCTAAGAAGAAATCGTGATAGCCCACTTCTACAGCACTCAATAATTCAATGGTTTGGCTAACTAAGGTGCTAGCCAGGTCGTCCGTAAGGGCTTCAAAGCCCAGTTTCTGAAGCATGCGCTGCTGGTAATAGGTTGCGTAGCGATCTTTAAAGGGCTCTAGAGCGGCTTCGAGATCCGCTTCGGGCATGATCAGCTTGAGGGGCTTTTGCAGCGCCTTTAGATTCATCTGGCAAATGATCGGCTGGTTGCCGTAGCTGTAGCGCCCAGCATAGTCAAAGTAGGCGGCGGTAAAGCGCGGGTCGTAACCATCCATAAAGGCGTAGGGGCCGTAGTCAAAGCTTTCGCCTGTGATCGACATGTTGTCGGTGTTGAGCACAGCGTGGCAAAAGCCCACCGACATCCATTGGGCGGCAAGGCGGGCGACGCGATCGCACAATTCCCCATAGAAGTGCAGATACCGCTCCTGGGTATCGGTAAACAGTCGCGCCTCAGGGTAATAAATATCGATCACATGCTCCAGCAGCTTGGCAATCAGGTCGGGGCGTTTGTGGTACTCCAGCCGCTCAAAGGTGCCAAAGCGAATGTGCGATTGGCTAAAGCGCACCAGCACCGACGATCGCGTGGGTGAAGGCTCATCACCGCGCCAGAGCGCTTCCCCTGTTTCGACCAGGCTGAAGGCGCGGGAGGTATTTACCCCCAGCGCATGGAGCGCTTCTGCCGCCAGCACCTCGCGCACGCCGCCCTTGAGGGTGAGCATGCCGTCGCCGCCGCGCGAGTAGGGGGTGGTGCCAGAACCCTTAGTGCCAAAGTCGTAGAGGTTACCGTCGGTGCCGCGCACCTGGCCGTAGAGAAAGCCGCGACCATCGCCTAGAAAGGGGTTATATTCGCCAAACTGGTAGCCGTGGTAGCGCAGGGCCAGAAATGGCTCTCGCCCCTGAAACTTGCCAAACGCTTCGATAAAGTTGTCGTCGCTAACGGTGACCGGGTCAAGGCCGAGTCGCCGCACGACATCGTCGTTGCGAAACCGGAGGATGTGCTGCGGAAATTTGGCGGCAGCGACGATGTCGTAGTAGTCATCCCCCAGAGACTCTAGGGCAGGCAGATAGTCGAGGGCAAGCAGGGGATTGGCGGCAGTCATATAGAGTTGAGCGAGGGGACTTTAGCAACAAGACTATTACTAAAGTATTGCAAAAAATTTTGCAGGTTGGCATTTTGAGAGCCTTGCCCTAAAGTGGCGCTGGTGACAGTTCGCCGCTTTGGCTTTGCCTCGTTAAACATTCCTAAAGGTTACAAAGGAAGGATACTTACCCTTATGGATAGTTTCTCTCGCACGGGCCTGCGCTATGGCTAAACTCATTTTGATCCGCCATGGGCAAAGCCTGTGGAATGCGGTCAACAAATTCACCGGCTGGGTCGATATCCCCATGAGTGAGCGGGGGCGGGCGGAGGCGACGATCGCATCGTGCAAATTGCGCGATGCAGGCTACACGGTCGATATCTGCTTTACCAGTATGCTGATTCGGGCGATCGAAACGGCGATCGTTTGTCTGACCGAGTGCGATGAGGTGTGCGGCGGCCGCCTACCCTACATCTGGCACGACCCAGCCGAACCCGACTGGCACGGCTGGGATCGCCACTTTGGCGAGCCCGACAAAGAACTCAAAATCATTCGCTCTCCTGCGCTAGACGAGCGCTACTACGGCGATCTTCAAGGGTTGAATAAAGCCGAAATGTCGCTGAAATTTGGGGCACAACAAGTCCATCTCTGGCGGCGATCCTTCAATGTGCGGCCGCCGGGGGGCGAGAGTCTTGAGGATACGGTAAAGCGCACGGTGCCATTTTTTGAAGCAGCAATTTTGCCAGAGCTAAAGGCCGGGAAAAATGTGCTGGTGGCCGCCCACGGCAACTCGCTGCGATCGATTTTGATGGTGCTCGATCGCCTCAGTGAAGAGGCCGTAGCCAGCCTAGAACTGGCTACGGGCGTACCGATTATCTATGACGTAGATGCTGAAGGCGCATTTACTAACAAAGCCGTGCTGATATAGCCGTTGCGTAGGTCGGGTGGCGCGCTAGCAAAACCCAACAAAACTCAGCCATCGAGCGGGCTGCGCCTGCCAATTTTCTTTGAATGGGTGGATAGCGATCGCGGCTGTTAGCAATACAATTCGCCTTCTGAGCGTTGACCTTATGAGGTAGTTGTAGTTGCTGTGGATTTTTTCACTTAATTACTCTCTAAGTGAAATTAGGCTGACGTATTTCCGCTTGATCATCACCCCAACACTTCTAGAGAGGCATTGAGTCGATATTCTTTTGACCGCCCCCAGCGGTATCATGCCCCTATTCCTAAGACGTTCTCAACGGAAAAATCGATGCGATTGGCAGACTTCATTCTCGGGAACGTCGAGCCCATTCTCGCGGAATGGGAAGCGTTTGCGCGCAGCCTTGCGCCTGGGACGAAGATGACCAAGCTCGCCCTGCGTGACGACGCCGAGGCAATGCTGCGGGGCACTGCCCTGGACATGCAGGCTGGCCAAAGCCCTGCCCAGCAGACGAGCAAGTCTAAAGGCCACGGCGGCGCTGGAAGCGAGGAGAGCGACCCGCTCGACCACGCCTCGGTATTGCACGGCGAGGCCCGCTTGGGCTCCGGCTTTGACATCATGGAGGTCGTCTCCGAATACCGAGCCCTGCGCGCCAGCGTGCTCCGACTGTGGCGCGCGAGCCAGCCATACATTGACATCAACGACCTCGACGACATCACCCGCTTCAACGAGTCGCTCGATCAATCGCTTGCCGAGGCCATTGGCAGTTACACCAGTCGCGTCGATCAGTCACGGCGCATGTTTCTGGCGATCCTCAGCCACGACCTGCGTAACCCGCTGAACTGCATCAGCATGGCTACACAACTTGTCTCGCGCACCGCAAATCAAGACCCAGGCTCTGCCAAAGCGCTGTCAATCATTGAGAAAAACACAGAGGTGGTCACACGGTTGATTAGCGACCTAATCGACTTCGCCTCAACAGGGATAGGTAGCGCGATGCCGCTGACACGCGATGCGGTCGATCTGGAAAAACTTTGTCGCAACGTCTTCGAGGGGTTTTGCCTTACCTACCCCCAGCGCACGCTGCACTTTCACCCAGCTGGCGACCTCACGGGCAACTGGGATGCAGCCCGGCTCCGCCAAGTCGTCTCCAACCTCATGGGCAACGCCGTTCAGCACGGGTCAGCCGAGGGACCGGTGGAACTATCGGTCGCCTCAGACGGATCAACCGTGGTCTTAAGCGTGCATAACGAAGGGCCGCCAATCCCGCCAGAGATGCTGGCCACAATCTTCGATCCGCTCATGCGCCACACCATGCCAGAATCGACTGCGCGGCGAGTTCCGGGCAGTATCGGGCTGGGGTTGTATATCGTGCACGAGATCGTCGTCGCCCACGGAGGTACGGTAGAGGTCGCTTCGACAGCGCAAGACGGTACAACGTTCACCGTCCGCCTGCCGACAGTCGCGCCCGGTTGAAGGCGATCGTCAGTAAGCCTAAGGCGTGTCGGTTCCACGTTTTGGATGCTCTCATTCCCCTCTTTGACCGCAACGCACCATCTCACCCATGAAATGTTGTCCTGCCCTGGCTGATTAGGATCATGAATCGTCCAGGCCAAGACTAGCCAATGATTTTAGGAGTCGCAGCCGTAACAAAGTTCCAGAGCAAGGCGTTGGGGCATGGAGGCTATGGCCCTAGGGCAGCTCAAATAGCACCACAACGGAGGGGAGACCAAACCTTGAGGCCACTCAATACATTTGCAAGATAAATAAGAATGCCTAATTTATATATAAATTCCTGATTAATTGATTTTGAGATTGACATTTTACAAATCTTGCCATGTCGTTAATCATTGAGATCTGTCAAGCCAAATCTCAATGAGGATAGATAGGCTCCATGGTTTCCCTGGCCGATTTTCCCTTGGTAGGCGCTCCTGCGGGGCGTCTGACGGTACAAACCACAACCATTGCCGCCGATTCAACTGCCCTACGCTGTCTGGACTGGGACCGCGATCGCTTTGACATTGAGTTTGAGCTGCAAAACGGCACCACCTACAACTCGTTTTTGATTGAAGGCAAGAAGACGGCGCTGATCGATACTTCCCACGGTAAGTTCAAAGACTTGTACCTGGATACCTTAAAGGCGATCGTTGACCCCAAAGAAATTGATTACCTGATCGTCAACCACACCGAACCCGACCACAGCGGACTGATTGCCGACCTGTTAACCCTGGCTCCTCAAATCACGGTGGTGGCTTCTAAGGTAGCGATTCAGTTTTTGCAGAGCCAGATCCACCGCCCCTTTGCGGCGCAGATGGTGAAAAGCGGCGATCGCTTAGATCTGGGTAACGGCCACGAGCTGGCGTTTATCTCGGCCCCCAATCTGCACTGGCCCGACACCATGCTCACCTACGACAGCGGTACCCAGGTGCTCTACACCTGCGATGTGTTTGGCCTGCACTACTGCGACGACACCCTCTACGACGAGACCCCTGCCCTGCTAGAAGCTGATTTTCAGCTTTACTACGACTGTTTGATGGGGCCAAATGCCCGCTCGGTACTAGCTGCCCTCAAACGCCTTGAGCCGTTCCCCATTGGCCAAATCGCCACCGGCCACGGCCCCCTGCTGGGCCACCACATCAGCCATTGGATGGGGCGCTACCGCACCTGGAGCGAAGCCCAAACCAAGGGAGAACCCTTTGTAGCGCTCTTTTACGCCGGGGAGTACGGATACAGCGATCGCATTGCCCATGCCCTGGGCCAGGGGTTGACCAAAACTGGCACCGCTGTAGAGCTGGTAGATCTGCTCGATACCGATATCCAGGCGGTGCGAGAGCTGGTGACCACAGCGGCTGGTTTGGTTTTGGGTATGCCGCCTCAAACCGTTGTCGGTCTAGAGCCCATTCTCAGCACCATTCTCGCGGCCGTTCACCCTAAGCAGGCGATCGGGCTATTCGAAACTGGCGGTGGCCACGACGAACCGATCTTTCCCCTGCGCAACCGATTTCAGGAACTGGGGCTGACCGCCGCCTTCGAACCCATTTTGATTAAAGCAGCTCCCACCGAAGTCACCGACAAACTCTGCGAGGAAGCCGGTACCGACCTGGGCCAGTGGGTGAATCGCGAGCGCAGCGTGAAGCCCGGTCCATCCCTCGATGCCGGGTTGGATCAGGCGCTGGGTCGACTTAGTACGGGGCTCTATATCTTGACCACCCAAAAGGGCCATGTCAGCAGCGCCATGCTAGCCTCCTGGGTCATTCAAGCCAGCATTCAGCCTCCCGGTATTGCGATCGCGGTAGCCAAAGACCGCGCCATTGAATCCCTCCTCCACAATGGCGACACCTTTGTGCTCAACGTGCTGGAAGACGGCAACTACCAACCTTTGATGCGGCATTTTCTCAAGCGTTTTTCCCCTGGGGCTGATCGCTTCGAGGGCGTTGCCACCTACGCCGCCGCCAATGGCTCTCCGATTTTGGCCGAATCTCTGGCCTACCTGGAATGCACCGTTACCCATCGGCTGGAAGCCGGAGACCACTGGGTGATTTACTGCACCGCCACGGTGGGGAGGGTGGCAAAACCCGACGGGCTAACGGCGGTGCACCACCGCAACGCCAGCAATCACTACTAAAGAATTCCGCCTTATCGACGACCCGAGACATCCACTCTCTCACCGATTCACCCACCCCTACCTTTGGCAATTCCTATGCAAAGCCTTCCCCACTCTTCCCGCTGGGCTACCTGGTTCAATGGCAGCACCGTGGTTCGTATGCTTGAAACCGTTCAAGACGTGATTGTAATTTCGCTGTGCATTGGGCTGTTCAGCTTTATGGTGATGCAGCTGCGCGAGATGTTTCTCTCCCTGCTGCCACCGCTCGATTTTCCCCATGTCACCTCCGACATTCTGTTTTTGCTGATTTTGGTCGAGCTGTTTCGGCTGCTAATTATCTATCTGCAAGAGCATCGGGTGTCGATCGGGGTTGCAGTCGAGGTGTCGATTGTGTCAGTGCTGCGAGAAATCATTGTCAGAGGCGTGCTCGAAACGCCTTGGATTCAAGTGCTGGCTAGTTGTCTGTTTCTCATGGTGCTGGGTGGGTTGCTGGTCGTCCGGGCGTGGATTCCGCCCACCTTCGATGGCGTTGACCCAGAACAGCAAGTTTCTCGCCGCCATCGCATTCGCTTTGCCAACGACATCAGCGCCATGGCCACTAGCCACGCTGACCCCGACTAATCATCCATCACCCTAGGCACAACAGGTTTTACCACGTGATTGAGGCCCGTGCCCGCTTAACTTATGACCTTTCTTTGGCCTACCTGCCATGACTGTCTCTCTTTCTGTTCCACCATCCAGTCCAACCCCATCGCGGCCTAGAGACGTCCAAGTCGTTGATCTCGGGTCACAGTCTCAGGTGTTGCGATCGCGCACCTGGGAGCGACTCAAATTTGAAGTGGAGTATAGCCGCCGCCGTGGCACAACCGCGAATTCCTACCTCCTGCGCGGCGACAAAGTAGCAGTCATTGACCCCCCGGGGGAATCATTCACGGCCATCTATATAGAGGCACTAACCCAGCAGGTCGATGTCAGCACCATTGACACCATCATTGTCAGCCACGTCAACGCCAATCGCATCGCCACGCTGACTCGGTTGCGGCAACTAGCTCCCCAGGCCCAGATTGTGTGTTCAAGGCCTGCCGCGAACGCGTTAAAGTCTTCCCTAGCCGATGCCGACGAAATTTTGCGCCCGGTCCGCTCCGGGGACATGCTGGATTTGGGTCAGGGGCATCGGCTGCAGTTTATCTCTGTGCCTACCCCGCGCTGGCCCGATGGGCTGTGTACCTACGACCCGGCCAGTCAAACCCTCTATAGCGATAAGTTATTTGGCGCGCACCTCTGCGAAGATGCCCTTTGGGATGAGCAATGGCGGCAGCTAGAGAGCGATCGCCGCTACTATTTTGACTGTCTCCACGGCCCCCAGGCCAAGCAGATTGCCACCGTGCTAGATCAGCTCGAACCCTTAGCACTCAAAGTCATTGCCCCTGGCCACGGCCCCCTGGTGCGCTACAGCCTCAGTCGGCTGCTGCAAGACTATCGCCAGTGGTGCCAGCACCAGGGCCAGCAGCCGCTGCGGGTGGCGTTGCTTTACGCCTCCGCCTATGGCAACACAGCCCGCCTAGCCGATGCGATCGCCCAGGAACTGACGGCAGCTCAAATCGCGGTAGAGGCGATCAATTGCGAACAGGCCGATCCCAACACGCTGATTGACATCCTGAACCAGTGCGACGGTTTTATCATCGGTTCTCCCACCCTAGGCGGCCATGCCCCGGTGCAAATTCAAACCGCCCTGGGCTCAATTTTGGCCAATGTGCCCAAAACCAAGTTGGTGGGAGTGTTTGGCTCCTATGGCTGGAGTGGTGAAGCGATCGATGAACTAGAGCGAAAGCTTCAGGATGCCAACTATCCCTTTGGCTTCGAGCCCTTGCGGGTGCGCTTTAGCCCCGATGACACCGCCCTAGAGGCCTGCACCGAAGCGGCGGCTCAATTTGCCCAGCGCCTGCGCAAGCGCCAGAAACAGCAGGTTGCTCGGCCCGCAATTGCTGACCAAGCCCACAGCGATCGCACCGCCCTGGCCCTGGGGCGAATCATTGGTTCCCTCTGCGTCGTCACCACCCAAGCCAACGGCATCCACGCCGGATTACTTACCGCCTGGGTGACCCAGGCCAGTTTCACCCCCCCCGGCCTAATGCTGGCTCTGCCCAAAGATGCCGCTGACGCAAGTCGATTTCTCCCCGGCAATGGCTTTGTGCTGAATATTTTGCAGGAAGGACGAACCGTACGCCGCCATTTCTCTGCCCAGCGGTGCTCTACCACCGCCTTTGACCACCTGCCCTTTAGACTGGCAACCAACGGCTATGCCATTCTCACCGACGCCCTAGCCTACGTCGAATGCACCGTTGTGGAGCAGTCTTCCGTAGGCGACCACCTGTTGATCTATGGGACGGTGCAACAGGGGAATCTGCTTGCGCCTAGCGGTATGCCCGCTGTCAAACACCGCCAGTCGGGCCATCGGTACTAACCCCATCCCCTTACCCAAACTGCCATGCGCAATCTCCACTGCACCCTCAGAAGGGCTGGGTAATATAGCGTTGCAGTGCACCGTCCCAGTTTTTGCCAGTGATAGTGAGTCTGTCCTAAGCGCAGTGGCCAGCGCTATACCTTAATTACGCCAAAGTCTGTAGGTTCTTTTGCAAAAGAACCTACAGACTTTGAGCTCCTTTTGTTTAGCCAATCACTTCAAATTCGATCGCATCAAAATCGCCGCCCCGCAGAACAGACTCCGTTTGCTTCCCGCGCAAACGCTTTCCTGTGATGCTCTCAAGCACACCTTGAATGGCTCCTAGGGTAAAAGTGAGCTGGCGGGGAGACCCTTGAGGCTCGCCAGCCGAACAAATTGTCTCTCGACAGTAAACTGAAATCTTGTCTTCGGCTTCGACAATTTTCTCCACAATACAGAGTCGGGTGCCATCCTTGCCCAAAGCGGCTTGGAGTACTTCGGCCACAGATTCAAGCGACCTACCTTGCCCTGCAAGACCTAGCTGTTCTGCCACTTGCCGGCCCCGCTGGCGGCCAGCGCCAATGAGGGCGATCGCCGCTGCCTTTTCTCCTAAGACTTCTTCGGTGCCAACAACTAATGCTCTAAAACAAATGATGCTACTAAAATCGCCAAGTTCAGGACGCAACTGAGCTACAGGTGACATGACAGCAGTGGACATAATGGATGCCTTAAAGTATGGATAAACAGACTACGAAAACAGCGTTTTTGCTGCTTCAACAAACTTGATAACCCAGTTCTGATGCAGGTTAATGCATCTTGTCAGACAGCGTTGAAACGACCAAAACAAATGATTGGTCTTTCTAAGGCCTAAAAATCTCTAAAAGCTTTCTCAGGCCAATTTAAGCTTGCAGCAAATTAGTTTGAGAATCGCTTCCCTAGCCTTTTCTAGGTGTCGATCTTCTTTATTATTGCCATGACAGAGAGAATGTGCTTCCGTAATTTCCGTCAAATCATTAGCGACAATTATGACATTGTGCAACTTTTTATATTTTGACAATCCCAACAGTT
The DNA here is from genome assembly GCF_014695395.1 of Nodosilinea sp. FACHB-131. Classification (GTDB taxonomy): domain Bacteria; phylum Cyanobacteriota; class Cyanobacteriia; order Phormidesmidales; family Phormidesmidaceae; genus Nodosilinea. The sequence goes on from NZ_JACJOF010000028.1 coordinate 135,672, forward strand.
CTTATGTGTTTTTCATCCCTTACTACCACAAATGTTTTGATTTGTTTACATAAATGTTTTTACTTTAAATATGCTTTGAACCTCAAGCTATCGCAGCAATACACGTTAACAATTGAGGTTCGCCAACCTTTGGCTGTGCAAATTCCGACTCCGTAATAAGATTTGACCAAATACAACAACAGCCACTACGCTTACAACCTAGCTACTGTCACTGCCAAAAACTGGACGTGTATTCACCTATAGTTATTGCAGCGAGGATGATGCAGCATGTCATCTAGCGATAGTTATAGTTGCAACATTTGCTGATCTCGCAATTTTTAGGATCGAAGCCATCTTGTGCTGAAGCAATTTTGCTTCAGCACAGGATGTCCTATTGGTATAACCTCAATATCTTCGCTAATTGTTAGTTCGAAGAAGTTTTTTTAACCCTCTTCAAAAGCACAGTAACTAAGTATTAACCATGCTCTCTGCCAGCTCTAGTGCTTACCTCAGTCATGAGGACAATAAATCTGCTACCAAGTTCTCTAAACCTGAGGTCAAACTCAAGTTAAAACAAAATGTCTGGAGCTAAATCGGCTAGGTCAATAGGATAGATACGGCTGCTCGCAGCTTCGCTGACGCTCCATAGATATTGAATCGGCGCTGATTCGTCAGGGCTGGTCTTAAAGTATCGGGGCACCATGGCCTGCGGTCGAGGCAGCCCAGCCGTACGGTTGATGATGCGGCCTTCATCGTTGATCAGCAAAAATTCTCCCTCTTGGCTGAGCACCCCGTAGCCTACGGCAGTCTCAAACAGCCAGTGTGGTGAAATATCAACCCGGTAGCGCAGCATTCTAAAGGGCTTTAAGTCGACAATCAGCAGGGCATTGGTGCAATTTTCCTCCAGGGCGAGGTAACGGTAGGGGGTGCGGGTAGGCACTAAGTTGTAGATGGGCACCGAGGCAGCAACTGCCCCGAGATAAGTCCCCCGGCGGGTCACCCCATGAAACAGCGTACGGCTACCTCGGCGCACTACTAGCGCGGCGTGGCGGTTGTCTGGGGCGAGGAGGGTAACTAGTTTATCTCCGGCCGCTGCGGCGATCGCGGCCTTTAGCGGTGCCGATATTTTGACCCCTTGCCCCGGTGGCATCGTCAACTGCCGCACGGCTACGCGAAATGAATCTTTGGTGATTTGGGTAGCGGTGGCAAACCAGCGCCCATTGGGGGCAACCGCCACCCCATCGGGGCAAATGCCCTGGGCAACACAGCCCAAACCGTGGGTCATCGAGAGCAGGTGTAAAGATTCTGAAGTGACTAAAAGGCCCCCCTGGGGAGTTGGCAAAAACCGTTGCACTGGGGCAGGCAGCGCAAAACCCTGGCTGGCTTGGGGAGCAGTCATACCGGCTTGGGACCAGTGATAAAACCACACCCGCTGCTGGCTACAGGTCACCAGCAAATGGCCCTGATGGGGTCGGGGTACCAAGCCCATTACCGCCGTGGGGTGTGGCAGCGCCACAAAGGGCAAATCTGATGCTAAATCTAGCTCCGGCAGCCCTTTGGCACATGCGGGCTGATTCAACAGTCCCTGGGTCTGGTAAGTCTGATAAACCGCCATCAGGTCGGCGCGCATGGCTTGGGCGCTGAAGTAGCGCTTGGGCAGCAGCTTTTGCAGCGCTTTGCGCAGCACCTGGCTAAAGGGTTCGGCCACCTGGGTGGGCACGATCGGTGGTCGATTGAGGTGAGCCACCATCAGCTCCATGGGGGTGCCCGAAAAGGGCCGCTGACCCAGCAGCAACTCATACAAAATGATGCCCACGGCGTAGAGGTCGGCGGCAGGAGGATGCTGGTTATAAAAGCGCTCTGGGGCCATGTAGGCGGGGGAACCAGTGTGGCCCATATCGGCCTGTTTGGCTTCCTGGCTGAGCCGAGCAATGCCCAGGTCAGACACCCGCGCTACCCAACCCCCAGGGGTCAGCTCCATGAGAATGTTTTCAGGCTTAATGTCGCAATGCACGATGCCCTGGCGATGGGCGCACTCTAGGGCGGCGAGAATGTCTAAGGTAAATCCCAGCACCTCCTGCACGGTGAGTACTGTGTCGCTCTCAAGCAGCGATCGCAGCGTGCCGCCCTCACAGTAGTCGAGTACCAGCTGGCGACCGCTGGTGGAATGCTCCAGGGCATGGCAGGTGACAATGCTGGGGTGTTCGAGGCTGATTAAAAACCGTAGCTCCCGCAAAAACTTATGGGTGGGAAAACGGTCTTTGTGGAGGTCTTTAATCGCCACCAATTCCCCAGTTTTGCGGTGGATGGCGCAGTAGACTCGGCCAAACTGCCCATGTCCTACCAATCCCAGGGTGTAATACTGCGATCGCCGAATTTGCCGGGTGAGGGCCACCGTTTGTTTACCCCTGCTGCATGAGGGTTTGCATAATGGCCTGGTGGGCCTGGCCATTGGCCACCAGGGCTTCTACCGGCTGTAGCCGCTTTTCTAGACCCAGCACAAAGCGGTTGCAGTCGTCGCCCTTGGCCGTGCAGCTGGTTTGAGCACAGCGCAGCTCGCGCCCGGTGAGCTGGCTAAAAAAGATCTCAAGAATGCCGCGCTCCAGATCGCCTGCTGGCTTTTGCCCCTGGGGAGCAGTGGCGGTAAAGGGAGAATGCCAGATTTCTACCCCTAAAAAGCCGCGATCGCGGTAGGTGATATCCAAATGAATCTGGCCCCAGCCGTGGGTTTTCCAACACTGCTGTAGCGACTGGAGAAATTCAGCCATCGACAGGCTGGAGAGGGGCTGCTTATAGTAGTCGGCCAGCTCTTCACAGAAGCGGGCGTAGAAGTTTTTGCCCCACCAGCGGCCACAGTTGTAGAGCACGAGCCGAGAGGCCTGACCGGTTTCCTTTTCTAAGCCAGAATAGATCGCTTGAAGCAGTGCGTCGGGGATGGCCAAGAGGCGATCGCCGCGCCGATTTTCTAACAGGCCCAGCTCAGTTGAGCCCCGCACATAGAGATCTTGGGCAAAGTAGTTGCCGGGCAGCCGGCCATCAGTGAGCAAATCGGCAACAGAAACCATAGTTAACGTCCTTGACAGGGTAATGATGATGGTGGTCAGGCCCGCCAACCATGGGCGGGGCAGGGGCAACCCCCAACGGCCAAACCGCTAGTTATGCCTAGAGCAACCCGGCTAGGGTGACGGTTTCGCGAGTGTTTAGCATCAAATTTTTGGCTTTCTCAAGGCTGGGCTTGAGCAGGTTGAGCTGGGCCGGTGAAAAGACCTTGGCCAACTGCTGCATGAGCAGCTGAAAGAGCTGTTGATCGACCGCCTGGGTTTCGTAGGCTTTAACCATCTCGGGCAGCCAGCCCTGCAAGCGCTCTTCCACAAAGCCATCGTCGTCGAGCAGCATCGCCATGGCCGCATAGCGTAGCACCATGAGACCGCTGCGCACGCTGCGCTCAACTAGAGGCTCGGGGTGACCGGCCTGCTGCTGTAGGGCATCGGCAATGGGCTGCATAATGGCAATTTCCTGGTCTCGCAGGGTGCGGTAGACCGCCATACGCTCTGGAATTGAGCTGACGTACTGGCTCAGGATGCTGAGGTCGTTGGCGTTGAGGTACTGCTTGTCAGGTGAGTCAAATAGGGTGTCGAGCTTAAAGGTCATGGCAAATCTCCGGGGAAGTGGGGCGCAGGTGGTTGAGCTGGTGGCGCTTACCGTCGGCTAGCAGGCCAAGGACTGGCAACTAGCCAAATAGGTCAGAGAACCCGTCGAGGGTCAAATCGAGATTGGGATCAGCGGCGGGAGCCGTCGTTGCCGCTAGGGGAGAGATGGGCACCCCAATGGTGGGCTGACCATCCCAGGCAATGTTTTGAAAGAAATCGCTAACGGTCATGGTCATAGTCGACTCTGACCGGGGGCTCGACCCCAATCCCGGAATGGCGGGCACCGATCGCCCGTCCCAAGCTACGGCCTCAAAGAAGGCCTGTACCGTTTCTCTAAGCCAGGGTTGGCTCTGCGACTCTACAGAAAATGAGCTCATTGGCCACCTTCTCCAGCCCGCAGGCGCTTCTCGATGTCACGGGCATTGGCCCCTTCATTCATCCAGAAGGAGGCGGCATCGATGCGCTCGCGGCCCCCCAGCAAGAATTTGCAGTAGGTCTCGCCCATGGAGTAGCACTGAATTTCAATGCAGCTCAGCTGCTTGCGCACCATCTCAGTAAAGAACCCGGCAAACAGACCTGCGTAGAGATGGCAGACGGGCTTGCCCACGTCGCCCAAGGTGCGGGCCACAGCAGAGTCAAACAAGTTGATGAACATGAAACCCTGCTTGCGATCGCTCATGTCGACCTCCCATCGACCCCAGCCTTGGGAAATGTAGGGCCACCACCAAGTTTCGAGCAAAAACATTAGGTTGGCGCGACGGGGGCTCATGGCAAACTCGCGCTCAAACCAGGCTTCAAACTGTAGCGAGTCGATTTTGCCCCACTCCAGCCCCACGGTATACATGATGGCTGATGAGGCATCACCGACTTCTTCTTGCAGCCCCTCTAGCAGGCCAATAATAAAGTCTTCGCTGGTGAGCACATTGCGGGCGTCGTTCCAGTCGGTAATCGTGCCGTATTCGCTATTGAACTGGAAGAAATCCCGCAGGGCATAGTGGTTATGCTTTTTGGGAAATTTTTGGTGCAGACGGTGGGCGGTCTCTGTGGTCATAACCATAGCTCGAACAGGCCTTGTAAGACTGTTTTCAGTGATAGCTGTAATGTGCCCAGGCCGACGCAGAATTAACAGCACAGAGGTGCGCGATCGCCCCGTTGCCAATCTGTCTGCCCAAGGCTAAAGCTGCTGGAGATAAAGCATTGTCGCCTACCTACGCTTTTCTGTCACGACACAAAACGTAGTAATTATTTCCTCAGTACTAAAGCGCCCAGACCGCTGCAATTGGCGACCTGGGCTGTGGTGTTATAGCTGTAAGGCGAGCGGTTGGTGCCGACGATCTCAGTATCTGGCTAGGCTTAAATGGACTTACCCAAGAGGGTACGGCTCAGCTCCAGGATGGGTAAAAACAGTCTCAGCTCTTCAGTATTGAGGTGCTGGGTCATCACCTCCTGCATCAGGGTGTAGGTGAGGTTGCAGCTTTCCTGGGCTCCAAAGGCTCGCATGATGGTTTGAAACCACATCAGCAGAGTGTCTTTAAGCCATTCCGAATCGTCAAGCAGCAGTGCCGTAGCGCTGTAGCGCAGCACTCGCACCGTGTCTCGCTGCCATTTGGCGGCTAAATCTTGACTACCTACTAAAAAGATATCTGGTTTTTGAACCTTGAGCCGAGTTAGGACTTGGCTAATGATTTGCTGCTCAGCCCCCTGAATCTTTTGGTAAACCCGCAGCCGGATGCTAACAGAGCCCAGGTATTGCTGAAAAAACATCAGCTCTTGGTCGGAGGCGTAGCGACCATCGGTGGCTTGGACTAGAGCCTGGACGTTAGTGAGCATGCTGAGCAAGTCTCCCGTGGGGTGATATTACTAATATTCCCTTATGTTGCGAAATGTAAACAAAATTGTGGTTAGAAAATTTAGGTCGGTGGGACAATCGTCTTTTTATCCGCTAAGCAGTCTAAGAGTTGCTCATGTTGATTGCGAACTGATTGTCTTCCGCTCTTCCTTAATTTTTATGGATCCTGTTCTTGGGACTGCAATAAAACTTAAACCCTATGATGCCATGGAGCTGAGGACTCGTAGTAATCTGGTGGACATGGAATAACCCCCTATCCAAGCTTAGCCACGGCTTTTTGCAATGAGTCTGGGCTGGGGTTTGGCCTGGGCAAGCTGCCATTAATATTGATTTTCAAGAGGGCATTGTTCATGGTTCAACGTGGTTCTAAAGTTCGCATTCTCCGCAAAGAGTCTTACTGGTTCCGGGAAGTCGGCACCGTTGCCACTATCGACCAAAGCGGCATCAAATACCCCGCGGTAGTGCGTTTTAATAATGTCAATTACGCTGGCATCAACACCAACAACTTCGCGCTGGCCGAGCTTCAAGAGGTTGAGGCTCCCAAAGCAGCTAAGAAGGCCTAGCTAGGCATTGCCCTCTAGCCCTGGCCGAAAGCTGCCTTCAGTGCTCTGGCAGGGACCACAGGGATTTGACTAGCGTTGTGGCAATCATTAAGGCCTGTGCTTCGGCATAGGCCTTAATAATTAAGGTCGTTTCTGTATGCGCATCCCCACGATTGCTATAGTTCAGGAACACACCGTGAGGGGGCAGCAGCCCAAGGTTAAGCTTTGCCAGAATTACCTGAAGTTGAAACCGTGCGGCGCGGTCTGGCGCGAGTAACGCCGGGACATCAATTGGAGGGAGGGCAGGTATTACTAGCCCGTGCGATCGCCCATCCCGATAACAATGAAGCAGCGTTTTTAGCCGGCATTACTGGCTCCAGCCTGTCGGCCTGGCACCGCCGGGGTAAATACCTGCTGGGGCAGCTCACCCAGGCGGACGGCAGCCCCGGCGGCTATCTGGGGGTACACCTGCGCATGACAGGACAGTTACTGTGGCTCGACCCGAAAACCCCAATGCAGCTCCACTGTAGAGTCCGTCTCTGGCTCAGCGATAACCACGAGCTGCGCTACGTCGATCAGCGCACCTTTGGCCGCCTCTGGTGGGTGCCCCCTGGGGTTGACCCCACAAGCATTATGACCGGCCTACAAACCCTAGGACCTGAACCCTTTGACGAAGAGTTCTCATTGGCTTACCTACGCCAGCGCCTCAGCCGGAGCCGTCGCCCCATTAAAAATGCCCTGCTCGACCAAAGATTGGTAGCGGGCATTGGCAATATCTACGCCGATGAAGCGCTATTTTTAAGCGGGCTCAAACCACTCACCCTCAGCGATCGCGTTGGCCCCAAACAACTCCAGCGACTGCACAGCGCCATTCGTGAGGTGCTCACCACTAGCATTGAGTCAGGGGGCACCACCTTTAGCGACTACCGCGACATCTACGGTATTAACGGCAACTATGGCGGCGTTGCCTGGGTCTACGACCGCGAAGGCCAACCCTGTCGCCGCTGCGACACCCCCATCTGCCGTCTCAAGCTAGCCGGGCGATCGGCCCACTACTGCCCTCAGTGCCAGCGCTAGCAAACACCCTAAGGTGCTGCGCCCGGAGATTTCGTGTACAGTAAGGCTGAGGTTGATAGCAAATAGATCTATGGCAGCAACGTTAAAGCGTGGCGATTTAGTGCGCGCCGTGCGCGACAAACTAGAAAGTAGTCTAGAGGCTACCGCTAGCGATACTCGATTCCCACCCTACCTGTTTGAAACCCAAGGGGAAATCTTGGAAACCAGTGATGATTATGCCCTGGTTAAGTTTGGTAAGGTGCCAACCCCCAATTTTTGGCTGCGCCTTGACCAGCTAGAAAAGTTTTAGGCCTACCTCACATACTAGTCAACTACAAACAAATCAAGTTCACAAATAAAGCGGGTTAGGTCTCTTTGAGAGACCTAACCCGCTCGTCATTTAGAATGAATTGAGTACTAACTCAAGTGACTACAGCTCAGAATCGATGGGAAGACCGCCAGCTTCCACAGGGTTACCGATGTCGGTAGACATAGCTGGCGATGTCTCAGGAATAGGAAAAGCTGGTCTATCGAGGGCAATTTTTAGAGCCTCAGGCTGAGCACTCGTCGCCATGCGCCACGAAGAATTGCCAGCCCCAACCCCTCCGGATAAAAGATTAATCACACCAATGGCGGCCACTCCAAGACCCGCCATCGTAACCAACCTGAGTCGGTGATTAAGACCGTGGAAAACGCCCGCAATGGTTTCTTCCGGGTCGCAGTTGGAAGGGCCACTTTGGGTACGTAGCCCCTGGCGCAGAGTGAGTAAGCGATTGTATAAAGTGCGAGTGCCGTCGTCTTGTTGAAGCCAACACAATACTTGCTGGCGTTCTTGGGGCGTAACCTCACCGTCGAGATAGGCGCTTATCAACTCAAAGCGATCGCGCTTAGTAGCGTCTAAATCGTGACAACAGGACGCTGTAGTCATCAAAGACTCATCTGAAGTGGCACCGCTGGAGGATGAACGCTGAACCTGGCTAGGCATATAAGGAAAAGTAGCCATACCAAAAACAACACCTGGAATAAGCAACTAAACAACGACCATGGCAGGCAACGACCCAGTCTAACAGTTCGCTAAACAAGCTAGTTATTACCGCCGCTACTGATCATAATGCCAACCCCTTAAAATCGGTAACCTCCGGAGGTCAATTCTAACAAGCAAAACATATATCCCTAGATAGATGCTTCTGCTTTTGCTCAGGCATTGCTATAAGGACGGATATTTGTTCTAAATCGGTTCCCAATACTTTGCAAATTACACAAGACGTAAAATTGGTTGGCAGAGCACCCTTGAACGTGTTGGCCCTAGTTGCCTAGATAAGGCTGCAACTCAGTCTGCAACCGCTGTCGAGCACGGGCAATGCGAGATTTAACAGTACCCAGCGATACCCCAGTCATCTCAGCAATTTCTTCATAGGACAGCCCTTGAATCTCGCGCAGCACAATGGTAGTACGAAAGACCTCAGGCAGATCGGCGATAGCGCGGTGCAGCTGGTCGTAGAATTCCTGGGTCATCATGGTGTCAACTGGGCCGGGAGCACTGGCAGGTACATCCCAATCGATGCTGCCATCTTCAAGAGCAAGGGGAGCATCGAGGGAGAGGGTAGCGCGGTTGCGCTTACGCCGCCGCAACTCGTCATAGAACAAGTTGGTGGTAATGCGACCAAGCCAGCCTTTGAACTTTGCGGGATCGTTCAGGCGGCGCATGTTGCGATATACCCGAATCCAGACTTCTTGAGCTAAATCTGCGCGATCGGGCCAATCAGGTGCGAGGTGGTAGAGCAACTTATCTACGTGGCCTTGGTAGCGGCGCAGAAGTTCGGCGAACATCATTCGCTCGGGCCGTAGCCGTTGCTGGCAGAGGGCTACCAGTTCCGTGCTAGTCAGCTGTTCGGGCTTAACAGCAGCCTTGGGAGCGCTGATGGAAACAGGCCAGGTCGAGAACATGGATTGACTCATAGCGTTTATTAGTAGGCCGACATTGCATAGCCACCAGCAAACCTTAAGGGTTCACATTGAGGTGGCAGCGTGGCTCCAAAGATTGACATTATCAATGTGAAACATTTTGACGAAGGCAACAGCCTTCCACGACTTCCCTTGTGCCTGTGAATTGTCTGGCACATCCTTAGAGGGCAGGAATTATCCTCGTCTATAAGCACCCAGATTGGTCTTAAAGTCTGCCATCGGAGTGATATAACAGATGTTAGGACTGCCCGTTCGGTAGTCATCCCCCTTTGGAGAGGTGGCAGAGTGGTCGAATGCGCCCGACTTGAAATCGGGTGTCCGCAAGGACCGAGGGTTCGAATCCCTCCCTCTCCGTACCGTCGTTTCAGACTTTTAGCGCCCCTTGCTCCCGGCCATTAATATTGAAGTAATGGCTACGAGGGGCACTGCTCCTAGGCTGCAATCGGTGGTAGCTACTCGACTGGCGGTAATTTAACACGCCTCTCTAAGGGGGGTTGAGGAACGAAAACTCCTCAAGGTACTCTCAGGTAGATTGGCTATATATCAGTACAGCTAACAATAATAGTGAGTCCGTATTTACTGTTCGCCGTCAGGCGAACCTCCCTTAAGGCTGTCGAGTTACCTTACCTCACCGTCTTATTTTCCTTCGTTAGACGTTTACATAGTCAGCTGTAGGTCGGCTTGGGTGTTGTCGAGGGAACTCCTGCTGCGGCGATCGACCGTCCCGTTGAGCATAGAGCTTGCTCCAACTTGTACTCCATAATTTGAACAATAAAGTTAGATAGCGATGTCGCTTGACAAATACTGCTGTGCAAACCCACGCTCAGTTTCACACTGGCACCCGATATTGAGGTTATCCTCTTCAGGAGAGGATTTGCATTATTTCCTATAGTTTTGATAGGTAAAAATAACAGCCAGGTCTCCCCGGCTGTTCGGTCTAGACAGCAATGTCTTTTTTGCCCTCACCCAGTCAACGTGGAATACATATCTTGGGGTAACGCCTGCCTGGTAGCGAAGGCTCGGTTGCTTAAGCCGTCTTAAACCAGCCACTTGATTAGAAAGACGAGTTCATTAGGCGGCTTGCCACGGGTAGTTCCAGCAGCGACTCGATCATCTGCGTTTTCAGCTGCATCATTCATATAAGGATGGTCACGCTGAAAGATAAATTCCTATGAGAAAGAGCTAGAACACTTTATTCATCAATCAATTTCGTCAAGATTGATCTTCATTGCCTTCAGCGTCCAGCTTGACCAGGTGGATGTGCTTGTAGCCTAGTTTAATTTTGAACTCATCCCCAGTCTTGAGACCCATCTCCTGAGTGTAAGCTCCACCAATCACGATCTGACCATTCTTGTGAACAGTGAGGGTGTATGACGCTTCTCGACCTCTTCCGTCTGCGCTCTTCTGCGGTTCAAGCTGAATGCCCTTCGCTACTAGCAGAGCATCATAAAATTCAGCCAGGTTCACACGGGTTTGCCCTTCTTTACCAACTGTGTAATAACCACATTCCTTAGCGAGTTCCCGCTTAGTGAGGCTATCGTTATCTTTGACCTTGGCCAGAAGTTCCTTGCCTGTCAGAGGTTCCTTACTTTTTACTGCCATAATTCAATCCATCTTTAGGGTACACATCACAATCTCAGATGACTGCTAGAAAAACTTCTAGAACCATTTGGCTCTCCTTATCTTCCGCTCTATCTAACGGGTTGGAGGAAAGGCTAGTGACAATTCAGCTTAATCTAAGATTTTATTATAGTTATTAACGGATTCAGTGTCTCATAATCTTGGAGATTATATTTGCCAGAAACGCTGTTAGCTAGATTTATGCCATCCAGACTACCAACCCATCTACTCAACGAATCGTTTTAGGGAAAGCACGATTCAATCTAAAAGATGTGATGCCCTGGGGAAGTGGCGTTGCAACGCAACCGTTGAGATTACCAGCAATGTGTGGAAGGCCTGGCTTGTAAAATAGTGAGTTGGTTGGAGTAAGTTATCTGCTAGAAAGGATGGAAAACGCGAGGGCATGGAAAGTGCCGGGCTAATCTGAATTTTGAAGTGAGTGCCTTGGGGATAGTTAGTAATATCAAGAATTTTACAGAGCCTAACTGCTCAGTAGGGAACGGGGTGGGAGTTCAGAGAGAAACCTGAGTTAAAGATAAGGAGCGCTCGGTCGTGCTGCCTGTGTTCCTTCACCGGGAGTATGTTCTAGAGGAATGGAGAAGTGCGATCGCACTCCAGCTCTACAGTGCTGTCGCTCCCCTTTCAAATGCAAAAAAGGGGCTAAACCCTCAAGAGTCTAGGGCATAGAGAGAACGAACAACTTGCTGGATGCCACAGGCAATAATAATAAAACGCTACTTGCCACTGTGCTCGTAGTAGCAGTCCTGCACTATTAGAGCTATAGCTGACCAATCAGGTTTAGGAAGCTGAGACTTGCCAATGTCGAGCTGGGTCACGATGAAGAATTGAACGTGGCGCTGTTCCCATCGCTTAATCTTCCCTTTGAGACAAGAGGTTCTCTAGTAAGGACTGCTGTCCTGTCGCCTGTCTCAGCCCATAGCCTAGGTACCCCTTCACCTGACCAAGGCAATTCAGCGAGGAACGGAAGCGACAAGCTTGGAATTCAGTGCGATCACCACAACCCTTCGTAATTTCCTCAACTCCTTGTAACTACCGTGGGAGTGACACCTCTGATAGGGAAGCTAGAGCGACAATGAGACAGCCCGCGTCAAGTGTATTTCAAATAAATTACCTAAAGATTCTTTACAAATTGTAACAGTACGGTTAATGTATGGATATACATACCCCGTCATCCCTTTATGGGTGGGCACTAAGTAAACCTAACTGCACTTATTTCATCATGACCACGACGTTACAACGACAACAATCTGCCTCCCTGTGGGAGCAGTTTTGCCAGTGGGTGACCAGTACCGAGAACCGCCTGTACGTGGGCTGGTTCGGCGTGCTGATGATCCCCACGCTGCTTGCTGCCACCGCCTGCTTCGTCGTCGCCTTCATTGCGGCGCCTCCCGTTGACATCGACGGCATCCGTGAGCCGGTTGCCGGTTCTCTGATGTACGGCAACAACATCATCTCCGGTGCGGTTGTGCCGTCTTCTAACGCCATCGGCCTGCACTTCTACCCCATCTGGGAAGCCGCTTCCCTCGATGAGTGGCTGTACAACGGTGGTCCTTACCAGTTGGTGATTTTCCACTTCCTCATCGGCGTCTTCTGCTACATGGGACGTGAGTGGGAACTCTCCTACCGTCTGGGCATGCGCCCCTGGATCTGCGTGGCTTACAGCGCCCCGGTTGCTGCTGCCACCGCTGTGTTCTTGATCTATCCCTTGGGTCAAGGCTCCTTCTCTGACGGGATGCCTCTGGGTATCTCCGGTACCTTCAACTTCATGCTGGTGTTCCAGGCTGAGCACAACATTCTGATGCACCCCTTCCACATGCTGGGTGTCGCGGGTGTGTTCGGTGGCTCTCTGTTCTCCGCCATGCACGG
>NZ_JACJOF010000029.1 GCF_014695395.1 Nodosilinea sp. FACHB-131
TGGCGTCGATGACCTTCTGACGCAAATCAAGGCTGTAGGGTTTGGCCATTGCACTCCTCACCGTGAGACTCCCCTACTTAGTCTATGTCCTAACCACCTTGACCATAGCTATATTTTGCCGCCCGCATTGCCGCCATTCAGCAGCAGTTTAAGTACCCCCGCGAAGACGTGGTGTGGCTACGCGATCGCCTCACTCAAGCCGAAACCAAGCTAGAGCAGCTCACCACCCAGCTCAATATCGATGACCCCGCCTCCTGGGCCGCTACCGAGCAGCGCCAGCGCCAAGCCCTGCGGCAGGATCTCACCGTGCTCGCCACCGAAGTTACAACCCTGACTACGACCAACCAGGCGGAGCATCAGCGGTTAGCCTTGGAGGGGCAGCAGGCGATCGCCCAACTCAGCGCCGACGGCCAGCTTCTAGAGCACGTGCGCGAAATCATTCGGTTTTTTAAGGCAGCGTAATGGGATGCACTACTTTAAGAACGCGTGTTGAGAATTTTGGATTTTAGGGAGTTGCTTGATTCTAGGATGCTTTAATTGGTTCAAAGTGCAAAATTCAAAGTGCAAAAATAGGGACTTAATCCACAATTTTGAATTTTCAACTTTTCATTTTGCCTTCCTCCCCCCTCTCTTTAGCACTCACCACAATTTTCGACATTACCCTAACCAACTCCTCCGACTCATCAATCAACCCCTTCAACCTTGCCTCCGTCACCAAGTCCGTTGCCCCAGTAAGCGCAGCCAGTAACGAGTCTCCCTCAGCTCCTTCAACGCAATCTGCATCTTGTGAATAAAGTCCGCCCGACTCTGCGCTGGCTGGGCTTCTTCTACATTCGCCCCAATCGAGGTCCCCGGTCGAATCAATTGCTTTATCAAAGGTTGATTCACTCCTGCTGCACGGCTCAGCACCTGACAGAGCTTGACAATCCGCACCGCAAACTCCAGGGTTCGCTCTGTAACCGGCCTCGCCACCTGAATCATTTTGAACCTTTAATTTTGAACTTTGAACTCCACACCTTTGAATGCCCCCTAACCGCCCCCCGTCAACATTCGCTATAGTGGTTTTCCGAATTAACCGCGGCACATCATGCTAGACACTACCGACCTCAAGCGCGAGCTTGACGAGCTCACCAATCGCCTGGGTAAAACCCAGGAGTATCTTTGACATTCCTGCCCTCGAAGCCCGTATTCAAGACCTGGAGCAGGTTGCTGCCCAGCCCGAGTTTTGGGATGACCAGAGCAAGGCCCAAGACACCCTTCAAGAGCTGAGCGACTACAAGGCCAACCTCAGCCAGCTCACCGCCTGGCAAAGCAGTCTCGACGACACCGTCGCCATTCTTGAGCTACTGCAAGAAGACCAGGACGAATCTCTTTTTCAAGAAGCTCAGACCACCGTCACTAGCCTCAGCCAGGAGCTTGATCAGTGGGAGCTTCAGCAGTTGCTCTCTGGCCCCTACGATAAAAAAGGAGCTGTACTGACCCTCAACGCTGGGGCAGGCGGCACCGATGCCCAAGACTGGGCCGAGATGCTGCTGCGTATGTATACCCGCTGGGCTGAGCGCCAGGGTTACCAGGTGCACCTGGTAGAAATATCTGACGGCGAAGAGGCCGGGCTGAAGTCGGCCACCCTGGAAATTACTGGACGCTACGCCTACGGCTATCTCAAGTCTGAAAAAGGTACCCATCGCCTAGTGCGAATTTCACCGTTTAACGCCAACGGCAAGCGTCAAACCAGCTTTGCCGGGGTGGAGATTATGCCGATTCTCGATCAAAATATCGAGTTGGATATCCCCGAAAAAGACCTAGAAATCAAGACCTCGCGATCGGGCGGAGCCGGGGGGCAAAACGTCAACAAGGTGGAGACAGCGGTGCGCATTACCCACCTGCCTACGGGGATATCGGTGCGCTGCACCCAGGAGCGATCGCAGCTGCAAAACCGCGAAAAGGCCATGATCATCCTCAAGGCCAAGCTGCTGATTATTGCGCAAGAACAGCAGGCCAAGGCGATCGCCGAAATTCGCGGCGACATGGTCGAAGCCAGCTGGGGTGCTCAAATTCGCAACTATGTGTTTCACCCCTACCAACTGGTCAAAGACCTGCGCACCGGGGTTGAAACGACCGCCATTGAGGATGTGATGGCCGGGGAACTTGAAGCCTTTATTCAGGCCTATCTGCGCCAGGAGAATCAGGTGCTGCAAGAGCAGACGGTCTAGGGCATGGGGCAATCCACCACGTTATAGGCTGGTGCTTTAATGGGGTTTGCCCGTGATAGTCAAAATGCAACCCGGGGTTTAGCTGACTTTGCCCCGCCTTTGACCGCCCCAGCCATGCGATCGCCTAGCCACTGAAGTTAGCAATTGGGGCTACCCCTAACAGTTCTCCCCCGCTGCCCACGAAGAAAACCCGATACATTAAAGCTATCTAGCACTGCGACGTTCCTATGAGCCAAGAGCAACCTACCCTAGACCCGACGGCCACCCCTCAGCCCTCGCCAACCGCCTCCGCTGAAGCTCCCCCGAGCTTTGTCAAACTGGCCATGCGCAATATGGTGAAGAAGGGCGGCAAGTCACTGTTTCACTTCTCGCTGACCGTAACTGCTCTGCTGAGCCTGCTGGTAGGTCTAGCCTATCTAACCCGTTAACCATGGCTGCAACTCTTTCCCCCCTGCCCACCCTAGAGGTGGCCCTAGACCCAGAGCATCCCGAGGCTGAGGTGATATCTGCCGACGAGTGGGAGACCTGGTTCACTCAGTGGGGCCAGCAGATGGCCCTGGAGGGCTCACCGATTGGGGCTTATGAGCTATCGCTCAAGCTGACGACCGACGGGGCGATCACCGCCCTCAACCACCAGTTTCGCCAGCTCGACCAGCCCACTGACGTACTTTCCTTTGCCGCGCTCGAAACTGATTTTCCTCAAATAGACGAAATTTTAACGACAGAGCCACTTTATTTGGGCGACATTATTATTTCCCTAGACACCGCCGCTCGCCAGGCGGCAGAAGCAGGCCACTCCCTGCGCTGGGAGACAGCCTGGCTAGCCGCCCACGGATTTTTGCATCTGCTGGGCTGGGATCACCCTGATGACCCTAGCCTGGTGGAAATGCTAGACAAGCAAAGCGAATTGCTCACCGCCGCTGGGTTAAAGTCTGAAGAAGTAGGCTAAATTAGCCCTGATTCGTTCCCCACGGTACGGTATAGGGGCATATCGCCCAATGGCTTCTATCAGTAGTTATCTATGACCCTCTACAGCGAAAAACCTGAGACGGTGGTGTCGGTGCCCGAGGCTAACCTCAGCCCGGTAGACCGCTCGCTTTCCTGGAAAGTAGCCACCAATCTGCTTGTGAGTTTCAGGTATGCCTGGCAGGGGGTAGCCTACGCCTTTCGCACCCAGCGCAACTTTCGCATTCACGTGGTGGTCGGTAGCTTTGCGGTCAGCTTGGCGATCGCCCTCAGCCTCGCCCCGGTAGAGCTGGCGGTCATTATCCTCACCTGCGGCATCGTGCTCACCATGGAGCTAGTCAACACCGCTCTAGAGTCGGTGGTCGATCTCACCGTCGAGCAGACCTATCACGAACTCGCTAAGATCGCCAAAGACTGCGCCGCTGCCGCCGTGCTGATTTCGGCGTTGATTTCGGTGTCGGTGGCCGCCTGCCTGCTGCTGCCGCCGCTGTGGCAGTTCCTGCAACCCCAGTTTTTTTAGTCTCAGATTTCTAAACCCCACTCTGCCTGCGCCCATGATTTTGGTCATCGACAACTACGACAGCTTTACCTACAACCTGGTGCAATACCTGGGCGAACTGGGGGCCGAGCTACTGGTGGCCAGTGATCTGCGTGTGTTTCGCAATGACGAAATTACCGTGAATGAGATCACAGCGCTCAAGCCCGACGGTATCGTCATCTCCCCCGGCCCCGGTACCCCCAATGACTCGGGAGTCTCTTTAGAAATCATCGAAAAGCTTGGCCCTACCCTGCCTATCCTCGGTGTATGTCTGGGCCACCAGAGCATTGGCCAAGTATTTGGCGGCAACGTAGTGCGCGCCGCCGAACTCATGCACGGCAAAACCTCTCCCGTCTTCCACACTGGCCAGGGCGTATTTGCCGGTCTAGAGAATCCTTTTCTGGCTACCCGCTACCATAGCCTGGTGATCGATCGCTCCACCTGCCCCGAAGCACTCGAAATCACTGCCTGGGTCGAAGATGGCACCATTATGGGCGTGCAGCACCGCGACTACCCGCACCTGCAAGGGGTGCAGTTTCACCCCGAGAGCATTCTCACCGAGTCGGGCCTGCAAATTCTGCGAAATTTTTTGATGACTTTGCCTGTACCTGTTGCAGCTTAGTGAAGGGTACCGGGCTTCGACTCTACTCGAAAATAGAATTACAGCTTTTCTAGAGTTCTCAGCTATGAGCCTCGCCAAAAGCAAAGTCTACTGGATAACTTAAGATATTGAAGCGTTGCCCGACAACCAGTGGATTTGCTACAAAAACATTAGCAGAGAGCTTTTTGTAACTAGGTCGCCCTACGGCAAACTGTTAATAAATGGTGGGCAGTGCCCACCCTACACGAGGGGGTCAGCTATGGCGCAATCACCCATTACTACCAGTCCCCTAGAGGCATTCTTAACCCAGAGCGATATCGACGGCTCCCCGGCCTGGGAATTTATCCATGGGCAAGCCCAGCAGAAACCCATGCCCAATTTGTTTCACTCGCGTCTGCAACGCAACCTAGTTAACGCCATTAACGCTCAAACAAGCGTCTATGAAGCAATTCAAGAACTGCGCTGCATTGTGCCACCGCTATCGCCTGTACCCGATATTGTGGTTGTAGGCAGTGACCGTCTACCTGAGGCAGACGGCCCCTTACAGGGGGCACCAGATTGGTTAATCGAAATCCGCTCCTCAAATCAAAGCACGTTAGAATTGCAGTCTAAAATTTTGCACTGCCTAGCCCACGGTACTCAACTGGCTTGATTAATTGACATTCAGCGGCAGCAAATTTGGGTGTGGCAAGGAGCAGAGCTACCGATTATCTATGCTGGCCTTGATCTGCTGCCAACGTTGGCGACGCTAGAGGGGTTCACGGTAGACGCTGTTATAGCACTGTCGCAGCGGCGTTAGGTGAGCTGAATATTCGCGCATATAGCGGCTTGAGGCCGTGCGTCAGGAACTAAGAGTAGTAGAATACGAACAAGTTATTAACGTTTGTAACAGATCTCTCAGGAGTCAAGCATGGGCCGGAAGCAGGCGATCGTGATTGGGGCTGGGGTAGGCGGGCTATCCATGGGCATTCGCCTGCAAAGTCTGGGGTTTGACACCACTATCGTCGAGGCGTTAGATGCCCCTGGCGGTCGGGCTTACGTGCGCCGTGAGCAGGGCTTTACCTTTGACATGGGGCCAACGGTAATCACGGTGCCTCACTTTATTGAAGAGCTGTTTTCGCTGGAGCGCGATCGCGCCGACCTCACCACCGAAGACTTCCCCTCCACCATCGTCGACGAGAATAAGCGCATTAAAGAAGGGGTTTCGGGCGGCCCCAACACCAGCCGCTACGTGCAGATCGTTCCCATTCTGCCCTTCTACCGCATCTATTTCGACGATGGCACCTTCTTCGACTACGACGGCGACGAAGCCCACACCCGCGAGCAAATTTTGGCCCTGGGCGAACCGGGCGACCTAGAGGGCTATGAGCGCTTCCATGAGCAGTCGCGAGCCATTTTTGAGCGGGGCTTTTTAGAGCTGGGCTACACCCACTTTGGCGATGTCGGCACCATGCTCAAGGTCGCCCCCGACCTGCTCAAGCTCGATGCGGTGCGCAACCTGTTCCGCTTTAGCAGCCGCTACTTTAAGAGCGACAAGCTGCGGCAGGTGTTCACCTTTGAGCCGCTGCTAGTGGGCGGCAACCCCCTGTCGGTGCCCGCTATCTACGCCATGATTCATTTTGTTGAAAAAACCTGGGGCATTCATTTTGCCATGGGCGGCACCGGGGCGCTGGTGCAGGGCTTTGTGAAAAAGTTTGAGGATTTGGGCGGCAAGATTAGGTACAACGCCCCGGTCAGCAAAATTAACGTCACCCGCAAGGACGGCAAGAAGGTAGCCACGGGCGTCACCCTGGGCGATGGCTTGACGATGACTGCCGATGTCGTGGTTTCTAACGCCGACTGGGCCACCACCTACGGCAAGCTGATCGAGCCTCAGTACCGCTTCTGGAACAGCGACCTGCGGGTGAAGGTCTCCCAGCAGTCAATGTCGGTGTTTGTGATCTACTTTGGCTTCAAAGCTGACGGCAACGAAACCGAGAAGCTGCGTCACCACACCATCATCCTCGGCCCCCGCTACGAAGAGCTGCTAAAGGATATCTTTGGCCGCAAGATTTTCCCGAAGGATTTTTCCCAGTACCTGCACCTACCTAGCCTGACCGATCCCTCCCTGGCTCCGCCCGGACATCACGCGGCCTATACCCTGCTGCCGATGCCTAATAACAAGTCTGGGATTGACTGGAACGAGATGGGCGATCGCCTGCGCGACATCGTCTTTGACTTCCTAGAAGAGCGCGGCTACCTACCCAACCTGAGAGAGCGGCTGGTTTGCCACAGCTACATTACCCCTGACTACTTTGAAAACACCCTTGATGCCTACGCGGGCAATGCCTTTGGCCTCGAACCCTTGCTGGTGCAGTCGGCCTTCTTCCGGCCCCACAACCGCAGCGAAGACATCAATGGTCTTTACCTAGTAGGTGCCGGTACCCAGCCTGGCGCAGGCACCCCCAGCGTGATGATGTCGGCCAAAATGACGGCACGGTTAGTGGCCGAAGACTACGGTGTGTCGGACGATATTGTCAGCGGTAAAGCCAGCCCCGAGCTGAGCGTCCGATAGCTCAGCGTTGATGTAGGGTGGGCACTGCCCACCAACCACTGCTACGGCATGCCTGTTTAATCGAGTTAACCAATACCGTCGCGGCCTACGGCTAAGGACTGTCCTGAGCTTGGGGCCGCACATGCCCCCTACGGGTGACTGGGCATAACCAACCTCAAAACCGCCAATTCAAGATTCAAAATTGGTATGTCCAGTTCTATTGCTGGCTCAAAATGAGGCAATAAACCGGCGGTTTGCGGTCTACACTAGGCTAGCCGAAGCTATACGTACTGTGTGGGAGTAAGAGTGTAATGAAACGGCGACAACTACTGGGTTATGCAGGGGCAGGGTTGGGAGCCACCCTAGGGTTAGGGCTAGCTGGCTCCGCAGCTCAGGCTCAGACCGCAGGCATTACGATCCGCAGCCTGGGCCATACGGCCTTTCTGTTTACTGGTGGCGGTCGGCGCATTTTGGTCAACCCCTTTCGCCCCATTGGCTGTACCGCTGGTTTTCCCTCCCCAGCTGTGCCCGCTGACCTGGTGATGATCAGTAGCCGCCTGTTTGACGAAGGTTATTTGGATGACCTTCCCGATGGCCCCCGTGTCCTCACCGACCCCGGCATCTACGACTTTGACAACCTGAGGGTACAGGGCATTCTTACCCCCCACGATCGCCAGGGTGGGCGGCGCTTCGGCAACAACATCGTGTGGAAATGGACCCAGGGCGGTGTCACCATTGTCCACATGGGCGGAGCCGCTGCACCGCTGGGGGTAGAGGAGCAGATTTTGCTGGGCCGCCCGGATATTATGCTGGTGCCTGTGGGCGGTGGTCCAAAGGCCTACACCGCTGCCGAGGCGGTGCAAGCCGTGCAGGTGTTGAAGCCTAAAATTGCGATTCCGACCCACTATTTGACGACTGTGGCTGGCGAAAGCTGCGAACTTTCGCCCGTGGACGAGTTTTTAAGTCTGATGCAGGGCACTCCGGTGACCCGAGCCGCCAGCGGTTCTTTGAGCCTGCGCCCCAGCGACCTGCCCACCCAGGGAACGCGTATTCAGGTTTATCAGTACCCTAGAGCGTAGGCTGCTATTAGGGACGTAGGGGTTTAAGGTATCAGGTATAGGGTGCAAGTCTTCCCCTGAGCCTTGTAACCTCAACCCTTCCACCTATCGACCCTTCTACCCATCGACCCTTCGCTATGACTTCCTCCTACGCCCACCGTCGTCAGCGTGCAATGGACCTCATTGGTGGCGGCACTGCCGTCTTTGCCAGTGCCCCACCGGCAGTGATGCACAACGACGTGGACTACCCCTTTCGCCAGGACAGCAATTTTTACTACCTGACGGGGTTTAACGAGCCGGGCGCGGTGGCCGTGCTGGCTCCCCACCACGACGAGCACAAGTTTGTGCTGTTTGTGCGGCCCAAGGATCCTGAAAAAGAAACCTGGTCGGGCTACCGCGTAGGGGTAGATCTGGCCAAGGAGCGCTTTGGGGCCGATCAGGTCTACCCCATTGCCGAGTTGGATGAGCACCTGCCCAAGTATTTAGAAAAGGCCGATTGCCTCTACTATCACTTTGGCCATGATCAAGCCTTAAATGACAGGGTGATGCGCCACTGGCAGCGGCTGCTGGCCACCTACTACAAGCGCGGCACTGGCCCAGTGGCAATCGAAGATGCCGCTCTGATGATGCAGACCTTGCGCCGGGTGAAGTCGGCCGAGGAGCTAGATTCGTTGAGAAGGGCGATCGCGATCGCCGCCAAAGCTCACAACTACGCCCGCGATATCACTCGCCCCGGTCGCTTTGAGTACGAAATCCAGGCGGAGATGGAGCACATCTTTCGTCTGGAGGGGGCGATGGGGCCAGCCTACGGCTCGATTGTGGCCTCGGGGGCCAACGCCTGCATTCTGCACTACGTCGAGAACAACTGCCAAATGCAGGAGGGCGACCTGCTGCTGATCGACGCGGGCTGCGCCTACGACTACTACAACGCAGACATCACCCGCACCTTTCCGGTGGGGGGGCGTTTTAGCGACGAGCAGCGGATTTTGTATGAGCTGGTGCTGGAGGCGCAGCTGCGGGCGATCGCCGCCGTCAAACCCGGTGCCCCCTTCAACGAGTTTCATGATGCCGCCACCCGCACTATCACCGAGGGGCTGGTGGAACTTGGCCTGCTGACGGGAAGCGTGGACACCCTGATCGAAGAGAAAAAGCACAAGGCCTTCTTTATGCACGGCACTGGCCACTTTTTGGGGTTAGACGTTCACGACGCAGGTATTTTGCGCAACCCCGACAAAACCTGGCGGCCCTTTGAGGTGGGCAACGTGGTCACCGTCGAGCCGGGGATCTACATTTCCCCCACCTATGAGCCGGTGGAGGGGCAGCCCCAGATCGACGATCGCTGGCGCGGCATCGGCATTCGCATTGAAGACGACGTGCTGGTGAACGAAACCGGCTGCGAGGTGCTGACCGCTGCGGTGCCCAAAGCATTAAAGGACATGGAACGTTGAGGAATTGGTGAAACCATGATCGGCACTCAATCAACCGCAAAAACGGTCTTTCTCCTAGTCTCCATGGTGGGTTGGCTGCTGGTGGGAGCCGCTCTGATGTATCTCTTTCCGGCGATCGCCGATGGGCTGGTGGGCAGCGATCTCACCCATTTGTGGATGACCAATCTCGCTCGCAGTGGCTACAACCCAACCCTGGGCTGGGTAGGCGGCGGCACAACCCTGGCGCTAACCATAACCGGCAACTGGGTGTGGTATCAGTACTTTGAGGGTAAACATTAGGACTACTGAATTAATTCACCCCCACAGGACTAAGAGCAGGGGAAAAGACCTTTACCCCAGCCCGCTAAACTGAGGAAAGACCTACCATCGGGGGGTGGGTTTGATAGGTGAGAAGATTTGCGAGTTGAGAGGAAGCTTATAGGGCGATCGCTCCTACATGGCGAGCTCACCCCCTACTACAAAGACCCCATAATAACGCCATCATCTCTGGGTCTGGAGTTCAAGGCGGTGCTGCTGTGGATTGAGCAGTTTGAGGACTGTTTTGCTGAAGATGAAGATGCCGATGGGCGATCGCCCGCTAGAAGACAGCTCTATGTCGTTTTGGAGTTTGTTGCAGGAATTTATTATTGCCTGGTCCGATAAACAGGCTGGCTATAGTGGGAAAGCTCGATGAGGGCTCACGGCTTTAGCAAGACTCAATGGCATATCCAAAACCCAATTCCCAGCCTCTGCAAATTCGCTTCATCTATCGACAGCAGCTCCACAGCAGTTTAGTTCTGGCGGCGGTGTTTGCTTCTCTGCTGGCTGGGTGTGACGGCTCGTCTACCCAATCGACCAGCAGCACCACTACCACTGACCAAAATGCCGATGAGGCAATTCCGGCGGTGTTTTACGAAACCACGGAGCAATGCGAAGCCGACATTACCCAACAGCAGCAAGAATATCAAGTCTTACTTAAGGCCCACCAGCAGAATCAACTGGCCCAGCCCCCCACTCCCCCGGTAATGCAGGTCGCAGACTGCGCACCACAGATGCAGGCCGCCCTGCAGGAACACGATCGCACCGCTCCGGTCTATTCCAGCCTGGCAGACTGCCAGGCCGATGGGGTGCAGTGCGAAACCACGCCCGCCAACGCGGAAACCAGTGGGTATCGGCCGGCCTATGGCGGCACCTACCTCTACCCCTACAGTTCCCCCAGCTTTGTCTATCTCAATTTTGGTGGCAGCAACCGCAGCGTCTATCAACCCCACACCGTCTTCCGCAGCAGTCAGCCGGGGCAGGTGGTTACCCCCTTCGGACGCACCGTTCCCCAAACCAGTCTAGGCCCCGTGTCGGTGCCGCGCCACACCAGTGTAGTTGCGCCCCAACGGCCCACGGGCACCGCCGCTAGGGGCACCATTACCGGCCGCAGCAGTCAGGGATTTGGCTCAACCTACAAAAGTACGGGTACCGGTGGAAAGTAATAGCTTATGAGACCCTTTAAGGTAGCTCGGCGGCGCAACTGGCGGGAGCACATCCAAGCCAACGCCTATCAAACTGAGGTATTGAGCGATCCAAAGCAGCAGTATTGGATAGAGGCCCTGCCCCAGCCCTTTGCCCTGCAGTTTGATACCCAGGAAGAAACTGCGATCGCAGCCGCCACCGAGCAACTGTGGCAGATGTGCGTAGAGTTTTTAGACTGGTTTTTTACCGACCACCAGCCGGGGGATGTAGATCAGCGTTTAGCCAGCTTGCAAATTCGTTCCGATTACTGGCCAGCGATTAAGGCTAGCTGGGACCGCACCGACCCAGTAGAAGACCTCTCCCTCTGCACTCGATTTGATCTGGTGGTCACCGAAGACGGTCAGATCAAACTGATCGAAATCAACGGTGAAACGCCGCTGCTGGGGGCAGAAACCATTTATCAGTGGAACTGGTTGGTCGATTACAAGCGCAACCACCAGACTGGCTCGTTCCCTCTGCCCAACGACGCCAGTCAGTTCAACGAGTTTTGGGACATGGTGGCTGGTCAATGGCGGCGCATTGCTGAAGCCTATAACCTGCGCCAAACGGGTATCTCCTTCCTGGTCGATGAGAACCTAGAGGAAGATCTAGAAATGGCCATGCAGCTGATCCAGATCCTTCACGACGAAGTGGATAGCGACATCTACACCCAAATTGTCTATTTGCGGGGCCTCCAAGACGAGCAGGGCCAGGAGGTGCAGCGAGGGCTCGGGCTAGATGAGGAAGGCTACTTCGTCGACCATGTTAACGATCGCATTCCAGTGCTCTGGAAAATCTACGACTGGTCCGACATTCAGAACGATATGGCCAACGCCCAAGCAACCTCTGCCCTGGCCCGTCGCCTCGAGGCTGGAGACGTAAAGGTGATTGAACCCCTCTGGAAGCAGGTGCTCTCCAATAAGGGGGCCATGGCCCTAATGTGGGACCAGTTCAAAGCCTCTGACTATCGCCCCTATTTGTTAGCAACCTACTTCGACAGCGATATTTCCCCCGAAGCCACAAAGCTGATGCTGGAGATGCACGTCAAGAAGCCCATGCTGGGGCTAGAGGGGGTGGGCACCTCAATTGAAACCGGGGTCGGTGAACTGGAAAAACGGGATACCCTGGGCTACGGCTCAGAGGGGTTTGTCATTCAAGACTATGTCGAACTCCCCCAGGCCTTTGGCTACCACTACATGGTCGGTAGCTGGGTCATCAACGGCGAGGCAGCGGGCATCATCCTGCGTGGAGACACCTCGCGCATCACAGGACGCCACTGCCTGATCATTCCTCACATTGTCTCCAATGATGGGCTCTATATTGCCGGTATTTAAGCTGAGACCGAGGGCAGGCTGTAGTCTTTTTACGGGTGAGGTCAATGATGGTGGCACGCAAGCCCAAACTGGGGCAAAACCATTGGGTTTTAGATCAAGTTCTCCCCCTCGATTACTCCATTCCAGAACAGTATTTTGCCCATGCCCCCGACGGGGTTTGGCAAAACTTTTGCAGCTTGCTCAGTCGAGATGTCTATTCAGAAGGAGATTCCCAGGCGCTGCACGACTATGTCATGTCGCGCCAGGCAGACATGTCGACAGACTTTTTAGCCATGCTGAGGCTCTGGCTAGCCGATGAACTTAAGCACTACGAAGCCCTGCGACGCACCTATCACAGCCTATCAGGGGTAAGTTTTGCCGACATGGATCGTTGCTTTTCAGAACGGGTTCATGACTTTGAACCGTTGCAAATCACCCTGCAAGACGAATTTACGCTGCTGGTGACGTTGATGTTCGATGAGATTGGCTCTGTCTATTCCTACCGACGAGACTTAGCCGAGTATTACCGACATTTTGGGCCAAACATTCAGAAGATCGGTCACCATCTGGTTAAAGACGAGGGCATGCATTTCAACAATGCGGCCGAACTGCTGTTAGCCCGTCATCGCGATCGGCTAGGGGAGGTTAAGACCTTTCTGGAGCAAATTTCCCAGCTAGAAGGTAGTTTAAAGACCTACTACAAAACTTTTTTTCTAGATCACGCTCAGGAGCAGTATCGATTTCCCAGGCACTTCAACCAGGTCATTATTCGCGTTATTTTGGCCCGCCTGGGATTGGGCCAGCAACCCACGTCAAAAGAACTGAAAAAACTCTGGCAGTGGGTACCAGAGGGGTATAGCTTGGTACCCATCTTTGACGCCGCAACCCGGCATCATACCGCTGCTGTCGTCGCTCTTCACTGACTCTGGCGGCAGATAATTTAGGGTATATTGCTAACAATGAGGTAGTTAGGACAGTTTTCTGAAGGCATCATCGACGGCATCCCAGAGGGTATCAAAGTCGCTGAGCGTTTTACGGAGATGCTGTTTTAACCGTGCCC
>NZ_JACJOF010000003.1 GCF_014695395.1 Nodosilinea sp. FACHB-131
AGTTACATTGAGCGATTCAACAATACTCTCAGACAGCGGGTTTCACGCTTTGTCAGACGCAGCTTAGCCTTCTCTAAAAGTCTGCGCAATCACATTGGCTTGCTGTGGAATTTTATTCACCACTACAACGCATCATTACCTCTCTAGTACTACCGGCCCAGGCATAGGGACATGGGCACCGAGGTTGGAGTCGAGCCAAGCCACCGTGCAAGATTGTGCAGCATCCACTTTGATAGCGCTCGTCAAATTAAGAAGATGACACCTTGGGCTAAGGCATTAGGCTGAAAGCTAGTGCTTCGTCTTTGATCAATTAACTGGCGCTGCACCTCAAAGTTTTCCCGTACTCTCCTCAGCTGACCTTCTAAAGCGGGGATAATTCTTAACCCGCTAGGATCGGCGGTAGTTCGTAAACGCTCAATGCGTTCCTCTAAATCCTGAGTTTTTCGGGCCGCAAAGGATTCCGCACTTTGTAGCTGTACATCACAACGGTTAGTGTTATCGGTTGCAAAGTCATCAGCCTCTCGCCAGAAAGCCTCTTCCAAAGCCGCTTTACAAGCTTGTAGATTAATCACTACTTGATTTAAGTCCTCAATTAAGTTGCCAACGTTCACCTGAGGCTGTCCCTTTTGTACCGCCTGCATCACCACTCGTTCTGACACTGTTTCTGAGAAAACTTCACTATCGCTATAGCGAGCCAGACGATAGGCAATACGGCTTTCCGTTTTCAGTCCAGTGAAGACCCAACGTTGGGCAACAAAGGTGTACAGCCCTGGAGGTAGTTGAGCTTGCGTAGCCTCTAGACGAAGAGCTGAGACGGGATAGAATTTATCCTGCTCAGATTCGTAGCGATGGCGAATCCACCGAATAAGTGAGTGGGTAGGTTCCAGCAACTCGTAGCCTCTACCCATAGCACTGGACAACTTGGGATCAAAAAAGCAGGTCACCTGGTGGCTTTGAAGGCGGGTAGGTGTAGCGCTCTGGTTACCATGCAAGAAAGTTTTAAACTCAATTCGAGCTTCACTAGACAGGGCAATATCAAATAAGTTTTCACCTTGCGAACGACGGTGAATAGTAGTGCCGGGATAGTAGCGTTGAAAGTAGTCCGCCACAAAGGTTTCTAGTTCTTGAGGTTGTAGCCATCGACCCTTATCTTTACTGTCTTGAATAGACTGAATAATATGATCTGAGAAAGCCAAAAAATTAACAGCATTATCTGTTAAGTCATCATGAATTTTACGCTGATTTAAGATAGCATCAATAGTTTGCTGAATACGTTTATCCATTTCCTGCTGAGTAAGCTCTTGCTGAAAGAAGTCGACTAGCAACTTCTCCGTCATAGGGCCGAGAATTTCTTCGAGTTCACCAATGCTTTGTCTAAAAATATCAATGCGTTCATAGAGACGCTTTAGAATCCGTTCTTCAACCGTACCGCGAAGACTGAAGTTAGCAATTACAATGCTGTTGGCCTGTTGTCCGAGTCGATCTAAACGGCCAATGCGTTGCTCTACTCGCATTGGGTTCCAGGGTAGGTCGTAGTTGATAATGTAGCGGCAGTGCTGAAGGTCAATCCCTTCACTACCAACTTCAGAAGAAAGCAATACTAAAGGACCATTAGGATCGCGGAAGCGGTTAACTGTGTCCCACTTGGCATCGCCCATACCACCCATAATGGCGCAGCTCTCAATTCCATCCTGCAAGAGCCGCTCTAGGAGATAATGCAGCGTCCCTCTAAAATAAGCAAAAATTACGAACTTTGCTGAGGGATCCTCTTGACGAACCTCTCTCAAGAACTTAATTAGCTCTTTATACTTACTGTCGTTTCGAGCTAGCTCTTCTAGGTCATCATCAGTTAAATTGAGATCTACTGGGGTATTTATTGCATCATCTGCATCATTCCAATCAGCTATTCCTATCCCCAGATCTTCCCAAAGGCATTCCTCATCAACATTAGCTAATTCCTCTAGCACTCCACTTTTACGCCAGCCTCTAAAAGCGGCTACCATACAACTCGCCATCTGACGTTGACGAGTAATAAGCTTGAAGAGAGCCGCGCCTTTTTTCCCTCTGCACTGGCGGCGAATCTGTTGAGATACAGTTTGGTAAAAATCCCACTCTAAATCAGAAAACTCTACCCCTAATGTCCTGGCCTTACGAATCACTCGATTAGGTAAAACGTCTGTTTTTCGGCTGCGAGATATATATTGACCCAAGAGAGAGATTTTTTCTAGTTTATAGCCAAGCTCAATACGAGCACTATCTTCTAGCAGTTCTGAACTAAGGCATTTATGAATATCGTGGAGTATAGAGTTATCAGAAAAGTAGTGCGATTGTAGTGCTGTTGCCACCTCTTGTTGTGCTGCTGAAATATTAGTGGGAGTTGTCCAAAGATGGCGGATTGCGCGAAAAATAGGACGATTTGCTTCTGAGAGAGCGTTATACACAAACTCATTGTAGAAGGTGTCTTGATCAACCAATCGCAATAAATTGAACAAATCTTGGCTTTTAGTTTGAATTGGCGTGGCAGTCAAAAGTACAAAGTGCCGAGAAGCATCTCGAAGAAGGCGACCTAAACGGTGGCTAGCAGTTGTGGGATTTCTTAAGTAATGAGCTTCGTCTACAATCACTAGATCAAATAAGCCTAGAGTTTCGCTAGCAGGATTCTGATCAAGGAGCCGAGCAAGTTGGAAATTAGGAGAGTTATTTTCAGGGTTATCCCAGTCAGAGCCCCCCCCCAGTCCTTGGCGAGTGCCTTCTAAACTAATTATGTAGACAAAGGGTTGAGATACTCCGCGTTCTAGCCGAGCTAGTAAGCTTTTAGTATCGACGATATCCGCTTGAATATTGAAGCGCTGGTGGAGATCATCTTGCCACTTTTGGCGCAGCATAGCCGGGCAAATGATCAATAGCCGTCGGGCCTCTTCCCTTACTTGGAGTTCTTTCCAGATGTACATTGACTCAATGGTTTTGCCCAAACCTACCTCATCTGCAATGAGTAAACGTCCCTGGCTTGAGTTGAGGAACTTAAGAATAGGCTTGAACTGATGGGCATAAAATTCTGTTTGACTAGTCTCCATGCTATAAAAAACATTTGTAAGCTGACCCTTGATTTTTTCCAGAGTTAGAATTCGTCGTAAGTCTTCAGGCCCCCCAAAGCGACCTTGACAAATTAGGCTTTGAAAATCATTTTCATTTTGGTTGCCACAAGGTTCTAGCAAAGACTTTGGGTAATAGGTGCGTTCGGAAGAAGAAAATTCTATCTGAACCATCATTCGACTTCCCGCCTTCCGCGAATTTCCAGTCGTCACTCCTTGCTTGCTAGGGTTACTCTTCAGCCGAACAGATTGTCCTGATTGTTCATGATTCCAAGATGATTCACTCATAATATTGATAAAAATGGTACTGATAGCCGGACTCAAAAACTATAGAAGATCGGAATTTCTAACAAAAATCTTTCATGTCTGAGTGATTGTTCAGCTCTGGCCGAGGCGGCGGCTTTGGAAAATCAGTATCGTCAGGAAAATCGAACTCGGGAAACTGCCCTTCTGCAATACTAAGCCCATAAGCAATTGAAAATCGATTAAATGCTGAGGTGTCTAAATTTTGCAAGTCAAGATCTTCGGGCTCAGGGACATTGTCAGTTTTATATGGAGGTAGATCTGGGATGCTTCGCTGATGACCAAAATCGGTATATGTTGACTCAACCCCATGTCTAAAGAAGCTAATTTGACTGCCGCCACCACCCAAAAAAACTTTCAGGATAGAACCGATTTCACTTTTCCAAAGATGAGGGCATGCTGAGCGATAGCGATTAAAGCCTGTGACGATGACACTCGCAACAATTCGCTGAAAATATTTACGAGTCTGACTCTTCAGGATATTTTTCTGATTAGCATTGTCGGAACTAAGATTCCAAGATAATAAAGCATCTCGAACAGCTTTCGAATCAAGTGCTAGCTCATCCTGTAGCTGTTGCGATAAGGTAGCAACCCCTAATGACCGAACAAAACCAGAGTAGAAGGAAATCCTATCTTCTCCATTGTCTCGATAGAACCGAAAGGAAGCACCTTCAGTTGTACCTTCGCCCACATCAGAGAAGACAAAGAAACCTTCCCGAGATCCCACTGCCCGAATATGTGCCCACACGGCTGCGGCAATCTCTGGCTTAGCAAAACAGTCTAAATCGGGATGTTGCTCAACCCATACTCTCACATGGTTCATGCACTGGTTCAGTTGGGGTAGAGTCACCATATCGCCACCCCGCACCATAGGCGTAAAGCTCAGAGCCCAGGCCAACTTGAGCACACGCTCAAAGCGATCAATCGCAGGCCCATGCCAGTACTCTACTGGGGCACCGACTTTTAACACCCAGCCTACTTTCCGCTTTTTGAAAAGGTCGGGCTGGGTTGTCTGAATCCAGTTTCGACTGCGGGCAATCAAGCGACCAAGAAAATAAGCTGAGAGGTTCTCAATAGTTTCTGAACTATCGAGCGCATCTACAGATGGTGGCCAGTGGGGATTATCTTGAGGTAGGTCTAAGTAGGCTAGCCGCATTTTAATGAAGCCTATGGTAGTGGTGATCGGCCATTGGCTGGCTTCCCACTCATTGGAGGTCAGCCCAGTAAGAATTTCCCCTCGATCTAAAATTGCGATTTGGCTGGAAACTAGAGCTTGTTCTAAGTTAACTGACCCATTGTCAAAAGTAACTATGCTCGTCTGATTAGAATCACTATTGCGGAAGCAAACTTTAGTGTATCGAGTGCCAAAATCAATACCGAGATCAATAAATAAGTCGGCATCATCACCATTGGGTATTTCTGGTGTGCAGCGCAAACAAATTCCAGCATCGTCTATGCTGACAGGTGAGAATGTGGAGTAAGCACCTATCTCAATGTTAGGTATGGAAGAAGCTATGGGATCAGTTCGAGTAGTAGGCGATTTTACCTTTGCTTTGGCAAATGTTTCTACAGGTGTTGCTGGCGGTGCTGTAGTAGAGGACGACTGCTGAGAGTCAGCAGTTTTTGATTTCGATGCTGCGGACTTTGATTGTTTGCTTTTGCTTGATGTTGAAGATGATGATGCGCTGCGTGATAGATCGAATAAACTGCTTATAAAATTCCAGAAATTCATAACCACCTTGCCCAAATGAAACTGTTGTGCATAGTCAGTCAGGACAGAAAAGAGACTAAAAACGCAGTTGGAGTTGCAGGGTCCACTGAAATTGCCTCCAAATACAGAACAAGACGTTACATTCCTTGTAGATGACCCAAGGTATCGGGCTTGACGTTTACAAGAGGTATTTTATTTAACAACATAGGAATTCAAGTTCCGGATCTAGCATTCCCTTTTTACGTCTTGCCTTTAATGAACAAAACTATATTCATCATTCGAGTTTATGGTGCTGCTAGGTTACAGAACTGTGACCAAGAGTATTAGTTGCGGACTTATTTGCTACAGCCGAATCCGTTCAATCTCATTGAGCGAGATCTTGTCTGCTCGCCGGTCATATAGCGCGATCGTGCGAATATCCTCATGCGCCGCGATCTTCTGGAAATCATTGCGGCTACCGTCGTTGCGTAAGAAGTTCGTAATGCCGCTCGCGCGAAATGTATGGTTACACGCCTCAGAGCCAACGCTTGCGGCCAGCGCCCGGCGCTTCACCATCGCCCAAGATTCTTATCGTTGAAGGGCAACACCAAGTGAGCGCGCAAGATCGACCAGGGGCTGTCTGAGAAAGGGGGCATCCTTTTGTTCCCAGAGATTCCCCTCATCGAGATAGCGATCAAGGTACTCCTCGGCGGTATGGTGTCTGGCTATTGGTTGGGTCTTGATCAATCGTCTCCATCACACTGAGGTAACTGTTAAAAACCTCTAGCGGGTTTCTGGGGCTTTCTGTGGCAGCTCTTACCCTACTTTTAGCATTTCTTCAAATAGGGGGTCTCCCCAGAGCAGTAGTTGTAGAGAGGGTGTTTCCTCAAATACCTTTGGCTGGAAAGTTACTCGGTAGGTTTGCCCCTGGTAACCCAGTTGCCACACGCCTTGATCGGCCTGGGTAAAGTGAATCCCTTTTGCATTGAGGAGGGTGGACTGGGTGAACGTTGCCTCTACAACCTCCGGAGTAATGGCGGTAGGAGGCAGTGATCGCTGAATCTCTTGCAGGTCAGCCTCTACATCGCGTTTTACCATGTCATCAAGGGCTGGCTGCTGGGGCGGAGTCGATAGGACCTTGTCAAACTCCGAGAGCAGCACGTCTTCTTCTTCGGCATCGACGCTCATAGTGGCCCGTTCGATGAAGGTGGGCACCTGGGCCAGAATGGGCTGGAGGGTGCCGACTACAGATTCAAAGGCCCCAATGCGATCGCGCAATTTCTTATACACCTTCGCTTCCACCGTACCGTCGTAGCAGAAGTTGTGGATGGTGACGGTGGGGTAACGCTGGCCAATCCGGTCTATGCGGCCAATGCGCTGCTCCACCCGCATAGGGTTCCAGGGCAGGTCGTAGTTAAATAGCACCCCGCAGGTTTGCAGGTTTAGGCCCTCGCTGGCAGATTCGGTACAGAGCAGAATCTTGATTTCGCCATCGCGGAACCGGGTTTTGATGAGTTCTTTTGGCACGATCGCCCACTGGTCCTCGCGCCACAGTTCACCGCCGCGCCCCGAGTAGCAGGCCACCTGGTTGCCGTAGAGTTCCCGCAATTGCTCCCGCAGAAAGTCCATGGTGTCGGTGTACTGGGTAAAGGCGATCGCGCTTTCCCGGTTCACCAGCTCCTGCCGCAGGGTGGCGATGAAGTGAGCCAGCTTGGTGTCTTCCCCAGTGTTCTCAAACTGCCGCAGCAGGGCTTCTAGGTGCTCGATCTCTCGGGGGTCTACGGGCTCCATGTAGCCCTCCAGCCCTTCGATCACCGCATCGTCGGCATCGTCGAGGTCAGCCAGATCATCGGCGGTGAGGCTGCTGCCCTGCTGGGTGAGGAGGGAACCGAGCCGCCGCTGAAGCGATTGCTGAATGGCATAGAAGGAGCTGGTCAACCGCTTGCGGTAGAGGGTCATCAAGAAGCCCAGGGCTTTGCGCTGTTCTTTTTGGGCCAGACGGTAGAAGTGGCGCACGTAGTCGCTCACCTGGCGGTAGAGGTCGGCTTCGCGAGTGGGTTCGAGGGTAATGGCGTTGTCGCACACCTCGCGGCGGGGCACGTCTTTTTCCAGCAGGCCGAGGCGGTAGTACTCCCGCAGGGTGTCCCGCGTATGGCGGAACATCATGTCTTTGAGCGGAGTGTTGGTCAACAGGAATTGCAGGGAGGCAGCGAGAAAGGCCTCATCTTGCAGGAAGAGGCGATCGTTGATGGTTATTTTCAGCCGCCCCCGCCAAGCATCTTCCACTCGGCTGGCCAGCATCCGGTCTTGCTGACTGAGGTGCTGCTGGAGCCGGGGGCAGGGCTGGCCGCCACGGGCAAAGTAGTCGGCAGACATCGTTTGCCAAAAATTCAGCAGGTGGCGGTCGGGCTTGCTGTCTAGCGACGCAAAGTAGTCGCAGAAGGTATCGCCGTAGGCCCAATGGCCCTCTAACCCCAGCACATGCAGTAGGTCAAAGACTTCGATGGGGTCAATTTGCATCGGTGTAGCCGAGAGCAAAATCAGCGCTTTGGTTTTGTCGCGCAGTTGCTCCAGCAGTTGCAGCAGGCGGTTGGGGGTATCTTTGCGGGCCTGGGGCGACTTACGGCGGGCATGGTGAGCCTCATCAAGAATGACTAGATCCCAGGGTTCGGCATCGAGCAGTTCTTGCATCCGCTCGCGGCGGCGTACTAGGTGGCTAGAGGCGAGGATCAGGTTTTGGCTATTCCAGGGGTTGCCGGTGGGTTGGGTGGTGTGGCCGTAGGAATCTTTGAACTCGCCCTGGGTGTAGCTCCAGAAGTGGAGGTTGAACTTTTCGCGCAGTTCTTCGTGCCACTGGGGTTGGACGCTGGCGGGGGCCAGCACCAGGACGCGCTTGACCTTTTGGGATACCAGCAGGTAGCGGAGGATTAGCCCGGTCTCGATGGTTTTGCCCAGGCCCACTTCATCAGCGATTAGGAAGCTGCGGGGGAACTCGGCGGCGGCACGTTTGAGGATTTTGATCTGGTGGGGCCAGGGTTGGATGGGGATGGAGCTGAGGCAGGCGCTGAGGCAGCCGGGGTCTTGGTAAATGTTGGCGATCGCTCGAAACATCTCCCGTTCTTTCTCCAGGGCGGCCTCATCGATCTGGGCCTCTGGCTCTTCTTCCTGAACGGGCTCTGGGTTAGGTATGTCTAACTGCTCGCGCTCCTGTCGGGTGAGGGGGCGCTGGTTGAATTCGTCGTCGGTTGTCCAAACTGGCTTTTGGGGTGGGGCGTAGCGGATCAGCTTGCGCTTGACGGCTTCGGGCACCTCAAACACACGCACGCTGGAGATTTGGTTGTGCCAGTGCTGCTCGAAGCGCAGTGTTTCTTCCTGTACACGGGCTAGGTCGCGATCGCCCTCCCAGGAGCAGAAGACGTGGAACGATTCGACGTTGAAGTTCCAGCCACCGCTGGATTCGTTGTTGGAGCCGGTGGTGGCGATCTGGTTGCCGTCGGCGTCAGTGAAGAGGCAGACTTTCTCGTGGTAGATATAGTGGGTGTTGATGGCCTCGTCGGGGTCGAGGGGTTGCCCGTCGTGGCGCAGGGGAATGGCGATGCGGATGTCGAGGCGATCGCTCTGAATTAGCCAGCTGAGGATTTCGAGGCGTTTGAGCTGGGCAAAGTTGGTGGGTGGGGTGAGGTTGGCGTCGAGACGGGCGGCGACGGCATCGCGGAGGGTGTAGCCCTGCTGGATGGCTTGGAGGTCGGTTTTGCTGAGGTGGCAGCTCATGATCAGGCGAATGCGGCCCTCGTTTTGGAGGAAGGCCCCCAGTCCCCCGGCGACCTGGCTGAGGATGGCGCTGTTGAAGAAGCCAGATTTGCGATCGTACTGGGTGGAGCGTTCGAGGGCGGGGATGTAGAAGTCGGCGACGGGATTGCTAGTGTCGCTGGCGTAGCTGATTTTCCAGTTGTAGGTCTTCAGAGGCTGCGACATGGTTTCACTGAAGTTTAAGTAATCACAATGCTACGAATCCCTGGACTCCATCTGGATACCAAGGTGTTTACAAATCGCCGCTGTCGGGTCTGAGTTCGCTTCCACCAAGGCAACTAACTGTTGAAAGGCTTCTAGCTTTGCTTGTCTCTTTTCATCAAAACTTTTAGCAATTTCCTCAATCTCTTTCTCACTAGGTTTATTAGGATACTCGTAGAAAACCACCTTCTCGGGAGCACTGGTTAATCTGGTCTGACGTTGCGTAAAAGCTTCGTACAATTTGTCCGTAACTGAAGTTAGGGACTGTCCCATTTTGTGAACAATTTGAAGCATCAGCCCTGGCTTAGATGCTTGCTCAAATTGGGTGAATTCGGAAAAATCAGAATTTTGATAGGGCGTAAAGCAGGCGATCCTACGAATTCCTTTAACTAAAACCTTGATAAATCCACGTTCAATTAGCTCATAGAAGATCATCATGAGAGATGATTTTTCAGGGAAATCCAGTAATGGTGAAAGTGAACTGATAGGTTTTCCACCCTGTATAGCTAATGGCGAGGACAGGCAAGCATTCTGAATTTCTTCAAGTTTTGGGAAGCTAGATTTGAGCATATCCTGGCGAACACTAATATTTTTCTCTGAGTACAGCAGATGCCCAAAAGCAGGATATCCATCTCGTCCAGCCCGGCCAACCTCCTGGTAATACTGTTCAATCGACTCGGGAATGAGATAGTGAATAACGACTCGGATGTCGGGAATATCGATACCCATACCAAAAGCATTTGTCGAAAAAATGATATCCGTTTGTCCTGTTTCAAACGACTTCAATACCTCGTCCTTACGGTTGTCAGGCAAGTCAGCATCAAAATAATCGCAGTTCCACCCTTCTTCCTGATATTCCTGAGCAAATGCTCTCGTGCCATATTTGCCTGATTTACGATGGGTATAGACGATAATTTTGTTGGGATTTCCCTCTTGATTTAGTCTGTAATTCTGTAAAATTTCTTTGAGCCGAATTTTCTTGGCCGCTTCATCTGCAAGCGTTTCAACGGTAAGCTGTAGGTTGTCGCGAAGCAAGGAAGGACTTTCAATAATATCTTTAGGATCAATACGAAAATCTCTACAGATTTCTTCGCGATCACGAGGGTTGAGAGTTGCGGTCAAGGCTATAACTTTAGGCCAGCCGAAGGAACCAAAGGCGCGATCAAGGAACTGAGGCACTACTTTATATGCTGGACGAAAGCTATGTCCCCACTGGGAGACACAATGAGCTTCATCCAAAACAATGAGCCCAACATAGTCACGATTTTGCTTCAGCAGATATTCGATGTAGCCATCGAACGCAGCTTTCTCGGGTGACATAAAGATAAATTTTCCACCTTCTGAAAAATCAATATCTCGCAGGAGGTTATACAGGTCTTGATTACCTTTACCACTTAAGCATATCGCGTCAATTCCTTGTTCCTTGACGAGCCTGTCTACCTGCTGATCCATCAATGCGATAAGCGGTGAGATTACAATGGTAATTTTGTTCAATGTCAGCCCAGCCACTTGGAAAATGAGAGATTTACCTCCCCCTGTTGGCATCAGGCACATTGTGCTCTGGCTGGCAATAACTTTGTCTATAGCTTGAGCTTGAATATCCCTAAATTCATAGCCAGGAAAATATTTCTCAAGAATTTCTTGTTTTTTGCACATTAGAAATAACTTGCTGGGTACTGTGGATTACTACTTCTTGTCAGCGTTTGTATATCTTCTTTGTGATGACGGGAAATTCCCTCAAGGAATGTGTTGACGTAGACATATCGATAGTGTGGGTTAAGAGGCGCTCCTTGCTTTTCACAGTACGAAGCAATTTTGCAATAGAGCTTCATAGCATATGCTGTAAATAATCCGTAAGGATACCAATAGTTTTGATCGACTTTATAAACTCCCTCTTTCCCATTAGCTTTATCATTTACCATTATGAACTCGGAGGTTTTAGTCGGCAAACGGAAATGAGATCGATCAGTTAGAAAATACATCCCAAACAAATCCAGCTTTCCTCTTTTTGGGAAGATATTTGGAAAGAGATGATAAATAGTAATTGCCTTGATGCCCATGCCAATGACGCCTACAATTCCATAGTTTTCATCTTCTATCTTATCAAAGCCAAACTCTTCTGCTCTTTGATACTGAGAATACTCGGATTCGTTAAATGAGGCCGCATAATCATTGCTAAACTGAATGAGATTGTTGAATATTTCTAGCAACTCAACAGAGGACGAAGTAGCATAGGCAATTTGCCATTCTTTTAATTCTTCAGCTTTAGCATAAAAAGAATGTGTAATAACCGGACATTCTCTGGTCAAATATCCCTTGAAAGCATTTTCATCGAACATAAACCCTTCAAGATTTTCTTCGTCAAACGCATTGCAGTACTTTTCAGATTCTTTTCTGTACTCTTCGATACGCTTGGAGAATAATGCCCGAATAGCTTTGCCTTTGTCTGGGGTAGCTTCAGTTTTATTCCACGCTGCGGCCAAATCATCAGGAGTTGTGGCATCTTTTGCTGTCCTTAAAACCATTTCGAAATAGCTATTGAAGTTCTTGTCAATTAGCTCTTCCACCTTGACTATATGTTCTGACCTGTGAATAAGTTCAAACTCTCGGGCTTTGTCGATTGCTTCTGAGCGATACATTATGAACATTCCTTATGCCATTCGGCATTTAATAGTTTCCCGATATTTTTCTTGTTGGAAAGAAGCTTCGTTCCTGGCTGAATTGCTTCTAAGGAAATTTTAATATTTTCATCTGTGCAACCTTCTAAAAAAAGATGAAGTTCATCCTTAGCTCTCGAGCACCCTACATATAGTCTTTGTAGGAAGTCTAGGGCGGCTAACTCTGAAAGGCAAAGATCCACGATAAAGATAACTCGGGCTTCTAAACCTTTGAATTTGCGAACTGTCGTAAAGCAGATTTTACCTTTTTCAAGAGACTTGACTAATGGAACAGATTGGATAGATCCCAAATGCGAAAGCAGGGAATTTTCCGTAGTAGTCATCGTGAGAATGGCGATTTCCTCTGGTTTCACGGCATCTTGGCTTAATAATTCTCCAATAATTTGCTTAATGCGCTTAGCGACCTCTGCTGGACTATTGCAATCATGAAGTTTAGTGGGTGATCCTTTAATCAATTCACCGGGTTTACCAGGAGAAAGGTTGGCAAAGCGGTAGGCTGTTCTTGAAATTTGTAGAGTGTTTCGACAATTTTTGGTCAATACCAAGCGACAATCGGCGTTTGCAACCCAGTTAGGAAGAGTATCTCGATAAATAAGCTGC
Source organism: Nodosilinea sp. FACHB-131 (assembly GCF_014695395.1). Taxonomy (GTDB): domain Bacteria; phylum Cyanobacteriota; class Cyanobacteriia; order Phormidesmidales; family Phormidesmidaceae; genus Nodosilinea. Next base: position 12,375 of record NZ_JACJOF010000003.1, read on the forward strand.
TTTTTGTCGTAGAAGATATACTTGCAACCTTCGGTTCGTTCTGTTAGCCACTCTAGCCACTCGTCTGAGAAATCTTGCCCCTCATCAATAATGAGATGCTGATAAGGCCAAAACTCCGTGAAGTTGGAGAGATATTCCAAAAACTTGTCAGCCATCAAGCTAAAAGTTGGAGCATCACCAACAAATTTTCTGGCAACACTATGGAATGTATGAAAATCTACACCCGGTAGATCATGCTCTTGTTTTAGGAAGTTTCGGAGGGCGCTATTGTAACAGAGGAATAGGACGCTTTCACTAAACTCTGAGAGCCTACGAGCTTTTTCCAGGGCTACAACGGTCTTACCTGTGCCAGCCGCACCGCTAATGACCGCAACTTCTTGCTCATCTAGAAAATCGATGATGCTGGCCTGCTGACGAGTCATCTGAATGAATTGCTGAGCCCGCTTGTCAAAGCCAGCTTTGAGTGAGGGAATGACCTTGAAGGTAGGAGCCAAAATGCTAAGAACCCTCTCCTGACCTCGCTGAGACAGATGGTGGCCAAATTTCTGTCCCCAGTAATCAAAGGCTGTCGAGATGGCTACCTCTGGAGAGTTAAGTGACTCCTCATCTAGAACAATATCTGTATGTAGGTTAAGCGGTAGGGCCTGTTTGGTAAAAGTCCCTGACGGAAACCATACAGCAGTGCCTATTAGGCAATTTTCAGTGTGTGAGAGTGAGTTTTTGAAGAGCGGCAGGAGCTCAAATTTCGTACTAGAGGCCTGTTGCTCTGGGTCTTTCATGAGCTTTTCGACCCCTGTTGCCCGATTAGTCTGATACCAGCTACCAGCCTCAAATCGGATTAGTCCAGACTTGACCTCAATAATGAGCAGCCCACGCTGGGGGTCAAAGATCGCAAAATCGGCTTCTCCCTGGGGCTTCTTCCGACCATATTTGGGATTGCTAAGCCACCTTAGGGAATGGAAGACGTAGCATCTGTCATCTAGCCGCCTGAGGGCGTTGAAAACGTCTAGCTCACCCTGGCTGTTGTTGAAATCAGCAGGGGCTTCTGGAACCATTACAGCCATAGGAAATATGCTTGCGTACCCTGTATTACCTTATAAATGCCCCAAACCATTGATGTACCAACATTTTCTCGTTATAGGACAGCAATAATATTCCTTGAGAAATTAAAAACCTAGATTCAGCGATTGTTGCCCCCCTTCAAACGCTAGCTCTGGCTGCACGTAGAGCACCTTGGCCTGAATCTCATCCATGGCCAGCCGCAGGTCGGCTAGGGATTTCTCTTCCACCATGCGTTTGCGTTCGTCACCGATGTGGGGGATTGCCTTAAGGGCCACTTCCCAGGCGCGCATGAAGAGGTCGTTGCTGAGCAGGCCGGTGGTTTTGAGGAAGCGGCGGACGGGATCGATGCTTTGTTCTTCGAGGTAGAGGGCGATGATGGCGTGGAGGCCATCGACCAGGGCGGCGGCGGTGAACTCATCGGGGTTGGTGGAGAAGGCGCGTTTTTTGAGTCGCTGCTGGGGGGTGAGCAGTTTGCAGGTGCCGCTGGCGGAGTCGATCAGCTTGTGGGTTTTAGCGAGGTCGCTGACGTTGAAGCCACCGACGGCGAGGGCGAGCTGTCGCGCTTCATCGAAGGGGAACTCGCGGGCGCGGAAGGCATCCCAGGCGAGGATGTACCACTGGGTGAGGGGGTCGAACCCGGCCGTGTCGGTTTCGAGCAGTTTGCGAAAGCGGTAGTTGGCGATCGCCTTACGAGCTTCCCCAAAGGCGACCTCGGGGCGCATTTCGACGCCGGAGCTGTCGAGCACGGGCCAGGCGCGGCTAAAAACGTTGAGGGCGGGGCCAAAGGCGCTGAGGTAGAGGTCGATGCCGCCGATGTCGTTGGCTTCAAATTCGGGGGCGCGTTGCTCGACGAGGTTGGCGAGTTCGGGGCGCAGGTCATCCCACCAGGCGGAACCGGCATTGGGGTCGCGCTTGCGGCAGACGAGGAGGACGGTGCTGGAGACGGAGTTTTTCTGGGCCTGGTGCAGGTTTTGCGGGTTCTCGGTGCTGACGGCCCAACTGGCGGTGATTTCAAAGCCTGCGTCGATAAGGGATTTGGCGAGCACGTCCCAGGCACCGGAGTCTTTGTGGTTGAACTGGACGGTCATGACGCCGTCGTCGCGGAGGACGCGGAAGTATTCGGCAAAGGCGAGGGCCATTTTGGCTTCGTAGTCGCGGTTGGCGAGTTTTTCTGGGCTTTCACCCATGTCACGGAAACGTCCGGGATTAGAAATAGCCTCTCTATCTTTATCCGTCAGTTCAGCAATAAAAATATCTGGGAATATGTCTGACAAATTTGTCCGCTGCCACACATAAAAAAAGTCTGATATTTCCCCATACCGGACTGCATCATAGTAAGGAGGATCGGTGACTATAGAATCTACAGAACAATCAGGAAGATGAATGAGATTATCGGCTGAAGCAGAAGAGATATGAATCGATTTTGGATCGTGGCTTTCGCCACTTAAAAGGCCAATTGAATTAGATTCGATTCCACAATATGAGCACAGAGAATGATAGTCAGAAGCAAAAACGTCCGCGCACAATCGCCATAGTAATCCTGTTCCTGCTGTTTCAGGGTAGTTCCATGCCAAGTTAAGAGAATGTTGTGTTGAAGCTCTCTTAAATCCTGCTCTTGACGAGTCCCATAGAGACATCCGACAGTTTGTATCAGCACAACGGTCAAATACTAATGCGAGATAGGTTGCGATCGCCTCAACTATATCTGCCTCATACTGATTGTAGAGTTTTGACTTTAGATCCCGAATAGCTGAAGCATATGTAACTAAAGTTAAGAGCTGCCTGGGATTAAATAAATCACGCCAATGATGTATCCCATATAGATACATGTCCGGCCCACGATGAGTATTAGAAGGAATTTCTTGGGCTGGCAGTATTTCTGCCTCCCATTTAGATTGATGAATCTGTAGATGTTTTTGAGCTTTATCAATGCTTTGTAAATCAGTTTCATTAGGTATTCTAAAATCAAGGCTACCTTTAAGCCTTCTGAAGGCCACTGCGTAAGCTTGGTGATTTAACCCTGATTGCCTAGCCTGTTTTTTGATGACGTCGTCTTCAAGGACACTTCTACAATTCAAACATTTCCCAACGCCGCGACTAATTGTGTTGTAATCATTCGGATCAAAATCTCCTTCAGGTGTCTGAATCGTCGTCCCCTTTCCCTTTCGCCCCTTCACCAGCTCAAAATCTACTCGCTTTTCTGCCAGATTTGGAATTGGCTTCACCGCGTACCAATCACTCGTAACTTTTCTGGCCTGCCCTGCCCCGGCATAGTTACTCGTCTTACTCAACCACCAATTCGGGCTCAACGGCACCACCGACTCACAACTCGGGCACACCACCGTATGCGCCCACAAATAGTTCTGAACCGTCTCCCCCTCCTGCGACGGAAAAAACTCCGCTAACCGCTTCTCCGCCTCATCGCCAACCCACTTCACCCACTTATCAATCTCATGCTGCAAATCTGGCCCAAACTTTAGCGGGTACTCCATCGCCGCCTTCATCGTCACCACCGCCACCGGGTTCAGATCGCTCGCCAGCACATTCAGCCCATACCGCACCGCCTCAAACGGAATGCTGCCACCCCCCGCAAACGCATCCAGCACCGTCGGCGTGCGCGTGCCCCAGGTCTGCTCACATAGGTCATGCACCTGCTTAATCCGCTCCGGGCTGGGCGGCGTCTTATACAGCTTCGTCGTGCTATCCGAGTGCCCATCCACCCGACGGTTTAGCCCCAGCAGATACTCAAACTCCTCCATCGTCACCGAATCCGGCAGCAGCGAGCCCAACACACTCGCCCGACTAAACGACAGCGGCTTCCGCGAATACCATCGATGCAGCCCCTTAAATGGGTTGCCCCCATGCTCGTAATACACCTGCCTATTCAGCAGCGTCACCGGAAAAATCTTCTCGATGAACACAGCAGGGCGAGTAGGTTTAGTCATACAGCTTGTTTAGGGGCGAGGCGTCAGCAGCGGGCTTGGCTTTTCAGTATAGTTACACCTTCACTTGCAAAATGCCCCTTCAGCAAAGGTTCAAGAGCTTTCACAAATGACAACTCAACAAAATGATATACAGCCTTGTCAATATAGTTCACGTGTACTAAGCTGAAAGCCGTTCCGCATTTTTCCTACGAACTCCTAGCTGTATTTCCCTGCTGTCCCACTTTGTGGTGTAGACCACGAAAGCTGGGATGGTTAGCATGCGCCTAGATAAAGTAGTTTTGCCCCTAGCTTCTTGGTCTGGAGGCAGATTTACATACGTCTTAGCTCAGCATATTTTCTCCACTGGGGTCAGCCATGGGATTTCAGCCAGTTCCAAGTCAGGAAGGAACAGCCCAAAGCCTTGCTCGTAAGGCTTTAGCACTGTTGAAAGTTGTTGAGAACAAAGTAACCATGGATGAACCTCGCCTTACGGCCCAGGCCAACCAAGCTAAACAGTCTGTAGAAACGCTGGTCTCTGCACTTGAAGACAGCCAAAAGTTGGCGGTTGCTAATTATGAAGCAGAACTAGCTCGGGTAGAACAGGAAGTTGCTCAGGAAGATTTTGGCCAATACAGAAAAAGGTAGCTTTACTTTAAGCTGCATCTAATCTCTCAACTAGTATGGTGAGGTATTTTCTGACGACCTTTTTCTGAGCTTCGTCGGCTAAGCCAAAAGCCTCTATTTTGTGATCACGAATATGCTTGATAACATCCAAATAGAGCTTTCTGTCCAATGCGTTTTGAGTGATGCGGTCTTCGGGCATGGACATATCGTATTCGATACTACTCTTTAGCCAAACCCTCAAATACTTAAAAATGTCGCCAATAAAGGGGTTTCGGGCGTCTAAGTCATATAACGCTAAAGCCTTAAGGCGAGCTTCGCTCAGCTGATCGAGTACATCGTCAGCAGCTTCCACAGCAAGAGCTTTCAGATCTTCCTCATGCTGCTCCAAATGCTGTGCAATACCTCGACGAAAGTCAATCTGCTCAGCAATTCCGTAGCTTTGACTCAGTAACCGATCGGCTCTATCAGCCAAGATAGGCGGAATGGAGTCATTTATGAAAGCAGGACCAAGTTCGGTAGCCCTCAGCCTCTGGTGTATGCCAAGTTGGTTACTTTGCCTGAGTATGGCCTCTTGATTAGCCAAAGCTAAAGTTATTACATTGTTCATGAGCTGCAAGCCGATTTCGTCACCCGTCTTCTCACTTTTCTCTAGTTCAGCTTGCTTCTTGTCATGTATTTGAAAGGCGAGGGGCAAGAAGAAACTAGCCCCGCTTAGGAGAAGACCAATTCCTTCGAGAAGCTTTCCTTCAGCATTGAGCAACATCAGGTAAGGTAAGGCAAAACCAAAAAACGCTAATGTGCTGATCAGCACAAAAATTAGAGTGTAATTAAGTGAAGACTGTGGAGGAACCCTGCTGACTCTTTCCATCTTCCGTTTAGCCGTTACTGTAGATCACCGACTTCCTTAGCAATTGCCTCCAGTAGCCTGTGATCCTGAAGGGTTGCTTTCCGCAGGCGCTTGAGCATCTCGGTCGCAGTATTCTTGCTTACCCCTATCTCTTGCGCCAGTTTTCGCACACTAATGCTACCTGAAGACGCCTGAACAAGCAAAATCGTCCTAAACCACTTCTGTAAATCTACATGAGTCTGATGGAATACCGTCCCAACCGTAACGCTATATGACGTAAAACAGTCATTACAGTGGTGCCGCAGCCCCTTTTCTATCGGCGAAGCCCTTTTAGAACCACAGTATGGGCACAGCGGCTCCCCTCGCCATCTGATTTGTTCTAGCAGCTCGATGCACTCCCAACGGCTCAAATTCATACGGTAAGGTCAAATACCCTGAGCCTTACTGTCAAACAGAGAGTGCGTTAATCTCACAAGTTCATAACCCTACAGGGTAGATGTCATTTCTACTTCACCTTTCAGGTTCGTCGTTGCCCAATCCGTATGATTGCTTGCTCTATGTTTATGAGTGGGTTCCGCCTGTCACAGATTCCTACTTTCAGGCTTGTATTGAATTCACTTAGAAAATTCACACCTGCTTAGCAGGTGCTTATTCAAAATTTATACGCCCTGTGCTTTTAAGGAATAAAGACTATCCACAGATAGCTTCCACCATCACAGGGAAAGGTTGCTCTATGGTCGCTTATCCTCGCCTCTGCCGTAGCTGTAGTCAGCCAATACTCATCTCTGAGCTCTCACCCGGTAATTGGCAGCCATGGAATTTTGAAGGCGGTAGGCACCATTGCGGTAGTCGTCAGACCAGCAGTAATACCAGTGTTCAGATCGATTTGTCTAAAGCCGAAACTTACCTAACGCGCTGCCAATGGTGTCGTGATCACGTTTACTACCACACGAACGGCAATGGAGACTGCGTATACTTCGATATCCTAGGCTACCCGTGGCAGGTACATGGGTGCTGGCAGCGCTACTGGCAAAATGCCAAGCAACGTCGCCAAGCACTGGCACTGTTCCGTAGCCGCAGTAAGCAAGATCAGCAGAAGTTAGTGATTCTATTGGGTATCTTGCATAGCCTCTGTAAAACCGAGAGTAGGAGCCTGCTATTCGATATATCAGAGGCACGAGTTTCAAGGGCCATGGGAATTACTAAAGCAGACCTAAAGCGCGATTATGGGCACCTCTACTCGTTAACAGTCTATGGCTGTATCAACATCACAGCCAATCTTATTCAGCCTAACAGCACTGAAGATCGTGCTGACAAAGCAGTCTCTCGCACCATAGACTGTCAATTTTGCGAAAAACATGTGTTAAATTGCAGTTTCATTTCTCACCTCGAACGTTACCATCATCAGGAAGTGGCACGCTTGGCAAAGCAGTTTGCGCGAGATTCGGGTGTCTCGCAGAAGCCTAGTAAATCAGGGGTAAAGCGTGTTTGCCCCTCTTGTGGCAAGGTGGTTGCAGCCAAGAATCTTAGCACCCATCTGAAACGTTTTTCTTGTATGGCCTCGCGGTTGTCCTCGTAGCTATGGCAGGCTTACATCTTGGCGGGTAATGTCGCCCTGGATCACCTAAATCCGTTATTTCTAATCGGGCTAGTTGGGTTCTTGATTTATCCAGTTCGATAAAAGTTCAACGATTTCTGAACGTCCTAAATGGTGAGCCAAATCCAATAAACTGCCATCGATTGATGGATTATGCTGGTGAGACGTACTAGCTCCATACCTGAGTAAAAGCTCGACGATACCCAGTTGGCATCTGCGGATTGCCATCACCAAGTTTGAATGGGTAGCTACGATGCGATTTGGATCGGCCCCCTGATCTAGCAGAATCTGGATAATTTGCAGCTGCTCCATCTCACCGCAGAAACTGATGACGGCATTGTAAAGCGGAGAAAAGGGCTGATCACCTGCTCTTTCAACGCACGCACCTTGTTTCAGGGCTGTTTGAACTGTGCTAACGTCGCCATCTTTAATAGCCTGATTAAGCTGCCGATCTAAATTACCCATCGAAAATATTAGCCTTTCAATACTGGGGACGGTTCAATGATGAACCACTCATGGTACAGAATAGCCAGGTAGAAGTCTTGATTGAGGAGGCGATCGCACACCGCCATATACCCACTCATAAACCAGTCATCGCCGTAAGTAGTGTCCTTCAAAAATAGCGTCAGGGAGTTACCGTCCGCGCTCCAGATAGTGCGGAGAATAGTGATGTTGTCATGGTGCGATCGCTCAACAGGCAGCTAAACAGCCCGCCCCTCAATCATCATAAATTCTGGGTCATACCACTCCAGAACAGAGACCCATTTCTCCGGCCCCTCGTGCTTCTCAATAACGCGATCCCATCGAACGGTCTTGATGAAAGCCAAGCACTCTGAGCTGAGATCAGAAAGTTGCATCAACTAATCTCCCAAGAGTACCCGCATCGCCTTTAGAGCTGGTCGCTTTTTACCATTACTCACCTTGCCAAACCAGTAATGCGCCTCCTCATTACTCATCGCCGCAATGCCCTCTGTCACGTTGGCAATCCGCTCCGGCTTCGACAACGGCTGCAACGCCTGGAATAGCAGCGCCAAATTCACCCCCGAGGCCTCGCTCAGCACGTAGGGGGCCTGCCGCTTGTAGCCCAGCGTCTTGGGGTCATAGTTATTCGCCTTTAGCGCTTGGTAAATCGCCTGCCGAGCCTGCACCAGCGGCTTACCCTTCAACCGCCCCACCCGCTTGGCCGCTGGGCGCTTCTTCTCCCCCGCCTTTTTGTAGGCACATTGGTACAGCTCCAGGGCAAAGTCATTGTTGCTCAGGGGTACAACTCGAAGCTGGAACTCTTGCATGGTGTCGTGAATCCCACAAACCGGGAAGAGACGTCAAGTCTAGTATTCTACTCTGACTCTTAGACTCATCCGCTCAACCGGGTTACGGCCCAATGCCTGCTGGAGCCCCTTTATTTCTGCCCCATTAGGGGGCAGAGGATTCTCCGGCTTTAGGCTCACCGTCAGCGTCAGGCTGGCCTGGGTCTCCGGCAGGTTCAGCATGCCATTCAGCGTGCTAAAGAAGCTCTGGAACCCGCGTACATCTCCCTGGTACTCTAGCCGCACAAACTGTTGCCCCGTTTGCACCGTCACAAACTGCTGAATCTCCACTGGGTAGCGGGCTAGCAGAGGCAGAGTCGTGCCCATCTTGCGGTAATCCGTTACGTCGCTCACTGAAAAGTCTAGGGCGGCGATCGCCTGCGGCTGATAATCCCTCAGCCAATCCGCCAAGTCGTTGAATATCTTGTTGGGGCTACCCTCAAAGTCCTTTTCAGTAGGTTTCTCTAACAACGGCAGGGTTCCATACCCCCCACCCCCTTCGCCGCCATTAGTCGACTTGGTACCCCCCGCTGGGTACAGCACTACCGTCTCTACCGTCTCGCCCATTTCTCCAGTACCGTAGTCAGCCACCACCTTAAACTGAGTCGTCTTGGCTATCTGCCCCTGGTACTCATCTGAGGGCAAAAACTGGTCACCCACCAAACTGCCATCCTGGTACAGGCTGACCTTCAACGCCTCTTTGGCTCGCCAGCGCACCTGCACCGTCCGCTCGCCGCCTCCGGCTAACAGCTGGGCACTCAACTCCACCACCTTCGGCTCGGGAGGCTTCAGCAGCCCTCGCCGATAAAGCTCTGCCCGGTCAGAAAACTCGATGGTGGTAGGTGTCCCCACCGCCGCCCCATCGGTTTTGATGTAGAGATGCTCTCCCACCTTGAGATCCCACTGGCCTTCGCTTAAGCCCTTACGGATCGTGTCCCGCAGCTTGGACACCTCCGCATCCAGCAGCATGTTCAGGGCCAAGTCCTTAGCAAACTGCTCTCGCAGTTGGCGCGTGGTCCAGTGGTCGAGCCCCGTGGGCCACACCTTCTGCAGCAGGTAGGCAGGGGCATAGGCGGCGGCATCTTCGCCGCGCACCTTGCCACAGTCCTTCAGCGCCTTGAGCACCACATCCTGCTGGTTGCGGTTGCCCTTGACGGTGCTGGCATCCTGGGCAGGCAAAGGGTAGTGCATCAACCCCTTGCCTGCTTTCACCGAGTCATTGGCCGGATAGAACAGGTGGCGGTAGGCGTTGGTCAAGGCCACTCGTACCGCTAAATCTAACTCCCCTTCCTTTTGTTTGATCTGATCCTGCTGGCTCTGGGAGAGGTCATCCATGCGGTTTTGGCTGCGCAGAATGGCCCGTACCGCCTTAAACTCGCGGGTGATGTCGATCGCTCGGTCTAGCTCCTGCTCGTTGGCCAGCAAAAACAGCAGCCGGTTGCGGAAGGTGCGAAACTTGCCTGACTCGCCCGTGTTGTTAAAAATTTGCTCAATCAGCGCTGGCGGGCCGTCGGTGGAGCTGCCGATCTTCGCCTCGTTGAAGTCGATGATGCACAGGGCAATGGTATTGGGGTCATCGTCCACATGGTGCGCACCCTCAGGGCCAGCCACCAGCTGAAAAAACTTGGTGGCAAAGATAGTGTCGCGCCGGATGCGAAGTTCCTCCTTCGCCTCGGTGACGCCGACCTGCTCTTTCTCCTCAGCAATGATCTTGTTAATCGAAGGTTCTTCTTTGAACCGCGCTACGGAAGTAATGGGGTCTACATCGAGATACCACGCCACACCGCTCAGCCGTTCTAGGGCGCGGTCGACAAAGCTAATGTCTACCCCTGGGGTCAGCAGCGACAGATTCAGCTCAGTGCGCCGAATGCCCGACGAAATGCCCTGGGTGAGGGAGTGCAGAAAAATCGTGCGCCCGATCCAGGTAGAAAACGGCGGCTTGCCCGCACTGATCCATTCCTGGTCCTGCAGCTGAGCGTGGGCTTCGCGACCCGTAGGGTTGTAAATATCAGCTCCAATCGGCATGCGCATCAGGGGCCGCTGGAGGCGTGAGGTCAGGTCGCTAGTGATCTCTTCCTCTAGCCCCACCGGCAGGTGGTGGGGGTGAATCATCGGCATGCGACTATCTGGGTGCTGCCATAGATAGCGCACCAGCCGGGCGAATAGGCGTAGGGCTCCCCGCGTGCGCTGAAACTCCGGAATAGAGGCAATCTTTTTAGTCAGCAGGTTAAACAGTTCGGGGTGGAAGGGGTAGCTGTTGGCGATCGCTCTAGCGTAGGTCGCATCTTTACAGCCGTCAGGCAGGTTTACTCGGCTAGCCCGAAATGCCTGTAGGTATTCCTCAGCTGCTTTCTCCGCCGCCTCGGCGCTGATACTGGCAAACAGCCGCTGGCGCACAATGTTGTAGACCTCGATATCCGTACTGGGGCTGAGTACCCGCTCCTGCCGAGCCGAGGCCCGAATTAGCTCCTGCTGAATCTCCGCCGTTTCCTTGGCAAATGTGTCGGACTCTGAGGCCAGGGAATAGACGAAGACTAGGTTGTTGCAGGAGGCCGCCTGATCCATCAGCGAAAACAAAAAGGCCACCACCTGCTCAGCTAGATTGCTCTGCCCAATGATTTTGGCCTTGGCAGCCCGCAGATGGCGAGCAATCTCATCCAGAATGATCAGCGTTGGTTCTTTGCCAATCAGGCGATCGAGCACCGACGTGCCAGGGCTAATGCGGTTTTCATCTGCGCCCCGCAGCAGTTGGTAGCCGTCAATGCCACCGATTTGGTAAGCAATTTCGCCCCACAGGGTGTAGGTGGTGATGCCCGTGTCTGGATGGTACACCCCCGCCTCTGGGTCTAAATCCCGTCCATCCACCGCCGCTACCTGGATAGGGCGATCTGGAATCAGCGAAATATCGTCCATAAAGCGGTTGAGTCCATCGATCTGTCGCCCCCGCTTGGCCATATGCCACAGAGCAATCTCATCGTGGGTTTTGCCGCCCCCAAAACTGGTCTCTAGCCGGATGACCGGGGAGCCGATCAACCGCCCGGTCAGCCGCCCAAAGACCTCGGTAATCAGGGTTTTCAAGCCATCGGTTGGAAACGTATTGGCCAGAAAAACCGCAGGCTGCTGGTAAATCTGAGGAGCCTTCCCCTCCACCACGGGCCTGAGCTTGGCTGCGAACAGGTCAAGGGAGAGGTCACCGGCACGAATCTCGTCTCTCGGGACACAGGTATCGAAGACGGATGACAGCATAGAACGTTCTCTTTAAGCGTTATGTTTAAAAATTAGAGAAGTTAAAGATGCGGGGTAGGGTGAAACCCTACTTATTACTTCTAAGGATTGCTTATGAAATCAGTCAGATGATCTGCGGGTAGAAAATTAAGTAGCATCTTCATTAAGTACTTGCACAAAGGCATCCGCATCCAGCTCTAACAGTTCAATCGTGCGGTTTCGGACTCCTAAACCGTATTCAATTAACAAGTCAATTAGTTTTTCTCCATTAATCAAAGTGATGGGAGGAGCACCTGGCTCAAACGCCACCTGCACTGTACCCTTCGAAAAATCTCCAGTCGTGATAATGGTGCCTCGTACCGCTTGGAACCGATACAACGAACCTCGCAGAGCATCCAGTACTGGACGCTGAACATTGGTTTTCTGACGCTTCGCCTGCACAACCTCTCGTACAGAAGTAATGCCCAACTCAATATCAGCCACCACATCGACCCCTTTATCGTTTGAGGGTGAGGTGACCATCACCTTCTGATAGTTCATTGCCTCTAAGAGCTGCTTGATTAGATGCTCAAAAGCATAGGGATCCATTGTTTCTAAGACCTCCTGCATACTGGCTCGGACTCCAGCCTTTTGCCGCTTCACTAGTTCCAGAATTTCTTGGACTTCTCCAACGATACCCGTGTCTTCTGCCCCTCCGGTTTTGCCCAAATAGCTCAAACCTTCATCGGTGATGCTGTATGTAGTTCCAGCCTTGTCCAGCAACCCTCTATCCAAAATATTCTGCAAGCGACGGGTCAGCGTATCTTTAATGGTGCTATCTGTCCCAAACCGAGAATAGCGATTGAGATAGTCGGCCCACTCTGGCACAAAGTCTCCCCTTCGCCCTGTGCCCTTCTCAGCTGCAATAGTCAGAATCTTGAGAACTCCTTCCTGCTCATCAATAGACGTAACCGTATCGCCTAGTGGGTAGCCAATAAAGTTTTGGCCAACATCAGTTAACAGCATCCGGCCATCATCAGCCTCAGTCAGCAAGCTATAGGTACATGCCAACAACCAGTGTCCATATACATGGCGTGGATTCACACACTTATTAGTTTTCCGCCAAATTGCCTCAGCCAGTTCGCGGTCTTGCGCCTGCAACCGCTCCGGAATCCAAACATCAGGATTTGTCCAGTCCACAGGGGATTGAGGGCTGCCCCACAGGGAAGAAATGGTGGAGCGGAGGCCGGTGATTTGCGATCGCAACCGCCCGTGCCAAATCGGTAGCACTAACCTAACTTCTGAATAGAGTGGAAAGTGAGGCACCCTAACCCGTCGATCATCTTCCGACTCCAAGGCATTGCCAATCTGTCCATTAATGCCCGTCAGTCCCCATTCTCTAAGACCAAACACACCAGGCTTCACCCGAGCAAATCGGCTAGTCTGGCCCTTTTGCTTAATGTCTACTGCCAAAATGGCATTCAGCGTCGCTTCAGGGGTTTTGCCATCTGTCTGAATTAGCCCCTGAGTCAGGGCTCGCTGAGTGATCTCCTTATAATGCAGCGGCTTGCCCTCTGCGGTCAGTACCGCAATGGTTGCATCAGCAAATGACAGGCTAGGACTTGGCATGTTGGTTGGAATGCCCAATGTCATTGTCCTTAGAAGGGATAAGGGCAGATTTAGCTTGTTGGTAGCTTAAATATTCCCTTAATCTAACCGCGCCATTCCAAAAACAGGAATCTAGCCCAAAGCACCTTGAGACGCCTTGCGAAGCTAAAAATAAACAGACGTAGCCATGCTGATCTGGGGGAAAAGAAAACCCGGTAGGCTCTACCGGGTTCAATCAGTCTTTATGAAACGCTCTCAATCCTGATCCGAGAGTGTTACTCGCTTCGTCAAGATTCGCATCACTTCACCAGGCATAGCCCCCGGCAGTAGCCTTGACCACTCCTCCGGGCGAGCATAGCCCAGCCGGAACAGCGACATCACACAGGAGTTCACCACATCAGGGTTGCCAATGGTCAGCAACCGAAGATGATTGGACGGGGTGCGATCGGGCAAACCAGACAGCGGCGGATTCGAGGATTCTGAAGACATACCTACTTTCTCCCCACTTCAGTGCTGGCCAGTGGTAACGCCGGAGAGACACCCCCTTCATCGCCCTGCCCTAACTCCTCAGGATGCGGGTGCGGCTCCGAGAGACTCCGAGCATTTTGGATAAAGAAGGCGATCATTTCAGCCAGCCTCGACTCCAAGCGTTCAGCATCAAAGCTGTCTGCCCAATAAACCGAGTAAAACGCCTCAGCGGCTTCGCCAGCACAGGCTTTCGCCGTCCGGTAAGCCGTCTGGTAACGGATATGTCTGTCATCATGGTTTTAGCTCCATGTAAGGGGTCAGCCACCGCTCTTGCCGACCAAGCTGATGCGGTGGCTTTCAACCCTATTATTCTCATTTTTTAGACATAGGCGCAATATGGGAATGCTGGCAATATGATGGGATGGGAGCAAAGAACCTCATCAAAGGCCTAATTGACCAGCAAGGCATCACCCGGTATCGCTTTTGGCAAGACACCGGGCTCAGTCGAGCAACCGCCTATCGGTTGTGTGATGACCCTGGCTACATCCCCACTGGCGATGTGATCGAGAAAATATGCCGGGCCTACGGCTGGCAACCGGGAGAGTTCATCGTTTACGAGCCCGATGAACCCTAGCTCTCCTTCCGGTGCTGCCTGGCAATCAGGTAGGCATAGCGGGTTACTTCAATGGCCAATCAGGGGTTGAACTAGCGGGCAGCAAATGATACATTTGCACTATCCGTAGCGGCGAAAGCTCATGGCTCAAAAAACAATCCAATGCCGCCTTGTCGCTTCACCCACAACCCGGCAACATCTTTGGATGCTGGCCGCAGAGAAAAACACTCCCTTAATCAACGCTCTCATTGAGGCCGTCGTCACCCACGACGACTTTGAGACCTGGCGGCTCAAGGGTAGACACCCCACCAATGTCGTCACCCAGCTTTGTAAAAGTTTGAAGACCGAGGCTCCCTTCTCTGGTCAGCCTGCCCGGTTTTACGCATCTGCTGAGAAAGCCGTCAATTACATTTTCAAGTCCTGGTTTACACTCCAGAGTCGTCTCCAGCGCCAAATATCTGGCAAGCAAATGTGGCTCACCATCCTCAAAAGTGATGAGGAACTAACCGAGATGTGCAGCCAAGATTTAGACACTGTCCAGAAAAAAGCCGCTCAAATTCTGGCTCAGATCGAAAAAGCTGTTGAGACGGATAAGACCCAGGGCAGCCAAGGCAAATCAAAAGACTTAATCAGGGCGCAACTTTTCAAAAAGTACGATGGTGCCAAACAGGCCCTAATCCGCTGTGCCACTGCTTACTTACTCAAAAACGGCAGCCAACTTCCAGACAAACCTGAAGATCTCGAAAAGTTTGCCCATCGCCGTCGCAAAGCCGAAATTCAGGTACAACGCCTTCAAGACCAACTCGAAGCCCGCATCCCCAAAGGCTGCGACCTGACCAGGCAAGCCTGGATTTCAACCCTGCTAACCGCCACCACCACTGTCCCCAAGGACAACTGCGAGCATAAGCAGTGGCAAGACAAACTGCTGGCCCAACCTCGCACCATCCCATTCCCCATCCTGTTTGAAACCAACACAGACCTGGTCTGGTCTCGGAACGAAACGGGCCGCCTCTGTGTCCGCTTTAACGGGCTCAGCGAGCATACCTTCCAGATTTACTGCGATCAACGGCAGCTTCCTTGGTTTCAGCGCTTTCTAGAAGATCAAACAACCAAACGAGCCTGCAAAAACCAGCACTCCAGCGCCCTCTTTGCTCTGCGTTCCGCCCGCATCTGCTGGCAAGAAAGCGATCGCAAGGGCCACCCCTGGGATACCCACTACCTCACCCTCTTCTGCGCTGTTGATGTTCGCCTCTGGAGCGCCGAGGGCACGGAGGAAGTGCGCCAGGAGAAAGCCGCAGATACCGCCAAGGTGCTCACCCAACTGAGTGAGAAGGGCAGCTTATCTGATACCCAGCAAAGCTACGCCAAGCGACTCACCTCTACTCTAGAGCGGCTCAATAGCCCCTTTGACCGACCTAATCAACCACGATCCCCAGGCCAATCCCATATCATCGCTGGCCTCAGCATGGGCTGGGATAACCCTCTGACTGTAGCTGTTTGGAACGCTAAGACCCAGGAGGTACTGGCTTACCGCAGTCTCAAACAACTTCTTGGCAAAAACTATGCGCTGTTTCTCCGGCAACGGCGAGAACAAGGTAAACAATCTCATAGTCGCCACAAAGCTCAGCGTCAGGGTAAAAGCAATCAGTTTGGCACTTCTAATCTCGGGGAATATGTAGACCGTCTCCTCGCGAAGGCTGTGGTAGCGATAGCACAGCAATATGGGGCGGGCAGCATCGCAATTCCTAAGCTCGATAACGTTCGCGAGATTCTACAGGCCGAAATTCAGGCGAAAGCCGAGCAAAAGGCTCCAGGTTCAGTAGAAGGCCAGAAACGCTATGCCAAGCAGTATAAAAGCAGCATCCACAAGTGGAGCTACGGCAGACTACTGGCTCAAATCGAGAGCAAAGCCGCTCAGAACAGGCTTGTCGTAGAAGCCATTAAACAGCCCTGGCAGCAGAATGCTAGCGAGATGGCCAAGGCAGTTGCGATCGCAGCCTATGAGTCCAGACAGACAGTAGTATCTTAGAACTAAAGCCTGTACTACAATAGGCCAAAAGCTTTGAACCTGGAAAACTGAATAGCTCAATAGCGCCGCGACTCATGCTTTGGCCTCTGAGTCGTGTGAAATAAGGGTTAGTTTGGCTGTTGGAAGACAGCCGTGCTTTCTGGCCCTGGTAGCTACTCGCCCTGATGCTGTCGGACGAGAAGCCAAGGCTTCTCCGAAGAGATTAAGTCGTAATTGATGTGCTAGTAACCTCAATTATGGCGTAGGTGCGCTCCCAGCAATAGGGGTGCGGATGTACTGCTGTAGCGGCTACCGAATCACCCCCGAGCAAGGGGGAACTCGCTCCAATACTGGGTTTGAGGGGCTTCCTCAGGGTGCAATTATCCTGAGCGATCCGCGTAAAGGCTGAAATGCTTATCAAATAGGCATTCCAGGTCTTTGTAGAGGTTAAAAGCTCCACTAATTAACCAGTGCAGTCGGGATGGATGAGCCGATCCGCGCAAATGACTTCTGAAAGCCTTAATCTAAAAGCTTTTGAGGAGCCTGCGGTCACAATCAACCACCCTAGACAGGGGAGGTTGAAAGCAGCCCATAAATCCGCGTTGGCCGCCTTATCTGTTGTCACAATCAACCACCCTAGACAGGGGAGGTTGAAAGCACAAGCTCTTGAATCCAGAGGCGATTGATGGCTACGTCACAATCAACCACCCTAGACAGGGGAGGTTGAAAGATTGCGGGGTTTTTGAGCTGGTGCGCCTCGGTGATCGTCACAATCAACCACCCTGGACAAGGAAGGTTGAAAGATGAGATTTAGACACATCGGTTCAGACAAAACTGTAGCGAGTTGAAAGAAGGCAGTGGATTGTGATTCTTGCATGAATCGACATTTAGCCACCGCTACGAGGGAGTAAACGACACTTATTTTGTCACTGCCGCTTCAACGACAGCAATGTGTCTCGATGACACTAGTTTGTCACCCATGACAGCAATGTGTCACTGATGACAAATAAAGTGTCACTGTACAAAAAGGGCGGATGATGGGGCTCGAACCCACGAATGGTGGAATCACAAGCCGCTAACAATGCTTTACTGTGCCTACATCCTGACCACGCTCTAACGATTTTTGTAGGGTTTTGCCTTAGTCTAGATACTTAATAGTTCTGAATGGTGGACTATTAACGTTGATATTTAGGCAGGATTTAGGCAGCGATGGCAGGCAAGAAAACCCCAAAGGAATTGCTGGCAGATGCAAATGCCCGTCTGAAGGCGGCAAAGGCAGGCGTATCGATCAATGCTGTCGGCGGGTCACTTTACCTGCGATCGACTTTGCCTCCGCGTCCCGGCTCTGAAAAGACCCAGGATTACCAGCAACGGATACCCCTAGGAGTTTACTTTAACCCGCCCGGCGTGGTTCGGGCTGAGGCTGATGCCATGCGCCTTAGCTCCGACAAAGCGATGGGTCGATTCTCTTGGGGGGACTGGGTTACTTCGACTCAGGTGTCTACGGGTAAAACTGTGGCCGACTGGATCGTTGAAATGGAGCGTCAATATTTTGCCAGGCGCAAGCGTGGGCCAAAGAGTGAAACAACTTGGGATAAGGATTATTTAATACCCTACCGCCGACTGCCCCCACATCGGGCATTGACTGCGGAGTTGTTGATTCAGACGGTCGAAACCTATGAGCCCGACAGTCGCAGCCGCCAACGAGCCTGTAGCGCCTATGGTCGCCTAGCTGAAGTGGCAGGCATCGAAGTCAACCTGGTTAGGTATCGGGGCCGCTACAGTCCGGCTGCGGTCAATCCTAGGGATTTGCCAACCGATGAGAAAATTGTAGCTGCGATTGAGTCGGTAGAGCCGGGCCCATGGCGCGACCTGATAGCGCTGATGGCTACCTATGGACTGCGCGACCATGAGGTTTTCTACGTTGATCTGAAGGCGTTGAGAGAGCCCCCAGGGGTTTGCATCGTGACAGACGGCAAAACAGGGTGGCGCGAAGTGTGGCCATACCTGCCTGAATGGTGGGAAAGGTTCGATCTAAAATCAGCCAAAGTACCAGCACTGACGGCTAAACGCAATTCAGATTATGGGCTGCGAGTGTCCCAATGGTTTAAGCGTCGTCAAATGCCGTTCTTACCCTACGACCTTCGCCATGCTTGGGCGGGCAGAACTGCGGTAATGGGTCTTGACCCTGCGATCGCGGCAAAGATGATGGGCCATGATCTCTCCGTCCACACTCGCGTCTACCATCAGTTTCTGAATCGGACATCTATGCAAGCGGCATGGGAGCGAAGTCTGAGAAGACCCTAAGCCTGATAAACCTTTCTCTTTTCAGGTGGAGTCTGATAAACCTGCCGCACAGCACCGACTCTAAAAGCATAGGTTGGCCGAGTGCCCTGGCTAGTGTTGATGTAGTCCCGGCCATATTTGAAGTACCCAGCCCTGCGATCGCCATCAATCTTCCGAACGCTGAAAGCTGAGCCCAGGGCTGTGACCAAATCTTCTACAGGTACCCAGGGCTCGTTGCGGGTGCTAACTTCCTGATTGACTAGCGCCGTGATCGCGCTTACCAGTTCTTGTTGGGCAGCCATAGCCTCGACAAGTAAAGCCTGAGTAGATTCCATAATGTGTATCTTATTGCGCTGTATCGCCGTGATTCTCTCTCGGTATAACACGAAACACCACGCCATGTCACGCGATACGGCCACATCATGCCGCGATCGATACAATGCCCGCGCGATCGCACTGTCTGGGCCGCGATGGAGGATGCCGATCGAAAAGCCGCCGCCTATGCTCTCTGCTGCATGGGCGGCGGGGGATGCAGAGGGGCGGCGGCAAGCCTATGCTTACTTGGTCAGGAAGGTACTCATTGAAGGGTTGGAGGTGGAGTTGGGGCAGTAGGTGACGGTGATAAGCACTACTCCCCCCGACACAACCTTTTCGCCGTGCCGTCAGTAACAATCAAACACTCGTCAATATAGCAGTCAGCCATTAAGTACTGTGCCAGATCTTTTGCCTTGCTTTCTGCAAACTCATCAATCACAAGTAATTCAGCGTAAATGGTTGAGTCACAGCCAACATTCTCAACCCTGAAAACAGGCTTAACGAAAACTTCTACTGGGCTAGTGATATTAAACCGCCATGTCGAAACCTTTCGGGTTAAGTACGGAATATCAAATTCAACCAACCCTTTCTCCAGAACTGTTTTCATAAGAACCGTGGATACATTCATTTTCCATCTCCTTTAAGGCTTGAATTATGGAGGGTGAACTCATGGGCTCCATAGCGGCTAGGGTCTGGGAACGTGCGATCAGCAATCATCTGCCGAATCAGTGCCACCTCTTCCTCTGCGATCAGCGTGTAGGGCTTGCGGCCCAGCTCAAGGGCTAGGCGCGCTGCCTCTGCCTGCACCGCCAAGATTTCCCCCAATGCCCATTCCCTAGCCGCCAGAGTTAAACACCCCTTCTGCCCATTGGTTTTATGGTGCCTGAAGGAGTCATCCCACCGCAGCCGCCAATAAATTTCGCTGAGCCGCTGGAACGGGGCCAGATGCGACCATGCCTCCTGCCCTACCACGGTTGCCAGTGCTTTGTCAGGTCTAGGGCGCTTTTGATCGCCAGTTGTAACCAGTGGGCAGCCAATGCAACCGGTGCGAGCGCTTAGGGGTTCCTCAATACCATCGTCGGTGATGTCTACCCCATAGGTTTGGATCACCCCGTCGATTGGGTAGCCGTGCTCAAAGCAAGCCTCAATAATCCAATCCCAGACCTGGCAAACGCGCCAATGCAGGATGGGGGAAAGCTTAGCCCCGTGCGCTGTGTTATGGAACCACCCCTGCCCACATTCGCCATCGTCGGTACTGCATGAAGCCAGGATCAGGCTGTCTCTAGCGGCACTCTCGCCCTTGCGAATGCCGTCAATGCCGAGAAAATCTTCGCCGTACTCAACCGCAATTGACTGATAAATCTGGTCAATCTTGGCGGTCTTCATTCGGGTAGTGCACCAGCGAAATTTGTTGTGCGGGGGTGGATAGCCACGCCCTAGCATGGTCACAAAAAACCGCTCAACTTTTTTGGGCTTTGTCTCTAACGCTGGCACACTGCGCCTGATTTGCCAGCCCCGACCTTGCAAGTAGGCCATGAGCCGGTGAGCTGAGTCCTCCAAGCTGGGCAGTTCCATCAGCGTGTCAGAGTAAACCAAGATCAAATTCTCGGGGCGCTGCACCAGCCCTTTGCTGATGGCCCAGTCCATAAACGTCACAGTGGCTGTGCTGTCTTTGCCTCCACTAAAGCCCACCACCCATGTGCTGCGATCGCTGCCGTAAGCTTGCAGGGATTGGACGGTAAGCTGCTGAGCCTCGGCTAATGTGCCCAGCATTTTTTTGCCTTCTTTGGTGTGCTTAAAGATGTTGAGCTGTTTATGTTTTTTCTTATTCACAACACCACCCCCACAGCCAGCCCGATCGCAGCCCCGATACCCAAGCACCCCACTGCCGTCAGCGCGATCGCACGTCTAGCCCATTGCCGTTCGATCTTGGCCAGTTCCCTAGCCCGCAGCAGCCGCGCCTCGTAGTCAACGTGCGATCGTTCTGCCGTCTGCTTCGACTCGTAGCACTGCGCCAAGATCGCAGCCTGCGTGTTGGCCCATTCCTCGCTCGCACCGCATTGCAGAAGCTGTCGGCGGTACAGGTCGCAGTTGAGTTTGTAATGCGGGTCTAGGGTGGTCATGCCGCCACCTCAGAGTAGTCAACGTTCACGTACTGGGCCAAGATTTGCTTGTGCCTAACCCATGAGGGGTGGCGCTCATAGGAAAACCCGGTGGGCTTTCGCTGTGTGACCATCACCTCTAGGCTTCGAGGCGATCGACCTACTACTTGGAATCGAGTTGAAAGCCTGTGCGCAATCTCGACTAATGCCAAAAAACTATGCCAGCCAAGTGGTTCTGTGGAGTAAACTGCGCCGCGTTCAATGTCACATAGTTTTTTCTTGATGTGAGTGCATTGAGCCAGCCTAAGTTCTAGGCTGCTTGATTCGTCTAAGTTCAAAAATGAGGGCACTTCGGAGCCGCCTGGATTGTGAGCAAACACAAGTTTTGTGTAGCCCTTAAATGAACCATCAATGACGACCGAAACCTCTGCTTTTTGACAACACATCGCTAGCAAGGTGAGCTGTGGTGCGTCAAACGTAGCCATGGCCCCGTACACCGTCACGGCAACAGCGAACGGACTATCCCAACGAATCTTTGGGCTTAAAACATAATCATCAGTGTGATAAATACCTTGGTATACTTGGCCCAAAATATTCATCACCTTGATGCCTAGCTTGCTAGCTTTGGGCGAGCTTTCACGGCCCAACATCCAATCAGCACCAGCATACTTAGTGGCAACCATTTCAGTTTCAGCCATTAGTAGCAATCCTCTTCGGAATAATTTTCAAGCCTAAGAAAGCTCAGTGCGGCCTCGGGCGGGATCTCGTCGTACTCAATGCCAATGGGGTCAATTCGCTTACACACGGTGTCCCCGACCACAGCCACGTTCTCTGATGCACCAATGCCTAGGGCAGTCCAAAAGCACCATCGGCTATCGTCGTAGCAATCATCTTCGGCCAGGAAAGATAACCAGTTTCTTATTGCCATCCGTATCATGCCGCCACCTGCTGTTGTGCTTTCTTCGCGCCCTTGACCTGCGACGGCTGCATCACGGCGAGGTACGATCGCCCTTCGTCGGTGATGTGGTACACCCCAGCCCTGCCCGGCTCACGCGTCACCAGATCGCCTAGGGCCATAATTTCGGGGGCATAGAACCGATGGCACTTATTCACAACGTCATACATTGATAGCCCGTGCTCAGCCTCGGCCAATTCGTTCAAAATCTCCAACCGTCGCTTCCCTGTCATTGCTCTGGGCATGGTCTTATCCCTAAGTAAAAGTGATGAGTGAATGAAAAAAATCAAAAGGGTGGGATCGCTTCGGGGTTATCTACGATGAACCACTTAGGATGCAGGTTGTACTGGTCAAACCATCGATCGACTACTATCCGAACCTCTTCCTCCAAGGTTTTTAGTTGCGCTGCCGTGGGCTCAAAACTTGCGCATTCTAAGCCCCACTCGTCTTCAAGGGTCTCAAGTGCTGATTCGATCAAATCCGCAGCAAATACGCCGTCGGACAATGGGCTAGGTTCTCGACGTTGGCCTACCCAAAACCCTTCGTAGCCTGCTGCATTGCCTTCAGCGATCGCGTCCTCTTTGGTGGCAAATTCACCGTAATATTCATCGTGTTCAAACTGCGATATTGCCCAAGTGCTCATGGTCTTAATCCCTAAATAAAAGTAAATTGCTCTACTCGTTCCATTGCAGGCACCGGCACGGCCCGATCGCCGTACAGTCTGCGCCCGCCAATCTCCCACACACCCTCAAGGCGATGCACCGCCGTCTTGCCTGGCCCTTTGTTCATCGTCGCCAAGGTGCCAAGGTGGGTAAACGACACCTCGCGCCCGTACCGCTGCCCTATACGCTCCATCGCGGCGACGATCGGGTATTCCGTGCCCGATACAGCACCCGCAGCAAATTCGCCCCAATAATTGAAGCAAACGATCCTCGCTACGCAGGGGTTCGCCATCAATCGCTCAACGCAATCCAGCGCGATCGACAAGTGCCCATCGGCGTGGGCATAGGCGTCTGTGGTGCCCGAGCAGTAGGGCGGATCGACGATCGCGATCGCGCTTTCCACCCACGGCGGTACGTCGCAGGCCTTGGCGTAGTCGTCGAACACCGTCAGCGCTGCCGGGGATTGGGGCCATGTGAATTGCCACCCCTTGCGGAAGCTGCGCAGCTTGTCTTGCGATAGCCCCACGTTGAGCTGGCCCTGGCCGTTGAGCCGAATCACACCGCCAAAGGTGAGGCGGCGCAGCACGATCGACACGGCGGCAATGTGGGCAATGCTGCGATTGACATCGGGAGTAGCTACATACCAAGCGGATAGTTTGGCTAAATCTGCAAAGCTAGTTTCAGGGTCAGCCAGAATCCACTGCCGCCACTGCCACAATAATTCCTTCGTTTCTTGCCTAAGGTCAGCATCACCCCAGCACTCCCACACCGATCGCACCAATGGGTCTGCATCAGCGGCGATCACGGGGAGGGCATTATCGATGCGGGCGACGTAGGCCTCCTGCTCACCGCTGCCAGCAAAAGGTGCGATCCAGGCATCGTAGTCGCCGCCATCATGCACCGGGTAGCGATCGGGGTTCTTGGCCCCAGGGTAGGGCGATAGAAGGCGAGGGCGGTTAGTCATTCTGCAACCTCTAGTAGTGCTTGCTCGTCATCGCTCAGCCCACCGAACCCCACGATCGCGATCCGCTTCTCCAGATAAGCATCTTGGTAGTCGGTGTCGCTCACCATCAGCGGGTCGATCGCACCCTCGACCGCATGTAATTGCCCAATCACCTGCACCGTGTCGTCGCTCACCTGCTGCGGCCCCATCACAAGGGTGTCGGCTACGCCGTCTAGGGCATGAGCCAGTCGGTTCACTGCGATCAAGGCATTGGCCAGTGCGGTGCGATCGTGCTCGGCCTCGGCGGCAAAGAATACGGTAACGCCGCGGCCGGGGCGATCGGGCTTGGTGATGTGTAGTGTGTAGATGGTCATGGCTAGAGCCCTGCTTCATCTAGTCGGGATGTCAACAAACTGACTTGCACCTTGAGCTGAGAAATTTGCAGCTCTTGCTCTCGGCAAATCTGAACTAACTCATAGTCAGCCCATGAAACTACCACGCCATCGGGGATATCGTGCTCAGGGTTGTATTTGTTCTCTAATCTTTCAAAATCATCCATAACTATTCCTCAATAACTTATCCGTATCGTATCACGCACGTACCGCGTTATTCTGCCCTCGATACAGAAGCTTCAAAAAAAGGGACGATCGCAGGCGGGGCAGCACCTAGCAAAAAATCCATGGTGATGATCTGCACGCGGGGCATCCAGAATTTTTGCTTACTAGCGCTGCCGTCTGCCTTGGTGCGATCGTACTGAGCCCAGCCCCATAGCTCTAGGGTGTGGGTAGGGTTGGCGAGAACCTGCCGGCAGCGGTTGATGTGATCGTAGTCGCACATCTTGCGAATATGCGGTTGCCAGTCTTTGCCGCAGGCCTGCACCCATCTGTTGCGCGGCGGGGATACCTCCAGCACGATCGCATCGACAATGCCTAGGATGTCACCGCTGCGGCCCGTGGCGGCGTTGTAGGTCTCACTGGCGGGAAACACTGTTTCAATCTTGGCGCGACGGTTCAGGGCGCGGATACATGCGATCGTGAGGGCGCGGGTGTAGCTCTGGGTGCTGCGGCATTTGATCGCGCCGGGTTTGAAACCATAGTCTTTGCTCAGTTCGTCGATGTGCTGCTGCCCTGCGATCAGTTCGTCGCGGGTGAAGGGCTTGAGCTTTGTGGTGGGTGGGTCAATGAGGCCAATTAGGTGGGTCATTAAGCTGCTTCTCTCATGGCGTCAAAAATACTTATTTGCTGTGCTTCAACTTGTTTTCTTTCCGTAACCGCGATGCAGCTAATCGGCACGACCTCATCGCCCGCCGCGCCAAACCGAATCTTTACCCACGGCCCGTCTACCTGCACTAGATCGCCCGTGCGGTAGTGCTGCGACTTCTTCATCGCCGCCTTCACCGCCTCCAACCGATCGCGCTGGCCCTGCTCCATGCACTCGGTGAATCGCGCCTGGAGCCAGTTGACGTAGGTACTGAACCGCAACTCAACGCGATCGCCCTTTTGGGGATACCATGCCAATTCCTCCACCCGCGCCGGTTCGTCTACGCCCTCTAGCGATAGCCATAGGTTGCCGTAGCGATCGTGCGTGGAAAAGGTCACGGTGTACGGGCGAGGGTGGAAGTCGGCGCGGTAGCACACGCGATCGCCCAGAGTCGGTAGGTGGGGGGAGTTGGGGAAGAACATTACCAACTCCCCGGCGCTATCCACTTCGCCAATGCTTCAAGTGCATCTGCGATTTGCCAACGATATTTGTCTGGCAATAACCAAGGCATTAGCCCTAAGGGGTCGGTGGCCCAGCGTTGATCTTTAAGTCTGCGCTCTGCGTCGGCAATGGCGTCTTCATGCGATTCATACGAGGGCAGTCCGTTAAGGGTGCGCATCCTGTTCAAGATGGCAAGAGTGGATGAGGCTTTAGGAATACTCACGCCGTCACCTCCCCGATCGCGCCTTGGGTCTGCCCCGCCGCCTCACGCTGCAATCGCTCTGCCTTGGCTTTGAGCCAGGTATATCGGCCATCACTCTCCCAGCCGTTCATCACCTGCGATCGCCTGCTCGCTGAGGTCTTCGACTTCGCATGCTGCAACTGATCAAAGGTGGTCGCCTCGATCAATCGCTGCTCGAACTCCTGCCACCAATCGGGCTTCCCTGGGGTAATCCACGCATGGGTCACAGCGCCGGTGGCATCGCGGCATCCCTGGTCTGGTGGTGCAGGGCGGTTCAGTACCGGTTCAGCACCTTGGTCCTGCACGGAGCGCGATCGATCGACTGCTACTAAGGACTCTTGGCCCCCATTTGTTAGGGTTTCAGCCGTTGATTCAGGGCGTGCAGGAGGTACGGCACCTAAATAGTCACGATTCAATTCTTCTTTTTGTTGATCGCCTTCATTTTCTTTGTTTGAAAATTCCTCGGCTTTTTGGTCTTGTACGTCCTGCACGCCCTGGACAGCCGCCTCAAGTTGCGCCAATTGCTCTGGCAATGTCCGTGCGTCGTAGGGGTATAGGTGACCATACTGGGTGGCCCAGGCCCTGAACAACTCAACGCCACCTTCGCCCAGCTTGGAAACGATGCACTCAGGAATGCCGCTATTGCTCTCAAAAAGCCCGTGACGGATATTGATCCACACCCATTCGATCGGCACCATCTCACCTCCGATGTGGCGACGATCGACTATGTTCTGGGTCAATATGCTTTTCATCTCAGCTTTCCAATTGTTCAGAGCATGAGCCCTGACGTTGGCCGCTGCGCAGTAGGCCTTGTAGCAGCTGTAGAGCCAACCCACCTGCACTGGCTGCCGTGGCCCGTGAATGTCGGCGGGTTCTAAGCATTCGTTGGCAAAAGCCCACACGCTACTGGTGCTGGCGGCAATGTCGTTGAAATATTGAGCGGCACGTTCGTTGTAGCGTTTGGGGTTTTTCAGGATTTTGTCGCGCAGTTCCCTATCCATCGACAGCGCCCAGGACACCACATCGGGCACCGACTCCATGAGTTCGTTCTCGAATTGCTCCGATCGCTGCTCATTTGGGATTGGCTGCGTAAGCACTGGCACCACTCGGCGCTCGAATCCACCGCTTGAACTCGAAGCCATCAGCAGCCCTTTGGCGCTGGCCACGATGTAACGGGTGTAGTTCACCTCGTTGTCGGCTTTACTGCTGTGCAGGTTGCGGGCGGCTACAGGGCTGCATTCAACCGAGTCGTAGAATGTGGCCAATCCACTATCTATAAATTCGTTAATGTCTGAGATAGCAACAACCCGGCGACCACTAATGAATTGGCGCACCTTGTCGGGGTCTTTGAAAATGGAAAAGCTGTTGGCCGCTTGCGTTGACTCACTGCTGAAAATGCTTTGAATCAAGCGAATAAATAAGCCTTTGCCTGAACCGCTCGACCCTTGCAAATGCAAAAACCGGTGGGGCGCGGTCATGTCTAGCATTAGCGCAATGCAGGCGCGGATGTAGTTATAGTCGCCATCGAAACTCGATTCGATGTAGCGGCGCATCGGCTCAGGGCATTCGGCCCCTTCGATGTAGTTGTGGGGCACTGAGGCCGTTAGCAGGTTGCCGGGGTCGTGGGGGCTCAGCTTGCCGGTCTTGGTCGATACGGTGCCGTTTTGGAATGCGAGCAGATCGCGGTTAAAAGTGGTGTCAGTTTTTTTGTAGAGCTTGCCCGCCGCCCATGCCATGGCGTTATTGACGTTCTTGATATGGGCCAAGGTGCCTTTGCGCTTGCCTTTGCCGTCCACCCAGTAGGCTTTCTCAGCTTCTTGGATGATCGAATGCCTAATTTCGTCATCGTCAATCCGTCTCCAATAGCCCAAGCTGGGGTCGTATTCCCTGAAGTGCGACTTCAGCACCTGCACCTGCTTTTGCTCAAAGCACAGGCGAAACAACTCAACTTCTGCTGTGCTGCCTGCCTGGCATGCGTAGCTTTTGGCGGCGATATCTTCCTGTTGCTGGTCTTTCTCAAACTCGGCGATCTTTTGATCGACGCTGACCTTGGCCATCGTCTCAATCTTGGCCAGCCTATGTTTGGGCAAGCCCTTTGCTTTACGAGTGATGGATTCCAGAATCCCTTCAAGCCCTGCGTCGCTGACTTTCCAACGGTTTGACGTGAATGCTGCTTCTGGCATAGCTAAACCAACCCATATTGTTTGCGGTGAGCATCGACCTTGGCCTGCATAACCTTCACCCAAGCATTGGCCTGGTTGAGCTTGTGCACCGACTCGTAGGCGGCCTTGATTGAGTCGGCATAGTTCTGTTCATGACTTTTGCCGCCGAACATTCCGGCGAGGTCAAACCCATTAACCTTGTCTAGCCATGCTTCTAAAAATTCGCTGGGGCTCATGGCACTCTTCAACACCTGACGGTATGCAGCGACCTTTGAAACATCAGTGCGATCGCCGTGGATCTTGAAAAATTCACAGGCCCCACCCGTTGGGTAATCGGGCATCGTAGGGAATAGTGCGATCGATCCTTGAGTCCAGATTGCGGCACTGATCAATGCGGTCATGACAGTGTGTTTCCTCCACCCGTCAGAGTCAAAAACGATTGTCATTTTGCAGTCGCGAGGCACTGAGTAAGGGATAGAATCAACGCCGACAAATGCCGCAGTGGTCACTCCTAACAGTGTCGGCATTGCCGCATCTTTCCAGCCCTCGGTGCCGACTTCACAATCGCTCAGCCTGACATTGGGGCGAACCCATGCGGCGGTGGCGGTGCCCCATGGGCCGAGGTACTTTTTGGTTTGGCCGTTTTCGTCTACAGGTTTGTCGAGGCGTATTTGGCCGTAGCCTTGAGAGAACGGAAAGTAAAGCCCTGAGTGATTGCCAAGCTTCATCAGCTTTGATTCGGAGGGAGAGAGGGATCTAACGCCCCATCCCTCACAGATGGCAATTTGCTCTGGCGTAAAGCCTTCATCAAGTAAATGGTTGTAATGGGCATCGGCGAGCTTGGTTGTGGATGCAACTGCGGTGAACGTAGCAACCATGAGTCAAAATCCTGTAGCGCTAAGGTTTACTGTTTACTGAAAAATGAAAAGGCGGTGAGAGGCACGGGTCAGCGCCACGTAGAACAGTTGGTTTCGTTCGTAAACGGTGCCGCCGTTGTGCAGTCGGTTGCGGGCTTTGCACCGCTTCAGGTTCTGCACATCAACGAACACGTACTTAAACGTGCTGCCCTGGCTGCGGTGGGCCGTGAGGGCATAGCTGTAGGCGATCTGGGCAAAGAGGCGCTTCAGTGCCCAATACTTGCTCCAGTCTTTGGCCTTATGGCGGGCAGCCAGTTCAGCCTGATACTTGGCAGAGTTCTTGGGCACAGGCACCGTCTCACCCGTATCAAGCCTGAGGTAGTAGCATTCCCATCCCGATACACTACCCTCAAACAAACCCGTGACGGTGGCTTCATCCGAAGTATTCATAATTGGTTGACCACTGCCACCCGGCATGTAAGGCGCTAAGGCGATGATGCGCTCGCCCACCACCCATGGCTCGCGGTAGCCCAGGGCATTGCGCACCGCCACGTTGAGCATGTTTACTCTGGCGTTGGTGTAGGCCAGAATGCGGCAGGTGTCTGGATCGTCAAGGTACGCCTGCGAGGTGAATGCCGCCGCGATCGTGCCCATCCACTCCTTTTCGGTGCTGACGTAAATGCCCTTATTTCCCTCTCCCACCTCGTGGATGATCTCAGGGTAGGCAGGTGCGTCTAGAGTTTGTCGCACCTGGTCAGCGAGCACTGCGATCGGGCCGTCGTACCGCTGCACTTGGGTAAGCTCGGCACTGGGGCAGGGGTGACGGAATGCCATTGACTCCGCTTCACCTACGGGGGGCAGCTGCGCGGCATCGCCCATCAACACGAACCGAGAACCGAACAACCCGCCATCGTGGATCGCGTCTAGCAGGAACTCCCATAGGTTCTCGCTGATCGTGCTGACCTCGTCGATGATGATGATGCGATAGTCCTGATAGTGCTGGTAGGCGTCGAGGTCGCGCTCGAACACCTCCTCGCCTGCAACTTCCTTGCCACGTACACCGAACAACTGAGCGCAGGTGAAAGCGGGGATGCCCGTTAAACCCCACTTCGCCATCATGCGCTCCTGCACCTTCTTTGCCTTGTTGAAAGGCGCTGAAACTGCAAGCTTTGGGGGAATGGGCATCGCCCTGAGGTGGCGGACAAAGGCTTGAATCGTGGTGGTCTTGCCCGTGCCAGCGTAACCGGTGAGCCTGAATAATGGGTCTTCGCTGTAGTACCAATCGCCTAGGGCCTGTAGGGCGGCGCGCTGCTCGTCGCTGGGGGTGAAATCGGCGGGGAATGTAAAGCCGCGGTCAATGCCGGGGCTGGCTAGCGACCCTGTCTCTACTGGTAGCACCTGGTTGACGTGGTGCCAAAGCGCGATCGTTTCCTTGGGAAACTCCTTGGGCTCGTCAGTCACAGGTGCTACCTCATTAGCATCAATCCACGACTCAACCTGATCGCGGTGCTTGCAGAACCCATTGCCAAAGGTGTCGCATTCGCAATTCAGCCGCAGCCCGTGGCGGGTCACGGTGTACTCACTGCGCTTCGTCAGGTTGCGCACCGTCCAGCGATCGCGCCCCTGCACCTCCACCTGTAGCCGGTCTTGGTATTCGGCTTTGATGGGGTAGGTGATGCCCAGCTTCTTTAGCTTGGCGCGGTGGGGGTGTAGCTCGATCATGGCCTGGATCTCTTCATTAGAATTAATCCGCCCGATTTGTTCCTCGCCCCACGGATGCCAGTCGATCCAACCCTGGGTGATCGCGGTGTTCAATGCAACCACGATACGGTTGTGCTGATCGTCTACCGTTGTTTGGGCGATATGTGTATAATCTTTTGTAAGCATTATTTTGCTTGGCATCGTTTCCTGAGTTTCTGAGTAAGCGTTGTGCCTGATGACTATTCCTGACTGAATAAATGGGGCGGACTTATCCACCGCCCCATTTTTGTGTTTACCCTTTGATTACCAGTCGCCCGCAGCAACTAGCGACTGTTGCTCAGCAACGGGCTCAACAGCCACCGCCTGCGCTACTGATTCGCCTTCCCATGCTGTTACCGTCACAGGGCCACCATCAGTGGGGATGACGCCCTGCACCTTCAGGTTGGTATGGTCGATCGCGCCGATGTGCTCGGCGGGGATAATCAGGGGAACGCTGCCTTTCTCGGTCATGAACAGGGCCGTCGCGCTGCCGTCTGTGTTCAGGTTCAGCGTGGCAGCATCGATGAAGCCTGCGCCGTTGTAGGCCACGTCGCCATTGGGCAGCGTGTCAGAGTCAGCAGCACCCATGCCTCGGTTAGGAGCAGGGAATGCCTCAAACTCTAAGAACAGGTCGCGAATGACTTGGCCTAGTTCACTGGTCTTAGGGATCATGTAATCTGACCAGCGGCCACCCGTCACCTGCACCTTGCGATCGTTCTGATCCAGCGTGGCCGTCTTGCCAGTTTTGTCGGCCCCATTCACAGGCTGATGGCGGGCAACAATACAGGTGAATGCTGATTTATCGGCATCCTTGGGGATGTGATAACCAACGGTCATTGGCATGGCGATGTACGCCGCAGCGCTTTTGCTGAATGCAGCGCCTGAGGCTTTCTTCCCAGCAACCCGTGAAGCTTCGCGGTAAGCTGCCCCTAACTCTTTTTGAAACGCCTGCACTTCACTGTTCAGCGACACCCGGAACGCACCCTTGGCCGTCAGCTGCAACGGGCGATCGTGCAAAGGTTGGCCATCTTCGCCCAGAAACATCAGCAAAAACCGCTTAACTTGGCGATAGGGGCAGTCTTTGTCGTCTTTACTATCCTCAAACAACTGCCCCCACTTGGTACGGCTATTGCTCTCCCAGGCCACGCCGAGAAAACGCCAGCGATCGTTAACCTTCTCTTGCACCTCAATTTGGCTAGAGTGCAGCACAACCAAGTTGATCTTTTGGGCAACCCAGCCATGCTCGATCGTTGCAGTTGACTGAGGGTGAATGGGGATGTCCTCGCCCTCGGTCCAGTTAACGTCGGGACGAAAGCCTACCGCTTGGGCATTGTCGGCGCTGATCGCAATCCCGAACCCTAAAGGATTTTTGTCTAGTAGCTTGGCATTCTTGCCGCCAGCGTTGATGATCTGAACGTAGGGTAATGAACCCGACTCTTCTAGATCGTCCTGAAACTGGTCAAAGAGATCGTCGTCTTGAACTGCCAAAGAACCGAAGTTAAACATTAGAGAATTTCCAAACGAAGTGTACTACCTAGCTTTTTGAGTGGGTTCCAGGTCTGCCCACTATATCGATCGCGGAACACTATGGGCGCAAAATTACGCCGCGCTAGTCTGCGAAGAAATACACTGCTTTTTGAATTGTCGTGTCCAGTAAGAAACGTTGTGATGCCCCACGCACTCGCCACCAGGCATTGCTTTCACATCCTGAAGCAGCTCGGCCGGGGAGATATAGCGCAGCAGTCCAGCTTTATCAGCCTCAGCTAGAATGCTTTCGACCTTTTGGCGGTGCTCTGAATACGCCCTTGCCACAACTCAACCTCCTGTGTAAATCAAAAATCACTGCAAATCTTCAATACGTAGATATTAGCCTCTATTCCGCGATCGAGTCAATAGTGTATCGACCTTAATTTGGCTGATTGCGGCAAGAATACTCATTAAAATTCGTGCGATACGATAAAAAGCCTGATATTTTAGGAGGGTTCGGTTCCATCTTGGGTGTCGTATGGCAGTAGATCGGGAATATGTAGCGAGGTTGAAGCAGTGGGCCGACGAGGGCGTTGATCGATGTCAAGGGTTAAACGCCTTTGCCCGTGAAACTGCGACTCGCCTGGAACGTCATGGCCTCAAAGGGATTGCATCTGGAATGATCTCGCGGTGGCGGCGAGAAGAAATATTTGAGCCGGTTGACGATCGCACCCTGACGCGGATCGGACTTCTAAAAAATTTCAGCGCCAACCATGACGAGGCAAGGCGGCTTGCCCGTGAATGGCTTGAGGGCGATATAAAGAAAAGCGATGATATCCCCACTGCTCAGTACCCCGTATGGCACGGCGTTGATGCGGTGCCTTACGAGCTGCTCAAGGCAGACGAATTGGTAGAACTCGCAGCGAGGTCAGTTGGCCGCCTGGGGGAGTTGGTGCAGCAGGAGCGATCGCACGACGCGGAAGAACCGCCCGCACCGCAGCCTGAGCCCAACACCGTTACGTCGCTATTGCTGGGCAAAATGCAGCTGACTAAGCTCGACGTGGAGGGGCTAGCGATCAAACTAGGCGTTGAGCCCGATCGCGCCGCTGCAATATTGGAAGGGCATTTAATGAACTGCGAAGAATGTCGGGCCGCCGCCGACTTCACGGGGATGACGGTTGAGACCCTAGTTGACTGGGGTGGGTGCATTGAGTCGGCACTACTGCCAGTTCAACCCGTAAATCCGGCAGGCTAGGCGGACTTACTATTTCGAAAGCGCGATCGCGCACTACATTGGCCAGGTGCTGATTCTCAAAACTGAGGGTCAACACCTGGCCTTTTAGTGTAGGCGTTGATTCCATCTGGATGTGACGTTGCAGGCCAGGGGGCTGAGCCTGCAACCACAGCTCTAAAACGTGATCGCTGAAATCAGTGTGAAGAGGGGGCATAGTGACGGTCGCACGTAAAAAAACTAATAGCTCACCATACTCAGTACGGATAAGGCTGGATGGCAGATTCACCAGATTTATAAAACTTTGCCGTAGTTTATCGCGGATTTCTGCGGAATGCTAAGCATTGGCCACGCCTGCGCCATCTTAGGGTCACCTGCTTTATGCGCGACGTTTAATTGCCGCAAGTGTTCCTGATTACTCAGTAGATCAGCCAAGGTCGTGCGGCGGGGGTTGGTGCCGGCAACCTGGCAGAGCAGCCGCAGCTTGGCTCGATAGCGGTCTCTGGGTGCTTTGCCCTTGGCCTTGGCCCATTGCGCGTCGTAGCACTGGCTGCACAAGCCTTTGGCATAGTGAGGGCGATCGGGGTGGCATGTGGCATTGGTAGGGGAAGGTGCCCGCCGTTTGCCCTTACCCCACTGCGATTTATAGCATTTGCTGCACAGACCTTTGGCATGGTAGGGGCGATCAGGATGGCATGTCGGCGGTGCGGCAATTTTGCGAGACATTACATTGGGGCGGTTGTATCGTATCACTCTAGGAATGTTAGCATTTCGGGGTAGTTGCGATCGCCCCATGGCCAACATGAAGCCCGCCAAAAGCAAAGATTTTCGCACCCAGGCCCGGAATGCCAACGGGCACACCGATGAAGGTATGGCGATGCTTGAGTCATCGATCGAAGAGGTTGGCTGGTTTGGCGCGATCAGTGTTGCCGCTGATGGTGAGGTGTTTGACGGCAGCGCTCGCCAAGAGGTGGTGTCTAAGGTATTGCCCGAGGATGCGGTGGTATATGACTCCGATGGCACAAAGCCTATCTACATACGGCGGGTGGATATTCCCAACGCTCAAGACCCTAGGGCAGTAAAGGCAGGGATTTTAGCGAATCGTGTGGCCGAAAAGAACCTTTCTTGGGAGTCAGTCAACCTCGATGACATCTCGCAGGATGTTGATTTAGGCGATTGGTTTGCTGAGGAAGTGCTAGCCGATCTGATCGATGAGCTAGACACCACTACCAGCCGCTTCACCGATGACCCGGACAAAGAGACCCCGTCGATTGGGGAGGGCGGCACACCTCTGGCGATCGTGCTGTCCTCGTCGGAGTTGAAAGAGTGGCAGGTGATGAAGGAAGTCGCCGGCACGCAGTCGGATAAGACAGCATTTTTGAAACTTATGCGAGGTGAGATCTAGGCTGGCAGATACATCAATTGAATTCCGGGCTTGGAACGCTATATCTTGGATAGAATTGAGCAAACCGTAAGGTATAGCGAATGGCCT
The DNA here is from genome assembly GCF_014695395.1 of Nodosilinea sp. FACHB-131. Taxonomy (GTDB): domain Bacteria; phylum Cyanobacteriota; class Cyanobacteriia; order Phormidesmidales; family Phormidesmidaceae; genus Nodosilinea. The sequence goes on from NZ_JACJOF010000003.1 coordinate 46,791, forward strand.
CTGGCGCGGTGCGGCAAAAATTGGGAACAAGGTTTGGCGCAGGCGGAGGCGGCGCAACTAGAAGTGCCCAAAATAGTGGTAAGGACGGCAAAAACACAGCAGATAATTCATCCTTTACAGAAAATCGATTTGCTAGCATTAGGCCTTCGGATGCTGATGTTGACGGATTCGTTAAGGCGTATGCATCAAAGAACGGCGTAGAAGCAACGCGCACTGCTGTCCTTAAGTCAATCATGAAAAGTGATTTCCCTGCTCAGTCACTAGAACCAAAACGTTCTTGGAGTCGGCAACGCAACGAGGAAGCAGGGAAGAGAACAAATGCGTTACTCACTGATCATCTCAAGATATTTCATGAGGCTAGATCCATCTCTCGTGTAGCTGGAGTCGGTGCAGTACCTAAGACAAAAGCCGAATTTAATCGATCGCGCCGCCAGATTGTAGCCAAAGCTCACCCCGACGCTGGGGGCACTGCGAGGGGCTTCGCTGCGGCTCAAACGCGGTTGAGGTCGCTTGAACGACGACTGAAAGATTTGGGGATTCCAGATAACTAGTGGATGCGAGATATGACCGCGCTTTGGAACTTATGTGGAGCGAGATTTGATGCAAAATGGTGATACGTTTGTGCCATTCTATGGCGGCTTTTTTGCGTCTCCGGTGCCGCTAGAGTTGAGTTTTAACTGGTGCAGCCACAACTGCCACTATTGTTTTGCGAACCTCTCCAAGCCCAACCGACGGTCTGACATTGGGGCTACGGTCAACCTGCTGCAAAACTATCGCAGCCGCAGCACTCTAGAGGCAAAACTATTGCAGCAGGGTTACCCAACCCTCGTTAGCAACCGGGTAGACCCATTCGCCGCATCTAACTACCGTCAATCTCTGCCGGTGCTTGAGATGATGTGCGAGCTGGGCCTACCGTTATCGTTCCAAACCAAAGGGGGGCGAGGCATTAACGAAACGCTCGACATACTCAAAGCCCCCACGGTATGGTACATCACGATCGAAACTGATCAAAACGAATTGGCCAAGCAGATCGCACCTGGTGCCCCCAGCATTGACGAGCGCTTTGAGCTAATCGATCTACTCATCAGCCGTGGCCACTTCGTCTGCGTCGGCATTAACCCCTGCGTGCCCGAGTGGTTCAACGACGATCGCGCCTTCCTGCAACGGCTCTACGATGCAGGCGTCTGGGGCGTGTGGTGCCAGGAGCTGCACTTCAACACCAACCAACTGCGCAATATGCCACCGCGAGGCAAGGATGCGATCGGGCCTGAGCTGATCAAGCGATGTTCTAAAAAGAAAGTCGAGCTAGTCGATTATCACTACGCTGATCAGATGGCGGAATGGGCGCAGGAGATTGGCCTAGAGCCATTTGTAGACGGGCAGTGTCGGCGATCGAACTACTGGGACGTGTTCTTCGCCTGTTACGAAAAGACATTCCCCACGCAGCAAGAGTTTATAAATTGGTGCCATGACGAGCTTAAAACAGGTGACACCATTACATTCTCGGATTACTTAGCATTCTGGGAGGGCGAACTACCCGAAGGCATCATGCAACTTGGGCACTATATCTGTAGCCAGAACTATAGCCTGTGTAAGGCACTGGCTCAGGAGTCTGGGCGGAAATGGGATCACAAAATGACCTATGCCGACTTGCTTGGATTATCATTTGGAGATACCCGCATACCGTTCAGCCCCGGCAGTACCCTAGGTTTTCGTTATGCCGTAACACCTCAAGGTGAAACGTGGGTCGATGAAGCCGGGCAACCAATCCTTGTATGGATGGGCGGCGAATCGTCCACGGAACTGACAACTGTTGTAGAGGATTTATAAATGGCTTCATCTGCGGTGCGATCGAAGGTTGGGAGAAAGTTTGGAGGCAGTGGCGGCGGCGGGACTGGTGGAGGAACAAGAAAGGTCAGTGTTTCATCTGCTGACAAAAATAGTCGAAAGGCTGCGATTCGAGAAAGTATCAATAATCGTCGCGATCTTAGCGGCGGCTTTGTGAATCTAAGCCGTAATGCCACGATGATTGCAGAACGCAGCAGGTCATACCGTGGGGCTTCTGGGCCAACAAAAGCGGCGACAGCAGTGGCGGCTAGCGGTGGCTATGTAACTCGTCGTAGACGTTAACGTTTTGGGCACCTATTCAACTGTCAACAGCATCTTTAAGGGTTCATGAAATGGCTTCATCTGCGGTGCGATCGAAGGCTGGCGGCAAATTCGGCGGCAGCGGAAATGCTCCGACAAGGCAAAGAACTTTGACGCCAGTAAGACGGATCGATCGCGCAGAGTTGGCCCAGCGCCGGATCGCAGTAGCCGGATCGCAGGCCAGCAGGCTTGGCGGTCGCAATCGCTTTATTGGGCTAGGTAGTTAGGGCATAGATGGCAGCTCGCATCGACTGGAGTTACTGGCGGCATAAATACGTCACAGGGGATGACTCGGTGACGCATGAAGCGTTGTCTAGGATACCTAATGCACCAGCCCTAATAACCCTTAAAAAGCGTTCTGCGCTTGAGTCGTGGACAAAGCAGCGCGACGAGTTTAGGTTGCGCAAACATACTGTGGTATCTAGTGACCCTGCCGCGATCGCAGCTGCTGAAAAAGTCAATCAGCTGGTAGATATCGCCGCCATGGTGACTCAGCACGACAAAATCGGGCGAGCATTGGAAGGCGTTGCAGGCAAGTGGCTAAAGCAATTTGAAGAGAACCCCGAACTCATTAAAAAGATGCCCGCCCGCGACATAGCTACCCTGTTGCGCATAGGCCTAGACACCCGCCGCATGGCCGCTGGCCTCGCCACACAGCACCAAGAGATCGACCTATCAGGCCTTAGCGATAAAGCACTCGAAAGGATACTCAAGGGTGACGTATAGCCTACGGCTCAGGGCCGCCGCAGAACTAGAGCGCAGACGTCGTCAGGGCAACACCGATCGCAGCCGCCCATTGCCTGACTGCCTCACCCCAGAGCCAGGGGAACACCCCGCCGCATTCCTCGCTCGATCGCTGCCAAAGTCCTCCCTCATTCCCACAGGCGATCGCCACAATGCCGTATGGGAATGGCTGGCCTCACTACAGCCAGGGCAACCTGCCAAACCTCGCGTCGAGATATGGGGCCGGGGCGGTGCCAAAAGTACGATCGCAGAGATGGCTTGTGCCTACCTCGCCTGCACCCTCACCCGCAGGTTTGCGCTGTATGTCTGTGGCACGCAGGATCAGGCGGACCTGCACGTACAGGCGATCGCGGCTCTGCTGGAGCAGATGGGCATTCCTCGCGCGGTCAATGCCTACAGCGCGTCGGTGAACTGGACGGCCCAGAAGCTACAAACAATCAATGGGTTCGGCGTCGTGGGCGTAGGCCTCAACAGCCGGGTGCGGGGGGCGCGCCTGGGAGAGTTCCGCCCTGACTTAATCATCCTCGACGACATCGACGAAACCCACGATAGCCCGCAGGCGGTCACCAAAAAGCTAAAGACCGTCACTTCTGCCGTGTTCGCCGCTGGCAGTGCCGACGCTACGGTGCTATTTATCCAAAACCGCATCCACAAAGACAGCGCGATCGCCCAGGTCGCCGACGGTCGTGCCGAGATTCTCCTAGGGGCTACGGTCACTCAGGAACCTGCCGTGCGCGATCTCGAAGTCGAGCGCATCACAACAGGCGACGGCCCACGCTATCGCATTATCGACGGCACTGCGACCTGGCCCCAGGGGCAAAGCCTAGAGGTCGCAGAGAAGCAGATCAATGAATGGGGCTTACAGGTATTCCTATCGGAGTCGCAGCACGAGGATGCGCCTGATGGTGGACTCTGGAACCGCGATCGCGATATCGACCCTTACCGCGTTGAATCTGCACCACCGCGCCTCACGCTAATTGCGATCGGCGTTGACCCCAGCGGCAGCCTGGGCACTGAGGCAGGGCTAGTCACCGCTGGCCGAGATGATGCAGGACACATCTACATTATGTCCGACGACTCGATGGCGGGCACTACGAACCAATGGGTGCAGCAAGGCATCAGCCGATACCACCGCATGCAGGCCAATGCGATCGTCGCTGAGCGCAACTATGGCGGCGATATGGTCAAGACGCTGTTCCACAATGCCGATCAGCGGGTAGCCGTCGTGGAGGTGTCGGCCTCGCGGGGCAAGCTAGTGCGCGCCGAGCCAGTGCATCAGGCCTACGAGGAAGGGCGTGTGCACCATGTGGGCCACTTCCCTGAGCTAGAGCGCGAGATGTGCACCTGGCAGCCGGGGATGCCCTCGCCCAACCGCTTGGACGCCTTGGTGTGGGTCTGTATCTACCTGATGGGCAATGCCCCTCAGCAGATCGCCACGGCACCGATCGCCACGCCGCACCCCTACGCTAGTACTTTTTAGGGGTTCCCTATATATCAATACTATTTAACCTTTAACTGTTACAGAAAAAGGGCTTAAAGCTTTCTACACCAAGGCTTTGAGCCTTTTTTATTGCGCCCCCACGCACCGCCCAACCGAGCAAGGGTGCAGGGGGTGCGGGGAGTGCAGGGGTCGAAATGTGATTTTTTTCGTGTGATCGCACTCCAAAAAATGGAATGCGATCACACACTTTTTTTGAGCTTTTTTGCCCTGCACCCCTCGCACCCCCTGCACCCGGTGATGCGATCGCACTGCACCCTAGAGACAAAGTTCTGTGGCCGCACTTTGCCTCTATCTAACTCGCCGTCGACCTGGCTCAGGGGTTTAGTTGACAAATTGAGTTTAGTTGACGGGTTTAATTAACTTGCTTGCCCTGTTAACCAAGACAGCGCGATCGCACCCCTCGATCGCTCAACCGCTGATTCCTTCGTCAAGGGTGCAGGGGGTGCGAGGGGTGCAGGGGTCAAAACTTGATTTTTTTCGTATGATCGCAGTCGAAAAAAATGGAGTGCACACACTCACTTTTTTTAGCGTTTCGAGGGTCGCACCCCCTGCACCCCCTGCACCCATTCCAAGCATGAGGCAGTGTCATACAATAGACGGAACGATCGCGAGAGCCCATGGCCGATCCAGTTGCAGGGAAATTAGCGGCTGCCGTTGAAGCATTCGCCCAAGAGTTATTGCAGGAGGTCGCGCCGCCCGACGATCGCGGCAACGTGATCACTGATTTTGTGGACATGATCACGACCAACCCCAGGGCTGGGGCAGGCGTCGAGGTGAGCGTCTTGAACCTGCTGCAACGAATGGGTGAGTATAAGCACCCTGACCAGGCGATCGATGATCACATCCAAGAGCAGTTTGCTCAGATGGATGGCGGCATGAAAATCTCATACGCCGAGATGGCGACCGCCAAGCCGATCGGGTGGAGCGCCAGTGAGTTTGCACTGCGAGAGCCCGTAGACGGCAAATGGTGGATCGAGTCGCTGATGCTGATTCCACCGAAGTATCACAAATTTGAAGGGAGGCTGGGGAAAATTGAGGGGGCCAAATATTTCCCCACCACGGGGCCAGAGTTCACGATTCCGTACGATCGCATCGTGCATGTGGTCAACAGAAGGCATGTGGCAGCCCTGACCGATCGCCCTTTTTATGGCGTGGCCGATTGCCGTCTGGCGATCTCGGCGCACAGGGCATGGAAGATTGTCATTAATGAGGCACTGATCGCAGGGCAGCGGCAGGCCACGCCGATCATTGTGGGCCTGGCTGATCACAACTCACAGGTGCCCTTGTACGACGATCGCGGCGTGCCATTGCGAGATTCGGCAACGCAGCAAATTATCTCGGTGCCAGCCCCTGACAAACTAAAGCGAGAATTGCAAGCGCTCAACACCAATGGCGGGGTGATTACGGCGGGCCTGGGCAGTGACATCAGGGCACTGAACCATCAAACCGATGGCGCGTTCTTCATGCAGCTGCTCGACTACCTCGATCGCACCCTCATGCAGGCGTTCATGGTGCCCTACAGCGTCCTTGAGAATGGCGTGCAGGGTTTGGGCAATGCGGGCCTGGCCGAGACTCAGGTTGATGTGATGGTGATGATGCTGGATAGCATGGCGCAGCAGATCCAAGAGGAACTGCTAGAGAAGGTGATCCGCCCGCTGATCGAGTGGAACTTTGGGGAGCAGGAGAGCTACGGCGAATGGATGCCGCCAGACGAGGAAGCGCACGATCGCATTGAGCTGATGAACGCGCTGACCCAGTCCTTTGCGTCGGGCATGTATAGCGCGAGCGATGAGGCTTTTGTGAACCGGCACCGCGAGCTGGCCGGGATTCCGAAGGCTGAGCAGTTGGTGACGGCGATGAGTAAACCAGTGAGGTATTGGGATTAATGCAGCTGATTCAAGACCCACACTTCCGTGTCGAGATCGATCGCAATGCCAGCAGCGCTAATGCCCCAGCGGGTATTTGGTACGGGCAGCACACTTGTGTCACTGAGGGGTTTAGCCCTGACGACCCACTGCCCAAAGATCCCGAGGGGGCGATCCTACGCCATGCCCTCAAGTCTGAGCACAGTCCTCACTTTTCGGTGCTGCGTTATGGCTACCTAGCGCTGCACTGTGGCGGGTTCCCTCACTCGGTCATGGCCCAACTGACCCGGCATCAGGACTCGGCGCACCTGGTGCAGTCAGGTCGGTACACGGGGCAGCGGTTTGTGAGAGTTGCCCTTGGTGGACTGCCCGTAGACCAAGTGTTTTACTTCCGGCCCCTAGGAACCTACCAGGACAGGCAGGGGCATCGCTACGAATACACAGCCGAAGAACTGGCCTATGACCGATTCGCTTGTCTCAAAGCCTGCGAGCGCTATGCCTACCGACTAGAGAAGGGCTGGGCCGAGGAACACGCCCGCGATCAACTGCCCTACAACTTCCGCCAGAACTTTGCGATCGCGGGCGATCTGCAATCAGTGTTCCATATCTTGGATCAACGGTCAAAAAATGACAGTCAAATAGAAATCCAGTCGTGGGCGGGCATGGCCATGGAACGCGTGATTGAGTTCGTACCGCAAATTGGCCAGTGGTACAAAGAACATCGATATGGCCGGGCAAGATTGGCTCCGTAGCATGCCGCTGTTTCAGGCTCGGAATGGTAAAATAGGTGTACCGGGCAGTGCTTGCAACACCCCCGGAATGGCAACCTAGTTTCGGTAGGTCACATGAATAATTTACCACCTCTTGTCAAAGACCGACGAGGCATGAAGTTTGGTCGGCTGTTGGTCAAAGAGTTTGTCAAAGTTGAAAACAGGCGCTCTTATTGGCTTTGCGAGTGTGACTGTGGCAATACCAGCATCGTCATGGGAGTAAATTTAAGGCACGGCGGCGGCACCAATAGTTGTGGTTGCGCATCCAAGGAAGCGATCGCAAGCACTGGCAAGCTGAGGCCAAGCAAGTCACTAGCCCCAGCAGGCCCAGATTACAGAAGACTTTGGAAGATTCGGGTGGGCATGATCGCTCGATGCTATGACCCCCGACAATTGTTTTACAAAGACTACGGCGGCAGGGGCATCACCGTTTGCGATGAGTGGCTGCACAGCTTTGATGCTTTCTACTTTTGGGCGATCGCATCTGGTTATTCCCCTGAACTTTCCATAGACAGAAAGAACAACGACGAAGGCTACAGCCCTGATAATTGCAAGTGGTCAACCGCAAAAGAGCAGGCCCACAACAGAAGATCCAGCAAAAGATACGAAGCCTTTGGTGAGTCAAAAGTGCTGGAAGAGTGGGGGCGAGATAGTCGTGCCGTAGTGTGCAAAAACACAATCAAAATTCGTGTAGCTAATGGCTGGGATTTTCAATCTGCAATGACTACCCCTGCGATGCCTAGGCGCGATCGCGCACTGCTAGGGCACCAAGGGCGAAGGAAGAAAACAGAAAAGAGGATTGAAACATGCTGATCTACATTGCTGGCCCATATCGTGGCGACGTTAAGCAGAACATTGAGAATGCTCGCAAAGCTGCAATTGCAGTGTGGCAAGCAGGACATGTCGCTATCTGCCCCCACCTCAATACCGCCAATTTTGAGGAAGATTCTGGCCTAGCTGACGAGGTCTACCTCAAGGGCGACTTGGTGATTTTGCAGCGGTGTGACGCTTGCCTATTTCTGCCGAACTGGAAGCAATCGGAGGGGGCGATCGCCGAGCGTGAATTCTGCGAGGCCCAGGGCATTGCTTGCTATACCCTCATGGGTGGCAGTATCGACGGCGATGAAATCTCTGGGTGGCAGCTGCCTGCGTTAATGCCATGCCCTCACCCTGTAGAGCGTGATTGCCCGCAGCAGGTTGAGGGGTTTATGTCGGTGTTGATGGGCATGTATCGTTTGCACCTCAGCAAAAATATGGACTACTCGCCAGCCAACATCTTGGGCACTGGCGAGGTCGGCACCGTCGTGAGGCTGTGGGACAAAATCGCCCGGCTTATGAACTTGATGGGGTTTCAGTTGCAGGTACAGCCCGGCACCTATTCATCGCCCAAAGACCCTAAGCATGAGAGCGTCAATGACACTTTGATGGACGCTGCAAATTATGCCGTCATTGCCCTGCTGTACCGCATGGGCAAATGGGGCCGCTAAACCCTGCACTTTATACCCTATACCCACCCATGACCAAACCCAACCTCTCTCCTCTGTTCGATCGCATCAATGCCCGTGCCTACGCCATTCTTCAGCAGCATGGCAAGACGCTGGAGCAGCTGCAAGAGTACACCGTTGAACAGCTCAACGAGATCAAAGGCATCGGCGATCGCTGGGCCACCGACATCCGCGCCGCCCTAGACTCGCTGCAACCTGTCCCCGCCGTCACCGATCCACCAGATTGGGAGTACATCGACACGGATGCACCTACTGCGATCGAACTGGCCCACACCCCCATGGATGAGCTGAGCGACGCTGAGGGCGCGACCTTGCTTGAGGCAGTATTGACCGAGGTGCCCGACGACGAATCGCCCCTAGACATGGCCCTGCGCTATCTGAGGGAGTGTGGCCGCGAGGCTGATGCGGAGGTGTTAGCGCGCAAGGTCGATCGCGATGGGGCCGATGCAGTGACGGAGACTGCGATCGCGATCTTGGAAGGGTTGCCCGGTGGGGAGCTGCCGAAGAACCTGGCGCAGGATGTCAGGGAGAAGGCGGGGCTATAAATTCCTGTACCCAAATTGGGCCATCGTTCCGCCCGATCGCGCCGTGGCCGATACGCTAGGGATGACAGCCTACAGGTAGCGGCATGGCGCAGTCCTTCAACATTGCACGGGTGGTGACCAGCACCACGACTGAGGCCAGCTCGCAGTCCGTGGCCGTCCACGAAGTTTCACCCAATATCACCTACTGCGATCGCACTGCCACCATCAGCGGTAACCTGACGCTATTGGGCCGCATCAAGATCACTCGGGAAACCTCCGGCAGCCTTCAGCGCGACACGATTCAATATCTCGACTTTAGCAGCACGATCGCCACATTTACCGCCGCTGCTGTCACCACGCCGTTTTCAGATGCTGAGGCCGATCGCATTGTTGACCTGGGGAGTACGCCTTGGATTGATATGAATGCTGTCTATACCGCCAATGGCGATACCACGGGAGCGTAGATGCTTTACAAAAACTTGAGCGATGACACCTTGACCATTGAGTCTGCGATCGGCCCTATGCGGGTTGCGCCGGGGGATGAGGTTGCGATCGCGCCCTCTGCGGCAAAGCCTTACCTCGATGCGAAGCACCTGGAGTTGGTGCAGTCCGAGTTTGAGGGTGAGACGAAGAAATCCCGCCGCGCCACTAAGGAGGCCGAATAAATAGATGGCTACATTACAAGATAGAAAGCTCAAAGGCCTTACTAATATTGCGGTGTTCGATACCAGCGTGAGCCCCAAGCTGGCCTACATCTTGGAAACCCCGACCGGCGCAGAGCTCGACCTAGGCATCGAAGAAGTGTTGAACGAAACTACTTCAGAGCTAGGCGAGACAGTGATCGAGTCGTCATTCATTTCGGCACAGCGGCCCATCTTGTCGATGACGCTGCCCAGTGGATCGCCTACAGCTACGGCGTTGCGGTTTGGCCGCAAGTTACAGACGGCTGTGGGTAAGACTGTGGCGGTAGAGAAGCGCATCCGAGTCACGGCGACGAACAATATTAAAGTAGGGGCCGCGTCGGGTAAAGAAGGCAACGGCATGACGGCGGATCAAGCACTGTCGCAGGCGTGGGCGCTTGATGGCCTCGGCATCCCTGTGGCGCTGACTCGTGTTGCCCACGCGACCATTAACCCTGAAACCGATACGATGTCCTTCAGTCAGGGTGCTGATGGGGCCTACAAATTCACCGAAGATTTGATCGGTAGTGACGTCTTCTACAGCTTCCCATTGACCAATCAGTCGGTGTTGGAGATTGGTGAGGATAGCCTTGATCAATTGGAGATTAATCTCACTGGAATTATGCGGGATCTCCGCTTGTTCCGAATGGAGATCCCGTCAGCATCTATCGATTTTGGGGGGTCAGGCAATTTGCCTATTGGGCCGGGAGAGTTGAGTCTCAACCTGAGAATTCAATATGACGGAAGTACGTGCCAGCCCATCAAAATTTATTGGTTAGGTCAAGCACGGGCCTGTTAGTCGCAGTGTATCGAGCTTGAAATGATACAATAGAGGGGAGGATTGCAGTCCTCCCCTTTTTAATTACTCCCTTGTGCAAGAAGGAAGCAATATGAATAGATTAACACCTGAAGCGATCGCCGAAGGCCTGGAGTCGGGCAGGTATCGCTACATGAGAAAACAGTGCAAGCAAGGGCATGAATGGGCTGGCACTGGGAAGTCCCTCAGCAGAACGTCTGATAAAGGCTGCTTATTTTGCTCAATTGAAAGCGCTCGGGCTCAATACAAAAATACAGATAGAAATACAGAAGAGTATCGCGAAATCAGGCGGATCAGGAATCAGAGGTACCGCGATCGCCTCAAAGCTGAAGGCGGCGATCGACTAAAAGAGCATCGCCGTAAGCACATAGAGCGAAACTTACAATGGAGAATAGAGTCAGCAGAGTCCTACCGCGAAACTTTACGGCGTTATCGGGCATCCGAAAAGGGTAAGCTTCTCAAGAAGAAGAATGAAAACAAGCGGCGGGCGGCAAAAGCAGGTAACCACAGCGTGCCGTATAGCAGGAAAGACTTGCGATCGCGACTGTCCGAGTTTGACAGCAAATGTGTTTACTGCGCTAAGACTGTGACAACTGAAAACACCCATAGCTGGGATCATTTCATACCGCTATCCAAAGGTGGTTGTGACACGCTTGGAAATTTAGTGCTAGCCTGCCGATTCTGCAACAATAGCAAGAAAGACCGCGATCCTGAGGCATGGTATTTCGCTCAGCCGTTTGCGACAAAGCGAAAATGGAGTGCGTTACTTAAACAATTGGGGAAAACTGAGGCTAATCAACTCCCATTGATCTAAAGCTTGGTGCGCTGAGTAGTGTCATGGGGCGAGGCTATCTGCGGCCTCGCTTTTTTGTGGGAGTGCGATCGCCTAAAAGCTCAAAGCGCCAATGCCCCGAGAGTGCAGTTCAGGACGTTGGCGCGATCGCATTCTATCACCGCTCACCGTACCTCGCCTACAATAGTTTCATTCCACTCTCGGCACGATCGCACCCCATGAAGACCCTCGACATTCGCATCGGCGACGAATTGGTGACCATTCGCCCGGTGCCGCGATCGCAGCTCAGCCTCCTCAGCCAAAAGCTGCTAGAGCTGCAAAGCCTGTGGATTGAGGAAGAATTCTCAACGGGTGACACCCTAGCCCGCGAAGATGCGTGGGCGCTGGTTAAGGCATTGTGGGGAATGCTGCCGATCGCAGCCACTCCAGAGGCCTGCCTGAGCCCTGCCAGCCTAGACAAGCTCGCCAGCGACTATGAGCAGCTGCAACAGATATTCTTTGGCGATCCGACGGCGGCCTGGCAGGGCTCGATGGCTACTTTTGACCTAGACGCATTCCAGGGCTGCGCACTGTGGCGGCTGCATGAGGTAACCCCCAGAAAAAAGCTGGTACTGGCGGACGAGTTACGCCGGGCGAGGCTCCAACCCGAGAACTCACCGCCGCAGACGTCCCCATCGAGCCATCAGGAAACGCTGAAGCCGACACTATTGCCAACCTCATCAACGGCTTTGGCGAAGTCGGCTTAACGCTCTACTACACCCTCGACGCCGATACCCTCGACGGGCTCATCTACACCAGCAATCAACTACGCCAAGACCCAGAGCGCCGCCTCGACGACTACCTCAAGCGCTGCGTCGATGAACACTTTGGCAACGACGAGGGCGCACGGTTGGCTGCCCTAGGGGTGACTGAGGACATGGTTGTAGTGAGCGATCGCCCTGCTGACCCCATGGCGGTGCTGCGACGGATCGAGGCTGGCACTACCGCCGAAGACTGATCGCACCCCTGCACCCACCCGCCGCCCGCCGCCTGGGGCGGCTTTTTCTTAGCTACATCCATTTATTAAACCCTATATATATTTATTCTTCTATAGGTACAGATATATAAATAGGCGTTTAGTGCAGGGCGTGCGAGGGGTGCAGGGGTCAAAATGCGATTTTTTTCGTGTGATCGCATTCCGTTTTTTTGGAGAACGCACACCCACTTTTTTTGACGTTTTGAGGGTCGCACCTCCTGCACCCCCTGCACCCGGTTGGTAGGTCGTATCGCCCGTGGAACGCTGGCATAGAATGGGGGCAGTGTTCTTAGGCCCTGTGCATGACCGATCGCGAGTTGACGATTAAGTTTGTTGGCAAGGATGCGGGGCTGGAGAGGGCGGCACTGGCTGGTGCGGATGCTGTAGACCGGCTGGGCGAAAAAGCACTGGGTGCGGCTCGAAAACTAGAGGATGCGGGAGGGTCCACAAAAGGATTCAGTGGCGCGATCGCAGGCTTGGCGGCAGGCGCATCCTTCGCGGCGATCGACCTCCTGACAAATGCGTTGCAGTCGGCAGGTGCGGCGGTGCTGGGTTTTGTCTCTAGCACGTTCCAGGTCGGTGGCGCGGCGCAGCAGGCTGACGTGGCATTTACGACAATGCTAGGCAGCGCAGAAAAGGCCCAAGCGGTATTGAGTGAACTGAGCGACTTCGCAGCCACAACTCCGTTTGACTTGCCAGGGGTAAGGGCGGCGGGGCAGCAGCTGCTTGCATTTGGTTTTGTGCCTGAGGCGCTCACAGAGAACTTGACTCGATTAGGCGACGTGGCGGCAGGGGTGAATACTGACTTTGGGGAGTTGGCTACCATTTACGGAAAGGCGAAGGTAGCAGGACGTCTCTATGCCGAGGATGTGAACCAGCTGACCGAGCGAGGCATCCCAATTATTCAAGAGTTTGCCAAGCAATTTGGGGTGGCCGAGAGCCAGGTCAAAATACTGGTTGAACAGGGAAAGATTGGGTTCCCTGAGTTAGAGAAAGCTTTCATTGGCATGACCAGCGAGGGCGGGAAATTTGGCGGGCTGATGGCGGCGCAGGCCAAAACTATTCCAGGCCAGGTCAGCAACATTCAAGACAGCTTTATTCGGTTGCAAGAGGCTATCTTCAAAGCCCTTGGCCCAGCGACTGCGGCAGTACTCACCACGTTTCAGGCCACGCTGAACGAAACCGGGAAAAACTTTGACGGGTTCGGCCCATTGGCGGCTGCGGGGGAAAGGCTCAATAAGGTGCTGAGCGAAAACCCAGAGATTGCTAAGCGCTTGGGTGAGGCATTAGGGACGCTGGCTAACGAGGGCGTAGAGCAATTGGCGTCGCTGATTGAGGCGGCCGCTGGGTTTGCTGAGAACCAAGAGAACATTGACGGATTGGCCGAGGCGATCGAGGGCGTGGCCATTAGCATCAACTTTGCGGCGGCAGGCGCGGGTAAGTTGCTGGAATTGCGCGACGCAATCACGGGACTTATAGACAAGGCGGGTGATATTCCGATTGTGGGCCAAGCGCTTAACTTGGTACTGGCCCCATTGTTGGCCGTGCAAGGGTTCCCCGGTGCAGTGCAGGGGCTAGGTGAACTGCGCGATCGCGCTGAAAGGCTCAAAGATAACCTGCTGGGCGTGCGCAATGAGTTTGAGGGATTAGGTGCTAGTACCGGGAAGGCACTAGCTGGAGCTGGAGCTAATGTAAGTGCAGCGCTAGATACAGCCCTAAAAAATGTCCAAAAAACTAGCCAAAACCAAAAGCCAAAAGAACCGGAAAAGCCCAAGCCTCCTGACCTAAGCGCGATCGAAGATAAATATAAAGGACTCACAGCGACAATCGACATTGAAGAGTCGAAGCAAATTGCCGCGCTGGTCAGAAGCGGCGCAACTCAGGAGAAGATCGCGGCAGAGGAACAGAAGTTTCTGCAAAAGCGCATTGACCTAAACCAGCAAAAAGCTAATGAACTCAGGGCGGTTAACGCCAACGCCCTTGACGAAAAAGGGCAGGCCAAACTTAGAGACGACTTACTGAAGCTTGACCAGGACCTGGCAAGCGATCGCCTCAAAATTGCCGAAGCCGCCGCCGCCGCGAGGGAAGCCGCCGAGAAAAAAGCATTGGAGGCGATCGAGGAAGCCGCAGAGAAGGCCAACAACGTCGCCACCGAAGGAGAGCAACAGCGTCAGATCGAACTGGCCAAGCTGCGGCGCGATGGGGTGATCGGCGAGGAAGAGTATCAGGAGCAGTTGACCAATGCAGGGCGCGATCGCATTAAGGCTGAACTTGCAGCGGAGCAAGCAAAATTTGCCGCGCTGAAGAACGCAGCCGGGGCCGACGAGGATGATAAGACCGCATCTCGCCAGCGCATCAACTCCTTGACTCTTGAGCTGATTGAGTCAGAGATTGAGGCAGAGGAAGAGGCCACCAAAACAATCGAGGCTGAGCTAGAAAAGCGTAAAGAGGCGATCGAGGCTCAAGCTCAAGCCGCCGAAAACTCTGCCCAAGCCGAGGTGCTGAGCCTAGAGCAAGTGGCCACCGCACTAGAGGCCATCAACGGCGCATACGATCGCCAGGCCCAACTGCTCAGCGCCCGTACCAACCTCCTCAACACCCTAGGCAGTGCCCTCAGTGACTCGTTCAACAATGGCGTCACCCTCCTTAACCAAGACATCGCCAATGCCAAAAAAGAGAAGGATCGCACCCGACTGACAAAGGAGCGCGACAACCTGGAGAAGCAAGCCGCCACTGCCCGTCGCGCATCCCTGGAACGATCGCAGGCACTGGAACTGCTGACTTTCGACCTTAGACAGAAGCAGCTGCAAATAGAGAACCAGATCGAACAGGCCCGCATTCGAGGCGCGATCGCAGAGAACCAGGCGGCGCAGGCCAGAGCACAGGCCAATATCGCCACGCTACAGGCGGAGGGGGCCAGCGCGGAACAGGTGCAGGCGGCCCAGCTCGACCTACAAGCGTCTAGGCAGTCGGGCGAGGCATTGGCCCAACAATTTGCCGCCACCATTCAGCAGAGTGGGCTGATTCAGGAGCTAGGAGGCATTGAGCGTCAGGGCATCCAAGCATCCCAGCGCAGTGCGTTAACCACCTTTGACACGCAAGAACTCGATCGCCGGTTTCAGGCTCTAGACGATCGCGAGGCCAATGCCCGCAGTGGTCGTGAGCGCCGAGAAATTGAGCGTGAACGTGAGCAGCTGCAAGGGCAGAACAACCGACTACAACGACAGACACAGCAGGATATTCAATTCTTTGGCGGTGGCGAGGCATCAGCATTCCAAGATGCTGTTTCAGGCCTGAACCAATTTGCCGATCGCATGAATGGCGTGCCTATGTTAAACGGCGGGGGCGGGGCACCGACTGGGCCGTTGGGCGGTGGCAGAACCGTTGTACCTACCGGGCTAGATGATGCTGGTGCTCAACGCTTTCTGGATGGGGCCAAGCAAAACCTAGAAGCGTCGCAGCGTAACGCTGAGGGTGTTTTTGCTGGCATCAAGGCAATGTACGAAGAGGCGGGTATTCAGTTCGGCGATCGCCCTGTAGACCCGGCGCAACGGGCTCAGGATAGAGCAAGTATTGAACAAGAGATCGCCTCAAGAGTACAGCAGGCTACAGGGCAAATGGGCGGGGCAGCAGGTGGCACTAACATCACCAACGACGTGACGATCAACATCACCGGGGCCGACACTGCCGACGGTGGCCTGGCGCAGAACGTCGAGGACCAGGTGTTCGCAGGCCTCAGCCGCGTGATCAGCCGCACCCAATCACTACTCGGCTAGATCGCGCTTCACTAATTCAATACATTGCCACCGTTGCTGCTGCTGTATCGTGCGTGATACGATACGGATACAGTCACGGAACGATCGCCATGGACACCTACGCAGCCTCTTTCGGAACACCTACACTCCCTGCCTATTACGAGGCTGATGAGCAGGCGTGTTTTGCAGCCGGGCGAGCGTGGGCAGCGGTAGGCAATGCCAAGTTACCTCGCATGGCAACGGTGCAGTGTGGGGAGCGCGTGCGACAGGTGCCGGTTGTGGGTTCATCGCATGAGTTCGCGAAGGCATTTGTGCGTGGCTGGCGGGTGCAGAAATTAGAGCAACAGTTACCACAAGGATAGTCAGTCATGGATAGAGGATCGGGTCGGAATATTGCGATCGCGCTGATCGCATTGCAGGTATTTCTAGGAGCAGGTGCAGCAATAGCAAGCGATCGCGGTTCATTCCCCGAAAAGATGTGCGCACCGGGGCGGGACGGCGGCATTGTTTGCACTTAAAGCGAGGTAGGGGGTACTGCCCAGGCATCTGCACCAGGGCAAGCATTTTTAGCAGGTAAAACGCTATGAATAAGCGCGAAGAATTAAGGGTAAAAATTCTAGAAAAGGTCAATGTAGCAAAAGAAGCTCCCACCAAGAAATCGTTGGCGCAGTCATGCGGTGAAACCAGAATCTACCGCAAAGGATCGCATGGGGAGCAGCATCGCCTGTCAGACATCTTCGCTGCGGTAATCGACGACATGGTGTCCAAGGGCGAGGTAGTTCTAGACGATCGCCCCATCTACAATGCACCCCGCGTGCGCCTGCCCGACCGCCCTGCCAAGCCTCTATTTCAAGACCACCAAGGCCCGCCTGTGGTGACCTGGCGCGACCCATCGGTGATTGACCCAGCGATCGCACGGGCCAAACCCACGACGCAGCCTAAGGAGAAGGAAGCCGAGATAGTGGACATTAAGCTGCCACCCTCGCTGCTGCCCGTTGCGGTGGCTAAGGCTGAGGTTGCTGCGGTGGACAAGGTTGCGCCAATGTCCGCAGCTGCCAAGGCGATCGCGCAGCCTGTGGCGGTGACTCGGGTTAAGGTTCCCAAGAAGAAACCTAACCAACGTGCGATCGAGGCATGGGCTTCGCTGATAGAGGCAGGTAAACCGTTTAGCCGCACGACATGGTGCCATCTAGCCCACATTTCCTCAGGGGCGATCGGTCGATGGGTGGTCGTGCATGACGCTGTAGACGTGGCGATCCGATGCATGACGGCGGCGGACTGGCAGGGCATGGATCAGTGGCTCGATGTGGTGGCCGACTCCATTGTCAAAAGTGAACTACCGCCCGTGCCTACGCCTAGCAACGACGGCACGATCGCAGATCTTGAGCGACGGCTGGCGGTATTGCAGGCAGAGAACGCTGAACTGAAAGCGCGATCGCCCGAGCCCGCTGCGATACTGCCGTCGCCCATTGAGGTGCTGGTGGGTAAAGTGCGTGACTTGGATGTGGTGCTAAATAAGCGCAACAGCGAGGCATTGGCCCATGCTGCTGAGACGCAGCAATTGGAGAATGAGAGAACTGCGCTATTGACTGCGATCGGTGTTCTACAAAAGGAGAGTAAGTGATGGGTTGGTCATCAGGATCTATGTTAATGTCCCAAATCATTGAAGCGTACAAACCGCTTCAAATTAGGTTAGATCACTCTATTCAAGTTCAGTTTTGGCTAAAAGTTATTGAAGGTTTTCAAGACGAAGATTGCGATACGTTGGACGAATGTATTGACGGTAAACAAGTCCCGTCTAGCTACAAAGAAGCGTATTTCAAGCTTAATCCTTGGACTCATGGTTACAGAACGGGATGCGGATTAGAACCAGGGCCAAACCCTTGGGATCGTGAAGAATTCTCTGATCAGTGGGAGCGGTGGAATGATGGATATGCCGAGGGGGATTAAACAATGGGCCAAGCTAAACGCCGCAGACAGCACGATCGCACCTGGGGCACCCCGTTGCTTTACGAAGCCTATTTCTTCGGTGCCGACGTCGAGCAGGTGTGCTCGATCCAAGTGCAGGTGCCCCGCCGCCGCGCTGTCATCGACCAAGACACCGCCGCCGTGCAGATAGCCCAGTGCCTACATTGGTGCACTATGTACCGCGCGACGAGCGATGCACGGGACAGGGCGATCGCGCGGCTAGGATTCGATGCTGAGACCTGGGCGCAGTTTGTGGAACTGTGCGATCAGTCGTTGCCGGAGGTTGCGTGGTGCATGGAGTTGTGGCCCCCTACTGGTGACGCAGTTTATGCGGGCTATGGTGGGACAGACCTCGATCGCGCGAAGGCATTGCGCGGGCACGAGGGGGAGTTGCATCGGACGGATGAGCGATCGGCTGGAGTAGGCGTGGGGATAGTGCGGTAATGGGCTTAAATGTAGTTTTTTTAGGCAGGTGAGTTAGTTATGGATTCAGATACAGCACAGGCAGCGATTGTGTTGGGTTCGGTAGTAGTAGGCTCCTTAGCCTCGCAAGCCTTTGCCTACAGTCGCCATCGAGCAGAGCTGCGTAAGATGGATGAGCAGTTGGCAGCTATAGATGATAGGATAGCGAGCTCTATGAAACGGTTAAGAGAGAAGATGGAATCTGATAGGGCGAAACGTGAACGGTGACTATTGCAGGTAAAGCTATTTGGCTTGGGGTTGGTAATGAATAACCCACAGCTACAATAGACTCAGCCCGATCGCACCCTTGCCATGCCTCCCTGTGACATCAGCCGCCGCACCCGCAAGCGCATCTTGATCGCGGCACCCCAGACATTGAAAACTACCTACGACGCTCCCGCCGATGCCTTTGATGGCACTGTGACGATCGGGGGCGTTGTTTATGATCTGCTGCGGGTGTTTCCTACCCCTGACGGCTATAAGCGACGAGAGCGCAACCGGGAAAACAAGGGGCTACGGTTCAACTACGATCGCGCCACATTCACGCCTTACACCCCTGGCAAGGACGTGGACATAGAGATCACAGCGATAGTCAACGCGGCCACAGTGCGGGTATTGCAGGCGGTGTATGAGCTGCACGCGACCTCGGGCATGAGTGGTGGCGCTGCGTCCCTGGTGACGCTGTACGATTATTGCAGGCCAGACTTAGCGGACTGGGCCACGGCGATCGCGGGCAATACCGAGCCCGTAACAGTGCGGCATGGTGCGATCGAGCTAGGGGAGATGGGCGCGGTGGTGGGTCGTGCGATCGGGCCGTGGTCGGAGCAGGGGCCGGTGACGATAACGTTTAGGCAGGTGAGTTAGCCGTGCAGTTTCACCAGCTATCGGCCAAAGACCAAAAACGATACCGTAAGAAGTTTGAAGAGAGCACCGTTAGGGCGATGCAGCGGTATGAAGTCGCACCCCGATGGCTCAAGCAAATTAACCCATTGCAGGCTGCGATCGTTGACGGTGACTTTGATCGGTATGCCGAGTTGCTAGACAGCGTTGACGATGACGCTTTGCAGCAAGAGATCATTGCCCCGGGAACAAGCCAGGAAGTTAAACCTGAAGATCTCGACTATCAAACGTATTAACCCCAATGCCCTGGACTCTCGCCAACCCTTATCTCCCCACCATTGCCACCCCCACCACATCACCAGGGGGCTTGCTCAGCACGATCGCAGGCGGAACCAACGGCGGCGGGCCCCTCGCTACCGTAGACTACGCCCCACCGATCGCGCAGCAACACCCCACGACGATCGCCACGACGGGCACGATCGCGGGCAGCACCTACACCGTGACGACCGATGCCGTGGCGGTCTTTGCGGTGGGCAGCAGTGGGGGCGCGGTGTGGCGTCCGGCGGTAGATGTCGAGGCACCAGAGCCGGGTGAGTTTGTTTTCAACCCTTACACAGGCGCGATCGAGTTGACCCTGGGCGAGGGGTTTGAGCTAGTGCCGGGGCAGGCGGTGAGCGTGATCGCGGCGGCATCGGTGCTGACCACTGACCTGGTGCAGGTGGTGCCGCCTTTTGCCAGGCAGGTGCAGCTGCGGGCTCTGTCGTGGGGTGTGTCGGTGGAGGAACACCCCGGCGGATCGCTCGAGATTCAGGCCAACGATGTCACACTTCCCGCCGTCAAGTCACTATTGAGTAAGGGCACTGAGTTTTCACTCTACGGCATCGGCTTCAGATGCGGGCAGATGCGGATCGCTACAGCATCGCGCCGTGACTTTCCTGTGGGTCTGCACGTTGTTAGCATTGGCCTTGAAGGCAAGTGGCAGAATTACGTCGAAGAACCTTACCCCTGGCGCAAGCTGGGGCAGTTCAGCGCGGGCCAGGCAGACGCAGCCGTGGGCGATGAAGTGGTCGCCGCCTCGGTTAGCCTCGTAGAAATCGCAGATGTGATCGGTGCGGTGTACCAGGGGCCTGCGGGTGTGGTGCCAGTGCCGGAGAATGCAGGGCCGGGTGAGTCTACAACTTTTGCCCAGGAGGTAGGCGATTTCACCCGCATTAATGCCTCAGTTATTGACTACAGCAGTGCCGATGCGATCAGAATGAAGCCGATCGCAGGTGGCCGTGTCTGGGACTATCGAGGCGCGGCGCTGATTGGCGACACCCTGGTTCAGGACGTGGGGGCCGTGTCGACGCCTTCGCAGTTCATGCCTAGCGAGTCGTTGCTGATGCCTGAGCCAGTGCCGGGACTGCCGTCGTTGCCCGGTGCGATCGCGCCTTACACCCTGCGCGAGGAATCGGGCAGCGGAGTAATAATTGAGTGGGAAAATGTGCAGCTCACTGGCGAGTTCAGCGAGGTGGCTGAGGCAGACGAAAGCGAGGGCACACTAGCCGATGGCGACGGGCGATCGCGCTGGGTCAAGAATCGCCGCGAGGTGACCGTGCTGGGCGAGGGTGATCCTGACCCGACGTTGCCGCCTGCGGGCGCGATCGCGGTGAGGGATGTGTCGTTGAACTTCGATCAGAGCGGCCCTACCAAGACGCTCACCCGCACGCGCAAGGAAGATGGCTTCATCGTGCTGGTCGAGCAATGGCGCTACGGCTATGCGTTCACGGCTGCGCAGGCCACGAACGATGACGGCGAGTTGCGGGGTGTGCCGTCGGCGTGGTGGAAGGTTGTGGAATATACCCGCAAGGAACGTGCGATCGATCGGGCAAACACGGGCTACGCCTACGGCTGGAACACCACAGGCTGGCGGCTGGGGCGCTTCAAGCAAGAGACAGCGACGAATCCCGAAACACTGGGCCTGGGCTCGGGCGATCCTGAGTTGAAGCTGTACCAATTTCAGCAGGTGCCGATCGCTGAACGAGAGCGAGAACTGCTGCGCCAGCACCGTGACTACTACGACAACATCGACGTGCGCGATCAGCAGGGCGAGGTCGTGCAGTACACCCTGCCCGATGGCACCCAGGCCAGCACTTACCTGCGCAATCCAAACTATGCCGAGCCTATGTTCGTGGCCTCGCATAGCCGGGAGATGATCGCGTTCATCTCGACGCCTAACCCAGACAGTGCCGATGATGCACCGCTGCCACCGCTGATCAGTGGGCGCGAAGAATTCAGCCGCATGGCCAGGCAGTTGGAGCCAGGGCGAAAGCGTCGCATCAGGATTGGTGGGGCCGAGCAACCGGGCGATCGCACCCCTGATCGCTACACCGATTATTCGTCTGGCTTTACGGCCCAAGATGGGCAGTACGACAATTCTCTGGAGAATACGCAGTTTCAGGACTACGAGGGGCGACCTGGCGAGGCAGATCGCTTGCCACATGAGTACACGCAAGAGGCACCGCCAGAGGGCAACGAGGGTAGCACAGCGGGCGATGATGAGGCAGCAGGGCAACGGCTCTACCTACTGAACTCAGGGGCACCGACGCAGACTCTAGGGCAGCAACTCAACTACCCACGGGCGGCGACGCTGGAGCAGGGGCTAACGGCGGCACGGACAGACGCGACGCTGGAGAACTTGGAGCAGGGCACGTCAGAGCAGGTGACGATCGCCTGGAACGATGCGATCAGGCCTGGCGACATGTTTATCTACGAGGATGCCGGGGAGGTGCGGCGGCGGTGGGTGCAGTCCTGCGAGTGGCAGCCCGAGTTCGATCGCGATGGGATGCGGGGCGTGGTGGTGCTGAGTCTAGCGCGATGGGTCGATGCCGGGACGCTGCTGTCGTTTAGTGCGATCGATCTGCCTGCGTCGGGTGGCGGGGGCGGTGCAGATGGGGGCGGCGATCTGGTGGTGGGGAATCGGTTTGATCGGTTGACGACGCTGGGGGGTCTGTTGCCGTTGGCAGTGAAGAGTAGGACTAGGGGGAATTATTAGTGAACTTTAAGAAAGGTACTTTCATGAATCAGCTCCAGATCAATACACAGGGCAGAAAATACAACAATCCAGGCGACAGCCGCCTATTGCTGTTCCGATGGGTGTCGTCTAAGTTTCTCTACGGTTCTGGATGGAAAATTTCGTTTTCGATTCATCCCCGCCTTTGTTATTGGAAAAGGGATTGGCGAGAATTTCGCTTAACTTTGCTGGGACTGAACGTTCACTTTAGACGGCAGTAATTTACCTGATAGAGCAAATCATGAGCACGATCGCAGAAACCGCCGCACAGCTCGCCGCATTGCTCAAGGCGCAGCAGCCCAAATTCAAGGCGACCGCCACGACACTGGAGATCACCCAGGGGCGCACGACTCAGGTGGTGAATCTGGAACAGCGAAGCACGGGCGGCAGAGGGGTTCAGGCGCGATAGGGCAGTGTGTCGCGATCGTGCTGAGGTGATGTGCCGGTGGGGTGTGCCAGATATTCCGCGATCGGTATTGACGTAACAGTCAGTAGGCGCTACATTGATAACAACCGGGCGGGATCCCCGGTATACAAATTCCGCCACCTCCGGCCAGTGACGCGAACTCAGGCACGGAACCCCGGCTGCAATAGTGCCGGGGTTTTCTGTTTCTACCCTATGGTGACCCCATGACAAACCCCGATGCGCCTCAATGCCCCGCCTGTGGGCATTCACCTATGAATTCCGCTGGCAAGCGCTGGCGGTGCCGTGAGTGCGGCAAACAACTGGTCAAAAACCCAAAACCGAAGGGCGGCTATCGTCACGGCACCAGGGGCGGCACAGCAGAGAAAGAGCGGACTAGGGCAAGTCGTGCACGTACTGGCAAGACTGGGAATGAGGCCCGCGATCGCAAAAAGAACAAAAGCGCGGAATAGTGTGCCAGCATTATGTGCCAGATATTCCGCCCGCGATATTGACGTAACACTCAATCGGATATAAATTAAATACATGCCCGGCGGGGAGAAAACCGCAAGGGCAGTGGGGGAAGAGCCCACGACGGGGGCCACAGGGCACACCACCCCTAGGGAGGGGCAAAATAGCCCGCAGTTGTACTCACCACGGAGATGACGACCATGGATGCGATTTCTACCGCTTACCTGAACGCTGTTAACGCTGGCGACGAGGCAACCGCTACCGCACTGCTCAACCGGATGTTTAACGACTACGGCGACGCACTGGGGACAGCGGCCAACCGACTCGACGAGGCCGCCGCTGCCACTCTGGGGCTTTTCGAGGCTGCAAACGAGTTGGTCGCCGCGCACAGCTAGCACCGATGCCCCGGTTCACGCCGGGGCTAACACGGTATCCCGAACGAAATAAACATTACATTCCTTGAACAAAACAACTGTGCCAGCGTGGTGTGCCAGATATTTCGAGATCGGTATTGACGTAACACTCAATCGGATATAAATTGATTACATGCAGCACCCACTACACCGCTGCCCCACCCACCGAGGAATTCCACCATGCAACTATTCGACATTTTCCAAGGAGACGAAACGGCCCAGTACACGATCAACCTGATGCAGATCTCCGACATCGATCGCACCAACGACGACTCCTGGGAAGTGACCACCGCCAGCGGCAAGGACTACACCCTCGAAGATGACGACCTCGCCCGCTTCAGAGCCGCCCTAGGCCTCTAATTCCACGCCCTGGGCACGGCGCAAAACTGCCCACACCGCCCACCACTTCACGGGCACTACAAACCACTATTCGGGAATTACGATCATGTTCAACACCAACTGTTTTGCTCATGGCATTGCCCAATCTATTGGCGACACCGCCATCGCCTACGCTTTAACTGCCGCCCGCTGGGGTGTGCTGGGGGCTGAGTGGTACTACGAGGCATTCTTTAGTGCAAATGCACAACAGCGCTACCGACTCATCGGCGAAATTGTGGGGCATTGCCTCATTCTGGGGCTACTGGCCTGGCGCATGGCTCAGCAATGGGCCGACGATGAGGTGCAGGAGGCAATGATTGCCGACGATGTCATTGTCGAAATACCTTGCAGCTTCTACACCGACGGCGAAAAGTATTGGAGCTATGGAGAGGACTGTTATGTACAGTCGGTGGCTGTAACGGTTAGCCGCTCATTCCATTGGGAAGAAGATTGGGAATTGTTAGAAGCTGTTGAGGCAGGAGACAATCGCGTCAAAATAGCTGTACCACCGTTTTAACCATGACCCGCCGCAACGCTCTCACCCGCAAGATGCGCCCCGATCCCGCCGCGATCATGGCGACCGACCTAGCCCGCGATCGCCGTCGCATCCTGGCGCAACCCGTGCCGGATGTGGTGGCCTTGGGTGCGATCGAGGCTGTTATGGATGAAATATTCTGACAATGAAATGGCCTAAAGGTAAATACAACGGTCGAAAAATAGCGGGCATCAGGTTTAAGCTGGCCATCAATGTTTTCAATTGGCAATGGATGCCCCATTACCGCGCAGGCGAAGCAGCATTGTCCTACGATTGCTGGGTTTTCTTTCGCTGGCTGTGCTTCATGATTCACTTTGGCGCTGAATACGAATGATGCTCAGCGTTCCGCGCGTACAATAGGGGCATTCCACCCAGCGCGATCGCCCCATGAGCCACGTACAATACGCCGCCCTTCGCCAGACGTTGCCCGCCCCGACGATCGCAGCAGTCAGCGGCGGCAATCTCAGCGGCAGCGGCACTATTGAGCTTACGTACCAGGGCCGCAACCGCGCAGGCTGGAACCTCCCCACCGCCCTACAGAGCGTCAGTTACACCGCAGGACAACGGATCAGCATCACCATTCCAGCCACGGCACGGGCAGCGGGGGAGGACATTCACGAGTGGACCATCTCGATCGCAGCAACGCCCGGCACGGCTAACAGCATTAGACAGATCGCGATCGTGCAGGCCTACGACAGCGATCAAATCACGCCCCGTAGCTTACCCGCCACCATTTATCTAGACGAGCCCGAGCACATTGTTGTGGGCACTGGGCAGCAGGTGGCGACGTTGGCGGCATTGCCTGTGAGCGATGCGCTGATCAACGGCATGGTGCGCGAGGTGCTGAACATTGGCGATAGCACCGGGCGTATTCTTGAGTATCGGGCCGAGTCAATCGCCACAGCAGACAGCGATACCGTATTCCCAGCAGCGATCGGACGGTGGCACGCGATCCAGGGGTTCAGCACCTACATCACCGATACCTTGGCGGCAGGAGGATGCGATCGCGCTCTCAGTGCCCTAGACCTCGACAAAGTGATCGCACCGCCGCCCTATGCCGTAGACGGCAGCACAGGGACAGCGGTTAGGTATTGGTTCTTCGGCAGCCGCACCGGTGGAGGGCCAGCAACGGCAGAAGGCACGCGGGTGGGGTTGTTGGTTTACGACGGGGGTGTGGAGCGATCGGCCCAGTTCGATGGGCTGTTGAAGTATCGCTTCACGGGCTATGTCGATCCGAGTGATGGCACGATCGACACCTCCGGCATGACGGTCGGGGCTGAGCAGACCTACACATATGGCAAGGCAGGGTCACATGTACTGGAGAAAGATCTTCCGTCGGGTGAGGCAGCAGAGTTTGCTGTGGCCCCTGACTTTTCGCTGGCAGAGGCCGCAGACTTGGTGCAGGGGGCAAAGATTTCGGTGAAGCTGCGGGCCTACACCCAGGCAGGTAGCGTCAACCCACTGCCGGGGTTCTTTGGCAATGCGATCGCGCCTGAGGGTGATCGCCTGCGGGTGGTGCCCGACGGCAGCGGCGTCAAAGTCTTGAGCGGTGCAGCTGCGGTAGGCACCCTAGCATTTCCTGTGGTGGGTGAGCAGCAGGTGGTGGGCCTCGCGGAGAACACGGCGGGGCAGTTCGTGCACGTCAATGGCAATAGCATCGCTTATGTAGACGACGGCGCTCCGGGGCAGCAGGAGGCGATCAGGGCCAAGGTGTCGACGGCAGCGGGGCGATCGGCTGCGGGGGCTGCGAGCAGCTATGCGGTGGTGGGGGCGGGCGATACCCTCACGGTGACGGTGAACCACGGCAGGGTGGTGCGATCGGACTATCCCGAGCCGAGTGGGGCCACGTCGGTGCTGGCGGGCAGTAGCGATGGCACCTTCACGCCGCCGCAAATGGCTGTGTACTTGGAACGACAGTCTGATGGCGAGTTGTGGGAGTACCTGTTCCCTGTGACGGATACGGCCACGCAGGAGGTGACGATCGCGTCGTTGGCCAGTGCCGATGCTATGCCCGCGTCAATCCCGGTTGCGCCATCTGCCAATTACTCGCTGTTTGCCCCAGGCGATGCGTCGCTTGCATCGCCTGCTGGCACTAGCGACCTGACGGCGGGCAGCTACCGGGTGCGCTTCGCCTATGTCTACGACGGCGGACAGGTGACTGCGATCCAGCATGAACCCGAGTCGCCTGTGGGGGATTGGCTGCGCGAGGTCGATGTGACTTTGGCGGAGCTTGCAGCAGGGGCAGGCGCGGGCGGCACTCAACTGCTCTACCGTCTGAGTTCGGCAACGACGGCACCACCTGGGGCGGCTGAGGTGTCATTCAATGATCCGGTGCCGGGTGATGCCTTTGAGATTTATGTCAGCACCACAGCCCAGAACGGCATAGACGCAACCTCATTTCTGGAGCAGCTGCAACCTGCGGCTAAGGTGTTGATCGCCAATCGCTTCGACAATGGCGGCCACGTTTTCTACGACGTGGATTTTGTGTCGGAGGAAGCGGGCTACTATGCGATCGCGGTTTCTGCCATCAGCAGTAGCGGCATGCTGTCGAGCGATGTGGTCGTGGGCTTTGTCTTTGCGGGGACGCCGGGGGCAACAGGGCCAGCGGGACCTACCGGAGCTACAGGCGCGATCGGACCAGCGGGGCCGCCGGGGGCGACGGGGCCACAGGGCGATCCAGGGGCGGGCATCAACCCTAGGGGCGCATACAACGGCTCAACTGCCTACGCTGTGGCAGACTCGGTGAGCTATTTGGGCAGCAGCTACATTGCGATCGCGCCTACAACTGGCAACCTGCCCACAAACACCAGCTTTTGGCAGCTGCTAGCGGAGGCTGGCGAGGATGGGGCAGACGGGGCAACGGGGTCAGTATCATCAGCGTCCACAATTATTTTGGCAGAGCAAGGCAGCACACCAAGCACGCCTGCCAGCGGCAATGTCACCTTTTACGCCAAGACTGATAATTTCTTACATTTTCTTGATGACTTAGGGAATGAGCGGCGCATCCCCTACACCAACATTCAGATCAATTTTCAAACGAACAACTACGTTCTGGCGCTGACCGATGAATATAAGCTGGTGACGCTTTCCAGCGCGGGGGTGATCACGCTGACGGTGCCCACTAACGCCACCGTCGCTTTCCCTGTGGGCACTCAAATTGTCATCAGGCAGGGTGGTGCGGGGCAAATTTCAGTGATAGCGGCAAGTGGGGTAATCATTCAAAGCAAGTCGAGCTACCTCAAGCTGTCGGGCCAGTACTCAGCGGCAACACTCGTCAAGATTGACACCAACACCTGGTGGTTATTTGGAGATTTAGCAGCATGATCCCTATGGCTTATGGAGCAGCAGCAGCTATCCCTGCACTTGGCGATCCGATTTTGGCCACGCCCGATCTGTACTGGTACGCCAACGCTAACTATGAAATATTCCAAAGCAATGGCGGCGCGGCGTCAGGCACGGGCAACCCAGTGGGCTACATCATTACGCGAGGCAGTAGCGCGATCAATGTTGAGCAACTGACCAGTGCGGCTAGACCGACGGCAAGCTTGGTCAATGCCAAGCCCAGCCTGAGTTATGATGGCGGCGACTTCTTTCAGGTAGGCGACAACAACGATTGGAACTTCCTGCATAACACCAATGGCTTTACTGCGGTACTGGCGTTTAAGAAAAACCTCAGCAATCCCGGTAATGTGCTGATGACATTGCTAGACACAGTGGGCATTTCATCAGCCAACATTGGGCTCACTATTTTCTATGACAACCGAGCCGTGGTGCCTGCGGTCGATCGTCTCCGAATCTTTATTGGCCGGGGTGTCTCGGGCGAACCATTGCAGGACAGGCAATCGTTAGACGGGAGGCTTTTTGGCACAGGGCCACATGTCATTGTGGTTCGGTTTGATGGATCGTCATCTCTTAGAGCCAATGTAGACGGCACGCAAGTTATAGCCTTTGATAGCAACAATTTTGGAGTTGCATCGAACGGCGATAGTACATTTCCTCTCAACCTGGCTCGAACCGGCAGTAACTTGTTTTATCTGACCGGCGAAATGCCATTCAAGGCGCTATTCAACCGACGATTGACCGATACTGAGGTGGAAGCGATCGAAGATTATTGGATAGCAGAGCTTGGGATCTAATCTTGGCATCACTTAAAGGCGCGATCGCGGTGTTCATTGCCGCCTACCATTATTGGGCTTGGGGCATTGGGCAGCCCGCCGACTGGGCCGTAAATCTGGCGCAATTTGGGGTGGTGCTGTTCTTTACGATGAGCGGCTATGGTCTAGCCCAGGGCTACCAAGTCCCAGTGAATTGGCGGCGATTTTGGAGAAGGCGGGCACAGCGCATCTTGCCTTGGTTTTGGGTAGCCACGATCGCCACGGTGCTGCTAGCAGGATGGCCTAGCCTGCGATCGCTGGTTCTCAACCTTATCCTACTGTGGCCCATCGTTGACCTGCGTGGCTATATCGCTACCGGGGCATGGGCGATCGGCTGTGAGGCACTGTTTTATGCCTGGTTTTGGCTGTGGGGGCTAGGTGGCTTTAGCCAGTGGACGGGCTGGGCGATCGTGGCGGCGTCTGTGGCTATTGGTTGGGCCATGCTGAGCCCTGACTACACACTGGCGGTGCAGTGGGCGGCGTGGATCAATCCCACGGTGCAGGCCTCGGCATTCTTCGCTGGTGCCCTGCTGGTGCCTCGTCTGAGCGCTAGCTGGGTATGGCCTTTGTCGTGGCTGGCGCTGTGTCTGCTAGTGCCGACGCCTTGGGCTATCTCCTGGCTGCGGCCTCTACTCATTGTGGCGGGGTGTGGCCTGGTGGCAGCCTTGGTGAAGTGGCGATCGCCCGCCGATATCCTAGGCAAATATAGCTACCAGATCTATTTACTTCATCCCATAGTCTGGAACTTATTGATTCTATGACGCTTGATCGCACTGCCAAAGAACTAACGGATCTAGTACAGCAAGCCTCCACAGTGCGGCAGTCATCTGCTCCTAGCGGTGGGAATGCGGGCACCACCATCTCGCTACGGTTCAACGGGCGACCATTCCAGGCGCGGTGCCTCAGTGCGATCGCGCCTGGACCAGTGGTCGCAGTGCTTACGACGACGGGTTGGGCTTGCATGCCTGTGGCAGCAACTCGGTTACTGGGCGTGCGCGAGGTCGAGTCTAGGCAACGACGGGGCGGCAGTGTGCCCGTTAAGATGATCATCTTTAGCTTCATTATTCGCCGAAATAGCGATAACAGGCTATTCCTGGCTAAGGGCCTGGATATTGGGGACCGGGCACCGATCGCGGCTGAAATGATGCAAGATTTGGGCGGCAGCGTGGCAGGTAGTGCAATCGTGCTAACGGTGGCGTATCAAGACCCTGCATTTTCTGTGGGCGCAGTCACATCGGCTATCGAGCCATTTGAGGCGCGATTTTTTGAAGGGATATACCCCGAGAGTGTGGCCACGTCCGAAATATTAAACAGTGACTTTGCCGCCAATTTTTCCAACAACAACGTCACTCCGGGGGGCTTTTGGCTGCACGAAGGGGCATGGGGCCAAGCTGCGTTTTCGTTTGGGGGTTTAGACCTGAACGATTTCCAAATCCAAAGCTTTGATGCCTCTGGCATTGTCAGCGTGAGCACGGCAGATAACCCCGAAGGCTCAGCGATTTCAGGCAATCCAGTAAGAAGCTACATCCTCCCAACGGTGCGGCTGCAACCTGGTGAAAGCACTGTAACCGTAAACGGTCGATCGCTGATTTGCAAAAACGATCTATCAGCCGCTATCTATTCTCTAGATGGCCTAGAAGGTAAATACTACGACGGCAGCCATCGCGACTTGATCCGAGGTGCTAACGTTCCCGGGATTGATGCACTTGGCACATCGGGCAGCACCAATTGGCAGGGCGATCGCATTTACCTGTTTGCCAATAACGCCGTCACCATTTTCGGCATCAATACGACAATCCCCTCGATCGAGCGTATTGCCGTTATCCCGGTGCAACTGCCTGTCGTTCCAGACGGACATAGTATCCAAATCGCCAAATGTGAATTCATAGAAGAGTAACCCATGGCAAACGATCGCAGCCTCGGCGTCCAAATCGACGAAAAAGAACTTGCCAGCATTGTGCGCCAGCTCAACCAAACCGCGATCGACATTGGGCAGCCCGCGATCGCCCGTGAGATTCGGCAGGTGGTGCTCGCTGATGTTGATGAGCGCTTTGCCTCGGCACCCTCGGTGGAGTCAGGCGGCGTGGTCTACGGCGGGGTGTACTGGCCGCCGCTGAGCCCTAGCTATTTGGCTCGGAGACCAGAGCGATCGGGCGGACAACTGCTGCGCGATACCGGTGAGCTAGAGCAATCATTCACAGGTAATGGGGCGGTGTTCCAGTCAGGCGCTGATGAGGTAGTGGTGGGAACCTCCCTACCCAAGGCGCGCGGGCTGCACGGTGGGGTGTTCTGGGGTGTGTCGAAACCTGATCTGGCTAGACCGATCCTGTTCGTGCACGATGCTCTAGCTGATGACGTAGTGGAGGCGATCGCGCTGGCCTTTGATAGGTTGCAGCGGAAGTCGTAGGAAGGGTGCAGGGAGTGCGAGGGGTGCAGGGGTCGAAATGCGATTTTTTTCGTGTGATCGCATTCCATTTTTTTGGAGAGCACACACCCCTTTTTTTTGAGCTTTTTTGGCCTGCACCCCCTGCACCCTTTGCACCCTATTAAGGGACAGTGACAAGACCGTGCGATCGCGTAGCCGGTGGCGGGCATATTCCTGATGTGGGCAGCAGTGCCCGAATGATGATGGTTCGATGAATGCTGAGCAAAGCATTCGGAACCTAGAAGGCTGCGATGTAACTATTGGAATTATTAAAGGTCTAACTATGTTGAAGCGATTGATCTTGCCTCTAGCCTTAGCCGCCACAACCGCCGCCGTGTTGCCAGCTCATGCCCAGGTCACTGACTGCGGCATGTCTGTGATGGTGCTGCCCAATGGCGAGTGCTTGGACATGGACTACATCACGGTGCTGGGTGCTAGCCGTCGCAACGTTGGACAGGCCAATGCCATCTATAACGAACTGTTTGACACCAACGTCAGGATCGAGATGATCTACAGCGAGTTCCCTCAGCTAGACAATGAAACTGAGGAAGAACGCCGGGAGCGCTACGAGTCGCTTTTGCGGGTTAGAGATGGCAGGGACGCAGTAGCCGCATCAGGGCAGAGCGTCGAAGATAAGCTATTCCCTCTGCATGTGCGGGCAATGAATGCTGTTGGCCGAGCCTACCGTTAGCGACCGCGGACTCAAAGCAAAGCCCCTGGCAGAGTTGTTCTACCAGGGGCTTTGCTTTAGAAGGATTAGCCCTGAGCATTCATTGAGCTAGATTCCATTGCCGCTAAATCGCTGTCTAATGTGCGGCGATCGTAAGGGTAGAGTGGTCCGTACTGCCTAGCCCACTGCTGGAACTCAGCGACTCCGCCATCATCTAGTCGAGTAGGGATGATTTTGGGTGCTCCATTGTCAAAGCAGAACAGGCCAAACCGTACATCAATCCATACCCATTCAATTGGAACCATCTCGCCGCCAACATGCCGACGCCGCACCACGTTAAAGGGCAATATTGATTTGACTTCGCTTTTCCAGTTGTTTTCGCCAATGGGCAGTCGTCCGATCGCCACGCAGTATGCTTTGTAGCAGGAATACAGCCAATCGATCGGCACAGGTTGCCGTGCCCCCTTGATGTCGGCAGGCTTCAAGCACTCGTCAATGAATGCCCAAGTGCTGCTGACATCGGGCTTAGGCGTCGGCACTGTCTCGGGCTGCGGGGCCGCGGCGATCGGTGGACTGCTATGTCCAAGCGCCGCTGACACCAGCGCCGGGTCAATCAACGCGAGTTTGTAGGCAAGGTCTAAGGATCGTTCTCTAGATCGCGATAGTTCTAGCTCTAGGCAGAAAGGCGCTAGGTCATCACGATGGGCGGGAAGTGATTGTTGCATCTGTCGCTCACACTCTAGGAAGTATTTGCGAATCTCCCTGCCCTTGTCTGTGCCTGCCATCATGCCCAGTGACTTGAAACAGTCAACAGTCAGAATGATGTGTTCGCTAGGACGCCCACCAGTAGAGCTTTTTACCCCTTTGGGTAGGAAATCAAAACCACTCTCAAAATTGTTTTTTAGCTTCTCTGTGGCCTTTTGCTTAGTACAGTAACCGAGCCACTGCCAAGCATCGTCAATATCCACAGGAAACTGGTCTTCAGATTGAACCAGTGCCAACGCCAAATCATGCGAAAATTCCATCAGGCTTTCCTTTGTGTTTACTACGGGGATAGGTCTAAGGCGATCGCTTTGCTTTCGAGGGCAGCGATCGCCTCCACTAACTACTGACATCAACACTTTGCCCTACCCACTCCAGCAGCTCTCCTGGCTGCACTTCGTAGGCATTGCAAATCTTGTCAAGCACCGATGATCGCGGCAACTGTTCAGGCTTGTTGTACAGGTCGTAGGCGGTGCGCTGGGCGATCCCAACATCCTGTCTAAACTTGTACGGCGTAATACCTCGAGCATCAACGAACTCCTTGATCCTGTTTTTTACCGCCATTCCATGGCCTTCCTCGGCATTACTATCATGCTAATAGTAGCATTAATCTCGGAATGGTCGCAAATTATCTCTTGAATGATACGGCGGTATGATTGGGGCATCGTTACTCCCACGGAATGCCATGCTGCCCAATGCCCTGCGTGATCGCCCGATGGAGGCACTGGCCGAGCACTTGAAGGCATCACTGAACGATCGCCTGTGGGCCATCTTCGACGAGGCCGATCAGCCCAGGGAGGATGCCTGCCGGGTAGCGGTACCCTATCGCCCCGATTTGCTGAGCACTAAGGTCTATCCACTGATCAGCTGCTACCGCACCGGGCGGGTGAACGTGAGCGAGGATAGGTGGCGGGGTGAGCTGCGCTGGCACATGCCGATGGCTACCAACCAGCAGTCTGAGCAACAGCACTACCTTTACTGGGTAGAGAAATCTATGGTTGATATTCTTGACTTGTATCAGGACGCTGAAGAGCCCTGCATCATTGTTGACATGTCGGTGCTGCGATCGACCCTGGGATATTTGACAGTGACCAGGGGCAACCCGCAGACGGCTCTATCATTCCCTACAGTGCAAATAGATTTTGAGTTTATAGATCTAGAAAGCAAGTATGGGGTTGGCAGCTAATCAATATCCTTGCTGTGATTGAATTGTGACTCTTTTGAACTTTAGTGCCGCCTACCCATGGCGGCTTTTTATTGGCCATAGGGTGCAGGGGGTGCGAGGGGTGCAGGGGTCGAAATGCGATTTTTTTCGAGTGATCGCATTCCATTTTTTTCGCTCGCACACACTCCCTTTTTTTTGCGTTTCAAGGGTCGCACCCCATGCACCCCTCGCACCCACGATACGGCGGTATGATTGGGGCACCGTACCGCGATCGATATGGACTCTGTATTTACCCCGCATCTACGCTTTGCCGACGAGCTACTCATCCCGATCGCAGAGATTGAAGCCGCGCAGCAGCAAGTAGAGGACTCAGCCACCGCCGCGATCATGGCGGCCATTGAGGAGGAGACCCAGGGGCTATTGCAGCGGGTTGAGCAGGCGCTACTCGACGGCGATGTGGGTGCGATCAACATGGCGCGATGGCCACTGGCGGGGCGGCTAGCGCGAGCGATCGTGGGGCTATGGGGCGGTGGCTTTGACGCGGGCGCGAGGCAGGGGCTTGAGGAGATGCGTGCGGCGGTGGAGGAGGTGCGATCGTTCGTGCACCGCTTTGCCCTGGCTGATGACGCGCGGCGGGTGCTGACACTGGAGCCACAGCAGTTAGTCAACAGCGATGCAGTAGACGCCGTGGTGGGCAGGGCGAACTTGCTGGCGGGTGATTTCAGCGACGATGTGTTTACGAGGTTGAAGGGTGATCTGACTGCTGCGATCGTGCCTCAGCCTGGGACGGGCGAACCGATCGCGCGGCCAGAGTTGCTGCGGCGGATTCAGAGCACCTTGGGCGTGGCAAAGGGCAGGGCCACGACGATCGCACGCACCGAGACAACCTATGCCTACAACACGGGGCGCATGGCGAGTTTCAACGACTCGGAGCTCGTTGACTACGTGCGCGTGATCGCAATTCGTGACCGGCGCACCTCTGACGTGTGCCAGTCCAGAGACGGGTTGGTCGTGCCCAAGGGTGAACTGGCGACGATTGGGGGCCCGCCTCCGTGGCACTACCGCTGCCGAACCACCATTGGGGCGGTGATGTCGCAGTTGTCGCGGTTCAAGGCGATGGTCGCAGACCCGGCAAATGACCCGGCGAACCGTGCGATCGCGCCTTTGCCGAAGGGATGGCGCACGACTGGCGAGGCAATTAAATCTGAGGCCAGCGGGAGGGTAACGGCACAGACAGAGCCCAAGGCGATCAAGGCCAATATCATGAGCCCCATTGATCGCAGGGCCCCAGGGGCTGCCCAGCAAGCTGAGAAACGACAGCAGCAGGTTGGGAAACTCTACGACAAACTCGCGACAGGGCGGCTAAAGCCGGGGGATGGCGACGACGATCGCACTGTGAAGGGCAAGATGGGCGCACTTAATGCCCTTAGCGATGCCCAGAACCCCAAGGTGGGTCTAGCCGCTACCCGCAACGACGCGGGCGAATACACCGGGTTCTTGAGCTTTAAGGCGGGGCGGCGTGAGGTAGAAATCGAGAACCTTGGCACAGACGGCACGCAGCCAGGCTCAGGGCGTGCGCTGTTTCGGCAGGTGGCGGAATACGCAGCCAGGGAGGGGAAGGGCCTCGTTGTCGCGCCTGTACCTGATGCGATTGGGTTTTACGAACGCATGGGGATGAGGAAGGTTAGCGAAGGGGCGTTGGAACTTAGCCCTGAAGAGGTGCAAGCGTTGATTCAGGGCA
This sequence comes from Nodosilinea sp. FACHB-131, assembly GCF_014695395.1. Taxonomy (GTDB): domain Bacteria; phylum Cyanobacteriota; class Cyanobacteriia; order Phormidesmidales; family Phormidesmidaceae; genus Nodosilinea. The sequence continues at coordinate 82,347 of NZ_JACJOF010000003.1, forward strand.
AGGCAGCCCAGCAAAGTCAAGGGAGCAAAAAAGATGTTCAGTTTGATTCGTGGACTGATAGGCCGGGACCGCAAGCTGCGAGTGGCATCATCACAAGAGCTAAGCGGCGTAAGGCAATGATGGACACAGAGTTGCCCATCATTGATCAAGAGCTTGATAGGTTAGATTCTGTGATTGAAGATCACAGGGTTAGATACGATGAATTCAGGGCCAATAATCCGGGGTTATCGCGGGAAGAACGCCTTAATTCCCCTATAGCAAAGGAGGGTGAGAAGCTTTATGCAGAGCGCACCGAGTTAGAGAAGCGAATTGAAAAGATTAGCAACGATGGCACAGCTTCTGAAGGCATCCTTGCTGGGGTTGGGTCTATTCCTGCCAAGATAAGATCTACGCTAGAAAAGCGTGATCGCGCCGTGAGAAAGGATGCAGCCGAAGCTCAAGCTGAAATCAAAAGACTTGAACTAGAGATAGCATTGTCCATTGATCGAGATGGATTTGGCGGTGGCGATGTGGAAGGCCGTATCGCTAGACGTAGCCGAATGAATGAATTGATCACTGAGAACAAGCTAAGGTTTGGCGACAAAGATGGAATAGCCGCAATGGCAGATCTGAGAGATCAACTGCTACGACGAGGGACGGGGCAAGTCGTAAATCCAAGCTTTGATCTGCCGTCTAGACTGAAACCACTACAGCAAGATTTTGCGGATACATTCAACGAGTTTGTTCAACTAACTAATGGCAGGGGTGGCCGTAGCCTTAAGAAGGTTGCTTATACAGGCGATCGCGCTTCAGCCAGCCAGAACGGATATTTGAACGTTGGGGCCAGCTCCAATGGGGTTGATCGTCCTGTTATGTTTCATGAGATGGGGCATCACGTTGAGTTTGAGTCAAAAACTCTTAGGGACAGAGCTAACGCCATCATCAGATCCCGCTCAACAGCAGAAGCCCCACAACAATTGCCGGGGTACGAAAAGGGAGAGGTAGCCTTCCCTAACCACTGGAGCAGCGCGTACACTGCTAAGTCGTACTCTGATAAGAGTACAGAGGTTTATTCTATGGGCTTACAGCACTTTACCTCTCCGCAAGATATGTGGCGGCTTTATTTAGAGGATAAAGAGCATTTTTTTATCACGATGGGGATTTTTGCGGATGATTAAATATCAATTGGCTCAAGATGTCGTGGTCACCATTGATAGCCCTACACCGAATACCCCCGCAAGACTTGATTGGACTGGCCCAAATAACGAAATTGACAAAATAAAGCAATTTTTGGCGGGGCAGTATGGCCCAAATGGTCGATTCTTTAACCCTGATATTGATACCCCCGTAGCATTGCACTCAATATTGATGGCAAATCGTGGGTACACCGAATCCCGATTGGTTGAAGGGTCTGCGCCGCCCTTGCCACAGTCAGAGTTGCCCGACGGCTCAATAATATAGGAAGTTTTTTACAGACCTAATCCTCTGGGAATATTTCATCCCATTGCAGCTTCAGTTCCCGGCGCATGGCTGCCAGTATCTCAAGAGATTCGCGGAACTGCTTGCCGCGAGTTTCCCTATACGATCGCCTGCCGTAGACTGTTCGCCGCAACGCTTTGCTTGATATGTTGAGTCGATTGGCTAGCGCTTCGTCGCTGATGCCGCGATCAAGTTGAGCCTGGCGCAGTCGCTGAATTGGATCGAGTTCTGGGGGCTGGGCGGTCATGGGCAGATATGTTTTGTGTCTAGTTTACCTCAATGAATAATTACTGTACCCAAATTGGGCCAATGCGTTCCGTGCATGGAATGGCACGGGTAGGCTTGGGGGTAGAAACCCTTGTGTGTTCTATAGATGCCTACTGCACTCGCCACAGAACCCCGTCGCAATGAGGACGCATTCCTTTATCTAAAGACGGAAGCCGAACAGGTTGACGACGGGGTTTTGGTCCCTGCCCTGCTGTTCACCGAAGGCGATTTTGTCGATGCTACGGGCAAGCCAGGAAAATACACCAAGACAGACCTCGATCGCATCGTGCGCGCGACCCGCAAGTATTACAGCGCTGGCGACGACATCCCCATCTTCGAAAGCAACCACGACCTAGGCGGCGGTGGGTACAGAAACGCCGACAAGATCGGCAAGCTAGCCGTAGACGAAGGGTTGTCGGTTGACCAGATCACCACCGAGAATTTGCCTGACCCACGGCTTACTGACCTTGTGGGTCGCTACGGCATTTTCGGCAACGGCTTGATCACTCGCACTGACGCGGTGCAGCGCTACAGCCAGAAACTTATCAAGCCCCTATCGATCGCATTTGACCCCAGCGGCGGTCGCACCAACGGCAACAAATGGTCTGTGTTTGAGGTGTCAGCAGTGCCCTGGGGAGCGGTGCGTGGCGCGATGTTTTTCTCTAAATACTTTCCCGAGGAATCTGTCGCCCGTTTTGCTCTGACGCTTGACGGCGCAATGGCCGAGAGCAAGGGTCGTTACGACGACCCGATGGATGAAAGAACGGGGCAGGCGTTGATGGTTTTCAACGATGTCCTGAGAAACATTCGCAACACCACGGATGACGAGTTGCAGGGCCGATCGCGCGACGGCTTGACCCGGCAGGCGATCGCGGATCTGAGCGCAAAGCTGACTGAAATGTTGGGAGTTGCAGCGCCAGAATTGCCGCCTGTGACACTGAGTAAATTTATCCAGGAGGGAACCACCGCCATGACTACCGATAACAAAGCCACCGAAGACAACAAGCCCAAGAACGAAGCTACCACGACCGAGCCGCCCAAGGCTGAAACCGTAGACATTGCGGGGCTGATGAAGCGCATTGATGAGCTAGAGGCTAAGGCCAAGCAGCAGGAGAACCGTGCTGAGGAAGCCGAGCAAGTAGTGGCACACCTCAAAGCCGAGGGCGAGTCGCTGAAGTTTGAGCGCAAGGTGAGCGATCGCGTCACCCGCCTTTACGCCAAAGCACAGAAGCTTTTGAGCGTTGGCAAGATCAAGCCCGCTGCCTTTGCCGAATGGTTCCCTGAAACCGAATCGACCGCCGATGCCGTGGTGCGCTTTAGCCAAGCGATCCAGTCTGAAGAAACCCAGGGCGATCCGCTCGACGAAATTGAAGCCGCGCTGAAATACGCCGACAAATATGCTGAGCCGGTTCGCTTTGGTAGCTTCATGGGCCAGCAGGCGATCGGCGACAATCCCCTGCGCGATAAAGACGAAATTAGCGAGGCTGACCAGGCCAAAGTTAATGCCGTCGTGAAATCCGCCGCCGCTAAGCGCTACTACTAGACCGAGCGATCGCCCTTTTCCCTGACCAATGAATGACTTTGCCGTAGGAGGCTGAAACTGTGGCCGTTAATTTGATTCAATCGACTGGCAGCTTTGCCCAAGAGGATGTGATCGTGGCCTCCGACGCTGGGCTATTGTCGCGACGCGGGTTGACCGTAGACCCTGACAAGATCGCAGCCGATGCTGGCGGCAAAAAGATTATTCGCCCTGGCACCATTCTCTACAAAATTGAAGGCGCGACAAAGCACCGCGTGGGTCTGCGGGCCAAGCTTGCGGCGGCGGTCACATCTGGCGCAACCACGGCGCTGAACTTGGGCGAGATTGGCATCTCTTACAAGACCAAAGCCGCTCAATACTTTGCACCCGGTGACGTGATCAAGGTGCTGCGACCTTACGCCACCCTTACCCTCGCAGGCACTTGGGCCGCTGACGACGAGATCACCGTCACCGTGAACGGTCAATCAAAAGTCATCATTGCCGGGTCTACCACCCTCGCCACGATCGCAACCAATGTTGCCACCGCTATCAATGGCGATGGGGCACTGAGCACTGTTGTCGAGGCGATCGCAGCCGGTGCAGTAGTTAGTTTGTTCAGCCGCACCCTAGAAGCTTTCGAGGTCTTAGCGACCGATGACGGCGCGGGCACGGTTACGGCATCGGCGGTCACACCTGGCGGGGCAACCGTCGGCACGATCGACGCAAACGGGGTGAATGCTACTACTGGCCTCGTCACTCTGGCCGCAGCAGCTGCGGTGAGTCTGCCTATCGGCGCTCCTGTTGGTGTCGCTGAGGGCAAGCCCTGGGGGCTGATTCTTGAAGCTCATGACGCTGGCAAGTTCGACAACGATATTGCCGGGTTCACAGGCGCTGCGGTCTACGGCGATCGGCTTCCCTATTGGGATAGCGATATCGCTAAGTCCTTAGGCCAAATTTATTTCGTTTAGGGCCTCCTTTCGGCCACGTTCTCTACTTTTGATTGGAGGCTTTGATGGTTTCTTCGTTTGTCGATTTTTATACTCGAAACACTCGCCTTGTGGGTGCTGCGGTCAATAATACCGATCGCGAACTCATGGAGAGTACCGCGCCCCTAGATGCCTTGTTCCCTATCACTTCATACCAGAGCACCGAATTGCTGCTGCTGAAAATGCAGGGCAATATCACGGTGGCTTCAATCGTAGCTCCAGACCAGGAATTGCCTAACGATGACGGCAATTTCACCCTAACCGAAGAGCTGTTGGGTCGTACTTTGATCGGTAAACAGCATGTGTTTCTAGACAAGGAATACGAAGGCCTCGAGAAGATGCGGGTTTACTTGGCAGCCGGCGGGGCGCAGGGCGCGGCGGTTGTTACGGCATATGAGAAATATCTCTATGGCCTTGCAGCAGACATGCCCGCTGCGATCAATGCCAAGCATCTGATCCTGCTGATGCAGGTGATGACCACGGGCCGTTGTGAGTACACAGACCCGCTGACTGAACTGCGGGTAGAAATGACTTACCAGGATCGCGTCGCTGACTTGTTTCCTGCGGCACTCACCGGCACTGCTCGATGGAGCCAGCCCACCACGGCTACGGGGTTGACCGATCTAGACAACCTCAGCGAAGAGTGGCGCGACATTCACGGTTCAAAGCCGACATGGATGCTGGCCCACTACGACGACCTCCGCAATTTGGCCAACCAGGCTTTTACTAAGCAAGCCTTGGGCGCAATGAGTGGCACGCAGTCAGACCAAAACAACTCTCTGTACCTCGCCGTTTCGTACGATCGCAATTCACTGGAGCTTGCCCCAGGGCCATTGCTCGAACTGATCCAGGCGCGCACCGGGGTGTCTCGAGTGCTGATCGTTGACGCTAAATACGCCGAAACGACCAAAGCTGGGATCAAGCGGACCGAGTATTACCTACCTGAGCACTATATCTGCTTTGGCGATGAGATGGGCATGTACGAGCGCGCACGCGTGCCGTTTAAGGAAAACAACTTTGCCCCTGGCATCTACGTTGCGACCAAGCAGCTAGACGACGCGCCCCTGCGTGAGCGCCTTGCCGGGATGTCGGCGGGTGTGCCCTTTGTCCGCGATGGTCGTTACTTGAGCGCTCAGAAGATCGATGGTGACGCCTAAACTCCCAGACCCAGTTGATTACGAGGTGACGGCAGCGGGTGTGGGTCGCCCAATACTGGGCAGCCGCTACCGTGAAGTGGGAACCGCGATCCGGGGCAACCCTGCGCTATATGGCCCCTACGTCACCTCGGGGCATCTGGCAATCAAGACGGCACTCGTAGAGTCAGTGGCACCAAAACCAACACGGCAGAGGCGCATAAGTGAAGTACACGACGATCGACGAACTGAACCGACGCCTTGACGGTCGCCTGAAGATTGGCGGCAACGTCAGCAGCTTGGGCGAGACCACGATCACCGGCGATCTGGTGATCCAGGTCGTCGAGCAGGTCGAGGACTTGATCGACGGACTGCTGCGCCGACGATATCAACTGCCACTCGCGGGCACCCACCCATTTCTCGCGGGCATTGTCGAAAAGGGTTGTGCCTGTCAGTTGTTGGCCCAGTATTTCGTGGGGCAATCGCCGTCTGAATCACCGACAGGTGATGGAGCCGTGTGCGCTGATTACCGCCGCGATCTGAAGTTGCTAGAGATGATCGCGCTGGATGGCGAGCTGCTGGCAGACCCGACTGCGAATCAGAAGGGCTTGGAGTGGGGCAGCATCCAGTCGGGGCCAAGGAACGATCCGACGCAAACGGTGGTGTGGTAGGCGATGACTCGACGTGAGGCGCTGTTTTTTGTGGGTGTTGCGATCGCCTATTCAATTTTTGAACTGAGGCGCATTGCTTTGGCGAAGCAGAAAAGGTCTGGCAGTGGTCGGAGGCAGATGCGCCCATGAGTTTTACCCCAGGGCCACAGAGCGAGGAAGAAAAGCGGCGGCTACAGCCCCTTGGCGGGTGGCGGTGGCGTCTAACTCGCGTGCTGCACTATCCCCGGTTTGTGGCGCAGAAAGTGCGATCGCGCTGGGTTGAGCTGAGGGACATCAGATGGCGGTAGTTGTAGCTCGGCTCATCCCAGGCGTAACCATCGTCGGCGGCGGTTCCAGCTTTGCCCTCGATGGCCAAGTCACCCCCGCAGAGACAAGCGCCACGTTTACCCAAGCAGCCTTCACTGTCTATGGTGCGGCGTTCCTCAGCCCTAGCAGCACGCCGACGGGGGCAGCGGTTGAGGCGGGGACTGGGGCGGTGGCAGTGACATCGGGAAGTGCGATCGCCTCGATAGGTTTTACCGGGCTATCAGCGGGCACTACTTACGATTTCTACTTTGCAGGCAAAAATGCAGCGGGGCAATACACCGCTGTCACCAAGATTACCGCGACGACCAGCGGTAGCAGTGGAGTGCCGGGGATAATCCCAGTTGATAGCGCCGCGCTGCTGATTCAGTCTGACGCAATTACCTTTGTGTCAGGTGCGGCAACGTTCTTGGCTGACATTGCGGGATCACAATCAGTCGCCAACGATGTTGTTTTTGCCAGTAGAACTTCTCTAGATATTGGTTCCGCGATCGCAATTGCCGCATCTGATGCGATTAATTTTGCGCCCAGTTTTGTGGCTTTTGGGGTTAACTCGGCCACTGGATCGGCTTTAAGTGATGACCCATTCCTTGGATCTGGTGTCTTAGGCTTTTTGCCTGATTCTGCGGCGGCCTCTGCTCAATCTAGTGACCCATTCTTTACATCTGGAGGGGTTGCGTTACAGGTTGATTCGGCTGAATCAATCACATCTTCGATAGACCCAGCATTTGTCCCTGGGGCGATTGATTTCGTTGCTAATTCTGCCTTGGCTTCTACCTCGGCTGATGACATAGTGCTTGCCACTGTGGGAGATGGAAATGTTTGGGTAGCTCCAGTCATGGTTGCAACTCAAACTCTTTAACTAATTCAAGGTGAAACAATGGCAAGTAAAGTTTATCCAAAAGCTATAGAACTCCTGAATGCAGGAACTCTCAACTGGACAGCAGACACTATTAGAATTCTTCTAGTTAATGCGTCTGGAAGTTACAACAGAACCCACGGGTTTGTGAGTGCCGTTGTAGCCAATGAACTATCAGGCGGCTCCTACGCTCGACAAACTTTAGGAACCAAAACAAGTGCTGATAATGGCACCGACAAATGGATTTTTGACGCCGCCGACGTTACGTTTACAGCTGTTGCAGGAGGGCAAACCGCAGCCGCTGCCATTGTCTACAAGTTTATTACAAACGATGCAGCCAGCCCAGTATTGGCGTTCTTAGATGGAGTCGATGTCGTCGCTAATGGTGGCGACATTACGGTTCAGTTTGCGGCAACTGGTGTCTTTAATCTTGCGTACTAATTATGACCACACGAATTAATAGTGCAACAGACGCCTATCGGTTAAACGAAGCCGACGTATTGGGCAATGGTAAGGACGATACTACATCGGCGAATGCGGGGCGATCGGTAATACTTGATGTAGAGGCAGGGTTAGCTTCTACTACGACTGCCACCGATGGAGATCTAAGAGTAGTTGACACTGTTGCGGAGGCGCTATCGGCTGACCCTACGGCTAACACGACAGGTAATGCCACGCTGAAGTATAGTCGCGCATTCCTGTTGCGGTGGCTAGTTAAGTTGATCCAGCCGCTAGCGGGGGCCGTTGCTGGGGGTAGGGTACAGGTTGATATTGTTAATGCCTCTACGCTTGCTGTTAGTGGGCCTTTGACAAACACAGAGCTAAGAGCCACGCCTGTTCCAGTCTCAGGCAATGTGACAGCGAATACCGGGCTGGCTCAACCCCTGACTGATACCCAGATACGGGCCACACCATTACCCATCAGCGGCACTGTCAGCACTGGCTTGTCTCAGCCCTTGACCGACGCTCAAGCCAGGGCCACGCCATTGCCTGTAAGCGGGACGGTGACGGCCAACACCGGGCTAAGCCAGCCTTTGACCGATACACAGCTCAGGGCGACTCCGTTGCCCGTCAGTGGCACTGTGAGCACGGGGTTAACCCAGCCATTGACTGATGCTCAACTCAGAGCGACACCGATCCCTGTCAGTGGCACGGTCAGTACAGGACTAAATCAACCCCTTACAGACGCCCAGCTTAGGGCCACGCCGCTACCAGTGAGTGGCACCGTGAGCACTGGCCTAGCTCAACCGTTAACCGACGCACAGCTAAGAGCCGCCGCACTTACCGTTTTGGTCTCCAGCGCTGCCCCTGAAGGTCGCACGATCAACACGACGACAGCCAACCTCCAGGCCACCGACGCCGGGGCCATCATCTACTACGACAACGTCGCGGACGGGAACATCACCATCCCGATCGCAACAATTGCGGCCCGCGAGACCGTGCAGATTATGCAGATCAACACGGGCAAGGCCACGCTAGTAGCGGGCACTGGGGCAACCCTAAGAATCCCCACCCACCCCAACTCACCGACGACTAACTACGTGGCAAGGACTGAGGGCCGCTATGCCACGATTACAGTCTTTCACCGGGGCAGTGAGGAGTTTGTGGTGGGTGGTCGTTTAGGGGTCGTCTAATGGCTAGAAACTCGTTCTTAGTACCAGCGATCGCCCATCGGCGGCTGATTCGACCTAAGGTGAATCTGGCACCTGAGGTCGTGAACATTGCCGCTGCAACCTACTTGCTGAGCGGGTCAGACTTGGGGAAAGTCCTCGATGTTTCGTCCACCTGCGCGATCACAATACCTAACTCAACCTTTAGCAGCCAAGACCAGATTCTGTTGCTGCAAAGTGGCACGGGCACGGTAAGTTTTACCGCTGAGTCTGGACTGACGTTGCTTACTTACCCTTTAGGCGGTTTAGCTCAGATCCCAGGCCGCTGGCAGTATGTTGTGCTGCGGTTCCTGAGCCCTACTTTGTGTGTGGTGACAAAGATTCTACCCACCTACACAATGACCATCCAAGACCAGGCTGCGGGGACAGGACTTATCCAGGGCAGAACCCCCGACACGACCAGCGCTGGTACTACATGGACAAATGTAAACGCTGATGCCACGGTGTCAGCGTTCAACGGCTATTTTGGCGCAACCAATTCAGCGGCGGCAAACTCTTCCTTTTTCGCTGTCATCGCGTATCCAGAAGCCAAGGCGATCAAGATTACTCAGGGGATGCAATGGCGACTTACTTCAACTACCATCCCCATCGGAATATTCTTTGACTATATCGACGCCAACAACTATAGAGAAGTTACTCAAACAAGAGACGGCACAGTCCAGCTGCGCACTATCGTTGCTGGTGCCGTAACCGTTGTGGCCACGGGCGCGGCTCCAAGTACTAACATCAACACCACCGTTACCGGAGTGCTAGAACTAAGTGCAAGTGGGGCTGTGTATCGATTTGGTGGAACAGCTTATATAACCTACACCGCAGAGAATTTTGCCAACATCAACAGGGTTGCTGGGTTTAGAACTCGGGCTGCTGTGGATAGAGTTTTGAACTGGCGATTGGAGATCTTGAGATGATCTATTCCACAGACTTCACTGCGTTTAATGGTGGCCCTGTGGGTGCTCCATTCGTCGGTGATCTGGCAAGCACTAACGTTATGGGTGGGCAGGTTTATTTTACGTCTGCGTCGAAAGGAATTGCTTACAACGCAAAGCAAAGAAGTTACGCGGTACAAGTGACCTGGACACCTGCTCTGGGCAGTTCAATCGTTCAATTATTTTGCCGAAACTACACAGGCGCAAGCGACGATGATTACATAGCGATGCGTGTCGATTCAGGTGCCGATACAGTGTCGCTTAGGTTTGACGACAGGCGCACTTCAGAAATCACTGTAGACTCAAAAAGTTTTACGTTCAATGCAGACACAGCCTATGTATTGAAATTAGTTGCCCGTGGGCGATTCATTGAAGCTTACGTTAACGGTGTTCTGCAACTGAACTTCAGGACAGCAATGAATCAGTACGGGTCTTATGTAGGGTTTCGCACTTTGGCAGGCAGTGATCTTTTTGGTAGATTCACAAGCTTTTCTGTGTCTACTGCTAGATCAACGAATAATGATTTTTGGAACCCTGAATTCCCAAAGCTAACTAAGCATCCAAGCAACCCTATATTTTCGGGAGCGGCCCAGGTCGGCTTTGACGCGTTTTTGAACTTCAGCGTAATCAAATGCACCGACCTGGGCATCACGCCCTTAGTTGCTGGTCAGCCCTACCAAGCCTACTACAGCAAAGACCACGCAGCAGGCACGGAGAAAGGGGGGACGTTCGTTGCCACAGCCCCGACACCGCTGGGGCCTTGGACTCGGTTCGGGTCAGCAACGACACCGTACTACGCGCCCCCCGATGCGGGCTACCAGCAGTGTGAAACACCTGTGGTGATCAAGGACCCGATCACCGGGGATTTGATTATGATCCACCAAGCTCTGGGTAGCAATTTTTCGGGGGTGAGCCAGGGCAGTTTGATGGCACGCGCAGGCAGTAACCAGGTATTCAGTTTTGCCGGATTAGTGTTGCCGCCCTCCATCAACGACAACATCAGAGATCGCGGCCACACAGGTTACTTCAAGTTCTACGGCAGAGACTCCAGCGGCTATTGGTGGGGTAACGGCTACCTCGGCACCAGGACGGGTGGCAATGGCGCATTTAGAGAGGCGGGTAGGCGAGGAGTGTGGAAGATTTCGCCCGACTTCACGGTCTGGAAACTGTGGGCAGAAGAAGAAGAGCCTGGCACTGAAGCCGGAAAGTTCTACACTTCGGGCCAGCCGCTAATTTACAAAAACGAACCCTATGTGATTTCCTCTGCGGTTGAGCAAGTCGGGGCGGGGCAGTTCGATGTCCGAGGGGAGTTACGCCTATTCAAAATGAACTCAGGCATGACGGGGCCGAGGCCAGGTTCGGTGAGCATCATTGACACCTCCCCAACATCGCCAGAGTACCAATCCTGGGAAGGGGCTAGCGACAATATTGGATGCTGCGGCATTTTTGTGGAAACCTCAAACCCTACAAAAGATACTCTTTATGTTTACTACAGCGTTTCCCGCAGTCCTACGAAAATGGGGGTGGCCTATGTCGATCTTCCCAAAGGTCACGCGCAGGGGCCGCAGGGAACGTTCAAACCCATTCAGCGCAACGAAGCTAGAGGGCGCGGGCTAAACTTTTTGATGCGGGGGATCGGATAATGGCAACCCTTTACTTATCCATAGGCACCCCAGGAATAACCGGGCTCACGGTCCGCACCTTCGCTGGCGACGACTTCAGTAGTCCGTCGCCCTTAATCGAGGTGTCGGGAAGTGATGGGCTTTACCGGGGGACAGTTGCTGATGAGTTTGACGTGGCCCAGGTTTACGACACGGTGGGGTCGCTAATTGCTGACGCTCACTTCAGCTTTGGCCCCAGCTCGATCGCAGACCTTGCCGCTGCAAAACTCGCTGCCGAAACTGCCCAGAAATTGCTCCAAGCCGACGAGCGTATCAGGCCCAATCGCTACCAAAAACTTGAGGCGGGCACCACTAACGTTATCCTCGACAAAGACGTCACCCAAACCGGCGACGAAAATATCGACCTTGTGGAGCACGTCTAGTCATGGCCTGGAATTTCCTTTGGTATAAGCAGGGGCAAGGGCCAGGGCCAGGTCAAACCGTCGTGGTCGCACCACCTGTCAAAGCGGTAAGGGTCGATCGCATTCTCAAAGCCAAAAAGGTGTGCTCATGATCCCTGAAGTTCGATTAGTACTCTATCAGTACAGCCCTGAAATAAAGCAGATTGCGCTGTTCTCTGAGTTCGGCGGCGATGATATTGCCGTGGCGGTGCCGATTACGCTCTACGCCAGGGTGCCGGGGGCGGACGTGCCATCGTTCAGTGTCTTCTGCACCGCCGTCGGTAACCTGTTGTCGATTCCGTTCACTGCGATCGAGCTGGCCGAGGCAGGGAACTTTGATTATTCGGTCTATGTAGAGCCTGTGGACGCTGCGCCCGCATTGAAATTGCGCGGCGTGGTGGGGCATGGGACGGGGTTGGAGATTGTGGCGGTGCCGGGGGCGGCATAGGGAAAGCCTCGACCTATGCGATCGAGGCTTCTTGCTGGTCAAAGTTGGGAGGTCAGAGGTCTAGCGCTAGGTGGCCCAGGTCATTAATCAGCGCCCCCACACACCACGCCACAGCCAGCGCTGGCAACAGATTCCACAGCAACCAGAGCATGGGCCACCAACCATAGGCTAAGCGCACCACCGTGCCAATCACTAGGCCATGGCTGAGCAAGCCTCTGTGCTTCACTATGTGGCCATAGGGTAGCCAGTAGAGGCATGGCGGCTTGCGGCTAGGCTCAACGTCACGGTCTGCCGTAGCCCAAGCTTCTTGCCCGTAACAGGCTGCTGCGGTGGTCAACCACAAAGGCCATAGGTCGTAGGCGTAGTAATAGCCCGTGGCTGCGATCGCGCTGGTCAGGGTCATGGACATCCGCAGGTGGTGTTGGCGATTGCTGCCGCCGAAGATGAGGCGTAGGGGTGTGGTCATGAGTTAGTTCTCCTGGCCTGGTTGCCATTGGTGATTGCAGGTGCGGCATTGCCAAATTTCTGTGCTGCCTTTTATCGTTCCGCGAAGATGGCGAGAATTGCAGACAGGGCAGTTCTGAGGCATCGGCGGGTGTTGGTAGCTCATCGTGTCTCTCCAAAGAAGTTAGCAATGCTCTGATTTGCCCGTCGCCCCCAGTGCAGTGGGCTGAAGTATTGGTCAGGGGTTCTGGGGTCATCAAATCCAAGGGCACCCCACCCAAAAGTGATGATGCAGACGTAGCCGAGTATCCGGGCGATCGCGCCGAGGTTGTCTTTGTCGCGCTTGGGCGGGGGTGCGTCGGGCATGGGTTAGCTCAGTGTGATAGTCCATGTCTTCTCATCAACCGGGGCCAGCAACCCCATGCCCTGAAGCGTTGCCATAATGGGGCGCAGCGTCTCGTTTTTGGCGTTGGGTAGTTTGCCCTGCCTGCGGGCTTTTGCCGCCCATGCAGAGGTAGCAGCCTTTGACGTGGTCACCTCGCCACCGTCGCCCAACTCCTTCAACCACAACAGCACAGCAGCATTTAGCTCGTCGCTGGATGCGATCAGGCTGTCAATGCGGGGGTATGAGGTAGGGGCAGAGAACAGCGACAGGGGGGCAACCTCCACCGCCACAATGGGCTCAGCCACGGCGACCGCACCTTGGGCCATTTCAGGCATGGCGAGCTGCCGGGGTTGGGCTAGGGGCTCGGCCAACATGTCGGGGGTGGTGCCTAGGGGTAGCCAGCGATCGCCAACAAAGGCAATGCGGTCGTGGCCAATCTCGGCAATCCCAGGGCGAGTGATGGTGTAGTTGTAGCCGACCTGCTCAAACAGCTGTTCGTCAAACCCCACCCCCTGCCCCTGCCATTCAACATTCTTGCCGGGGGGCACTGACACATAGACAACCTCCATTGACTTGATGGCCTTACCGCTAGGGGTCAGGTTGTCGGCCACCATTTTAGGGGCCACTGCCCAGACAGCCAGGGTGCGCTTCATGCCGCTGCTGGTGAGGGCCGACATCTTGCCAGCGATGAGCCCGATTAAGGCTTGCAGCAAGTTGGCATACTGGCAATCTTTGGCGGCAAGGTAAGCCCATTCATCCACAATCAGAATGGCGTCTTCCTGCTCCCACCATTCGTTGACCAGCGCGATCGCATCGCCGACCAGTACCCGCACCTCGGGCTCTGCCATTTTCGAGATGTCACCGCGCACCGACTTGACGCAGTGCTGGGTGTATTTGGCATCCTCGTCTAGCCCTTGTTTGGCATAGCTCAGTAGGTTGAGATGGTAGGCTTTGGTGCCGCGATCGGTCATCTGCTTTGAAGCGATGGCGACGAGCATAGACTTGCCCGAACGTTGTGCCCCAAAGAAAATGCGGGAGCGGTAGGGCGATTGTAGGATTTGAGCAAGTGCTGTCTTGGGCACCACCGAGAGGGTGGCGGCTAAAGGTTGCTCAACCACAGGCACCTGCGCGGCATACTGGGCTGCGGGCATTGCCTGGCTAGGCAGGCTCACCGCAGGCTCAACCCAAGGATCTTGCACCGTCACAGCGGGAACATCCACCGCTGTGAGTTGGGTGGTAGGGCCGACGGTGGAGGGTAGTTCCTGGGGGACAGGGGGTGCGGTGAGTGCAATCCGCCGCAGTTCGTCGGCATCGGCCAAGATAAACCGCACCAAGTCCTCTCGGGGTGCTCCTTCGGCGATTGCGTCGGGGTTGTCCTTTAGCTCTCGCGAGTAAGTTTGGTGGAATCGCCGCGACATCCTAGACCAGGCCGCACGGCGTACCGCATCGCTAGGCATCGACTCAAGAGCGGCGGCAATCTCAGGGAGAATCATCGACAGCAAAGCATAGTCGCTCTTTTGGTGCGAGTCGAGATAGTGGTAGGGGATAACCCCATCGCTATCATCGCCGCCGCCGACCTTGGCCACACTTCGAGCTACTGCATCCAGCCCCACGGGCAAGAATGGCAGCGGCATCACCCGTCCAGTTTTGCGGCCTTCAGCAATCAAAGCGCCTAGGTAACCCAGCCCTGAACCGGCCAGGACCAGCGCCCCCCAACCAGTAAGGGAGAACATAGTCAGAGTGCCAAGGCCAAGGCCACTTAGCCCAGTAAGTTTGAATAGACCGCTAAACGCCTTCGACTGCTGAGCCTCACTATCGAGGTGGTTTAAGTAGTCGATCAGAGTGTTATAGGCTTTGCTGTCGATGATGCTTTCCATGATGTGCCTCTACTCTTTTTCGTCGGCTTGCTGAGCGATCGACCATGCCAGCTCGAACCCGAACACATTAATCAAGGCATAGACTGCCATTGTGAAAAACGGAAGCTGAAGCCCTGAGATGCTGCGGAAGAAAGCGTAGAACTCAACCCCGTAGACCATGATGATCAGCAGGAATACTCCAACGTATCCGTCAGTGCCTTCTAGCTGTAGCTCAGCGCGGGCAGCACGGGCGGCAATCACTGCCGACGGGCTTAGGTCAGGCACCTTGCGGCTGTTGAGCTTTTGGAATTTGGCATAACGCTTTTCCCACGTTCCTTGCATCCGGCGAATTGCCATGGCTTCAACGCCTCCAATAGCCAGCGCGATCGCAAGGGCCGCATACCAGTTTGGGTCGCCCCAAACTGTCCACTGCTTGTTTGGCTTGAAGTTGGTTCCAAAGGGTAGCCACCCGGTTGCAAAGTTGGCTGTCGCCCCCATCGTGGTGAGCGCCATGGGGATAGGGTTGAGCTGGGCAATGTCGGCCCCGTCGGGGATGCCTGGCTTGGGCAGCGCCCTAGGGTTCTCAATGCCGTGGGTCTGCGCTGACTGGCTTAGCGGCAGCGCGGTGTAGACCGTTTCGGTTGAGAGAATCATGCAGCCGACCGACATGGTGTAGGCCACAAACTTAAGCCCGCCCCGTGCTGTGGGGTTGGTTAACCATGCGATCGACTTTGCCGCCCATTCGGCAGGGGCGAAGAGGTTAGCTCCAAACGGTCTTGGTGATGCTGATTTCATTGGCTGCTTACCCTGAGTTTGCTTTTGCTTGCCCTGCCCCTGCTGTTGGGCTTGGGGTTTTTGTTGTTGCTGTTGCCCTTGGGGAGGCATTACTTGTGCTTGTGGGATTTGGCCCATCACGTAGCCTTGGGCTTGCATCTGCGCCAGTATGTGGTCTGCAAATTGATCTGCCTGCGATTTCTGCGTCATGGTTGAGTCTCCGATAATTGATTAAGGTTGCAGATGCTTGCGTGATGCAGTGCCTGTTGGTCGGCTTGGGCTAAGACTTGCTGACCTGTGCCAGGGTCAACCCGGATAGCGGCAAACAGTAGACCCGAGCTATCAAACAGCGGATACCAACGATCGCTGTTGTATCGAGGCGCGCCCCAGTCAAAGCCGAATAGGTTGAGTTGATCCGCTACTGGCATCCCCGCCGCAAAGCTGAACCCCTGGAGGGTGTCGCCCTGACAGTTGGGTTGCCGCAGTCCCAACTCTGAATACTTCTCGGCTACCTTCACCTCGCCCTCGATCTCTGCTGTCTTCGCCTCAATCGCTTGGATAGCAGCCCGGTGTTCCGCCTCAATGCGATCCTCGTGGTCGAGCTTTGCAGTGCTGTCCTCGTTCCACACTGCGATGGTATTGGCGGCCCCAGCAAAGCCCACCACGGCGAGAAGACCGAGGGTAGATAGGACAGCAACACGGGGCCAGAATCGAGAGTGAGTGGTGATAAAAGTCATGTTTTTTGACGATGAAAAGGGAGGGGCTAAGTGCTTTGCGGGGGTGTCAATGCCGTCAATGAGGTCGGTCGTCAATGCACCATTAAAGTTTTGACGGCTTGCTGCGCTTAGCTTTGGCGCTTTATGACTGGGGTGGAGGTCGTCAAAACTTTTTCCCCACCCCAGCGCTCGTGTCAAAGGATTCTGAGTAGCGTCAAAAAGCTGCTTAAGAACCCCTAGGACTAGCGCTCCGTCGCGTCTGCGGCACCGCTCAAGTAGCTGGGTTGAGTCGCCGGTTGTAAGGGCTTCAACGATAAGCGCTTCAACATCGGCTCCCCCAGGCTGGCCTTCTCCCCCATAGGGTGCTGAGACATCAAAGCCCCAACGTTCTGCCCAATCTGGGTGAAGGCGGTGCGGCCAGAAAGCATGTCGTAGATAAGCTGGGAAGCCTCATCTACCAGGGGCTGGATGGATTGCTCATACTCGGTGGCGATCGCGTTGATACCCGCTGTCTGCCCCTGAACAGCTTGATTTACTTGGCTTCGTAGCTGGGCAATTTCAGCTGCTACCTGAGCCCGGTAGGCCCGGTCATCCCCCGAACCAGCCTGTGTAGGGGTTGTTGCCTTGGGGCTGTTGCCAAAACCCTTGCTGTTGCTGGGGTTGCTGCGGTCGGTTGCTTGTGTCATTGGTCTGCACTCCTAGAAATAGTTCGATTTCGTTGACTGAGTAGCCCTGCCGCATCCATTGAGCGACCTGCGCAAGGCGAAAACATTGATGCTCCGTGAACTCTTTCAGCCCCGATTCGATGCCCGCGAGTTTGCACCAGCGCCACATCGTAGGAATCGAGATTGTTTTCATGGCCCCTGGGTAACGAAGTGCCGAAAGCTGCCTAATGGCAGTGCTTCTGGCGATTGTTGCGGGGGTATCAAATGTTTTCATGACCTTTCACGAGTTTTCACGAGGCTTTCATGAGACTAGTTATAGCCCATAAAGTATTCCATTTGCAACCCAAGTGGAATCTACTCCGGGTGGTTAGGATAGAATTACGGTCGTACCGTATGATTTTGGAGTCCCTGAATGGCCGAACTTATGCCTCCTGCTAGCAACGCCGACAACCTAGAGAAGCGTTCCGTAGCATTGCCGCCCGCGCTGTGGCAAGCCTGCGAAGAATTTGCCGCAGCCAATGGGGAGAAATTATCGGAGGTCTATCGGCGAGTCGTAACGCTGGGGGTATCGGCTGAACGAGAGCGGCGCACGGCTGACCTGAGCTATGAGAATAAATATCTGGTCAATGAACGACTCAAGGCAAAGCGAGGCGGGGCAGTTGAGGCAATACGAAAGCTTGAGGTGTCCCTCAATGAAGCAACCTCGATCGGAGAGCTGCAAGCTGCGATCGCAGCGCTCAGGCTTTGGCTGAGCGAATAACGCCACCCCATACCGCGATCGATACAATAGGAACATCGCCTAGGTGTTCCGCTCATGACCTCGATCGCTGGCATCATTCGCACACGGCAGCAGACCTACCTTAAGAAATCGACGGCTAACTCTAGCGACCTCGGCGACAATGCAAAGGTGCTGCTGCCCGCCAATACGGAGCTACGGATCAAAGCCGTGAGCGACACCCTACAGCAGGGCCATTTCCTGGTCACGCTCGATCGCAACATCGAGGTCGAGGACGGCAGCGCCAGCTACAACACCTTTTATGTCTACGCTCACCCCAGCCAGTGGGAAGTGTTGGAGGATAACAGGCCCGCGCCGACCGATACGCCTGTGGTGCCGCTGCGGGGGCCAGTGATCAAAGTGCCGGGTCGTGGCATTATCGCCCTCAGCGCGCCGATACAGTCGCAGTCGCCATTTCTGACATGGGCTGAGGCCACAGCCAATGGCAGCCGCATTCCTGAGTCGATCGCAGTGGTGAATGGCATTGAGGCGATCGCGCTGAAGTTGAAGCCGGTGCGCGAGAAGTTTGGGCCGATGCGCTTGACCTCCTGGTATCGACCTCCGCAGGTGAACAGGGCCGTGGGTGGGGCGTCGCAGTCGATGCACCTGCGGGGGCATGCCGTAGACATTGCGCCGGTCAATGGCAACGTTCACGATTTTCAGGAATGGTGCGTGGCCAATTGGCACGGAGGCATCGGCACTGGGGCGCATAAGGGTTTCGTGCACCTAGACGCGAGAAATTTTCGCTCGGTATGGTCGTACTAGGCTGAGCCAAGCTGCGATCGAGATGGTAGAATCATTACGAGGCTAAGCACGAGCCTCTCCTTGTTTGGCTATCCCGCGTTACCTCTTCCTGGCCCTAGGAAAGTTTGGAGAGAGGAAACCGGGCGGTTCAACTAAAAAAACTGACAGGCCCTGGGTGTTAGCGCACCTGGGGCTTTGTTTTATCTACCCATCCAGATTAATCCTCACACCTGGGCCACCATCCAACGATCGCGCCACCACCGTCCCATGCACCTTAGGCGCAGACAGCCCGGCAGATTTCATCGCGATCCCAAGTTGCAGTTCCCAATTCACATCGATCGCGCTTTGATAGGCGAGCGGTTGAGCCAGCACTGTCAGCACCTTGCGCACGTTCAGATCGCGGCGGGATTGTTGCCCTTGTAGGTCGGCGGTCGCGGCATAGAGTGTGTCGTAGTCGAATAGGCCATTGCGATCGGGCCAATGGCTGGCAGCGGCAATGGTCACCTGGTGAGTATGCCGTTCTTTGGTGCGGGCCATCCCCTCCAAGTGATCGACACAAATGTGACAGTCCTGGGTGTCTGTCCCAACGCCACGCACCGGCAGCCAGATGATCGTGCCTACATCCCTGGGGCATTGATCAGGGTTGCGCTTCACTAGCAGAATGATGCCCTTACCCTCGACCCGGTGAGTGTGGATCGTTTCGTAGGGCTTCTGCTTAACCTCGCCTTCGTGATACCAGCCTACAGACACGATCCACTGCTGGATCGCTGTGAGGATTCTATTCAAGAGCACGGGCGGTGCCTCACTGGGCGTCAGGGTAGTGAGATAAAAAATGCTCGACTAATGCCGGTTCAGACCAGCACATATTGGCCCGCTGCTCCAAGGTCATCCTGGCGTCAACGAGGCTCATAGGCAGGCGATACCCCTTTTGAGTTCTGCAACTCACCCAACAATTCACCACCTGGAATAGGGAAGTGAGTTGGTCTTCAGGGATCGATCGCTGGTAGTAGCCGTCGAGAATTAATGCAACCTGATCCATGCCGCTGTGGCGAGCAATGCGGGCGCTGAGTAGCTGCCACACTTTGATCGCACCCAATTCGGTAGGCCTGTCTGTACGCTGAGCCAGCACGTCACCTGACAGGTACAGTGCCCCCATGTTCTTGAGGTACGCCGCCACCTCCAAATCGCGCAGGCTGTGGTCTTCGACGTGAATGATCGCGCCATAGTCCCGCAACGCCGCGCTGAGCTGCTGCGACTCATCGGCCAGCCACGCCGCCTTAGCCGAGAGCATCCCGTGCAGAACCCCGATGAAGTGCCTATAACTGGGATGACTCATTGGGGCTGTGCCGTGCGTGGAATGATTCTTAGATTCTAGTCGCTGCCCACCGCATGAACACGGGCGCTGTGCCAGGTAGCGGTGCGATCGCGCTGTCTTGGTGGAGGGTGCAGGGGGTGCGAGGGGTGCAGGCCAAAAAAACTCAAAAAAAGTGGGTGATCGCACTCCAAAAAAATGGAATGCGATCACACGAAAAAAATCGCATTTCGACCCCTGCACTCCCCGCACCCCCTGCACCCATGCTGAATACTGAGTGCAATTATTCCAAGACCGATACACTTAAGGGGTGTCACCCCTGATCGCAATGCCCGACGAACTGCGCCAGATGATCGAGCGACTTGAACAAGATTTCAGGGCCATGGCCGATCGCGTCAACGACCTGGAGCACAGCTATCTGGCGATGAGAAAGCGGGTGCCGGTGCCGCTGATTATCCCGGTGCGGTCTGCCACTAAGATCGCCCTGGTGGTCACCTCAGCCTTGACTGTGATCGCGCTGGCACTAGTTATTTCGCCGCAGAGCATCACGGTGGGTGGGGTGCTGTATAACTGGCCTGGAATTTCGGCTGAGGCGATCGCGACCTTGGGGGCAGGCGTAGGTTTGTGGATCACGGTGAGGGAGCATCTGAAGGATAAAAGTGACTATAAGGACAAAGGCGATTGATCCCTCTACATTTCGTCAGCAACGGCGCGATCGCACTGTCCTACCTATGGATCGGCGGCGTGCTGCTCCTGCTATCGTCGCAGCTGTACCGTCCTGGCTTTAGGCTGATTTATTGGGTGATGGCGGCATTCATCCTTAGCTGCGGCTTTGGACACTTCCTTGAGGCGACAAATAACCCTTGGGCAATGGCATGGCACCCTGTCACAGCCGTGGTGAGTCTGAGCAGTGCCGCCATAATCAGCCGCTATCGCCCCTACCTGGCCAAGGTGGCGGCGGCTGACAACCTCAATGAAACCATCCTCGATTCCATGGCTCAGCCCCTGGTTTTGGTGCAGGTGGAGGCTGATGATTTACGGGTGGCCTACCAGAACCCCGCCGCAGTTGCAGGCCTTGGGCGCGACATGACGGGGCAGCTATTGGGCGAGGCGCTACCCAGCCACAAGACGTCGCAGGGTGAAGGGCGATCGCTGCTCGACACCTACATCGACGTGGCCCAGCGAGGCGCGGTAGAGGAATTCGACGCCTATTACCCTGGTGATGGCATCGAAGGCTGGTACAGGGTCAAGGCACTGCCCGCTGGCCCAGGGCAGGCGCTGATCGCATGGGCCGATATCAGCGACGAGCGGGTGAGCCTTGAGGCGCAGCTGTTCCTCAACGAGATCCAGCGGGCGATTCTGGAGCGAGAGTTCGTGCTGCACTATCAACCCATCATCGATCTGAGTACGGGCGCGATCGCGGGGTACGAAGCTTTGGTTCGCTGGCTTGGTCAAGACGGCACCATACGCTATCCTGACGAGTTCCTAGGGGCGATCGAGCGGACTGCCTTGATGCCAGCGCTGTGTTACCTGGTGGCCGAGCTGGCCTGCGAAGAATTGCAGTCGTGGGCAGGGACCGATCGCGAGGGCCTGCACATGGCGATCAACCTATCGCCCTTGACGGTGGGAGAGGTGGACTTCGAGAGTAGGTTTAACTCGGTGCTCGATCGCTTTGTGATTAGACGGCAGCAGCTGCGGTTAGAGATTACCGAACGGGACGCGCTTGAAGAGCCGGTTATTTTCAAGGTGCAGCGGCTGCGGCAAATTGGCCACGGCATCTCGATTGATGACTTCGGCACTGGGGTCAGCAACATTATGACCCTGAGAGATTACCCGGCAGACCAGCTCAAGATCGATCGCAGTTTTATAACTAACTTGCTGACCAATTCTCAAGATCAGGATATTGTAAAAACGATTGTGGTCCTGGCTGGATCGTTCGGCCTTGAGATTGTGGCCGAGGGCGTGGAGGATGCTGCGACGGCGCAATGGCTGGGCAGCGCAGGCGTGCAGTATGGGCAGGGGTTTTACTGGTCTAAGGCTGTGCCGCTGAAATAATCTTGACCTGATTTAGGCCCAGATTTAGGCAACAACTTTTGACTAACTGCTGAAAGAAGGGCGGATGATGGGGCTCGAACCCACGAATGGTGGAATCACAATCCACTGCCTTAACCACTTGGCTACACCCGCCGTATTCGCGATACTTAATATAGCATCGATGATTACCTCAATGCCACGCCTGGGCTAACTTTTGTTTTGAAGGTTTCCAAAGCTGAGAGACCGTAGCGTAAAGCCACTTAGAAGCACCTGGGGAGAGTGGTATTCCCTCCTGGGAGGGTGGCTGTTTTTGCATTTAGGCAGCAAGGTTGTGCCGTATTGGGGTTTATCTGTCTTTGGGGTTTGCCATGCCGGTTTCAATCATCATCCCCACCTGGAATGAAGCGGCCTGTCTGGGCCGTACTCTAAATGTGTTGCAGGGTCTTAACCCACCCCCACGCGAAATCTTATTGGTGGATGGGGGCAGCCGCGATCGCACCCTAGCGATCGCCCATGCCTGGGCCGATCGCTTGCCGTTGATAGTGCTCCAGGCTCCTGCGCGGGGGCGATCGGTGCAGATGAACTGGGGCGCTGCTGCTGCCAAGGGCGACGTGCTCTGCTTTCTTCACGCTGACACCCTCATCCCCGACGACCTAGTACAGGTAGTAGAAAGCACCCTGGCCAACCCGAAGGTGGCAGGCGGCGGATTTATTTCTTTGATGGCCGGGCCGCAAAAAACCCGCTGGGGCATTTCGCTGCACAATGCCCTCAAAACTTACTACGCGCCGCTGCTGTTTCGGCCTCATTTATTTATACGCGGGCTGCGCCTGCTGTTTGGTGACCAGGTCATATTCTGCCGCCGGGTCGATTTTATTACCTGTGGCGGGTTCGACCCTGCCTTGCCGATTATGGAAGAAGCTGACCTGTGCCTAAAGCTTTGCCGCCGGGGCCGCCTGTGCCAGCTTAGTCGAGTTGTTCACTCC
The DNA here is from genome assembly GCF_014695395.1 of Nodosilinea sp. FACHB-131. Lineage (GTDB taxonomy): Bacteria > Cyanobacteriota > Cyanobacteriia > Phormidesmidales > Phormidesmidaceae > Nodosilinea. The sequence continues at coordinate 105,337 of NZ_JACJOF010000003.1, forward strand.
TCAGACCGGCGGGTAGCGGCCTGGGGAACTTTAAAAGCCAATGCCATCTACTTAATGATCGGGGTGCTGTGGGGCATCGGGGTGCCCGCTACCACCCTAAAGCGATTTTATGAGGAGGTTCGCTAAGGTTGGCGAACGAGTAGACCCTTCAAGCCGTTTGTATAAAACAGCTTCATTCAATAGCCACTGCACTTGAGCCACCGATCAATCCAACCGGCAAGAATCAAGGTGGTGCATGGTGTATGGCGATCGCGATCGAAAGTAAGACAGACCGTCCTCGCTCTGGCGACCACAAATTTCTAATTCGCCAGGCCTGAAATCAACCGCCATACAACCATTTCCACGGCTTGGCTAACGCGAAAGAACTTTTTTGCTGGAGATACGTAAAGTTTTTTAACGCATTTCCGGATTTAAATCTGCTTCACAAAGTTATGCGTAGTTGGCATGAAAACCTTACCCAGCAGGGTTGACTTGAACCTCGTTCAAGTGCCCGGCATAGGAGCGTTTGCATGAGCCCCCTTGATGCTGAAGCCCCCGCTTCTGAGACACCCCCAGCCCCTACTCAGCCCCTTGCCTTTGTCGAAGCCAATGATGCTGGAGAACAGCCCGATGGAGCCTTTTCCATCGTTTCTGATCTGCTACAGCCCCTGGCATCAATCTCTGGAAGTCTTTCTGGAGATGCCGATCTCTTTCAAATCTTCATCTCGGGCGAGCAGCCCTTCTCCGCAACAACGCTGAATGCAGGAACCCTGCTCGGCCTGCCCATCGACAATGCGCTAGGGATTCCCACCAGCCTGCTGGAAGATCCTCAGCTATTTCTGTTCGATGCCGCAGGCAAGGGCGTCTACGGCAACGACGATCTGTTTGGCTCGGCCCAGGCAACCTTGCCCTCAAGGACGGGCTTGCTCACTCCGGGCATTTACTACCTGGCCATTTCAGGATTTGATTACGACCCCGTTAGCGCCGGCGGGGAAATCTTTCCCGACGAATCCTTTGATGGCGTTTTGTTACCCGCCGGACTGGGTGCAGGCTCCCCGCTAGTGGGGTTTGCTGGAGAGGGTACCCCTAGCGGTGCCTACACCATTGCCCTTACCGGTGCTCAAACCGTCGCGCCGACTCCGCCGCCCCCCACCTTTGACCTGTTGGGACTAACCGACGACAATCAGCTCGTGTCGTTTTCCACCGGAAATCTGGCCCAAGCAACTCCGTTGTCTGTAACTGGCATCGAGGGCAGCCTCATCGGCATTGATGTGCGTCCGGCCAACGGATTGCTCTACGGCCTCACAACCACTAACCAGCTCTACACCCTGGCCCTCAAGGGCAACGTGGCCGAAGCAACGCTGGTCAGCACCCTATCTCAGCCCTTTGAAGGCGGAGCCGTTGCCGGCTTTGACTTTAACCCCGTGGCCGATCGCCTGCGTCTAGTGGGCGAGAACGATCAAAGCTTCCGCATCAATGTCGATACCGGCGCGGTGATTGTCGACGGCACCCTCGCCTTTGGCCCTGGGGATGCCAATGCTGGAGCCAACCCCAGGGTGACTGGGGCGGCCTACACCAACTCCTTCGCGGGCACCACAGCGACGCAGCTCTTTGACCTTGACGCTGAGTTAAATACTCTTGTGCTGCAAAACCCGCCCAACGATGGCACCTTACGAACGATAGGCGAGCTGGGTTTCGACCTCGACAGTCTGGGGGGATTCGAGATTGTGGCCTCCTCGGCAGGAGACAACACGGCGTTTGTGGTGTCTGAGGCGACCCTGTATGCCCTCGATCTTGAGTCTGGGGTGGCGACTAGCCTGGGGGCGATCGGCACCGACGACACGGTCAATTTTCAGGGATTGACGGCTGCGCCTTTGGTTGCCGACGTTGAACCATTGCCTGAACTGTTCGACCTGACCGGTTTTGATGGCAACGTGGCGGTAAACGTGATTCAAAAGCTGTTCCGCGAGGCCTTCTTTGACAACGTGCTGGCTTTTTACGAGACCGATGCGCAGGGACAGGTGGATGGTCTGCTGCCCGGAGACGCTGGCTATGAGGCGGCCGTTGCCGTCAACTTGCTGGACGGCATCGAATTGATGGTTGGCAACAATCAAAGCATTGACGTGACGCTGAACCTCCCAGGCGGAACGTACTATGCACCGGCGTTGCTAATTGACGGCAGCCTACAAAGCTTGGCGACCGTGGGTGACGCGGCCCTAGGGCAGACGCGCATTAAGCGTGAAGGCAATACGTGGCTATTCGAAGATGCCGGGGATTTTGACTTTAACGACCTCGTCGTGACGCTTACTCCTGAGGTTAGTGCGATCGCCTAGGCGACCGCGCCAAAAGTAGCTTGCTCAACTGAATAAGCCTGGGAATCTACAAATTAGATACCTAGGCTCAAGCCTCGTAATTCCTATTCACAATCAAGGGTTATTTCTGCCATGAAGACCACGAACAAAGCTTTCAAAAAAGCCCTGTGTGCCGCTGGGCTAGTGCTAGGACTGGCAACCACCATTGGCGCAGGCGCTGTGTTTGTCAACGCGTCTGACCACGATGACGGGGAGTCTGAAATCAAGGGGCGCAATCTAAATTTGACCGACTTGTATGTGTTTCGGGAAGTGGATCAAAACACCAACGCTTCTCCAGAAAACTTGGTTTTGATCATGAATACTAACCCCCGCTCTGTGGCGGGGCAGCAGTATTATTTCAGCACCCGCGCGAAGTACAAGTTCAATATTTCCCGAGTTAGCAACAATGATGCTACGCCAACGGGGCTATCTGATGTTGTCCTAGAGTTTGAATTTGGTCCGCCGAAGGGCAACAATCGCCAGAACTACAAGCTGACGGTCACAAGAGACGGCAGCAAAGACGTGATTGAAGGAGAGACAACCGCACTGAAGGAAACCCCAGTCCTGAATGAAGGCACCGTCGATGGCTCAAAAGTTAAAGTCTTTGCAGGGCTGCGGGAAGATCCGTTCTTTTTTGATGTGGAGCAATTCTTTCGGGTGAGGGCTGGGGCGCTGGGCAAAGGGCCTGCGGTTGGGTTTCGCCCTCCAGAGGAGGCAGTGGACTTTACCAAGGGGTATAACGTCAATGCGATCGCCGTTCAGCTGCCGATCGCGCTATTGCAGGACTCAAGCAATGCCACCACTTTTGATGTGTGGATGACAGTGTCGCTGCCGGGGAGCAAAAAGTTTAGTCAGGTCGAGCGCCTGGCTCGCCCCGCCGTGAATGAAGGCCTGATCGTCACCAATGACTTTTTGAATACCCTTAACAGCGTCGACCCAGCCTTTGAGGCCGCAGCCCTGGCGGGTCAGGAACCAGCGGCCAGTGCTGCCGGCCCTATTGTCGGCGAGGCGAAACAAACGCTGCTGGCGCTCGGCAATAGCGATGCCAGAGCCGATGCCCTGCTCCAGGCATTTCTGCCCGATGTCATGCGCATCGACACGACCGGGCCTAGCGGCTATGCCAACGCCCTCAATGCTAAGGGCAGTCCCATTGCGGGGCGACTGCTGACGGATGACGTAGTTGATATCACCCTCGCCGTGCTCACCAACGGCGCAGTTACAAGCGACAACGTTTCCTATAGCGGCACGCCCGGCAACCCCGCCCAGGGCCACGATCCCCTAGAGGCCTCTTTCCCCTACCTGGCTCCTGCTAACTAGTGCTCGCCCGCTAGTCAGTTGGCAAATCTACCCCAGATTGACAGAAAAGCCTGTCTGTCAATCTGGCTGACAGGCTGAAAGGTTCAAACTCACGCCCTCCTGTATTTAGATTCTTCCTGTTTAACCGGCTCTAACCTGACATGACCAGCGCAGGACGCGATCGCAATGGTACCCATCAAATCAATTACGTCTACGTCAGCCTCAAAGCGAACATCTGCGTCTCGGGTGTTGGGCCTGGGTCTGCTCGCCCTTGGGGCAGTTGCCCTGACGCAGGTTCCAAACTGGCAATGGCCGGGGTTCGGACCTCAAACTGCCCACAGATATACATTTCCTGGCTTCCTCGATCGCCAGGGTCAGCAAACCCTAGAGCAGTCGATTTCGTTCTACCAGGGCCAAGTACAAAAGAACCCAACGGACGGACTCGATCAGGCGACGCTGGCCAATCTATACATTCAGATGGCCCGCGCCACGCGTCACGACAGCTGGTATTTGCTGGCAGAAAAATCGGCCCAGCAGTCGCTGGCCAATTTGCCCTTTAACAACCAGGGAGCCGTCTTGGCCCTGGCTCAGATTGCTGAGGCCCAGCATGACTTCACAACCGCCATTCGTCTAGCCCAAAGTGTGGGCCAGCCCGACGCCCTGGGGCTCGTAGTCACAGCCCAGCTCGCGATCGGACAGGTTGAAGATGCCGCTGCTGTGGCAAACCAGCTAGCGGACCAGTACCCATCGCTAGGGAGCCTAACGCTCAAGGCGTTGGCCCACGAAGCCCAGGGGCAGGATGACCAGGCCCTAACGGCTTTTCAGCAGGCGATCGCAGCGGAAGAACCCGACAACCCCGCCGGTTCGGCCCAGGTTCGCGTGTTTTTGGGGCGATTTTACGCTCAGCGGGGCGAGCATAGAAAAGCCGAAGCCCTCTACCGGGAAGCGCTGCGGATCGTCCCCGACTACCCGCTGGCCCATCTCCAGCTAGCTGAGTTGGCCACAGTGAGAGGCCGGTACCGCACTGCCAAATATCACTACCAAGCGGTCGGAGGAGCAACGGCTCTGCACGGCCTGGCTCGGCTACAAGCCTTGCAGGGGCGATCGGCAGCCGAGGCCTGGCAGGCTGCTGAAACTGAGCTGCGGCGAAACGTTGAGGGCAATGCCCTGGGGCATCGGCGCGATTTGGCCCATTTGCTGCTGGAACGGGGTGACCCCGCCGATGTGGCGGAGGCGGTGGCGCTGATGGAAACCGAAACCGCCAACCGCCGCGATGCCCAAACCCTCGACACGTTGGCCTGGGCGCTGGGGTCGGCGGGCCGACTGCCCGAGGCCCAGCAGGCGCTCCAGGAAGCATTGAATCAGGGAGTGCGCAGTGCGGCGATCGCTTACCGAGCGGGGGAGATTGAATTAGCTCTCAATCATCCCGTCCAAGCGAAAGAATTTTTTCGCCAGGCGACCGAGATAGACCCCACGTTTACCCCCCCAACCCAGCAGCGGTTAGGCCTAACCAAACAGGAGAAGTGATGATTACCCAGCAGTTTCACTCGTGTTTGCGCCGCCTTCGTTGCCGCTGGTACGTTGTCTTGGGGCTGTTGGTCGCCCTCAGCTGCATTGTGGTCGCCCAGCCCGCCGCCGCCCATTGGGGAGATTTGGCCGCCGCTGAAATTGCCACAGAGGGGACAGAAACGCGCATTGCCCTAACCTACCCAACTGGGTTGACCGCCTTTGCCGACGACGACGGCAGCGGACAGCTCTCTCCCAGTGAACTGATTCGCCATCAAGAGGCATTGACGCGGCAGCTTGAGTCCGCGATCGCTCTCAGAGATAGCCGTAACCAGTCACCCCGGCTGACCCTCCAGCCCGCCGTAGACAGTGCCTCTGCCAATGCCAGAATTGCCCCCGGCAGCCACACCACGCTGCAACTGTTGTACGCCTGGGCAGAGCCACCCTCGGGGTTGGCGATCGCCTACACCTTGTTCCCGCCCGATGCGCCCGAGGCCAGCTGCCTGGCTACCATTGCCCAAAACGGGCAGGTCACCAACCATGTCTTCACCCCTGAAGACCCCACCTTCACTGTGAGACCCGCAGGCTCAGCCGCTTTGGGCAGCAAAGCCTGGTTTGTCACGCTGCTCGGCGCATTCTTGTGGGGGGCGGTGCATTCGCTGTCGCCGGGACACGGCAAAACCTTGGTGGGAGCCTATCTGGTGGGCGAACGGGCCACCTCTCGCCACGCCTTGTTTTTGGCGCTGACGACCACCGTCACCCACACTCTTGGCGTCTTTGCCCTAGGTTTCATCACCCTGGCGGCAGCCCGCTATGTGCTGCCCGAGCAAATTTACCCCTGGCTGAGCCTGCTCTCGGGGGCCATGATTGTCTACATCGGTGCCAATCTGATTGCTCAGCGGCGGCAGCGCCCTAGTCATCACCACAGCGCCCATGCTCACGCCCCTAATGAATTGGCCCATGCCCACGCCCACTCTCCCAGTGAACTGGCTCACGCCCATGCCCACAAAAACTTCCGCGACCGCGATCGCTCGCCCCACACCCACGACCGCCCTCACCATTCCCATAGGCATCACTCCCGTGCCGAGCATCACACTCACGGCTCCGAGCATCATACCCATGCCCACGACTCCACTCATCACCACCACGGCGAACCCCATAGTCACTTGCCTGTGATGCCCGACGGCACTGCCATATCCTGGCGCGGGTTGCTCATGCTGGGGGTGTCGGCGGGGCTAGTGCCCTGTCCAGCGGCCCTAGTGCTGCTGCTGGGGGCGATCGCCTTTGGTAACCCGGTTTCAGGGTTGCTGCTAGTGGTGGCCTTTAGCTTAGGACTAGCCAGTGTTTTAGCGGGTTTGGGCCTGCTGCTGGTCTCGGCCAAACGAGTGTTTAAGCAGGTGCCCGTGCCTCGCCTTCAGTCCTTGCAGTGGCTACCGCTGGCCAGCGCGGTGGGTATCACCATCATCGGTTTGGGCATTTCAGCCCGATCGCTCATGCAGCTGCTCTAGCGCCTGACCAAAGTTTCACCGTCAATGTTTTTGCTCACCGCCCGATTTGCCCCTTTCAATTACAGGATGCACACCATGCCAACTCTCCTGCGCTGGACAATGACCCTGCCCTTGGCGATCGCCTTTGTCTCGCCCGCCCTGGCCAATCCGGCAGCCCCCCGGCAGGCCGAATCCGTCGTGTCGCTCTTTTGCTACATGGTCACCACTAACGGCCAGGTGCGCGACCTGTCATCGCTCTGCGGCAGCTCTACGAATGCCACCCCTCAACCAGTGGTTCAAAACACCGAGCCCTGCTATTTCTTAGACAGCGATGGCAAACCCTGCACGGCAACGGGTAGACCCGTCTTTAGCAATTAGCGCTATTGGCCTGATCGTTTAGGCTCCAGTCGTAGGGCAGGTAGCGGATTTCGGTCAGAGCCGACAGGGGTGAACTCGGGCTCAGGTACGTGCCGATGTAGTCAGGCACCGAGGGGGCAACCCGTAAGAAGTCTTCGCCGTACCACTTAAAGATCATGCTGCAGTAGAGCACTCCGGTCTCGGCGTCGTAGCGCACCTTGTCGGGATTGTGGATGAAGCGGTGGGCGTCGGTTTCGAGTTGGGCTTCTACAATATCGGGCCAGTAGGCTTCATTGCGCAGAATCGGGCAACCCCCCGAGGCACAGACCAGGGCAAAGTGCGTGCGTGGCTCTTTGAACTGGGGGCGCAGCAGGTCGTGTTCCAGATTGTTCAAGCTGACGGATTTGCCGTCGAGCCCGTAGAGAGCGCGGCTGAAAAATCGCCAGAAAGCCAGCCAGTTGGGGATCCCCAGCACCTTGGGTAAAATCGAGTCGATGGGGTAGCGCGCCAGCACCTGCTGAATGGCGAGGGCGTTGTAGAGGTTGATGATCAGAGCCAACGATTCTTCAGAGGTCAGGCCATCGCGGCTGTCGGGCAACGAAGTCAGCCAGGCGTCCAGATCGGGAGCAGCCTCGCGCTGCCAGCGGGCGTAGTTAACCCGACCCTGGTCATCGACGTAGGTCTGAAGCAGCGTATTCCAGGGGGTAAAATTCACCATGCCCATCTCCTGCGCCTGACGCGTAATGCCTTATGTTCTCAATGCCAACCCCGACGGTGCCACTGCGGACCCTAGCGCAAGCCTTGGCCTGGTGGGCCGTAAGCCGCTGGGTGCAGCGGGCGTTTCCGGGAGTGCCAACTCTGACGACTCAACAGCTAGCCGAATGGTTAAGCCAGGGCAGAGCACCTTTCCCTATTCTGCTCGATGTGCGCGGAGACGACGAGTTTGCCGTTAGTCACTTGCCGGAAGCCCACCGCGTCGCCAGTCTAGAGGCGGCACTGGCTCTGGGGTTAGACCGAGGCCAGCCCATCGTGGCCTACTGTTCGGTGGGCTATCGCTCGGCCCGACTAGTGAACCAACTGCAAGGACTGGGTTACACCGAGGTCTATAACTTGGCGGGGTCTATCTTTAAGTGGGCTAATGAGGGGCGATCGCTGGTTAGCCAAAGCCAGCCCGAGCCCCAAGTGCATCCCTACAACGCCATTTGGGGAGTATTGCTCAAGCCTGGTCTTGCCTCCCCCCTAGCCAGAGATGGGGAACAGTCCAGGGATGACAGCGTTCTCTAAACGCCCCTGCTGACGATGCGCTCCCACTGGGGTAGGTCGGCGGGATAGTCAATGTCGGTGAGGGGGGTCAGCAGTTCCACGGTGAGACCTTGGGCAGTGGCGATCGCCAAAGTTTGCTCCAGTACCCGATCGGTGCCCCAGTCGATGTCCTGGAATAGGGCAGTCTCTAGCTGCCGCAGCCCAATCAGGTAGTAGCCGCCGTCGGTGGCGGGGCCAATCGTCACATCGACCCGCTCTAGCGCCTGGAGAGCGGCGGCTAAGTGATCGACACCCAGAGCGGGGCAGTCGCTGCCAATGGCGATCGCCCCAGGGCGGCCCAGCGCAAAGCTTTGGCCAAAAGCGGCGATCAGGCGATCGCCCAGGGAACCTGAGCTTTGGGCGCAATAGGTAACGGCACTGCCCAACCAGTCCTGCATCTGCGCCAGATTTCCCCCAGCAAAGTGAACCTCCACCGCCAGGGGCAAACGCTGGGTCGCTGCCGTCACCTGGGTGAGCACATGCTCAGTCATCTGGCGCTGCAGCGTCGCGGCCCCCTCCGGCCCCAAATGAGGAATTAGGCGAGTTTTGGTGAGTCCGGGCTCTGGGTAGCGAGTAAACATCAGCAGGCCAAAGGGCCTCTCTCCAGCGCTGGCCTGTGGTCGAGCCATGGTGAACCTGCCCCTGCGGTATTGGTGCTATTTATCATGGGCCACTATTGTTCCAGGCGCCAACCTGGGGCGATCGCAGGTGACGCGCTATCAATAGTTTTTCGTAACCCAATAACTAATCTATAGAACAAGCCTTAACCGGTCGAGTAGCGGCAGCAGACCAGCGCCCTGATGTACACCAACAAAAAGGCGCGACCGAGGTCGCGCCTTGATGCATCGGTTCCACCGTAACGAGGGGAACCTGGTAGATGCATTAGCGAGTCGGCACGTTGCCGGGACGCACCGTGATGGTTTGCTCGCGACCGTCGCGTCGCAGAGTCAAAGCCAAATCCTGGCCAACGGTCGAGCCCTCCACCGCCTGCTGGACAGCGGCACTTTCCTTGACGGGCTGGCCTTCCACCGCCACAATCACATCACCTTCGCGCAGGCCACCTCGGGCTGCGGGGGAGTTAGGCATCACCTGCACAATCAGTACGCCTTCCTCTTCCTCCACAGTGAAAGGCCGGTCGGGGCTATTGTTGATGTTTTCCTTCACCTCAGGCGACAGATTCGCCATTTGAATGCCAAGGTAGGCATGCTCCACCCGGCCGGTTTCGATCAGCTGGGCGCTGATCCGCTGCACAGTGTTAATGGGAATGGCAAAACCAATACCCTGCGCTCCTTGAATGATGGCGGTGTTGACGCCAATTACCTCGCCGTTGAGGTTGAGCAAAGGACCGCCGGAGTTGCCGGGGTTAATGGCGGCGTCGGTTTGAATAAATTCAACCCGCTTGTCGGGCACGCCCACCTCGCGGCTAGAGCGACCAGTGGCGCTGATGATCCCAGCGGTAACTGTACTGTCGAGGCCCAGCGGGTTGCCAATGGCGATCGCCCACTCGCCCGTCTGCAGCTGATCTGAGTCGCTAATGGATACGGTGGGCAGGTTGTCAGCCTCAATTTTGATCACGGCCACGTCAGTCACCTGATCGGCCCCCAGCACCTCGCCGGTGAAGCTACGACCGTCCGTCAGGGTGACCTGCACCTCGTCGGCCCCAGCCACCACGTGGGCGTTAGTGATAATTTGTCCGTCGGCAGAGGTAATGAAGCCAGAGCCCACGCCCCGCTGCACTTGCTCTCCTTGCGGCATCTGCATGTTGCCAAAGAACTGCCGGAAGAACGGGTCTTGGAACATCGGCGGCAGGTTGGTTTGCACCGTGCGGGTCGCGTTAATGCGAACAACCGAGGGTTCTACCTGACGCACGATGTCGGCGATGACGTTGGGGTTAGACACCGAGGGCGCGATCGCCAGACCGTTCTGAGCAACACTGCTCCGGGGTTGGCTTTCTTGAGCCTCTGCCTCAGGGGCAGCTGAATCGCGATCGCTGTTCCAGAAGCCGTTATCCCAAAAGACATCGGTCGTGGTCGGCTGGCTGTTGCTCGAAGGCTGCACCAGGGCGCTGATGGCCTGGCCGCCGACAGTGGCAATTCCTGCCCCCAACATCACCAGGGCTAACGACTTCGCGGCGGGCCGCACACTGCGCCCAGAACCCCGCTCAGAACGCTCAGAACCATCCTTCTCCATTGCTGTTACCTCGTTTATATCTCGCATGTTTACAACAATAGAGTTATGGTATGGCGCGGCAATGGCGGGCGGGTGGCGAAGCTGTGACACTTTGGCCCGTTTGGCTGTGACGATTTGGCGTAGGGGGTATGGGGTATAGGGTTGAGGGTGTAGGGGTTAGGGAATAGCCTTAGACCCTAGACCTTAAACCTTGCCCCAAGCCCTCTAGTATTTGATGCCGTCGCGGTCCTTATCCTTTTTGGGCACGTTGGGCGCGGAATGTTTGGCTACAAAATCAATAATCTTGCCCGCCACATCTATGTCGGTAGCCTTTTCGATCCCCTCTAGGCCGGGCGACGAGTTGACCTCCATCACCACGGGGCCGTGGTTGGAGCGCAGCAGATCTACCCCAGCCACCCGCAGGCCCATGGCCTTGGCGGCGCGAATGGCGGTGCTGCGTTCCTCGGGGGTGAGGCGCACGCGGCTGGCCGATCCACCCCGGTGCAGGTTGGAGCGAAACTCCCCTGGCGCCCCCTGGCGCTTCATGGCGGCCACTACCTTGTCGCCGATCACAAAGCAGCGAATATCCATGCCGCCCGCTTCTTTGATAAATTCCTGCACCAAAATGTTGGCGTCGAGGCCGCGAAAGGCCTCAATCACCGACTTGGCCGCCTGCTGGGTTTCGGCCAGCACCACGCCAATGCCCTGAGTGCCTTCCAGCAGCTTGATCACCAGGGGAGCACCGCCGACGATATCGACGAGGCCGTCAATGTCTTTGGTGGAGTGGGCAAAGCCGGTCACCGGTAGGCCAATGCCTCGACGGGCCATAATTTGCAGCGATCTGAGCTTGTCGCGTGATCTGGAGATTGCCATAGAGGTGTTGGCCGTAAACACCCCCATAATTTCAAACTGGCGCACCACCGCCGTGCCGTAGAACGTGTTTGACGCTCCGATGCGGGGAATCACCGCATCAATATCAATTAGGGGTTGGCTTTGATACATCACTTTGGGCTGGTGGGAGGTGATGTTCATGTAGCAGCGCAGGTGGTCAATCACCTGTACTTCGTGGCCACGTTCTTCCCCCGCCTGCTTCAGTCGCCGCGTCGAGTAGAGGGTGGCATCCCTGGATAAAATCGCAATTTTCATGACGCTTCTAGGAGTCATCCTTGGGGGTTGTGCTTGGGGGTAGATGTCGGCAAAGGGGTTTGTTCGGGCAGGGGTTGCAGGTACGATCGCCCCGGATCCACCAAATAGCGACGGCGCACCGCCTGGCGACCCAGCAGCATGCGAAAGCCCATGTCGTCGCGATTGGTCAGCGTCAGCTCAATTGCCCATACCGCGCCGCCTACCTGCACCAGGGTTTCAATCACCGGTCGCAGCTCTTCCTGCCCTCCTGAGTTGCGCACCATGCGCTCCTCTAGCAGAGTGGCCTCGGCGGTAACAATATAGTCGTCATTGCGCTGGATGGGATGGGCGTGAAAGCGCACCATAGCCCTGCCTGCCTGCTCAAAGCGCTCCACAGCAAAGGCATGGAGAGCCGATGACCGCGCTCCGGTATCAATCTTAGCTTTGATGACCTGAACTCCCAGCGTCGGCAGGGCTATCCACTCTCGCCAACCAATAATTGCAGCCGTTGCAGCACCAGAACGCATACCACCTCTGAGAGCATAACAGGACAGGGGACGGTTTTAGCCTAGGGGCTCCCCGTCTGGGGAAGAGGGGTCAAAGGCTGGTCTGGCAGCGGGTCTGGGGAGTCGCTCGCCGGTTCAGGATTGCGATCGGGTAAATTTTGCAGGCTCTCGGGGGTGAGAGTAGCCAGCAAGCTCAGCAGGTAGGGCTCACCGCCGAGAGCCGCCGCAAAGGCGGGAGTCAGAGCGGGCTGAAAACGCTGATCGCCCTCCAGGGTGAGCTTGAAATAGGCCAATCCCAACACCTGCATGTAGGACCACACCAGCTCGGGATTGAGTCCGACAAGCTCTGGCGGAATCGTGAGCGGCTGATCGCTCTGGGCGATATCCCCAATCGTCGAGAAATGAGTGCCTCGATTGATCAGCAGCAGGTAGCGATCGCGGGCGGTCAGCCAGGTAAAGGGCTCGATCTGTTCTGGAAAGGCGGGTGCCACCGTATCAGCCGTGCCCGCTACCACCATGATCGGCACCTCGATCTGGCCGTAGCCAGTGGGCCCAAACAGAGCGCTGCCGATGGGGTTCATCACAAACACCGACTTGACGCGGGGATCGCCCAAACTGCTGCCCGGGTTGCTCAACCGCGCCGCCTGACACTGCAACAGCAGCGACGGATTAAACGACAGCGTGCTGGGGGGGCAGGCCGTTGCCAGCCCCGCCTCATCAAAGCTCGCTCCGGTCAGGGCCAGGGCCGTATAGCCCCCAAAGGACTGACCAATCACCCCCACTCGATCTAGATCGAGCCGCCTGCGAATGGGGGAGGGGCTCTGGTTGAGCCGATCCAGAGTGTTGAGGGTCAGCGACACATCCCGCGGCCGACGCAAAAACTCTTCGTCCTGCACCACCGCGTCTGAGCGCCCCGCCAGCAGGGCATAGAGTTGCTGATCGTTGCTGCCGGGGTGCTCCAGGGTAGCCACCGCAATGCCCCCAGCAGCCAAATATTCCGCCAGATAGCTGTAGCTGTTCAGGGTGCCCCCCAGCCCGTGGGAGATCACCACCAGGGGAAACCCTGTGGCCGGTACCCCTGCTCGCCCCGGCAGCACCTCGGGCAGGTAGAGCTGCACCGGGCTGGGCAACCCCGGCACCACGACCTGAATGCGATCGACGCCGTACTGACGCTCGCTCTGCACCAGTTGCAGCAGCGCGTTGACATCGACTGGGTTGGCAGCGGCCTCGGCGGTGGCGATCGCCTGCACTTGGTTAAAGGCCGCCTCCGACTGCAAAATTGTCTGGTTGATCTCCTGGGCGATCGCCAGCCCCTCGATCAGGTCGATGCGCATGGCCTCGGTGGGGTAGGTCTTGAGCACGTTGACCAGGGTAAAGCCGCCCTCGGGGTCAGCAGCGGCCAAGATCAGAGCCCCGCGCAGGGCCTGCACGTTAGCTTGGCGCACGGGGGTTTGCACCACCCGACCAATCTGCTCCAGCAGCAGCACCCCCTGCTCGGTGTAGAGAAACTGGGCCACCGCCACCGGGCTCAGCCCCGCTGGGGTGCTCAACACCTCTCGAATTTGGCCGAGCTGCTCATCCGATATCTGAAGCTGTCGTCGATAGGCTTGCAGCTGAGGCGTGAGTTCGCCCGTGGCCGCAAACCGTTCTAAATCAGCGATCGGAATGGAGCGCTGCAAAATGCCGAAGGTCACAATCAGGTTTTCGGCAGCGGCGCTCGGCAGGGCCGTCGCCAGTGCCCCTAAAAGCCCTAGAGCCCAAGACAGCCCAAGCCGTCGCCAGGGGCGCGCGGTTTTCATAAAAGAAAGCATGGCAGGGCCTTTGCAGGTCACGGTGCGCAGAGAAGCCGCTAATGGAGAATAGCCACAGGCTGTGCTGAAATGTGGTCAAGCAGCCCTTCGCAGGCATCTAGCAGGAGCTCAATGACGTAGGTAAACCCTTCAGGGCCACCATAGTAGGGATCAGGAACGTCTTTGTCGGGGTGGGTGCGGCAAAAGTCACACATCAACCGCACCCGATCGCGATGTTGGCCAGCGGGGTCGAGGGCCAAAATATCGCGGTAATTTTGGCGATCCATCGCCAAAATGTAGTCAAAGCGGTCAAAGTCAACGGTGTCAAACTGGCGAGCGCGACCCACCAGGTCAAGGCCGTAGGCTTTGGCAGCTTGGGTCATGCGGCGATCGGGGGCACTGCCCACATGGTAGCTGGCGGTGCCTGCCGAGTCACACATCACCCGATCGCTCAGCTGCCGCTGCTCAATCAGGTGATTCATAATGTTTTCTGCCGAGGGCGACCTACAAATGTTGCCCAGGCACACGAATAAAAGGCGCGTTGTCATAGCACTGGCCGCCGAGCTTTACAGACCGGGCAGGTTGAGGCCGCCGGTCAGCACCTCCATGCGATCGCGCATGGTGGCCGTCGACTTTTCATAGGCGTCTTTCATGGCTGTGGCCACCAGGTCAGAGAGCACCTCCGCTCCTTCATTGAGGGCTTCGGGGGCAATGGTCACGCCCTTTGGTTCCTGGTTACCGCTCATGGTGACCTTGACCAGGCCACCGCCCGACTCTCCTTGGATCTCCATTTGTTCCAGCTCTTCTTGCAGCTGCTTGGCCCCTTCTTGAATCTGCTGGGCTTTCTTGAAGGCCTCAGTGAGTTCCTTCATCTTGCCTAACCCAAACCCAAATCCTTGACCTTGTGACATGGAGTTTCTCTCAAACGTACAGCGCGCTGGCGGCGTGAATCCTGTGGTGCCAATCAGCTATTAGATTCTAGCGCCCAGCGGCAAAATCTTAGAGTTTGAGAGTATTTCGTCTAAAAAAACCTCCTGTTGAGAGACGTGGCTCGGCCCAACGGGCTAGCTGCGTCGAAACTACAGATAGGTAGAGTAAGCGTCAGCTGATTGGGGCGCTTGCGAGCCTGGTATTTGACCAAGCTGGATTGTGGTAAGCTCTAGCGCCTGAAGGGTTTAGGATTTGAGGTATCGGGTTTGAGACAGGTTGTGAACCTGAAACCCTCTAAGTAGGGTTATCTACCCTTGGCCGGGGGTTGAGCTAAACCTTAGGCTTTATAAGTAGAGATACATTCGGTAGCCCGCGAGTGTGTCGCAGTTGCTCACGCTAGGGCTAAGCGCAGAACCATGGGATTTTTTGACTCAGAGATTGTTCAACAAGAGGCTATGCAGCTGTTTCAGGACTATCAGTCGCTGGTGCAGCTAGGGAGCGGCTACGGTAAGTTCGATCGCGAGGGCAAGAAGATGTACATTGCCCAGATGGAAGCCATGATGGAGCGCTACCACATCTTTATGAAGCGCTTTGAGCTCTCCGAAGACTTTCAGGCCCAAATGACAGTCGAACAACTCAAGACCCAGCTGGGCCAGTTTGGCATGACCCCTGACATGATGTTTCAGCAAATGCAGCAGACCCTAGAGCGCATGAAGGCTGAGATCGGGACATAGCCCCCAGCTAAGTCCATCTTTATTGAGACTGGCGGCTGGAGCATCTAGCGCCGCTACGCCGGTATGATAAGCCGCTTAGCTTGGGCCTCGCGCAACCTGCCCGGAATCTATATCCTGAGGAAAGCTGGAGTTTAAAGTTCTCCGTTAGGCGAGCTTTTCCAAAAAAGTTATTCACGCAAAGCATGGTTGGAATG
This sequence comes from Nodosilinea sp. FACHB-131, assembly GCF_014695395.1. Taxonomy (GTDB): domain Bacteria; phylum Cyanobacteriota; class Cyanobacteriia; order Phormidesmidales; family Phormidesmidaceae; genus Nodosilinea. The sequence continues at coordinate 121,063 of NZ_JACJOF010000003.1, forward strand.
CGCGATCGCACCTCAGAGTTAGCCACCATCCAGAGTGAGGTGCAGCAATATAGCCAGCTGATCGACGGGCTACTGCTCTATCGGTCGGTGTTCGATCCACCCGTGGGAGCGACCTTTCTGGCGCTGCTGAAAGCTTTAGAGTCGGGGAATGCAGCCCTTAGCTTGCGCGCCTACGGCACTTGGTTTCAGGCGCTGGCCGCTAGCGAAGCCAGTTGGAGTAGCTATCTGCTGCGGCAGATCGCCTACGCCGAGAACCCATTTACGCTTCAATCCCAGCGCACGGATTTTGCCCAGTTGCCTGGTCCTTTGGCAGAGGCCGCCCGCCATGATTTGAGCGCCCTTCAGGCGCTCTATCAGCTTGGTGGCGACACCGTGGCAGGGTGGGTGCAGGCGATCGCCCAAGTCCCTCATGCCCCGGTAGCCTGGGCCATAAATGAGATCATTCCACCGCCGCTGACGCTTCCTCAAGACGAGCCCTGGGCCGATGCCGTCGCCTCACTGGCTGCCCACTATCGCCGCCATGGTGCAGGATTGCTGGCCCAGTACCGCGCCTTTACCTGGCACCAGGACCAGCTCTGCGGCATTACTGACCCCGACCCCATTCGCTTAGGGAACCTCACCGCCTACGATCACCCCCGACAGCAGCTGGTGCAAAACACCCTGGCGCTGCTCAAAGGCTACCCAGCGCTTAACGTGCTGCTCTACGGCAGTCGCGGCGTGGGCAAATCGTCCCTGGTCAAAGCTCTGGTGAACGAGTACGCCGACCAGGGGCTGCGATTAGTGGAGGTGGCCAAGGCCAACCTGCAAGCCCTGCCGCAGATTGTAGGCGAGGTGCGATCGCGTCCCCAAAAATTTATCATCTTCGTCGATGACCTCTCCTTTGAGGACGACGACGACACCTTCAAAGCGCTCAAGGTAGTGCTAGAGGGCAGCACCACTGCCCGCCCCGCCAACGTGGTGGTCTACGCCACCTCCAACCGCCGCCATCTGGTGCGCGAATTCTTCAGCGATCGCCCCCGCCCCAAAGACCAAGACGAAGTGCAGTCGTGGGATACGATGCAAGAAAAGCTCTCTTTCAGCGATCGCTTCGGCCTTACCCTCACCTTTGAACCCGCCGACCAGCCCACCTATCTTGCCATCGTCCACCACCTGGCTCAGCAGGCCAACATTTCTCTCACCGAGGCAGACCTCACCGCCCGCGCCCTCCAGTGGGCCACCCGCCACAACGGGCGATCCGGCCGCACGGCGCGGCAGTTTATCGACTGGCTCACCGCAGATCTAAGTTTGAGTAAGCGATCGCCTTAGGCCCTGATCAAATCAAAGAGCTAAGAATCCTATGGATTGGGTGAAACGCAGTACAACTCAACAGCGGTAGGTCTTAGTAAGTGGCCCCAGCGCCTCACCCATCCACCCATCCACCCCCTTACCCATCCACTCCTCAACTCGGAGCAGGCACCCCATAGAGTTCTTCAATCAGCGCCAGATCCCAGTAGGAGGCCTCAATCTTGTGGCCGTCGAGGTCGCGCACAAAGCAGCCGTAGTAAGGCTCGCCGTAGTCGGGCCGGGGACCAGGGGGACCATCATCTTGGGCTCCGGCAGCGATCGCTGCCTCATAGAAAGCATGCACCGATTCTTTCGTGGGGGCGATGAACCCGATATGGGTGCCGTTGCCCACGGTAGCGGTCTGGTTGTCGTGGGGCACCCCGATCCAAAATTCGGGATAGACCTTGCCATAGGCGATCGCTCCAGGGTGCTCCATAATGCGCTTGCAGCCCAGGGTGGGCAAAATGCGATCGTAGAAGGCCACTGCCTTTTCAAAATCGTTGGTGCCAAGGGAAATGTGAGACAGAATGCTCGGGCTATCGGTCGCCATAGGAAAACCTCAGAATTCTGCGGTAGCAAGTCACCATAATAGTTCAGGCATACCAATCTCTTTCTGAAGTTAATTAACGTTGAAGGTTTAGTCGGAGCAGCGATCGCAGATAGCGTCGTACCCTTGCCCCACAAATTGAATGATGCAAAAGCCATTGCCAAAGGGATCGGACATAGGCGCAATTTTGCCCCAGGCAGTTTGCTGAATGGGTGACTCCTGTACCGCTCCTGCCTCCACGGCGCGGGTTGTCGTCGCTTCGATGTTCTCGACCACAAAATCTAAATGCACCGGGGTCCAATGGCGCTCAAATCGGCGCTGTTCGCTGGTCTGCGGCGACGTCTGGGAGCCCGCTTCTTTTTGCAGCAGAAAGATGCTCGATGTGCCGCCCACCAGCTCCACGATGGTGTCACCTAGGCGACGGCTGGGCTTCAGGTCAAAGGCATCGCCATAAAATTTTTCTGCAGCGGCCAGATCGTTAACATCTATATTGATCAAAACGTCCATAGCTGGATCACTCATACATCAGTAGAATGCGCTCTTAGTAGGTGAGCCCTGGGATTGGACAGCTCAAAATTAGCCAGAGCCTTTCATCAAAACGGTCAACGACCGATGCAGATTGCGCTGAGCCTGGTGCTCTAACCGTTCCTGAAAAAAGTTGGTGGTAAAAATTGCAGGTCGATTGAGAAAGCTCTGAAGAATCTCAGCCCGCTTTTGACAAAACACATCCTCAGGCACCCAAGCATACTCTTGCCGAATCTGAGCGTCGTACTGTGCAAAGCGATCCACTTCCGCTCCTAGAACAGCCAGATCAATGTCCACGACCAAGCCCATATCTACTGTGCTTGGTATAGCGTCGTGCTTTGTGGCCAGAATTAAGTCATGGACAGATCGCTGGAGTAAGTCTTCACCGCCCACACTATCGATTACCTGCACAGCAAGATCAGCGCTTTGCTGCTCGTTATCTGCTCTGTGCGTTTCGTAAACGGCATCGTGAAACCAGAGGGCAAGCTCTACCACTGCTGAGTTTTCGGCCAGATCGCCAGTTTGATCGCACCAGTCAAGGCATTCGATCAGGTGTTGAAGGGTGTGGTAAGCGCGCTGGGGTTCGCTGTAGCGATCGCACAACCCCGAAAGCACCGTCGGTTTGGGTACAGGCAAATTTAGCTTGTGCCAGAGGGCAGACCAACGAGCCGATATCACAGTTCTCAGCAGACCTAGGCCCAGTTTAGCCCAACTGTCTGTACCTAAAAACGTAAAAGGGGCGATCGCGCTAGCTGCGATCGCCCCCTGCGCCTTAGCCAGGAGCAAGCCTCAGAGGCTCAGCCTTAGCGCTTTTCGGTGCCCTGGTTAGGCGCACCCTCTGGGCCAGTGGCACTGGTGCCGCTTTCAGGCTTCGCGTTTTCTCCGGCGTCGGTGGCTTGGTACATGCCGGTATGACGTTGGCTTTCATCAATGGGGGTGTTATACCCATCGCTGGACTCAGGAGCTTGAGTCTTTTGATCGTTTTCAGTATTAGCCATAGTGGCGTTCTCCCAATGAAGTTATGTATGCATATTAGTCAGACCAGACCTTAAATTTGATCTCCCTAGAGATAGGGGTAAGGTAACTCCACAGAGAGAGATCAACCGGGGATCAACTCGTTTTGAAGGCTTTAAACCCATTCAAAAGTATTGTGCTCAGTGCATTTGAGCCCTAAATAAAACCTTGATATCAAATAAAAGAAGCGTGATGGGTCACGACCCCAGCGTAACTTTGGGAGCAGCCAAAACATTTGAAGTGAGGATATGACAACATCCCCAACGCGACAAAAAACTCCTAGCCCCTGGGTCCAGTGCTCAAAGCATAATCTCTAGCTATGCAGCACCATAGGCACACGGCTACGAAGGCATCACAGTCCGAGTTGGCACAAAGTCTCCCCTGTCGATCGCACCCAGCAGCAGCAGGGATAACTTGAGGGCTTCGGTGCGAGTGTCAACCTGGTGGGCAGCAGGCACGGATTGGAGCGCTCCGAGTTTTTGCAATCGGCTCAAAGTTTTGCCCCGCGCCCCCACCAAAAATACTGACCGTCCGGCGTATTGAGCATTCTGAATAGCGCTTTCTAGGGCCAATGCCGCCGTCACTCCTAGGTGAGGCACATCCTGTAAGTCAAGAATGAGCACATCGTGGTTAGCCATGGCCATCTGCTCTTGAGAAATGGCCCGTGCCACGCCAAAGATCATTGGGCCGCTGAGGTGAAACACTAGAATTCTCCCCTTAGCCTGATCCATCAGCGCCTGCTCTTCGGGGGTCATGGTCAGGTCGTCGTCAAAGTCGGTAATAGTCCTCACATCAGACTGAAGCTTGCTGAGTCGATCGATGGTGAGAATATTGGCAATAAACACACCGACCCCCACCGCCACAATCAAATCCACAAATACGGTGAGAAACATCACGCCATACATAATGGCCGTCCCCTTCCACGAGACCTGGTGGGCTCGCTTCAAAAAGCTCCAGTCCAAAATGTCGAAGCCGACTTTAACCGCGATCGCCGCCAGCACCACCAGAGGAATAACTTTGGTCAAGGGCGCGGCCCACAGCACCACCACCAGCAAAAGGCCCGCGCGCACCATGCCCGACAGCGCCGTTTTGCCGCCAGCCTGAATATTTACCACCGTGCCCATGGTAGCTCCGGCCCCAGGCATGCCCCCCAAAAAGCCCGACATCAGGTTGCCAATGCCCTGGCCGACCAACTCTTTGTTGGAGTCGTGCTGGGTACGGGTAATGCTGTCGGCGATCATGGCGGTCAGCAGGGTGTCGATACAGCCCAGCATGCCGAGCGCCAGACCATTCACCAAAATGGTTTGCACCTGACTAGGCTGAAAGGTGGGCCATCGCAGGGTCGGCGGCCCAGTAGGAAGTTCGCCAATTAACCGCAGCCCAGCGTTGGGGAATAGCACCAGCGCTAGCAGCGTGCCACCGACCAAGACCACCAGTTGCGGTGGCACCCAACGCTTAGACCGCTTGGGCATGAGAAATAGCACCGCCAGGGCCAACACTCCCAGGGCCACCTCCGGCGGGTTGAGGGTGCTCACCATCGTCGGCAAGTTAGCCAAGGTATTAACCACGCCGCCCCTAGGGGTGGCGTGGCCCAACAACGGCCCCAGTTGCAGAATGATCAGAAGAATGCCAATCCCCGACATAAAGCCAGAGATGACGGTGTAGGGCATGATCGTGATGTAGCGGCCCAGCTTGAGAAAGCCAAACAGAATTTGGAACGCCCCGGCCAGCATCACTACGGTAAAGGCCATCGCCATGCCGTTTTGGGGGTCAGCGGCGATTAGCTGAGCAATGACGGCGGTAAACACCACGGTCACTGGCCCAGTGGGCTCTGAAATTAGCGTCGGCGTGCCCCCAAACAGCGCCGCAAAGAAACCCACGATCACAGCTCCGTATAGGCCCGAAGCCGCTCCTGCCCCCGAGGCCACCCCAAAGGCTAAGGCCAGGGGCAGAGCAATCACCGCAGCGGTGACGCCGCCAAAAATATCTCCTCGCACATTACGAAAGTGAATGTGATTTGTGATGCCCATCGCAGCACCTAATTTTTTCATTTACTTTTGCAAATATTAAAGACTTTTTTCATGGGACAAAATCTATGGAAGAACAATAGCATCTCTATGTTAGAAAGCGATCGAGGCGCAATTAATCTTTCCGAAAGCGGTGAAAAGTTCTGGCAACCTTGCCTACTTGAAGACCGAAACTGCCCCTCATCCCTACCTCTTTCCTAGAAGGCGAGAGAGGTGGGGATGAGGGGCAGAACCACGGTTCTCAATGTGGACTTGATTTATGCTTAAAACCATAGTTTTCCCTTGAGATTGTCAAAAGAGCTTAGCAATCTCAAAGGAGTCCTGGGTTCTAGAGCTGAACAAAGGCTTAGGACAAAAAATGTCTGACCGTAGATAACCAAAATAGCTATTTACGGTCAAATAGTTAGAGCATAAGGTGTATCCACAGCCAGGCAATCTATACAATCTCCGAACTCATCTCAAGCAGCAATATACCGATTCATTGCCCACACCTCAAGCATCGCGCTTTGACAGCCTAGGAGTTGGGTTTGTTGCCCAGATGCAATACACAGTCTTACCCCCCTCCCTAGACCATTAAGACGAGATCATCCATAGAACCATTAGGCCAATATGCACTGGCTGACTGAAAGTGGTTTCTTTCTACAACAACCCTCGATAGCGAATAAACAGCAGCGTTATGGCCCAAGATCCTAGAGCTACCTTAAGCGCCACCAAAATATTCATCAGGGGAATGACGCCGCCGCTGAGCAGGGTGCCAAACTGGCCAGGGGGCAGCTCAATCCCCACCAGGGTCAGCACTGCCAGCACGATAAAAAATAGCACTGACACCTTTTCCCAGGCGGCGGCGTGCCAGCGTTCGTAGATAGCCTGCATCAATTCGGGTGAGGCCGCCGTAATCGCAACCAGGCCAATTGCTGTACCCCCTGCTACCCCTGCCGCAAACCCACCCCCCGGGCTAAGATGGCCGCGAATCGCTAACTCTATGCCCACCAGAGCGGCGATCGTCGCCCCCAGCCTGGCCAACACAATGGAGGGCCGATCGGTAAACCGGTGAAACGTAGCTACAGGAGTTTCATTGGCTAGCAGATACTTGCCTCCCATGATGGCGATGGTAAATACCACCACTTCAAAAATGGTGTCGTAGAGACGATTGCGAAAAATAATCCCCGACACTGCGTTGGGAATGCCGGTATCGGCGGCGATCGCATCCACCACCGCCAAGTCCACCCCAGCTACCACCGGGTCGGGCAAAATCAGCACCTTGATAAAGAACAGTACCCCCGCCACCAGATAAACCCAGATCATCCGTGCTCCTCCGTTAGAGTTGGGGTTTTGGGCAAAGGCGCGGCATCCTCAGGGCTATAAAGGCGGCTCTCGGCGATCGCCCCCGGCAGCTCAGCCGCAAAAATTTCGTACAGCCGCGGCACCCGGAGCAAGATGCAGGGAGCATCCCCATCGCTGTCGTAGGTTTGCTCTACAGCAGACGGTAGACAGATACCGTGAACCTCCTTAGCCGCTAAAGCCTGGTGCAGAGTGCGCTGATCGGTGTAGGACACTAGCTCTAGACGCAGTTGATAGCGCTTGAGCAGCGATCGCAGGTAATCGAGCAGCGGTTGCCCCTGAAGACTGGGCTTCATGCCCTCCTCCTGTAGTACCCCTAGCCGCATCACCAAGGACGATCGCACCGCCACCGCATAGAGGGTGACCGCTAGCATGGTGCCCACCAGCGCCTCGGTCAAAGCCACATCGGCCCCGCCCAACATGGCATAGATCAGCGCGGCCAGAGATCCCAAAATGCCCCGCATGATCAGCGCCTGGTAAGGGTTCGCCTGGAAAACCACCATCGCCGCCGACAGCGGCAGCAGCAGCACAATCGCGTAGACATAGCTATTGTCCACCGCTGACCTCCCGCCCCGTCTCATCGGTAGCGCAATAGGCCAACACATAGCCCAACACCGTGTTCCAAATCGCCAGAGACAGCAGGGCCAACACCAGCAGCGGCCACTCGTGGGGAATGCGCAGCAGTAGCCCTACCACGATCGCCATCGACCCCAGAGTATCGGCCACCGACAGCCCGTGCAGCTTGTAGAGCACCGATCGCCGCCCCAACAGCGGCCAAGTGCCCCAAAACCAAAACACTAGGCCAATGACAATACAGATATAGCTGAGGGTATTTATCATATTCAACTCCTAGTTATTCAAATTTTCCTAAACAATCAACCAGACATTAGCTGTCTTTCAAATCTATCTAATTCATCTTCAAACTATATTTCCATGTGCAAAACGAAAGACTCAATATATGACTCTTCCTCTATGAAAACAGCAATTTCATCTACCATTTCCGCAAAGCACTCTTCTTTCAAGTTGCTTGCCTGACTTTTCAGTCTCTCCGCAGTTTCTTTGATCTTGCTTAGTTCTTGGCGAGAAATTACAATGACCTCAAAATGCGCCTCTGTATTGTCATTGGATAATTCATAGACGATGCCATTGATTGCCCGGAAAGGATTTTGGGCGGGAGGATGAACATCTTGATCAGTGTCAGCCTGAATGCTTTTAGCCAGAAAAAAATCACCGCCAACTTTCAGATCTTTATAAAGTAGATAAACCCATTCAGGTACTCGGCATCCTGGAGCCCAATTCCATATTTCAGTTTCGACGTCGTCCAGCCAGCAAACCAAGCTTTTGAGGCCAGAATTAGGATTTTCAAACTTTTCAAAAGTTAATTCTTCCGCTTGTTGCTCAATCCAATACTCTGCATCGTCGCCCATCTCAATTTCTCCAGCAACTTAATTAGTAAATTAAAATCATGGAATAGCACTAAATACTTTTGTATTATCCCTCTATGGCATCGCTGAGGCGTTTAATAATGTGGGCCAGCAGCATCAGCGCCGCATTGCCCACGCTGAGAATTAGCACACCCACCACGCCGATCATCCAGTCATCCTGCAAGACCGCAATCACCAAAATCATCACCGAGGTTTTGGTGGCAATGCTGGCAAAGGCCAGCATTCGCTGCCAAATATCCTCATCGCGCAGCGCTTCAATCATGGGAATCAACAGCGCTCCAATCATCGCAATCAGCACCAGGGTCATGGCAGTTTCCCCCGCTGAATGTGGTGAACTTCGTACCAGCCGTGATTGTGGTAGCGCTGCACAATTGTTTTGGGCGTAAAGGTAATCAGAAAAATATCCAGGAAAATCAGGCTAGGGGTGCGCCGAGGTTTAGCCCGCTCTACGGTGACAGTTTCTCGATGGTGCGGGTAGAGCATGATCTCAAACGCTTCTTTATAGGACTGAGGAATTGCCACGACCACCTCCCAAAGCGTGCGCAACCAATCCTTCAGCAGGCCAGGATGTTTTTCTCGATGGGGCAGCAACAGGGCGATGCTCACCCCAATTAAAATGTTGGCCCAGCTGAGGTCGGCGGTGAGCAAAAACCACATGGTCAACCGCAAAATTATGTTTAGGTAGCCGGTCATGCAAACACCATGCCAAACAACACCATCAGCATCAAACTCATGATTCCGATCAAATGCTCGAACTCTTCTAGCACCTGGGGCAGCTTCACCACCACTCGCTGAAAGATCAGCCGGTAGGCCAGCCAGCCCAGCCCAATGGTCGCCAGAGGTTTAACAATATTCGTTAACGAATAGGCATCGTAATAAGCCACATTGGCCACCACCAGCCCCGCCAGCAGCAGCAGCACCGCTGGCCAAAACCCTCGCTTCACCGTTTGGGTTGGGTCTGGGCCTTGGGGCAAAAAGATAAACTTGGCAAAGGAAATGGCGGTGCCCAGGGCGGCAATATTCATGGCAATCACCTGCCAGGGCAGCAGGTTTTTCATGGTCAGCACCTTGGCCCCAAAGCCTGAGAGCAGCGGAAAGCCAGAAATTGAAAAGCTAGCGATCACGAGAGCCACCCAAATCGGGGTGCGGATGGGTTGACTGTGCAGCAGCTTAAAGTTGCGGCTCGGCAAAGCTCCGGCAATCAGAAACAAGGCTGCTTTCACCAGACCGTGGGTGAGCGCGTAGAAACCACCGACCTCGGGGGCTGCCAGCACAAACCCCATCTGCGACACGGTATGAAAGGCCAGCATACGCTTGGTGTCCTTTTCAAACACAGCGTAGGCGACCCCCAGCAGCGCCGTAGCAGCACCAAAAATCCGCACGATCGGGTCGAGTTCCTCCAGCATCAAAGCGATGCGCACTAGGGGGAACACCCCCGCCTTGATCACCACACCCGACATTAGCGCCGAAACCGGCGTTTCTGACTCGGAGTGGGTAAGGGGCAGCCACAGCCCCGAGATAAAGATGCCCCCCTTGGTCAGCAGACCCAAGAAAATTAGGGCTAGGGCTTCGGTCGGAGCCCCTCCCAGCGCCGAAAACGCAAAGGATTGGTTAGTTTGGTAGACCAGCGCCGCGCCTATCAGATAGAGCAGCATGGCAGTATTGCTGACAAACAGGTAACGCAGGGCTACCCATAAGCTGCGATCGCTGCGCGGATAGGCAATCAGCAAAAATGCCGCAATGCCGATCACCTCCAGCGCCACGTACAGGCTAATCAAATCGGCGCAGATAAACGCAGCATTGACGCTGCCGTGAAGGATGATGACCTGGGTATAAAAAAAGGTAGTTTTGCCGCTGTACCAGCAGTAAAGAATCACCGCCGCCGTCACCAGGGCATTGGTGAGAATGAAAAAAGCGCTGAGCTGGTCGGCCATCAGCGTAACGCCAAAGCTGTCGAGCAGCTGCCAATTGAACGGCGCAGCCAGCCAAAACAGTGCGATCGCATAGGCCAGAGACACCAGAGCAACCCCTAGAGAAAGGATGCGATCGCATTGGGGCAGCAAATAAATGCTAAAGCCCACAAAAAACGGCAGCGCCATCCACAGCATTGTCCAGAGCGTCATGGCCGATACTCCTGCTCAATCGCGCGGGTCTCCAGCGTCGGGTTATCCCGCGCCAGCTTCATCACCCCCACCAGCATCAGCGCTTGAATCGAAAAGCCAATCACGATCGCCGTCAAAATCACCGCCTGAGGCACCGGATCAGCGTAGGCTGCTGGAGGCGCACCGTTGACAATAGGCGTGTAGGTACCATCGTGAGCCGCAACCAGCAAAAACAGGGCAATCACCCCAGTGCTCATCACATCCATCGCGATAATTTTCATCACCAAATTTTCCTTCAGCAAAATGCCAAAGAAACCTAAAAGAATGGTGGCGTAAACACAGGCGTAGAGCATGGGTCTGAGGAGAGTAGGAGGGTGGGAAGTAGAAGGGTAGGAGGGTGTGGGAAAGTGCATGAGGCCGATCGCAGCAGCAAAAAGGCCCATTCGCAGAACAGGGGTTTAAACCGATGATCAATCAATCCTTTCCGTGAGGTCCAGGACGACGGAACGTCCTGGTTGATGGGGGTCTGGGGCCAGCAAAATGGCCCCAGCAGCAGATTTGGCTTAACCCCCAACTGTGCGCCGCCCAACCCCTAGGCAACAACTACGGGATAAATGCTAAGACGCCACATCAGCCGGTTCAGGCGCAGCCACCTCCGCGATCGTATCCACCTCACTGCCCTTAAATGCAATCCGCAAAAACGGCGGAGCCAAAAACGTCGTCGCAATCACCATGATGATAATCGCCGCCTCCAAAGGCTTTGTCAGCACCCCACTGGCCGAGCCGATGCCTGCAAACACTAGCCCTACCTCACCCCGCGGCACCATACCAATGCCGATCGCCAGACGGTTCAGCGGCTGCCCAAACGTCGTCCAGCCCGTGATCACCTTGCCCACGATCGCTACCGCCAGCAAAAACACCGCAATCACCAACCCTTCCCGGTTGGCCGCAACAGCGGGGTTGAGCACACCCAGATCCGCCTTGGCCCCCACCGTCACAAAGAAGATCGGCACCAAAATATCGGCAATGGGCATGACCTGGCGATCGAGTTCCTTGCGCTTGTCGGTTTCATCGAGCACTAGGCCCGCCGCAAAGGCCCCCAAAATCGCCTCTAGGTGAATCACATTGGCGAAAAAGGCCATCAAAAACGCGAAGGTAATCGCCGGAATCACCAGGTTGCCGCGGGTTTGCAGCTTGTCTGCGATCGCCACAAACGAGCTATTAAAAAACTTGCCTAAGAAAATTGCCCCCAACAAAAACCCCGTGGCGCTGATGATCAGATACACCACATTCATCACATCCACTTCGCCGGTCTTGGCCAGACTAGCTACTACCGCCAGCACGATGATGCCCAGCACATCGTCAATCACCGCCGCCCCGACAATAATCTGTCCCTCCGCCGACTTCAGCTGACCAATCTCCGACAGCACCTTCGAGGTGATGCCAATGCTGGTCGCCGTCAGCGCCGCCCCGGCAAAAATTGCCGGAATCGTCGGCACATGGAACAGCAGCATTAACCCCGCCGTGCCCAGGCCAAAGGGAGCAGCCACCCCGACCACTGCCACGATCGCCGCCTGGTAGCCCACCTTTTGTAGTTCTCGCAGGTCAGACTCCAGACCAATCTCAAACAGCAGAATGATCACCCCCAGCTCGGCCAGCACCGAGACCACCTCGCTCTGGCTGCGAAACACCTCAGTCACAGCCTCAGGGGTGAGCCCGCCCAGCCACTGCAACAGCCCCATCAGCTGAGAATCCGCTGCGATCGCCCCACTTTCAGGGAACACAATCAGATGTAAGGCTGACGTACCGACCACCACACCGGCCACCAGTTCTCCCAGCACCGGAGGCAGGTCTAACAGCTTAGAAATTTCGCCCCCTAGCTTGCTGGCCACGTAAATGACCACCAAGCTGAGCAGTACCCCGGCCAAGACCATAGAGCCGATCTCGGCTTCTGGGGTCGCCGCCACCAGAGGCGCCATCCATGAAGATCCTGACCAAAGCAGCCAGGGTGCAGAAACAGCATGAGACAACAGCATAGATACTTCCCAACCTTGCGTCAAAGACGATTACGACAGATTCAACCGAGTGTGGGTAGGCGGTTCCACCCGTCTAGAGACAGGGCCTCTGGACATGGTTTAACGGCGTGTTTTAACCGAAAGCGAGAGATGAGTTAAGAGCAAGAAAATTGGTCAGTCAATGACCGCTCCGTAGAGGCCTAAGGCCGCTCCAGCACACGAGACCACCCCAAAGGCCAGGGCCAATGGCAGGGTAATTACCGCAGCGGTAACGCCCCCAAACATGTCTCCGCGCATACAGCGGAAGTTGATCCGATTTGTGATGCCCATCACCAACACTTAATTTCCTTTATTGAGTTAGATAAATGATTAAGAATTTGGCATCGAGAAAAGTCTATGGAAGAACTGTATCATTTTTGCTTCAGAATCTCATCAAGGGTGTGATTGGTTTTTCTAATAGCACTGACAAGGCAGGGTTAGAGCCTCGTCAGCTATAGATAGAGCCAGGGAACAGACGGATAACTCATCCACTCCCTGGCTCTATGGCGTATTGAGAATTTGAGCTAGCCTAGGCTGCGGCAGCGACCTTTTTACGGGGAAAGAAGTGTTTGAGCTGCACAGTCGCTAGGGCGGTGACCAGGGTGCCGGCGGCGATCGCCACAATATACAGTCCCACATGCTCCACTGCGTTGGGTATCGCCAGCACAAAAATGCCGCCGTGGGGAGCCCGCAGAGTGCAGCCAAAGACCATCGATAGCGCCCCCGTCACCGCCGACCCGGCGATGCAGGCGGGCAAAATCCGCAGCGGATCGTTGGCCGCAAAGGGAATCGCCCCTTCAGTAATAAAGGAGATACCCAGCACCGAAGCCACTTTCCCAGCCTCCTGCTCCGCCTGGTTGAAGTGCTTTTTAGAGACAAAGGTGGCCAGGGCCAAGCCCAGAGGCGGGGTCATGCCAGCCGCCATCACCGCCGCCATCGGCGCGTAAAGGTTGCTAGCTAGTAGGCCCACCGCAAAGGTATAGGCGGCTTTGTTGACCGGACCGCCCATATCGACCGCCATCATTGCGCCGAGAATCAGGCCCAGCAGCAGGGCGTTGGTGCCGGTTAACCCTTCCAGGTAGGCGGTCATACCCTCCATAATGAACCGCACCGGACCCCCAAAGACGTAGACCAGCAGCAGCCCCACCACTAGCGTGGCGAGCAGAGGTATCACTAGCACCGGCTTGAGCCCCTCAAAGTTAGCGGGCAGATTCACCTTATCGCGCACAAACTTGGCGACATAACCGGCCAGAAAACCCGAGAGAATGCCGCCCAGAAAACCCATCCCCAGGTTGGCGGCCAGCATACCGCCGATCAGGCCAGGGGCAATGCCGGGGCGATCGGCAATGGAAAACGCAATAAAGCCCGACAGCACCGGCACAATCAGCGAGAAGGCTGCCCCGCCGCCGATCTGCATCAGCGCGTCGCCAAAGGTGCCCTCTGCAGGGTTAATCCCAAACACAAAGGACAGGGCGATGATCAAGCCGCCGGCCACAATCACCGGCAGCATATAGCTCACCCCCGTCAGCAGGTGCTTGTAGGGGCCAGAGCGGCTTTCGGAGCGATCGGCCTTGGCCCGGTTCACCTCGTCAACGTAGCTGCCCCCGCCTTTGCCCCCGCCAGCCACGGGCGCATCCATCGCCGCAGTCACGACGTCTGCCCCGTTGTGAATTGCCGCTTTAGTTGAGGTTTCGTACAGACGCTTACCACCAAAGCGCGACAGATCGACGTGGGTATCAGCGGCAATAATCACCGCCTCAGCGCGGGCGATTTCGTCATCAGTGAGGGCATTTTGCGACCCAACGGAACCCTGGGTTTCGACCTTAATGTCGTGACCCAGCTTAAGGGCTCCCTGTTTCAAGGCTTCAGCGGCCATAAAGGTGTGGGCGATGCCCGTGGGGCAAGAGGTAATGCCCACAAAGAACTTGCTGGCCGGGGCGGCTACTGGGGTAGCTACGGATCCTGTCTCAACTCCCCTATCAACGGTGAGCAGTTCCCCTGGCAATGGGTCGTGGGGGTGGGGCGTAGTTCTGATCGCCCCCAGGCTAGGGACTTGCCCCACCAAGGCCACAGCACTCTGCACTACCATCTCGGTGTTGCGAATCGCTTCGCTGGTGGAGACGGCGTAAACGGGTTTGCCGGCAAAGCGATCGCGCTCCACCGCCCCGTCGGCCCCCACAATCACCACATCGGCTTGCTGGATGTCGTTGGGGCTGAGGGCTGTGACGACAGCGCCACCCTGGGCCTCGGTCACAATCTCGTGGCCCATTGCTTGGGCCGTGCGCTTGAGGGCCTCCGCCGCCATCTGGGTATGGGCCTCGCCAGCGGTGCTAGCAGTAACGGCAACAATTTTTGTCATAGGTTTCCTACTGGTCTGTGAATACCTGATTCAAAAGCTTTTTTAAGAGGCGTAGGGTGGGCAATGCCCACCTTTTAAGTTCGGCAACAGTTCCTAGTTCAAGTGGGTAGGACTGTGCTGCTTCTGAGCGAATGGTCGGTAATGCCTTTTGCAAGGTGGGTGGTGGGCAATGCCCACCCTACCTAGGAGGTCACTTCACCTCCCGCACGGTCACGAGCTGCCGCATGGCCTGAATCTGTTCCATCGGCGGCAGTCGTGGGCCGATCCGGCTCAGCGCCCCCATCGAAAAGGCCGTAGCCATGGTGGCGCACTCTCGCAATGATTCCCCCCCCAACAATCCCGCCACCGTACCCGCCACCATGGCGTCGCCAGCACCGACGGTGCTTTTGATCTCAACCGCCGGGGGCTGAGCGTGAAAGGCTTGGGTGCGATCGATAAACAACGCCCCCTCACCCCCCATCGACACCACTACATAGCGAATGCCGGATTCAATCAATTCGCGGGCAGCCGCAACGATCGCACTGTGGCTCTCCAAACGGGTGTTCAGCACCTCCTCCAGTTCCACCCGGTTGGGCTTGATTAGGTCGGGCTTGGCAGGCAGGCCAAAGCGCAGCGCGTCGCCGCTGGTGTCGAGAATCACGGTTTTGCCCTGGGCCTTTAGGGGGCCGATCAGCTCGTCGTAAATGTCGGTGGACAGCCCCGCTGGCACGCTGCCCGAGAAGACAAACCAGTCGCAGCTCTCGGCCAAAGCATGGACTGCTTTTCTTAAACCATCGACATCCTGGTGGGTGGGCGACTGGCCAGGGTAGTTAATGTCGGTGACTTGTCCCTGGGCATCGTCCACAATTTTGATGTTGACGCGGGTTTCGCCGGGCAGATAGACAAAGTGGTCGTCAATACCCTTTTGGTGAAAAAGTGTTTTGAATAAGGCGTCATTCTCCCAACCCAAAAAGCCACTAACGCTGACCCTATGGCCTGCCTCTGCCAAAAACGAGGCCACGTTCACGCCTTTGCCGCCGGCATCGTCCTGCTTCCAATCGACCCGGTTCACCGCATCGGCCCGAAAGTTTGGAATCGAGACGGTTTGGTCGATCGCCGGGTTGAGCGTCACTGTCGCAATCCGTTGCGCTTTGGGGGGGTGGGTCATAGCGCTCTGACCTCCTCAGCGGTGCGACAGGCGATCGCTTTTTGAGCCAGCCGCTTCATCTGCTTCATCGAAGCTCCCCGCAGCCGCGCCTTCACTTTCGGGATGCTGGGGATATCCATGCTCAGCTCTTTCACCCCCAGCCCGGCGAGAATCATCGCGCCCTGAGGTTCTCCGGCTAAACCACCGCAGACACCGACCCACTTACCGGACAGTTTGGCCCCCTGCACGGTCTGATAAATTGCCCGCAGCACGGCAGGATGCAGGGCATCAGCTTGTTTGGCCAAAGTGGGGTGGCCCCGATCCATCGCCAAAAGGTATTGAGTCAGGTCGTTGGTACCCACCGAGAAGAAGTCGACTTCCTGGGCAAATTCCGCCGCCATCAGCACGGCGCTGGGCACCTCGACCATCATGCCGATTTCTACGGGTGGCCCATCGATCGCCACCCGCACCGACTCCAGCACCGTCTTGGCAGCGCGAATATCTTCCAGAGTAGCGATCATGGGGAACATGATGCGGATGTAGCCACCACGAGCCGCCCGCAGAATCGCCCTCAGCTGAGTCTCAAACAGATCGGTGCGCTCCAGACACAGACGTACACCGCGAATGCCGAGGAAGGGATTTTCTTCGGCGGGCTGGTTGAGGTAGGGCACATGCTTGTCGCCGCCAATATCCAGCGTGCGCACGATCAGCGGCAGGCCGTTGAGGGCCTGGGTCATCTGGCTGAGGGCAGCATACTGCTCGTCTTCGGTAGGAGCAGAGCTACGGTTCAGGAAAAGGAATTCTGTGCGCAGCAGGCCGACCCCTTCCGCCCCGGCATTGACCGCTGGGGCAGCTTCTGTTGGGGCACCGATGTTAGCCACTACCTCAATGCGGTGGCCATCGGTGGTGATAGCGGGCTGGAAACGGGTTTGCTGCTCGACATCGCGGAGCTGGGCGCGATCGCCCATCGCCTGTCTTGCCTTCGCCAGATCCGCCTCAGTTGGGTTGGCGTAGAGCTGACCCTGATCGCCGTCTAGAATGGCCGTTGCTCCCTCCGGCAGATCCAGAATGCCTGTCCCAGCACCGGCGATCGCGGGAATGTTGAGCGATCGCGCAATGATCGCCGTGTGCGAGGTCGCCCCACCCGCCGCCGTGCAGAACCCGTGAATTTTGGCTGGATCTAGCCCCGCTGTATCCGAGGGAGCCAGATCGTCGGCAATCAGAATCACGGGATGATCCGGTAGGCCCGCCCCCGCGTTACCCCCACCCACCAGCCGCGCCAGCACCCGCTGCCCTACATCGCGCACATCCGCCGCTCGGCCCGACAGGACCGGATCGGCTAGCGCTTCTAATTCCTTCGCTTTGGCCTCGATCACCTGCTGCCAGGCCCAGGGCGCACTGTGGTTAGGCGGAATCCGGTTCAGCGCCTCCTGCTGTAGCTCTGGATCGGCTAAGAACTCCCGGTGGGCTTGAAAGATCGCGGCCTTAGCTTTGCCGGAGCGTTCTTTAATGGTGGTGTAGAGGTCGGTTAGATCAATATCGGCCAGGGCGATCGCATCCCTCAGCCGATCCTGCTCTGCGGTGGGGTCGCTGGCGGTTTCGGCAAACTCTAGTTTGGTATGGCGGAAGCGGTACAGGGGCGCGATCGCCAGCCCAGGGGATGCTGCCACCCCAGACAGAGCAAGACTTTCCAGGTTCAGCGCCGGCAGTTTCAAAGCCGGACTTGCCGCCGCTTCCTCTTCTTCCTCCAGCCCGTCCTCCACCGCCTGTTGCAGAGCATTGAGCGCCTGGGTGGCGTCACTGCCCCTAGCCAGCACCCGCACCATGCCATCTCGCTCGACCCCCAGTTTCAGCAGCGACATCAGGCTTTTGCCGTTGGCCACCTGGTCGCCGTAGCGCACCCGCACCTCGGCACTAAAAGATTTCGCCAAATCCGCAAACACGGTAGCGGGGCGAGCGTGCAGCCCCGTTGGCGCGTCGATGGTGACATCGAAAAACTGGTCAAAGCCCTCGGTGTCGAGTCCTTTGCTGCTGGAAGATGACTTGCCGGTGAGGCGATCGCAAATTACCTGCGCGTCCTCCGTATCTACCAACGCCTGCACAGCGGCAGGATCATCCAGTACGTGGGTCAGGTTGGTGAGAATTTGCAAGTGCTCATCCGATTTCGCCGCAATACCCACTACCAGCCGCACCACCTCGCCTGGGTTCCACTCCACCCCGGCGGGAATTTGCAGCACCGCAATGCCCGTTGTCACAATCAAGTC
This sequence comes from Nodosilinea sp. FACHB-131, assembly GCF_014695395.1. Lineage (GTDB taxonomy): Bacteria > Cyanobacteriota > Cyanobacteriia > Phormidesmidales > Phormidesmidaceae > Nodosilinea. The sequence continues at coordinate 139,190 of NZ_JACJOF010000003.1, forward strand.
GCGCTGAGCGGGCTGGCCGTGGGGAATGGCGATGCTGTTGCCCAGGTAGGTGTTGGCCTGGGTCTCCCGTGCCAGCATGCTGTGGATGTAGCCCGGCTGAATGCGACCACTGGCAACCAGCAGTTCTCCTGCCTGTCGAATTGCGTCTTCTTTGCTGTTGGCGGTGGCCTTAAGCCGCACATCCTCCGGCGTTAGGTTGATCATTCAAATCATCTCTCTATGGGGGTTATCTATAAAGAAATTCAAGCGGCTAATTGAGCAAGCTTAAAACGCACAAAACCTATCCAGAATCTCGACATTCCGGGTCAGGGATCAATACCTGCAAGACGTTTTCTAATGTCTTAATTGTTCAAGACCAAAGGCGACCTGGGAGAGCTTTGTCATATTTCCTTAGACATTGCTTAAAGATTTGTATTGCCTAAGAGCCAGCCCGTCGAGGTTCACAAAAATCAGCTTCATTGGCCCTATAATTTGGCCACAAACCCTTCCTTGGGAATATGACACCGGCACAAAACAACTCCCCAACCTGCTACTCTCCTGACAATATTGTATCCCTGCATACAGTATACGTTCGGAGAGAATTTTATAAGTGGGGCTAACTACCGCTGAGGTGAAGTTGTCTTTATTGAGCTATTTTTCCGCTCCATTCCGCTCTAAATCACGGTCCCACTATGCAAGATATTCAGATCGAACCCGTGCTTACCGTTGAGGCGGTGCCTGAGGAGCTTCAGGCAGACGCTAAGGGTGTTTCCCTGCGGGATGTGACGAAGAAATATGGCTCGTTTGCAGCGGTTCAAAACATCACGCTTGATATTCCAGCCGGTTCATATACCTGCTTGCTCGGCCCCAGCGGCTGCGGCAAAACTACCACCATGCGCATGATCGCGGGCCACGAAGACATTTCTGAGGGCGACATTTATATTGGCGAAACGCGTATCAACGACATTCCTGCTACCCAGCGCAACACCGCCATGATGTTCCAAAATTATGCGCTGTTTCCCCACAAAACCGTGTGGGATAACGTCGATTTTGGCCTCAAAATGCGCGGCATGACTAAAGCAGACCGGCACTATCGCGTAGGCGAAATGCTAGAGGTGGTGGGGTTAAGCAGTTTTAGCGATCGCAAACCCGCTCAGCTCAGCGGCGGCCAACAACAGCGGGTTGCCCTCGCTCGCGCCCTCGTCACTCGGCCCCAGGTGCTCATGCTCGACGAACCCCTCAGCGCCCTCGACGAATCGCTGCGAGTCAAAACCCGCGGCGAGTTGCGCAAGCTCCAGCGCCAGTTTGGCATGACCTTTATTCAAGTCACCCACAACCAAGACGAGGCCTACTCCCTCTCCGACCAAATTGTGGTGATGGATCACGGCCGCGTCGATCAAGTCGGCACCCCCGCTGAGATCTTCTCTAAACCCCTGTCAAAGTTTGTGGCCCGCTTTACCGGCGACAACAACATTTTCCCAGGTACCGTCACCAGCGCCGTGCAAGACACCAACGGCCAGCTGATTCAGCTCGATATCCCCGCCCTCGGCACTCTGCTGTGCCTCGGTGACTACGCCCAGGTGGGAACTGAAGCCGCCTGCTGTATTCGCGCTGACCTGATGCAGATCAAATCCCTCGCCGATGCCGAAACATCGGTCTGCGGCCCGGCCACCAACCGCCTCACCGCTCGCATTACCGCCGTAGAGTTTACGGGCTACGTCACCCGCGTTTCGCTAGTGCTCGAGCGCAGCGGCGTGGAAGTGTTGTACAAAGCCCGTACCCCCGACTGGCTCACCACCACCTTTGCAGAAGGACAGGTGGTGGTGCTCGACTGGGCCGCCACCGACTGCGTTTTTCTGCCTCACTAGTTTTGGGCCGGATGAATACAGCATTCTCCTCCCACCATGTTCTCAACCATTCGTTGTTACTGAATTGCTAACCATGGGTAAGTTTTCTCGCCGCCAAGTGATTCGCACCAGCCTCGCTGCCGGAGCTTTCCTGACCGCCACCCGCTGTGCCGCCCCCTCAGGCACCCCCAACAACCCTGCCTCTGGCCCTCAGGTCAACACCAACCAAAGTAAAGATGTCACTCTGCGGCTAATTGGCACTGGCGTGTCGCAAATCAACGACATCCGCGACAAAGCCCAGGAAGACTTGGGCTTTAAGTTCGACATGCGAGCCCTCAGTACCGAAGAAAACAACCAGATCGCCATTACCCAGCCTGGCCAGTACGACATCTTTGATGGTGAATACTTCAGCCTGCCTCTAGTGGTGCCCTCGGGCAATCTTCAGCCCATCGATATTAAGCGCATCACCAACTACGACAAGATTGTCTCCTTCTTTAGAACCGGCGAGTTCAAGGGCATGCCGGTCGAAAAATCTCAGGGTACCGCTCCCTTCAAGGTGCAGTACCTCACGGGCGCCGACTCCAAGGAGTTTTCGGCCACCCCCACCGACTACGCCACCCTGATTCCCTTTCAGTACAACGCCGACACCCTGGGCTACCGTCCCGACCTAGTCGGTCGCCCTATTGAGAGCTGGGGCGAACTGTTCAACGAGGAGTTTAAGGGCAAAACCTCCATTCTCGACATTCCGCAAATCGGCATTATGGATGCGGCCATGGTGGCCGAGTCGCTAGGTCTAATGACCTTTGCGGACAAAGGCAACATGACCAAGGCCGAAATTGACCAGATCATCGAGATTCTCAAAGAGCAAAAGGCCAACGGCCAGTTCCGCGCTTTTTGGAAGACCTTTGACGAGTCGGTTAACCTGATGAGCTCTGGGGAAGTCGTGCTGCAATCCATGTGGTCACCGGCGGTGACGGCGGTGCAGTCCCAGGGCACTGAGTGCATCTACGCTCCCCTCAAGGAAGGCTATCGAGGCTGGGGCGGCGGCATTGGCCTTTCCAAAAACCTGGAGGGGGTTAACCTCGATGCCGCCTACGAGTACATCAACTGGATGCTCGACGGCTGGGTCGGCGCATTCCTCGGGCGCCAGGGCTACTACAGCGCCGCCCCCGAAACTGCCCGCAAATTCATGTCTACCTCCGAGTGGGATTTCTGGTACGAAGGCAAGCCCGCTGCCGAAGACATCGTTGACCCCTTTGGCAAAACCCTGGCTAAGTCTGGTGTCAGCCGCGACGGCGGCTCCTTTGACGAGCGCTTTGGCAACATCGTCTGCTGGAACTCGACTATGGAAGAAAACACCTACCTGGTGCAGAAGTGGAACGAGTTTATTGCGTCCTAGGAAGAGAGCGAAGGGAATAGGGGAGATGGGGAAGATAGGGAAGCTTTAGTCTCCCCCATCTCCCCAACCTTCCCTATCCTCTCTACCTTCCCGTCCTCGTCACTCCCCTACTCCATTACTCTCCCCCTCTCCTATGTCTGAAACTTGGAAAACCCTCAAGCCTTACGCGTTGATTACGCCGCAGACATTGGTATTTCTACTGTTTTTGGTGTTCCCCATTCTCATGATTGGGGTAGTGAGTTTTTGGGAGTTCAACGGCTACTCGATGACTCCGGCATTTACCCTGGCTAACTACCAGGGTATTTTGACCGATGTTACGTTTAAGACCTATCTAAATACGTTTAAGTTTTTAGGGATGGTGTGGCTGGCTACGCTCTTGATTGGCTACCCAGTGGCCTATTTCTTAGCGTTTCATGTGCCCAAGCTAGAGTGGCAAATTTTGCTGTTCTTAGTCTGCACAATTCCGTTTTGGACTTCAAATATCATTCGCATGATCTCGTGGGTGCCGCTGCTGGGGCGGGAGGGATTGGTCAACCAAATGTTTATGGGCGTTGGTTTGATCCAGCAGCCGATGGAGTTTTTGCTCTACTCCGATTTTGCGGTGGTGCTGGGCATGGTGCACCTCTACATCATTTTTATGATTGCGCCCATTTTTAACAGCCTGATGCGAATTGAGCGCTCCCTAGTAACCGCCGCTGAAGACCTTGGCGCTTCTGGCCTACAGGTTTTTAGGGAAGTGATTTTGCCCCTGTCGGCACCGGGTATTGCGATTGGCTCGATCTTCATTGTCACGTTGGTCATGGGCGAGTTTGTCACCGTTCGTCTAATGGGAGGAGGGCAATCGGCGTCCGTTGGCAAGCTAATTCAGACGCAGATCGGTAGTTTGCAATATCCTTTAGCAGCGGCTAATGCAATCGTGCTGCTGGCCGTGACGATGCTGATTATTATCTCAATTCTACGAGTGCTAGATATCCGTAAGGAGTTATAGGTACAAACAATTTCCCTACCTGAACGGAGTTATTTACCTTGAGTTTCTAGAAGGGAAAAACCAACGAAATTTCTCCTGATTAAAGTTCCGTGGAAGTCAGGCTAGGTCAGTTGCGTTCCCTAGGCGAAATCGACAGAAAATCCTACAGTTAATCCCCAGCCATTACCTATGCAAAAACGCTCACTGACCTATTACCTACTGCTGGCATTCTTCTGCCTGTTCGTGCTGTTTCTCTACGGCCCGATGATCACCATTTTTATGCTGTCCATGCAGGGCCCGGATGGTGGATTAACCTTCCCCATGCGAGGCTTTAGCTTCTATTGGCTAGGGCAGGTGTTTCAAGAGCAGCGGGTGGGTAATTTCATTGAGCCGTTTGTGCGATCGCTCATTCTAGGCGCTGCCGTCATGGCTATTACCATTGCCGCCTCAGTGCTAGCTAGCATGGGGTTTCGCCAGCGGTTTAAGGGCTCCACAGTGATTTTCTACATGACCATTGCCAGTCTAATTGTGCCGAGCATCCTGGTTTCTCTGGGCATCGGGGTTGTGTTTCAGGTAATGGGTTGGCCCACCAACTGGTTCACTTCCGGCCTAGGGGCTCACCTGACCTGGACTCTGCCCATTGCCTTTTTGATCATGCTGGGCATTTTCAACCGCTTTAACCCTTCCTACGAGGAGGCCGCCCGTGATCTGGGGGCCACCGACTCTAAAACCTTCTGGGAAATTGTCATGCCCTTGATCGCTCCCAGCTTGCTGGGGGTAGGGCTGCTCACCTTTACCCTCTCCTACGACGAATTTACCCGCACATCACTGGTGTCTGGCCAGAGCAACACTCTGCCGCTGGAAATCTTTGGTATGACCACCAACGTTACTTCGCCCGCCCTTTACGCTCTGGGCACGTTGACAACCCTGTTCTCGGCGTCGCTGATTTTGATTGCTTTCTTTGCCTACAATGCTGTGGTCAGGCGTCAGCGGGGTAAAGCCTAGGCTACGTTACAAAAGGTGCTGCCCCCGCCCCATCCTCTGCCGACACCTTTTAGGATGGGCCAATGGACAGAGATGCTTTTTTGGTCCTGCTGCGACAGCACCGGGCGATCGCCGTTATCCGCGCCCCTAATCTCAATCAGGGACTTGCCATGGCAGAAGCTGCTGCCGCCGGTGGTATTCACCTGATTGAGATTACCTGGAATAGCTGGCATCCCGAGGATCTGGTCAGCAAGCTCAGGCACCGATTGCCCTACTGCACCATCGGCGTTGGCACTATCCTATCTAAAGCCGACCTCAGAGATGCTGCTGGGGCTGGAGCGCAGTTTTGCTTTTGCCCTCACATCGATCTGTCCATTACTAGGCTGGCCCAAAAGGTTGAAATCCCTATCGTGCCCGGTGCTTTAACGCCTAACGAAGTGGTCGCCGCCTGGCAAGCTGGAGCAACAGCCGTTAAGGTGTTTCCGGTTAACGCTGTGGGTGGAGCCAGCTATATCCGTAGCCTTCAGGGGCCGCTGGCTCACATTCCTCTCATTCCTACCGGTGGGGTAACCGTTGAGAATGCCGGGGATATGCTGAAGGCCGGGGCGATCGCCGTGGGCCTCTCCACCAGCCTGTTTCCCAAAACTGCCGTAGCTGAGCAAAACTGGACAGCCGTAACGGCCCTGGCTACTCAGTTGGTAGATAACCTAACCATTGTGGATTCCTCGTTCTAGCTGGCTAGCTTAAAGGCCTCCACACTCACGGCGTAAATAACCCCAATCTTGAAGCTGTTGATGCAGTCTAGCCAAACCGGTTTTGGCACCGTATTTGTCAAGGCTGGGTCACGCCAGCGACGACTATACACAAGCCAGCTGATCAGCTCTGCCACCAGCACTAGAAACGCTGAGACAACGGTATCTTGCGCAGCGGCTTGACCGGCGATCGCCGCCAGAGACACCGTAAAAAAATAGCCCAGCAGCAGGCTCAGCAACACTAGTGATACCCGCCGCCATGGGTTGATTAGCCACTGACTAAACTGATCACCGAGGTCGTCAATCAGGGTACTTAAGCGGGTGCGCTGCATAGGTTTTTCCCCTTAAAATGCCTCTGCCATATGGGACCACTCACAAGCAATGTTTTGCCGTTCTACAAAAACTAAAACTCAACCCGGCACGCAGGGTGAATGCCCCCCTGACCACAGATATACTCTAGCTGCTCGCCCTCAAGATTTAACGCCTGAGAAAAGTCTACTCCCACCAGCAGTTCGGTAGTTTCTGGCGCCACAATGGTGGTCACAAACGCATCTTCCTGCGATCGCTCCGGCGTAAAAAATCGTGCCCCAGCTAGGTTTACCCCAGCCAAGTTTGCTTTCGCCAATACTGCCCCCTCCAGATTAGCGCCCTCCAGGTTTGCTCCCTCCAAGTTTGCTTGGCTAAGATCAGCCCCTTGCAAAGAGCTATGGGTGATATTAGCTTGCCGCAGGTTAGCTGACGTTAAGTTCGCCTCGCTTAAGTTGGCGTCCGCCAAATCCGCGCGAGTTAGATCCGCAGAGGTCAGAGTCGCCCCAGCCAGATACGCCTGCCGCAGGCGGGCATCTACAAGGCTGGTCTGAGTCAAATTAGCGTCAGTCAAATCTGCCCCCACCAGACTGGTACGGTCAAACTTGCCGTGGCTAACATCAGCAGCAATAAACCAGGCGCTGCTGGCATTGGCCCCAGAGAAATCTGCATAGGTTGCAAAGGAATTACTCAGGTTGGCCCGCAGCAGACTGGTATTTCGAAACACCGTATAGCGCAGATGGGCAGCCACCAGACTAACTTCTGTTAAGTCTGATCCACTAAAGTCAGTCGTCCAATCATCAAAGGTGTCCTCGTGACCATCTGCCCCCGCATCAAAAAGCTTGGCTTTACGCATTCGCGCCCCTGACAGCACGGCATTGCGCCAGGTAATTCCCGCCAAATTCTGCTGCTCCAACACCATAGTAAACGCGTCGGGACTCTCGATTATGTAGCTCAAATTGGTGCCGCTGAGGTCAACCTGATTAAGATTGCCGCTGTGCAACACCAAAATTTTAGTCAAGGTTTGTTTCACCGTGCGCTGCCGCAACTGTGAAATTAGCCTTTGCTCGGGGGGTAGGGCCAGCAAATCATTGGCCAGAGCCAAATTGAGCCGCTGCAGATAAGGGATAGCCGGAGGTCCCAGGGTAACCAGAGCCTGCTGTAGGGTATCGAGCAAGCTATGGTCACTGGTCTGAGCTAGCATATCCACTAGTAGTGGTATAGCGCGAACATCCTGACTGCTGGCTAGCGCTAGAGCAGCCGCTTGGCGATCGCTGAAGGAGGTGGCATTGCGGCTAAGATTTTCTACTAAGGCCAAAAACAGCGCATCCTTTTGATTAGCCTGGGGCAGCCGTCGATCTAGCCACACAGCTCCTAGGCCACCCAGCATAACCACTCCAGCCAAAGCGCTAATCACAGGCAAATGTTGCCGCCAACCCCGCAGCCCTAACATCGCTGACTCAGCTGGAGACATCGCAATGGCCCTAAGCCCGCTATATTCTTCTGGGGTCAATCTCGCTAGCAGTGACGAAGTTAGCGAAGCTGAAGCATCTCCGTTGAAGGAAACATTACTCTGACTGTCAGCTGCAGGATGGTACCGACTTAGTATCTGCCCGCCCCGTAATAGCACAACCCGAGTGCCTGCCAGATTGTCATACCAGGTCCATCGAGAACGACTTGTCTGCCCTATAGTCCCTGCCCCCAATCCACAGGCGAGAGCGAGCCCACCTAGCCACGGCAAACTCGGAAACGCTCCGCTACCCAGCCAAATTCCATAGGCCACTACTGTGGGCAACCCCCAACGACCCAGCTCTCTCACCAAAACCTTGCGGGCACTAGGTAGTGGGCGATCGCTTGCCACCACCTGTATTCCCAACCAACCCTTCGGCCAGGTTTTGCCCCGGGTTGCCAGACCATAAAGTTGACTACCCACAAAGACCCCTGGCAACACCAAGGTGCCAAACCACAGCACATTGGTTAGGGGTGGCACCTCCGTCACCAACCGTTGGCGCGGTTGCCCCAATGGACGCGCAATCAAACTCTCGGCAACCACTACCGCCGAATTTACAGGCACTAACTCTGAGGTAGAATGCCGCCGGACAAGCTCTCCTGCACCCCAGGGGAGCGCTATACTCCCCACCAGCAACCCCACCTCTAGGCTCCAAGCCGCCAGTCGCCGCAGAGATAAACTGTGGGCTACCGATAACCGCCCTTGTACCCGAGCGACAGACACCTGCGCTGAGATCGGCTGAGAACGAGAAGGCTGTGCCATAGAGAGCCCGATACAATCCAGGTTTTGAATTTACTAAGGAATACTAAGCAAGCGACGCCCGAAAACTGGCCCTAGTTTTCCACCACAATTGCCCTTCATAATAGCGAAGGCCTCCCATTTCGGCGGATTTTAACTCTCGACATTTCAACCATTTATATAGAGCCTAGGCACCTTAAAATCTGGCACATTTACCGTCACATCCGCCTATATCTCTGAATATTATAGAGATATAGACAAATGCTCCTAATTGGAGGACACGCCATGAAAAATATGCTTAAATCCTTTTCTCTGCCCGCCGCCGCCCTTGCTTTGGCTTTGGGCACAGGCGTGGCCTCAGCCCAGTCCGTTGCCCAAACTCCTCTCAGTCAGCCCATACAAACCAGCGGTTCTGTCAATCCTAGCCGCTCCTCCAGTTGTGGTGTTCTGGGCGATAGTGCAGTCCAAATTTTGCAGGTCAATCAAGACTTTGCCGCCGTTGATATTGCCGTAAATGGCACTAGCGGTCTCACCTTGCTTATTCAAGGCAGCAATGGCTTCAGCGAATGCCACACTGGCGGTGGCGGTACCATTAATGCACCGGGGCTGCTAAATCAGGGTACCTACTCCTTCTTCATTGGCAATAGTGGCCCTACCCCCACTAGCTATAACCTCACCATCCGAGAAAATTAATTTCGCTACCCAAACACAACCAAAACTGCCTGAGTTAATTGAGTTGATTCAGGCGGTCTTGGTTGTGTGAATGAGGAGCAAACAAAAATTCGCATTAATGAAGGTAGGTCACAGAAGCAGAAGAAAAAGCGCGACTACCTTCAGAACCAAAATTACGAAATGTGTCTCAATCCATTCCATAATCCGTTGCGGATGGGATGCACTGAATCAACCTAGAAGGCCTAAGTTGCCATTAGCGACTTTACGCTTTAACCACAAGTTGATAGTGTTGTGGCTAATCCTAAAGACGGCACTGGCTCCTTTCTTCCTCTTGCCATCAAGTTCATGGCGTCAGTAACCCTTTCTCGCAAATCGATGAGCCAGAGGCTGAGAATAGCATGTATCAATTAAAAACCCCTACCATTTCTCCGAGGAGTGATGGTAGGGGTTAGAGTAAGGACCTGGCATCGAGCTATTTTGACAAGGGGCAACCCCCTCACTATCTTCGCCGCAGCTGCGTTTCACGACTGAGTTCGGGATGGGTCAGAGTGGGACCACAGCGCCA
>NZ_JACJOF010000030.1 GCF_014695395.1 Nodosilinea sp. FACHB-131
TTCAACTTCATGCTGGTGTTCCAGGCTGAGCACAACATTCTGATGCACCCCTTCCACATGTTGGGTGTCGCGGGTGTGTTCGGTGGCTCTCTGTTCTCCGCCATGCACGGTTCACTGGTTACCAGTTCTCTGGTGCGTGAGACCACCGAGACCGAGTCGCAGAACTACGGCTACAAGTTTGGTCAAGAAGAAGAGACCTACAACATCGTGGCGGCCCACGGCTACTTCGGTCGTCTCATCTTCCAATACGCCAGCTTCAACAACAGCCGCTCTCTGCACTTCTTCTTGGGTGCGTGGCCTGTGATTGGTATCTGGTTCACCTCCTTGGGCATCAGCACCATGGCTTTCAACCTCAACGGGTTCAACTTCAACCAGTCGATCCTTGACTCTCAGGGTCGTGTGATTGGCACCTGGGCGGATGTGATCAACCGGGCGAACCTGGGTATGGAAGTGATGCACGAGCGCAATGCTCACAACTTCCCCCTCGACTTGGCGACGGCTGAGGCGCCTGAGATCATCGGCTAGTCTTGACTGACTACTCCACTGATTGATTGAGCAAAGAGCGCTCCTCGTAAGAGGGGCGCTTTTTGTTTTTGCAAAAGCGTGGAATCGTTCACGCTGCGATCGCAGGTTGATTTAAACTTTAGGGCTGTCGTTATCGAGAACTACACCTATGTTGGAGTTTATGACCCTGCCCAATAATCTGCTGCCTCCGGTGGCTCCTTACTCCCATGCGGTGCGGGCGGGCGACTTTTTGTTTGTTACCGGTCAGCTAGCGGAAGATCCGGCTACAGGCGAAGTTGTCAAAGGCCCAATTGAGGAGCAAACCCGGCGGGTGATGGATAATCTGGCCCTAGTGCTCGACCATGCGGGCAGCGGTTTTAACAAGGTGGTCATGGCAAGGGTGTTTGTTACCGACTTTCGCTATTACGAAACGGTGAACGCCATTTACCAGTCGTACTTTGGCGATGCTCTCCGGCCCAGTCGCACGACTGTGGGGGTTACGGCTTTGGCAGGCTATGGGGATGTGGAGATTGATCTAATCGCCTACTGTGGGGAGTGAATCAGCGGGTGGATGAGTAGTGGTTCCCTGTAATAGCTCATCCACAAGTTCTAAACAAAGCCATACATAGAGATAAAGCACGCCCCGTTGACGAGGGCAGTCAGCACAGCGGCCATAATCACTCCTTTAGCCATGGCGGGACGCCCTCGCCGCCGCAGGGTAATCACTAACGGAATCACGTAGAGCAGCTGCCAAAAGAAGAACCCTGCTGCCCCAATGACCCAAGGAATGGCAAACGCGTAGTCACCGATGCCAATGACGGCCAACAACAAACCCAAGAGAAATATTAGTGCCCCTGCCACGGCATGGCAGCCCAACAGCAGCAGCATACCTTTGACAATTTCTAGACCTTCATTTTGGGAATTGGGATTGGTCATAGCGTGGGGAGGTTTAATGCCGGGCTTGTGGGCAGCGAGGCGATTCGCTAAGCGATCCGTCCCGGAATCGCAGAACCCCGCATTTTGAGCAATGCGCAGCCCGCTAGTGTAAATAATCAGGTGCCTTAGGGGGTGGGTTTTCTAAAGTCTAGTGCGTTTCGTATAAATTCCTGTATCAATCCCAGTATGAATGGATTAGAGACGGAGCAAAGTCCGTTGAGCAGGGCGGTAAGCACAGCCATAATAACGACGCCTTTTGCCATCGCAGTTCGGCCTCGCCGCCTGAGAATAGTGATTAACGGAACGACGTAGAGCAACTGCCAAAACAGAAACCCTACTAACCCAACCACAATAGGTGCTAGTGAGCTGTAGTTACCAAAGTGCGACTCTGTCACCATACCGATGAAAAAAATCAGCACCATTGCAAGGGCGTGACAGCCCAGCAGCAGCAGCATGCCGCTGGAGATTTCTGAGCCTTCGCGTGGGGGGGTGGGGCTAGGGTTGGTCATGGCGCTGGAACCGGGTTAGCGGCTTGAACCTCGGCCAGTTTAGCGGCCCCTGCGCTGCCCTCCCGGTAAAACAGGTTGTAGGTGTCAAAGGGAATGATGCGGCCATCGGGGTGGACGATGTGAATGCACGATCGCTTCACCGATCGCACATCGAAGTTATAGGCATCGAGAAACTGCACAATCATAATGCGAAAAATATTTTCGTAGGTGATGCCGCTGGGCACCGCTACCTGGGGCAGACAGCAGAGCAGCTGCTTTAGCGCATTGGCCGACGACTGCGGGGAGTGGCTGGTAGAAAACAGCTCGAAAATTTTTTGCTTGAGCTGGGGGTCTTGCTCGTAGAGCACCGAGTTAGGCATCATCTCCACAAAGGTGGGCGTTGAGAACATGCCTGTGAGAGGAATCACCTGACCTTTGACCTTAAGGGCGTAGGCCATTGCCAGCGAGTCGGGGTGGCAGGGCACCGGCAGAATGTCCTGCGGTTTGAAGTGGGGGCTCTGGTCGAGAATGGCGCGGCGCACCTCGGTGAGGGTGTAGCGATCGCGCCCCGCCTCAAACCCCTCTAGCCGCCCCGCCGCCTGAATGGGCTGAAACGTCACGCCTCGCACGCACCGTTGGGCCAGAGCGTAGTCAATAATTTTGCCAATTTCGTGGTCGTTGAGCCCTTTCTTGAGCGTGACCACCAGGGTGGTTGAGAGGTTGAGGTCGTTGAGGCGATCGATTGCCTGCTGCCGTGTAGCGCGCAGATCGGCCCCTCGCAGTTCGCGCAGGGCTTTTTCCTCAAAGCTGTCGAACTGGAGATAGATTTCAGTGCCGGTTTTGTATTGGGCGAGGCGATCGCAGAAGGCCGCATCCTGTGCAATCCTCAGCCCGTTGGTATTGATCATCAAATGCTGGATCGGTCGGGCCTTAACCAGCTCCAGCACTTTAAAGAATTCAGGATGCAGGGTGGGTTCGCCACCGCTGAGCTGCACCACCTGAGGGCTGCCCTCGTTAGCGACGACTGCATCCAGCATGCGCTCGATCTCGGCGAGGGAGCGGTGGCGGCGGAGCTGGCTAGCAGCGTTGTGCTCCTCGACACCCGAGTCGGCATAGCAGATGGGGCAGCTCAGGTTGCAGCGATCGGTCAGTTCGATCAGCGTCAGGCAGCTGTGCTGCTCGTGATCGGGGCAGAGGCCGCAGTCGTAGGGGCAGCCGTAGCGGATGGGGGTGTTGAACTTGAGGGGCATATCCCCCGGTTTGATAAACACCTGGGTTTGCCGGTAATACTCTTCGTCGTCAGCAATCAGCACCGCTTCGCGCCCGTGGGTAGGGCAGTGCTTGTGCAGATACACGCCCCCGTCTTGGAAAACAATTTTGGCCTCGACTTTGCCCAGGCAGCGGGAGCACAGGCTATTGGTGAGAGCGTAGAACAGGTAGGGGCGGGTGGGCATGGGGACGCTGCTACGAAACTGTGAGCTGCCGCCGCGAAAGCTGGCGTAACCCATAGGCCACTCCCAGCAGGCAGGCGAGTTGAATAAAGCTTAGCCCTAAGAGCGGCTGAAAGTCGGGCTTGAGAAAATCAACAGCAAAGCGAAAGCCAAGGTAGCCAACCAGATAGAGCTGAAACAGCCTGCCGCTGGGGATCTCACGTTGACGATACCAGACCAGAACTAACCCCAAAATTATCAGGAACGCCACCTCATAGAGCTGAGTAGGGTGGCGGGGCAGGCCGTCGCCAAAGTCGATGCCCCAGGGCAGATCGGTAACGGTACCGTAGGTGCGATCGCTCAACCCGGTCAAAAAGCACCCTACCCGCCCGATCGCCGTTCCCACCAACAGCGGAAACACAAAGGCATCACCGGTCGACCGCGTCAGGCCAATCCACTTTTTGGTCAGCTCGACGCCGATTAGCCCGCCCAGTAGCGCTCCCACTACCGTTTTGCCCTGTAAGCCTAGCAGCAGCCACGATCGCCAGTTGCTTCCCAACAAATCCACGTGCTGGAGCAGCACCAGCAGCTTTGCCCCCACCAGCGCCCCAATCAGCCCACCTACTACAACCGAACTGCGCTGGCTCAAGGGAATAGCGTCGCTGCTGACGTTGCGACGCAGCAACCCCATGGCGACCCCGTAAGCCACTACCTCAAACACAAAATGGGGGTGGAGCTTGAACGCCCCCACCCCCACATAAACCGGAAACACCATAGATCGACCCGATTAGGTGGGGTGAACCGCAGTTTAACCCAACAAAGCTCAATTGCTGTTGGGTGCCGCTGGCGCTCTACCTAGCCCTCACCCCCAGCTCCTCTCCCACGAAGGAGAGGGAGCCGGAGAACCTTTTAAAGTCCCTCTCCCAGCTTGGGAGAGGGAGTTAGGGTGCAGGCTAAATCTCGTCAGGAGAGATTATTTTTGATCTACCTAACCTACTAACCGCGCATTTTCTCAGACCAGACGCGGGTGGGCAGGCCCCACACGTAGATAAAGCCCTCGGCTGCCTTGTGGTCAAAGGCATCGTCGGAGCTGTAGGTGGCCAGGGCATCGCTGTAGAGGGCGAGGTTAGACTCGCGGCCCACCACCCGATTGGTGCCCTTAAACAGCTTCACCCGCACGGTCCCGCTGACTCGCTCTTGGGTCTGCTGAATGAAGGCATCGAGCGCCAGCTTCAGGGGGCTATACCAGAGGCCGTTGTAGACCAGGCGGCTGTAGGTTTCTTCGATGCCGCGCTTGTACTGGGTGACATCGGCGGTAAGGGTCAGGCTCTCCAGGTCGCGGTGGGCGTCGATTAGCACTAGCAGGGCAGGAGCTTCGTAGATTTCCCGTGACTTGATGCCTACTAGACGGTTTTCGATCATATCGATGCGGCCGACGCCGTGGCGACCGGCGATCGCATTCAATTGAGTAATCAACTCCACCGGGCTCAGGGCTGCACCGTTGAGGCTAGTGGGCAAACCCTTGGTAAAGCCGATGTCGATGTATTCCGGCTCGTTGGGGGTGTTTTCGATCGCCTCGGTCATCAAAAACACTTCTTCCAGGGGCTCGGTCATGGGGTTTTCGAGCGGCCCGGCCTCAATGCTGCGGCCCAGCAGGTTGCGATCGATGCTGTAGGGGCTAGATTTTTTCACCGGGAATTCGAGGCCCATTTTTTCGCCGTAGGCAATGGTGTCTTCGCGGCCCATGCCCCACTCGCGGGCGGGGGCTAGCACCTTGAGGCTGGGGTTGAGGGCAGCGATCGCCACGTCAAAGCGCACCTGGTCATTGCCTTTGCCGGTGCAGCCATGGGCGACGGCATCGGCCCCGTAGCGATCGGCGGCTTCGACCAAGGCTTTGGCGATTAGCGGGCGGGCCAGGGCGGTAGAGAGGGGGTAGCGGTTTTCGTATAGGGCGTTGGCCTGAATGGCGGGGAAGGCGTAGTCGGTAATAAATTCTTCGGTCAGGTCAGCGATTAGGGATTCTTTGACCCCGGCGTTTAGTGCCTTGAGGCGAATAGGCTCTAGCTCGTCGCCCTGGCCCAGGTCTGCCGCCAGGGTAATCACCTCTTTTACGCCCCACTCATTCATTAGGTAGGGAATACAGACGGTGGTATCGACGCCACCGGAATAGGCTAAGACAACTTTCTCTGCGCGACCCATGGGCAATTCCCTACTTTCGTTAGACGATTCGTTTAATAGCTGTCCTGAGCGGACGACTCACTAAATAAGCCAAAGCCTGTGGTTCTAAATAGAACGGTGACGCTCTGGCCATGGCTATCTTATATGGAGTTGCCCGCCCTGCACTACGGCGATTTAGCAAGATCTGATGACATCGGAAACGACCTACCCGCTGCCGCCATTTACTGCCATGCTAGGCAAAGCTGTCGTCAACGCGGTTTCGTTATGGTTTCTGCGCCTTTCTCTTCCGACATCCCGTCCAATATTTCTCCTAGCCATCGCGCCGCTATTCTCGCTGCCCTGGAGCGACTGGTCGATGTGATTGCCCAGCTGCGTCATCCCGAAACCGGCTGCCCGTGGGATTTGGCCCAAACCCCCACCAGCCTGATCCCCTACGTGATCGAAGAAGCCTACGAGGTAGTCGATGCCATTCAGGTGGGGGAAAAGGATGCGATCGCCGAAGAACTCGGCGACCTGTTGCTCCAGGTGGTGCTCCAAGCTCAGGTGGCCAGCGACAACGGCGACTTTGACCTGGGCACCGTGGCCACTGGCATTGCCGACAAGCTGGTGCGCCGCCATCCCCACATCTTTGGCGATGCCTCAGGTGAGACTCCCGAAGAAGTCAGCCAAAACTGGGACCGCATCAAAGCCGCAGAAAAGGGCGTTGCCCATGAGCCCCACAAGCTATCGCCCAAGCTGACCAAATACAGCCGCACCCTGCCGCCGCTGATGGCCGCCAGCAAAATCTCCGTCAAAGCCGCCAAGGCTGGGTTCGAGTGGGAAACCGTTGACGATGTGTGGGCCAAATTTCACGAAGAGCTGGACGAGTTTCACCAGGCCCTGGCCCATGAGCCCAAGGAAAATCAGCAGGCAGAGCTGGGCGATCTGCTGTTTACCCTGGTGAATTTGGCTCGCTGGTACGACCTTGACCCCGCCGAGGCGTTGCAGAGCACCAACCGTCGCTTCATTCAGCGTTTTGAGCTGGTGGAGGCAGTGGCAGAGAAGCCCCTGGGCGAGTATTCCATTGAGGAGCTAGAAGCACTGTGGCAGCGGGCGAAGGCGCGTTTGGCTCAGCCCGAGGACTAGTGGTGGGCAGTGCCCACCCTACGGCAACTCTGGTAGGGTGGGCACTGCCCACCAGTTCCGATCCATCCCCATGCAGAGCGATCGCACCTCTACCGCGGCGCGTCGGGTTTGTAATAATCGTTGGGGTTTACTGCCTGGCCACCGCCGTCTTTGTTGATGCAGCCAGCTTTATCGACGTAGCGGCAAACTCTAGCGTAGAGCCGGGCTCGGTTGCCGGGTGGGCCAGCCGAGAAGAGTACGCGATCGCCCCCCACCATGCCCACCATAATTTTGACGCCACATACAGGACAGGTTTGGGGAGCAGCCATAGGTAAACCCTCTGTTGAACCTGTGAGGATTTTACCTTGTTGGGGTGGATGGGTGGATGGGTGGATGGGTGGGTGAGTTTAGAGATTGTTGAGTGAGTTGCGCCAGGTTTTAACTAGGGACCGCAGCGGATCGGGCAGCCAAGGATCGTATTGGGGATAGATGGGTAGGCGGGGCTGAAGGTGCCAGCCGGAGGGGGCGATCGCATCCTCCAGCGACTCTAGAGTCGGGTGGTCATAGTCAGGGTTCACCTCATCCACTGGGCTAATGCCGCCCAGATCCCTCGCGCCTGCGGTTAAACAATCCAGCAGTCCTTGATGACTGACCAAGTTGGGCGGAATCTGAAGGTTGACGTCTGGGGGCAGATATTCCTTCGCCAGCTGCACGGCTCTCACCAGCGCGGCTTCATCGAGCGCCATTCCTGGCTGAAGCTGCTGCTGCCCAGGGCTGTGGGGTTGCAAAATGACTTCTTGAATGTGGCCATAGCGAGTTTGGATGGTGGCGATCGCCCGCAGCGACTCTACCCAGTCAGCCTCACTCTCCCCTAGCCCCAACAGCAGCCCGGTGGTAAAAGGAATCTTTAGCTCTCCGGCCCAGGCCAGCTGTTGCAGCCTCACCTCAGGTCGTTTGCTGGGGGCATGGCGGTGAACGGTGTCGAGCAGCTTCGGCGTTACCTGCTCGACCATGAGCCCCATCGACACATTGACCTGCCGCAGCTGCGCCATCTCATCGCGGCTTAGCGGACCGGCGTTGGTGTGGGGCAGCAGCCCGGCTTCTAGAGCCAGCGCACAAATTTGGTAAATGTGGCGAAACCAGTCATCGCGGCGGGGGCTGTGGGGAGCCACCTCTCCGCTGAGCACCAGCACTTCGCACACCCCCTGACGGCGCAGCGTGGGCAGCTGTTGAGCTACATCTTCTAAACTCAGCCAGGGCGAATGACCGGGGTCAACCCGAAAGTTGCAGTAGGTGCAGCGGTTGAAGCACTCGTAGGTGGGCACCAAGGTGTAGGCCCGACTGTAGGTCACCACCCGCTGCAACCCATGCTGTGTCAACAAACCGCTGCGTGAATCAACTGCCCTAGCCTGATCCATACCAACGCCATCGCTTCAACCCCGCCAGTTTAGGTGAGTTTAGGCCACTTCCGCCGTCACCACTTCTACCGGAAAGCCCGCCGCTTTCCAGGCCGCAACCCCGCCTCGAACGATGGCAACCTTGGAGAAGCCTGCCTCCCGCAGCTGCTCGGCCACAGCGGCGGCTTCATTGTCGGTGTTGCTATAAATATAGAGATCGCGGCTGACCTCAAAGCAGTTAGCAGCTGTGGACAGCAGCGAATCTGCCGGCATCGAAATGGCGCCGGTAATGTGGCTCTCGTTAAAATCGACGCGATCGCGAACATCAATAATCGTTAGCGCCGGTTCTCCCCAGTCCAACCGCTCCTTGAGATCGTAAACACGAGATTCAGGCCGCAAAGGCTTAGGCTTAGGCAAGAAGCCAAAAAAACGTTTCATGTGAGGAGGATCCTGGGAGAAGGAGTTCTCCTGCAATGTAACAAACCTTAATGGTGGGCGCAAACTTTCATTGAAAATAGTAGACAAAGTAACCTATTGTCTTGTTCTCATTGATTGAAAATTTCAATGAACTTCCTTGAGTCAAACCTCAACTCCTGAGTTGAATAGTCCGACACAAGCACCCCCGAATCGCTAAAAGCTTGATGTACCGTAGGGTGGGCACTGCCCACCAGCATCAAGCAAGCGCCATTCATTCATAGGGTTAAGACCACAACTAGATCCTTTGTTCCAGTGCCCAACCTGCGCAGTAGCATAGAATCAGTTGCCTCGGAGCCCCATCCCTATCCCTGCTGACAGCGTTTCTAATCTAGTGCCCTGCCGTATCCAGCTGTTGCCTGGAGATGTTATTCACAGCATCGCCGCCGGAGAGGTGATCGATTCTTTGGCGGCGGTTGTGCGCGAGCTAATTGAGAACGCTCTCGATGCTCAGGCCACGCATATTACCCTCGCCCTCTGGCCCGACCAGGGCCGGGTGCAGGTAGCCGACAACGGCACTGCCATGGCACTGGAGAATTTGCACCAGGCCGCCATCCCCCACAGCACCAGCAAAATTCGCACCCAGGCAGACCTGTGGCAGGTGAGTAGTTTAGGTTTTCGCGGCGAAGCTCTGCACAGCCTGGCCCAAGTTGCCCAGTTAGAAATTTGCAGTCGCGCCCCCGGTGCAGAGTCAGGCTGGCGCGTCACCTACTCTGCCCAAGGAGAACCCCTAGACACAGCTCCAGCCGCCCTTGCCCAGGGCACCGTGGTGACAGTCACCAATCTCTTTGGCGACTGGCCTGCTCGTCGAGAGCGACTGCCGACCATACCCCGCCAGCTCAGCCAAGTGCAGCGCGTTATCCACCACTGCGCCTTGGCTCATCCAACGGTGACTTGGGCGGTGCAAGTGAGCGATCGCCCCTGGCTGGCCTGCACCCCCAGCCCCACCGCTAAAGGGCTCGTTCCTCAACTGCTGCGGGCCGTCAGCGAAAGCGATTTGCAGGAAGGCTGGCAAGTCGCCCCTTGGTCCGTAGGAGAAGACAATTTCTTAGAGAATCTTCCTTCAAAAGCAGGGATCTATGGTCTGATTGGTCTGCCCGATCGCTGCCATCGCCCCCGACCTGATTGGGTCAAGGTCGCAGTCAACGGGCGGCTTGTAGCGGTTCCTGAGCTAGAGCAGGCTGTTGTGAACGCCTTTCGCCATACTCTACCTCGCCACCGCTATCCTTTGGCGTTTGTGCACCTCACCGTTCCGCCCAGCGACATCGACTGGAACCGCCGCCCCGACAAATCGACCCTCTACCTGCACCGGCTCGAAAACTGGACGGCACTCTGTCAAAGCCACGTGGCTACGCTTTTAGGGCAGCAGGCCGAAACTCTGACCGATGCCAGCCAGCAGCAGCGCGTTACCCAACTGCTCAAGACAGCGGAACCCAGTAGCACCTACGGCATTGCTGAATTGTCCGACGGGTTGCCCTACCGCGAGCGGCCGGGAAGTTTGCGGGCGATCGCTCAAGTCCACAACCGCTACATTTTGGCCGAACAGACCGATGGCCTTTGCCTGATCGAACAACACATTGCCCATGAGCGCGTTCTCTACGAGCGTCTGCAAACCCAATGGCAGCTGGTGCCGTTAACCACCCCCGTTGTGCTGGAAGGGCTAACTGAGAAGCAGCTAGAACAGCTCCAAAGACTGGGGCTGAACCCTGAGGAATTTGGGCCAAATCGCTGGGCTATTCGGGAAGCACCGGGGCCATTGTGCGATCGCGATGACCTCCCCGACGCCCTGCTAGAACTCAGCCTTGGCGGAAATTTGGACACGGCTCAGGTGGCGATCGCCTGTCGCACCGCCATTCGCAACGGCACGCCGCTCGCTCTCGCCACCCTGCAAACCCTGCTCGACGACTGGCAGCAGACCCGCAACCCCCGCACCTGTCCCCACGGCAGACCCATCTGCCTGACGCTGAGCGAGACTAGCCTGGCTCGCTTCTTCCGCCGCAGCTGGGTAATCGGCAAAAGCCACGGCATTTAGGGCGGGGTCAAGCACGGCGGGGTTAGGCAGCGAAATTTGTCGGGTCTTGGTCGCGGCGGTGACGAGTTGGCAACGGGTCGGGCTGGGCCTCCCCAACGAGGGCGGCGGTGGCCTCTAGGGCTTCGCGCAAGCGCTTGGCAGCATAGATCGACATATCGCGGGGGACATTGATGCGATCGCGCAGATACCGCAGCCCCAACTCAGCCCCAGCCGGAGGCTGGCAGGGCTCCCCCGTCATGAGATAAGTCAACGCACAGCGCAGGGCTGGATCAATGACATCCCTCGCAGCAGGGTTCACTTTAATAATGTTGTCTCGGTGCTTCACCATGCGAGTTAAAGCCTCAACGCGGGAGGTTTCTGGCTCTGGGTAATTTACGTCGGGCAGGCCAAACCAGGGACCGCGATCAACCTGGACCTGGTTGCGTCGGGTTTGGGGCAAATCGTTCTCGTAGCAGCCCCCCATCTGCGGCGGCAGGTCGTGCACGTGGGTGTGAAAGTCGCTCTGGGTACCGCGGTAGGTAGAGCGGCTCTCCAACCCATCAAACCAGTCCTTGAGGCGAGGGTTCTCCTCCCGCAGCGAGTAGCCTTTGTAGTAATAAAGGCTGGCATTCATGCGCTCCACATAGGGCACAAACACCACGTCAGCAGTGCTAAATTCTGGCAAAAAGAAAGGGCCAGGAGTCGCGGCCAAGGCCTGCTCCACCCGTTGCACAACTCCTACAAACTGCTCGCCCGCTCGCTGGTCTGCAGCCGGCGATCGCGCTGGCTGACATAGCCACATGCACCAGGCCCGAAACAGCAGTCGCTCTAGCTGCCGCAGAGGCACCACCGCCGGGTCTTTCATTCCCCATTGCAGCGGCCCAAACGCCTGCTCCAGCGCCAGCAGAATATCATCGCTCTCGGTAATCATCCGCCCGTCTAACTCCAGGGCAGGCAGCATGCCCGAAGGTACCTTGCGTTTGTACCAGGTTTCCTTCTCGCCATAGCAAAACATGGTGACCTTTTCGATGCGGTAGGGCACCTGCTTCTCTTCAAGCCACAGCCATACTTTTTGGCAATAGGGGCACCAGGCGTGATTGTCGCGGTAGAGGGTGACCCGCACTGCCGACTCAGGCTGGCCAAACAGGCGTAGCCGAGACTGGGCATTGGTAGGGCCATTCACGTAGTCAACAGAAAAATCGGCCATTTCTTCCAGGGCCGACCAGCTGAGGGGAGCAGTTGTCATAAATCAGGGCATGCGATTAGGTCACTACCCTGATTGTGCCAGGTTCAAAGGAGGGTTTAGGGTTCATGGTTTAAGGTTCAGGGCAATTCCTTTAACCTCACACCCTGTACCTTGAACCCTTGGATGGTTTAGGGTTCAAGGCAAATTCCTTAAACCTCACACCCTGTACCTTGAACCCCTTTCTAGGCCTTGTTATTCTCTATGGCCCAGCGGGCTAACTCTGTGCGGTTGTTTAGGCCGGTCTTGCCCAGCATGTTGCTGACGTGGCTTTCAATGGTGCGCTGGCTGACCTGAAGCTCGTTGGCAATCTCGCGATTAGCCATGCCTCGGGCGACAAACTGCACTACCCGCAGCTCGGTAGGCGTCAACTCTACATCAAAGGGAACTTGAATCGCTGGGCTGCCGCCACCTTTAATCTGCTGTTTGATCAGCCGAGAGGCCTGTTTGAGGGAAGACTCTACCTGAGCGACTAGCTCCTCAGGCTCGAAGGGCTTGACCATATAGACGTCGGCCCCGGTGTTGAGCCCCTTGACGCGATCCTGGCTTTGGCCTTTGGCGGAGAGAAACAAAATCGGAATCCACTCGGTGGAAGGATTTTCTCGCACGTGGCGCACAAAGGCGTGGCCATCCATCTCGGGCATCATCACGTCGCAGATGATCATGTCTGGGGTGGTGTTCTCCAGCATATCCAGGGCTTCTCGACCGTTGCCCGCTGTCTTCACCTCATAGCCACGGAACTCAAGATAGTCCTTGACTAACAAGATCAGGTTTGGGTCATCGTCAATTAGCAGAAGCTGCTTCTGATCGCCTGGGGTTGAATCCTTCATGCTTTGACAGTCACTGCGATTAGCTCATCGTTAAAACTAAGTATGCCCCCAAAAGCCCGGTGCCCTTACATTGAATAGCGCAGCACCGCGAGCTCTGAGCCCCACCCCTCTAATCGTGGTTAAAGGGCTAGCGCTTATTGCTGATGATACTTCAACAAATTGATATCAGCGTGCGATCGCCCTCCAAGGACCACTGTCGTAGCTCAGGGCTATCGTGAATCTCAGCAATTGCCCCTATAGCAAGCGGTCGCCCTAACACTAGGGCGACCGCTTGCTATAGATTAAGCTTCTGTGTTGCAATGCGGCGACATTGACTATTTCCGCAACATCTACACCTCAAAGCGTGCCACAGAAGGTTGTCCCTTGGACATTACGGCAGCAGCACTGTGTCAATAACGTGGATGACGCCATTGCTGGCTTCAATATCAGCCGTCACCACATTTGCTTCGTTGATGGTGACAGACTCTTCACCCACGGTGACGGTCACGGGAGCACCGGTTAGAGTATCCACCTCGCCAGAGGTCAAATCTGTGGAGCGAACTTCGCCATCCACCACGTGATAGGTCAGAAGCTGCGCCAGCTGATCACGGTTTTCGGGCAGTAGCAGCTCATCTAAAGTTCCCTCGGGCAGGGCTTCAAAAGCTTCGTCAGTGGGGGCAAACACAGTGATAGATAGTTCGCTATTGCTCAGGGCTTCAGTGAGACCAGCGGCTTCAATAGCAGCGGTCAGAATTTCAAAGTTTTCATCACCAGCGGCAATCTCAGCAATAGACTGCTCGGTGCTAGCGGTAGGCTGCTCAGCGTCAGTAGGTTCTTCAGCGGTGGGCTGCTCAGCACCAGTAGGTTCTTCGGCAGTAGGCTGCTCAGCGTCAGTGGGTCCTTCAGCGGTAGGCTGCTCAGCATCAGCGGGTTTTTCCGCAGCGCTGGGTTGCTCAGTGTCAGTGGGTTCCTCTAGATCCACAGCGGCAGGCTGCTCAGCCTGAGGCTTGTAGGTATCAGAGATAGCCTGCTGAGGAAACGCAGTGATAGCAGCAGGAGCGGCACCAAAAAGCACTAGACCCAAGGCAATGCGAAGAGTGTTCGGAGTCATAGAAAGTTACGTCCTAACAAGTGTTACAAATGCCTGGCTAACAGCGTTACATAGCTTAACCAGACTCGATGAGTTGTAACACGGTCTCGAAAGGCAACTATCCCTCCTCCGATAGAGTTATTTCGTTCCCCAAAAAAACAAAAAAATGGCATTGTCCCTTGTGCTGACCGATAGCGTATATTTGGGCTAGCTGAGAAAACAGCAGTAGGATTGCTAATTTATACCCTGAAACGCAGGTTATACGCGGATTGAGCCCGATGAGCTAGAACAATACCTGCTCGCTTTTCCCTGATTTCAAAAATTTGGTCATGACTGCAACTCGACAGAGCGCGAGGATGATGCGGTGGTCAACCTTCTTCAAGAGCCTATGTCGCTAGGGGGGTAAGTTGAGGGCGATCGGGCAATACAGGGGGTCGAGCTAGAGCCAAATTGCTGAGTAAATAACCGAAGATGCGTTGAGATGGTGACCTATCCAGAGCCGTCAACACCAAACAGCAACCAACGATTTGCGCTTATCCCAACCCGGGGCAGCTCTATCGAGCTTCAAGGAGATTTACTCGTGACGCTGACCATTGCTTTGGACTCGCCCAGGCACAGCCTCCATAGCGGCCATAACGGCTCTTTGGGCAGCTAGAATATCGCGTTCTTCGCCACCTAGGTAAAGACGACCAAAGCTACCTACCGAGCTAATCTGGAGAATATTGATCAGTGCTGCTTTTTCGGCCTCGTTGGCGGCTAAAGAGGCGTAGGCAGCAGGTTCTACTTCAAACACGTAGAGGGTTTGCCCTGCCACAATCATGTTGCCACGGCGGCTGCGGTTAATTAGCTGAACGTGGTGAGGGTCAAGGTTGCGAATCACCTGACTGGAAATGATTCGGGGTTTGAGCCGCTCTCGGTAGGTGAGCCCTAGGGCGTCGAGCATAGCCCCCCCGGCAGCATGCACTTCGCCTTGGTTGCTAGCGTGGATCTCAAGCAGACCGTAGAGACGTTCGACGATGAGTGTGCCAGGGCGCACCACGGCGGCTTTGAGGCCAATGTCGAGGATGCGGTTAATCTCAATGCCGGGGGAGATTTCTATCCATAGGGAAGCATCGCCGGGCAACGGCAAAAACCCCAGCGAGACAGTACCCATGTAGGCTGCATGCTGGGGTTGAAGATTGTCAATATAAACGTAGCTACGAAGATCGACGCCCAAGGCCCGGTGTTCCAATTTCTTTCCTTGGTAGTATACCGGGCTAGGGCGACAAGTCAGGCTCTTGCCCAAAGCATAAGCTGCCTTGGGCGCCAACTAAAACTTAGAACCAAAGCCGACAGAGGTTGTGCCCATGGCATCGTAAACGGTGAGACCTAGGGGTAGGTTTACCTCTCCAGACTCGTCTACCAGGTCATTGAGTATGGGTAAGTTTAAAGACTCAGCTAGATCAGTGATACCACTGCTTTCTTGGCGACCTACTCGTTGATCCAGTTGATTAGCTACGCGGTTGAGGCTGTCTTGGTCACGCTGTTCGACAGCAAGGGCGTCAGCCATGGTTTGAGGTGTTGTTTCCAGGTCTTGGGGGGCTGCCAGAGCTTGACCTGGGAGAACGCAAAGGCCTAGAACGGCTGCTGCTGTAAGCCAGTATGAATGGTACATAGGTCTTTTGTGTGTGAGGGGTTTTGACGGCTGACGGCCAGGAACTCAAACCCTTGCCCTGACAAAAAGGCGACGAGCTGTTTCATGTATAGCCCGCCAA
The DNA here is from genome assembly GCF_014695395.1 of Nodosilinea sp. FACHB-131. GTDB lineage: Bacteria > Cyanobacteriota > Cyanobacteriia > Phormidesmidales > Phormidesmidaceae > Nodosilinea. Next base: position 15,419 of record NZ_JACJOF010000030.1, read on the forward strand.
ATTGGATTGGCAAAGCAAACTTATTCTGAGTTCATGAAGCTGCGATGTTGCGAAGTGCCTGAGACAAATTTCTCAAAACACAACGGGAGTAGGCATCGGCCCACGGGGGTAGCTTGCCCAGTCTGTGCAAAAAACCACCGCTATTTCAGTCGAATGAAATAGTTCTGGAGTAGGAACAGGATCTGAATTTTTAGATATGGATCTAGATATCCACTTGCCGACCTGTTTCGGCAGCGATCGCGATTGCTTCCATCAGCTTCACAAAGTCGGTAGCCATGGGTCCCGCCGATACTGGTGAAGGCCTATTGTTGGCAACGCACTCTAAAAAGTGAGCGCACATCTGTTGAAGTGGCTCTAGGCGGGCGATCGCCACCGCTTCAACCGCGAGACCACTGGGTACAAAAGGGGGCTCCTGGGGCTGAAAGTGCCCAGAGTATAGGGTAAGGGGCTGAGCCTGAGGGCTTTCGTCAAAGACCAGGGTGCCGCGATCGCCTACTAAAGCCAACCGCCGCTGTCGGTCGGGGTTGGCCCAGCTCACGTGCACCATTACTTCTAGCGGGGCATAGCCAACTGGGTTGGGGTACATCAGCCGTAGCCAACCCACATCTCGCAACTTGGCCTCCGCCTCGGTTTGCAGCCACACTGGCCCCCAAGCGGCGACAGCCAGCGGGCTCTGCCCCAGCCAGTAATTCAAAATGGAAATGTCATGGATGGCTAGATCCCAGAACACGTCGGCATCGGAGCGTACTGGCCCCAGGTTGGTGCGGGCGGCATAGCCGTAACGCAGGGGCCCAATTTGACGGCACAGCTCGCGACCCCGTTGCACTGCCGGGTGAAACAGATAGGTGTGATCGACCATGAGCTGTCGCTGCTGGGTAGTGGCTAGCTGACAAAGAGCAGCACTGCGGTTGCTGTCTAGCGTGAGGGGCTTTTCGCTCAGCACGTGCAGGCCGGCTTTTAAGGCCGCCTGAATTATGGGGTAGTGAGTGCTGGCCGGGGTAGCAATTACTACGGCCTCTAGGCCTGAATGGGTCATGGCCTGAGGCCAGTCGTCGTAGCAGGCCACGGTGTCGCCCAGGGCAAAGCGATCGCGCAACTCGTCTAACCGCTGTCGATTAGGATCGACCACCGCCACTACTCGCGCCGTGGGCAGAGCCAAAAAGTTTCGCATCAGGTGACTGCCCCAGCGGCCCAAACCAAAAATAGCGAGGTTAAGGGGACGGGGAGGAGGACTCATAGGTAAGGGCTTGACGAAGGCGATCGTAGGCGACGGCGGCGGCGGCCTGCTCGGCCTGTTTTTTGGTGGGGCCGTGACCGCTTCCCCAACAGGTTTCCCTAAACCAGACGGTAGATGCATAGCGCTGGGGGTCGCCATCTACCGATCGCTGCTCTTCGGTGCGGTACTGAGGTAGGGTTTTGCTGTGAGCCTGGGTGAGTTCTTGCAGGGCTACCTTGTAGTTTTGTCGGGTTGGGTCTTGGCGCACGACAGCCGTCAGCCGCAGCAGTGAGTCGTCTAGCCAGACGCGCACTGACCCTAGGGCATGGGTTTCTAAATAGAGCACGGCCACTACCGCCTCTAGGGCGTCGGCTAGGTGGGTGGGGCCAACCGTCATCCCACGGGCAATGGTGAGGTAGGGGGCTAGATCTAGCTCTTGGGCTAGCTGGGCGAGGGTGCGATCGCTAATCAGTACCGATCGCACCGCCGACAGTTCCCCCACTGAAGCGTTGGGAAAATTTTCTTGCAAACATTCTGTTGCCGCCAGTCGCAGCACCGCATCTCCCAGCAGCTCAAGCTGTTCGTAGTTGTTGGCTGCGTCTACCGACTTGTGGGTCAAAGCCTGGTTGAGGCGCACCCAGTTGAGAGTACCAGCGGTGGGTAAGGCAGACTTTTGCACCCACTGCTCCAGCTGTCGCTGTCGAGATGGGGGGAGATCGGTCACGGTCAACAAATCGTCAGTAGGAAGAAGATGGAGGGAAGGAGGTAGACATAAGCCGGGTTCTGTTCCCCTGTTGCCAGGGGGGCGGTTATCTATCTGGGACGCTTGTTGCCAAACGCCTCTTGCGGTACGTAACAGCGGGGCTGGAAAAAGACCAACCTTGCCCCTCGACCTTGCACCCGACCGGGGTTTACCGAGCCAGCACCTCTCGATGCTGCTGGTGCGCTCTTACCGCACCCTTGCACCCTTACCTGTGCCCCTGGAAAAATTCCCGAAGCCATCGGCGGTATGTTTCTGTGGCACTTTCCTCACGGTTGCCCGCACTGGGCGTTACCCAGCAGGTCTGGTCTTTCGGGAGCCCGGACTTTCCTCAGATTGGCAAAACCAATCCGCAACCACCTGCGCTACCTCCCTCTTGTTAATAGTTTAAGCCCCAGGGTAGAAACGCTGCGTATAAAACAGCAGCGGTGGATGGCCCTTTTTGTCTATCACCGCCCGTACTTGGCTCCAGCGGACAACCCTGCTTTTCTACTCTTCAAGGCAAAGTGGGCTGCTGCTGAAAGCGGGCTTGGAACTGAGAAGAATAACAATAGGTGGGGGCGATCGCAACAACAGCAGCCGCTACCGCCAGTGTCCTACAACCAAACCGATACAAAACACCCCGGCTAACTTAGGTCAGCCGGGGTGTTTTGGTCAATCGTTCTAGAGGGCTTCGGTTTGGTCGTCGATTAAGAGATCATCGTCGACATCAATTCCGCTCCCCAGTCCGGGGAAGTCACCGTTGCCGCGCGGCGTGCCATCTTCCAACGACATACCGCCGATCATTTCATCGTCATTGAGCATACTGAGGTTGCCCTCAAGGTCATAGCTGCGAGCGGTGAAATCATCCAGCACCACGTCCTGGAGCACCATGTCGTCGTCCAAAATGGCCGACTCATAAGCCGGATCAAGTTCTGGCGCTGGAGACTCTTCATAGGCGTTATAGCCCGTCCCGGCCGGAATCAAACGACCGATGATGACGTTCTCCTTCAGGCCGCGCAGCCAGTCCGACTTGCCTTCGATCGCCGCTTCTGTCAGCACTCGGGTGGTTTCCTGGAAGCTAGCGGCGGAGATGAAGCTATCGGTGTTCAGCGAAGCTTTCGTGATCCCCAGCAGCACCGGCGTGTATTCCGCCGGAGCACCGCCCGTGATCGCCATGGCCTCGTTCACCTGCTCCACCTGGTAGATTTCCACCAGCTCACCGGGCAGCATGGTGGTATCACCGCCGTCGTCAATGCGGCACTTCGACGACATCTGCCGCACGATCACCTCGGTGTGCTTGTCGGAGATGTCGATGCCCTGGGACTGGTACACCGACTGCACCTCGTTTACCAGGAACGACTGCACCTCCTGCAAGGCCCCAAGCGCCGCATCGTGAATGCCCATGCCCAGGCTGAGGTTGTACTTAAAGAACACCTCCAGAATCTGGTGGGGGTTGGCGGGACCGTCGGTGAGGTGCTCAGCGGTGCTCACCCGCTGGCCATCGGAGACAATTACATTCTGGCCGGGGCTAATCGGATATTCCGTCACCACGCCATCGTCTTCGATGATTTTGACCTCGACAGTCTCGTCATCGCTATAGACCACCTGAGCGTTGCCGGGGCGCTCAGACAGCACACAGGCCTCCTTGGGTTTACGGGCCTCCAGTAGTTCCTCAATCCGGGGTAGACCCTGGATGATGTCGCCGGTTTTAGCCCGCTCAAACACCAGGAGTACCAGGTTGTCACCCCGCTGTACCAGGTCACCGTCTTCAATATGCAGCACGGCACCGGTAGACACCCGGTAGGGACGAGCCAGCCGCAGAGCAATTTGGCCGCCTTCGATGGCGGTTACCTGGCCTGACTCTTCGTGGGTCAGACCAGGGGCTAGCTCAGTATCGGCTACCACCAGATCGCCCACCTTTACCGTCGGCTCTTTGCCTTGGAGATCGACCTTCATGCGGTCGGACTCGCGCACGACCAGCACTCGGCGAACAGCCTCTTGCCCTTCGCGAATACCGCGCACCTCGCCTGCTTCTTTACAGCGAATTTCGGTGCGGGCCACTACGGCTCCTGGCTCAATCTGCTGGCCATCTTCCACCAGCAGTCGGGTGACGGTGCTGCCCTGGGTTTGGTCAGCCACTACGTCACGGCGAATTACCTGGGTTTCGAGCACCACCATTTGCAGGCGCATCAGGTCGGCATCGCTGTCGTCGGGTACCAGCTCAATGTCGGCCACTACGTGGGGGGATTCGTCTTCGATGTCGAGCACCAGCTGAGTGCGCAGCAGCTCAACGCCAACCACTGATTTCACCCGCTCCCCATCTTTGAAGGGAATCCGCTGGATGGCGCGCAGCTTGATCGAACCAGCGGCATCGGCGGCGCTGTCCTGGCTGGGTACAGCGGGCTCGTTGGGCACGACGTATTCTTCCACCGGGCGCAGCAGCAGGGCGGGGCCATCGGGGGTTTCGACATACTCGATGTAGCGCAGGGCATCGGCCACTAGACCTGGCATGACCTCTTCCCCAGCGTTGACCAGAGTGCCATCGCGATCCATCACATCCTCGGGGGCATCCACCATGTGAATGTCACCAGGCTTGACCAAGATCTCGCGCAGAATGTCATTCTTTTGGGTAACTTCGACCACACCGCTGTTTTGGCAGAAGATGTCTTTAACGACTTCAGTGCCCGCTTCCAGGTACTGGCCGTCTTCCACCATCAGCAGAGAAATGTCTTTGTTGACCTCGTGAGCCTCCTCAGGAATCCACAGCAGGGTGCCGCCCTGAACGACTTCGTAGCCCTGCTTGCCCTTGCCTTTTTTGGCCACATCGACCCCGGCGAACTTGACGATACCGCCCGTTTGGGTGTGGAAGCGATCGTCTTCGAGTTCAGCAATTACCTGGCCGCTGGTGACCTTGGCCCCCGGCGTGGCGATCAGAGAGAACCGCTGACCGTGGGCGGTCTCAATGAAGTAGTGCTCCCGACCCTGACCCTGCTCCTTACGTACATGGGCTTGGTCAAGCATGACGGAGGCGGTGATGATTTCAACCTCGCGAGTGCCTTTTTCATCGTCGGCTTCGGGCAACCGCACCAAACCACCCCGTTCAGTGGTGAGTTTGGTTTCGGCCAGCGTGTCATCGGCGTTGACGTAGTCACCGTTGCGCACCACCGGCTCGGCACTGGGAGGCAGGTTGTAAACGTCACCGGCTAGCACCCACAGCAGACCGCCCCGCTGGGCTAAGCGGGTGGTGTTGCCCTGACGGTCAGTTTTCTCTTCCTGCACTAGGCCGGCAAATTTTACTTCCCCAGCTAGGTCAGAGGTCACGTCTTTGGTAGCCTTCTCGGTCACCTTGCGCGTGCGCCCTGCTGAGGGAAGCTCAGCCAGGAGCTGATCCTTTTGTACGGTCTCACCGTCATCGACAAACAGAATCGTGCCCTGGGGCAGCGATTCAGATTTATTCTTGCCGCTGCCCTCGATCACCACGTCAGCGTTCGACTCGATCATCAACGCATCTTCGCCGTAGCGAGTGCGGAAGGCACGGGTCTTCAAATTTTTAGGCAGCTTCACGGTGCCATCCTTGCTGGCCCGGATGCGGGGTGCCACTTCGCCGGTAAAGGTACCGCCAGTGTGGAAGGTGCGCATGGTCATCTGAGTGCCAGGTTCACCGATGGACTGGGCCGCAATGATGCCCACGGCTTCGCCTAGGTCAACCATTTCAGAGTGGGCCAAGCTCCAGCCGTAGCAAAGGCGGCACACGGAGCGGGTGGCTTCGCAGGTGAGGGGCGATCGCACCACCACGCCTTCAACCCCAGCCTCAGCCAGCATTTCTGCCGTCTCTGGAGACACGGGATGGTCTTTCTCCAACAGCACTTCGCCGGTTTTAGGATGCGGCACATCTTCGGCGACCACCCGGCCCAGCAGACGGTTCTCCAAAGGAATCAGCACCCGCTCACCATCGGTCATGCTGCGCAGGGGAATGCCGCGGGTCGTACCGCAGTCATGCTCCCGGATGATTACATCCTGGGAGACGTCCACTAGACGGCGGGTGAGATAGCCTGAGTCGGCAGTTCGCAGCGCCGTATCCACCAGACCCTTGCGGGCCCCGTAGGAAGAGATCACGTACTCGGTAACGGTCAGCCCTTCGCGAAAGTTGGTCTTAATGGGCAGGTCGATGATTTCCCCTTGAGGGTTCGCCATCAGACCCCGCATACCCACTAGCTGGCGCACCTGGGAGATGTTTCCCCGGGCCCCCGAGAAGGCCATCATGTATACCGAGTTAAGGGGGTTGTTTTCCTTGAAGTTCTTCACCACCTGGTCTTTCAGCTCTTCACTGGTGTCGTTCCAGGTGTCAATTACCTTAGTGAGACGCTCTACTTCAGTGATTTCGCCCCGCGTGTACCGCTCTTCGGTAATGCGAATGTCTTCTTCGGCAGCAGCCAGCATGCCCTTCTTCTCCTGGGGTACCTGGAGGTCTTCCACGCTAATGGAGACCCCAGCCCGGGTGGCGTACTTAAAGCCCAAGTCTTTGATGCGATCGGCCATCTGGGACGTGCGGGCGGTGCCGTAGTGGGTAAACGACCAGGAGATCAGCTTTTTGAGCTGCTTCTTATCGATAATCCGGTTCCGAAAGGTCAGAGAGGTTTGAGGTGCCCCTTGCTCAGCCATAGGTTTCGCCCTTGTGTAGTGATGTTCGTGCTGTGTCGGTGTTGTGGTGTGGCCCCTAGCCTGCGATCGCGTCGAGCACCGCCTTGTTGTAGATAATGCGGCCGGCAGTCGTCTTGATGTACTGGGAGATTAATTTGCCTTCGCTGTCTACGCGCACTCGGCGATCGGGATAGATTTCGGTGATGCTGCCATCCTCAGATTCCATCCGCTCTGGGGCAAGGTTCTTAGGCTGGTCAGACTCCACCTCGCCGTCAAATCGTAGCCAGACCTTAGCGTGCAGATCCACCAGGCCCTGCTCGAAGGCCATAATGGCGTCTTCCATGCTGCCGAAATAGTGGCCCTCGCCTTTAGTTGCATCGGGGTTTTCCGCCGTTAGGTAGTAGCAGCCCAACACCATGTCCTGGGATGGGGTAATAATGGGCTGGCCAGTGGCAGGCGACAGCACGTTGTTCGATGCCAGCATCAGCAGACGGGCCTCCGACTGCGCCTCAAGGGACAGCGGCACGTGCACGGCCATCTGGTCACCGTCAAAGTCAGCGTTAAAAGCCGGACACACTAGCGGGTGCAGCTGAATTGCCCGCCCTTCCACCAGGATGGGTTCAAACGCTTGAATTCCCAAACGGTGTAGAGTCGGAGCCCGGTTGAGCATGACCGGATGGCTCTCAATCACCTCTTCCAGCACGTCCCACACGCTGGGGTCGTTGTGCTGAATCAGCTTCTTTGCCGCCTTGATGTTGTTGACCAGACCCTGGCGAATCAGCCGATGGATCACAAAGGGCTGAAATAGCTCGATCGCCATCTCCCGAGGCAGACCGCACTGGTGAATCTGCAGCTTCGGCCCCACCACAATTACAGAACGGCCGGAGTAATCAACTCGCTTGCCCAACAGGTTCTGTCGGAAGCGCCCCTGCTTACCTTCGATAATGTCGGAGAGTGACTTCAGCGGGCGATTGTTAGCCCCCACCACGGTTCGACCCCGGCGACCGTTGTCAATCAGGGCATCTACCGCCTCCTGCAACATCCGCTTTTCGTTGCGGACGATGATTTCAGGAGCCAGAATCTCCTGAAGGCGAGCCAACCGGTTGTTGCGGTTGATCACCCGGCGGTACAGGTCGTTCAGGTCAGAGGTCGCAAAACGGCCGCCGTCCAACTGCACCATCGGCCGCAGATCGGGCGGAATTACCGGAATCACGTCCAGCACCATCCACTCAGTCTTAGAACCTGTGGCAATAAAGTTGTCGATTACCCGCAGACGCTTGATCAACTTGGCCCGCTTCTGGCCCTTAGAATTGGCGATGTCTTCCCGCAGCTTTTCCGCTGTGGTTTCCAATTCCAGATCCTCTAGCAGCCGCTGAAGAGCTTCAGCGCCAATGCCAACCTCTACCCCAGCCAGCTCAGTCTCTTCGTCGTAGAGCTGGTCTTCAATTTCAATCCACTGATCTTCTGTCAGCAGCTGCTTATAGCTGAGATTCTCAGCGTTACCCGGATCAAGCACTACGTAGGCGTTGAAGTAGACAATCTGCTCCACGTCCCGCAGCGGCATATCGAGCAGAATGGCGATGTAGCTGGGAATGCCTTTGAGGTACCACACGTGGGCTACCGGAGCAGCCAGCTTGATATAGCCCATGCGGTGACGACGCACCCGCGATTCAGTCACCTCTACACCGCAGCGCTCACAGACAATGCCGCGATGGCGCACACGCTTGTACTTACCACAGTGGCACTCCCAGTCCTTGGCGGGGCCAAAGATGCGCTCACAGAACAGCCCGTCCATTTCGGGTTTAAGAGTGCGGTAGTTAATGGTTTCAGGCTTGGTCACCTCACCCACAATTTGCCCGTTGGGCAGGGTGCGTTCCCCCCACTGGCGAATGCGTTCTGGGGAGGCTAATCCAATTTTGACGTAGTCAAACCGCTGTTCTAGCTTGGCCATGCTGGGTATTTTCCTTGTAAGCGCGCTCGGTCTGATCAATGCAGGTTAGGCCGACCTCCGGAACTGGGTCAGATACAATTCCGGGGTCGGATCAGGGATAGGCTAGTCTTCTACTTCCTCTAGCTCTTCATCCCGGGCGATGGACTCATAGGTGGGGCGAGAAGGGGTACGGCGACTGTTGACGTCGGCCATGAGATCCACTTCGGTATCGCGGCTAGTGCCGTCTTCCCGAGTTTCTACCTTGTGCACCGCAATGTCTAAACAGAGGGACTGAAGCTCTCGCATCAGCACCTTGAAGGACTCAGGGGTACCCGGCCGAGGAATCGACTTACCCTTGACGATCGCATTGAGCGCCTCATTACGGCCTTGCATATCGTCCGACTTCACCGTCAGCAACTCCTGAAGGGTGTAGGCTGCCCCAAAGGCTTCCAGGGCCCAAACTTCCATTTCTCCAAAGCGCTGACCACCCTGCTGGGCCTTACCACCCAGAGGCTGCTGAGTCACCAGAGAGTAGGGGCCTGTAGAACGAGCGTGGATCTTGTCGTCAACTAGGTGCACCAGCTTCAGCATGTAGGCTCTACCGACGGTAATTGCCTTGTCAAAAGCTTCCCCGGTACGGCCGTCCCGCAGCACAATTTTGCCGGGGTCGTCAGGATTGAAGATCCAGTCTTTGCCGCTGGTTTCTCGCGCTTCCATCAACTTGCCGTGGGTAGAGTTTCGAGAGGCCTCCTCTCCGTACATCTCGTCGAAGGGAATCACCTTGAAGCGACAATCAAGGTTGTCGGCAGCCCAGCCCAGCAGACACTCAAACACCTGCCCCACGTTCATGCGGGAAGGTACTCCAAGCGGGTTGAGGGCAATGTCGATGGGAGTGCCATCGGGCAGGTAGGGCATATCTTCAATGGGCAAAATGCGGGAAATAATTCCCTTGTTGCCGTGGCGACCAGCCATCTTGTCGCCCACCTGAATCTTGCGCTTTTGGGCCACATAGACCCGCACCACCATGTTGGCGCCGGGGGGCAGCTCGTCGCCCTGCTCTCGGGTAAACACCCGCACATCCACAACCCGACCTTTCTCTCCGTTGGGCACTCGCAGAGAGTTATCGCGCACGTCTCGAGCTTTTTCACCAAAGATGGCCCGCAGCAGCTTTTCTTCAGGGGGCTGGTCAGACTCGCCCTTAGGCGTGACCTTACCCACCAGAATGTCACCTGACTCTACCCAGGCCCCAATGCGAATGATCCCAGTTTCGTCAAGCTGACGCAGGGCATCTTCACCAACGTTGGGAATCTCCCGAGTGATTTCCTCGGGGCCAAGCTTTGTCTGGCGCGCCTCGATCTCAAACTTCTCCACGTGAATGGAGGTGTAGACGTCGTCGTATACCAGACGCTCGCTGAGCAGGATAGCGTCCTCGTAGTTATAGCCCTCCCAAGGCATGTAGGCGACCAAAACGTTTTGCCCTAGCGCCAATTCACCGCCCTCGGTAGCAGAGCCGTCAGCCAACACCTGGCCCGACTGCACCTTTTCCCCAGGGAATACGATGGGGCGCTGGTTCAGACAGGTGTCTTGGTTAGAGCGCTGGTACTTTTGCAGCTCGTACTCGTGGACGTTGCCTTCGGGATCGCGAACCTTGATCAGATCGGCATCCAGGTAGACAATTTCCCCGTCGGTGCGGCTGATGATCACCATGCCCGAGTCACGGGCGGCCTGGGCTTCTAAGCCAGTCCCCACCAAAGGGCGTTCAGGCTGAAGCAGAGGCACGGCCTGGCGCTGCATGTTAGAACCCATCAGCGCCCGGTTGGCGTCGTCGTGCTCTAGGAAAGGAATCAGCGAGGTAGCCACAGAGATAATCTGTACGGGTGACACCGCGACGTAGTCCACCTCAGTGGAGTCAGTGGTGGTGAAATCTTGGCGATAGCGCACCGGAATTGTGCTGCCAATGATGTAGCCGTTTTCGTCGGTGGCAATGTCTCCAGGGGCGACCCGCAGATCGTCTTCCTCATCGGCAGTCATATAGATGGGCTCGACGTCCTTGAAGACCCGACCGTTCTCAGCTTTGAAGAAGGGGGTCTCAATGAAGCCGAACTCATTGACACGGGCGTGGGTAGCTAGAGAGCCAATCAGGCCGGCATTAGGACCTTCCGGAGTTTCAATGGGACAGATACGTCCGTAGTGGGAGGGGTGAATATCCCGCACGGCAAAACCAGCCCGCTCCCGGGTGAGGCCGCCTGGGCCGAGGGCGCTAATGCGTCGCTTGTGGGTCAACTCCGCCAGAGGGTTGGTTTGATCCATAAACTGGGAGAGCTGGCTAGAGCCAAAGAACTCCTTGATAGCAGCCACCAGAGGCTTCGGGTTGACCAGAGATGCTGGGGTGAGTGAGTCTGAGTCAGAAACGGTCATGCGTTCCCGAATGATGCGCTCTAGGCGGTTGAGACCTACTCGCACCTGGTTTTGCAGCAGCTCACCCACGGAACGCACCCGGCGGTTACCTAGGTGGTCGATGTCGTCGATGGAACCGATATCAAATTCGAGATTGATCAGGTAGTCAATCGCCGACAGAATGTCGGTGGGGGTCAGCACCCGAGTGGCATCAGGCACGTTGAGGCGCAGCTTGCGGTTGAGCTTATAGCGACCTACCCGGCCTAGGTCATAGCGCTTGGGGTCAGAGAATCGCGAGTGTAGCAGCTGCTCACCGCCCGCCACGGTGGGCGGTTCGCCGGGACGCAGCTTGCGGTACAGCTCTAGCAGAGCCTCCTCTTCGCTGAACTGGCCCTCCTTCTCAATGGTTTTTTGGAAGTAGTCGGGGTGACGCAGAGAGTCAAAGATCTCGTTGTCGGTTAGCCCCAACGCCTTGAGCAGCACCTGAGCCGATAGCTTGCGGGTCTTGTCAATGCGAACCCAAACCAGGTCGTTTTTGTCGGTCTCAAACTTGAGCCAAGCACCCCGGTTGGGGATCAGGTTAGCGTTGTAGGTGCGGCGACCGTTTTTGTCGGTCTCGGCCTTATAGTAGACCCCAGGGCTGCGCACAATCTGGTTAACGATGACTCGCTCTGCACCGTTGATGATGAAGGTGCCGCGATCGGTCATCAAAGGCAGGTCACCAATAAAGACTTCCTGCTCCTTAATCTCCCCAGTCTCCTTGTTGATTAGCCGGGTAGGCACATACATTTGCACGGCGTAGGTGGCATCCCGCCGCTTGGCTTCATCGACGTCATACTTAGGGCTTTTGAGCTTGTACTGTTTGCCGAGGAAATGCAGTTCAAGTTTGCCGGTATAGTCGGTAATAGGAGAAAAGCTTTCCAGCTCTTCGATTAATCCCTCTTCTAGGAACCAGCGAAAACTAGACCGCTGGATTTCTACCAGGTCGGGCAGGACAAAGTTGGGGGGAGCTTGGTAAACGGTAGTTTCAGTCATGGGTCTCCTAGTGCAGGTTGGCCAGGTGCAGGTGGCCAAGATCAACGACGCGTCTGGAACAATAGGCAGCAGCGAACAAATCGCCTCGCCTGATTAAGCTAACTGCTAACCGCCCGCCGGGGTTGGAAGACGAGATGTATCGGCATCAGCGGAGGAAAATACAAGGGACTTGGGTAGGTTAAACAACGTCACAGCGTTATGAGTGGTGGTCTGGGCTAAAGCCTCAAATTCAACCTGGCGCAGCTCGGCTAGGTGAGCTGCCACATGGTACACAAAGGCTGGCTGGTTGCGTCGCTCCTTGCGGCGAGGCTCAGGGGTAAGAAAGGGACAGTCGGTTTCGACTAGCAGGCGATCGCTGGGCACCATTTGGGCTGAAGCCTTGACTTGATGAGCATTCTTAAAGGTAACGATGCCGCTAAAGCTGATGTAGAAGCCCAGATCTAAAAATGTTTGGGTCTCCTCTGGGGTGCCTGCCCAGCAGTGCATTACACCCGTGACAGAACCAACGGTGAGCTGAAACTCTCGAATGACTTCGGCAGTGGCTGAGGCTGCATCTCGACAGTGAACGATAACCGGCAGATTTTGGCGATGGGCAATGGTCAACTGTTGCCAGAAGGCTTCGCGCTGTACGGCTTCATCATCGGCTTTGAAAAAGTCGAGGCCAGTCTCGCCGATGGCGACGACTCGACTGTCAGAAGTCGCTAGCTGAGCAATCTGATCCGCTGTAGCACTACTCCACTTGTCCATATCGAGAGGATGGAGCCCTACGGCTAGAAACAGCTCCGGGATGCGATCGGCGATGCGCTGCATGGCCAAAAACTCCCCTGGCTCTACGCAGGAATGCACCAAAGCCAAAACCCCGGCCTGTCGCCAGGCCTGGGTTAGTTCGTCGAGATCCCCAGCGAACGATTCAAAGTTGAGATGTACGTGGGTATCAACCAGAGGCATAGGGAATGCAGCGACAAAAACGGCAGGCAGCGTAGGTCAACCCAAAGGTGCCTAAGACGCAACCCCTGCCGCCTCCTGAGCCTTGAGCACTCGCGCTATACGGGATTTTTTGCGAGCCCCTGTGTTGGGGTGAAGTACACCACGCTTAACGGCCTTATCGATCTTGCTGTAGGCGGCAGCCATAGTAGATTCGACCTGCTTGAGAGAGTCGGGGCTAGGGTTAGCCTGATGAGCCTCGACCGCAGCGAGGTAATTTTTGGTTAGGGTTTTAACCGCCGATTTATAGGACCGGTTATGGAGCCGATTGCGCTCGGCAACTTCAATTCGTTTCAGTGCAGACTTAATGTTTGCCACAGTTCGCCCTAGCTTAACAAGATTATATTGACTGGATAAAACATGTTAGCACCTAATAGCGCTATTGACGTGATTGAATGCGTTGGTTTCGTGCCAAATTGGTCTTTAGATCGACTAGGATGTTAGAACGCTGGCGTTGACTGCTTTTCAGGGACACTCCATCTCCCTTTGAGGGGCAACCTGGCCAACTGTACCTTGCTGGCTTATCGGGATTCCTAGCTGTAATGCTCCGCATCACTCATCAGCTAACTGAGGCAAGAACAGAGCTGCAACGCATCTGTGCCCGCACCCACGACGACCAAGTCGTTCACAAGGAAGCAACAGTTCGAGAGATTTTGCATGCGGTTCGGCGCCAGGGAGATCAGGCGCTGTTGCAGTACACAGCGGATTTTGACGGCGTTACTTTGGCTGCTGAGGGGTTACGATTTTCGGGGGCGGAGCTGGATACTGCCTACCAACAGGTCAGCAAGGGCCTGCTGGATGCAATTCGCTTGGCCTGTAAAAATGTGGAGTCCTTTCATCGTGAGCGAGTGCCCCAAAGCTGGGTGCGGTTTGAGGACAATGGGGTAGTACTCGGTAAGCGCTATACCCCTGTCGACCGAGCTGGGCTCTACGTGCCTGGTGGGCGCGCTTCCTATCCGAGCACCGTGATTATGAACGCTATTCCGGCTCGGGTAGCTGGGGTACCCAAAATAGTTATGGTGACTCCGCCTAGCAAAACCGGCACGGTCAACCCGGCCGTATTGGTCGCGGCTCAGGAGGCTGGGATCACGGAGATCTATCGGGTTGGAGGAGCTCAGGCGATCGCAGCTCTAGCCTACGGTACCGAAACGATCCCGGCGGTGGATGTGATTACTGGCCCCGGCAATATCTACGTGACTCTGGCTAAAAAGCTGGTGTTTGGGACAGTGGGCATTGACTCCTTGGCGGGACCTTCAGAAGTATTGGTGATTGCTGACCATACCGCTAATCCAGCCCACGTGGCAGCCGACCTGCTGGCTCAGGCCGAACATGACCCGATCGCCGCTGCGATTTTGATTACCACCAGTGCCTCCCTAGCTGAGGCGGTCGCAGCTGAGGTAGATCGGCAGCTCCTGGGCCATCCGCGCCAGACGCTAACCGAGAAGGCGATCGCAAACTATGGTTTGGCAGTTGTTGTTGATAGCCTGGAGCTAGCCGCCGACCTTTCCAATGGCTTTGCGCCCGAACACCTTCAGCTAGAGGTAGCCGAACCCTGGGACTTGCTGGAGCATGTTCGCCACGCTGGAGCGATCTTTTTAGGGCACTCGACCCCGGAAGCGGTGGGTGACTACTTGGCTGGGCCTAACCACACCCTGCCCACCTCTGGGGCTGCCCGCTATGCCTCGCCCCTATCCACCGAAACGTTCATGAAGCACTCTAGCCTGATGCAGTATTCGCCGGAGGCGCTGCGGGGAGTAGCTGAGGCGATCGCCGTGCTGACTGAAACCGAAGGGCTACCCTCCCATGGCGACTCAGTGCAGCGGCGAGTGCAGCCTGACAGCAGCGACGGTGCCCCTAGCCTTTAACAACGCACCCGATTCCAGCATTAAAGATGGGCGGGGTGCCTGGTGCCTGTGGCACAATTAACGGGTTCACGCTTCTGGGGTCTGGGTTGAGCTGCTATGACGAAGTTTGTATTTGTAACCGGCGGCGTGGTGTCGAGCATCGGCAAAGGCATTGTGGCATCTAGCCTGGGGCGGTTGCTCAAGTCGCGGGACTATTCCGTTTCCATTCTGAAGCTCGATCCCTATATCAATGTTGACCCCGGCACCATGAGTCCCTTTCAGCATGGGGAGGTGTTTGTTACCGAAGACGGGGCTGAGACCGATCTCGACCTGGGCCACTACGAACGCTTTACGGACACCGCCATGTCGCGATTGAACAGCGTCACCACAGGCTCAATCTACCAGGCGGTAATTAACCGAGAGCGGCGGGGCGACTACCAGGGAGGCACGGTGCAGGTGATTCCCCACATCACCAACGAGATTAAGGAGCGGATTCATCGGGTGGCTCGTAACACCACCCCTGATGTGGTAATTACTGAGATTGGCGGCACCGTGGGCGACATTGAGTCACTGCCCTTTTTAGAGGCGATTCGCCAGTTTCGCAAGGACGTAGGGCGGCAAGACGTGCTCTACATGCACGTTACCCTGGTGCCTTGGATTGCCTCGGCGGGAGAACTCAAGACCAAGCCCACCCAGCACTCGGTGAAGGAACTGCGCTCCATCGGCATCCAGCCTGATATTTTGGTGTGTCGCTGCGAGTGCGCCTTGCCCCAGCCGATGAAGGAAAAAATTGCCGAGTTCTGTGACGTGCCTGCCGAAGCGGTGATCACCTGTCAAGATGCCAGCAGCATCTATGAGGTACCCCTCAAGTTAGAGCACGAGGGGTTGGCCCATCAGGCTATCAAGATCCTTGCCCTCGACCAGCGTCAGCCCCACTTAGGCCAGTGGGAAACCCTAGTAGAAGGGCTCTACAGCTCCAGTCGTCCAGTCGATATTGCCATTGTTGGCAAGTACGTCAGCCTCAACGATGCCTATTTGTCAGTGGTGGAAGCCTTGCGCCACGCGGCGATCGCCCATCGGGCTGCCCTTAATGTGCGCTGGATCAACTCCGAAGATATTGAGGTCAACGGCCCAGATGCTCATTTGAGCGGCGTCAACGGCATTTTGGTGCCGGGGGGATTTGGCTCTCGGGGCATTGACGGCAAGGTGCAGGCTATTCGGTATGCTCGAGAGCGAGGCATTCCCTTTTTGGGGCTGTGCCTGGGCATGCAGTGCTCAGTGGTAGAGTGGGCCTGCAATGTTGCGCACCTAGAAGGTGCCGATAGCTCAGAGTTTTCCCCGGAGGCTGCTAATCCGGTGATTAGCCTGCTGCCTGAGCAACAGGACGTGGTTGACTTGGGCGGCACCATGCGCCTGGGGCTATACCCCTGCCGTCTTGTCCCCGACACCTTAGCCAGCCGTCTCTATGGCGAAGAGGTCGTCTACGAGCGCCATCGCCACCGCTACGAGTTCAACAACGCCTACCGCAACCTATTTCTAGAATCAGGGTATCAGGTCAGCGGCACCTCCCCTGATGGTCGTCTAGTGGAAATCATTGAGCTGCCTAGCCATCCGTTCTTTATTGCCAGCCAGTTTCACCCCGAGTTTCAGTCGCGTCCCAGCGCCCCTCACCCACTGTTTTTAGGGTTAGTTAATGCTGCCCTAGAAACCACCATGTCACATACCCCAATACCGTTGGAAGTTGGGGCGGCTGTAGATGGTTGAGTCTGTTCTTTAGCTAGCGCGATCGGCCCCTTGCTGTCGCCAGGGGTATTCATACGGTTTTGTGTGAATGCCCCCAAGAAGGGCGTTATGGTTTTCAATTCAGGGCGTTTGAATAGCGGATAGCTAGTTGCCCGCACCCGTTCTGCCGCAAAGCTCGCTGTTGGGCGTTAGGGATACCAGAGTGAGTGTGGGAGCGGGGCAGTCCCTAGCCGCAGCAGAGGGCTTGGCTTGCGGGATATTCTAGGGCAACAATTGGGGAACAGCAGGAGCTGTTCTGGTCTTGTCCAGCCAGCCAGTAGGTGGTCATGCTATCGCCGCTTTTCAAGCGGATTGGGCCGCGGGGCTCTAGGGCGAAGTGGTCTTTAAGGTGAGTATGGGTTAGCTCCGACACCTGAATTTTGCCCGCTTCGCCGGTGGTTTCCATGAAACTAGCAATATTGACGGTGTCGCCCCAGAGGTCGTAGATAAACTTGCGAATACCGATTACGCCGGCCACCACGCTGCCTGAGTTGATGCCGATGCGCAGCTCAAAGGGACGGCCGTCGGGTCGGCAAAAGTCGCGGATCGTCGTCTGCATCTCGAGGGCCATGCAGGCGATCGCCTGGGCATGATCAGGGCGTGGCGTGGGTACCCCTGCTGCCACCATGTAAGCATCGCCGATGGTTTTGATTTTTTCGAGCTTGTAGGTAGCGGCCAATTCATCAAACCGAGAAAACATGCGATTGAGCAGCTGCACCAGCTCACAGGGAGCGAGTTTGGCGGCCACAGTGCTAAAGTCCACGATGTCCGCGAACAGAATGGTAACGCCGTCGAATTGATCGGCGATCGCCTGCTCCCGTTCCTTTAGGCGCTGGGCAATTTGAAAGGGCAGCACGTTGGTCAGTAGTTCTTCGGAGCGCTGGCGCTGGCGACGCAGTTCAGCTTCGGCCAGCAGGCGCTCTTTGATTTCGGCCTGAAGCTGCTGATTTTGAGCCTCTAGCTGCAGCTGCTGGCGACGCAGGGCCAGCTGATGCTTGACCCGCAGCAGTACCTCATAGGCCATAAAAGGCTTGACGATATAATCCGCCGCCCCCAGTTGAAAGGCCTTTTCTTTTTCGGCTTCCGCATCGCGAGCCGTGAGAAAAATCACCGGAATGCTCTGGGTGGCTGGGTCGGCTTTGAGCTGGTGACACACGGCAAAGCCATCCATGGTGGGCATGGTAATGTCGAGCAAAATGAGATCGGGAGGAGCTAGGGCGATGGCGTTGAGAGCCAAAGCCCCACTGATGGCCTTGCGACAGCGGTAGCCTTCGATCTCAAGAATGGCTGACAACACCCGCAGATTGTCAGGGATATCGTCTACCAACAGAATGTCTACATCCTCGTTGACGTGGGGTTTGGCGATAATCATAGGTTGAAGCTACAGGGAAACGGGTGCGGTGGAAACAGCCGTCAGGTCGATAATGACATCAAGGCGAAAATCGTTAACCAGGCGGTCTAGCCGCTGAGCTAGAACCTTCTGCTCAGCGGGAAGTTGAGCGATCAGCTGACGAACCTGCCGATCGTTGGCAGCCTGAGCCGCCTGATGAATTTGAGCTAACCAGTCGGGAGCCAGCGAGCTGAAGTCGGCTTGGGTAAGGGGGCGCTGATCTCTGCCTGAGCCTTGTCCATTAACGCTGAGGGGGCCAACTACAGCTGTTTTGGCGTCGGTCTGTACGACCTCGGCATACTGGTAGATTAGGCCAAGGCTACAACCAATTTGTTCTAACAGTTGATCGCGCTTGAGGGGCTTGGGCAACACAGCATCACAGCCCGCCACGATGCAGTCTGACTGCTGCTCTTCAAACACGCTAGCGGTAACGGCGACAATTACAGTGGCACTGCCACCGGGCAGCTGGCGCAACTGGCGGGCTACACCATAGCCGTCAAGTACGGGCATACGCATGTCGAGGCAAATCAGATGGGGCTGCCAGTTTGTCCACAACTCGATCGCTTCTTCCCCTTGGCTGGCTTCGCGGACCTCAAAGCCAACCCCCTCTAACCAATGGCGCATGAGTAGGCGGCTTTCGGCTACATCGTCGGCGACCAAAATGCGGTAGTGGGGCTGTTCGGGGGCTAGGTGCACAATTGTCCGTTCTGCCTCGGCGGGTTCGAGCAGGGCAGTGGTAATCGCCCCAACGGGAATGCTCAGGGTAAACGTCGAGCCTTTGCCGGGCAGACTGGTTACCGCAATGGTGCCCCCCATGAGCTGGGCAAAGTTGTTGCTGAGGGATAGACCTAGCCCTGTGCCCTCGGCGGAGCGCCGACCCGATTTAGTTTGCTCAAAGGGCTGAAACAGGTAGGAAAGCTCGTCGGAGTCGATGCCAACTCCGGTGTCCTGCACCGTGATCTCAAGCCAGTGGGTTTTACTGCCGCCGCTATCCAGCATTAAGGCGCTGCCCCGCAGCCGCGATCGCACGGTGACGCAGCCCAAGGCCGTAAATTTAATGGCGTTGCTGATCAAGTTGATCAGAATTTGCCGCAGTTTGCCCTCATCAGCCCACAGCCGATGGGCCAGCGGCGGCGGTTGAACCACTTCCAAACGAATGCCTTTGGCCTCGGCCTTGAGCTGCAGCATGTCGTCTACGGACTGGAGAAGATAGTGCAGATCGAAGGCCGCTTCATCGAGGCTGATTTTGTTGGCCTCAATTTTTGCTAGGGACAGCACATTGTTGATTAACCCCAGCAGATGGTTGCCACTGCGATTCACGATGGCAATTAAGTCGCGGTGGTCGTTGCTGAGGCTGTTGTCGTCATGCAAGATTTGGGTAAAGCCTAAAATGGCGTTGAGGGGCGTGCGCAGCTCATGGCTCATGCTGGCCAGGAAGTCACCCTTGGCCTGGCTCGCGGCATCGGCGGCGCGCTTGGCAATTTCTAGAGCCTGGGCCTGCTGCTGGGTTTTGCGCAGCAGGTTGGCCTGTTGTACGGCGGTACCCAGCTGCGCCCCCACCTGGAGCACCATTTTGACCTCGTGGCGAGTCCAGGTGCGGGCCTGGTGGTGGGCGTAAACCCCCAGCAACCCCCAGAGCTGACTGCCAGCAAAAATCGGCACGATGACGTAGGCGCGAATCTGCCAGCGCTCTAAAAACTCCAGATAGCAGCTGTCAAACCCTTCGCCATAGATGTCGTTAACGCGGTGATAGGTGCGGTCTTGGCGGTAGGTTTCGGCCTGGGTTTCTTGGAGGTAGGTGTCTTCTAACAGCAAATAACCCTCGTCAAAGCCGCTATTTTGCATCTGGCGAGCACCACAGTCATCGCGATCGATGAGCGAATGCCCCGTCGTTGGATCGGCCACAGTCGAGGGGGCCATGGGGTCAGCGAGGGCTTCAGCCACGACAGAACCGCTCCAGTTTTCGTTGAAACGGTAGATCCAGGCGCGATCGCAGCCGATGGCCTGCTGAAGTTCTTGGGTAGTGGCGGCAAAAATGGTTTCTAAATCGAGGGTTTGGCGCATGCGTTGCACAATGCGCATGATCGCCTGTTCACGGTTGGCTACCGCCCGCACAGCGTCCTCGGCCTGCTTTTGAATAGTGATGTCGCTACAGGTGCAGACCACCCGTTCGATGTCGCCGACCTCGTTGAGTTGGGGGTCAACGTTGACCAACAGCCAGCGCGGTGGGTCGGCGATCGCCGCACTGACCCCCATGATCACGTCTCCGATCGGGGTCTTGTGGGCAATGGCCTGCTGCACCGGCAGGTCGGCGGGTGCAAAGGGGGTACCATCTTCGCGGTAAATTATCCCCGCTTGACCAAACACCAGCGGAGCACCATTGGCTGCGGGCAAAAGCAAAAACTGCTGAGCCGCTCGATTGCTAACCAGAATTTCGGCCTTGGAATTGAGCAGCAGCGCCCCTACCCCCATCTCGCGAATTAGGGTGCGAAAACGGTGTTCACTGTGAGATAACGCCTCTTTTTGCAGGCGCTGTCGAGTGAGGCGCTGGTTAATTCTTAGGGTAATGAGGATGCCCAGCAAAATTAGCCCAACCCCAAATCCGACCGCCACCGCCAGCCAGCGTCCCTCTAAATTTGGCAAAACTCCAGCCGCTTCTAGGCGGTTGGGGCTAGTCAAAAACACCGTTCCCGCCATGCCGGTGTAGTGCAGACCGCCAATCCCCGACCCCAGAGAGAGCACAGCTAGGTGGGCAGGCCAGCGATCGCCCCGCGTGGGGTAGCGGCGAGACCAGAGGCTAAAGCTCAAGGCAACAGTTGAAGCGGTGACGGCGACGATGACCGAAAGTCCCACCAGAGGCCACCGATAGCTAATGTGGGCGGGCATGGCCATGGCGGACATTCCGGTGTAATGCATCCAGGCGATCGCCAGCCCCATCACAATGCCCGACGCACTCAAGCTCAACCAGCTAAAGCCCGCGCGGCTGACCAACCACAGGGCCATTCCTGCCGCCAGCACCGCATATACCAACGAGAGTGCGGTAATGAGCGGATCGTAGTTGACTGGCAGCGGCAGCTCTAAAGCCAGCATGGCCACAAAGTGGGTAGCCCAAATGCCGGTGCCCATTGCCAGGGCACCACCTGTCAGCCAAAGCCACTGCCGCCATCCCGTTGCGGCCAAGATTTGCTGCCCTAAACTTAGCGTGGTGTACGAGGCCAGAATTGCAATCCCAAAAGATAAGCAGACTAAACCAGCGTTGTAATGACCAACAACCGCATAGGCCATCGTGGTAGTTTCAACCGAAGACTAAATATGAAATTGCCTTAGATGCACCTCTAGCTTTCCCGAACTCACTGTGCTTTCACCAGCTGTTTGTGTCGAAGATCACAATTTCTTCGGGATTGCAAAATCTCGCTAGTTCGAGCCTCAGCTAAGTAGGTAAACGCATTAAAACTCCCTTATCTAAGGGTTGTAATGCCTTTTTCAAAGAAAAACAACGGTTGACTTATAGAGAATTAAATTACGTTTTAACCTGAGGTGTATCAGGATAAATGCCCCATTTTTTTCATTGTGCCGCCCTTATCCTGAGGAAAACACTTTCTAGAGTGTTTGTCCCCTCTCTTTGGAAAGATGCCACCAGTACCAGCTTCAGCTACATGCGCTCTAGTACCCGAATGCCTAGCAGAGATAGGCCCAGTTTTAGAGTTTTGGCCGTCAGATCGCAAAGCAGCAGGCGAGAGGTGCGCTGCGGTTCTGCGGCCTGGAGCACTGAGCAGCGATCGTAGAACTGGTTGAACTTTTGGCTCAGCTCAAATAGGTATTGGCAAAGGCGGTTGGGGTATAAATCCTGCGCCACCTCTCCCAGCACCTCATCAAGCTGGAGCAGATGCCGGGCTAAGGCAAACTCGCTGTCATCTTCTAGGTGAATGCAGGCTTCGGCGGGCAGGTGGTCGAAGTCGATGTCGCCCTTGCGGCTAATGCCCTGCACCCGCACATAGGCGTAAAGCATGTAGGGAGCCGTGTTGCCCGCCAGCGCCAGCATTTTGTCAAAGCTAAAGATGTAATTGCTGGTGCGGTTTTGGCTCAGATCGGCGTACTTAACGGCCCCAAGACCCACGGCCTCGGCCACATCTTGAATAAAGTCCTCCGTTTCCTGCCGATCTTCGGCTTGAATGCGAGCCTCTAGGTCGGCGCGAGCCCGGCTGACGGCTTCATCCAGCAAATCCTTGAGCTTCACCGTATCGCCAGAGCGGGTTTTAAACTTTTTGCCGTCTTCGCCCTGCACCACGCCAAAGGGCACGTGGGTCAGCTCAACGCCCGCCGGAATCCACCCCGCTTTGGCGGCGACCTGAAAGACCTGAGCGAAGTGGTTGCCCTGGCCCGCATCCACTACGTAGAGCACCCGCTCGGCCCCGTCCTGCTGGGTGCGATAGCGGATGGCGGCTAAGTCGGTGGTGGCATAGTTGTAGCCGCCGTCGGTTTTCTGGATGATCAGCGGCAGTGGGTCGCCGTCTTTGTTGGTAAAACCATCGGCAAAGACCACCTTAGCCCCCCGGTCTTCCACCAGCAGGCCGAGGGATTCGAGATCCTTCACCACATCCGCCAACAGAGGATTGTAAAAGGATTCGCCGCGCTCTTGGATTTGGACGTTGAGGCGATCGTAGAGTTTTTGAAATTCCTGGCGGGATTGGTCACAGAGGGCTTGCCAAGCTTTGGTAGAGGTTTCATCCCCTGACTGCAACCCCACCACGGCTTCGCGGGAGCGGGTTTTAAAGTCGTCCTCATCATCGAAGCGCTTTTTGGCCTGCTTATAGAAGGTTACCAGATCGCCAATATCGACTTTGGCACCCGCTTCCAGCGCCTCGGGACAAGCTTCTTTCAGGTGGGTGATCAGCATGCCGAACTGGGTGCCCCAATCGCCCACGTGGTTGAGCCGCAGCACGTCGTTGCCCATAAACTCCTGCACCCGGGCAATGGAGTCGCCGATGATGGTCGATCGCAAATGCCCGACGTGCATCTCTTTAGCAATATTGGGGCTAGAGAAATCGACAATTACTTTTTGGGGCGTCTTTACCGGTTCCACTCCCAGACGTGGGTCGGCCTGCATCGCCCGCAGTTGATCTTCTAAATAAGCGGTTTTGAAGCGCAGGTTGATAAAGCCGGGGCCAGCAATTTCGGGCGGTTCGCAGAGGTCGCTGACATCAAGCTTTTCGACAATCTGCATAGCAATGTCGCGGGGCTTTTGCTTCAGCGGCTTGGCCAGCGACATGGCCAAATTGGCTTGATAATCGCCAAACTTGGGGTTGCTGGTGGGCACAAGCATTGGGTCGGTGCCAGCCAAATCTGCACCAAAGGCGGTGACCAAAGCCTGGTCAAACCGGGCGGTAAGTTGTGCAAGTGTAGACTTCATGGTGTGTTCTAACCCCGTTGCGCTCCAAATAGTCCCTAAATGTTGATTGGCCTATGCACCGTCACCCGTTACTGACCGCTGCTGCGATCGCTGCCCTGCCCGAATCCACCTTTGTCCATCCCCTCAATCCTAGAGCAATCCGCCACGGCAGGTCGCTGGGCGATGCCGTCGGGTTTGAGCACATCGGCGTTCACCTGGTGCGGGTCGAACCCGGCCACGACTCAACCCAATACCACGTCCACCAGGCCGAGGAGGAATTTATCTACATTCTCTCGGGGCGAGGGCTGGCGGAAATTGGTGACGAGACCGTGGAGGTCAGCCCCGGTGATTTTATGGGGTTTGCTGCTGGCGGGCTGGCTCATAGCCTGAGCAATCCCTTTACGGAAGACCTAGTGTACCTGGTTGGGGGCATGCGGCTGGAGTTTGACATTTGCGATTATTCCAGGGTCAACACCCGTATGTATCGGCGAGGCGATCAGCGCGAGTATGTGGATTTGGCAGAATGAATGACTTATCTAGCATTGAGAACCTAACTTCAAACGAGTATCCGCCCCAGTATCGCCCTCCCTACCACCGCTTCATTGGAGTTGATCTAGGCTGGCAGAGCGGGCCTACTGGGCTCTGCTGTCTGCACCTGGATGAGGGCAAGCTGCGGCTAGTGGCGCTCGATCGCCTGCAAGCGGTAGACGACATTCTGGCTTGGATCTCCCGCTGGGCTGAAGGCTCGGCCAACGCAGTGGTAGCTGTAGATGCCCCGACGCTGATTCCCAACGAAGCAGGAATGCGCCTCCCCGATCGCCAGGCTCACAAGCACTTTGGCCGCTACGACGCGGGCTGCTACCCCGCTAACCTAGGCCGCCCCTTCGCCGCAAAATTGCTCGCCTTTGGTCTAGCGCTCGAATCCCTTGGCTTTCGGCACCAACCCCACAGCCAACCCCGGCCAGAGGGACGATTTCAGCTAGAGGTATTTCCCCACCCGGCGACAGTTCACCTATTTGGTCTGAGCAAAATTCTTAAGTACAAAAAGGGCACCTTGGCCCAGCGCCGCCCTGAGCTAGAGAAACTGCGGCAGTATCAGCTCTCAGTGCTGCCCACCCTAGAGCCTGCCCTAGAGCTACAAGAAGCCGATTTGCCAAAAATTCCCTTCGCTGGAGCCGCCCTGAAAGCGGTAGAAGACCAGCTCGATAGCCTCACCTGCGCCTATGTGGCCGCTCACTGGTGGACCTGGGGCATGGAGCGGAATTGGGTGCTGGGCGATCGCACTGAGGGTTATATCGTCGTCCCTGCTCCAGTCCAGATGCCAAGTTAGGCGATCAAAAGCTGCCTAACCAAATTGTCAGAAAGTACAATGAATTGTACAAAGGCGCAAAAAATTGTCTTTTTGTACAATTTTTGTGCCCTTCCTAGGATGCCGCCTGTATCTCACCCGTTTCAAAAAGGCTTGTTGGTCGTGCTAATGAACTACAACGACCATGCGCCGCCCCATAATTCATGTCAAATATCAGAACGATTACGGCAGCTATCGCCTTGAAATCAAATCCCGGCGATGGATGCAGTCTAGTAAACAGTTACCCCCAAAGCTAAAGCAGTTAATCGAAGCCTGGGTAGAAGCCCATGAAGAGGCCCTACTGGAGCAGTGGCAACGAGCAAGGCAAAACGAGACAGTTGAAATTGTGGGTTAAAGCAATGAAGTGGCAAGCTTGGCAAGCTCTGGCTAATGACGAAACCTACTGGCAAAACACCCAAGAGAAAGGCCTGTTAAAGGCTGAATGGCTGGGTGAATACTGTCTAAGGCTGTGGTTTGAAGTGTTGCTGGATGTAGAGATCTATGAGCTAGATTTCTTTCCCCTGTTGATTGAAGAAAACCCTGGCCCAGCGTTGTTGCCTCTGCAAGACCAATCACGATTCCAGTTTGTCAAAGGAGACTACGCCCTAGTTTGGCCCAATCCAGAGACAGGGGCCTACGATGAAGCTGCGATCGACCTAGCGCCCGAATGCGTACGGTTCTTCTGCGAGCGGTACGGTAAGTTGATAAAACCAGCAAAGTCTGTGGCCGTTGCCTGAAGCAATTGTGCCGTAACCCGTTCTGTAGCTAAGAGATTACCTGCCTTACCCATGCCAAAGCCTTTAGATATCAATGACTTTTTGCAAGGCTCTGGCCCGATTCTCGACGTGCGCAGCCCAGGGGAATTTCAGCAGGGGCACATCCCTGGCGCGATCAGCTTTCCCTTGTTCACCGATGCAGAGCGCGCCCAGGTGGGCACCTGCTACAAGCAGGTGGGGCGAGAGTCGGCGGTAGAATTGGGCTTCGACATCGCCGGCCCTAAATGTGGTGAATTTGTGCGCGTGGCCAAGGCGCTGGCCCCTGATCGCCACCTGCGAATTCACTGCTGGCGGGGGGGCATGCGCAGCGGCGGCATGGGCTGGATTTTGGAAATGGCGGGGTTTGCCGTTCACCTCCTCGATGGTGGCTATAAGGCCTATCGGCACTGGGTGCGGCAGACCCTGGCGACGCCCAAGCCAACCGTGATTTTGGGCGGGATGACGGGCAGCGGCAAGACGCTGATTCTTGAGGAGCTAGCGGCTTTGGGAGAGTCAGTATTGGATCTAGAAGGTTTGGCAAACCACCGAGGCAGCAGCTTTGGAGCGCTACTGCTGCCGCCCCAGCCCTCTGTGGAGCACTACGAGAACTTGTTGGCGAACCAGTGGGCAAGATTTCCGAGCGATAGTCAAGGACTGGCTTCAAAGGGCCAACGCCCTATTTGGCTAGAGGCCGAAAGTCGCCGGGTGGGCACCTGCCGGATTCCCGACGAGCTGTTTGTGCAGATGGATGCGGCTCCGGCGGTAGAGGTAGTGCGATCGCTCGATGAACGCCTTGACCTGCTGGTAGAGATTTATGGCGAAGCATCCCCGGAGAGTTTGGTAGAAGCGACGGAGCGAATTCGGAAGCGGTTGGGGGGCGATCGCGCCCAAGCCGCAGTACAGCACATTCGCTCGGGGAACCTGCGCGCTGCTTGCGCCATCATTCTGGACTACTACGATCGCGCCTATCGCCACGATCTAGAGCGCCGTCGCCGGGTTATTCCCCAGGTTGACATCAGTGGTTTGTCTCCCGCCGCCAGCGCTCGGCTGCTAGCCGAAAAGTTGCCGCAACTGGGTTTGCAACCGACCCCGTTGAGCCAGCACTAGGCTGAACATCGTCCTAGACATCCAAAAACGCCAGCGCCAAGGAGTTAGCGCTGGCGCTGACGTTGATTGTCAAACCAGTAACGGTTGACGGTTTTATTAAAGATAGCTCTACGAGTTGGGTTCAGCGGTGACGTTGGTAGCGCCATCTACGCCCCGGGCAATTTTCTTAGCTTGCTCTAGCACACCCTCAGCATCGGGGTTGTACTTCAGCACCACAGTGGAGCCGGTTTGAGCCACCCAGAGGCCAACAGTGTCAGAGATATTGGCTTGGTCGAGGGCCAGAGCTACACGTTTGGCCAAACCACTCTCGTCGAACTGACCATCGATGCCCACCTTGGCGGGTTCGATGGAGGCTTGAGTCGCTGCTTGCTTCACGTTGACTCTAGGGGAGGACTTAGCCTTTTCTTCTTCTTTTTTACCGAACAATTTGCCTAGAAAACCCATAACATATCTCCTGAATGAATTGGACCCGTTCCTTTGGTTGTAGACCAGCTCTGGTTAAAGCTTTTTGTGCTTTGCTAAAAGCTGGGGCTGCACCAAGATGGAACCTACCAGCAAATCGTAAAGAATCGATAAAGAGCCGACAAGGCCCACCGGATACAGTTGTCAACTCAGTCTTCAGGAATATTTCGCTGAAGTCTGGGGCAGAGGCTTTGGGCTAAGATAGAAAGCTGGCAACGCATTCGCCATCGTTTTCATCACTACTGCTTTACCGTATATCGCCCACAGGTCTGCCATGAGTAAGGGTACGCTGTTCGACAAGGTTTGGGATTTACACACCGTAGGTACCCTGCCCTCGGGGCAGACTCAGCTGTTTATTGGGCTGCACCTGGTGCATGAAGTTACCAGCCCCCAGGCCTTTGCCATGGTGCGCGAACGCCAGCTCACGGTGATGTATCCCCAGCGCACCGTCGCCACCGTCGACCACATCGTGCCCACCGAAAGCCAGGCCCGCCCCTTCGCTGACCCCCTGGCCGAGGCGATGATGCAGGCCCTCGATCAAAACTGTCAGGATCACGGCATCCGCTTTTACAACATTGGCTCAGGCAGTCAGGGCATTGTGCATGTGATTGCCCCCGAGCAGGGGTTGACCCAGCCCGGCATGACCATTGCCTGCGGCGATAGCCACACCTCGACCCACGGGGCTTTTGGGGCGATCGCCTTCGGCATTGGCACCAGCCAGGTGCGCGACGTGCTGGCCTCCCAAACCCTGGCCCTTGGCAAACTCAAGGTGCGCCGCGTGGAGGTCAATGGCGACTTACTGCCTGGGGTGTACGCCAAAGATGTGGTGCTGCACATTATTCGCAAGCTTGGGGTGAAAGGTGGCGTGGGCTATGCCTACGAGTTTGCCGGCAGTGCGATCGAGGCCATGTCAATGGAAGAGCGCATGACCCTCTGCAATATGGCGATCGAAGGGGGCGCGCGCTGCGGCTACGTCAACCCGGACCAAATCACCTACGACTATTTAAACGGGCGCGACTTTGCCCCCAAGGGTGAAGCTTGGGATGAGGCCGTGTCCTGGTGGAACACCCTGCGCAGCGACGCCAACGCCGAGTATGACGATGTGGCTGTGTTCGACGCCGCCGACATTGCCCCCACCGTGACCTGGGGCATTACTCCTGGCCAGGGTATTGCCATCAACGAAACCTTGCCCTGGCCCGACAGCCTGCCCGACGAAGAGCAGGTGCTGGCCCAAGACGCCTTTGCCTATATGGATTTCACCCCCGGCCAAAGCCTGAAGGGCACCGCCATTGACGTGTGCTTCATCGGCAGCTGCACAAACGGGCGCATCAGCGACCTGAGGGAAGCGGCAAAAGTAGTCCAGGGTCGAACGGTAGCCGAGGGAATAAAAGCCTTTGTGGTACCTGGTTCTGAGCGGGTGAAGCAGCAGGCCGAAGCCGAAGGGCTAGACCAAGTATTCACCGCTGCGGGCTTTGAGTGGCGCGAAGCAGGCTGCTCGATGTGTCTGGCCATGAACCCCGACAAGCTCCAGGGTCGACAGATTAGCGCCTCATCCTCTAACCGCAACTTTAAGGGTCGTCAGGGGTCGGCCTCGGGCCGCACTTTGCTCATGAGCCCAGCGATGGTAGCGGCGGCAGCTTTGGCTGGGCAAGTGACGGATGTGCGCGACTACCTACCCACCCACTAGAGCTAGCCTCATCTCAGTGGGGTACAGCGGCTACAAGGTATTGCAGATAGCCAAATTCGTCTTGGTTAGTGCGGTAAATCACAAACGTTAATAAACTATTTCCCTGGACTTAACCTCGTCTGGGGGATTCCTTAATTTAGGCCGCTGAAGATGGGGCTGGGCAGGTTGATAGCGTTGGCCAGGACCAGCCATTTGGGATGATTGGTCCTTGGGATACTGCGATCGCCCCTTAGGGCTGTTCTAACCCTCTTACCCTCGCTAACGGCCTACCCGGGCGAACTCTAGGTACCCCCGTGTCTGCAAGCGCAACCTCCACTGCCCCCACTGCCGCCATTGATTTCCGCAGCCATCAAACCTTTATCCAACTGCTAGAGCAGCTCTATCGCGAGCGGGCCCTCGTCCCCTTTGCGGCAGGGCGACCCATTCCCCTCCGCAACGATGAGGTGCTGATCATCTGTCGAGGCATTGTGCAGCTGTTCACCATTCAACACGACGGCAGCGAAACGCTGCTTGGCCTGGCTGGGCCATCGATGCCGATCGGCCTACCCCTAACCACCGTTGACCCCTACTGGGCTACTGCCCTCACCGATGCCGATGTGCTGTCGCTGCCCATGGTTGAAATCGAGGGCTCATCGGTACTGATGGCAGGCATGTTTCGCAATTTGACCCTGAGAATGCAGCAGGCCGAGGCCTGGCTGGCGCTCTCGGGCAAGCGCCTGGTAGCCGATCGCCTCAAGCACTTTTTGCTGATGCTGGCCAAAGATTTTGGCCATGTCGAGCCCAGCGGCATTCGCATTCCCATGCGGCTGACGCACCACCAGTTGGCCACGGCCATCGGCACCACCCGCGTCACCGTAACTCGCCTGCTAAAAGAATTTAAAGTCGAAGGCTGGCTGACTATTGACCAGCGCCAGCTCGTGCTCCAGCTTGACCCTCGGTTTCCGGCAAATCAACTGCTAAACCCGATGGCTCAGCGCTGAACAGTCCTGGTTCCGACCTGGTTCCGATTAAGGCTCTGACTTCAGCTAGGGCTGGCTTCAGATCTTCTAGAACTGTCTCTGACTCAGTTTCGCGATGCTGGAGCTGGTGAAAAAACGTCAGCACGGTTTTTCTGGTCGCCCAGTCGGTCAGGGGCTTAGCAAATTTGTCTAGCGGGTTGAGATCTACCAGCCAGTGCCCAACTTTTACCCCCAGAGGTTCGAGGTGTTTGCCTTCTAGTTCGGCATGGATTAGCTGTTTGGCTTGCAAATGCTGGTAAAGCCAGAGGACATCGCTGGTGGCGGGGCAAGGGTCTTGAATGCTTCCCGCTACAGTGTCGTGGGTGAAGGAAACCATGGCCGTCAGATTAAAGAGGCGGCTGCGATCGATCAGAGCGAGGGTTTGTTGGCGGGTGGGCCGTACTCCCAGGCCTAACTTATCGAGCAGGTGCGCCAATGATTTGAGCGGTACTGCGCTAGTGGTATCGCTAATGTCGGGAGCTAAGAGCTGAGTGGGCTGGTTCCAGATGCTAGGGGAAGCCGCTAGGCGATCGCGCAGCCACTGGGCATTCCTGATGCCGATCACCTCATCGAGGGTAGTATCCATTGGGTCTAGCTCAACGCCGCACAGTAGTTCCAGCAGGGCAATGTATTTGCAGCCTAGGCTGTGGCCCAGCCAGGCGTAGCGATCGCTCTGGTGATATACCTCAGTGTCGTACCCAACTTCGGCAGCAAGCTGCGGTAGATAAGTTTGCAGTCGTCGCTGCTCCTCTAGCAGGCTTAGGGCAATGCCCCAGTGGCGAAAGCTGAAGCGGAAGGGCATGGCCACCACGGTGTAGCCAGCGT
This sequence comes from Nodosilinea sp. FACHB-131, assembly GCF_014695395.1. Lineage (GTDB taxonomy): Bacteria > Cyanobacteriota > Cyanobacteriia > Phormidesmidales > Phormidesmidaceae > Nodosilinea. The sequence continues at coordinate 45,951 of NZ_JACJOF010000030.1, forward strand.
CATACAGCTCGCGCAGCAGGTGGCGATAGCACAGGGTCGGCAACGAGCCAAAAAATGCTCCACCAATAAACTGAATTATCCCTTTAGGCTGGGGATGCAGCGCCACCCAGCTAAAGGAAACCGGCTGAAAGGTAAAAGGTTTCATTAAATACTCAGCGTTACGGCGGTTTTCCATAGCGTTCCTCAGCCGCAGGTAGACACTACCAGGGCTGAGGGCATTAGAATTACGTGGCACCTACCGGTTGGTCGGCTCCATGCGAATAGGAATTTCCAGCTTGGAGAGCAGGTCACTGACGGTGCTCAGGTTTTCGGCGCTGGGGTCTACTTGAGCCAGGGTTTCGGCCAAAACCTCGGCCCGAGCCGTGGGGCTGAGCAGCGATAGGTCAATCATGGGGGGATTGATCAGGTCGGGCAGCACCGGGCGATCGCCAGCCACCTCAGCCACGATGACGGGATCGATAGGGAAGAAGCCGCGATCGGGCTCTACTTCATTGAGGCCCTTACCGCTGGCGAGTTCTAGCGGATAGTTGATCTGGTCAAAGTCGCCGCCGCGAGCCGTGAGGTCGTTGGGCAAAAAGGTGCCGCGGACCTCGGGGTTGAGCAGCACCTTGACTGGGCGATCGCTCTGGGGTCTGAGGACCACCCCCCGGCGCAGGGCGGGCAGGCGCAGGCGCACAAAGCCGCGAATCTCAACATCGGGGTTGGCCTCATCGAGCAGGCCGGGCCGAGTCAGGTCAGGCAGCAGTTGCACCGAGGCGGTCTGCTTTGCCGGCAGCCTAAACCGGGTGGTAAACACCGGAGTCACTGGGCTGGGCATCACCTCGGTCAGTGCCAGCTTGGTGTTTTCGCCAGCGATGTCAATTGCTACAAAAGCATTGCCAGTCAAGGTGCGATCGGGGTCAACGGGGTTGGGGCGGCTGACGTGAAACTCAAGCTGATAGGTAAAGTCGCGGTCTTCTAGATTGGCAATGGTCAGAAAATATCCCTGCACCACGCGGCGGGCCACGGAGGGGTCGGCTGGGGGTGGGGCGATACGCTTGACCAGCAGCTCAAAGGTAGTAATTTCCATAGCTTGATTTCACCAAAAAATACGGCTTGCCCCAGCGGCCTTGACTAGTTAATGGAAGCGGAGGCTTCTGGCTGTCGGGGTTGAGCCCATTGTGGAATTTACGCTCTGGGGTCGCCGTCACCCGAGCGGGTACTTTTGGCTGCGGTATCAGGGCCGGTCGTGATCCTCGCATCCTAGGGCCGCCAAGGCGATCGCCGCTGGGTAGATGCGGTGCTCTTGCTGCTGAACGCGGGACTGGAGCATATCGGGGGTATCGCCGGGCTGTACCGGCACTACCGCCTGCATAATGATCGGGCCGCTGTCTACCGCTAGCTCGACATGGTGAACTGTGCAGCCCGCCACCTTGACCCCTGCCGCCAGCGCCTGCTCTACCGCATGTAGCCCCGGAAAGCTGGGCAGCAGGCTGGGGTGAATGTTTAGCACTCGTTGGGGAAATGCGTCAATTAATACCGATGTCACGCAGCGCATCCAGCCCGCCATAATTACCCAATCAGCGTCGCGGGCGCGGAGCGTTTCCACAATATCTTTGTCCAAGGCTTCGCGGCTGGAGTACTGGCGGTGGTTGAGCAGCACGGTGGCCAGTCCAAGGCGCGCCGATCGCTCGGCCACCCCAGCCTTGGGGTTGTTGTACACCACTACCTGAATTTGAGCGTGCAGTTGGCCCCGACCGATAGCCTGGGCGATCGCCTCCAGGTTGCTGCCGTTGCCTGAGGCCATCACCCCCAATTTTAGAGGCTGCTCAAACTGGGGCCAGGGGTCAGGCAGCGGCGGTGAAATCAGGGCGGAGGCATCTGGCATAGCGTCGAGAAACGGGGAAATGAGGTCTATCATATGACAACATAAAAACCCCCTATCTTAGGGGCGAAGGAGCGCGGTTGGTGAAGCAGAGCATGCGGCTGGGACTGATCTTTCTTTTGGGCCTGGCGATCGCGGTGACCCTCTCCCTCAGCCCCAGCAGTCAAGGGGCCACTCCCCAACGTTCTTTAGTGGTTGGGCCGACCCCTGGCGTTTTTTCGGCCCAGGGTAGCGAGCCACCCGCCGATGAGTCAGCTCCTAGTGATGGGTCAGAACCCACTAGCCTCAAGTCTTTTGAGGAGACAGTCAAGGGACTGACCGTTTCTCAAGGGTTGTTCACGGTCTACCACGATCTCCAGCGCAATCGAGCCTTTTTAGGGCTAAAGCCTACCCAGCTCAACCAAAATCTGCTGTTTATCGCCACCCTAGAATCGGGGGTGGGCGAGGCCGGGCTGTTTCGAGGCTGGCCCGTCAACGATTTTATGGTTCAGTTTCGTCAGATTCCTGACAACCGCTTGCAGGTGGCCATTCCCAACGCGTTTTTTCGCGATCCACAGCCTCAGGCCCAGCAGCTGCTGCGAGAATCCTTCAGCGATTCGGTGCTGACAACGCTACCGATTCAGGCCATCGATGGCGAAACCGGCGAACTGCTCATTGACCTGAAAGACTGGCTTATCACCCGCGATCCTGCCAATCTGGCCAACCAGTTTCCCTGGGTGCTGGGCAGCTACGCCCTCAACGCTGATGCCTCCTATCTGGGGCCGGTCAAAGCCTTTCCCGAAAACGTTGAGCTGGAGACAGTGCTAGGGTTTTCAGGCGGCAGCAGCGGTGCAAACCCCTTTGCCCTGGCCCTCAGCAGCATTCCCGACAGTCGGGGGTTTAACCTGCGGGTGCGTTATAGTCTGTCAGCCATTCCCGCTCATCCTGCCTTTCAGCCCCGCCTGGCCGACGAGCGGGTAGGTTATTTTATTACCGCCTACCGCGCCCCAACCCGACCCGGTAGTTCAGACCCCTTCGTCCGCTACATTCAGCGCTGGCAGTTAGAAAAACAAGACCCCACCGCCGCCCTCTCGCCGCCCAAAACGCCCCTGGTCTTCTGGATTGAGAACACGACACCCGAGGAATATCGCGCGGCCATTCGCGACGGCATCGAGTGGTGGAATGCCGCCTTCGAGCAGGCTGGCTTTACCCAGGCAATCGAAGTGCGCCAGATGCCCGCCGATGCCGATTGGGACCCCGCCGATGTGCGCTACAACGTGATTCGCTGGTCAGACTCACTCTACCCTTGGGCTAGCGGGCTTGGGCCCTCACGGGTCAACCCTCTGACCGGCGAAATTCTCGATGCTGACGTTGTCCTTGACGCCAGCGTTGTGCGCGACCTAGCTCTGGAGTACGACACGTTCGCCGGTCAGAGGGCGATTCCAGGACGGATTGCTTCGCCAATTGCCAGTGGCGAAATGGCGCTCTGTGGTCACCCCCTGGGCGATCGCCTGCTCGCTCGACTCGCTGCCCAGACAACTGAACGCCCGACCTCGCCCCAGCTCGACACCCTACACTACTGCGCTGGGGTAAGAGCCTCGCAGACCAACGCCTTTGGCCCCCTGGCGATCGCTACCCTCGCGCCACCGTTTTCAACCCGTGAAGCCAAGGCAGCTTACCTAGAGCAAGCTCTACGAGCGCTGACCGCCCACGAAGTGGGCCACGTGCTGGGGCTGCGGCACAATTTCTTGGGCAGCACTCTGCTAGCTCCCGCCGACCTCAACAACCCGGCTATCACCCAGGCCCAGGGCATGACCAGCTCCGTCATGGACTATTTGCCTCCTAACCTAGCCCCCATCGGCCAGTCCCAGGGTGACTACTTCCCGACCCGGCTCGGCCCCTACGATCGCTGGGCGATCGAGTATGGCTATCGCCCGGTCACCAGCCGAGCGACCGCCCAGCGCGAGCTTCAGTCCATTGCCGATCGCGCGACAGACCCGGCTCTGGCCTACGCCACCGACGAAGATGCCTACACCATGGTCGACCCCAAGGCCAACGCCTGGGATATGAGCAATGACCCTTTGGGCTACGCTGAGGGGCAGCTAGCGATCGCCAAAGCCATTTGGGATCGCCTCGACTGGTTTTCGGTGAACCCGGGCGAGGGCTACGGCCAGCTGCGCCAGCGAGTGGATTTGGTGTTTTTCTACTACGGCAGCCAGGCCGATACCATGGCCAACTACATCGGCGGCCAGCGCTTTGCCCGCACTGACCCCTGGAGTTCGCGGGGGCAATCCCCGTTCGAGCCCGTGGCGGCGGCGGAGCAGCGGCGTGCCCTGACCACCCTTAGCCAGCAGGTCTTTGCCCCCAACGCCCTCAGCCTGTCGCCTGAGTTGGTCAACCGCCTGGCTCCCGATCGCTGGTGGCACTGGGGAGAAGATCCGTTTAGCGATCGCCTCGACTACCCGATTTACGATCGCATCGTATCGACCCAGGGCTTTTCCCTCAGCAATCTGCTGGAGGGCGAGCGGCTGCTGCGCCTGCGCGACAGCGAATTTAAACAGACAGAGCCAGATCCCTTTACCCTGGCTGAGCTGTTTGACACCTTAAACCAGGCGGTTTGGGCCGAAGTGCTAAATCCACCCGCTGAGGCAACGCCCATTTCTAGCCTGCGGCAGGGGCTCCAGCGTCACCACCTCAACACCCTCACCAGCCTAGTGCTGCGCAACCACGGCTCCGGCGAGGGCGTCACCGACTTTCTGGGCTTTGTCGCCCAGGAGGCCACCTTTGGTGCCCCTGAAGAAGCTCGAGTGCTAGCCCGCTACCAGCTGCGGCAGCTTCAGGAGGCGATCGCCCATCACCTCGACCGCCAGGGTCAGCAGCTCGACCTGGCGACCCTGGCCTACCTCGAAGATGTGAGCGATCGCATCGTTAAGGTGTTAGACGCCCCCTTACGTGGCCAATAACCAAATCCGATCTATAAAGATTCAATGATTTTCCCGAAAACATGGCTAAATACCCCGTCCCCCAAGGTGCTATTGTTGATCGGGTCAATCTAGTCACTGTCACCGTTGCCTCTAGATCGTTGTCATTTGCTTACGCTTCCGGCAACTTCAACGCTGGTTACACCGCCCTCCACCCTAACCAATGTTGACCATTGCCAGGGTCGCCGTCTACTGCTTCAGGCTTGTTTTACCTGGGCACACTGAATTCACTAGTATTTTGGTCGTTCCACGGGTTATCCATGCTGAGTGCGTTAGTCGCTTTCACTCTTTCCCCGCTGTTTGCTCAACTACCGCCGGGTGAAACTACCCCAGCCCCCGAGGCTAAAACCGTTGTCATTCCGCGCGATGGCAGCTACGCCGAGGTTATTCGTTACCAGGAAGTGCGCCCCCTCCCCGGCAGCCTGGACGAAACCCCTGTGTTTAACAGCAACAGCCCCGAAGTCGTGCAGCAGAACGGCATTCTGCTGTCCACCTTTCCCAAGGACGGCATGGCATCCCCCGATGCGCACCTCAACTATGCCTTTAACGGCCGCTTCGATCTCTTTGCCCACCACATCGCCCGGGGGGTAAATGCTGACGATCGCCGCACCCTATTCATGGGCGTTGTGGTGTACAACCCCGGCGACGAGCCGATCGATATCACCATCCACCAGGGAGTCAGCTACCTCAGCCAAGAGGCCCCCTTCATCAACCTGCCCGATGCCCGGCTCAGCTCGAACGGCAGTGTCTATGCTGGCCCCGGCAGTCGCACCACCACCGACATTTTGCGCGGCGCTAACCAGTCCCACTGGCCCGATCGCATCACGGTGCCACCGGGCCATGTGCAACTGCTGATGAACACCCCCATTCCGCTGCGATCGCTCACCGTCCCAGTCAACGGCAGCTATCCCCAGGGTGGCGTCATTCCCAAGCCGCCCATACGCCCTATTACCCTGACTGCCGCCGATGCTCAAATCAACCCTGAAACCGGCGGCGACACCGCCGCACTGCCGCGTCCCCTAGCCCCGCGCCCCATTCCTAGCAATGGTCGCACGTCAATGATGTATCTCTCCAGCAGCGGCCCTGTGCATGTGGCCAGCCTGGCCCGCTATGCCGACGTGATGCCCAACGGCAACGAGCGCGTGCCCACCCTGCAAGACTGGCTTCAGGTGCTGAAGCAGGGCAACCTGGCTGGCCCCCGCGATATTCCCCCCTCTGACCCCTCAACCTATCGGTTTGGGCGGTTTTACTACGGTCGAGTGGCCGGGGTCGCCAAGGGTGCTAGCTGGAAAGCCACTCTCACTGACTCCCCCGACACCGATGTGTTGACAATTCCGGCACCTGGCAATGCCTTCTCCTACGTGATTAGCTCCGTCGATCGCAACACCTTTGGCACCGGACAAATTCAGAGCGCTCCCATGGTGGCTCGCTACCCCGATACTGCTTACCGTGCCCACGGCAACTACGGCGTGCGCTACAGCCTCAAACTTCCCTTCTATAACAATCGGGGCGTCGAGCAGGCCATTACCCTCAAGTTCCAAACCCCTATGCGCGACGAGGAGCTGGTTCAAGGGCTACGCTTTCGTCGTCCTCCCGAAGACCGAGTATTCTTTCGGGGGACTGTGCGGCTCAAGTTTAAAAATCAGATGGGGCTAGAGCGCACCCACTACGTTCACCTAGTCCAGCGTCGAGGGCAGGAGGCTGAAGCTCTGCTAAAGCTCAATATTCCCGCCGAAGCCCGCCAAGACCTCGAGGTCGATCTGGTCTATCCTCCCGATGCTACTCCACCCCAGGTGCTCACAGTACTCAATGACGGCGTGCCCGCAGTGTTTGAGGCGGAGACCATTGAGGCTCCTGCTACCCCTGCCCTCAGCCGCGATCTCTAAAATTCAAGCCGCGTTCTTTTCAGGCTTCTTGTAGGGGCCAACGGCGGCAGGTCAGTTAGAGCACTGCCCTGGCTTGGGCTTACTCAACGGACTTCCACAGCTCTTCAGGCATAGTGCGAGGCTGGCGTGAAACCAGATTGGGTTTAAACACGGCGGGGTCAGCATCGTCGTGGAGGATTAAAAAACCCGCAGCCGTGAGATTGTTCAGCATGCCTTGGATGGCGGCAGGCTCTGCCTGGGTATGGGCCATGATATCGGCCAGGGATGCACCTCTCTGACGCAAAAGCCAATTTAATAGAGTGCGCTCTGGCTCGGCTAAAGTCAGCAGGTCGGTCATGGTCTTAGGCCCAGCCGCAGCGACGGGCCGGAGTTGGGGGTGGAGAGCCTCCCCCTCGGCGGGGCTAGTCATGGAGGCTACTCCGCAGCAATGAGTTGGCGGGCTACGGCATGTACCTCCTGGCTGAAGGCATGGTCGGGGTGATGTAGCCAAAAAATGCCGCCGCTGGCCAACTGTAACATTTCATCGTTTTCGTAAAACAGTCCGGCTACCGGTACACCGTATTGGGCCTGCACCTTGCCAATTAGGGCTTCGCGAGGGTAAATATCGGGGGCCTTATTGATTAGTAGGGTAATGTTGGGCACGTCAAGCTTTTGGGCCACTTCAAGGGTGACGGCGGTGCCCAAGAAGTCTTGGCGATCAGGGCGCAAGATGATCACCATCCGGTCAGAAATGGCGATGGAGAGCAGAGTTTCTTCGTTGAGGCCTGGGTGGGTATCGATGAATAGGTAGTCGAGGCCGAGCTTATTAATCAGGTCGTGAAAGCAGTCGTTGAGCAGCCCTACGTCGTAGCCCTCCCGCAAAATCTTGGCAATTTCGCCAGCCTTGAGGCTAGAGGGCATCAGGTAAACAGCACCGCTGATATCGGCGAGGGTCCCGTTGGCAGTAGCCAGAGCCGTTACATCGTAGGCCGCATCTTTGGCGCTGCACTTATCCCATAGGTAGTCATTGAGGGAATGGGTAAAGTCTTCGTCGTCCAGCCCAAAGAGGACGTGAATGCCAGGGGACTGAATATCGGTGTCGACAATGGCGACGCGCTTGCCCTGGCTAGCTACCGCTGTAGCAATGTTAGCCGTCAGGTTCGATTTGCCTGTGCCGCCGCGAAAGGAGTGAATCGAAATAACCTGCGCCATAGACGTCTGCCCCCGCCGGATAAACAATAAAAGTTTTGCTGCAGACTGCCCAGTTTTGGAGGCCGACAGAACTGAGCTTAGTATTGGAATAATTGCTGCGAGACTAACGCGCTGAAAGCAGTCACACCTACTTTGGAAAAAAAATCAAGCGCGAGGGAAACGTTGCAAGCCAAGTTTTAGAGAGTGGCAGGGTCGGTGTACAAGCTGCTGGTTGATAGTCGGTGCAACAGAGGGCAGCCTCTGAACCAGCATCGAGGGGCCGGACAGGGCATTTGAGGTATGGACTATTGGTGTAGTACTGGCAGCGGAAACAAGGTACTTGGTGTAAGCGCCGCAGCCGTTGCACACCATCGCTAACGGCCAGCAAAATCGCCAGCACAAAGACCAGCACCATAAACCAGATGCCAAGGGGCACTACGATCGCCAGCAAAACGTCGGCAGAAAGCATAGAACCTCGCTAAAAGCAGTGGCAGAGATTAGGGAACTGTTCTGAGACTCTGAGGTGCGACTAGCAAGTTTTCCGTCGTTCCCCAAAAGCTCAAAATCTGGCTGGCTACGGGATGGGGATGCACCGCATGGAAAAAATGGCGGCCCGGAAATGAAGCTATGCGATCGCTCCCCTTAAGCCAGGGCTGCCATCCCTGAATTTGGGTGGGGTCAACGATAGAATCTGATTCGCCACCGCAGACGAGTAGGGGCACCGCTACGCTGCCGGGACAGAGGCTAGCCCGCTTTAGCAGCGAGTGGGGCGATACCGAGTGCAGCAAATCCTGCTCTAACAGGTTGATCCAGCCACGTAACAAAGGCCGTGATTGGTGCCCAAATAGGCTAAAGACCATTTGGGTGAGCACCTGCCGCCGCTTGCAGGGCAATTGTTCGAGTTGAGCGTAGTAGTGGGCTTGCCAATCGACCATGGGGTTAACCCCCACCGAGAGTAGCGTCAGCGACTTGACCCGATGGGGATTTTGGCGGCTGTAGAGCAGCCCCACCAGCCCGCCTAGGCCATGACCCATCAAGTGCACCGGCCGATTATGACCTTTGAGGTAATCGTGCAGTAGGGTGACAGCAATATCGAGGGAGCTGGGCTCATCGGGGGTTTGTCGGTAGGCCCACTGGGCAACTTCAACATGGCGGGTTAGGCAGCCCAGCAACTTTTGGTCAAATCGCTCAAAGCTGGGACTGACGTTGAGCCACAGGGCATCGGGGCAGGTGGATACAGTCATTGGATACACAATTTCTGAACAATGTTTGAAGCAGGCAGGGAGTAGGAGGTGCACCTTGAGCAATGGGCCAGCGATGCCCTACAGCCGAAAAGGCAGGCTAGACGCCAAAGGCTGACTTTAGCTGGGTGACCCAGGTTTTGATGCGATCGCTGGTCAGCTCGGCCTGATTGTCTTCATCGATCGCCAGACCCACAAATTTGCCATCTTGAACGGCCTTAGACTCGTTAAAGTCATAGCCATCAGTAGGCCAATGGCCCACGGTAGCAGCCCCCAATGCGGTGATTTTCTCAGCCAAAATGCCCATGGCATCCTGAAAATTGTCGGCATAGCCCACCTGATCACCAGCGCCAAAGTAAGCCACCTGCTTGCCGCTAAAATCGATGGCATCGAGTTCGTCGTAGAAGCCTTCCCAATCCGATTGCAGTTCGCCAATATTCCAGGTGGGACAGCCAATGACAATGCAGCTATAGTCAGCAAAGTCGTCGGGGCTGGCGTCGGCAATGTCGTGCAGGGTGACCACGCTTTCACCCCCAAACTCAGTCTGAATTGCCTTTGCTAGGGTTTCGGTATTGCCGGTCTGGGTGCCAAAAAATAGGCCAATTTTAGTCATGGAAAATCCTGTCCTGGTTTAATGTGAGTAGCGACATGAGGAAAGGGGGGCAGGATGTTGGAGCCCTATGTGCCCCCCAAGAGAGGAGAAGTTAACCCAACGCTACGATTCGACGGTGCTCAGAGCCTTTTCTACTCGGCGAAAGTCGAACCCAATGGCGCGCAGGGCATGCCACAAGTGGCCCTGCAAGCAGAAGAACGCCAAAATAAAGTGGGCATTGGCTAACCAGCAGCGCGAGGTGTGGGCATTCAGCGGTAGCACCACAGTGTCGACGAAGTAGGGCATAATGCCGAGCTTGACGGCCAAGGGCGGGCCATAGAACTCTACCGGGTAGGCCAGGGTGTTCACCGCGCAGAAGTAGGCCGCCACAAACCCTGCCAGGGCAATGCCGCCCAGGGAGTAGGACAAAATTGCTTCACCCGAAAACAGCAGCACGTTCTTAGCCCACTTCAGTGGCGGCACCAGAATGTGCCAGATGCCTCCAGCAATCAGCAGCACTCCGACAAATAGGTGGCCGCCCACCAGATCCTCGAGATTGTTCACGCTGGCAAAGTGGGTTTGATAACCGTAGATCACCAGCGGGTCGAGGGTCGGCTGTACCAGCCGCACGGTCTGAGTCGTGGCGTCGTAGAGACCGCCCCAGGTGGTGGCTTTGGCCACGAGCAGTAGCGCCCCAGCCCCTAGAAACAGCAGGTGGTGGCCTAAAATCAGCCCTAGCTGAGCCGGGTCATCCCACTCGAAGTGAAACCTGCGGGCCTGCCCCTTGGTTTCCTTCAAATTTGCAGGGGCTTTGAAGGTGTGAAACAGTGCCCCGGCCCCTAATACTGCCGAGGCAATTAGGTGAACTGCCCCCACCACAAAGTAGGGATAGACATCAATAACGTCACCACCATCGCCAACGCCTAGGCCGAGGGTGGCCAGGTGGGGCAGCAAAATTAGCCCCTGCTCACCCATCGGCACAGTCGGGTCAAACCAGGACAGCTCGAACAGGGTGAAGGCTCCAGCCCACAGGGCAATGAGCGCTACCTGGCCCACATGGGCCGCAATAAAGAATCCCGACAGGTTGGCAAAGCGGGCATTACCGGCCCACCAGTCGTAGCTCACTTCGGGGTTGCCATAGGTTTGCATAGCTAATGAATCCTTACTAAAGTCAGAATCAGCACGCACTTATTGAGAAGAAAACTCAATAAGGAGATTTGACCACAGATCGGAATCATTCTCAATAGGTGGAGGTTAAGTTTTGTTGCATCCGCACAGGGCCCTACGTCCTAGGGCGCAGTGCAACAAGCGGTACAGGATGTTTTCGTGGTTTATCCAAGTCCCTAAGCAGGCTGTGACGGCCAGAAAGGAAGCAGCTATTGACTTATGGTTTCAACAGGGCTAGCTGAAGCGATCGCCCCCGTCCCGTTCACAAAGACCAAGACAGGGGCGATCGCCTCCTACTCTCACTATCGAGACTAGCTATTTAGAAAAGTCGTATTCCCGAATCTCTAAGCGACAGTCATTCTGAAGGTTGAGGGCCCGCTTAATTGGGTTAATGTCTCTAAATCCTTCGGCCCCCTGCTGCCTCAAACTAGCCTCAAATCGTTCGGCAAACTGTGAAGCACAGGGGCTGCGGCTGGCTTGCAGACGCTCTAGATGGATCAATGTTGTGTCCATATCCCAGACTTCTACGGAGCTGTGCAGCTGTTCCCACAGGCGGTTTTCTCGGCTACTAGTAGCCGTTCGGAGCTGGTAGCGATCCAAGATGCGGTAGGCCAGCCAAAAGCTAGCGCTCAAAATGACCGCCATGCCCAGGGAAATTAAGCAGCCAGCCAGTGGGTTGCGCCGAGTCAATCGCCCTGAAGGCTGGGGCAGCGGCTCGGCGTTGAGCTGCCGGTAGTAATCCACAAACTGAGGCATTTGATCGAGGAACCAAATCTCAATGCCCTTGGGCTGAATTTGCTCAGCAATGGCCTGGGCAGACTCCCAGTCCTCCTCGGGCGTGAGTCCAGCAATCACCGATCGCTGGTCAGGGAAATGCGGCTGGTGGAGCTGAATTTTGTCAACTGTCGCCCACAGGTCGGCTGGTGTGAGGGTCGGGGGGCAATAGATAGCGTAGGCCGGTGTGAGCAGGTCTACGACCCCCTCCTCGGGGCAGGGTACCTGCCGATAAACGCTGTGGCCATAGTCTTCCAACCAGCGCCCTAGCGCGGTTCGAAGGTCTTCTGCATTGGCAAGTTCTATGGCAACGGTCACGGTCGGCCCAGGGAGATATAGTTCTTATGTACTAATACTAAAGCGAGATCTAAGATTGGGATCGAAAATCGCTAGAACGCTTAGCCGTTAACAGGTTTGTTCCGCAACGGTTCTGCAATGATAGAGCGATTTTTTTAAAGCGGTTGCGTCATTTTGCTGGTTGACCCCAGCAATTTGCCGAACTAGGCCCTAGGCTATAAGATAAGATTAAGTAATGTAAATAATCTCTAAGGAAAAACTATTGTCTGTGATTTTTGCTGCTGGTGGTTCATGCATTCTTAAAGCCGAGCTAGCGGACAAACGCTAAACCCGACCCGTTTCCTACGGTTCTCCTCACTGCGGAGTATGCGTGCATCTACGTAAAGTATTACTAACTCAGTAGGCCCATATATTCATGCTTTGGGGGTCCATGGCCCCAACATCGCCACAGTCGCAGCCCGTTCTTGCTCAGTCAATTTCGGCTCTCTGTCACTCCTCACGCCATTGGTACTGACTTAACTGCCATGTTTGAACATTTTACTAATACCGCGATCGCCGTCATCATGAAGGCCCAGGAAGAGGCCCGTCGGCTGCGCCACAACTTTGTCGGCACCGAGCAACTGCTGCTGGGCCTGATTAAAGAAGAATCGACTCTATCGGCTAAAGTGCTGGGCGAGTTTGGCGTCAACATCAACGATGCCCGCGCCGAAGTCGAGGCCATCATTGGCCGCGGCAGCGGCAGCGTACCGCCCGAAATTCCCTTCACGCCCAAGGTGAAGCAGGTGTTTGAGCAGGCCTTTCAAGAGGCCCGCAAGATGGACTCACCCTACATTGAGCCCGAACATTTGCTGCTCAGCCTTTGCCAGAACACGGAGAGCGTCGCCTATCGGGTACTGACCAACCTTGGGGTTGACCCGGCTAAGGTGCGCACCCGCATCATTCAAGATATCGGTGAAGTAGCCGCCATGCCCGCTGGCAGCCGTCGCGAGAGCGATCGCGACAGCTCCCGCAAGCCCGGCAAAATTCTCGCCGAGTTCGGCCATGACCTGACGGCCCTAGCTGCCGCCGGCAAAATTGACCCTGTAGTGGGCCGCGCCAAGGAAATTGAGCGCGTCGTGCAAATTCTTGGTCGTCGCACCAAAAACAATCCCATTTTGGTGGGTGAGCCAGGGGTAGGCAAAACGGCGATCGCCGAGGGCCTAGCCCAGCGCATTGTCAACCAAGACGTGCCCGAAGCGCTGATTACTAAGCGCGTCATCAGCCTCGACATGGGCTCCCTGGTCTCGGGCACCCGCTTTCGAGGTGATTTTGAAGAGCGCCTCACTCAGCTCGTGCAGGAGGTGCGCGAAGACCCCGATGTGGTGCTGGTAATTGACGAAATTCACACCCTAATTGGGGCTGGTTCCCTCGAAGGCGGGCTCGACGCCGCCAACATGCTCAAGCCCGCCTTGGCACGAGGCGAGATGCAGTGCATTGGAGCCACCACCCTCGATGAGTTCCGCAAACACATTGAGCGCGATGCTGCCCTAGAGCGCCGCTTTCAGCCCGTTACCGTGAGCCCGCCCTCGGTGAGCGAGACCATTGAGATTCTCCAGGGGGTGCGCAGTCGCTATGAGCAGTTCCACCAGGTGAACTTTACCGATGCGGCGCTAGAGGCGGCCGCCAAGCTGTCGGATCGCTATATCAGCGATCGCCACCTGCCCGACAAAGCCATTGACCTAATTGATGAAGCGGGTTCCCAGGTGAAGCTGCGGTTCATGCCCAAGTATCCCTCCAAGGAACTCAAGCAGCAGCTGCGCCAGGTCAATAAAGAGCTAGATGAAGCCATTCAGCTGCAAGAGTTCCCCAAGGCCAAAACCCTGCGAGAGCAGCGGCAGGCGCTGATTCAGCAGCTTCAGGCCGACATTCCCGAGTACGGCGAGGCGGTGACCGACAGTTCACCAGCCCTGCCCAATGTTGATGAAGACAACATTGCCGACATCGTGGCCGCTTGGACAGGCATTCCGGTGAACCGGATGACCGAAACCGAGGCCGTGCGTCTGCTGCACCTTGAAGATGTGCTCCACGAGCGGGTGATTGGTCAGAACGAAGCCGTAGTCGCTGCCGCTAAAGCAATTCGTCGGGCGCGTTCGGGCTTGGCCAGCGGCGATCGCCCCATTGCCAGCTTGGTGTTCTCTGGCCCTACAGGGGTGGGTAAAACTGAGCTGTCCAAGGCTCTGGCCGTGGCGCTGTTTGGCTCCGAAGAGGCAATGATTCGCCTCGACATGTCCGAGTTTATGGAGAGCCACACGGTGTCGAAGCTGATTGGCTCGCCGCCGGGCTTTGTGGGCTACGACGAAGGCGGTCAGCTCACCGAAGCGGTGCGTCGCCAGCCCTACAGCGTCATCCTGATGGATGAGATCGAGAAGGCTCACCCCGAGGTCTTTAACGTACTCTTGCAGGTGCTTGACGACGGGCGACTGACCGACGCCAAGGGGCGGGTGGTGAGCTTTAAGAACACCCTGATCATCATGACCTCAAACATCGGTTCTCAGGTGATTGAGAAGGGCGGTGCTGGTCTGGGCTTTGACTTTGCCACCACCGATGCGGCCACCAGCCAGTACAACAACATCCGCAACCTGGTCAACGAAGAGATGAAGCAGTACTTCCGTCCGGAAATGCTGAACCGGATCGATGAAATCATCGTCTTCCGTCAGCTCACCCGCGACGAGGTCAACCAGATTGCTGATCTGATGCTCGACCAGGTCAATCAACGCATTGCCGATCGCCAAATGGCGGTCACCTTGTCCGACGCCTTTCGGACGCGGCTGGCGGGCGAGGGCTATGACCAGCGCTATGGGGCACGCCCCATGCGTCGGGCGATCGCTCGTCTGGTAGAAGACACCCTAGCTGAGGCTATTTTGTCTGGCACTCTGGAGGAGGGCGATCGCGCCCACCTCGACATTGACGAGGCTGGTAACCCCATTGTTACCCCCCAGCGAGAGCCGGCTCTGGTAGGATAACCCTGGACGTTGCTGCCAGCTTGCCGAACCATGGTGAATCTCCCTCCCGACCCGCCTAACCCGTCTGACGCTAGTCGTCGCGTTGTTAGCGAAACCGCGCCCCGAGCGCGTCGCACCCTTGAGCCTGACGAGCTGTTGGCGGTAGTGCTGGCCTTCTTGGGTATAGGCTCCATCCTGTGGTGGGGCCTGACCCGCGGCCAGGGGCCATTGGCTGACCCGGAGCTGCTGTCGCGTCGGGTCGAGGAGCCGTCTTCCCTTACCCAGGTAGAACCGGAGGGGACGGAGGAAGATTTTGAACCACGCACCTTTGAACGGGGCGATCGCCCTCAGCAGGAGATCCCTGCTGAGCCGAGTTCTGACCTAGAAGATCGGCGCTCTTCGGTAGTTCCTAGGGAAGCCCCATCCGGTGTCGTGTTGCCGGTTAATCCTGATGAGGCGCCGAACGACCCCTCAACCGGGGTCATCGAGTCCACTCAACCCATTGATATTGCTGACGTACCAACTACCCACTGGGCCTATCCCTTCATCAAACCCATGTTTGATGCCGGATATCTGCCCGACTTTCCTGAGAGCAGCTTTCAGCCCGATCAACCCCTAACCCGGGCTGAGCTAGCGGCTTTCCTCAATCAAGCTTTTGGCGATGTCCCTCGGGAGGGCTCGGTGCGTGCCTTTGTTGACGTGCCCAGCAACTACTGGGCTGCTCCAGCGATCGACAGCGCCGTCTCCCAGGGCTTTATGAACGGCTACCCCGAAGGCGACTTTCGCCCCGACCAGGCCGTGCCCCGCTACGAGGTGCTAGTCTCTCTCGCCTCAGGACTGGGCCTGACCGACTCGTCCACTCCAGACCAAACGCTGCAAGCCTTTGTTGACCTCAATCCGCTGCCTGCCTGGGCCCGGCCCAAGGTAGCTGCCGCTGCCGAAAACGCCCTAGTAGTGAACTACCCCAACCGCGATCAGCTCAAGCCAGCCCAGGCGGCTACTCGTGCCGAGATTGTCGCGATGATTCACCAAGCTCTAGTGCAGCAGGGTGAGCTGCCGGCGGTGGAGTCGGAGTATGCGGTGCCGTAGGGAGTGAGGGGTGAAGGGTGGATGGGTGGATGGGTGAGGGGTTACTACTCAGTTACCCAGCAAGGTTGCTTGAGGCAGACTCTTGAGTCTGCTTCTAAACCCGCTACTCGCTACCCCTTACCCTCTTCACACCTCCTTCATCCTCCGCCCCACATTATTTCTATGCCTTGATCCCACCGTCTGATAGACTGGGAAATCGAGATGGGGAACGCGAAACCCACTAAATATAGGCAGTTTGGAGGATTGATCCCGTGGAAAGTACCCTCGGTCTTGAGATTATTGAGGTTGTCGAACAGGCTGCGATCGCATCGGCTCGCTGGATGGGCAAAGGCGAAAAAAACATTGCTGACCAGGTGGCGGTAGAAGCCATGCGGGAGCGCATGAACAAGATCCACATGCGCGGTCGCATTGTGATCGGCGAGGGCGAGCGGGACGATGCTCCGATGCTCTACATCGGTGAAGAAGTGGGCATTTGCACCCAGCCCAATGCGACTGATTTCTGCAATCCCGACGAACTGCTCGAAATTGACATTGCCGTTGACCCTTGCGAAGGGACCAACTTGGTGGCCTACGGCCAGAATGGTTCTATGGCCGTGCTAGCGATTTCTGAGAAGGGTGGTCTGTTCGCTGCGCCCGATTTCTACATGAAGAAGCTGGCGGCTCCGGCCCAGGCCAAGGGCAAGGTTGACATCAACAAGTCGGCCACCGAAAACCTGAAAATTTTGGGCGAGTGCCTCGATCGCGGTATTGATGAGCTGGTGGTCGTGGTAATGAAGCGCGATCGCCACAACGACCTGATCAAAGAGATCCGCGATGCCGGCGCCCGCGTCAAGCTAATTGCCGATGGCGACGTCGGTGCGGCTATCTCCTGCGCCTTCTCCGGCACCAACACCCACGCGCTGATGGGCATCGGTGCGGCTCCTGAAGGGGTGATTAGTGCTGCGGCCATGCGCTGCCTGGGTGGCCACTTCCAAGGTCAGCTGATCTACGACCCCGCCGTGGTTAAAACCGGCCTGATTGGCGAAAGCAAGGAAGCCAACATCGCTCGCCTTAACGAAATGGGCATCACCGACATTGATAAGGTCTACGACGCTCACGAGCTAGCTTCGGGCGAAACCGTGCTGTTTGCTGCTACCGGCATCACCCCCGGCGAGTTGATGGAAGGGGTGCGCTTCTTCCACGGCGGCGTGCGAACCCAGTCGCTGGTAATCTCTAGCCAGTCTAAGACCGCTCGCTTTGTGGACACCATCCACATGGTTGACCAGCCCAAGGCTCTCCAACTTCACTAGGCGCTCTTAGACCTAGCGAATGCTCGATTTGATCCCCCCTACCTCCTTTGAGGAGGGTAAAGACGCTGCCTTAGACAGCATGGCTCTGGGGGGTTCTACCCTGGCAAATAAACACCGACGGGCGCAAAAAACGTCCTGGAGTACGGGTTAAATTCGTTAGCCTAGAGATGCGGGATCCTCGCATCTCTTTTTTTAGGCCTTGTTCACAGTTTTTGATGGACTTTTGTTGAGTTTCCTTGAGTCGGGCCCTGTTTATCTCTAAGTTCAAACATATTGGCAATTGTGTATGCAGCAACCTTTGGGCGACCATTTATAGGCGACCAAGCTCCCCCGAAGGATCTGTCAACACCATAAAATTAGGTGACTACTAAACGCGTGGAGGAAGAATGAATATCGCCGTAATTGGCCTGAGCCACAAAACCGCCCCGGTGCAAATTCGCGAAAAACTTAGCATTCCGACGGCTCAGACAGGTGACGCGATCGCCCATCTCACCCATTGTCCCCACATCGACGAAGTCTCCATCCTCAGCACCTGCAACCGTCTCGAAATTCACATCGTGACCGAGGAAACCGAGCAGGGCATTCGTGAAGTAACTCAGTTTCTCTCCGAGCACAGCGGCCTGCCCCTCCACGAGCTGCGCCAGCATCTGTTCATCCTGCTGCACCAAGATGCCGTCAACCACTTAATGCGGGTGGCCGCGGGCCTCGACAGCCTGGTGCTGGGCGAAGGGCAAATCCTTGCCCAGGTGAAGCATGCTCACCAGCTAGCCCAGCAGCACAAGAGTATTGGCCGGGTGCTAGACCGCCTACTGAAACAGTCCCTCACGGCCGGTAAGCGTGTGCGCAGCGAGACCAGCATCGGTACTGGGGCCGTCTCCATCAGCTCTGCCGCTGTAGAACTGGCCCGCATGAAGGTGCCCCACTTGAACAGCTGCCACATCAGCATTCTGGGCGCGGGTAAAATGGCTCGTCTGCTGGTACAGCACCTAGTTTCTAAAGACTCCTCCTGCACCATCACCATTCTCAACCGCACCATCGATCGCGCCAACGAGCTGGCCAAGCAGTTCCCCGATGCCAACATTCGCACCGGCACCCTCGCTGCCATGCTGGAGACGGTTGAGGCCTGTGATGTAGTGTTTACCTGCACCTCGGCCACCGAGCCAATTCTGGATCGCGACAATCTGGCCCCGCTGGTCGACAATCGCACCCTGATGGTGTTCGACATCTCGGTGCCCCTCAACGTTCACACCAACGCCAACGAGCTGGACAACGTCCACGCCTTTAACGTCGACGACCTCAAAGCGGTAGTGGCTCAAAACCAGGCCAGCCGTCGCCGCATGGCCATGGAGGCCCAGGTGCTGCTCGACCAGGAGGTGGAGAGCTTTATGGACTGGTGGCGTTCCCTCGACACTGTGGGCACGATCAGCAGCCTGCGCAGCAAGGTCGAGACCATTCGCGAGCAGGAGCTAGAGAAGGCTTTGTCGCGCCTGGGCAGTGAGTTCGCCGAAAAGCATCAGGAGGTGATTGAGGCCCTCACTCGGGGCATTGTCAACAAGATTCTCCACGACCCGATGGTGCAACTGCGCGCCCAGCGCGACATTGAGGCCCGCAAGCGCGCTATGCAGACCCTTCAGGTGCTGTTCGACCTTGAGACCACCTCTAACGAAAAGTACAGCTAGCGTCGTTAAAAACGGGTTTCTAGCTTAGTTCACTTAGAACCCAGGGTTTTAGAACCGTGGGTTCTTCTGCTTGCCATAGGAACGTTCAGTAGGCAGTGTAAGATATCGAGCATCCTGATGTTGGCTTGAGCATACATGGCAACTCCCTTTCGCGTTGGTGTGGCAGGTCCGGTGGGCTCGGGCAAGACGGCCCTGGTAGATAGCTTATGTAAGGCGCTGCGCGATCGCTACTCCATTGCCGTAGTTACTAACGACATCTATACCCAGGAAGACGCCCAGTTCTTGGTGCGCAGTCAGGCTCTCAGCCCCGACCGCATCGTTGGGGTTGAGACCGGCGGCTGCCCTCACACCGCTATCCGCGAAGACGCCTCAATGAACCTAGTGGCGATCGAAGATCTCGAAGCCCGTTTCAATCCCCTCGATTTGGTGTTTGTGGAAAGCGGTGGCGACAACCTGGCCAGCACCTTTAGCCCCGAACTGGTCGACTTGACCCTCTACGTTATCGATGTGGCTGCCGGGGACAAAATTCCCCGCAAGGGCGGGCCTGGAATCACTAAATCTGACTTTCTGGTGATCAACAAGATTGATCTGGCTCCAATGGTGGGTGCCAGCTTAGAGGTCATGGAGCGAGACGCTCTCAAGATGCGGGGCGATCGCCCCTTTGGCTTCACCAACCTCAAAACCCAGGCGGGCTTAGCCACCATCATCGATTTTATTAGCTACCATGCAGCGGCTGAACCCGTAGCGTTAGTTCCTTGACTAGAGCTGATTTGAGAGCGTCGTGCAGAGTTTTGGCAGAGCCAGGCTGAGGTCTTAGTGCTGATACATTTGTGGCGATCGCCCAAAATCAGTCTTTAGAAAGAGGTCGCTCCAACCTGCATATCTCAGAAACGTTACAAAGAAGTTGAGGCCTTTGGTACCATAGGCTACATTTACTGCCAATCACACCTCCTAATATCCACTCTGACGGTCTACGTAATTTCTCGATCAGACAGTCTTCCATTAAAGAGTCAGGAGCGAGGTTGAATGGTAACTCGATTTAATCGACGTAAGTTTTTGGTGTATGGGTCTGCGACCCTCGGCACCTCTATGCTGCTCAAAGCCTGTGGCGGCAGCACCACCACTGATACCGGTTCCACCGATGCGGGCACCGACACTGCTGCCGCCGATGGCGAAACTATCAAGGTGGGCATTCTGCACTCCCTCAGCGGCACCATGGCCATCAGTGAAACCACTGTGGTCGATGCTGAAATGCTGGCTATTAAAGAAATTAACGAGGCTGGTGGTGTCTTAGGCAAGCAAATTGAAGCCATCACAGAAGATGGCGCCTCTGACTGGCCTACCTTTGCTTCCAAAGCCGAGAAGCTGATCGACGACGACCAGGTAGCCGTTGTGTTTGGCTGCTGGACCTCAGCTAGCCGTAAGGCCGTGCTGCCCGTGTTCGAGTCAAAAGACCACATGCTGTGGTACCCCGTGCAGTACGAGGGCCAAGAGTGCTCTAAGAACATCTTTTACACCGGAGCCGCCCCCAACCAGCAGATCGAACCGGCGGTAGACTGGCTGCTCGAAAACAAGGGCAAAGACTTCTTCCTAGTGGGTTCTGACTACGTCTTTCCCCGCACCGCCAACACCATTATCAAAGAACAGCTGACGGCTAAGGGTGGCAATACTCTGGGTGAAGACTATCTACCCTTGGGCAACACCGAAGTCACCCCCATCATCACCAAAATTAAGGCTGCCATGCCCGACGGCGGCGTAATTTTCAACAGCCTCAACGGTGACAGCAACGTGGCCTTCTTCAAGCAGCTCCAGGGCGCGGGCATGGGGCCAGACCTCTATCCTGTGATGTCGGTGAGCGTGGCAGAAGAAGAAGTTCGTCAGATTGGCCCCGAGTTTTTGGTGGGTCACCTGGCCTCCTGGAACTACTTCCAAACTGTTGAAACTCCCGAAAACGAAAAGTGGGTCGCTGACTTCAAGGCCGAGTTTGGCGACGACCGGGTAACCAACGACCCGATGGAAGCCGCCTACATCATGGTTTATCTGTGGAAGCAGGCTGTAGAAGCCGCTGGCACCTTTGAAATTCCTGAGGTGCGGGCGGCGGCCTATGGCCAGAGCATGGCGGCACCCGAAGGTTCCGTGACGATGAACGCCAACCATCACCTGTCCAAGACCGTGCGGCTTGGGGAAGTCATGGATGACGGCATGTTTAACATTGTCTGGGAAACCGAGGGTCCGGTTGATCCGGAGCCCTGGAACCAGTTTGTGCCCGACACCATTGGTTTTGCCTGCGACTGGTCTGACCCCGCTAAGGGCGGCAAGTTTGAGGTTTAAGGCTAAGCTGTAGCCGCGATCGCGGCACTGTCAAACAGTCGTTTGGTGGGGGTGCAGCAAGCTGTATCCCCGCTCTTCGTATAGGGTCGGCTAGATTTTTAGATAGCACCTATGCTTGCCGTTTAGTGGAGGCAATAGAAAGCGGGATCTCTCAATTTAGAACTTCGGAATTTTTGTCGCGACCAGGCTTTTTTGTCAAGCTAATCTCTCAAAAATATAAAGTGTAAAACAGCCCCACGTAGCGGGTTAGAGATCAAATCTCTAAACAGACGAAAACTGTAAAAGGTGAACATTTCTTCTCTGTGGGGCGCCTTAGTATTCCACTGAGATTGTGCCCAGTTCTTTCAGTGGGTCAATCAACATTTGTTAAGTAGCGCGTTGTTCCTAAATCGGTAAAGGCTGTGTTGGAAGGCTTAATTGGTGGCCTTTTTAATGGCATTAGCATTGGTGCGGTGCTATTGATTGTGGCGTTGGGCTTAGCCATTGTATTTGGCTTGATGGGGGTCATTAATCTGGCCCACGGCGAACTGATGATGTTTGGGGCTTACACCACCTTTGTGGTGCAAAATGTGGCCAAAAGCATTGGGGGCATTGCTCCTGATCTGTACATTTTTGCGGCCCTGCCTCTGGCGTTTTTGGTGGCCGCTTTGCTGGGCTTGCTGCTAGAGCGAACGGTGATTCGCTATCTTTATGGGCGTCCCCTGGAAACGCTGCTGGCCACCTGGGGGGTGAGCCTGATTTTGATTCAGTTCATCCGCAGCGTCAGCCTGCCGATGGTGATTGGCCTGGGCATTTTCGCGGTGTTGTTCTTAGTTGGTCGCTGGGTGCTGACGCGCTACACCGACTGGGAGCGCATTCAAGCCTGGGCCAACCCGGTGTTTTTGGGGCTGTCGGCGGCGATCGCAGTGCTGGCCTGGATTTTAATTGGCAACGCTGGCAGTGCTAAGTTCTCGCGAGCCTGGTTTAGCACCCGCAACGTGGATGTCACGCCGCCCAGCTGGCTGCGGGGGGGCATCACCCTGGGCGATTCGCTGCAGTTTCCCTCCGCCCGACTGTTCATTATTGTGCTCACCATTCTTTGCTTGGTGGCAGTCTATTGGTTCCTCAACGGCACGGCCTGGGGACTGCGGATTCGCTCTGTGACTCAGAATCGAGGCATGAGTGCCTGCTTGGGCATTCCCACCGGACAGGTGGATGCGATTACGTTTGCTCTGGGGTCTGGGCTGGCGGGGATAGCCGGGTGCGCGGTGACGCTGCTGGGTTCAGTGGGCCCTAACCTGGGGGCCAACTACATCGTCGATGCCTTCATGGTGGTGGTGGTGGGCGGAGTCGGCAAGCTGGTGGGCAGCATTGTGGCGGCGCTTGTGATTGGCATTACGACCTATCTGGTCGGGTCGGGCACCGTGGCGCTGCTGTTTCCGCCGACAGGATTCTTTAAGCCTGCGGTTGACTTCTTCACCTTTTTTGCCACTACAAGCATGGCCAAGGTGATGGTGTTTGCGTTGATTATCGCCTTTTTGCAGGTGCGGCCCGCTGGGCTGTTCCCGCCGAAGGGCCGTTCGGTGGAGCTATAGGGCTATGACTACAGATATTGCCGTTCAGCCGCGCCGGGCCGCCAAGGCCAGCCAAAAGCGCAAGTTAATGATTGAGGCGATCGCAGTCATTGCGATCGCCCTCATCCTGATTCTGATCATGCCGATGCTGCTGACGGGCTTTCGGCTGAATCTGCTGGGGCGCTTTTTAGCCCTGGGTATTGTGGCCCTGGGCATCGACTTGATCTGGGGTTTTACGGGCCTGCTCAGCCTGGGCCACGGCATCTTCTTTGGCCTCGGCGGCTATGCCTTTGCCATGTACCTGGAGTTAAACACCCTGGGCGAGGGGCAACTGCCGGAGTTCTTTGGTCTCTACGGGGTGACGGAGCTGCCCTGGTTTTGGCAGCCGTTCAACTCGCTACCGTTTACGCTGCTGGCGATTTTTACCATCCCGGCGATCGTGGCGGGGTTGCTGGGCTACCTGGTGTTCCGCAACCGCATTCGCGGGGTCTACTTCTCGATTTTGACCCAAGCCGCCCTGGTGGTGTTTTTTAACCTGTTCAATGGTCAGCAAAAGCTGATCAACGGCACCAACGGTCTGAAAACTTCCACCTCGGTGTTTATGAATCAGCAGGTGGGCAGCGACGGCATGCGGATGTTCTTTTACATCAGCACCGTCATTGCGCTGATTGCCATGTACGCCCTCTGCCGCTGGCTCACTAGTGGGCGCTTTGGCCGCATGCTAGTAGCCATTCGCGATGACGAAAACCGAGTGCGCTTTTCGGGCTATGACCCGACGGCGTTTAAGGTGCTGGTGTTTGCGGTCTCCGGGGCGATCGCAGGCATTGCCGGTGCCCTCTACACAGTTCAATCGGGCATCATCTCTCCCCAGGTCATGGATATTGCCTTCTCCATTGAGATGGTGATTTGGGTAGCCGTGGGTGGGCGTGCCACTCTGGTGGGTGCCGTGCTGGGTGCCGTGCTGGTGAACATGGCCCGTAGCCTGCTCAGCGAGCGCTTTCCTGACGTGTGGCTGTTTTTCCAAGGGGCGTTGTTCCTGATTGTGGTGACGGCTTTGCCGGACGGCATTATTGGCTGGGGTCGTCGCCAGTTTGGCTCTATGGTTAGCTCAGCTCTAGGTCTCACTCCCACAGATGTACCCTACGCCAGCGATAGCGATTCGGTCGTTGAAGCTGTTCCCGAGTTTGCCGAAAAGTAGCCTGCTGAAAAGTAGGGTGGGCAATGCCCACCATTTAACTAAGGCTTCCACAGCTTAGTTAAGGCAATAACCCCTTATGTATGTATTGCTCACCCACCCCAGCAAAAGCCTCGATCAGCGCCACAGATCAATGGTGGGCAGTGCCCACCCTACCCATCCACCCCCACCCATCCACCCACAATGAGCACCAAAGTCCTAGAGATCAAAGACGTCACCGTCAGTTTCGATGGGTTTAAGGCCATCAACAACCTCAACTTCAGCATGGATGAGGGCGAACTGCGGGTGATTATTGGCCCCAACGGCGCGGGTAAAACCACCTTCTTAGACGTGATTAGCGGCAAAACCAAACCCACCGAGGGCGCGGCCTACTTTAAGGGTCAAGATCTGCGCAAATACAAAGAACACGAGATCTCTCGCCTGGGCATTGGTCGCAAGTTTCAAACCCCCCGTGTCTACCTCAACCTCACCCCCCGCGAAAACCTCGATCTCTCCTGCAATCGCAATAAAAACGTCTTCTCCACACTGTTCAAAAAGGCCCCGCCCGCTGAAAAACGCACCGTGGGCGGCCTGCTCGAAACCATTGGCCTCGACCACAAAGCCGACATCCCCGCCGCGCTTCTCTCCCACGGCGAAAAGCAGTGGCTCGAAATCGGTATGCTGGTGGCCCAGTCGCCCGACCTTCTGCTGGTGGATGAGCCAGTGGCAGGCCTCACCGACGAAGAAACTGAGCAAACCGGCAAACTGCTGATGTCGCTAGCCGAAAGCCACTCCATTGTGGTAATCGAGCACGACATGGAGTTTGTGCGCCAGATCGCCCGCCAGGTTACCGTGCTGCACCAGGGCAGCGTGCTCTTTGAAGGCACAATGGACCAGGTGCAGACCGACCCCAAGGTAATTGAGGTCTACCTGGGCAAAGAAACCGGCCTCACCCCTGAGCAAATGCTGCTGCTGCGCATTGCCGCCACTATGGCCTGGGCCGACGACAACTTTGCCGACGTGCAGCAGGCAGTAATTCTCGATCGCCTCAGCCGCAAGTTTGCCCACGCCCCCGAAGAGCAGGCCGAGCTGCGGAACGATCTCAAGAGCCTGCTGGCCACCGAGATTCCCCTAGAAGAGCTGGTACCTCAGCTCACCACCCAAGCTCAGCGTGAAGAAGCCCTCATGCTCAGCTACGAGGTGATTAGCTCGAACCAGATTAATCAAACCGAGGCGGTAGTCTACCAAAAGCTGCTGAACCTGCTGGGCCTGCCAACAGAAACCGTCAGCCGCCTAGAAGCTGCCGCCCTAGAGGAACTGGCTGCGCGGGGGTAGATGGGTAGACGAGTAGATGGGTGAATGAGTCAGTTTACTATTCACCCCATCACCCACTCTCCTACCCCATCCACTCTCCTACCCATCCACCCTCCCACCCCCTTACTCCCCACTCCCCATGACCACCACCCTCCCCACCCCGGCCTTACAAGACCCCATGACCGCGCCCATGCTTGAGGTTTCGGGGCTGAACTTTTACTACGGCGAGAGCCACATTCTGCGCGATGTGAGCATGACGATTCCTAAGGGGCAAATGGTCTGCCTAATTGGCCGCAATGGCGTGGGCAAAACCACCATGCTCAAAAACATCATGGGGGTGCTGCGACCGCGCAGGGGTGAAATCCGCTTTGAGGGGCAGGTGGTGAATAGCTTTCCCCCCGATCGCCGGGCGCGGCTGGGCATTGGCTACGTGCCCCAGGGCCGAGAAGTGATTCCGCGGCTGACGGTGCGAGAGAATTTGCTAATTGGCCAGGAGGCCTTGGGCAGTCGCGGTAAGGCGCAGAAAGAAGTGCCCGAGGAGATTTATGAGCTATTTCCCGTGCTCAAGACCATGCTCGATCGCATGGGAGGCGACCTCAGCGGTGGTCAGCAGCAGCAGCTAGCGATCGCCCGCGCCATCATGGGCCAGCCCAAACTGCTCGTGTTAGATGAACCCACTGAAGGCATTCAGCCCTCGATCATTCTCGACATTGAGGCGGCGGTGAAAAAGATCATTAGAACCACCGGCATTTCAGTATTGCTGGTAGAACAGCACCTGCACTTTGTGCGCCAGGCCGACTACTACTACGCTATGCAGCGGGGTGGCATTGTGGCCAACGGCCCTACCAGCGAACTCACCAACGACATCATCCAAGAGTTCTTAGCCGTGTAGCGGCTTCGGGGAGTTTATCTCAAAGGCGTGAAAATTTTGGTTGGGCAAAGGTTTACGCCTTTGTCCATTGTCATAGCGGCTGTGAAAACGCTTCATCCTCCGTCAGCGGTCCACGCCAGTGCGTCCGATGGCTATACGCTAGTGCGCTGCTCAGTTTTTGTCGGGGGTTAGTGGCTAGGGATGGTCAGTGCAGTGGCCATCGCTGTAGTTGTGCGATCGACTGCTTGTCACTGAGCTGAAATAGCGACAGTTGCTCTAGTCACGAAGTTGTCACTTTTGAATTTTATGATCGGCACAACCCCTTCTTCATGCTGAAACCTAATAGCTGTTGAGAGCTTTTTATTATGCAAAATTACTATCCTTGGAATACTCAGGCTCTAGTAGATTGGCTCAATCAAGAACTTCGCTACCGCACGAAACAAGACTTAGAAGCCGTATTAGGTGTAGAACGCCATGTGATTAAATCTTGGCTCACTCAACCTTCGCCTGCTATTACCCTGACCCATCTGCGGGCGATCGCTGACTACAAAGGCTCAAGTGTAGACCAAACCATTAGCTGGCTTGGGTTACAGCCTGCCCACGTACAAGAACTTGTCGACCAAGATGTCTCAGGAGCTAGAGCGAGTCTTCGGTAACAATTTAGCGACAACTAGATTTGGGGGTTGGTACGAGGGTTAAAAATATAAAGGATTGATCGAGAATCGATCTCTCATATTTTTGGTGGCAACTCACTATGACCAGCAGATTTAGATCGATTGATGGCAGCCGGTTCTTTTCGCTGCGACGCTTGGGCTGGGCTGCGATCGCCGCTCTAATGACGCTGGTTATTCTCATCCTGAGCAGTCGATCCTCGCTCACCTGGGCGGATGCACCCGGTGCCAATCCGCCTGAAACCGCTGCTGCGCCTTTTTGGGTTGGGGCTGATGCTGGCACCACTTGGCGGATCTTTGGCCTAGAAATTGTGGGCAAAGTTATGAGTTCGCAAACCAACGGGGCTTACTCGGTGGTGATTAGCAATACTCCTCCCGAGGGTGGGCCGCCGCTCCACGTGCATGAGCATGAGGACGAGCTGTTTTACATTCTCAAGGGCACCTATGAGTTTCGCTTTGGCGACGAAACCGTAGTCGCTAACCCAGGGGATTTTGTGCATCTGCCGGCCCACATTCCCCACACCTTTCGCAACACTGGCTCTGAGCCTGGCATGGCGATGAACACTATGACCCCCGGCGGATTTGAGCAGTTCTTTGTTGAGATTGATCAACTGCCCAAGGAACAACCCCTCGATCGCAGTCAGGTTGCTGCGATCGCTAGCCGCTATGGTTTACAGTTCTTGCCAGAGTCATCGTAGTGCTGTCTGTTACCCAGTTCTGTTGGGCAGCTTCTGAATCGGCAGGACAAACAACCTTTGCCCTGCTAGGAGCCTGTCCTCGACTTAAGTGTATTGAATTTGAATTGGCTATCCCTTGCTCTACGTCACCACCAAAGAGGCCAAGCTACAGCTGATTCAAAATCGATTTTCGGGGCTGATCGGTCAGCCCATTTTGGGCTACGAGCTAGCTCAGATGTGGTGTGACGACGACCAACGGTGGAGCGACTGGATGGATTTGCCGCTGTTTTTGACCGTAGGTAGCTCCACTCTATCGATCTCCTGGCAAAAGTTTGACGACCTGGCCATTGAGGTGGGCCGAGTGCTGCCTTTTTCCCTCGGCGGATCAACGGTGCGCTGGTTGTGGGAAGGGGTGGCGGTGCTCGACGCCATTCTCGGTGCCACTATTGCCGCTGTCTCCCTGGGCCGCGGGCAGATGTCTATCGGCGGCAGCGAGCTTGAGATTTGGACGCGTCTGCTGATCACCCTCGACAGTGGCACCACCCTAGATGTGTTCAATGCCCTGGATGAAAACGGCATTGCCCTGGTTACCCTGGAGCCTGGGGATGAGGTTATCCAGGCCGTGGGATTGCAACCCTAGAGATTGCTCAAACAGCATGGGCACAGTTCTAGTGAAGCCAGACGACTAAGAACCGGGCGGCTTCAGCCCAGCAGAGTCTCGGGTTTGACCCCTTTAGCGATCGCACGCAGCCTAGCTGTGGGGCGTTGAAACCGCTACCAGATCGGCCTCAACCTCTTGGCGCAGACGAGCCAGAGTGGCCGAGGTTTGGGTATCGTTGAGCAGGGCTGCCAGGGTCGCGCTAACTCCCTCTGGCCCCCAGGTGCAACCCTGCTCCAGGTAAGTTTTAGCGGCTTGACCAACGGTGTAGGCCCCGTACCCAGCGGCGCTGGCCTGGGCGGTAATTGCCCCCGCTAAAGCAGCTACCCCCGAGGCGCTATCCACCAGAGTGACCAGGGCGGCGGTGGTTTTGCCTGCCCCGAGCAGCCCGCTGCCCAGCTCGCTCAGCAGCAGGGTGCCCGAGCTTTTGAGAATTGCCCGCCACAGCCGCCCCGCCTCGTGGCCTGTAATCGGAAAGCCGTAGAGCCGCGCCAGGGTGCGAATCATCACCAGGTCAATCAGCACGCCGCCTAGCAGGTCGAGACCCGCGATCGGGTTGAGGGCCACGGCGGCGGCTTTGTATTTGGCAAACTGCCAGATGGTTTCGTCGGCGCGATCGCTGTGCAGACGGCTCACGTGACCCACCAAATCGCCCTCAATAGACCGGGCGTGGCGCAGGGCATTGAGGGCTACCAGAGCCGAGCCATCCTGGCCCACAATCGCCAATAGCGCCCGGCGCAGCGGCTCAATCTGGGGAGGCTGAGGTTCCCACTCGTCGCTGGCGCGACCATCGGGCCATTCTACCCGCACCTGAAGCGGGGCCGGACTGGCCGCCACCATGACGACCTCTTCTACAGCCAGTTTGGCCCCTGGGGTGTCTCGGCCTAGCTCAGCCCGCAGACTATTGAGGGTGTCATATACCGCTTGGCGGTCAATTTCGGGATACAGATCGACCTTGTTAAACACCAGCAGCAGCGGCTTGTGCCCGCGCTGTAGCTCTACCAGAGCATCGTACTCAAGCTGGGTAATCTCCCCTGCCACCACAAACAAAATTAAATCGGCCTGAGTGGCTACGGTCTGAGCCATGTCGGCGCGAATATCGCCCCCAACCTCATCCAGGCCCGGGGTATCCACCAGCTCGATCTGCCAGGGCAGGTCGCTGTCAGCCTCGGGCTGCCAGTACACCGACCGGGGCCAGCGGGTGACCCCGTGCAGCGGGCCAGTTTCAAGAATGCTTTCTCCCACCAAGGCGTTGATCACCGCCGATTTGCCCCGGCTCACCAATCCAAACACCGCTACCCGCAGACAGCGCAACTCCAGCTTGGCGCTGAGGCTCTGGAGCTGACCCAGACCCTGCTTCACTGCCGCCTGGTGGGGGTTGGTACTGCCCTGTACTGCTGTGGAGTAGCGAGCAACGGCCTGGCTGAGGGTTTGGCGGGCGCGGGAGAGGAGGGGGGAGGGGGGCATAGGGGTGGATGGGTAGGGGGTGGATGGGTAGGGGGTTAGGAGTTGGGTGGGGTGGATTCGAGGGGGATGGCGATCGCTGGGATGGTTTCGGCGATCGGATCGAGGGCGATCGGTTCCAGATCGAGGGGGGCGGTGCTGGCGGGGAGTTGGGCAGGGGTGGGCTTGAGAATGTCGATGCCCTGTTTGGCCAGGGTTTGCAGCAGGCTGAGCTGGCGGTTTTGCTGAACGGTGGTTTGCAGGCGCTGGGCGATCGCCTCCCAGGACAATTCGCTGGTGGGGGTACCGGCCAGGGCGGCTTGCTCAAAGTAGTCAACTAGGCTAAGGCCGGCCATGCGGGTGAGGTAGGCAGCGCTGAGCCCCTGCACCAGTCCCCCAGCCAGGTAGGTGGCGAAGTGGCTTTTGAGCACGGCGGTGAGCACCTGGGTCGAGAGTTCGACCAGGCCCAGCTTGACGGTCAGGCTGGCCAGGGTACCGGCAGCGGTTTTGGCCTCGTTGAGGGTGAGGTTAAAGCCGTAGATCTTGCCCAGGTCGAGAATGAGCTGGCCGTTGATGGCGACGGTGGCCAGCAGATCGAGGGTGGGCACGGGGTTGGCAAAGGCAGCGGCTCCAGCCACCCACTGAAGCTGGTCGATCAGGGGCAGGGCGCGATCGCGGCGCAGGCGGTTGAGGTCAGTTTGCACCTGCTGGCGCAGGGCCTGGCTGCGGCGCAGCACCGTGGCGGCAACCAGGGTTGACCGTTCAGCCACTAGGGCGCGATCGAGGGCCGCCTGGAGTCCGGCGATCGCAGGTGCGGGCGTTTCCATAGTTTCGGTAAAGGTTCCGTCGGCCTGGTGACGGCGCACCTTGATGGGTCGAGGGGCAGCGGCGGCGGTGACGACGGGCACGGTGGCGGGCAGGGTTGCCACCCGCTGCTGCAGCTGGGTCAAAATCGTCTGCTGGTCGGCAGCGTCGTAGTGGTCGTGCTTGTTAAACACCAGCACCGCCCCCTGACCGGCGATCGCGCGCTCCCGTAGCAGGGTGAGGGCGCTGTCAGTGATGTCGCCGTCGGTAATCAGCAGCAGGCCGTCATAGTTGAGCCAGTCAGGGGTGGCGGTCAGGGTCATTTCCTCAAAGCTCAGGGCAGCGTCTTTCTCAACGGCTGCGTCGGCTGGGGGCGTAAGCAGGGTGAGTAAAGTGGTTTTGCCGGCGCGGGGTTCGCCTGCGATCGCCACCCGCAACGTCTGGCGATCGAGTTCTGCCCCTAGGGCCTGGTGTTCCTGGCGATAGGTGGTGAGCGGCGCAGAGACCTGGGCTACCTGGCCGGCTGACTCAGCTTCCCGGGCCAGGGTGTCGATCAGGGCCAACAGCGTTGCCAGCTCGATCTCAACTCGAGAGCGATCGACCACGGGTGGGGCAATGGGCTTGGGGGCCGCTGGCGCAGGTACGCCTCGCCGCCACCACCACAGCCCCGAGCCCAGGGCAATGGCGCTGAGCAACGTCGAGCTGTCCAGCGGGTTAATGTGAGTGCTGCCTAGCAGGGCCAAGGTGGCAGAAAGACCCAGGCCGCCTACCAGTAGCGGTCGCTTCAGCAGCGCTGGCAGGGCCAGCATCGGTTTTAGCTGCGGGAGAAATTCCCCCGCGCTAGTACCCGCAGTCTCTGTATCGAGATCGCTGGCAATGTCGTCTTTGCCCGTTAACCCTAGCCCCATGGCCTACTGCCTTTCTATATAAGTTGTAATTAAGCGGTGATGACGGCCCGATGCGACCACCGTTTCCCCTGGCCCGCTGGGGGCGGAACCGCGATCGCCACCAGCATTGTGTCAGCCGGCTTCAAACCCTGGAGAACGGCCTGCCCTAACTTTGGTGTCCGCTTTACTATTGTTGCAAAGGGGTTAGCATTCCTCCAGTAGGGTCTTCCTCCCCATTGGCGGCGTAGATGCCCGCCCAGGGTACCCATGAAGCGGTCGGTAATCCTACTGTAAACTGGTGTAGCGATCGCTCTGGCAGACTGGCTGCCTATTTTCAGCCCTGAATTGTTCCAAATCTATGCACCCCACCCTGATCCCTGGTACCACCCTTCAGAACCGCTACCGTGTGCTGCAAGAGCTGGGTCACGGTGGCTTTGGGCGCACCTACCTGGCCGAAGACCTGGGCCGCTTTAACGAACGCTGCGCCGTTAAAGAACTCGAACCTCAGCAGGGCGAGCAGTTTTCTGACAAAGCGCTTCAGCTGTTCCAGCGCGAGGCTGCCATTCTCTACAGCATTGAGCATCCCCAAATTCCCAAATTTCAAGCCATTTTTGAGGAAAATCAGCGCCTGTTTCTAGTCCAGGACTACATCGACGGTGTCACCTACCGCGACCTGCTCAACCAGCGGATTCAGCAGGGCATGGCTTTCTCAGAGGCCGAGGTGCGACAGTTTTTGCAGCAGATTTTGCCGGTGCTAGCCCACATTCACAGCAAGGGCATCATTCACCGCGATATCAGCCCCGACAACGTTATGCAGCGCCGGGCCGATAGCCTGCCGGTGCTAATCGACTTTGGGGTGGTAAAAGAAGTCGTCACCCGCATTCAGCCGCCTGGCACCCTGAGCCAGGCCACCTCGGTGGGCAAGCTGGGCTATGCTCCCAGCGAGCAAATGCAGTCGGGCCGGGCCTACCCCAGCAGCGACCTCTATGCCCTGGCAGTCACCGCCATCGTGCTGCTCACTGGCAAAGAACCCCAGGAAATTTTTGACGACGTCAACCTCAGCTGGCATTTGCCCAGCACCCTCAGCCCCGGCCTGCTTCAGGTGCTGCGAAAGGCCACCAGCTACCGACCGGGCGATCGCTACCAATCGGTGAGTGAAATGGCCCAAGCCCTTGGTGCCGTGGGCACAGCGCCTGGTACTGCTACCGTGCCGCCGCCCTCCCAGATGCGAACGGTGGCTGTGGGGCGACAGTATCAGCCGACTAGGGTTGGTGCGACGACCCAGGCCCCCAACTACACGGCCCCGGTGCCCGTTGCCGAGCCCGCCTCCGTGTGGGAAAACCCCTGGGCCGTGGCTGTGATTGGGGGCATTTTGGCTTTGCTAGCGGGCCTCGGCGGCTGGACGTTGGTGAGCCTGCTCAACCGCACCCCAGCCCCTACCCCGGTGCCCAGCCCCGAGATCACTCTTGACCCCCAACAGCCCGAACCGACTCCCGAACCCACCGCTGAGCCCACCCCCGAAACCAGCCCAGTTGAGTACAGCCAAAACCTATCGATCGCACCGGGGAGCGATCGCACCGTCAGGGGCAGTCTGCGTAGCAACGAAACGATTAACTACCGCCTCAACGCCGCCGCTGGCCAGGTTCTCTTAGCTCGCATGACCGGCGAAGGGGTGCTGATTACGGTGCTTACCCCCGAAGGAGAGCCGGTCGACAGCTCGGCCCAGCGCGTGCTCAACTGGCAGGGCACCCTACCAGCCGATGGCGAATACATCGTGCAGCTACGCCCGGTTCAGGGTCTAGAGCAGAGCGACTACGAGCTAGAGGTCAGCCTCAGCGCTCAACCTGACCCCGAAGCTACGGCTGAACCCGAGCCTGAGCCCAGCGTTGAGTCACCCCCACCGGTTGAACCTCAGCCTCAGCCTGAGCCTGAGCCGGGGCCAAACCCCGACGCCAACGTGGTTGAGCAGCAGGTGCGAATTCCGCCCGGGCAAACTAGCGTTCAGGTGTCGGGCCAGGTCAACGAAGCTCGCTCTCGCCGCTATATCATCAATGCTCAAGAGGGACAGGTGTTGGCCCTCGAGCTACCCAGCGTCAGCGGTCCCGTCACCCTTGACGTGCGCTTTCCCAATGGCGAGCTGATTCCTGACGCGTCGCGGGTGCTGTCGTGGCAGGGGCAGCTGCCCAGCAGCGGCAACTACATTGTGGATGTGTCGTCGCCTCGTCCGTCTAACTACGTGCTGACGATATCGGCAAATTAGGGGTGATGTAGAGGTTCAAGGTTTAGGGTTCAAGGTTTGGGGTATAGGGTGCAGGGGGCAGCCTTAGACCCTGACTCTGCACCTTGAACCCGTTCTGTAACTAAGGTTTTCCCTAAAGGGGCATATGGTTTCTCTGAATGCGCTACTGGTGGCTGGTACCGACACCGAAGTGGGTAAAACTGTTCTCACCAGTGCTCTATTGGCCTACTGGCAGCAGTATCGACCAGCTCAGGCTCCGGCGGTGCTGAAGCCGTTTCAGTCGGGGGTAGGCGATCGCGAGCTGTACCAGCGCCTCTTTTTCCCTGACACGAGTTTGGAGGCGATTACGCCCCAATATTTTGA
This sequence comes from Nodosilinea sp. FACHB-131, assembly GCF_014695395.1. Taxonomy (GTDB): domain Bacteria; phylum Cyanobacteriota; class Cyanobacteriia; order Phormidesmidales; family Phormidesmidaceae; genus Nodosilinea. The sequence continues at coordinate 79,925 of NZ_JACJOF010000030.1, forward strand.
TGCGCCCCTGGCTCCACCCCTGGCCGCTGCTCTAGAGGGTCGCTCGGTAGATCTCACCTCGGCTTGGCGCATGTTGGAAACTGCTACCCAGCAACACCCCTGGGTGCTGGTGGAAGGGCTGGGGGGGCTGGGGTCACCGGTCACCTACGAACTCACCGTGGCGGATCTGGCGGCCGCTTGGCACTTGCCGGTGGTGCTGGTGGTGCCGGTCAGGCTAGGGGCGATCGCCCAGGCGATCGCCAACGTGGCCCTGGCCCGGCAAAACGCTATCGACCTACGGGGTATTGTGCTCAACTGTCCTCAGCCCTGTACCCCTGAGCAGATCGATCAGTGGGCTCCAGCGGGGCTGATCGCCAACCTAGCCCAGATTCCGGTGCTGGGCACGCTGCCCTACCTGCATACTCCGGAGTCACCGACGGCCTTGGCGGCGGCGGCCGCCAGTCTAGAGTTAGAGGCACTCTATCCGGCAACGGCACTGAACCTAGCAAAAAGCCGCTAGGTCGAGCCTTAGCGGCCGGTAGCGGTAGCAGCAGTTAACTGATTTAAGCGTTCACTCCGGCAGGAAACCCGGTGGTCACGCCCTCTGTTCTGAGGTCAAGAACAGTCGTTTTGGCGAGCTCAACGGTAACCCCAACTCGGTCTTCAGGGAAACAGTCGCGACTGCCCTTTTTGCACTCAGCCATGATCTCGACAATGGGGACTGAAGCGGCAGCGGCAGGAGGCAGAGTCGGAGGTAGCTGAAAGAACATAGTTAATTCCTATAGTCGCCCTGATGTGGTCGTAATTTTAGCCAAGTTGGCGATCGCAGGGGACTATCACTTTAACTAGAAGCCCCAATGCTGTTACAAAGCTTAAAATTCCCCTCAAAGCTGCAAGAAAAGAGCTTAAGCATCTAATGAACCTAAGGATCATTTCTCAGGTTGCACTTTTACACCCCTAGGCGGAAGCTTCAATAAAGAACGAAAAGCGACGGGCTGCCCCCGCAAAACAGACCAAGGGCGTTGCTGAACAGTGGCATGAATTAGCCAGGCACAAACGGCCTTTGCTCCTACGAGAGACGTTGAGTTTTTGACTTATACCTGTATTCAGCAGTCCTGAATGAAAGCCGCAGACTGCCTGTGTCAGCAGGGAATGCGGTTGGGCTTGAGTTCTAGCCTTGTGAATTAGCTTGACCAGTAGCTCATCTGCCCTAGGCACTGACTCAAGGCAATGGTCCCTTTGGTTACAATCACCAGGCAGTGCGTTGCAGGCAAGGCAGTGGCAATTCTTCGTGGCATCAAACTGGGTCGATGGCGGCGATGGCGGTGGCTGTCGGTCATGCTGCTCACAACTTATATCACCGTGCAACTGGTGCCCTACGGCGCGCTGGCAGCCGTTTCGCCGAGGGCAACTAGGCAGGCCCCAACGACTGCCTCAGCTACCGATAACTCGGACTGGCTGGCTCAGCTCGAACCGCTGCCCGGCGGCAGCGTGGCTCTGCCCAATTTTGACCCGGCGGTGAATGGGTTCCAGTTTTCTAACCAGGAGTTGACCCAGGCCATCGATATCACCCGCAATCCTCAGGCTTGGGAAGAGGTGCTGACTGAGCAACTGCAACAGCTTTTCGGCACCCAGGTTTGTGTCGGGGGCGCATCGACTACCTGCGTGCTCACCGCCGCTGCCCAAAGCTGGCTACAAACTCAATTAGGCCGCATGAACCAGGGCCTCTCGGAGGGCATGGCCGCCGCGGTGCTTGACCTGTGGCAGCCCGGTCAGCCGCGCCTGCCCTGGTGGCAGCGGTTGGTCAATGCCGTGCTGGGGCGCACGGTGTTCGGTCTAGTGCGCACCCTGTTTGACCTGCAAACCTTCATTGCCAACCTGTTTCTGATGCAGGGGGTGACTGAGGTGGCTCAGCAAACCCAGACCGTGCGCGACACTTTTACGCCGACGCAAATTTTGCGATCGCTGCTGGGGGTCTTTCTCGGCGGCTCCCTCGACCCGTTCACGATGGGGGTATATCGCCGCCTGGAGGGTGCTCTGACCGAGGGCCACAGCCTCACCCCCTACCGCGTCGAAGACCGAGGCCAGGGCAAGTATTGGGTTTATGTCTATGACAGCAACTTCCCCGCCGGTCGGCCCGACAGTCCCTCCGACCTCCACGTGGAGTTTGACACCCAGGCTGATACTTGGACCTACCAACCCACCGCCAGCGCTCCGGCGTTGCAAGGCGATGGGCAAAGCAAAACCCTCGATCTGACTCAGCGATCGTGGCGACAGCCCCCAGCTGATCAACCGCTGGCTGCCACTGGCCCCTTCACCTGCCCCTTTTGTGGCCCTAAGGCCGAAACTGAGGTCGAGGTCGAGACAAAAGCCGCTGCTACCGTAGACATCACCTTAATTGGCGAAGGGGTGCTCGCCATTACCCCCTATGAGGACTCGGCGTCCGCCGACCTAACCCTACTGTCTGTCAGCAATCAGGACGCCGTGGAGCTAGTGCCCTTCAAAGGCGGATTGAATCGCGGGGTGCCCGCCAGCTATCGACTGCCCGCCGCTCAGATGGGGCAACCTCTCCAGGTCACCCTAACTGGGGTGACCACGGCACCCAGCCAGACCGCTACGCTCCAGCTCACGGGGCCAGGGTACACAGCCAACGTTGAGGAACTCAGGCTTGACCCCAACCAAACCCTCACCCTGTTTTTAGTGCCCAATGCCACCGACCCTGAGATTACCCTAGTGGCCAACCGAGCCACCGACCTGCCCCACCTCTCAATCAATCTCACCGATGAGACCAGAACCTACCAGTTCAACTCGTCTACCCCAGAAACCGGATTTTCGCTCACCGATCGCCAGGTGTCTAAAAGCTCTGGGTTTGACCTCAGCGGCCTCAAATTGCCAGCGGGCCAGCGTGTTGCCCTAGCCGCCAAAACCGACCTCAAGCGCCTTTACTTTGCCGACGACACCCTTGCCCCGAGCCAGTACACCCTCACGGTTAAAAATCGCATTGTGATCAAAGACCGCATGCAGCTAGGGGAACGTCAGCCCGACTTCGTCAACTACACCCTGGCCTACGACGAAGAAATGCGGGCCAGCGGCGTGCAGATCGAAAGCCAGCGCCAAGCGTTTTTTGATTACGATCCGGCCTTTATTGACCCCGCTGAACTGCCCCGACAGGCGCTGCTGGAAGCTTTCGACCAGCGCGATTTTCCTATCACCATCGCCTACGAACCTTTGGCCAGTTCCAATGGACAGAGCCCGCTGCGACTGGTGCCTTCGGAAAACGAACCTGTCGGTCGGCGGGTGTTTCAGGGATCGTTGCAGAAGGGTGGGGAGAAGGGGTGAGGAAGTAGGGAGTGGGAGGGTGGGCAGGTAGGGGAGTGAGAGGAGTGGGGGCGGTTGAGGCAGTGGGTTAGTCGAAATCGGTGGGCTGATCGGGATTTTTGAGATAGTCAAAAAAGCGTTGAATTTGTTCTGGCCCGGTGCGGCCTAGGGAAAGGGGCGGAATGTCGTTGGGGCCAAAGAAGTCAACGGCTGGTGTTTCGTAGCTGGGGGTGAGTTGCCCACCAGTAATTTCGCAGTGAAACACTAGCCTGTAGCTGTGGTGCAGGGCCGGCGGGTGCCCGTGGCGGGGGTGGGCGCGATCGTAGCAGGCTAGCAGTTGGGTGGCCCGAGCCGTGAAGCCAGATTCTTCAAAAATTTCGCGCTCAACAGCGTGGCTGGGGGAGTCGCCAATGTCGGCCCAGCCGCCGGGCAGAGCCCACAGCCCATCCGATTGCTCCTGCACCAGCAGAATTTTTTGATCGCGAAACACAACGCCTCTGACATCAACTTTGGGGGTGGCGTGGCCCTGCTCTTGTTGCCAGAGATTGAGAATCGTGGGCGGATCGGCCTCAATTTGGGCGGCGAGCATGGCAGCGGCGATCGCCTGAATCTGCTCGTAGCGCTCTACATCAAAAGGATGATTTTTGTAGTGCAGCCCGGTTTGGGCAATGCCCTGAAGTTGCTGAATCCAGCCTAGCCATGGAGAGGTCATAGGAAGCGATTAATCCATCGAATTAAATCACCCAAATTTTAGGGCTTAGCTTTGGGCACTAAAGTCAAATTCCTGCAATTCTGATGTGTTGACAGCCGTCTAACAGAGATGAATGCACGGTTTTGGCGAACATTTATAATCGTGCAACAGTGACCCAATTCAAGTTAATAACCCAACAGGCATGCCGCCGTCGAGAATACACCTAACCTAAGGAGGAATCCGAGAAAAACCGGATAAATGTTAAAAGAACTGCCGCAATCCATGAGTATTTATACCGTTTTCTCGGTGATTCTGCGGAACTGATAGAGAATTCATAAAACTTTAGTTAATCTTCCTTTGACGGCAAAAATTATGTGATTCTTCAATCAGGAAACGATAAATCAAGGGATTGACAAGCTACATCAGGGGTGCGATCGCCTCGTAACATCCAGTTACACGGCTTCTCTGCAATAAAGCCTTAGATTACTTAATAAAATTCTCATGAAGGCGGTGATAGGATTTCCTCAAGTAAGCCATAAGCTTTTCTTACCATTGCTGGTCGCTGTTTTCTGGAGAGCATTAGTCATGTCTACTAACCCCGTTGGAATCAAGCCCGAAACCCGGAATCACAAGGGATTTTTTGTTCAGGATGCTGACTATGAATTGGTCAGTATTGAGGCCTCTGGCTGGGCTCTCATTTGCGTTGATGATGCCGTTTGTCACTACGTTGACCCGGACAATCTGCTGATCCAGAATCTTGACGCTTAAGATAACTCCAGGCCAGCTACCTGCCTCAGCCAAGGCAAATTTTGTATCAATCAGTTAATACTTAGTCTTTTTGGTAGGCTGCTCTAGTCCTTAGAGCAGCCTAATTTTTGACTTAAGATTGCGGCTGAGCGCGATCGAGGCTCGCTCGCCCAATCTCTGCCAACATATTCCTCGTCCCAAGCCTTCTATCCTTAACCCCATGAAAGAAACGCCCATCACACAACGCATCTCTAGCCTGATTAGCTGGGTCCTAGTGGCCGACCTGGGCCTGGTGTTGCTTAGCCTGGGCTGGTTTCTAGTAGCAGTACTGGGGCGCAGCATGAATGTCGACCTCGGGTTAGACCTCTGGTACTCCCTCTGGAATCCGCTGATTATGCCCGCTCTTAGCGTGCTAATGGCCGGGGCGATCGCCAGCGGCATCGTCGGCTGGGTCGGTCGCCGCTTTAACACCGACCCTTCCTAGGGATGACAGGTTTAGGGCGCAAGGTATTAGGTATAAGGATGCGGCCCTAGACCTTAGACCCTGAACCTTATACCCTGCTTACCAAAGCCGCTGCGTGCGCGTGTACCACCGCAGCAGCACCCGCGCTAGCCGTTCGCTGTGGTGGCGCACTGTCAGATCTGCGCTCTCTTCCATCACGTTGGCGGCGATAATGCGGCGACCCGAGTCGAGAATGGCAGCGCGATCGAGCAGTACTGGCCCTACCCCCGCCCTGGCGTAGTGGCTGATCACCGGATCGGAGGGCATCACTTTTTGTACCAGCACCGCATCAAATAGGTAGCAGCCGCAGGCCGAGTCGATCGCCCGAATGTGGTCAGACACCGAAAACCCATCGGTTTCGCCCGGCTCGGTCATAATATTGCAGATGTAGATGCGAGGTACCTGCCGAGCCGCGATCGCCTTCACCAGATCGGGCACCAGCAGGTTAGGAATAATGCTGGTGTAGAGACTACCAGGGCCGATCACAATGTAGTCGGCCTCTTCAATCGCCTTGACAGCCTTGGCCAGGGCCGGTGGGTTGGGGGGCAGGCAGCCAATGTGCACAATCCGGCCCCGCGCCTCGGTAATTTTCGACTCACCGACAATCCGGCGACCGTCCTCTAGCTCGGCCCACAGCTGCACATCTACTGAAGTCGAGGGCAGCACCTGACCCCGCACCGCTAGCACCTTAGAACTGGCGGCGATCGCCTGCTCCAAATCCCCTGTGATCTCGTTCATAGCGGTCAAAAACAGGTTGCCAAAGCTGTGGCCCACCAGACCACTACCCGACTCAAACCGATACTGAAACAGCTCCGTCAGCAGCTTTTCTTCGTCCGCTAGGGCCGCCAGGCAGTTGCGAATATCCCCCGGCGGCAGCACCCCCATCTCTCGCCGCAGCCGCCCCGACGAGCCGCCGTCGTCTGCCACCGTCACAATGGCCGTAATGTTCGAGCTGTAGCGCTTCATGCCCCGCAGCAGGTTAGACAGCCCAGTGCCGCCGCCTACCACCACAATCTTTGGTCCCCGCGACAACCGCCGCTGGGTGAGCAGAGCGTCAAGTAGATCCTCCTCATTGCCTGGAATTAAGACGTCGGTGATCGCGCCCACGGTGCGGCTCTGACCCCAAAAAATCAGCCCCAGACCCAGCAAGATACCCACGGGGCCGCTGACGTAGTTGGGTACGTGGGTCGTAAAGGCCCGCAGCGCCGCCCCCAGGAGTCGCCCCGTATAAAATACCGGCGTCAGCTTGAGCCAGATCATGCCGCCGATTCCAACCAGCAGCACCCCAGCCATGCTGAGAAACAGCCAACGCTTGACCAGCAGCCCTGGTGCCAGCCACCACATCAGCCGATTGATCCGCCGCGGCGGGGCCAGGGTTAGCGTCTCCCGACCGACCTTACGAAACAGTCTGGTCAAGGCCGTATAAAAAGGTTTTAAGAACATGAAAGGAGGTCGATAGCGATCTGACCAACCTGAGCGGCGGTTTGCAACGGACAGTAGGGCTGTGGGCGATCGGGCTGTCGTACCTAGCTCGAATAACCTATCCCAGGCAACTTCCCAGTAGGTGGATGAAATTGCCCAGGTGTTTCAAACAGCCTTTGATAGGATGAGCACCAGCGCCTTCGATTTTAGCGGCTATTTGATAGAGTCAAGGCATGGATATGCCCAGTGGCTGTTAATGGTTGGTAAACCCAACTGCTTGGTCCGACAACCCTAGGCAACCAGACCGCTGAGCAGACACGGGTACTCCCATCGGTAAGGTCTATGGCCGATCTCCACGATTCCAGCACTATCCCAGGGCAGTCTAGCGTCCCTTTGGTCCCCCCCGCAGCCCAGCCCGAAGTGGGCTGCAGCGGCGAGGAGGTTTTGCTAGAGCTCAAGGGCATCTCGAAGCGGTTTGACGACAATCAGGTGCTCGACAACGTCGATCTCACGCTAAATCGAGGTGAGGCGGTGGCGATCATTGGCCCCTCGGGCACCGGGAAATCTACTATCTTAAGAATCATTGCTGGGTTGCTTTCCCCGGATGAGGGCGAGATCTATGTGCAGGGGAACCGGCGAGAGGGGCTGATTGAAGATTCGCCCGATCCGGTGGGCATTGGCATGGTGTTTCAGCAAGCGGCGCTGTTTGACTCCCTCTCGGTGGAAGAGAATGTAGGGTTTTTGCTCTATCAGCACTCTCGGCTGCCCGCCCGTCAGATTCGCCAGATCGTCGATGATGTGCTTGACATGGTGGGGCTACCGGGTACGGGCAGCCGTTACCCGGCAGAGCTGTCGGGGGGGATGCGCAAGCGGGTGAGCTTTGCCCGGGCAATTGTTTCAAACCCTGAAAACCCTCAGGATCGACCGGCACTGCTGCTCTACGATGAACCTACGGCCGGCCTCGACCCGATCGCCTCCACGGTGATCGAAGATTTGATTCGCGCCATTCAGCGCAACAACGGGTGCAGCTCATACCTGATTGTCACCCACCAGGACAGCACCATTCGTCGCACTGCCGATCGGGTGATTTTTTTGCACCGGGGCCAGATTCAGTGGCAGGGGCCGGTCACTGCCGTAGATGAAACCGATAACCCCTTTGTGCGACAGTTCTTTAGTGGCCGGGTTGAGGGGCCAATTCAGATGGTGCAGTAGGACTAGATGGGCCAGCGCCATGGTTAACCTGGCTCAGGTAGAGTTGATTCGGTAGAGAATGGAATTGTGAGTAAGCCGTTGAGCGGTTGAGTTAAGAGGCACCATGCGGGCAAGGGCAATTCGAGAAGGATCGGTGGGGCTGTTAATTCTCATAGCGGTGGGGTTGTTTGGCGGGTTGGTGCTGTGGTTGCGGGGGCTAAACCCCGGCAGGCAGACCTACCGAGCCACCATTGTGTTTGACAACACCCTGGGTATGCAGGAGGGCACCAGTGTGCGCTACCGGGGAGTGCCCGTAGGGCAGGTGTTGAGCATTATGCCTACCGCCAATGCTGTCGATGTGGCGGTGGAAATTGGCAGCGACGATCTGCGTATTCCCCGCGATGCCGTGATTGCGGTTAACCAATCGGGGCTGATTGGCGACACCACCATCGACATTACCCCCACGCGACTGCTGAGCGATCAAGAGTTAGCTGTCGACCCGACGGGGGAGAGCTGCCTCGGACAGACGGTGATTTGCGATGGCGATCGCCTCAACGGTGAGGTGGGAGCCAGCTACGAGTCACTGCTGCGCTCGGCCGAAGGGCTCGCCAATGCCTTTTCTGACCCAGAGCTGATTGCCGACCTCAAAGTTACCCTTGACAACGCCACCACCCTGACCGAGAGCGCCAGCCTGCTGTCGGCGGAGCTGATTGTGCTGTCGCGGCAGTTGCAGACCGAGTTGGGGCCGCTGGCCGCCTCGGCCAACCGGGCCACCAACAATATCGGCAACGCCGCCGCCCAGTTTGAAATTACCGGCGCTGAGGTCAACCGTCTGGTGGTCACTAACCGGGGCACCTTGGTGAATACTCTCACCAACCTCGATCGCAGCGCCACCGAGATCCAAGCTATTACCACCACCCTCAGTCCGGCCCTACGGCAGGGCGAATTTGTTGCCAACCTCGAGCGTCTCTCCGCCGATGCCGCCGTGGCTGCCGCCGATATTCGCTCGATCACGGGCACCTTCAACAGCGCCGAAAATCTGGTGATGCTTCAGCAAACCTTGGATTCGGCCCGCAGCGTCTTTCAAAGCGCCCACAAGGTGATGGCCGATGTGGATGAACTGACTGGCGACCCGGTTCTGCGCCGCAACCTGCGCGATTTGATCAACGGGCTTAACGGTCTGGTGTCGCTAACCAACCAGCTAGAGCAGGCCAGTCAGGTGGCCGAGTCGCTCACCCCGGCCGCTGGCACCCAGGTTGAGCGGGTCACGTTTACCCCCATCCCTGCTCCGCCACCGCCGACTGGAGCTGGCCCTACCCCGGTAACGATTACCCACCAGGGGCAGACCTACCGACTCGATGTGCATTCACTTCAGCCCCGCTAGGACCGTTGCCCCCAACCCGCTATGACCCAGGCCAATACATCTCTAGAAACCAACGATTTCTTTCAGTTTGAGGCCGACTTTGTTGAGTCACTGCGCTGCATTCCCATGCAGGTGCGCCTCAAGCTCGACACCTGTGGCGTCAAGCTCAAGCTAGAGCACTGGCATCGGTTTAGCGAGGCCGATCGCGAGCGGCTCACCCAGCTCCAGTGCAACGATCGCGACTCCACCGTGGCCTATACCGCCTACGTGCAGTCGCTGGTGCACCGCGTGCAGGGTGCTCCCGCCTCTACCCTCGCCATTGACCCCCAACCTCCTTGGCACAACGGCAATGTCATCCCTGAAGATGTGCAGGCGCAGGCGCAGGCGGTGGGAGCTGAAATTGGGCTGGAGCAGTGGCGATCGCTGCGGCCCCTGCAACGCTTCGCTCTAATCAAGCTCAGCCGCCCCAGCCACGAAAACCGCAATTTTTATCCCGCCCTGGTGGAATTTGGGCTAGTGTCTCTGTAGCAACCAGGGGAGGCGACTTTAGTCTTCCGACGGTAGTTACGATGTAGTCCTCACCCCCTAGGCTCATGGTCACCCTGCAAACCAGCCCCACGACCCCGACTCCCGATCAGCTCCAGACCACGCGACAGCGCATTGACGCCTACGTACAAACGATTGCCGCCCGTCCCGACCGGCGAGATGGCGCTTTTCCCTACTACCTGTTTCATGAGGCAAACACCCCAGTCAGGGGCACTGTCTTGATGTTCCACGGGTTTAGTGCCAAACCCCACCAGATGTCGCGTCTGGCCAACTATCTGTTTCGCAACGGCTTCAATGTGTATCAAGCCACGCTGGCGGGCCATGCCTATATCAATCCCGACCAAAACTGGCCCCAGGTTGACCTCAAACCCGAAATTTTGATTCCCCTGCGGGAAAAAGTTAGTGCCGACCCGGTGCTGCAACACTTTCTCGCCAACCTGGCGGCCTCTGGTGAGGGTGCCACCACCCCGACCCCCGTACAGATGGTGGGGCTGATGGCCCGCCTGAGCAAGCTAGAACCCCGCCTGCTGGATATTATTGCCGCGATCGAGCGCGAAAACGACCCCGACTTTGACCGCTATTTTGTGTCGTCTCACCTGGCCTACCTAAGCGATGCCCAGGCTCGCTTGGCCGAGCTAGAGGCGCTACCTGGCCCCATCTACACAGTGGGCCTATCGGTTGGTGGGGCCGTGGCCCTGGCGTTGGGGGCCAAAAACCCTCAGCGAGTTGACAAAGTGGTGGCCTTTGCGCCGCTGCTAGAGGTCTATGGCGGAGAAACCCGCGAGCGCTACATCAACCTAGCTGGCCCATTGGATGTCAAAGAATTTGGCTGGGATGAACTACGGTTTCCGTTGGGCTGTTTTACTGCCGCCAATCGATTTGGCGCGTTTGTGCAAAATAAAGATAACATCGCGGCTCTGCGGCCTCAGTCAACGCTGATGATTTTGACTGAAAACGAAGATGCTGCTGACCTACAAACCAATCAAAAATTCGCGCAGTCTCTCAGTCAGGCCTCAATACTCAAGCGCTACGATAACCACTACCTATACACTTTTCCTAGCGAGGCCTTGGTGCCCCATCCGATGGTTGACCCGCTAGAGGTGAGCCAGAATATGAGCAACGAATACTGGAAGCCCATGTATCAGGAGACGTTTCGCTTTTTGACCCAAACCGAGTTTAAAAGCCGCAGCTTGGAGCAAATTAACGAAGTGTCGGACCTACCGGTTGTACCGCCAATTTGATCCTGTTGGTCGGTTTGGCGATGGGCCGTTGCTTTCTTAAAACAATCGGGTCATGACATTCCTGTGGAGCCGAATCCTTGCGGACCTCTCTGGGTTTGGGTTAACTCGTCGATTTCTTCAATTTCGACTTGAAGTACTGGCTTAATCACCATTTGAGCGATTTTCATGTCCTTGACGACCTGAAAAGAATGCTTGCCGTGATTGATCAAAATCACACCAACTTCGCCTCGATACCCCTCGTCAATAGTTCCTGGGGTATTGAGCACTGTCACCGAGTGCTTCAGCGCTAGCCCACTTCGAGGTCGGATTTGAGCTTCAGTTCCTGGAGGTAGCTCGATCGCAATTCCAGTATGAATGAGAGTGGCATCACCCGCAGCGATGTCTACATCGTCAATGGAGCAAAGATCCAGCCCGGCATCTCCTAAGTGGGCATAGGACGGAAGAATGGCCAAATCATGGATCTTTTTGATTTTGAGCTTCATTTTTAGACTAAGCCACTCTGCCTGAAGTTCTCAGCAATGGTTATAGAAAAAACTTTTGTAGAAATACAGTTTTAAAGAGAAATTATCGGGAACCGTCGGTTAATTTTGCCCTGGGCGGCTCAGGCAAGGGTGCTTCGACTCGGGCAACGGGAGATTCTAACCCCAAATAGTTTGACAGCCAAAATACGCCCAGGTAAAACGGCCCTGTGTCGAGCAGGGCGGCCACTAGCTTAAACAGGTAGCCGTAACCCATAAAGCGAATTAGCTGCGGCCATAGCTCTTGGCCGGCATCAATGGGCAGCGCCCCAGCGAGAAAGTGGGTGATCAGCACGACGGCGATAGTGTCGACCAGCTGACTGATCAGAGTAGAGCCGTTGTTGCGCAGCCACAGGTGCTTGCCGTTGGTCAGTTCTTTCCAAAAGTGAAACAGATAGACATCGACAAACTGGGCCATTAGGTAGGCCAGCATAGAGGCCGTCACCGCCCCGAACGTGAGGTTGCGAATTTCAAAGAAGACGGGCAGTCGCCCGGCGGCATCGCGCAATAGCTCGCCGGTGGCTGGGTCAGTGGCCTCAAACCCCGGCAGCACGCCCCCTAGCCAAACAACAAACAGCACCCACAGATTGAGCAGCAGCCCCACCCAGACCACCTGATTGGCCCGCTCTTTGCCATAGAGTTCTGAAATCAGGTCGGTGCAAAGAAAGGTCAAGGGGTAGGGCAGCACCCCTACCGCTACGGTGACGACAAAATCGCCCCAGGTAAATATGTTGATAAACCGACTGATGCCCAGAATGTTGAGCATTCCTAGGGTGCCAAGGAACAGCCCGCCCAGCACCAAAAACACGATTTCTCGGCGGGCTTGCAGATATTCCGGTACGGGGCCATGGACCGCCGCCGATGCTGAAGGCTTTGTTTCCATCGGTCGTTATCTCTGCGGAAAGGATGGCCAAATAGATCTAGCTGACTATAGAGCATGAGGCAATTAGCCTAGCCGAGGGATTCGCCAATGTGTAGGCGGCTGCCATTGGCGAAATCGCTCCCCGCCTGAGTCTGTTTGCCGCTGGGTTTGACCTGGCGCAGCAGCAGCAGCCCGTCCCCGGTTTGAACGACAGGGCCCTGGCCCTTGAGCAATCCCACCAGGGTTCCAGGAGGAGTTGGGGGGACAGTTTCGGCCACAATGGCCGCCACCGCCTCCCGCATTGTCACCAGATCTGAGGGCAGTTCTGCCCAGTAGGGTTCTCCCAGGGGAACTGTGGACATGACCTTCAACGGCTGTCCGCGAAAGGTCGTGACGCAGTTGGGGTAGAAGCCGCGCACTTGGTTGTGGATTGCGATCGCCGCCTTGCCCCAGTCCAGCTCAAAATCGTCTTTCTGAATCAGGGGCGCGTAGGTGGCCAGCGCCTCATCCTGAGGTAGCGGGTTGAGAATGCCATCGGCCAGACCGTGCAGGGTTTCTACTAGCAGACCGGCGCACTGTTGAGCTAGGGCTGTTGCTACCTCTCCAGCCGTATCGAGCAGGCCAATGGACAGGGTTGACTTGAGCAACATGTCGCCAGTATCCATGCCCAGGTTCATCAGCATGGTGGTCATGCCGGTGACGGTGTCACCGTTGACAATGCACCACTGAATCGGGGCAGCTCCCCGGTAGGCGGGCAGTAGCGAGCCGTGGCCGTTGATGCAGCCCAAGCGAGGCATATCCAGAATGCGCTGAGAGAGCAGCTGTCCGTAGGCCACCACGACAAAGGCATCGGCCTGGATGGCCTCTAGGGTGGTCAGGGTCGGCTGATCTTTTTTGATGCGGCTGGGTTGCAGGACTGGACAGTTGGCCTCCAGGGCAATCTGTTTGACGGGCGAAGCATCCACCTGGCTACCCCTGCCCCGGCGGCGATCGGGCTGGGTGACGACGGCGGCCACCTCAACCCCTGGCTCGGCCAGCAGCCGCTGGAGGCTGGGCACAGCAAAGTGAGGGGTGCCAAAAAATACAAGTCGCATAGGTTATCTACCTGGCACGATGCCGATTTCGACCCGCTGGTTGCGCTGCTGGTCAGCGGGGGTGGTGCCTACAGCGGTGGGCCGGGTTTGACCATAGCCCACTGGCACCCAGCGAATGCCGCCGCCCTCTAGCTGAGGGCTCAGGTATTGCTGCACCGCCACGGCCTGCTGCAGGGTGAGCTGACTGGCTAAGTCAGGGGATGACGCCCCGTCGATATGGCTGCCCACCAGCAGGGTCGCGGCACCATAGCGGCTGAGGTCGGCGGCAATGCTGTCGAGCAGTTGCTGGCCAGGGGGAGTGAGGATGCTGCTGCCCGGATCAAAGAGCAGGGCGCTGGGCAAAACGACGCGATCGCGCACCAGCGGAAAGTGCGGCTCCTGATAGGGCACCCGAGCCACTGTCGCGGCCTTATCTGTCCCAGCTTCAGGCGCTGGCTCAGCCGCTGGCGTCTCTGGCTCAGCCGCTTTAGGTACTTCACTAGGTACATTTTCGGCACCGAGCCGCTGATCAAGACGCTGTAGGCGATCTTCAATCGTGCCGGTGGGCGTGGCACCCAGGCTGCTTTCTAGCTCGCTTAGGCGAGTATTGATATCAGTTAGATCTTGGCGTAGGGCGTTGAGGTCGGTTTGAAGGCGATCGCGCTCAGCCTCAGCTACAGGCGGTGCAGCCTCCGGTGCAGCCGCGACGCCAGAAGATTCTGACGGCGAAGTTTCCGGTGCCAGAGCCACCTCGTCGACAACCCCGTCAACTGGGCCATCGCCCTGCCACCAGCTGGGTAGCTGCCGCAGCTTGCGCCCGGTCTGGCTGCCCTGGCGCAGGGCCACCTCTGTCAGCGGTGGGTCAGGATTGCGGGAGGGCAGCGCCTGGGCCACCAGCATGCCAACTAGCCAGCCTACGCTGACCCCCGCACCCAGAATAATCAGGCGCACCACCAGGGTCCACAGCGCATGCAGCCCCGCCCAGGGTCGATGGGGGGCAGGCGATCGGGCCGAGCGGGAAGCCGCTGGAGCAGGGTCTGAGGGCAACGGTGGCAGATCGGGGGAATCAGCCATGACGCGATCGGGCTAGAAACATTGGGCCAATATCATAAGGGCATCGGCAGTGCTAGGAGAGGGGCTATTGGGGCCAGCCATCCCAGGGGTTGACCTCTAGCACACCGCTCTCGGTGAACACCACCTGAAAGTCAGCCTGATTGGCGGTGCTATCAGCCGCAGTAACCAAATTGGGCAGAGGGGTTTCGTTCGCCAACAGGCCAGCGGCAGCGTTGACGGGCTCATAGCCCACCACCTCACCCGTCTCGGTTAGGCGTACCCGAAACCGCAGATCCTCATTCGCCGACAGGGGTTCTAGCTCAGCCAAAATGCTGTCGTAAAGGTCGCTGTTGAGTTCACGAATGCGATCGCCGTCGGTCACCTTATCCTCTAGAGCCGGCAGTTCAGCCGCGTCAGCCTCAGACGTATCGGCCTCAGACGTGTCGGCCTCAGACGCATCGGTCTCAGCCGGAGCCTCTGTCGGCTCCAACCGTACTTCCCCATCAGGGGTAAAGGTTGCCACAAACTGGGCCACGCGCTCCCGCACTGGCTCTGCGCCTGCCACCGGCACAAAGGTGAGCTCGGGCAGTGGGGTATTGTCGACCTCTTCTAGAGCCAAATCGTTTTCGTATTGATACCCCAAAATATCGCTGTCTTCAGAAACCGCCATGCGATAGGCCAGGTCGCCGCTGGGTCGTGGCGCATCGGCCCAGGCTTCCTGCAATCGCTGGGTCACGTCGGACTGCAACAGGGCAATGGTGGCCGCGTCGGTAATCGCTGGGGCACCCTCTAAACGGTCTAGGTCATCGCCATTGGCAGCCACCGCTTCGCTAGTCTCTTCACCGTCGGCTCTGGGGGGTTCCCCAGGCACCGCGCTGGCAGCTGCCGGGGCCGAGGCCTCAGACTCTGGCCGAGTGGGTTCAAATTCGGGCGGGGGCACAAAGAATAGGGCCAGCCCGGCGGCAGCCAGCGCGGCCGCTCCCAGGGCAGCGGGGGCTGCCCGCTTGGTCATGGGCTCGGTGGGTCGCACCAGCCGTCGCGACACCGCTTGAAACTGGGCCTTCATGTCGGGCAGCGTTTGAGTGTCGGCCAGTAGCTGGTCGACCGCTTCCATCAGGTCGTAGAACTGCACTGTGGTGAGCTGGATGTCCAGCGGCGGCAGCGCGTTGACGTCGTTGACGCGATCGCCCAGAGGCTGCTGCTGCACAATCAGGTGATGGTGATAGGGGAGATCCCCTGGTTTGATTTCCACCATCGGTGGCGCTGACCCCGTTGTCCTGGGGTGGGGCACGCCGCTAAGCAACTGCTGCCCGTAGCGGCTCACAGCGGTGACTAAACTATCTAAAAATTCGCGGCCCCCGGCCAGCGTGGCATCGGTGGCGCCGGGCAGGTGGCACTCGGCATTCATCAACACCGCCAGGGGCGACAGGGGGTCGTTGGCGTCAGCGCTGAGCCCTTCTAAAACCAGATTGCAGTGGGGCAGGGTGTATTGCCGTTGAACGGTCATGATACCTCTCCGTCAAACAGGCTATTCCAAAGGCGTTGGGGGCCAAGTACCCCAGCGCACAGCAGCAGTTCTTGCAAAAGCTGAAGGGCCAGCTCGTCGAGCTTTTCGTCGCTGCTGTAGGCGATCACCCCGGCGCGGCGCGGGTTCATGCGGGCGCGAAAATGGCTGCGAAACCGGCTCAGGTAGTCGGCCAAGCGAAAGTGGTGCTCGGGAGAGAGCTGTTTGTCGGACAGTTGCTGATAGCCCACCAGTAACTGGCGCACCACCACCGTCAACCGCCGCGCCAGGGTGCAAATAATGATCACCAGGGCTTTGGCCTCTTCAATATTTAAAGGCTGCCGCTGGCTGTAGCGACGCATGGGATTGGTGCCCCGCAGCAACCACAGGTGCACCCGGCCTTTGACCAAGCCCTCTAGGCCGAGGTCGCGGGCGGTGCCCAACATGGCTTCGCTGCCCCCCAGGTCGAGGGCCTCAATGGCCAGCAGCAGCAGGTCAAGCTGAATGCGTGCCCGACGAGGACATTCATCGCTGGGCAGCCCTGGGTTGGCCAGGGTGTCGAGCACTAGGGGCGGCTGGGGAGCGGGCGGGCTATCTACTGGCATTCAGCTCTAGGGTTAATACGAACAGCATTCTATCAAAACACAGTTAGGCTCTGCCCGTCCGGAGAAATTGCCGAACCGCAGCCTTTGCAGGGGGCGTTCATGGTAACTTATCCGGCGGTCAGGGCAACGACCGGCCTCTTACAGAAAGCCCAGTCATTACCACTAATTCACATCGGCTAGCTTATTCATGCCCTTGATGTACCACTTGCCGTCCTGGCGCACCAGGTCATACTGCATTCTCAGGGTGTCGTTGTAGGCGGCGTCAGCGTTTTCAACGCCAAACTCAAACAGCTTTGCCTGCTCAGAAACTACGGCGATCGCCTGCAAATTGTCAGCGGTCGGGTCATCGGGAGTGACCGATTCAATCTCCACCTTGTGCTCGTATTCCCAATACCAGCTTTCGGCGGCGGCAGCATCGGCCCGGCGAGTCCACTGGGTGAGCACCGGCTCGAGCAGAATATCGTCGAGGCGATCGCCCTGGTAGCTTTCGCCCAGTGCCCCACGCTTGATCTCTAGCCATTCGTTAATCACCCGACCGGCCATATCGTTGACGCCAATCTCGCTGGGGGCTGGCGGTGCCTCTGGAATTTCGAAGGCGGGTTGGTCGACGCGAATGGCTAGGGGTTTACCCGAAATTCTAGGACCGCTAAAAACACCAGTAACCCAACCCAATGCCCGCATGGTGCCAAAGCCCAAAATTCCCACCCCCAAAACACCCGCCGCCGCAACCAGGGCCAACCGACCCCAGTGGGGCGCCCCCCGACTGCGCCGCCCAGAGGGAACGGCGGGCGGCAGCGTCTGCTCCGCATCCAGGGCGGCTGGTTCTGGCGTGAGTCGTCGCTTAGAGATCGGCTTAGTTGGTGCCTCGCTTCCCGGCGTGGTCATCCTGCCTTCGGGGGAGAGCTGGGCAACCCGCTCGGCTACCGAGAGATCGTCATCGTCGGCATAGCCGCTGTGAAACTCGGGCTCAGGGGTGCTTTCCTCTGCCAATCTGAGCCGGGGCTCGGGCTGGCTGGGGCGACCATTGCCGTTGCGGGCAGCCGGTCTAGGATAAGCACCGTTGCCGTTGCTGGCCTGAGCCGGCTCAGGCGGACGGCGACGGGCGGTGGCGGTGGGGTTGGGCATGGTGGGTGCCCCAATGGGCAACGATCCCTCAATCGTTGGAAACGGAGCCGTTGGCGGTTGGCCTGCCCCAGTGGCGGTGGTCAGGGATGTCTGCTCAAACACTCCTTGGGAAGCGGCTGACTGGCGCGGTTCCGATCGCAGCTCTGTACCCGAACCCGTAGGCATAGTCTCTAGGTAGGCCTGCACCTGGGTATCGGCAAAGTAATCCTTGAGGGTGGCCTTCTGGTCTTTGAAGTCGCGAAAGTGCGGGAACAGCTCGTCCTTAAGCCAGCGCTCGGCATAGAGGCACAGCCCCGGCAGCAGGTCGGGCGACTGGCGCGAGTGCTCACGGATGTAGGCCAGGGGCTCATACTCCTGACTCATCTCCAGAGCCCGGTTGGCCTCCTCGGTCTGGCCCAGCAGTAGGGCGCACACCGCCTGCTCCAGGTGGACGTCTTGCTGAGACCCCAGACGCAGCAGCAGCTGCTTGGCGCGGCGCACCAGGGCCGGCTGGTGGCGGGCAAACCCTCGAGCCAGCAAGGCATAGACGGTCAGGTAGGTGGCCACGGGCGACGGTCGGCGGGCCTCGTGCTCAAACAACTCCTGCTGCTCGCTGGCGGTGAGATAGTCGCGCAGCTGCTGAATAAAGCGCAAAAAATCGTCAATCGCTAGGCCCGAGAGGTCGTCCTCGGTGCCCTCAATGCCACCCCGATCTTCGAGCATAGTTTTGAGCAGCTTGAGCCCCTGGCGGCGCTCGCGAGTCTGGTCGAGGGGGCGGGCCAGCAGCTCCAGCACTCGGTAGGGGCGCAGCTTGTACAGCTCGGACTGAATCTCAGCCCGAATGGCGGGAAAGTGGTTACCTCGGGCGAGCAGCTCATGGCCCGTTTGCAGCGACTCGGCGGCAATTTCGTACTGACGCTGCTGCCACTGCTCGCGGCCTAGCTCGAGACAGGCTAGAGCCAAAGTCAGCACCACGTCGTCCTGGGCGGGCTCGGGGGTGGCTAAACCCCCGCTGGCGTAGGGGTTGACCAGCTGGGGCTGACCCAGCTGCAGCACCTGCTCGTATTCCCCTAGCTCTAGCAACAGCAGGAGAGCCCCAACTAGCTGATCGCTCTCGATCTCAATTTTGGAGCTTTGGGATTCGCTGCCGCCGGGTTCGGTGGCGAGCGACCTGAGCGCTGCTTCTCCCACATCGGCGCTCACCTCTAGACCCGGCAGACCCTCGGGCAGAGGCTCGGGGGCCATATCGACGGTATAGGCGCTGGCGAGAAACTTGCTGTCGTAGTTGCGGCGGCGATCGCGGTCAGACAAGACTGTGTAGGCTTCGTCGATGAGCTGCTTGCGGGCCTCAATGGCGGCGGTGGAGAATTCGCGCCGGGGCAGCTGCAGGCCGCGATCGCGGTGGGCCTGTTTCAGCTGGTCAGCGGTCGCCTGAATGGGTAGTCCCAGAATTCGGTAGTAGTCTAACGGAATTTGCACAGCTCACGTCCCCAACGGCGAATTCACTCGAAATAGTATCCGAAAAGATTTATTGCGGACTGTCTAAACCGCTGAACTTCTAACGCGCCCCATACCCTCAGGACCCATCTTCGCCCCCAAGCCCACGCTACGCATCCATGGCCCTGAGACCCAGTTTCAACCATCACTTTCCCAGACCGTGCCACTCTGTGACCCAACGGCATTCCAGGAAATAGCTACACCCTATCGCGTTTGCCCCAAAATCAGGACAAAAGTGAAGTTTATAACACATGTTTGCCGCCACTGCCAGAGCGCTCGCGACCCTTGACTGACCCAGCCGCAACATCCGGTTGCCCTATCAACATTTAGTTCAATCTAGGTCAGCGAGATACTTTAGCGCGTTCGCAGTGTTAGCGCCCAGTTCAGTTAGGTTAAAGACCATTCACTTAGCCGTCGAGCATATTAGTTGAATAAAGATCCTCTTCCTGACTCCAGACGGCTTCACAGTGAGCAGCAGAGAGTTGTTAAGGGCTACAACAGTCAGGAGAAGTTTGGTTATAGCCAAGTCGAACACCATAGCCCAGCGGCCCGATCGGTATGATGAAAGGCATATCCCAGCCGGTTCTCTGCCCAAGGGGGGATACTTTTCGGTATAGTCAAATGTTGGACATCGCGGCGTAGGACCCAGCAAAACCCATGGTTCAAGAACGGACGTTACCCCAATTCCACGCTCCAGCAGCCCAGATTGCCCCCGAAGAGGGGCTGAGGCTTTATGAGGACATGATCCTGGGGCGCTTTTTTGAGGACAAGTGCGCCGAGATGTATTACCGGGGCAAGATGTTTGGCTTCGTGCACCTCTACAACGGTCAGGAAGCGGTCTCCAGCGGGGTGATCAAGTCGCTGCGCTCTGACGACTACGTGTGTAGCACCTACCGCGACCACGTCCACGCCCTCAGTGCCGGGGTGCCCGCCAAGAATGTCATGGCCGAGCTGTTTGGCAAAGAGACGGGTTGCAGCAAGGGACGGGGCGGCTCGATGCACCTGTTTTCGAGCGAGCACAACATGCTGGGGGGTTTTGCCTTTATCGGGGAAGGTATTCCCGTGGCCTTGGGGGCGGCGTTTCAGTCGCGCTACCGCCGCGACGCTCTGGGCGACTCTAGCGCCGACCAGGTGACCGCCTGTTTCTTTGGTGATGGCACCAGCAACAACGGCCAGTTCTTTGAGTGCTTAAACATGGCTGCCCTCTGGAAGCTGCCGATTTTATTTGTGGTGGAAAACAACAAGTGGGCGATCGGCATGGCCCACGAGCGCGCCACCTCCCAGCCCGAGATTTATAAGAAGGCCGCAGTATTTGGCATGCCCGGCGTCGAAGTTGACGGCATGGATGTGATGGCCGTCCGCGCCGTAGCCCAGGAGGCCGTCGCGCGCGCCCGCGCTGGCGAAGGCCCTACCCTGATCGAAGCTCTCACCTATCGCTTTAGGGGCCACTCCCTAGCTGACCCCGACGAGCTGCGATCGAAGGCCGAAAAAGAAGCCTGGCTGGCCCGCGATCCGATCAAGCGGTTTGAGGGCTACCTGCTAGAGCAAAATCTGGCCGACGAGGGGACGCTGAAAGAAGTGCGCGATCGCATCCAGACCCGCATCGACGATGCCCTCACCTTTGCCGAAGAGAGCCCCGAGCCCAGCCCCGACGACCTCTATAAATATATCTTCGCCGAGGATTGATCGCCCTGGAGCCGAGATCAGCGCTCGAAATCTCGCCTATCCAGCGGTGGGCAGTGCCCACCCTACGGTTCCTGAAAACGGTGCATGCGGTACGGCATTGGTATGGGGATCCCCTGAGGGAGTTAACCGCGAATGCACCTTACCCATCCACCCGCCCACCCATCCACTCACTCACCCCCTACCCTATTTAGACCAAAGCAATGGCAGAAACCCTCCTATTCAACGCCCTGCGCGAGGCCATCGACGAAGAGATGGGCCGCGACGACACCGTCTTTGTCCTGGGCGAAGATGTCGGTGTCTACGGCGGTTCCTACAAGGTCACCAAAGACCTTTACAACAAGTATGGCGAGCTGCGCGTGCTCGACACCCCGATCGCCGAAAACAGCTTCACCGGCATGGCCGTCGGTGCTGCCATGACCGGCCTGCGCCCGATTATCGAGGGCATGAACATGGGCTTCCTGCTGCTGGCCTTCAACCAAATTGCCAACAACGCTGGTATGCTGCGCTACACCTCGGGCGGCAACTACAAAATCCCCATGGTGATTCGCGGGCCTGGCGGCGTGGGTCGGCAGCTGGGGGCCGAGCACTCCCAGCGGCTCGAGGCTTATTTTCAGGCGGTGCCGGGGCTGAAGATCGTGGCCTGCTCGACCCCCTACAACGCCAAGGGGCTGCTCAAGGCCGCTATCCGCGACGACAACCCGGTGCTGTTCTTTGAGCACGTGCTGCTCTATAACCTCAAAGAAGACCTGCCCAACCACGAGTATGTAGTGCCCCTAGACAAGGCCGAAATCGTGCGCCCCGGCAAGGATGTCACCATCCTCACCTACTCCCGCATGCGTCACCACGTCACTCAAGCGGTCAAGGGTCTAGAGAAAAAGGGCCTTGACCCCGAGGTGATCGACCTGATTTCCCTCAAACCGCTCGATTTTGACACCATCGGTGCCTCGATTAAGAAGACCCACCGGGTGATTATTGTGGAGGAATGCATGAAAACCGGCGGCATTGGCGCTGAAATCATTGCCTCCATCAACGATCGCTACTTTGACGAACTCGACGCGCCGGTGGTGCGCCTGTCGTCCCAAGACATCCCTACCCCTTACAACGGTAAGCTAGAGACACTGACCATTGTGCAGCCCAAACAAATCGAGGCCGCCGTCGAAAACATGGTCGCCCTCAAGGTCTAGGGGCAAATCTTCGGAACCCTGTAGGGTGGGCACTGCCCACAACCGCCTAGTTCCTAGACGTTGCCCAATCGTCGCCGCGATCCCAAGGGCATAGCCCATTACAGGGGATCACTATCCGCACCCACACCGCAGCAAATCGCAATGGCAAAAT
The DNA here is from genome assembly GCF_014695395.1 of Nodosilinea sp. FACHB-131. Lineage (GTDB taxonomy): Bacteria > Cyanobacteriota > Cyanobacteriia > Phormidesmidales > Phormidesmidaceae > Nodosilinea. Next base: position 102,162 of record NZ_JACJOF010000030.1, read on the forward strand.
ATCGAGCTTGGCTAGGGGTTATTTTGGTGCTCACTATCGCCTCCGTGGTGGTGATTACCCAGATTCCCACCCGTCTGGGGTTAGACCTGCGGGGGGGCTCTCAGCTCACCATCCAGGTGCAGCCCACCGCCGCCATCCCTACCATTACTGAGCGGGAGCTGGAGGCGGTGCAAACCGTGGTCGAAGGCCGAGTCAACGGTCTGGGCGTGTCGGAGGCGGTGGTGCAGCAACTGGGCAACAACCAGCTGCTGGTGCAGCTGCCCGGCGTCAGCGACCCCCAACAGGCGGAGCGGGTGTTGGGGGGCACAGCCCAACTCGAATTTCGCGCCCAGCGGCCCGGCACCGACCAGCAGCTCCAGATCGAAAATCAGGTGCTGCAAGGGCATCTGGGCGAGCTGGCGGCGCTTCAGGCTTCTCTGCCGTCAGGTGGCGAAATTAACAGTGATACCCAGGCTCGCATCGACAAGCTCCAGGCTGATATCACTGCTAGCGAAAAGGCCGTAGCAGCTCTGTTTGAGCCCAGCACCCTGGGTGGGGATAAGCTAACCGATGCGATCGCCCGGCCCACCAGCGGCACCCTCTGGGAAGTGGTGATTCAGTTCAACAGCGAGGGTGGCAACGAGTTTGCTGAGATCAGTAAGGCGATCGCCGGTACCGGCCGCACCATCGGCATCTTTCTCGACAACCGCCTGCTCAGTGCGCCCACGGTGAATGTGCAGTACGCCGAAACCGGCATTACTGGGGGTAGTGCCGTTATTTCTGGCAACTTTACTGCCGAGTCGGCCCGCGACCTGGAAATTCAGCTGCGCGGCGGTGCCCTGCCCCTACCTGTAGAGGTGGTTGAGAATCGCACTGTAGGCCCTACCCTGGGCCGCGACAGCATTCAGCGTAGCCTTTACGCCGGTATTGCCGGTTTGGGTCTGGTGCTGGTCTTTATGGCTATTTACTACCGTCTGCCCGGCATCTTGGCCGATATCGCCCTGGTCATCTATGCCCTGCTCACTTGGGCGGCCTTTAACCTGCTGGGAGTCACCCTCACCCTACCGGGTATTGCCGGGTTTATTCTCAGCATCGGTATGGCAGTAGACGCCAACGTGCTAATTTTTGAGCGCACCCGTGAAGAGCTACAGGCGGGCAAAACCCTCTACCGCTCGGTTGAATCGGGCTTCTACCGAGCCTTTTCAAGCATCCTAGACGGCAACGTCACGACCCTGATCTCTTGTCTGGCGCTGTTTTACTTTGGAGCTGGACTAGTCAAAGGGTTTGCCCTCACCCTAGCCATTGGCGTCATTATCAGCATGTTTACTGCCTTGACCTGCACCCGCACCTTAATGTTCTTAGCCATTAGCCTGCCGCAGTTCCGGCGCCCCAGCCTGTTTTGCCCCGGCTTGACCACTGCTCGCCCCGACCCTGTTCGCCCCTAGGAGTGCCCCATGAAGCTCAACATTATTCAGCAGCGCGGTCTGTGGTGGGGAATCTCGACAGTGCTGGTGCTAGTCAGCTTGGTGGCCATGGCGATCTCGTGGCAGCAGCTGGGTGCACCCTTGAAGCCAGGTCTGGATTTTGCCGGGGGTACAAGGCTACAGCTGACCCGAGCCTGTGTGGTTACCGATAGCTGTACCGAACCGCTAGAACTGGCAGAGGTTCGACAGGTGTTGGGGGATCAGGGGCTCGACTCTAGCAGCCTTCAGCTTTTGGGGGAAGATCAACAGGTGCTTTCGATTCGCACCCGCACCCTGACTGTGGATGAGCGCGCTCCATTGCAAAGTGCGCTCGACGAGGCCATTGGCCCCTTTGATCCTGGTTCTACTCAAATTGATACCGTTGGGCCGGTGGTGGGGAAACAGCTGTTGGTGGCGGGCCTCCTTGCCCTGCTGGTTTCCTTTGCCGGAATTGTGGCCTACATGAGCCTGCGCTTTAAGCTCGACTATGCGCTGCTGGCAATTTTGGCCCTAGCCCACGATGTGATTATCACCGCTGGCGTGTTTGCTATCCTGGGACTGGTGCTCGGTGTTGAAGTCGACAGTCTGTTCATCGTGTCGCTGCTCACCATTGTGGGCTTCTCGGTTAATGACACGGTGGTGATTTACGATCGCGTGCGGGAGAACATGAAGCTCAGTCCCGGCAGCCACATCAACGACATTGTCGACAGCGCCGTCAACCAAACCCTGGCCCGCTCGATCAATACCTCGCTGACCACAACGCTGCCGCTGGTGGCGATCGTGATCTTTGGCGGCCCCACCCTGAAGTATTTTGCTCTGGCGTTGATTGTGGGTTTTGTGGCCGGAGCCTACTCCAGCATTTTTGTGGCCAGCTCGCTGCTGGCCCTGTGGCGAGAACGCACGGGCCAGGCCTACAGCGACGACCCTGACCTGGCAGAAGCTCAGCCCGAAACCCAAAGCTAACGGATTTTTAGCCATGGGCACTCCTAGCTATCCTGCGCCTCTGGAGCGCCTGCGGGCCATCATGCTACGCCGCTGGTGGACGATTAGTGGACTGCTGTGGCTGACGGCAGCCCCCCTCAGCCTTTGGAGCCTGCGCCCTGAGATTGCTCAGCTGCGCCAGTACTTTACCTGGTCAACGGTACGGTTGGGTTTGGCCTATAACCGTCCTGCCGCCCTAGGGCTAGGGTTATGCGTGGGGCTTACCGTCGCTCTACTGGTGGCCGAGAGCCGCTATATTTTGTGGGGCATGACCAAAGACGAACAGCAGCGGCTAGAGAAACAGCGCGATCGCATTGCTGCCCAAGGCCCATCCCATCCTCTCTGGAAGCAAATCTATCGCGATTAATTGATGGAGCGCTAGTGGCCATCCTAGGCATGGCTCAGCGCCCGCGTGACATTGGTACCAAGATGTAATTTCATAGAACAAGACAGTTAACCCCGATTCCCCGCCGGAAAACCGGAGTTGCTTCGATCAGCTAAGCCATGGCTTAGCCTCAAATTTTTTGGATTTCATCATCAGCAGAAGGCAGCGGTATCTCCATGACTCTACAAAAAGACGGTATTGCCCCCCACGGCGGCACTCTGGTCGATCGCCTAGCGACGCCCGACCAAAAAGCCCAGTTCTTAGCCAAAGCCGACACCCTGCCCCGAGTCAGCCTTGACGAGCGAGCCTTCTCTGATTTGGTAATGATTGCCATTGGCGGCTTTAGCCCTCTCAACGGCTTTATGAAGCAGGCCGACTACGACCCCGTGGTCACCGACATGCGCCTGGCAAACGGTCTGCCCTGGGCCATTCCGGTCACCCTGTCGGTGGATGAAGCCATCGCCGCTCCCCTTCAGGAAGGCAGCCTGGTGCGACTGGACGACCCCTCCGGCCGCTTTGTCGGCGTGCTCGAACTGGAAGAAAAGTACACCTACGACAAGGCCCGTGAGGCCATCAATGTCTATCGCACCGACGACGAGAAGCACCCTGGTGTCAAGGTGGTCTACGACCAGGGAGCGGTGAACCTGGCTGGCCCCGTGTGGCTGCTCCAGCGCGATCCCCATCCCCTCTTCCCCGCCTACCAAATTGACCCAGCCACCTCGCGATCGCTGTTTCGCGATCGCAGCTGGAAGACCGTTGTCGGCTTTCAGACCCGCAACCCCATTCATCGCGCCCATGAGTACATTCAAAAATGTGCCCTAGAGACCGTTGACGGTCTATTCCTACATCCACTGGTAGGGGCCACCAAATCCGACGATATCCCCGCTGATGTGCGCATGCGCTGCTACGAAATTATGGTGGAACACTACTTCCCCCAAGACCGCGTGATTCTTGCGATCAATCCCTCCGCAATGCGCTACGCTGGCCCTAGGGAAGCAATTTTCCACGCGCTAATCCGCAAGAACTATGGCTGCACCCACTTCATTGTGGGCCGCGACCACGCTGGAGTGGGCGATTACTATGGCACCTACGACGCTCAATACATCTTCGACGAGTTTGAGCCAACGGAGCTGGGTATTGTGCCCATGAAGTTTGAGCACGCCTTCTACTGCACCCGCACTGGGGGCATGGCCACCTCTAAAACCAGCCCCAGCACCAAGGACGAGCGGATTCACCTGTCGGGTACCAAGGTACGGGAGATGCTGCGCCGCGGCGAACTGCCCCCCCCTGAGTTTTCTCGGCCCGAGGTGGCGGCGGAGCTGGCTAAGGCCATGCGGGTTCCCGAAGCCGTCAGCTAGTAGGATGTAATCAACTCGGTGACACTGAAACGACGGGCGTTTTTGCGGCAGGCAAGTTTGGCCCTAGGGGCGTTGGGAGTAAGCGGTACGACTTGGCTGACAACCTACAGCCGCTACCAGGAGGCCTTAGCCAAGCCTACCCGTCGTCGGCTGGCCCTATTGATTGGCATTAATGCCTACCCCGATCGCGCCCTCGACCCCGGAGTGGCCCAAGACATTGCGCTCAGAGGCTGCGTGACCGATGTGGAGCTGCAGCGGCAGCTGCTGGTGCATCGCTTCGGCTTTCAGCCAGCGGATGTGGTGACGCTGACCAATCAGGAGGCCACCCGCGCCAACATTCTGACCGCCATTGACGAACATCTGGTGCAGCAGGCCCAGGCCGACGACGTCGTGCTACTGCACTTCAGCGGTTACGGCAGTCAGGTGCGAGTGGTTGAGGCCGACGACTCGGGCGCTTTACAGGCTGCTTGGGTAACGGTGGACAGCCGCCTACCCAGCGAAGCCAATCCTGTTCTGGGCGATCTGCTTGAGGCCGAAATTGTTGCTCGGCTCAGGCCCCTAGCCACGGCCAACCTGACCACCGTCATCGATGCCGGCAGTCAGGATGCGGGCTATCTGCGCTGGGGAAATTCTCGCGTTAGATCTCGGCCTACGGTACCCACAGGTCTGCTGTCGTCGCCAACGGAAATATCCCCCTTTCCGCTGGATGCTCCCTGGCCAGGGCTCGTGCTGCGGGCGGCCGACCTAGGGCGACTGGTACTAGAAAGCCATTGGGACGGGTTTAGCGCCGGGGTTTTCACCTATGCCCTCACCCAGGGCCTCTGGGAAACAGAACCTGACTCCACGGCTAAGGTTTTGATACAGCGCGCTGGTTCGCGACTGCAGCGCTGGGTAGGGGCTGACCAGCAGCCCGGTCTGAGCGATCGCCTGCCGCCTCACACCGGCCCGACGGCCTACCGCCTACTGCCCCAGCTGCCGCCAGCGGCAGGGGTAATTTTGCCGCACAGCGATGAGCGACCTTTGACCGCGTGGCTAGGAGGTGTGCCGCCCCAGGTGCTGCGTTACCTACAGCCCGGCTCTCGCCTGATGGCTGACGCCGATGGGGCAGCTGTGCTCCTGCGGCTGGAGTCGCGCACGGGCCTTAAGGCTGTGGTCCGGCCTTTGGAGAGCGAAGTTTCCCTGCCATCGATCGCCCATCGGCCCCTGTTTGAGCAGGTGCGGCGACTGCCCCAAACCATCGATTTAATTGTGGCCCTCGACAGTCAGCTCAAGCGGGTGGAGCGAGTTGACGCTACCAGCGCCCTATCGGGTATTCCCCTGGTCACCTCAGTGACCGCTGGGGAGAAGGCTGCCGACTGCCTATTTGGCAGACTGCCCACTGGCCCGGCCCCCACCCTAACCGCTGCCCTGCCCAATGCTGGCGAGACCCTGCCTAAGCTAGATAGCGATGCTCGGGGTGCCTCCCAGGGGGGAGAACGCCCTGCCGAGAGCAGCTACGGGCTATTTGCCCCCAACCGCACCCTGCTGCCTGGCACCATGCTGGCCAAAGAAGAGGCGGTGAAAACAACGGTCAACCGGCTCACCCCCTACCTGCAAACCCTGCTAGCTCTTAAGCTAGTGCGATTGACCGAAAACCATACGGCCTCCCAGGTGGGGGCGGCGGCGCTGCTGGAGGCGGTGCAGCCCAAGCCCATGCCGCTACTGGTGCAGATCACAGAGCGCAGTCCCGCCGTCACCTGGCCTCAAGCGATTCAGCAAGCCCAGAGGTTAGCGACCGATGACCCGATTATGCTGCCCCGCGATGGCCGCATTGGCTACCGCTTAGCCAACACCTCGACCCAAATCCTCCACCTGCTGTGGATGAGCTTTGACAGCCGGGGAGAATGCAACGCCTTAATCACCCTGCCCGATGCGATCGCCGCTGACGGGGCCGAGGTTCCGCCCGCTGCCATGCCCCTGTCACCGGGGCAGCTTGTTTCTATCCCCGCCGATGGGGCTGGCTCGGCCATGCCGGGGACGGCCACCTGGGTAGAAGCCTACGTCATTCTCAGCACCCAGCCTTTAGAACAGTGCCTAGCCGTGCTGGGCGACGATCCCCCATCGCTGGCTACAGGTTTTCGCCCGGTGCCCCAGCCCCTGCGGCTGGCCCAGGCGCTGCTGCAAGACCTCAGCACCAGCTCTGACGAAGAGAAAAAGCCTGCCCCTGACTATTACGCCCTGCACCACGATCGCTGGGCCACCCTCAGTTTTCGCTACGCCATTGCCTAAGCAACGGGCAGCCTGGTAATTAGCAGCCCGATCGCGCCGCCCAGCCCTAGCCCCAGCAGGCAGGTCACCAGCAAAATCAGGCTGGTTCTGCTGCCCTTGTTGCGCCGCAGCAGGCGATCGCCCAGGGCCGCCGTCGTTAGGCTGCACAGTACCGCCAGCAGTACCGCCAGCAGGCTGTAGAGCACTATTTCCAAAAACGCTCTGCCGAGGGTGAGTTCATCCAGGTTGTCGGTGCCCAGGTGGTTAAGGGCGATCGAGAGCGCCACCGCCACGGCCGTGCCCCCCACGACGCTGCCCAGCACCAGCAGGTTGGCCGTCAGCCACCGAAATCGCTTTAGCGCTTCGGGGCCCGCCAGAGTTGTCCCCTGCACTACAGTGCCCCCAGCGGCCACCAGCCAGATCCAGGGGTTGGCCAGGGAGGTCAAAATCAGGCCGGCGGCGGCGTAGAGCAGGCCGCACAGCAGCCACAGCCCAAAAAAAGGGCGGCGGTTGGAGGAGCGCCTTGTCGGCCGCTGGCGCGGTTGACGATTGAAGGCGGAGCGACGGCGCTGGGTCGGTTGGTTCATAGCAGACAGACCATAGACCGATAAAATCCTAGGCTCTAGTTTGCCAGGAAGCGGAGCATTGTGCAGTAACCTGGTCATAATGCCCCGTCATTTCGTCAATGAGCGTTCCCATTGCTGCGCTAGTTCAAGGGTTGTTGGCGGCCTCTAGTCTGCTGGTAGGGGCCATTTTAGGCATTGCCTGGCGACCGGCGCGATCGCTCACAGCGGCAATTATGGCCTTTGGCAGCGGCACTCTGCTCTCTGCGATCGCCTTCGACATTACCCTGCCCGCCTACCAGAGCAGCGGCTTTTTGCCGCTGGTGGCGGGCTTTGCCCTGGGCGGCACCCTGTTTACCGTCATCGTGGGCTACATCGACAATCAGGGGGGCTTTATTCGTCACCCGTCGTCGTCGCGGCGGTTTCTCTACCACCATCGCCAGGACGAAGCCTCGGAAGTGCTCGATCGCATCGGCCATATCGAAGTGCTCCACAGTCTCTCCCCTGACGAAATGCAGGCAATTATTCCCCTGCTCAAGCCGCTCCATGTCGAGGCGGGGATGGTGCTGTGCCAGGAGGGCGCCCCCGGCGACTCCATGTTCCTAATTGTGGAGGGGGATGCCGAGATCTACAAAGGCCCCCAACGGCTGGCTGCTCTGGGCTCTGGGGAAATCTTTGGCGAAATGGCGCTGCTGACTGGTGAAGAGCGATCGGCGACGGTGGTGGCCAAGACCCCCATGGAGCTCTACGAACTCGATAAGGTCGATTTCGACGCCATGCTCACCTACGCCCCTCAGCTCTCTAGCGGGCTGAGCCGCATTCTGGCCCGGCGGCTGCGCGAAACCACCCAGTCCACCGCCAAGCTTGCTCCGGTGGATGATGACCAGTGGCGGCGGCAGGTGCTCGACAGCGTCGAGGTCGATATCCCCATTTCGGAGCAGCAGTTTAAGGAGCTGGCCCAAAGCTCGGCCCCCCTGGCCATTTTGGTGGGTACCATGATCGACAACATTCCTGAGGCTCTAGTGATCGGCTTTCACGTGGGTACAGGCCATACGGGGGCGTCATTTTTAATGGCGGTGTTTATCTCCAATATTCCCGAAGCGATGTCGAGCTCCATCGGCATGCGCCAAGCGGGCACCTCGGCCGGTCGCATTCTGGCCCTGTGGGGTGGGGCAGTACTACTCAGCGGATTGGTGGCCATGGTTGGCAGTCAACTGGTGCCGGTGGTGTCTGAATGGATGCTGGCCATGGCCAAGGCCACCGCCGGAGGTGCCATTCTCGCTATGGTCGCCAGCACCATGATGCCTGAGGCCTACGAAATGGGCGGCGGCTCAGTCACCTTCTCAACCATTGCCGGATTTTTGGTTAGCTTTTGGTTAGCCTCCTCGGCGTTTTGAGGCTGCCAAGGGTCATTTGGGCCGAAAAAATCAAACAGGTTCCTAATCCTGCGCACCGAAACTAAGGGAACTCGGCTCGTCTCAGCAGCACCTTTGGGCTTGCCCTGACTACTGACATCAGAGCTAAAGATGAAGCCTATCGGGCTGCAACTTCACTTAGAAAAATATATCCCTCCCTCTTCTCGTCGCCGGATTGCTAAACCTCGGGAGGTAGCTCTGGCGGGGGAGATGCTTCAACGTCTAGCAAATTTGCCTTGGACCGTTTCAGGTCTGTCCACAGGCGCTTGATTTCGTCATAGGCTTCATCAGCCGACATTTTGCCGCCAGTTTCAAGGTTGCAGACTAAGGAGACCCGTTGAGCAAACTCTTGCAGGTTAGCGTTAAAAGCTAGCTGCTGAGGCGTAAATTCACCCCAGTACTTGCTGCGGGGGAAGAGAAAATTTTCCTTGGGGGAGGGTTGGTCGGTCATAGCACCAGCGGGTGGAGGGCATAGCTCTTACCTTACATTAGATAAATTCTTGCCTACTGACGGCGATCGCAACCCAACTGTCGTTTGCAACACCCCATGCTAGTTTCCGTTAACAGCGCTTGGCGAGAACCCCGGCACGCCTGCTAGCTCCGGTTGGCAAGGTCAGGACGCCAGCCACCGCTGGATCTGCTCTAGGGCGGCGGCAACGGTGTCGGCGATCGCCAACGGCCCTGTTGCTAAACTCTGCCACAGGGCGATCGCGCCAGGGGGCATTTCCATCAAAATGACGGGCCGCTGGGCTTTGAGGGCGAGGGCAATTTCAGAGGCAGTGCCGGGACCAAGGCCGCAGGCTACTACTACCTGGCTCGATAGCACGTTGACTACATTGCGGGCATCCCCTAATCCCGTCACTATAGGAATGTCTACGGCCGCTGACCGATCGGCTCCGTTTACGGAGGGCAAAATACCCACGGTGAGCCCGCCCGCTGCCTTGGCCCCTTGGCAGGCAGCCTCCATCACACCTACCTGGCGTCCGCCGGTGAGTACGACCCAGCCAGCAGAGGCGATGGCCTGTCCAAGGTCGTAGGCTGTTTTCATTTGAGCCGGGGTTGCTGAACTTCCCGGTCCCATGACGCCAATCATGATGTAAGCCATTGGGTAATCCGTCGAGAAATTACTGGGGTTTACGGTGGTTAGCGCGGTAGTGATTGACCAAGTTTTGCTGCTGGCCTGGCTCCTTAGCAGGTAAGGGCGGTGACCTGATTAAATGAGCGATCGCAAAAAAACTTGACGATGGATCTCCACCAGCCAGGGGAGCTGTCGTTTAGATTAAGTTAACGATTAGAGAAAATTTGGGTACTGTACTCCTAGCTTAACTCTGTACCATTGCTCGACCCTGGCCCGCTGCCCCCTGCGTTTAACCCTCTTGCCGTGCGATCTACAGCGTCTTGCTTGAGTCTTTTCTCCCCCCTCAAACGGTGGGGCTGGGGCGCGATCGCCGCCAGTGGACTGCTTGCGGGCGGGTTATCTTTGTCTCCCCCGGCAGCGGCAGCAGATTCGGTGACAGTGCGTTTGGGGCGGCTGTCTCAGACGGTGAGCCTTGACGATTTACAGGCGTTTGCCGCCACGGGTGAGGTGCCCCGCTCGCTGCGACTCTACCGGCCGCTGCTCAATGCCAGCATCCAAGAGGTGCTTCAGGGCGAAATTGCCCTAGAACCCGAGGTGAGCCAGGTAATTTTAGACGAGATTTTGCAGACCCCCGGCGGAGCGCAGCTGCTCGATACCCTGCGAGCGATCGCGCCCAATCTAGCTGCCGCCGACCTGCGCGTCACCCTTGAGCAGGTGTCTGAGGCCGAGGCTGGCCTGACCCTGTTGGGCATTTTGCGGGCTATGCCCCAAGACACCCTTGAGATCGATGTAGGTACCTTGCTCACCCTGGCCTCTCAGTTTCAGCTGGCGCAGATGGAGAGCAAGGCGCTCAGCCGAGTGCTACGCAAAGACCCTAATGCTAAAGCGGCTGCCCCTGCCCCTCTGTTGGGGCCCGATCCCTTCGCCAAGGGTTCCTCAATGGTCGAGCGCTGGGAACTGGTGCTGCGCGATCACAGCCGCGATCGCAGTATCCCCATCGACATGTACTGGAGCAAAGACAGCCACGGCCCGCTGGTGGTGATCTCCCATGGGTTTGGGGCCGATCGCCGCTTCTTTGCCTACTTGGCTGAGCATCTGGCCTCCCACGGGCTCACGGTAGTATCGGTAGAGCACCCCGGCAGTAATGTTGCCGCCCTGCTGTCGCTGCCCACCGACAACCTGCCTGAGGCCGCTGCCCAGAGCCGCATTTTACCCGCCACCGAGTTTCTGGATCGGCCCCGCGATATCAGCTACGTGCTCGATCGCCTAGAGAGACTCAACATCTACTCCTACAGCCTGCGCGATCGCATCAATACTGACGAGGTGGCCTTCATTGGCCATTCACTCGGCGGCTATACGGGGTTGGCCCTAGCCGGAGCGGCGCTCGATCTGCGATCGCTCGAGGCCTATTGCCAAACCCTTAACCCCGTCAACGTCTCCCCCGCTGACTGGCTTCAGTGTGCAGCCCAAGACTTGCCAGTTAAATACGCTAACCTACGCGATGATCGGATCACTCAGCTAATTGTGGCCAACCCGCTCACGGGAGTGCTGTTTGGCGAAACGGGACTGAGCCGGGTGCGGGTGCCTACCCTGGTTCTAGCCGGCACCCACGACACCGTCACGCCCATGGCCAGCCAGCAGTTGCGCCCCTTTATGCAGCTACCTGCCGATAAGTATCTCGTTACCGTGGTGGGTGGGTCACATCTGAGCGTTGGCGACCCTAACAACCTCAACGCTGACTTGGGCCGGATTCCGTTTATGGCCGAGTTGCCCGACGTTACCACTGCCCCTCTACGCATTTTTCTCCAGGGGGTGAGCTTCAGCTTTATCATGCAGCAAACTTCCGAAGCCGAAGCTTACGCTCCAGCTTTAGACCCCGCCGTAGCCCATGCGTTTTCGACGACTACGATGTCACTGCGCCTGAGTCAGACCGTGCCTGAGGGGCTAGCCGCCTGGCCTCGGCTGCGCCAAAGCGGGCTGCACCGCCAAGAGGGGTTAATCAGCTACCTGCCCTCTCTACTCCATCTCGAGGCCCTGGCCATTCAAGACCAGTTTCAGGCGCTACAGCGCCAGATGGTTGCCTATCTGCGCCATACCCCCCCTTCCCTAACAGCCGTATATTGGCCCTTTTTGGTGCCACAGCTACCCATGCAGGCCAACCAGCCCGGCAGCAAACCAGCCACCTCCCAGTAACAAGGCTTAGTTTTGATGCCTGGCTCAGAAATGCTATTCCTGAGATCCCATGGTGTAACCGTCGGGCATGATAGTGCCGTGCACATCGGTACGCCGCAAGTTGGTGTAGTCGAGCTTAGCGTTGATCATGACTGCATCGGTAAGGTCAGCTCCGCTTAGATTTGACCAGCTCAGGCGGGTGCGATATAGGGTTGCCCCCCGCAGATTGGCCCCCCGCAGCGAGCTCCAGCTCAGATTGGCCCCGCGCAAATTGGCATAGGATAAATTGACATTCACCAGGTTCGTGCTCGTCAACTTAGCCCGGCTCATGTCAGCTTCTTGAAAATCAGCTCCCTCAAGAGTAGCTCCAGTAAACACCGCCCCCACCAGTATGGCTCCCCGCAGTATGGCCCGGTTCATGAGCGCACTGGTCATATTGGCGTGTTCCAAGTTAGCGCCTTCCATGTCAGCCGCCAGCATTCTGCCCCGGCTGAGGCTAGCCTCGCTCAGCACGGCCTTGTGCAGCGTAGCGTGATCGAGCACGGCTTCATTGAGGTTGGTTTCGCGTAAAATCGCCTGGTTTAGATCGGCTCGCACTAAGTTGGCGCTCCGCATACCCGCCTCACTCAGGTCGGCTCCCACCAGGCGAGCATCGGCCAGGTCAGCCCCGATCAAGTTGGCTAAAATTAGCGTGGCTTGATCAAAATTGACGTCAGTGAGCTTAGCCTCGCGGAAGTTGGCCCCGACTAAAGTGGCCCCGGCAAAGGTTGTATTTTGCAAGTTAGACTGACGAAAATTGGCACCGCTGAGGTTCTGTCGGCTTAGGTCAGCGCCAATCAGCTGAATGCCGCGAAAGTCTCGTTCTCCCGCCGCGTAGCGTTCCAGCAGATCGGCAACGGTTATATCTGCGGGTAGATTAGGGAGTTGAGAGCTGAAAAATTGAGAACTAGAGGGGGGTGTTTCCAAAGAAAATCCTCAACGGCGACGATAATTGGGGTTTAGCTACAACTCCAGCGTTTCAGGTCGCAGGAGCGAATGTTGAAGCAAAAAAGAAGTGTCATCTACCCTAGGCTAGATGTTTTAGGATAACCAGAAGCTTGCCCTCGGTAAACGGTGTCTGAGCTAGGGCAGCTCTGATCTTTGCAACCTTAACAGTTCTCAATCTGCCCTGCTGAGGTGAGGCTAGGAAGATCAGCCAATCTATCCAGGCTGTAGGCTCCAGTGGCCCAACCTTGTCCTGTCCCAAGGGGAGGCATGGAGCAGATCTTCGCCTGAGGTATGCTAAATCTGAATTCAGGTTGTTCTAGCTTGTCATCTTGGTCGCTCATCTATGCCCCGATCGCTGCTCACCCTCCTGCGTCGCCGCCTGTTCTGGCTCACCCTGCTGCTGACGGTGTGGCTACTGTGCAGTGGTCAGGCACCAGCGAGAGCAATGCCTCTAAAGGGCGGTCAAAGCTTGGTCGAACGTCTAGCGGCTTTTCCCCAGTGGGGCACCAAGCCTGCCTTGCCCGCGGCTCAGGGTGACTTGGTTTACCCCGACTGGCTACGGGGCAAGTGGCAGCTGACTAGCACTCTAGTCGATCTGGCGGCCCCCATGGCTCCTGACTTGGTGACCCCTGGCTTTGAGGGCAATCGGACCCAGCTGGGGGTACCAGTGACCTGCCCAGCGCAGTTTGTGGCAGTGCCGCACCGGACGCAGCGTGGCCTGCTGGGGGCAGCACGGCGTTTAATCCCCGCTGTAGCCGGTTCGCCTCAAACTGTGGCCGATCGCGCCTTCAACGGGTTAAGTATGGCCCGAGCCTACTTGGGAGAGGCCGCGGTACAGGCGGTCAAGGTAGACCCCGACAACCCCAACCGCCAGGTGACGCTGCTGGCGGGCAACCGTCAGCTTGAGTCCACCGTAACGGCCCGAGCGGTGGAAGTGCCTGGGGAGGCTGAGTTTATCACCGTAGAGCGATTTCAGCAGGTGTTTCGGGGTGGCGTTGCGGTCCCTTACTTCAACGAGGTGGAAACCACCACCGCCTATCGCCGAGCGGCGGATGGCTCCGAAGGGAGTTTCGCCAATCGCGTGGGGGCTGACCAGGTGACGGCGGTGTATCTATCGCCCCAGGATCCCGATTTTCTCAAAGCTCAAAATCAGCCCGTGGCGCTGTATCGCTATCGATTGGAACTAGTCTCAATGTGAGCCGAGTGCGGGTGTCAGTGGGCTATTGTGCCTAAATTTAAACCGTTGAACCACCTGTCAAGGTCTGTTGGTGGGCCTCACTGCTCTTTTAGCACACAACTCAAAGCGTTCTTGATGCAAATTTAATTTAACGGTACTTCAACGCTGCAACGAATCGCAGTAGCATAGGTTTGGGCTCAAAAGCCTTTGGCTCCAAGCGAGTATATGCTGACGCTAACGATAAATTTTTTGCAATTGTTCTCTCAATTAAATTTGCTTTGCCATTGAAAAATGCGCTGGTTTTAGGGATGCCTGCTCAATCAGGCTCAAGCGCTTTAAAGCTACTTTTGTAATTCTTTGACTTTCCTGGGCAGGCTTGGCTGCAAGCCAGCTTGTCAGACCTGAAGCAGACTGCAACTCAAAATTTCTAGGCAAAACCGTTGTGCCTTGGGCTGCCTAATGCTTGGCAGTTCTGGTTCTAGGACGGCCGGTGCGCTCCGATTTGTGCAGCAGTGCCGGCTTTCCCCTGTAATTCTATTGGAAGATAGCTATGCCCGGCCTCCAGACAGCCAACCAGCCTTTGCCCGATGCTGCTCGACCCTATCGAGTTGCGATCGCAGGCACCATTACCAACGCCGCTACCGGTGACATCATGCCTCAGGCCATGGTGCGCATTACCGCTGCCCCGGTGGCCTTTGCCGAAGGCGTAATGGCGCTTTTGGTCGCTGCGATCGCCCACCGTCCTGAAATTCAATCCCACTACAGTGATCTGATCGAGGACTGGCAGCAATCTTTGGCTCCTCTGGCGACTGCGCAGCGACTGCTCGATCGCCTGGAGCAGCCGCTGGCTTTGGCTCGACCCGACCAAACCCAGAGCGGCGGCGACGGCCACTACTGCTTTTATGACCTGCCGGCCGGTTCCTATACGCTCACGGCCACCTATTCCTTGCCCCACCGCAGCCACGGAGCGACCTCCGCCCAGGTAGAGGTTCTCCACAGCGATCGCCGGCTCAGCTTTGCGGCTGCGGATCTGGCCATTAGCCTGGTGCCGGGGGCTTGCCCGTTGACGGTGACGGGCGATCGCTCACCACAGACCCTAGCGGGTCAAGAACAGGTTTGGCATACCCCAACCGTTGCCCACCCTAGGGTTGAAAGTCTGTCTCGTTGAGCAGGGCCAGGGCGGTGCGCCACACCATATAGCCATCCTGGTTGAGGTGCAGCCCGTCGGTGGTGAGGTCGGCTCGCAGATAGCCGTCGCCATTGACAAACAGCGGATACAAATCCAAAAACTCAGCCCCGGTCTCGGCGGCTACAGCCTTGAGCTGAACATTTACCGTGCGAATTAGCTCGGGAGGAACGGCTACCAGGCGATCGCGCCCTTCCCAGGTGGCCATCTCGCCGCCGTGGGGCAGAATTGACTGCACCACCACCCGCGTTTGAGGATGAGTCTGGTGCAGGTAGTCCACCATTTTGCGGACGTTGTACACCAGGTC
Organism: Nodosilinea sp. FACHB-131; assembly: GCF_014695395.1. Taxonomy (GTDB): domain Bacteria; phylum Cyanobacteriota; class Cyanobacteriia; order Phormidesmidales; family Phormidesmidaceae; genus Nodosilinea. The sequence continues at coordinate 117,460 of NZ_JACJOF010000030.1, forward strand.
GGCCTCGGAACCGCCCCAGATCAGGTCGTTGATGCCCACCATGATGAACACTGCCTCGGGCGAGGTGTCGTCGAGCAGGTAGAGGCGATCGCGCAGCCCAGTCGATTTTTCCCCTGAAATGGCTTGATTGATCCAGGTTCTGCGTCCCGGCAGCATGTTGGCCGGAAACCACAGCGTCAGTGAATCGCCTAGCAAAACCGTCTGACTGGGCGCATCTATGGCTACCGCCGCCTCAGCTTCCGCGGCCAGCAGCGCTACCCACTGCTCGTAATCGAGGCTGTGGCGCGTTCCCAACTCAGGCTCAAACGGGGCCACCGTAGGGTGCGGGTCAGCCGCAAAGGCGTTGGCCTGGGGCAGCACCGCATCCCCCGCCTGGCTCAGCTGCCGCAGCATCGCCATTGCCGTAATAAACAGCAGCCCATTTAACACCAGAGACAACAGCGCCCAGGGAGGAACCCCCTGAAGCCGATGCAGCGCCGAGCGAAACTGAAGATAGGGTGGAAGCGGTAAAGCCACAGCGATATACCTACAAACCTGGAGCTAGAGAACCAGCCCTGCCAATGGGTCAAATTGTAGATAGATTTTCCCCCACAAACCACTATTGCGGCGAGGTTTTTTATGGGCTTCGAGGGACGGTAAAACCTGGCTACACGTTGAACCGAAATAGCATCACATCGCCTTCCTGCACCACATACTCTTTGCCCTCGCTGCGGACCTGCCCCTTATCTTTGGCCGTAGCCATTGACCCTGCGGCTACCAAGTCGTTATAGGCCACCGTCTCGGCGCGAATAAAGCCCCGCTCAAAGTCGGTGTGAATGACGCCAGCCGCTTGGGGGGCAACCATGCCCGCCTTGATCGTCCAGGCACGGGTTTCCTTTGGGCCGGTGGTGAAATAGGTACGTAGCCCTAGCAGTTCGTAGGTGGCGCGAATCAGGGTCTTGAGGCCGCCTTCTTCGACGCCGAGGGCTTCAAGAAAGTCCTTGCGCTCCTCGTCGTTCAAGTCCACCAGTTCTGACTCCACCTGGGCCGAGATCACGACCACCTGGGCGTTTTCTGCCGCCGCCACCGCCCGCACCTGCTCCACCCAGGCGTTGCCGCTGGCCAGATCCTCTTCAGAGACGTTGGTGGCATAGATGACGGGCTTGCGGGTGAGCAGCCCCAGGGGCTTGACGATCGCCTCGGCCTCGGCATCAAGCTCTACCTGGCGGGCGGCTTTGCCCTCGTTGAGTACCGGCAATATTTTTTCTAGGATGACCAGCTCGGCCTGGGCCTCTTTGTCAGCGCGGGCCAGCTTGCGCACCCGGTCAGCCCGACGCTCAAGCTGGGCTAGATCAGACAGGGCCAGCTCGAGATTGATCACCTCAATGTCGCGCACCGGGTCAACCGAACCGGAGACGTGAATGATGTCGTCGTCCTCAAAGCAGCGCACCACGTGGACGATCGCATCCACCTCGCGAATGTTGGCCAAAAACTGGTTGCCCAGCCCCTCGCCCTGGCTGGCCCCCTGCACCAGGCCCGCAATATCGACAAACTCGACCCGAGCCGGCACGGTCTCGACTGAGCTAGAGATGTCAGCCAGCACCCGCAGCCGGGCATCGGGCACCGCCACAATCCCCACGTTGGGCTCAATCGTGCAAAAGGGAAAGTTGGCGGCCTGGGCCTTGGCGTTGGCCACCACGGCGTTAAACAGGGTAGATTTGCCAACGTTGGGCAGGCCAACAATGCCAGCTCGTAACATGGGGTTAACTCTAGATTCGGGGCAACGGGGAAGGGTAAACGGTCTCAGGTTTAGGGTTCAAGGCCGATCTGAGATCTTTATACCCTGCACCCAATACCTTGCACCTTAAACCCCTACCTAGCATAAGAGAGGATGGGGCCATTGCGGAGGTGTTGCTATACCCTTAAGGCAAACCAAACCAACGACCGCAAAAGGGTGAGCTATGGCTGGAGTGACAGGGGCAGGGCAGCGGATGCGGCCCGTTCTAGTGGCGGGGCTAGTGGCGCTGGGGCTAGCGGGGTGCAACACCCTGGGTCTGTCGCGATCGCCTGAGGGCACTGGCGAGATGAGCAACCAGTATGTTGATAGCGGGTTTCGCGGCGATATGTTGGTGAGCCGCATGAAGCCCGTGCAGATCCGCCTGCCCAACGGCTGGAGCGCGGCTCCCACCGGCACCCTGCACAACAACGCCGACCTCGAGGCCTACAACCTTGACGAAAACATGTTTTTGGTCGTGCTAGGCGAAAATCGCGAGGCCGTAGGCTCCGGCAACATCGAGGAGCAGGCCAACGTCTATTTGCAAATTCTCAAGGGCGGCTTTAGTCAGGTGCTAGCCAACCAGGCCCGCACCGGCGTCGAGCGCGTCAGCAGCTTTCCGGCAGTGCAGTACGAAGTGCGGGGCAACGTGTCCGAGCAGGCCGTGGCCTACCTGCACACCACCATCGAGATAGGCGAAGAATATTACCAGGTGGTGGTGTGGACTCCTGACGATCTCTGGACGGCCAACGCCGACGCCATGCGGGCCATAGTAGAGGAATTTCGCGCTACTCAGCTTTAAGCGCCGCCATTCTGTGGCCTAATAGAGTCTGTGGCTTCGGGGCTATTACGCCTCGGCCTCAGCCCCTAGACCAAGGATATTGCCATGCTGCGCTGGCTTACTGCACCGTTTTCTACCCTAGCCGTTTTCCTCAAGGCTATGACTCGCCTCAGTCGTGCCCTGGGCTTGGCCTGCGCAGCTCTTGTGCTGTGGCTGAGTCTGGGCGGTCAGCCCGCAGCCCTGGCGGGCCTCACCGACGACAATTACGACGGCAATATCTTTGCTCTCTATGCCGGTAACGGGTCGCTGGTGCCGCCCAAGGTCAGCCTGGAGCAATCGCTGCGCTACGGCAAGGCCGCCATAGTGGTGATCTACGTGGACGACAGCAGCGACTGTAAAAAATTTGCGTCGGTTGTTTCCCAGCTGCAAGCCCCCTATGGACGGGTGGCTAACTTTGTGCCGATTATGGCTGATTCAATTCCTGTCAAAGCCTCCTACGAGCCCAACGAGCCCGGCTACTACTTTAAGGATGCGGTTCCTCAAACCCTGGTGTTCAATGCCCAAGGAGAGCTGGTGTTTAACGAAATTGGCATTGTCCCCTACGAGGCGATCGACGATGTCATGCGAGAGGTCTTTGACCTACTGCCCCGCACCGAGTCGGAAGAGCTGCGCCGCCGCCCCATCAACGAGGTGAATTCGGAACTGGTGCCAGAGCAGTAGATCGATTTAGAGGCAGGTTTATTTAGAAAACGTAGGCTCAACCACAGCTGGAAAGCTGGCAAAGTTGCGGCGCACCCAATCCATGCCCACCTCGTTGTTAAGCCTAATTTTTTGCGGCACGTTGGGGTAAATCTTGCCCAAAATAGCCGCATCTTGATCAACTACCACCTGGCCGAAGTTGAGATAGGCGCGTCCCATCAGCTTGAAAACGGGATGCTTAGCCAAGCCAAACAGCAGAATATAGGTGCGGGTGCGGTTTTCGGCCTCGGGCACAAATAGATGGCACTGTACCAGTTTGCCCAGAGGTGACTCTCCGTGAAAAATGATCAGAGATGGAAAGTGATTTTCGAGATGGGCCTCGATAGTGCTGGGCAGCAAAAACAAATCTGGACGACGCAGTTTTTCCACTAGGGCGTAGGGTGCGGTGGGCATGTCGTAGTAGGCATGAGATTCGTGCCCCCGATCGACGAACTGGTGGAACCGCACCTCGGCAATGCGAAACAGATCGCGGTGGGTGCCGTTTTGGTGGTTGTAGTCATGCATAGCGAGCAGCATGGTCAGCAGGTCGGTTTCTACAGCGCAGTCAGCAGTGTGGCCGATAAAGGTGTACTCGGCTGCGATCGCATTCAGCACCCCTGGAATCGGTATCTTGGGCTCGTAGCCCCCATAGGACCAAACAAAATCGCCTTGAATAATCAACTCCAAAGGTTCTAACTGGGGTAGAGTTTGCCGATCAGAACCCGGCAGTACGGTGCAACCCCGACGATCAAACCCTAGGGCGTGGAAGGGACAGACGACTCGACTGCTGCCGTCACTCGCCCCTTCGCACCAGCCTTCTGACAGCATCGCCCCCATATGAGGGCAGGCGTTGGGCAGGGCATGAACCTCGCCGGCGCCATCTTTCCACATGACGTAGTCATTACCGTAGAGGGAAATTTTGCGGGGCTGGTCAGTGGCCAGCATAGACTTGTGCGCCACAAGCCAGGGCGCACCGGGAAGCATGGACTGCATAGAAGCCTCCGATAGCTATAAAATTATGAGAAATTCGTCGTGTTTTAAAAATATGACAGATGACTCGTATTCGTCAAGCAATCTTCTGCGTCGTCAGCCTAAGCAACGCCGAGGCCAGCAGCGGGTCGAAAAAATTCTAGAGGCCGCTGCCCTGGTCTTCGATGAAGTGGGGTATGAAGCGGCGACTACCCACCAAATTGCGGAGCGAGCGGGCACGGCGATCGGATCGCTATACCAGTTTTTCCCCGACAAAACGGCAATCTTTAACGCCATGGAACTACGCCACCTGGAGCGAGTGCGGGCGATGTGGGATCAGGCGAGTGCCCAAGAATTTTGGCGGCTGCCGCTGAAGGAGATGCTGACTCAGCTAATCGCTGGCGTGGTGGCGCTGTTTGAGCAGCCGGTGTCGCGGGTAATGTTTGTGCAGTTTTACACAGCGCGCGATCGCTTCCAAACCATCGACGACAGCATGACCCAAGGGGCGATCGCCTTTCTCTCTGCCATCTTGCACCAGCGCAACCCAGACCTGCCCACGGAGCGGCGCGATCTCCTGGCGGAGGTCTGCGTCCACAGCTGCAATGCGTTGATTTTGGCGGCCCTGCGACAGCCAGATGAAGAAAAGCGCGATCGCCTGATGCAGCAAATTCCAGTGCTATTGGCCGCGTACCTGGCTGCCGATATGGGCGATCAAATTCACGGCCATGTAATGAATGTAATGATTTGCCCCCACTGTAATTCTCAGGATCTGGCTAAAAACGGTCGGCGGCGGGGTAAGCAGTGCTACCTGTGCAAGGCCTGCCGCAAGCAGTTTGTGCACCCTGCCGCAGCCAAGTCTCTGTGATTCTGGACTTCCCTGTATGTCCTAAAGTGGTCATGCCGCCTATCAATTGGCCACTTGCTGTACCAACGGCCGGAAGGCCTCTACCCAGGGAGACTGGGCTGTGGCCAGCGTGGGGTAGGGCCGGGTGCTGTAGTCTTTGCCGATTTCCAGCGGAAAAGGTTCCACGTTATCTAGCGGCACCCAAGTGGCTCCGGCGGCTTGGGCGATCGCCCACACCGCTGCAATGTCCCAGATTTTGGGTGTCGCTTCTACCGCGCCAACCGCCCAGCCAGCTCCGACAATCAGCAGGTTGTAGGCTGCTGACCCCAGCATGCGAATCTTGCAGGGAAAGGGTTTCTCCAATACGGCGGTGCTGCGGGCGCAGAGGCTAAAGAACTGAGTTTTGTCGGGAGTCGCCTCGCTGCTGCGGATAGGGCGCCCGTTGCAGAAGGCTCCGCTAGGCATGTCTAGACCACTGTCTGCCGGCCAGTAGCCGTAGAAGGATTGGTTCAAAGGCGGCATCGCTACATATCCAAAGACTGGAGTGCCCCGATATAGCAACCCCAGGGAAATGCCCCACACCGGAATGCCGCGCGTGAAGTTGGTAGTGCCATCGATCGGGTCAATAATCCAGCACCAGTCGGTGGCGGGGAAGATGTGTTCCACCTCTTCGCTGAGCACGCCGTGGTCGGGGAATTTGGCTGCTATGGCGGCACGTAGGGTGTCGTCGGCCCAGCGATCGCACCTGGTCACCAAACTGCCATCGGCCTTCAGATCGGCCTGCACTTGACCAAAGTCGTCGAGCAGCTTTTGCCCCACGGTTTTGGTGGTCGCCTCGGCAAAAGTCAGCACCTCGTCCCAAAAAATTTGTGACATGCTCAATCCATATCGTTTGCGATGGCAGCAGTAATTGCTGCCTTGGCATTGGCCTGAAATTCTTGAATATTTACCCGGCTAAGCAGCCAAATCGCAATCATCATCCCGATCGCTTGCAGGGTAAACACCAGCCCATAGGCCAAAAACGCCTGGGGCTGACCCACTTCCCCCGCTCCGTTAAAGTTTCTCAAGATGGCGCGACCCAGATCGAGCACGCCGCCGCCGAGGACTGTGGCGCTGCCTCGGGCGATCGCCTGGGCCAACCCCCAGGCCCCAATGAAGGTGCCTGCCGTCTCCGCTACGGTTAAGTCGAGCATCAGCACGATCGCCCCCAGGGTGAGAATGCCAGAGGCCGTGCCAAACAGAAACACCGCCGTCAGTAAAATCGCCGGGTTGCCTGTCAGCCCTGATAGGGTAATGCCTACCAGACACACCGCCGCCCAGCTACAGCCCAGCACCACCGTACGCTTTTTGCCCAGACGGGGCACCACCAACCAGCCGGTGATAATAATGCTCAGCAGCGTGCCCATGCCAAAGGCGGCGTTGAGCTGGGTAGTTTCGGCAATGGTCATGCCAAAGACCTCGCCACCGTAGGGTTCTAACACCGCATCCTGCATAAATAGGCTGAGGCTAAGCACCAGCAAAAAGGTGAAAAACAGCCCCGTCTGGCGGCTCGCAGTGAGAATCTTGAGCGCCCGACCGAGGGTGAGGCTGTCTTCGCGATCGCGCAGCGACGAGCGCTGGGTCAGCCGCGAATACTTGCGCTCAATGCCGTAGGTGCTCAGCACCGCCAGCACGCATACCACTGCCGGGGCAATCACAAACAGTCGATTCACCGCGCTGCGCACCTGATCAAAGGGGGCATTTAGCTCAATTGGCTTCAGCACAATGGATGTAATGATCACCCCGGCGATAATGCCGACCATCAGCATGGCCCAGCCGATGCCTACCAGGCGCGATCGCGAGTCTTCATCTGATACATCCACCAGCAGCGCCGTAAATGGGGTCGAGGTGGCACTCAACGCTAGGCCATAGACCGCAAATAGTAGCCCCAGCAGCCCCACCCAGGGGTACACCGCTGGCCCCCAGCCGGTCTCGGCAATGCGGCTGCCAATTTGCCACACTACCTGCAGCGCGCAAAAAGCCGTCACTGCCACCGTCACAATGCCCAGCCAGATATAACCACTGCGGTGATGGCCAAAAATTGGTCTAGAGTCAGACATCTGGCCAAACCACACCCGAGCGGGAGCCATAAACTGGTGCACTGCGATCGCCCCCGCTGCCACCAGTGCCGGGACTCGCAATTCTTCAATCATCACCCGGTTGAGCACCCCTAGGGTGAGCAGCGACATAATGCCCAAACCCATGTTGAACACCCCTAAGCGCAGCATGGTCAAAAGGCCTAGGTTGGGCTTGGGGACGGCCGCCGAGCCCGGAGCCGAGGGCGAAACATCGGGGCTAGTCATAGGCTTTTAAGAAAAATCTTCAGAGGATAGTACTACCTTAGAACTTCATTGTATGGCCAGATCAGGTCGCGCCTAATTCGGTACGTGAGCTTGAGAAAATATTCTCGCTGTCCGCTAGACCAGACCAGACAAAGAGATCAGTTCAGGTCAATTATTAAAAGACGGCGATCAACTGTTCGATAACCGTTGCCGAAATATTTCTTGAAGTCCTGTGTCCAGTGGGCGCATTGGGCTTCTACACAGCAGGTACATGCTTCAGCGTGAAACCAGAAAAAAGCTAGATGGGCTCCAGGTGAACCCCGACCGTTTAAAGCATGCGGTGTGCAAAACTTAAGCTCAGTTCAGGCTTCAAATGGATATGAGCTTTATTCAAAGTCCTATTTTTCTGATGTTGGTGGTGCTGATCTGCTCTCTGATCGCTTTTGTGGCAGAGTGGCTACCGGTAGATTTGACTGCCCTGGCGATCGCCACTGTATTAATTCTTTTAGGGCTAGTTACGCCCGAGGAAGGCATCGCCGGGTTTGGCAACGCAGCCACTATTACCGTCATGCTCATGTTCATTCTGAGCGCTGGCGTCGCTAAAACTGGTGTAATTCAGATCGTGCGAGACTGGTTGATGAAATGGGGCGGCAAGTCTCCTTCCCGGCAAATTTTTGTGATGGGTCTGCTAGTGGGGCCTATTACGGCCTTTATCAACAACACCGCCGTAGTGGCCGTTTTTCTGCCAATTGTAGAAGAGTGGTGCAAGAAACAGAATGTTTCGCCCTCAAAACTGCTGATTCCGCTGTCCTACGTCACAGTGCTAGGCGGCATGATTACGGTGATCGGTACATCGACTAACATTCTGGCCAGCGGGGTGTCTAAAGACCTCGGGTATGGAGAATTTGGGCTGTTTCAGTTCACCGCCGTAGGGGTAATCACCTTTGTTGTGGGCTTGGCTTACTTGACTCTGTTTGCACCCAGGCTCTTGCCCGATCGCAAATCGTTGTCCCCTAACTTGGCAAACTACGATTTAAAGGACTATATGAGTGAGGTAGTCATCACCCCGCGCTCAACCCTAATTGGCCAAACCCTAAAAGCGAGCGAGATTCAGCGAAAGTTCGACGTAGACGTGCTAGAAATCATTCGCGATGGTAGCCATTTTGCCCAACCCCTAGCCGACAAGGTGCTGCAAGCGGGCGATGTACTGCTGATTCGAGGCGGCCGAGATGAACTGCTTAGCCTCAAAGATCAGCGTGGGCTAGACATTTTGCCCGAGGTCAAATTTGGCCAACAACCCGTTGAGGATCAGCTAGATGCTGGCGAAGATCACATCGCTGAGGTGTTAATTCTGTCAAATTCTCGCTTGGTTGGCTCTACCCTCAAGGAAATGCGCTTTCGCCAACGCTACAACGCCACAGTCTTGGCTATCCGGCGAGGCGAAGACCTGGTGCGCGATCGCATGGGTAAAGTTCCCCTGCGCTTTGGTGACTTGCTGCTGGTGCAGGGCCCTCAGAGCAGCTTTACCGGCTTGCAAACCACCCGAGAGCTCCTGGTCTTAGAGCAGCGGGAGGCTGAGGGGCTGCGGGTTGACAAGGCCTGGATCGCGATCGCCATCATCCTAGGAGTGATTGTGGTCGCCGCTCTAAACTGGGCTCCTATTCTTGTCACCGCTCTGATAGGAGTGATGGCAATGGTGATTACAGGCTGTCTGAAACCAGGAGAAATCTATGGCTCAGTGCGGTGGGACGTGATTTTTTTGCTGGCTGGGTTGATTCCCCTCGGTACCGCTATGGAAAATTCTGGTACTACCGACTGGCTGGCCCAGCAGCTAGCCGCCATTGGTGGCGGAGCATCGGGCATTGTCCTGCTGATAATTTTCTACCTGGTAACTAACCTTTTAACCGAGCTGCTCTCAAATAACGCTGCCGTCATTCTAATGATTCCGATTGCAGCGGGGGTAGCCACCAGCCTAGGGCTTAACCCCATAGCCTTTATTTTCACCGTCACCTTTGCGGCCTCTAACAGCTACATCACGCCCATCGGTTACCAGACCAACACGATGGTGTATGGCCCAGGGGGGTATAAGTTTTTTGACTTTACCCGAGTCGGTTTGCCCCTCAACCTAATTTTGACCGTGATCACGCCACTCCTAATTGCCTGGTTGTACGGCCTGTAAACGTTATAGCTTTCGGGTATTAAGGGAATGGTCTCATCACAATCCACCCAAGCCATTAAAGTAATGAACCGTGTGGTTGATCTAGATCAACCACACGGTTCACAACCAAGCGTTATTGGGGACGGACCTAGCCGAAACGACCCGATACGTAGTCGCGGGTAAACTGCTCGCGGGGGCTGTTAAACATGACTTCGGTATAGTCGTACTCCACCAGATAGCCGACCTTGCCCCCCTTATCCGTTGCCTCGGCGTTATAAAAGGCCGTACGGTCAGACACCCGCGAGGCCTGCTGCATGTTATGGGTGACCACGATAATTGTGTAGTCTTGCTTGAGCTGCTGCATGGTTTCCTCAATCTTGATGGTCGAGATCGGGTCAAGGGCCGAGCAGGGTTCATCCATCAAAATCACGTCAGGCTGAATGGCGATGGTGCGGGCGATGCAGAGGCGCTGCTGCTGTCCTCCTGACAGAGACAGACCACTCTGCTTCAGCTTATCCTTCACTTCATCCCACACGGCGGCCTTGCGCAGAGACGTTTCCACTAGCTCATCCATGTCACCCTGGTAGCCATTGATACGAGCGCCCCAGGCAACGTTTTCGTAAATTGACTTAGGGAAAGGGTTGGGTTTTTGAAACACCATGCCAATTCTGCGGCGGAGTTCTACTGCATCTACCTGCTTGGCATAGATATCGCTGCCGTGGAAGGTGATCTTGCCCTCTACCCGGCATGACGCAATTAGATCGTTCATGCGGTTGAAGCAGCGCAGAACGGTGCTCTTCCCACAGCCAGAGGGGCCGATAAAGGCGATAATCTCATTCCGAGGAATGTGTAGGTCTACGTTGCGCACGGCTAAGGTAGAGCCATAGTAGACATTGAGATTTTCGGCCCTCAGGGCTACATCTGTAGAGGTTAGAGCTTGGGTGTTTAACATGAGGGCACCAGAATCGCGCTACCGGCTAGCAAGCGTGGACATCCTAACTATTGCAGGCCCAGACACCCTTTGGGGTTAAGGAGAGGCTAAGAGGCTCCGACCTAGACCGTATAATCCCTAAAAAACCTTAGAGGGTGTTTGAGAAGTCGGACGGGGTCAAAAATCATGCTAACCGCCTGACCATAATACGGATCATGGCGAGATAAATGAGGGCTTCCGAGTTTTCGGGCAGGCGTTCATAGTCTCGTACCAAGCGTCGGCATCCCATCAGCCACCCGAAAGTTCGTTCGACTACCC